>JAJFKC010000043.1 GCA_021773435.1 Porticoccaceae bacterium
AAAGACGTGGCAGTACTCAAATGAATTCAAAGTTAAAGCTGTTCAGTTAAGCCTGATCGACGGTGTTCAGGTTAAAGAAGTGGCTGATACTCTAGACATCCATCCATTCATGCTGTCTCGATGGCGAAAAGAATATCGTGATCATCTTTCTCATGCATGCGGTGATGGCTACTTTTTTGTGCTTACCCTGGGCAACCAGTTTCTGATAGAAACACCTCATTACCGGGTTGTGTTGGATGGCACACAGCATGGCCATATATAAGACTGTTCTGATCGGTGCTCGCCCACCTTTGATGCGCCGCTTTCCCTTCATTTGGCCACTGTCCCGATTGAAGGGTGCTAAACCGCATAACGCTGCCACCTGACGATTAGATAAGGTGCCGAGCTCGGGTAGCTCACCCAACAAGGTAAACGCGACACCATCGCCGATACCGGGAACAGAGCTGAGTATTTCATAGGTTCGTTGCTACTCAGTCTCAGCTGCAACCTTTTTCGCCAGGTGCTCGTTGACCCAGGCAATTTCTTTATCGAGCAGTTTAAGCAATCGTCTATGAGAGGCGGCCAATACCTTGGGAGCTTTATGCTGGCGATTAAGCTCCTGTGTTCTGTTTTCATTCAACTGACGCTTCCTCGCGAGTAAATCTCTGATCAGCCTGGTTTCTTTACTCGCGATGGGACGAACCTCTGGTTCCAGCACCTTGCCGAACATAGCGATAAGGCGAGCATCGAGTTTATCTGTCTTAGCGAGAATACCTTGGGCTTTTGCAAACTGTCTGACCTGAACAGGTTGCACAATAATCACTGGCAACATCTGTTCAGCACAGGCTTCGACGAAAGCTCGTTCATAACCGCCCGTTGCTTCCACCAGGATGCGGGTCAGTTTGTAACGCCGTAAAACTTTGAGTAGGTCCTTGATAGCTTCGGGGTTGTTCTCCGCCTGCCAGTGTATGTCAAGTTCGAAAATAAAGATGTCGAGACACGATTTTCCAACATCGATACCGACATGTCGTTGAGTATTTCTTAAGTTAGCGATGGTACTGGTATTCATATCTCACCCTTGCTACATTCGGGCTCGAAGCCTTTATGCCCATGGGTGCCTTCGACTGTTCGAGTTAAAATTGAAGATCAGTTCAGCGCTCATGCTTGTTAACGGGCTAGACAATGTCTGCACCTGTGCTCGATCGAGCTACTGAACTGAAAACCTGCTGCTACAGGTTTGGGCTTCACTTTATCGCTTTATGGTATAGCCTAAAACAATGGAATTCGGATCATACAAGGCGTCCAAAATGGACGCGCAAAAAGCCGCGCGCCCTTTAACTTAAACGTTATGCGTCACTCAGTTACGTAAGTAGTTAGACCTCCCAAACTCGAAACCTGATGGTGGTAACAACAAAATGAATGGCATCGCTAGTGCGGACCTGTTGGTAGAGCAAAGCCCAGATGCAATGATTTTCGCTGATTTGAAGGGAATAGTGGGCGTTTGGAACCTGGCAGCTGTGAGAATTTTCGGTTTTTCGAAGGATGAAGCGGTCGGAGCAAGCCTCGACATCATCATTCCTGAATCTTTGCAAGCGGCACACTGGCGCGGCTATGAGCGCGCATTGGCAGAAGGTAAAACGAAGTACATTGGGCAGTCACTGCCAACTAAAGCAGTTCGAGCCGATGGCTCAACCATTTACGTTGAATTAGGTTTTTCCGTCATTGTAGATTCTAATGGGCTGGTGTTAGGGTCGCTAGCTAACGCGAGAGAAATCACCGCTAAATACAAGCAAGAACGAGCAAACCGGAAAAGAATGCAAGAACTGGAAACTTTGGCTGGTGAAAAAGACGCATAACGATGTCAGACAGTGCCTCATTGGTTGAAAATTCATAAAGGTCAAATCATGAAAAAAATTTTTAATATTATATTCTCGGGAGTTCATCTGTTCGCAGCTTTAATTCTTATATCCCTGTCCCTAATAATTATGGGATGGTCTGTTTATGACGTCATTTCCAGCATTAGGGAGGAAGCTGAGTTTATTCCATTAATACTTCAGTCTGTAGGTGCAATAATAATATCTTCAGCCATTATTGATGTTGCACAGTATATGGTAGAAGAAGAAGTATTTATGAATAAAGAGCTTCGTGACCCTGAAGAAGCGAGGAGAACAATTACAAAAATAATTGTAATTATTACTATTGCTGTTAGCATTGAAGGATTGGTTTATATGTTTAAAGCAGGAGCGAAAGATCTTACCCTTTTGCCGTATCCGGCTTTACTCATTGTGGTATCAGCCATTTTAATTGTGGCGCTCGGTGTATATCAAAAGTTAAGTGCAACTATAGAAAAAGCAGAGAAAGAAAGCGCATAGCAATGCAAATCAACATTGACACATTTTTCGTTCGCGCTGTTCACTACAAATGTGCAAGTTATTTGCGACGATAGGCGATTATTTACAGGCCGTCGCTGTTTATCATTCCAACGTAAACCCTTCATAATTATGGGCCGCGCAGTCCGCTAATTTTTTGCGGAATAAAGGTGCAGGCCCTGCGTATAGCAACAAATCACGGGGCTTACCCTCGATATTGTCGCCCATAATCCAGGATTTAGTTTTACTCAACAGGGTTTTGTCGGCCTGTTCAGTCGCGTGTGCCGTCCACTCTAATTCCGCTTCTTCCGTAGCCATGACGCGCTCGTAACCCTTGTCGCGCATGTGATTCATCAGGTCGGTGGCCCAGTCAACGGTGACCTGTGCACAGCGGGGAATATTACAAAATGCCGCATGGGGGCCGTCGTGGGTAAACATATTTGGGAAGCCTTCGATGCCTACGCCCATGTTGGTTCTCAGCGCTTCTGACCATTTGTCCTGAATGGTTTGACCGCCGATGCCGCGGATATCGATACGGCGCATGGCTCCGGTGCCGGCATCAAAGCCGGTGGCATAAACAATAAGGTCGACCTCATATTCCCTGTCGCTGGTTTTAATCCCCTTGGGTGTGATTCTCTCGATGGGTGTGTCATTAATATCGACGAGCTTGACGTTATCGCGATTGTAGGTTTCGTAATAATTGGTCTCCATGGGTACGCGACGCTGACCAAAACCGTGATGATTGGGGATCAATTTGTCAGCCAGTTTGGGATCGTTTACGCGTTCGCGAATTTTTTTCGCCATAAATTCTGAGATTAAATCGTTGGCCTTCATGTCCGTCATGATGTCTCTGAAATTGGACAGCCAGATAGCGAAACCGGGCTGTTTATAGAGCCGTTCAAATTGCTCTTCACGTTCTTCATCTGAGACTTCAAAAATAGAACGAGGGTCAACCACGTGCATAAAGGCACCGGTGGATTCTTCACAGGCATCAAATATTTCTGGGTAGCGGGCTTTTAAAGCGGGCTGTTCTACTTCCGTGATTTTTGAATTAAATAAGGGCGAGGCCCAGTTAGCGGTGCGCTGCATAACGTAGAGCTGTTTGGCGCCTTCACCGAGGTAGGGAATCAGTTGTACGGCAGTCGCACCGGAACCAATAACGGCGACTCGTTTGCCTTCGTAAACAGATGTATCAGCACCCAGGCCGTTGGGATCATGGGGCCAGCGGGAGGTGTGAAAGGAATCGCCTTCGAAGCTATCTATACCTTCGATATTGGGCATTTGCGTGGCTGACAAGATGCCGGTCGCCATAATGGTGAACTGGCAATTGAACCGCTCGCCATCGTCAGTTTTGATATCCCAGCGATTGGTCGCTTCATCAAATATGGCTGATTTAACCCGGGCATTGAGTTGAATATCTTTGTGCCAGTCAAATTTATCGGCGGCATAGTTAAGATAGCGAAGCGTTTCTGGTTGTGGGGAGAAATGCTCCGTCCAGTTCCATTCTTCGAGTAATTCCTCTGAAAAGTTGTATTGGTAGGTGTAACTTTCGGAATCAAATCGGCAGCCAGGGTAGCGATTCCAGTACCAGGTACCACCGATACCGGTGCCGGCTTCAAGCAAGCGCACCGAGTATCCCGCTTCTCGCAATGTATGGAGTTGGTACAGGCCGGCAACACCGGCTCCGACGACAATGGCGTCATAGCGTTTTGCGCCACCACTTTTTGAATCAGACATTTTTATACCCCTGTATGAGAATAATAGTTGGATGACTCGTTATACCCGCACTCGGAGAAATGTTAAAGCCGGCCTTATTTATATAAGGCCAAAAAAAGCTAAAATTTGGTGCTCCTGCTCAAGCGCGTCCCGATAACCCAATTCGAGTAAATCTCTACAAAAACCTGGTTCAAATAGCAGGTAGCTTGCGGCACTTGAACCGCCGCCTTTCGAGTTGGCACCTATGGCACGCAGAAATATTTTCATACTCAGCGGTAATTCGCTAATATATTGATCGGTCAATTCGTCAATTGGTTTGGAGGGGGAAATACAGACAAAATCGACGTATCGAAGATTGTGTTGCCTGGCCTGTTCAGGCGTTTCTAATGCCAGCTTGTTAATGGACTGCAGGGTTTCCAGGTCACTTTCAATCGAGTCAATAAAGGCACTATTGAGCAGCTGGCTGATCATTTGCCCCACCGAGGGTGGATGTTGAATTTTGTCATCAGCACCAACGTGGACGGGGTTATCGCTGACACCGACGATAAACAGTTTTTCTGCGCCCAGGTGTAGCGCAGCGCTCAAGGGCTTTAATTGCCGCACTGCGCCGTCGCCATAGTAGTTCTTGTCAATCGCGGTGGCCGGGAAAATGGTGGGAATGGCGGAGGAAGCCATAAGATGATCAATCGATAAACCGGTGCGAACACCGATTCGGCGCTGACGCTGCCAGACGTCATGATTGCCCTGGAAAAAAGTCACCGAGCGGCCCGTGCTGTAGTCCATAGCCGTCGTGCTAACCGCGCTCAATTCGCCACTGGCGATGGCTTCGTCGATATAGCGGAATCGTACCAGTTGCTCAAGCAACTCCCGTAAGGGTGCGTTATCGAGCAGCGCAACCGGTCGTTTTTTGCTGTAACCATCATGTAATAACGCCAGCAATAATCGGCAGGTATTTTTCGCCACGCCCAGAGCATCGGTTCGGTAGACGTTTTCAGCCTGGATATTGCTCCAGATGGATTCGAGCTTACGTACCCGTAAGCGCAGCGAACCGGGCCGACCAGCGATGGCAAGGGCATTGATAGCGCCTGCCGAGGTTCCACAGACAATGGGGAAAGGGTTATGAGTTCGCCGGGGTAAAAGTTCAGACACGGCCTTGAGAACACCGACCTGGTAGGCCGCTCGGGCGCCACCGCCGGACAATACTAACGCTGTACTCATATCGAATTTGATACCTGTGTAATTACATTTGATGATGCGAAACGGTTAATGTGGTTTGTCTCGATTTATGGGCATCGAAAAAAGTCAGTTGTACAAATATGTTGGCATTAGTACCGATAGTTTAGTATCGATAATAAGGCCTTAAAAAACACCCATCGCCAGCCCGGCAGCGATGGACAATCCTAAATCATTGGCTTGCTCCAATTTTTTAGAATCTAGCTCGCCCACGGCAATAAGGGGTTCAGCAATTCGTCGCAGTGGGTAGCCGGATGCAATGCGATCAATTTCACGCACCGCACCGGAACCATCATTGCCCGCACTAATGAAAAGTCCATAGGGCAAATTAAGCTGATGGGGTTCCGCCGGGTAATAGGTTCGGTCAAAGAAATCCTTTAACGCACCGCTCATGTAACCAAAGTTTTCTGGCGTACCAAATATAATGCCGTCAGCCCATAATAAATCGTCGAGATGAGCGTCAAAGGCCTTTTTTAAGATTGTTTCAACATCTACTTCTTGCCTGGCTCCAGCGTAAACTGCCTGTGCTAGCTGTGTGGTTTTGTCGCCCTGGCTATGATAAATGATGAGCAGGTTTGTCATAGCGCAAGGCTAAGTAAAATTGCCGCTAAAAGCAAAGCTGGATAAAATCTTGTGTATCTAGTTTAGCCAGGCGAATTAGCTATGCCTAAACAGAAGCTTTTGAACGGCAACTACACGGAAGTAGTGTGAAGTATTACCTGATTATTTTTTCTATCACGGCCTATTCCTCAGCCTGGTGGTCAACGCTGCCAAGCTTACCTTACACGGTGAGCGTCTGGCTGGCCGTACTGTTCTTTGCGCTCAAAACAAATAAAATCTGGCGCTATCTGCTGGCGCTTATTAGTGGTATTTTATGGGCAACGCTGTGGGGGCAGTGGTTGTTATCAGATGTGTTAGATGTTGCTCAGGACAAGTCGGATTATATTGTCACGGGAACGGTTAGTGGGATTCCAGTTCAGAATGAGCGGAGCACGCGCTTTATATTTGAGGTGGAGTCCGTCGAGTTTGCGCTGTCTAAAGCAAACAAATCCGCTTCTATCGAACATGAGGCTATTGATAGTGCCGACACCGAGCAAAGCGTGGTGCCGTCCTTGAAACGACTACAACTCAACTGGTATGGCCCGGTCGACTTGCAAGCCGGGCAACGCTGGCAAATTGAGGTGCGCCTGCGCAGCCCCAGAGGCTTTTCTAATCCAGCAGGCTTCGATTATCGATTATGGTTATTGCGGCGTGGTATCTCAGCGACTGGCTACGTACGCCATTCCGCCCAGGCACAACTGCTTGAAGTAAGCAGCCAACACTCGGTTGACCGATATAGGCATTCCATTCTCGATGCTATCTCCGAGCTGGAGATAGCGGGTCGGCAGTCGCCGCTGATCGAGACCGCCAAAGGGATGCTTCTGGCATTAACGATTGGTGATAAGCGAGGTTTGTCTCAACAGAACTGGCAGAAGTTTCGTGTGACCGGGACGATCCACCTGATGGTTATCTCTGGCTTACATATTGGTATGGCCGCCGCCGTTGGCATGTTAATTGGCTCTGTTTTTGGACGGTGCCTGGCCGCTCTCGGTTTCGCCTGTAGCCGTGTTCAAGTCGGTGCCATCGTGGCGCTGGCATTCGCCTGTATATATACCCTTATGGCCGGGTTCTCCCTCGCCACTCAACGTGCTTTGATAATGCTTTTGATATTTTTTATAGCGATGCTCTCGAAGCGTGCTTTGCGCCCGTGGCTGGCTTTTGTCTGGGCGCTTACCATTCAGGCGATGCTTGATCCTCTCGCCGCATTATCCGCCGGTTTTTGGCTATCCTTTGGCGCGGTGGCAACGTTTATCTGGTATTTCTCTAGCTATCCACGCGCGTCCTGGTTTGCTTCCAGCTTCACAGATCGGCGGGCGCGCCGTCAAAACGGAGGGCTTCGTGACGCGAGCATAGTCTGGAAAAATACGTCGTTTATGTGGCTGCAAACTTTGCTCGAAGCCCAACTGTTGATACTGCTTTTATTGTCGGGTGTGCTAATTTATTTTCAGGGTAATGTTGCGCTTGCCACGCCACTGGTGAACTTGTTGGCGGTACCCTGGTTTAGTTTAACCATCGTTCCGCCAGCGTTGCTCGGTGTATTGGTATTTCCTGTCTGTGCAAGCCTGGCGAAGAGTTTGTGGCGGTTAGCGGCCTATCAACTGCAGTACTTTGATCAAGCCCTTGATGCCATTTTGCCTTACGCAGAGAGCAATCTGTGGCAGTTGGTCACGGATCAATTTACCGTGATAGCAATCTCTGTGATTACCGCGGGACTCATGTTGTTGTTACCCAGAGGCTTAGGTATGCGATCAATGGCCAGCGTGCTTATCGCTGCCGTTTTGTTGGTGGCGCCGCCTTATCGATCACCTCTTGAAGTGATTGTGCTTGATGTCGGGCAGGGTTTAAGCGTGATGGTGATAAGCCCTGACAGGGTAATGGTTTACGATGCCGGGCGAAAATATAGTGAGAATTTTGATATTGGCGCTGCTGTTGTGGCACCTTATCTACGGAGTCGCGGCATCGATAAAATCGATGTCTTGGTGGTGAGCCATAGTGATGCTGACCACAGTGGCGGTGTACAAGGACTGCTTAACACATTCGATGTGGAGAGAATAATCGCTGGGCAACCAGAGCTAGTTTATGTCAATTCGGCAAAACATCGATTTCTGGATATCGAGCAATGTCGTCGTGGGATGGCCTGGAGCTGGGCTGATGTTGAATTTGAAATAATTCATCCTGACCATGCAAATCAATCCTCCGATAATGCGTCTTCCTGTGTCATCGCTATACGTAGGGCCGAGCAGACCATATTATTGGCAGGAGACATAGAAGCGGATGTTGAACGACTATTAGTCAAATCAAAAATACTGCCAGAGGCTATAACGCTATTGGTCGCACCCCATCACGGCAGTAAAACCTCTTCAACTGAGCAATTCGTGAGCCAACTTGCACCAACACATGTCGTCTATTCGGCGGGATTTCATCATCATTTCGGACATCCACATGCTTTGGTCAGACAACGGTATACCGCCATCAACGCAACACAATGGTCGACCGGAGAATCGGGTGCATTGAGCTTTGTGTGGTCTGATAAGGATAATCTAAATATTTCATCGGCACGGAACTCACTTATTGGTTATTGGCAGGAGTGACACAAGCTTTTTGTTGTCTGGCTTTGATATGATGCGGCGTCAACATAGTGATATATCAAATTCTGATAGGAGCTTAGATTGTTTGAACTATTAGTTGCCGGTGGTTGGCTGATTGTGCCCTTACTGTTTTGTTCTGTGGCAGTGGTAGTGATCAGTATTGAGCGTTATATCTCCCTGCGAACAAGTAAGGTACTGCCCGAAAATCTTTTAGGCAGGGTGTGGCATTGGCTCAAGGAGCAGAAAGTTACTGTAGAAAGAATGACGGAATTGAGAAACTCCTCGCCTCTGGGGCAAATCCTGGCCGCCGGGTTGAGCAACTCTGGTCATGGAAGGGAGGTGATGAAAGACAGTATTGAAGAGGCCGCTAATCAGGTAGTACATAGCCTTGAACGTTATATTTCTATTCTAGGGACGATTGCTGCGATTGCACCGCTCATTGGTTTGTTAGGTACCGTAGTAGGGATGATCAAGGTGTTTACCGCGATTATGTTAGAGGGCACTGGTAATGCCGGGGTGTTGGCAGGTGGCATATCAGAAGCGTTAATCACCACAGCAGCCGGCCTTACCGTCGCGATACCCGCTCTAGTTTGCCACAGGTATTTTGAACGTCGGATTGACTCCCTCGTTATTGAGATGGAAGACCAGGCGATCAAGCTGGTCGATGCCCTGCACGGAGACCGTTTGCCGCCAGCGGCAGAGCAAAAAAATCAGTGAAGTTCCGGCGTCAAAAACAAATTGACCAGGGCGTTAATCTCACACCACTTATTGACGTGGTGTTTTTACTACTGATTTTCTTTATGGTGTCCACCACCTTCACTAAAGAGACGCATCTTGTGGTCAATTTGCCTGAGGCAGATGCTACACCTGGTGAGTCAATACCCGATACGATAGACATACTTATCACCGCTGAAGGCACCTATTTTCTTAATGGTGTCGCCCTGGTGAACAAACAAATCAAAACGTTAATGGCAGGTTTGAAACAAATATCCGAAGGTCAAAGTGATACCGCGCTGACGATTACGGCGGATGCTCAAACACCCCATCAGGCAGTAGTTACTGCGATGGATGCGGCCGGACGATTAGGCTTTGTTAATCTCAGCATCATTACCCAGGAACCCGAAGAGGGCCAATAAATAAACACTATGCCTGCAAGCCCTACCGATAAACAATCCGGCACACAGGTTTATTTTCGTCTGCTCGGTTACCTCCGGCTCTACTGGAAAATCTTTCTTATTAGCGTTGCCGGGCTGTGGTTATACAGCGCCGTACAAATCGCGTTCATTGATTTGTTCGGCTACCTGGTAAACGTGCTGACTGTCGTCACTGGGGACGGTGGCGTACCGGACAACATTAATATGATGTCGGTAGACGCGGGTATAACGGCGCGTTTCGCCGAGTACCTGGTCGCGGATGGAGATGTACTGGCCCAGAGCCGTGTCGTACTTCCCGTCATGCTCTTTGTTCTGGCTACTGTGAGAGGCTTTGGTTTTCTGGTCGGCAGTTACGGCATGGCTTATGTGTCGCAGTCGATTATTCATACTCTGCGCACCCAGGTGTTTGAAAAGTACACCCGTATGCCCAGTGCTTACTTTGACGGGCAGATGTCGGGCCATATGGTGGCTCAGCTAACTTTCCATGTGCAGCAAGTAATGGGTGCGATTACCAAAGCGCTAAAAATCATTATCCGAGAAGGCGCGCTGGTGGTCGGCCTGTTGTTCTATCTGTTTTATCTCAACTGGCGTCTGGCCATTATCTTTCTGATCATCATGCCGATAATCGCTGCCATTATTGCTATTGTCAGTAAGCGTTTCAGACGCCTCAGCAAGCGTATTCAAACTGCGATGGGGGATGTGACCCATGTTTCGCAGGAGGCGGTGTCAGGTTATCGAGAAATGCATTTATACGGCGGCAAGGAATACGAGAGGAAACGACTGTATGACGCCAGCCAGATGAATCGTCGCCAAAACCTCAAACTGGTCGCGACTGAAAGTTTAAGTACACCATTTGTGCAAATGCTCTTGTCTGGGACGTTAGGCTTGCTGATTTGGTTGGCACTGACGCCGGATATTCTGTCTTCAATGTCGACCGGTGGTTTTACTAAATTTATTTTTACCGCTTCATTGCTGGCCAAACCCATTCGCCAGTTAACTCAGGTCAACAGTGTTATTCAAAGAGGGATTGCTGCCGCCGCGACAATTTTTGAAACGCTTGACGAAAAAGAGGAAGTTGATAAAGGCACGTATGAAGTAGAGCGTGCCACCGGACAAATTGTTTTTGATAATGTTTCTTTTCGTTACATTGATGGCGGCGATGTGGTGTTGCGTGATATATCGCTAGTCGCAAATCCTGGTGAAACCGTCGCTCTGGTAGGTTCCTCTGGTAGCGGCAAAACCTCATTGGTCAGTTTAATCCCGCGATTTTATAATTACGAATCGGGCTCAATAACTCTCGATGGACACGCCTTGTCAGAGTACTCTCTGGTTAGTCTGCGCAAACAGGTGGCGTTGGTCAGCCAGCAGGTGACCCTGTTTAACGACACTGTTTTTAATAATATTGCCTATGGGGAGCTGGTTACCAAAGATCCAGAAGCTGTGCGCGATGCAGCGCGAATGGCCTATGCCCTTGACTTTATCGAGGCCCTGCCGGACGGCTTTGATACCACTATTGGAGACGATGGCGTTATCCTGTCTGGTGGCCAACGACAGCGTTTGGCCATCGCTCGGGCCTTACTGAAAGATGCGCCGATCCTGATTCTGGATGAAGCAACATCGGCACTGGATACCGAATCGGAGCGTAATATTCAGGCTGCCTTCGATGTTGCCATGCAGGGGCGTACGACCTTTGTGATCGCCCATCGCCTGAGTACGGTGGAAAACGCAGATAAAATATTAGTGTTAGAGGATGGCCAAATTGTCGAGCAGGGCAGTCATGCCGAATTGTTAGCGGCAGCGGGGCGATATGCAACTCTGTACCGACAGCAGTTAGCCGAAGTCGATTCCTGACCGACGTTCCATGGTGTGAGCTTTGTGGAGGTCTTTGTGGTCGGCTTAAGATGAATTTTCTGGATAAGACCTGGTATGCCAAACCCGGCTGGACACAGGTTTTTACACCTCTGGCATGGTTGTTCGAGGCCGTATCGGTGCTACGTAGACGCTCTCTACAGAATCGATATCAGGGCAAAGCTTATTCCGTACCGGTAGTGATTATCGGCAATATCAATGTCGGCGGTACTGGCAAAACACCATTGATCATCGCGCTGACAAAACAGTTAAACGAAGCAGGTATCAGGCCGGGTGTTGTTAGCCGAGGCTATGGTGGTAAAGCTGGGTTACAAGCGATATCGGTTACTAAATCAAGTTCTGTAGAGCAGTGTGGTGATGAGGCCCTATTAATTGCCAGGCGTACCGGCTGTCCGGTTGTTGTTTGTGCTGATCGGGTGGCCGCGGTGAATCACCTCATCGCCCACAATGAGATTGATTTAATCCTCAGTGACGACGGCCTACAGCATTACCGGCTGCACAGAGATATAGAGATCGTTGTGATTGACGGCCAGCGTGGTTTGGGTAATGGACGTTGTCTGCCGGTCGGACCTCTACGTGAAATGCCTCGGCGGCTTAACGATATAGATGCTGTAGTGGTCAATGGTTCAGTGAAAAATGGCGTGGGGATCAATAGCAAGCTCGAAGCCGTATTAACGGCTGCCAACATTCAGCAATTTCCGATGACTTTGAAGGCGACACAATTTATAAATCTAAGTTCTGGAGAAACCGTCGATGCTGTGCAATGGGCGCGGGGACTCAAGCAGGGCCCTTCAGGACAGCCCGTGCATGCTGTTGCCGGCATCGGTAATCCAGAACGTTTTCGTGATACCTTGGCGGCTTTAGGTCTGAAACCCCAACTGCACCGGTTTCCAGACCACCACGCCTTTACTATCAGCGACCTCAAGTTTGATGATGACTGGCCTGTGGTAATGACGGCGAAGGATGCCGTTAAATGTGAGTCATTTAACGATAGTCGACACTGGCTACTTGAGGTTGAGGCGCAAATTCCTGCTGGTATGCTAAAAATAATAAAAGATAAACTACATTAGTATTTATCTATAACTCATTGAAAATATGAAATATAATGTAATTATTCCAGCGCGATATGCCTCGACACGCTTGCCCGGCAAGCCACTGAGGGACATTGTCGGACAAACGCTGATCGAGCGGGTCTATCGTCAGGCTACCCATAGTAATGCAGTGCGAGTAATAGTCGCGACAGACGATGAACGTATTGTTAGTACGGTACAAGATTTTGGTGGAGAGGTAGCTTTGACCTCGGTTGAGCACGCTTCAGGTACCGACCGGCTCGCCGAAGTCGTTACGCAGTTAGGCCTGGCAGACGATGAGATAGTCGTCAATGTCCAGGGTGACGAACCATTGATACCGCCGGTGGTGATTAATCAGGTAGCCGAAAATCTGGCAGCTAACCTGACAGCAGGCGTAGCAACCCTCTGTGAACCGATAAATTCGGTGGAGCAGCTTCTCGATCCAAATATCGTTAAGGTTGTGGCAGATACTAATAACTGCGCACTGTACTTTAGTCGGGCGCCGATTCCCTGGCCGAGAGATCACTTTGCGCAAGCACAATCGTCATTGCCTGTTGATCAAAATTATCGAAGACATATCGGCTTATATGCTTACCGGGTAGGCTTATTACACAAATTTGTCGCCTGGCCTATGGCAGAGATTGAAAAGACCGAAGCCCTAGAGCAGCTTCGGTTTATGCATCAGGCTGTCACCATTCACGTTGCCGATTCATTGGCAGATGTGCCGCCCGGCGTAGACACTGAAGCCGACTTGCAAGCAGTGATCAATCGATTAACACCGTCGAAATCTTAATGAAGCCGACTAGTATTTTGTTTGTCTGCCTGGGTAATATCTGTCGCTCACCTACCGCCCACGGCGTTTTTGAAAGTCTGGTTGAAACACAAGGCTTAGCTAATGTTATCAGCGTCGATTCAGCGGGAACTGGGGATTGGCATATCGGTAGTCCACCCGACAATCGTGCGACCGATGCGGCGCTAGTCAGGGGATATAAACTTGCGCATCTTCGTGCTCGGCAGATAGCTGTTCATGACTTCGTCGAATTTGACCATATACTGGCGATGGATCTGGCTAACTTGTCGCATCTTGAGCGCATGGTGCCAGCTGGTTTCTTCGGTCATCTCGGCTTGTTTCTGGATCATACGGACTGGCCAAAACCTGCACAGGTACCGGATCCCTATGGTGGCGGTGCAGACGGTTTTGAGCAGGTCCTGACCTTGATAGAGAATGCATCAGCTGGCTTACTGGATTATTTAAAAGCGACTACTTTTACGTAGAACTTTCATTAATACGACATTAGGTTTAATACAACATTAAGTTGATCAGATCCCTCGTGCTAATAGCCATACAGTATTCCCGTGAATTCCCGTGAGTAAATCGGAACTAGAAATACTATCGAATCATGCTCTGGATGCCCTCAATACCATGGCTTTGCCTGGTAGTGCAGAATATTACTGTGAGGTTGAAGGTATTGAGGAAATCCGGCAAGCACTGTCTTTTGCGCATCAGCGGCAGCTGCCCATTAGTGTGCTGGGTGGTGGCAGCAACATTGTCCTGGCCGGAGATATTTCAGGGCTGGTCATAAAGGTTGGTCTTAAAGGTGTAAGTGTTGAACCGCAAAATGATGATACCGTATTGGTTACCGCACAAGCTGGCGAGGTATGGCATGACCTGGTACTTAGGATGCTTGACCAGGGATACTACGGTATCGAAAACCTTTCTCTTATACCCGGGCTAGTTGGTGCGGCTCCAGTTCAAAATATTGGTGCCTATGGCGTTGAATTAAGTGATTGTTTTGTTGCCCTCAATGCCATTGAAATCGCTACTGGCAAATTGGTTCGTTTTAGTCGTGAAGATTGTCAGTTTGCTTACCGACATAGCATTTTTAAAGCTGATTGTCGGAATACCTACCTAATTGTCTCAGTTACCCTGGTATTGCAGTGTAAATCAGCGGTGAACACAAGTTACCCCGCATTGCAGAAGGCTTTGCTCAGTTATGCTGATCGTGATGTCACGCCAAAGCTGGTCAGTACCACAGTATGTAATATCCGCAGAGCAAAGTTACCGAACCCAGCTATTGAATCTAATGTAGGCAGTTTTTTTAAGAATCCGTTAATTACTCTGAAGGCGGCGGAAATTTTGATGGAGAGTTATGCTGATATTGTCACTTATTCCCAGGTTGACGATAGCGTGAAGGTTTCGGCTGCCTGGTTAATCGAGCAAGCAGGCTGGAAAGGCGTTAAAGTGGGTGACTGTTGTGTGCATCCACAACACGCACTGGTTCTGTCCCATAACGGTAATGCAACCGGTCGGGATATTTTGGCGTTGGCAGAGCAAATTAAGCTCGATATCGGGCAACGTTTTAATATTGAACTAGAGATAGAACCTCAGGTCCTGGGCGGCTAGGCTTGTAGCAAGAGCAAATATTATAAAGTCGCCAGCAGTATAAGGCTCAAGGAAATGACGAAGTGGGGAAAGTAGCGGTGAACAAAGTTTTGGTTGTAGACGATCACAAACTGGTGAGAATGGGTTTGTGTGAATTAATCGAAGTTTCTGGGAATGCAACTGTCATCGGCGAATGTAATAGCGGCGAAGAGGCGCTTAACTCGGTTCGGGAATTGCAGCCTGACATTGTTTTTATGGATATTCGTATGCCCGGCATAGGCGGTATGGAGGCGACGCGGCGTATCCTTGCTTCACATCCGGAAATCAAAGTTATCGTGATCAGTGCGCTTAGCGATGACATTTTTCCAACGCAATTATTAAAGGCAGGTGCAGCTGGCTACCTGACCAAAAGTGGTGACCATCGCGAAATTGAAGAAGCGTTGAACACAGTGATTGATGGCCGTGTGTATGTGAGTCCAGAGATCGCACAACTTTTGGTGATCAATGGCCTGACCTCCCGGCAGGAGGAATCGCCCCTGTCGAAATTGTCACTGCGAGAATTACAGATCGCGCAAATGATTACCAATGGTCACCGAGCTAACGACGTGGCAGGCGTGTTGAAAATTAGTCCTAAAACAATTAATACATACAAATATCGAATATTTGAAAAGTTGGGTGTAAGCAATGATGTCGAGCTGACTCTGGCTGCAGTAAAATATGGCCTGGTAGATCCGAGTGAAGTGATTTAGATAGTCATCGCTGCGGCCCGGGGATTACTCATTTGGCAGAATTTTATGGTGCAAAAAAATTAAATTAGCCCGACTAGACTCCAAACGAGAAAAGTTTAATCTATTTTCAAATCGTTAATAAAATGTCATTTGACCCTAAAAAATTTCTGAAATCCCTGACCTCTCGGCCAGGTATTTACCAGATGATAGATGGTGACGGTGTCGTTCTTTATGTGGGTAAAGCCAAAAATCTGCGCAAACGCGTCAGCAGCTATTTTCGAAGTAGTGGTCTTGCACCTAAAACCCAGGCCCTGGTAAAGCGCATACACTCGGTTGAGGTCGCCGTGACCGAGACAGAAGTCGAAGCGCTGCTGCTTGAGCAAAACCTTATTAAACAGTACCGACCGTCCTACAATATATTAATGAGGGATGATAAGTCTTATCCCCACATATTTTTTTCAACCAATGATCAGTGGCCCAGGCTGACCCTGCACAGAGGTGCCAAGCGTAAAAAGGGCACCTATTACGGACCATTTCCTGGCGTTCATGCGGTCAGAGAAAGCATGAGCTTCTTGCAAAAAACCTTCCGTGTACGTCAATGTGAAGACAGTTTTTTTAAAAATCGATCTAGACCTTGCCTGCAATATCAAATTGAGCGCTGTAATGCGCCCTGCGTTGGTTTGATCACTCAAGAAAAATATCAACAGGATGTTCGACATACTCGCATGTTTCTTGAAGGCAAAAATCAGCCTTTAATGAAAGAGCTCGAAGCCGAGATGGATAACGCCAGTACCGATTTGCAATTTGAACAGGCAGCGGAAGTACGCGATCAAATCGTTGCAATGAGGCAAGTTCAGGCGCAACAAATAATTGAATCAGGCAATGGCCACGTCGATGTTATGGCTGGAGCAATGGAAGGTGATGAGGCTTGTGTTCACCTGCTCTATATTCGTCATGGTCGTATCCTCGGTAGCCGTAGTTTCTACCCCAGGGTGCCCTTGGCAACCAGCCTGGATGAGATCATTGCCGAATTTATTCCTCGAAACTATCTCAAAGGCAATGTTGCCATCGATATACCCAAAGAAATAGCAATTGCCGTTGATCTGCCGGACAAAGCGCTTCTCGAAGAGGCTCTGACAGCCGCTGCGCAGCATAAGGTTATCGTTAAGAATGTTTATCGCGGTACACGTAGGAAGTGGCTGGATTTAGCAACACGGACAGCCGAGCAGAATTTAAACGGTCGATTGGCAGCTTCGGCAAGCAGCTTAAAACGCTATGAGAAACTTCAACAGATTTTAGATCTGCCCGAGTTGCCTCAGCGGATGGAATGCTTTGATATCAGTCACAGCAGTGGTGAAGCAACCGTAGCTTCGTGCGTAGTTTTTAACCATGAAGGCCCGCTTAAGTCAGATTATCGGCGATTTAATATCGAAAATATCGCCGCTGGAGATGACTATGCTGCCATGGAGCAAGCCCTCAGTAGACGTTACAAGCGACTGCAGAAAGGCGAGGGCAAGCTACCTGATATATTGTTTATCGATGGCGGTAAAGGTCAGCTAAGGATTGCCCAGCGCGTGCTCCAAGAGTTAGGTGTAATAGGTGTGAACCTGGTCGGTGTCGCTAAAGGCAGTAGTCGCAAAGCGGGCCTCGAAAGTCTGTTGATCACCACTGACAAAGGTGAGCAAGAAGTGATTCCCGAACAGGCTGGGCTGCTACTCATACAGCAAATTCGAGACGAAGCGCATCGCTTTGCGATTACCGGGCATCGGCAGCGCAGAGACAAAAAACGCCGTACCTCACCTCTGGAAAATGTCGCTGGCGTGGGTCCAAAACGGCGCCGTGAATTATTGCGATATTTTGGTGGCATCGGGGCTGTTGAAAAGGCCAGTACCGATGATCTAATGCGAGTCCCCTCAATTAACAGAAAAGTGGCTGAAGCTATTTACAGCTCGTTTCACAACGGGTAGTTTGGGCGCTAAATTTTTTGCATGTTTTAATCCTGTCAGTCTTAGTATGTTTAATTTACCAAATCAGCTAACCATGTTGCGGGTACTATTTATACCGCTTTTGGTGATCGTGTTTTATTTGCCCTGGGATTGGCATTTCCTTGCTAGCGGCGCGATATTTGGCGTTGCCGCGCTAACTGATCTACTGGATGGCTACCTGGCTCGTCGCCTAAAGCAGGAAACGCCGTTTGGTGCGTTTCTCGACCCAGTAGCCGACAAGCTCATTGTCGCCGTGGCACTGGTGCTCCTGCTCGAACAGAATTCATCGGCACTTTTTGCCATCCCGGCGATGGTCATTATCGGTCGTGAAATTGTGGTGTCAGCGTTACGCGAGTGGATGGCCGAGCTGGGTAGTCGTACCAATGTAGCTGTTTCTCAGATTGGTAAAGTCAAAACCGTTATGCAAATGATATCGATTGTCGTTTTGCTCACATTTAACCCCGATACCTTACCCTGGTTCCATTGGCTAGGCCTGGCGTTGCTTTATGTTGCCGCTGTGTTGACCCTTTGGTCGATGATAATTTACCTGAAGGCCGCGTGGCCAGAATTTACTCGTCGCAGCGAAATAAGCGACGCGGAATAATGGTCAGTAAACCCGTTAAACAGTAGTGTGCACTAACCTGTTATTTCTCCGGGCCCTCCGGTACAATCCCGCGTCGTTTGAGGCTGGATGGCAGAGTGGTCATGCAGCGGACTGCAACTCCGTTCACGCCGGTTCGATTCCGACTCCAGCCTCCATTTATTCAGCTCAATTGCCCGGATGGCGAAATTGGTAGACGACGTGCACGACGCACAAGTACCCAAAACGCTTACTTTGCTCGCGGGGCAGGCGCTGTCGCGAGAGGCAGGAAGCCGAAAGTGACCGCAAGAACCAGTGCAGCGCGCTGGCAAGTTCAACGAATCCGATGTATGAAGGTCTAACGGTGAACTGCCCGGATGGCGAAATTGGTAGACGCAAGGGACTTAAAATCCCTCGGTGGCAACACCGTGCCGGTTCGATTCCGGCTCCGGGCACCAATAAAAACAATAAGTTACATGTTTATTTAATGACTTTCAAGTATCTATATTTTCGTTGGGATATAAATGGGATATAACTGCGCGTCGCTAGTCAATGGCGACCCTGCCTGACGCTTTAAACATTTCCACTTCTGATTTCTTGTACTGTACCCGGCCAAAAGGCTTGTAGTAGGGCAGCGGGTATCTTTGCGTACACCTCCAAACCGCCAGTGTGCCTATTTTAATATTAAGGTAAGCGGCGACTTGTTTCGGTGTCCACCACTCGTTTTCGGGTTGCAAGGTTTCTGATTCAGTATCCATTTGCTTTGCTCTCCAATCTGCTGGCTTTGAGGAAGTGAAGCCCCTGCGTCTTGTTGACGAAGCAGGTTTCATGTTCAGGATAGATTAGCTTTAAGCTAATTATCTGGCAATATTCTTATTAATATAAGTTATTAGCTGAATGCTAAATTGGCACAGGTTTGTTGTTAGGCAGGGTTGAGGTAATTTGATTGGGTTAGCGAATTCCAGAAGTTCGTTTAAACAGCTTCTCCTTTAAACACAACAACACCACAAATTGTGGCCTCTTCGTTTACCTCAATAATTCGGTTGGGCCAGTCAGGGTTTAATGCCTTGAGATATTGTTTTCCATCTTCGATCATTAATTTTTTAAAAGTCGCTTCGTTGGAGTCGTCTAACCGAACCACCACAAATTTGCCGTGCTCCGCAGATACATGTGGATCGACGAAGATCAAATCTCCTTCATGAAATTTGGGCTCCATGCTATCACCGCGAACTCTGAGTACGAATGATTCGGGGCTGCATTTGACTGGGCAGGGGAGGAGTTCAGCCCCGTATGGTGGCGCTGCACTCTCCGCAATCTCATGCCATTCACCTGCTTGAACCCAGGAAATCACAGGGTGTAATCCCTGAAAATTAGGGCCCAGGTTAGCGTTAGTTTCGTGAGTGTAATCGGAGCTAGCGCTATGTTCATTGTCCATCCATCCTTGAGGTTTGTTCATTCCTTGCTCTAGTTTTATGGCCAGGCCATCTCCAATGGCGCGAGGAGTTCCTTTTGTCGTGGGCAACTGATTGCGAACCTGGCTGAGGTAGGAGCTGTTTGTATTCACTGCGAGTGCGAGCTTGGCGGCAGAACCTGCCTCGGTGATGAGAATCTCGAGGTTATCTAATCTAATCTGGCTTTGTTTTCGCGTCATGCTAAATAGTGTAGCAAATATTTAGCATAGTGATAACTATAAAGTCGGGCGCTTTTATTGATCAGTAGTTCGCACACTGCTAATGTTTGTACGCATGGAGCTAAAGGGATTTTTAAAAGCAGCTACGAAAAGGGAACGCGCGGAGGTGGCCAATGCCTGCAACGATTCCGTTTCGTATTTATACCAGATCGCTGGCAAACATCGATACGCCAGCCCGCTGCTCGCTACTCAAATAGAACGCTACACAACCATTGTTGCGGAAACTTCCGATGGGCGACTTGAAGCCGTTTCGCGTGCCACGATGGTTCGCCATCCAGAAATTTTCTACGGGGTCAGTGAGTCGCCAGAAGACGTGAGCAAGGAGTCGGTAGTGGGAGATGCGAGCAATGGCAACCAGTAGCAAGGCTGTAGATGGGATTCAAGAAGAGCTTGCCGTTCGTATCGAAGTGACACGCATTCATCTGTATGAACGAAACCCTCGACGGCAACTGAATCCCGAATATCAGCGTATTAAAGCCTCAATCCGCACAGCAGGGCTCGATCAACCATTAGTCATCACCCGTAAGCCTGGTTCAGCCGATTATGTCTTGCAGGCCGGTGGCAATACTCGTCTGCAAATTCTTAAAGAACTCTATGAGGAAACGAAGGATGAGCGTTTCTATTGGGTGAATTGTCTCTTAAAGCCCTGGGTCGATGAATCTAGTCTCCTGTTCGCTCATCTGAGAGAAAATGAGTTGCGTGGTAGTTTGCACTTTATCGATAAAGCCCAAGCGGTACTTGAAGCTAAGCAGCTACTCGAAGCAGAGCTTAAAATTAGTGATCTGTCCCAGCGAGGCCTCGAGTCCCTGTTTAAAGAGCGTGGCCTCAGCCTCAGTCACAGCATGATTTCTCAAATGACTTATGCTGTTCGCCACTTGTTACCACTGATACCTCAAGCTCTATCGGCCGGACTAGGCCGCACGCAAGTAGAAAAAATACGTGCACTTGATCGAATTGCCCGACAAGCCTGGAGTTGTCGAAGCCTGGGTGATGAAGATTCTTACGATGCCGTTTTCGCAACATTGTGTCGCCGTTATGACGGTTTGGAATGGGATATTCAATCGCTACGAGCAGCACTGGAAAACGAAATCGCTGAAGAGGCTGAGCAAGGTTTACAAAGTATACGACTGGAATTTGAAGCGCGCCTGGCAGGGCGCGATATTCCAGCTATTGAAGTGGAAAAAAAAGAGCCACTTCCGGTCGGCACTGCGAAGGTAGAGATTAAAACCGGTGTTGGTAGCGTTGAAGACAAGGACGCAAACTCTACAAAGCTATTGCGAGAAGCGGATAAAGCGATTGATCCATCCCACGTCCAGGATGGCGTGGATTCACTATCTCCTCAGCCTGACATATTGAGCCAACACGATGTGGATGCTAATGGCGACGACAATTCTATCAGTGCGATAGACCCCTCTACAGAAAGGGTATTGCCCGATACCGTCTTTAATCCAGTACTCCCGCCTTTACCTGAAAAACTCGCGAATAATCTTAAATCGTTGCGCGCCAGGGCCTGGACATTGGCGTCGCGTTTAGCCCAGCGCAATGGTTTGGGCGACCTGATTCAAGCCATACCCAATCAGGGCCTGGGGTTTTTACTGCGAGATGTTCCCGATCCGGCATTGGTTGAGAGTCTGGATGCGGAGATGTTGGGTCAGGTTTCGACCTTATGGTGGCAACTCGCCGCCTGTGCAGAAGTGACGGTTGCCCCGGTGGATATTTTAGTCAAGCACCTGAGCGATAGCGTGATACTAAAACAAGCACTGCAAGCCCAGGATGCGGGCTTGTTGTTTAACAGTGTCTGGACACTGGATCCAGGTCAGGCGGGTCATCAGCTCTGGCAGCAACTGAGCGATGCGGACTGGCAGGATTTACTACAGTTAATGGATACCTATCGGCATCTCAAACGGCTGGCAGTAGATACGGACACCGATCTTTGGCGTTCGCCTCCTGATTTAGCAAGAGGCGATTAGACATGTCGAGTAATAAAGAAACCGATCTGATTACAGCGGTACTGATGTATGCCCTGCGCTGTTTGGCTGAAGGTGATCAAGTAGCACTTCGCACCATGAACTTTGGGCCCAAGGAATTAGATGCGCTCAAGGATATGAGTCTTGCTGATTTATATCGTGTGGACTCACTGCGAGCGCACTGTCTTTCCATTGATCTTAATCGCGAGGTGTTTTGGCCGATGATCGAACACCTTCGAAACCAACGTGAGTCCGAAGACTTGCAAAGAGATTTGATTGTCGCTGATGCCCCTCTGGAAATGATGCAAACCTTATTCGGCGTAAGTACGAGGGAATACACACGCTGGCGGAGCCTGTTAGTTCTAGCCCCTTCTGTGGGCCGCCCACCGGAACTGGATGAGCTTGATACTCACAAACTTTGGTATGCCTGGCGTGAGTGCATCGGTGAAGGTGAAGAATCGAGCTTATCCGGGGCGGACTACCTGGCCCTCCACAGGGAGACCGACGTGAGCCTAAGGGCGATCTGGACACTCTCTCTACGCTGGACTGATTTTGGCGACCCCGATAGTGCCGAGCTTGCTAATCGAGCGTCAGAGAATGGCCGATGATGACAGGAGTTTACGTCCGGAAACCTGCGCCCTTGATGCCTTAATACAAGCCACTATTGAAAGGGCACAAACGAATGCGGATACCGCATCGCCCGACACCATGTTATTTATGGGGAATTGGCATCAGGCCATTCCTTCCCTGGTTATTCAGGACCCGATTCTAGAACCGGTCGATAAAGTGGTATGGATGGTTATCATGCTACAAGGCCGTGAAACGGGTAGTCGCACGGCCTTCCCCAGTTATGAAACCCTCGCCGACAAAGCCAATATCTCATCGACATCCACCATTGCCAGGGCCATTGCCATATTACGCATCACGCGTTGGTTAAGCTTGTGCGCTAGAGTCAGATCCAAAAGCGGTCAGTTCAAGGGCAATGTCTATGTGCTGCATGATGAGCCGCTGCCGTTTGTCGATGCCCTGCACCTGGACTCGGGTTACATGCAGTTTGTAGAGCAATCGCTCAAACATCACCATGCACGCGTAAGGGCAGTGGCTCAAGGTATGCTGGATAGCCTCGATGAGGATATTCAATCAGGTCAAGATATTTGTTTTAAGGACTCAGTGTTGGAACGCCGGGCGCAATTCGCATCAACACCACCATTGAAAGATGATCGGCAAAACCACGACAGCCCCCGCCGTTATTTTTCTTTTAGCGCCAGTGCACTGAATCAGCTCAGTAACGGTTCAGCGAAGCAAAAAAACACAGCGTTTGACCAGAACCAAAATTCAAAGGCGGATAAATCTAATCAGGGTAGTAGTAGTGGTTGTAGTAGTTATTTTAAAGATAAAAACACTACTACAACAACACAAAACAACAGCAGTGATGAAGCTGATTTTCAGCGTGCTGAGGAGGTATTAATTTACCCACCTCGGCTTTCCGATAACCAACAAGTACTCGCTGAACGGTATTTACTGATGATCGAACCCGAGGAACGGCAATTTGTACTGGATGAATTACAAGGTAGGTTGGAGTCGGAGCAAAAAGGCATGAAACCGGTGTATGACGAATTGCGTTTCCTGCATTCGCTTTGTAAAGCGGTTCAGCAAGGTGAGTTCGTGCCCAACCTGGCGCTTAAAGTTATTGAGGCCAGGCAGGAAAGGAAGCAGGGTAGTCAAACCCAAAAACCTGAAAGGCCCGATGAGGATGAAAAAACACCGGAACAAAAACAACAAGACCGCGAGTTTTCTCGCCAACAATTAGCCCAGCTGCGTAAATCCATGGGCATGGATAAAACAAAATAACGTTGTACCGGCTCCCAGCATTTTGGTGGTTACACTGTAACCACTCAATTTCTCTTTATTGCTCATCTCTATCAAACCACATTCGTCCCTGCGTGAATATTCCATTGTTTGCGCTACTCGTTCGTGGATTTATAAAAGGGGCTGGCAAGGCCATTTATCACCGGAGGTGACATTATGAATTCCGATATTACGGTTTGTTCTGAAGACCCTAATGATCTGCAATCAGCACAAGGTATTGGTGCTTTGAGGGGTGAGGTGTGGTTGGCGGTGCAAACTTATCAGGCACAAAGCTTGTTGCGCGGCAGACGATGTAGTGAAGATAAACCTGCCATTACAGGCCTATTGGGTTTTGCCGAGCGCCTAAAGATTCTGTGGCAGGCTGCGCGTCAGGATGATCCCTACGCAGACTGGTGGCTAATCAAAGTTGAGGAGGCCATCGCGCAGTGTCGCACACAGCTGAACGGTGTAAGCGAGCAGCTCAATGCGTTGCTGGACTCCGAATGTAGCCTGGAGATCAGCGTTGCTGAATCCAGTAAACCTCAGCGTATTGCCCTGCAGTTCGCGAACCCTTACGCCTTTCGGGCTGCGCAAATGCTGGCTGACTACGATCGCCTGGTTTGTACAAACATGACCTTACGCCATACCGGTTTTGACATTCCTGAACCCCTCAAAGAGCAAGCCGACGGTAGCGGTCGCTGGGTGCGACGCGTTTTTGCACTGCCTCAGGGCTACCATTTTTACGATATTGCCCGAAGCGATGTACTGCAAGGTACACAAAAAGCACTGAAAGCCCGAGAAGTGATGGGTCAGATACCTGAGGATGTCATGAGCGGTGTACAGGCTCCTTCGCTTAGACCGGGGCCATCCGAAGTCAGGGTTGACGCTGCAAATGCCGACACGGACAAGCTGGATTAAACCTGTTCCCTGGTTCGTTGATTACCTAATGTCATCGCAGATTATTTCCTGTTAGCCGGTTCACTCAGCGGAAGAGTTATATGCAAGCAGCACGCTGCGAACACAGGGTGGTCATCATGCTCAATACGCGCATAGCGCTGGAAGCCGTGGTGCTTAATCGCTTACAACAGCTTCCGTCAAATCGTCAAGAGGAGTGGCTGCGTGGTCTTATTATTCAAGGGTTTCGAGTGGAATCTCAGGTGACCAGAGCACTGCTCTTGCCGACATTAGCCGACGATAAGACAAGTGCTGAGCGATCTCATTTTTCACACTGGCTAAGCCAGTCAGCATTAACTGGTCGAGCCAGTGCGCAGAGTCTTCATCCAGCAGATAAAGAGCTATCAGTGTTGCGGACGGACAAACCGTTTGCGGATCTGAGCAAGGTGATCGGATAAGACCGTCAATAACCCTTGAATAAATAGCCCCTGAATATTTACAACCTTCAAACGAGATAACCATGACTGAACTTACCGACGACAAGATAGCGGATCAACATAGTGATAAACCGGCAAACAATGCTAATGGCTCGATGCAAGTGGCACAACTTGGTCTGGACGATGGATATGCATTTACAAAAGTGGCCTTGCCTGACGGGCGACTGCTGGCCATACCCTCGCGCGCGCGTATCGGTCAGTCGGGCGTCACCTGGATTCGGGCGGCTCCGCAATGTGTTTTCGAGTATCACACGGAAGGAACCACTTATTCAGTTGGCGCAGTGGACGGAGATCCCACCCACTTTGATGGCTACCCGATATCGGGAATGAATCGAGCCATCGTGCAACATGCCATGCAGCAAGCCGGTTTGTCTGGCCAATCGGTGCATGTGGTATCGGGCCTGCCTGTGGGTGCTTTTTACCGCAACGACGGGCAGCAACGACAACGATCGATTCAAAACAAGCGCGATAGTTTGAAACTTGCCGTGGAACCCGTATCTACGGTGGGTGCATCACACAATGAAAGCTTGAAGGTCAGTGTGGCATTTCACGAGGTGATTCCAGAGGCGCTGGCCGCCTGGTATGACTATTTGATTGTGACCAGTGACGACGGCGTAACGTTGGATGCAGATCGTCTTAGCGCGCCTATTGCTATTGTCGATATTGGTGGGCGCACCACTGATTATGTGGTGGTGCAGAATCAGGGTGTCATCCACGGTTCTTCCGGCTCCCTTAACCGAGGCATGCTCAATGTTAAAGCCCAGGTCGCCAATGGCATTCAGGTGCAATTTGATCTCGATAATATTGGTGAGCTGCGGCTCTCAGAAGCCCTTGAGAGCCACCGGGTTCGCTTACACGATAAAGACCACGACGTGTCTGCTCTGGTTATTGCCGCAAAACGGGAATTAGTCGAACGGCTTTATGCCGAAACACGCAGGCAACTGGGACAAGGTGCAGAGTTAGACCGGATCTTGTTTGTTGGTGGCGGCAGCGTGGCACTGGCACCAGACATCGCTGACTGGTTCCCCAATCAGCAGATTGCCGACCACCCGGCATTTGCCAATGCCCGGGGTATGTTGAAGTACCTTCAGTTTGTCTGTGAAGACACGGCGAGGCTTGGCTAACTGCCAACACGCTATGGCTTTCGGTTAACAGTTTTATACGTGGTCACTGCGGTTTCAGTGGCAAGTGGTAAAAAAGGTATCGTCGGATTGTGTAATCGATACCGCGGATTTTCCGTCAATCCATCTTCAGGAATAACCCTGATTCACTCACCCTGCTGGGAAAGCCTCCCTGTCAGGGATTCGCTTTCTCCAGTTTTTATTTGTTCTAGGAGAATATGTTATGTCCAGCAATAAACCTGCTACATCTGAAAAACCGAAGTATTTCGATCTTAATATCAACGGTATCGGCTATCTCAACCGGGTACGTGAAGTCACACCTGAAGGGGGAACCCCTTTCCTCAGTGTGACCATTGCGGCTTTGCGGGGCTCTGTCGATAACGTTCAGCACACCTATTTTGATTGCGTGGTGTCTGGAGAAGAAGCGAAGGATCTGGCGCGTCAGCTTAAACCTGCAGTGGAGGCCGATTTAAAAGTATTGGTGGGTTTCCATCTCAGCGATTTGCAGGCCGAGGCCTTTATTTTCAAACAGGGTGAGCGCAGTGGTGAAGCAGGCATTAGCCTGAAATCACGCTTACTGCGCTTCCAATGGGTGAAAGTAGACGGACAAGCTTTTCCGGCAGTTAACAACGCCGTCGCTTAATGCCAACCGGGTCACTTCTCAGGAGGTGACCTTCTTACCAATTTAATTTTATCCAAGCCAGCGGGGAGTCCATTCCTCGTCGGGCTGGTCTCCTCGTATTTTTCAGGAGATCAATGATGTCTTCCAAAACTTCACCCAAGCCAGTCAAAGTGGAAAATCGTTTTACAGGCATTAACACTACTCAACTTAATGAACTGGAAAAGCAATCCTTAGTCGCATTATCAATGGAGGTATTACAGGAGCAGCATAAGCCGGGCACAGCACTATCGAGCCCAGATCAGACACGGGATTACTTGCGCCTACGTTTGATTGATCGTAAAGCAGAGGTGTTCGGTTGCCTGTTTTTGGATAACCGCCACCACGTAATTGAAGTCAACGAGCTGTTCCAGGGCACCATTAATGGTGCTTCGGTGTATCCGCGAGTAGTTGTTCAGGAAGCCCTGGCGTTAAACGCTGCAGCTGTAGTCCTTTTCCACAATCACCCATCGGGGGTTGCAGAACCCAGTTTTGCGGATGAAGCGATTACTAAACGTCTGAAAGACGCACTGGCACTCGTTGATATTCGTGTATTGGATCATTTTATTGTCACCGCTGGCGAAAGTGTTTCATTTGCCGAACGCGGCCTACTTTAAGAGCTTGTTATAACCCTTTAGGGAAGCACTTTCTTCCCTAAAGGGTAGGAGGTGATTTCCTGCGTACAGTTTATTTAAGGAGAATCATCATGAAAATAACTGATAAAGATGATTTCAGTGCCGATTACTTTGGTCCTGTTATCTCGACTTACAGTCGCAAACAAGCCATCGACGATGGTTGCTTGATTGATGTCAGTACTATGTCTCAAGCGGCCGGTTTTAAGTGGCCTGTTGCATTGACTAATGCTGTTTGGCAAGACTGTGTTGCCTGGTCGGATGACGATAATGAAAAGCAAACCTATCAGGATGAGTCAGGTCGCCTATGGGATGTGCTGTTTATGGCATTCCATGCCATCAAGACGGCCTCCGAATCAGGAGAGCGATTGTTATTTAAGCTCTACCGGGTGCCCCGCGATGGGAAGTCCCGAGAAGCCCAGGAGGTAGAACTCAAACTTATGGTCGGTCCTGGTGATGATAGTAGACCGGTCATTACTATATTGACCCCGAACGAAGATTAAAACGCTGACTGAGTTCAGCTCCTTGCCCTGGCCATATATGGACCGATTCCGGTTTGCAAGGTCCAGTCTGGTGAGGGTAAGTGGTTGGTTGCTGCCATATATCCGGCCTGTTTATGAGAAGTGGACTTCTCTGGCCCTGATGGAATATGCACGCTTTGTCCTTAATCACTTGGACGGCCTCAAAGGGCCCAAGCCAGGGACAGGGTAACAAAGCGTCGGTTCGACCAGTCTTGCCATCAAGTGAACTGTGCCTTCGCAATCGTTGTGTCAGTCTATTCAACTAAGGGCCATTTTTTAATACTGTGCATCAGCGAAGGCCCCTCTATTCGCTGATGCACACTTTCTCTATGTGGCTGGATGATACCCCCCTCCTTTCGACAGCAGTGCCCAGACAATACGGGCGTTCTTATTTGCCACTGCCACTGCCACAGCGGCACGGTTCGAGCCGCGCTCAGTGGAGAGTCGCTGGATCCAACAACTTCGAGAATCAGATTTGTTACCTGCGCACCGCACTACCGAGCGCGCGCCATGAATTAACAGCGTGCGAAGGTAAGTATCACCTCGTTTACTGATGCCCAGTAGCTGCGGCTTGCCACCCGTAGTATGTTGCCGTGGTACCAAACCCAAGCTGGCAGAAAATTGTCGACCATTCTTGAACTCGCGTGCGTGGCCATAAGCCGACACCAGCGCAGTGGCGGTCTGCGGGCCGATGCCTTCAATTGCGCCAATGCGCTGACACGCTTCATTCGAGTTGAACAGCTGCACGATCTCGCGAGTGCATCCCTCGACGCGTTTATCTAGAGCCTGTAGTTCCTGATACAGCGTATAAAGCCATGCCCGAAACCGAGCGGTGAGCCCGTTCTCGCCGTCCTCCAGAATCTCCGGTATTCGACGACGCAGCCAGGTGATCCCCTGAGGGATAACAATGCCATACTCTCCAAGCAATCCTCGAATTTGATTCGCCTGCGCTGTTCGCGTCTTTACGATTGCCTGACGAATCCGATGCAATGCCTGGATGTCCTGCTGTTCGACGCTCTTGATAGCGACAAAGCGCATCGTCGGTCTGCTGACCGCCTCGCAGATAGCCTCGGCATCGTTATAGTCATTTTTGTTGCTTTTGACATAGGGCTTTACAAACTGGGGACTGATCAGGCGTACCTCATGTCCCAGTTTGCTGATCTCCCTGGCCCAATAGTGCGAGCCGCCACAAGCCTCCATCCCGAGCAGGCTGTGCTCCAGGTTGGCCAGGAAGGGGAGTAGTTGTTTACGGCTCAATTTTTTCTTCAAGACCGGGTGTCCCGCCAGGTCAGTACCACATAAGTGGAAAGTATTCTTACCCAAGTCGATTCCCAAGTAAGCGATCTCTTTGATAGTGCTCATCTCATAACCTCCTCGTTTCTGTGGTTCAGGCTGTCAGTTTGGGTCGTCCAGTAGCTGCTGGGAAGAGGGATGGGTCCATTCCATTACTTGGGATAAAGTGGCACTTTATCTTTCTCTCTGGCTCAGATCATCGGTAATTACTGGACCTCCACATAGTATAGTGTAGGACCAGCACCTCATCACAATGATGAAGTGCTGGCCCTACACTATACTTTTTTAGATAATATAGGTATATTATGCCCTCAGTAATTCGGTAAAATGCTGAACTAATATAGTTATGGTGTACTTGTGGCTTCCGCAAAACAACAATTGGGCAAGATTATCCGTGAAGTCGGTGATGTTTTTACCGTGGCCGCTGCTGCGAGCTGTATAGAGGAGCCCAATGATAAAATGGCTAAATCCTTGTCCCGTTGGGCCAAGCAGGGGTGGCTCACGCGTATAAAGCGAGGTCTCTATGCGGTGGTTCCTATTGACGCATCAACAACAGATAGGGTGTTGGAAGATGCCTGGGTTTTAATTCCCGAGTTATATGGCTCTTGTTATGTCGGTGGGTGGAGCGCAGCTGAATACTGGGATCTTACAGAGCAAATTTTTCATAACATATGTATCGTGGCCGAACGACCCCCCGCTCAAAAAATGGAGGAGGTTCAAGGGTTGAGATTTATCGTGACTAAAATGAAGCCACAGTTGGCATTTGCTACAAAAACTATTTGGAAGAAAAATAAGAAAATTAAGATATCAGATCCTCATAAAACAATAGTTGATATGCTTTATAACCCTTCTTTGGGCGGCGGTATTCAGCATGTGCTCGATTGCTTTAAAGAATATAAGAGTAGCGAGCACCAGAATTTTTCCACACTCGGGAATTATGCCGGACGTATGGAAAATGGAGCGGTTTTCAAGCGCTTGGGTTTTCTGGCAGAAAGATACCTGGGTGACGAACATGAATTGGTAGCCTTGTGCAAAGAAAATCTGAGCCAGGGGAATGCATACCTCGATCCGTCACTAAAACATGGGCCGCTGGTGACCCGGTGGCGTCTATTTATCCCAGAAAACTTCAAGGACCTGGCGTGATTCCTAAGCGAGAGATTTTAGAGCTTGCGACGAGTAGCGGCATTAGGCCTCACGTCATCGAGAAAGACTACGTATTAGGTTGGATACTCGCGGGGATTCATCAACATGAAATTGGTAAAACATGGGTTTTCAAGGGGGGAACCTGTCTCAAGAAATGCTATTTTGAAACCTATCGATTTTCGGAAGATCTGGATTTTACACTGAGTGATCCGACGCAGATTGATAATGATATTTTAAATTCGGTATTTTCCGAAATTAGCGAGTGGATATATGAGAATGCTGGCATAGAAGTTCCTGTCGAAAAACTCACCTTTGATATCTATAAAAATCCCCGCGGTGTGACTTCATGCCAAGGAAGAGTTTTTTATCGTGGGCCCATTTCTCCAGACTCTCACAAGAGGTTACCAAGGATCAAACTGGATTTGACGGTCGATGAATTACTGGTTGAGCCGTCGGTGACGACTGCAGTGAAACATGACTATTCGGATTTTCCAGATGATGGTATCTACATTCAATCTTACAGCTACGAAGAGGTTTTTGCAGAGAAGACACGTGCGCTTTCTGAAAGAACGAGACCTCGCGATTTATATGATGTAATCAACTTTTTTCGGCGACCAGAATCCAGTCTTCTGGCAAAAAGCGTTAGACGGATTCTGGAAGCTAAATGCCAATTCAAGTCCATTTCGATGCCTAATTATGCTGATCTCCTTGAGCACAGAGACCAATGTGATGCGGGTTGGGGACAACAACTGAGTCACCAGATTCAATCGTTGCCGCCATTTGATTCGTTCTGGAACGAACTTCCGAAATTCTTTGAATGGTTGTATGCACCGGTGATTTCAACTCGGCGGTCATTGGCGGCAATGCCTCCGCAACAGGGAGCTCGAGCTTCTACTGGGCCGGTAGACTTTCGTAGCTATGCTATGTCAAGTTTGCCATTGAGTTGGATGGAGCGTATTCGTTTCGCTGCAGCTAATTATTTATGTGTAGAGTTAGAGTACCGAAAAGAGAATGGCGAGCAGAATACTTACTTGATCGAACCGTATTCGCTGAATGAGACGTCTGTCGGGAATCTTCTGCTTCATACTCTAAAACATCAGACTCATGAAATTAGGGCGTTTCGTACGGATCGAATGATCAGTGTAAGAACTACGGATATTCCTTTTACTCCTAGCTATCGGGTTGATTTGATACCGCAGGGGCCTCATAACGTAATGTCGGCAATGCCTCAGTCCGGTCTTCGAATACCCGTACGGCAGAAGACGTTAGGGACGACAAGACCAGCACGAAAAAAACTTGCTAAATCAACCTGGCCAAGCTCAGGGCCTACCTACGTATATCAATGCCCGATGTGCCAAAAGAAATTTACCCGAAAAAAAATGAATGGGGAATTGAATTCGCATAAGACTAAGGAGGGTTTTTCCTGCTCAGGGCGAACCGGGATGTATGTTGAAACAAAATACTAGAGCCTCCACTCCTTGGTATTTTGTGGTGGTTACACTGTAACCAGCACTCCGAATTGACCATTTGTCTCAAGCGCCATGACAGGCTCTCAGCCTGGCGTGACGCTTGATTCGTACGCAGCCCTCGTCACTGGCAAGCGAAGCGGGGTAGTGACGAGGGCTGCGAACTCCGTAACAACAACGCATTGCGGCAGGATTTGCCGATGATCAGGGAATGACGCCGTCCTATACTGCAGCCCTGACAAGGTCGAGTCCAGAGATCTAACCGTGGCCACTGCGTGTACAGTGGTAAGAGAGCGTAACAGGGTCATTAGACACGCTGCGGCTAGTTGCCGTTGACCCATCTTCCAGGCAGAGCAGATCAGCCGATCTACATTTCTCACGGGCGCAAGCTCACCATCCACTCAGGGGACTACGTTCACCTAATTGCCATTGGCAATTACTGATTCTGTCCGCAGATTCAAGGCGTAAAAACAATTCATCGCGGAAAACTTATCCGCATAACTTAAAAGGAGGTGTATATACATCAGAGCACGCACGCTAGAAAAAGCCCGATTCCGGGTATGTTGGTCCATGCGGATGGATCCTTAACAAAGGAGATCCCGCGTTGCCTAAGTCCAGGCACATTCAGGCTCTATGGGATTGGTGTCCCATGATCATCTCGCTAGCGCGTGCATATTCTGGCCCATTGCGATCACTGATTCTGTTTTAAACTGATCATCCATTCTGGCCCATTGCGATCATTGATTCTGGTTTTATTCGATCACTTTTGTCGGATTCCCAGAATCGGTGATTGGAAAGAACCAGAATC
>JAJFKC010000044.1 GCA_021773435.1 Porticoccaceae bacterium
CACCCATACAAAGTGATACTCTAGCTTGTATTTCGTATGTGAGCCTGTTCGATAATCCATCCTCAAACATTAATTCAACTGCTAGCTGAAAGCTACTCGCCTGAAGGCGAGGGTTTAAACCTTTAGGACGGACGAATTAAATCAGCGCATTATGAAAATTCAAAAGCGGGATTAAAGATATTCTTTACAACAGCATTCGGCAGGATAGCAATTCAAAATCAGGGCATTCCGTCATCAAATGCGGCGCCCTCTTTTTCGCCTGGCAGCAGGTCATCACGAGATATACCTAAAGTGAGCAACATATTGGCGGCAATATAGATGGACGAATAGGTCCCGATAGTCACACCCACAATCAAGGCGACCGCAAAGTTATGAATCAACTCACCGCCAAAGAAAAACAGCGCGAATAACACCAGCAACGTGGTCAAGGATGTAATCACCGTTCGGCCCAGAGTTTGAGTCAGAGACTCGTTAATGACTACAATGGGCTCTTCAGCACGCAGCAAACGAAAATTCTCACGGATGCGATCCGACACCACAATCGTATCGTTCAGTGAATAACCGACCACCGCCAACACTGCTGCCAGTACAGTCAAATCAAACTCTATGCTTAGCACCGAGAAGAAACCCAGCGTAATAATCACATCATGAATCAAGGCCGACACTGCGGCGATGGAAAATTTATACTGGAAGCGAATAGCCACGTAGAGCATCACCACCGCTAGTGCAGCGAGCATTCCCAGCCCACCATCATCACGTAATTCTTCACCAATTTGTGGGCCGACAAATTCGATACGCCTTAATTCCACCGCTTTGCCCGATGAACGTAATGCTGCGAGCACACGATCACCCAGGTCAGCCTCCGGCTCGCCCTGCAATTTAATAAGCAAGTCCGTCTCAGTACCGAAGTGCACTACTACCGGATCATGAAATTGTCTGTCTGCCAACTGGCTACGAATGGGATTGATCTTAACTGGCTGCTCGAAGCCTACCTCGATAAGCGTACCGCCGGTGAAATCCAGCCCTAAGACCAGGCCCTTGCTGACCAATGATCCCAGCGAAATAACGATCAGCACCATAGACGCAATCGCGGCCAGTTTGCGCTGGCCCATAAAGTCATAGATACGTTGTGGAGTCATAATTTATATCCAGAGCTTATTAACATTGCGGCCACCGTAGACCAAATTTGCCAGGGCGCGGGTGCCCATAATGGAGGTAAACATGGAGGTAAGAATGCCGATGGACAGCGTCACCGCAAAGCCCTGCACCGGACCAGAACCGATGGCATAAAGAATCACAGCGACTATTAGTGTCGTCACGTTAGCATCAACAATAGACACGAATGCCCGGTCGTAACCAGACTGGATGGCACCCTGGATGGTCTCCCCGTTTTTTAACTCCTCCCTGATACGGGAGAAAATAAGCACGTTGGCATCCACCGCCATGCCCACTGTCAACACGATGCCAGCAATGCCTGGCAAAGTGAGCGTCGCGCCCAGTAGCGACATCACCGCCACTAACAGGACCAGGTTAAATACCAGGGCCAGGTTGGCGAAAATGCCAAAGACCTTGTAGTAGAACAGCATAAATAACAACACGACAACCATGCCCATTTGCACAGAGGTGACTCCAACTTCGATATTTTCTGCACCCAGGGAGGGCCCAATGGTGCGCTCCTCTACAAAATGCATAGGTGCAGCCAGGGCACCGGCACGAAGCAATAGAGCTAATTCGGATGCTTCGCCGGGATCGTCAAGACCAGTAATGCGGAACTGCACACCCAGGGCGCTTTGAATGGTCGCCAAACTGATGATGCTCTTCTCAACATAGGGAACAGCCACTGATTCGTTTTCGCCAACGTCATTAATGCGGGTTTCCAGTCGCGCTTTGGATTCTATAAACAGTACGCCAAGCCGACGCTTAATGTTGTTGCGCGTGGCATGGTGCATGGCCCGACCACCGCCGCTATCCAATGAGATATTGACCTGAGGCAGACCGGATTCGTCATAGCCAACTGAAGCATTGGTCACCTGATCACCAGAAATAACAACTCGCTTTTCGAGCCAGGCATCGATTTCGCCGGTTCTTTCACCGCGAAATTCAAACTTTTCCCGACCAGTGACTTTGCCTGGCTGGGCTTCCAGACGAAATTCCAGATTGGCCGTCTTGCCAATGATCCGTTTGGCCTCGGCCGTGTCCTGAACACCCGGCAACTCCACGACAATACGGTCCCGCCCCTGACGCTGAACGATTGGCTCAGACACGCCCAGCTCATTAACCCGATTACGCAGGGTGGTCAGATTCTGGGCAACCGCGTATTCGACCTTTTCATCCAGGGCGACATCGCTCAATGTCAGCGTCACGAGATATAGTTCACCCTGCTCACTGCTGACCGGTAGCAATTCACGAAAATCTTTACGCACTACAGACACAGCTTCATCAAGTCGGCTTTCAGTGGTAAAGGTAAACTCAAGATGATTGTCGACAAGAGTGGCCGTTTTATAGCGTATTTTGACTTCCCTGAGCGCTTTCTTTAACTCCCCTAGCTGGGTTTCAAGGTGCTTAGTAATCACAGAGCTGGCATCAACCTGAAGCAGGAAATGAACGCCACCCCTCAAATCCAGCCCCAATTTCATGGGTTTGGCACCCAATGAAGCAAGGCCTTCAGGCGTCGTCTCAGCGAGATTCAGGGCCACCACGTAATCCAGCCCCAGCTCCTCCTGAACAACCCTTTTGGCCGCCAGTTGCTGCGCTGAATCCCTAAGCCTGATCAGAATATTGCGCTCAGTCAGGGTTTCACCAAAATAGTCAATTTCGGCCTCCGTCAATCTAGACAGGGCTTTTTCAAGGACAGCTTCATCCATCACCAGGCCACCGCTTTGTCCGGAAATCTGTATTGCCGAATCAGGCGCGTAGAGGTTTGGAGCTGCGTAGGTAAAACCCAGCGCCACAACAGTGACGATCAGCAGGTATTTCCAGATGGGGTAGCGGTTCATGAACTCAGCTTAACTTCCTGTAAAAGCGGCGCATTATAGGGCAATTGATTCGACTCACCAATTAGCTCAATAATTGGTTCAACAATTAGTTCAACAATTGACTCAATAATGTAGCGACGACCACCACCGCAGTCTTGAGTCGGTTAGATAGATTGCGAGCAATTCAAATATCAATCTTTGCTGTGACTTTCCTGTTGAGAAAGAAACGATTCTGCGAACTTGCCCAGCTTCTGCTCACGGATTGCGCCACGAATAGCCGCCATAAAATTCTGGTAGTACCGCAGATTATGAATAGTGTTTAGCTGCGAGCCGAGGATTTCCTTGCACTTATCCAGATGATAAAGATAAGCGCGGCTAAAGTTCTCACAGGTATAGCAATCACATTCGCTGTCGAGCGGCCGAGTATCATCGCGAAAACGGGCATTGCGAATTTTGATCACACCCTCGCTGGTAAACAGGTGGCCATTGCGAGCATTGCGAGTGGGCATCACGCAATCGAACATATCTATGCCTCGCAACACCGCCTGCAATATATCAGCAGGTGTGCCGACTCCCATCAAATAACGAGGCCGATCTTCCGGTAGTTCGGACTGGAGACAATCGAGAATCCGAATCATATCTTCTTTTGGCTCCCCCACTGACAGACCACCGATGGCATAGCCATCAAAACCCCTGCCTTCACCGCTGCGCATCCCGCACAAACTCTGAGCCGATTGCCTGCGCAGGTTTTCGTGCATACCGCCCTGAACAATGCCAAACAGGGCCGCAGGATTATCACCGTGTGCCGCCTGACTACGAGCAGCCCAACGCATCGATAATTCCATCGACTGGCGCGCCTGCTGTTCATCGGCCGGATACGGTGTGCATTCATCAAACACCATCACCACATCCGCGCCCAAATCACGCTGCACCTGAATGGAATGTTCCGGGTCAAGAAAAATCGGGCTGCCATCGATGGGTGATCTAAACACAACCCCCGCCTCGGTGATTTTGCGCATATCGCCCAGGCTAAACACCTGAAAGCCTCCCGAGTCGGTAAGTATAGGTCCTTGCCACTGCATAAAGTCATGCAGGTCGCCATGCTTTTTTATCACTTCGGTACCCGGTCGCAGCATTAAATGAAAAGTATTCCCCAACACCATATCCGCGCCTATCGCCTTGATGTCCCTCGGTAACATGCCTTTAACTGTGCCGTAGGTGCCGACCGGCATAAAGGCGGGTGTCTGTACCTCACCACGAGGAAATTGTAATCGGCCAACACGCGCTGTGCCCGCTGTACTGTCCTCGGTGTTAGCGATGTCGAAATTCATAAAACAACGGTTAGTCATGATGGCTATATTGTCAGTGAATTTTAAGTTTGATCATTAGCCGCTTGCGGGTTTCGGTGCAAAAACATCGCATCGCCATAACTAAAGAAGCGGTAGCCGGCCTCTACAGCAACCCGGTAGGCAGCCATAATTTCGTTGTAGCCAGCAAATGCGCAAACCAACATCAACAGAGTGGATTCAGGCAAATGGAAGTTGGTGATCAAACTATCGACCATTTTAAAGCGATAACCGGGGTAGATGAAAATATCCGTTTCGCCCTGCATGGGCTGCATCACGCCACTGCGACCAGCAGTTTCAAGACAGCGCACACTGGTCGTGCCCACCGCAATCACCTTCTTGCCTGCAGCGCGCGTCGATGCCACCTGATCACACACCACCTGGCTCACCTTAATCACTTCACTGTGCATTTGGTGCTCGGTAATCGTTTCAACGTGCACGGACTGGAACGTCCCAGCACCCACATGCAAAGTCACAAAAGCAATATTGACGCCTTTTTCTTTTAGCTTGCCGAGTAACTCGTCATCAAAATGCAAGCCAGCAGTCGGTGCAGCCACCGCCCCCGGTATTTCAGCGTAAACTGTTTGGTAGCGTGCTTTATCCAGCTCAGTATCTGCGCGTTCTATATAGGGTGGCAAAGGGACATGACCCACCTTATCAAGCATGTTCAACACAGAAGTCTCTCCCATACATTGCAGAGCAAACAAATCGTCCTGCCGACCCGTTACCAGAGCCTCGTACCCACCCTCTATCAGCAGCTTTGATCCAGCCTTTGGTGATTTGCTGGCTTTAACATGGGCCAGAACACATTGATCACCCAGAATGCGCTCGACGAGAATTTCAACGCGACCGCCAGTTTCTTTATTTCCAAATAATCGAGCGGGTATCACCTGGGTATTGTTCATCACCAGCAAATCGCCAGGCTCGATCAGATCGATAATGTCACTGAAGCGCCTGTGATCAAGTGCACCTTCGCGATCAAGCACCAGCAATCGACTATCAGTGCGTTGCGCAGCTGGCTGGTTGGCAATAAGCCCTTGGGGCAGGTCATAATGAAATTGTTCAACATGCATATAAAATCAAAACAGCTACCGAGAAAAGCGCGCCAGCGTAGCGGAAAACCCGATAATTACCAAGCCGAAGTGGAAGAGCCCTAATTCAGCTTCTAAGCGCAATCTGTCTAAAAGAGATTGGCCATGTATTCAAAATATTGACCACCTAAACAGCGCTGCTATAATCCGCGCCCTGTGCCAGAGTGGTGAAATTGGTAGACACACGGGATTCAAAATCCCGCGCCCTTAAAAGCGTGCCGGTTCGAGTCCGGCCTCTGGTACCAGATCTATAATCAGTGACAATCTTGTGGTTCACTCATATATTACGTAGCAGTTTCAGCTACGGCGACCACGTTCCTGCAAGGGGCTGGTTGGAGTGGCAGATTACCCCGGCTTACTGGTCGCTACCGAATACATACCGAATACATACCAAATTATATAAATGGCCGCGTTTGTTGTGGAAACCATCCAACTTCCTGACAAAAGATTCTATTGCAGCGGTGCAAATTGCAACCCCTTGATTATTACGAGCTGGACTTCCAAAAGTTAGTAAATGATTATTAATAGTAGCCTTTTCCATTTAATTGCACCGATAACCTGCTAACTGCTCGACAAATTTAAAGCAGGCTACGTGACCATCTGCAACTCAAAATAAAGTATTGCGTGATCAGAAAACTTATCCGTCCAGGCATCTTTTTTTGCATTGGTATCCTCATCCACCCAACCGCGCACTGACACTGGCTTTGAATCAAAGGACTTAAATTTCAAATGTTCTGCAGCGACAATATGATCCAGGTTTCCGGGATCATATTTGGATTTAGAGCCTGGCCAATAGGTCGCATCAGCGGTTTTATCCAGAATTTTCATGGCCACCGATTTTGTACTCAGGCGTTTGTTCAATCGTTCGATCTCTTCGAGCGCGGTAATATCCTTATCGCTGTAGGTCAGATTCATACCCATGGTGTTTAGATCACCCATAAATATAAAATTAGATTTTCCTGGCAGACCTTTAGCTATATGGGCTTTATCTAAAGTCTTTTTAAATTTAATCGCGCGTTCTGTCATATCGTCTCGCAAACCAAATCCTTTTGGTTCAGTGAGACTTTTCAAATGCAGGAACAGCAACGAATAATTTACGCCATTTTTGTTAATTGTTAACAACGCGCCAGGACGCAACATGGATGCGCCGGATTTAAAAGTGGTTTTCTGACTAAAAAAAGCGGAAATATTATTTTTTATGCCAAGCAAAATTTCCTGGGATTGCGGGCCTTCGGTAATATGAAATGAGTAACCCGGCATGCGGGTAATAATTTCGTCGAAAACTATCTTACCGACAACTTCATAGATGGCGATAACGTCGGCTTTTTGGGCTGCCACCAAATCGATAATGGGTCCAATTGGCTTTTTTGGTTGATTGCTATTCTTTGCTGATTTTCCAAAATGCTCGACATTCCATGAGAGAACACTAAATGCTTTAGCCATGTCATAAACTCCTTTTTAATTATTTAGTCCTGATTATTTTGGTCCGACTATCTTTGTCGACAAGCACCAGGCGCTTATTTGCTGGCAGTCACGGCCCTTGCCACTTCGCCCCAGCGACCAATTGAATCTGGGTCGCGGGCGTAGTCCATTCCGGCAGTATAGATTATCAGGCGCTCAGCCGTGCCTTCATATCTATCGACGAGCTTGTCCGCCAGATCATCCCAGCTTGCTTCGGTGGTGTAATGCTGAAGGATTTCATCGGTAATTACATCGGACATTCCCGCCATATCACCGGCTTTTTGGCAGGTGCGGATTTTTGCTGTGGTGCCTTCAAAACCCAGCAGATCAAACTGGAACGCATAATTCGGCGTCGAACCATAAAAAGCGACCTGCTGGCGACAAAAAGCTTTGGAGGCAGCTTTTTCTTCTTCACTATCACCAACAATGGTCAATACTGGTACCAGCAAGTCGACATCGCTCACCTCCCGCCCCGCCTTGGTTGCACCTTCGGCGACCGCTGGCAACATCATATCTTCAATATATTTCTGGCTGTGGAAGGGATGAACCTGGATCCCGTCGCATAGCTCGCCGGCCATTTTCAACATGTATGGATTCACCGCCGCAGCGTCGATAGCAGGAGGCGGGTAATCAATGCTACCCGGTGACCACATATCATTAAACAGGGTTAATTCGTAGTACGGCCCGTGGTAGTCAAGCTTTGCTTCTTTGCGATAAGCTTTAAAGATGGCCTTTAAAGCACCGATATAATCACGCATACGCGGGCCGGGGGGATCAAACTCAGAACCATAACGCCGGGTGATATGGGCTCTGACCTGGGTGCCCAGACCCAGCCTGAACTGGCCTCGGCTGGCCTCCTGAAGCTCCCAGGCGTTGGCCGCAGTGATCATCGGGCTGCGCGGAAATGCCACGGCAATACCCGTCGAGAACTCTAACTTCTCCGTGGCTAACGCTGCCGCCGCAACAGATAAGTATGCGGTGCGGCCACCCTCGGTAAAGGTGATACCACTGAATCCGGCCTGTTCAACATCGCGCGCCATTTTTTGTATGGAGCGGAGTTCGCGAGGGTTGCTCATTAGATCAATTTTCATGGCTGCATGGTTTCCTGTTTTGCGGGTTCTTGTTACGACTATACAGATTATGACTATACAGATAATACTTAGCTGGCTAGTATCAATGAACAGATTAGCAACAATTAGAGCGAAATCCAGTGGCCCTAAAATTAAGGCCGTTAATAACAGGAACACCAAAACCATGACTAATCGAACGTTGAGGGGCAAAGTAGCCGTTGTCGGGGTCGGCGAGACCACCTATCACAAACGTGGCGGCTCAGATGACCCGGAATTTGTGCTGGCCCTAAAAGCGATTTTGGCGGCCAGTGAAGACGCCGGAATTGAGCCGCGAGAAATCGATGGATTTGCTTCGTTCAGTAATGATCGCAGTGACCCTTCACGACTATCTGCGGCGTTGGGCATGGATGAATTAAAATTTGCCAATATGCAATGGGGCGGTGGCGGTGGCGGTGGCAGTGGCGCGGTGGCAAACGCAGCAGCAGCCATTGCGACTGGCGTAGCCGATTGCGTGGTGGTGTTTCGAGCCCTCGCCCAGGGCCAGTTTGCCCGCTTTGGTCAGGGGCCGAAATCGTCTGGCGTATCAGGCGATGGCGCTTACACAATTCCTTACGGGATGATGTCGCCAGCACAGATGTTTGCCATGCGTTGCACCCGACACCTCCATGAAACTGGCGTCACCCGCGACACCTACAAGGCGGTATCTCTGGCCACCTATGAACATGCACAAAATAATCCACGAGCGGTGATGCATGGCCGACCTCTTAGCCCGGAGAAATATGATGGTGCCCGCTGGATCGTCGAGCCCTACCAGCTTTACGACTGCTGTATGGAAAACGACGGCGCTGCGGCTATGGTGCTGGTTTCAGCCGAGAAAGCGAAGGACATGAAGCAAAAGCCTGCGTACCTGCTGGGTGCAACCGCTGGCTCTGAATACCGCAATGCCGCGCCCTGCCATAACGCGCCTCTTTACGCGACGTCGAGCTTTACCTCACTGGCACCACGCCTTTATGAAATGGCAGGTGTCGAACCGCAGGATATTGACGTGTTACAAAGCTATGAGAACTTTACTGGCGGCGTGGTCATGTCAATTATCGAACACGGGTTTTGCAGCCACGATGAAGCTAACGAGTTTATCCGATATGACAACCTGCTGGCAGCCACTGGCAAACTGCCCCTCAATACCAGCGGCGGTAATCTAGCCGAGTGCTATATGCACGGTCTGGAACTGATTGTTGAGGCAGTGCGCCAGATTCGAGGTGAGTCGCCCAACCAGGTGGTAAATGCCAATGTATCGATGGTGACGTCGGGGCCGATGGTGACGCCGGTCAGCAACTGCATTTTCGGCAGCCAGGAGACACTGTAATGAGCCAGCAAAAAATGCCTAACCAAACGCCTTATCTCCCCGAAGGTCTACCAGCACCGATGCCATCCCGTGATGGTCTGGACACACCCTACTGGGAAGGCTTAAAAAACGAGAAACTAATGATCCAACGCTGTAACGTTTGCCAAAACTGGCAGTGGGGTCCGGAGTGGATTTGCCACGCCTGCCATTCTTTTGACCTGGGCTGGGGCGAAGTCAAAGGCGAAGGCGTGATCTATAGCTGGGAACGCTCGTGGCACCCGGTTCATCCCGCCTTGCAGGAGCGTGGTCCCTATATTGTTGTTCTGGTCGAGCTCCCGGAAGTCGGTAACATCCGCATGGTTGGCAACTTATTAGGCGACCCTCAGCAGGATATCGTTATTGGCTCAGCTGTGAAAGTAGTGTTCGAACATCATCCTGACGCTAAGGTGCCTTTTACGCTTGCCCAATGGCAAATTACCTGATCGTTTATTATTCCAGGCGCAACCATCTGATATGCACATTACAGACACCTGGGGCAACGACGTTTGTTGCTTAGATAGTTTCGACTTCGGTGGGCACTAATTACATATCACTCAAACGGAAAGCAGCGCGTGAGACGGTATGACGCTCGCTGTCTTCAAGATTAATAAAGCTACGGAAAACTTCTTTTACCTCGTCGGTGTCGGCATGATCGACCACCTGGCCATAAAGGCTAATCAAATAATCATCAACCTCCAGCGCAACGGCGACAATGCTATCAACATTGTTTAAATTGACGTTGCGCACTTTCTCAAGCAAGGTTTCTGGATGAGTTTCTGGGGCAAACTGTAGCCAGGTATGAAGTAAACCGGGGTTAGCATCATCGGCAAATTGCGCCGTAGTTCTTGCCAGGTTTTGCTCGTGCCGGTTCAGATAATCGAGCATCAATTGGGCACGATCAGAGGTACTGAGCTGCTCTAACTCTTGAAACTGCCTGGCAAGGGAAGCATGGAACTCCTTAACTACGTTGAGCACATCGGCTACAGTTTGAAATCGCATAAATCCCTCCTGAAGGTTATTTTCCATGATCGCACAAGCCGCGGAATTGTGTGAGATCAAAAAACTATCGACTACTAACAAATATCGTCTATTAGCTGAACCTGGCAACAATCATTATTAATAGAAGCGATCAATATTGGTACAATCAGTTATAGTTGAACGTCCCTCTTACGAATTTCAAACCAGACTTTTATCGACGATTTCGTACACGTCTTTAGATAAGGCCGGTTCGCTGAGCAGGCGTTCGAGCTGGGCTTTCATTTGTCTGGCCCGACCCTCCGGGTATTTGCGCCACTTGGTCAGTGGCGTAACCAGTCGTGAGGCAATCTGCGGGTTAAGTTTATTCAGTGTGATAATTTGATCAGCTAGAAAGTTATAACCCGCACCATCGGCGCTGTGAAAATTTATCGCGTTACCCATACCAAATGCTCCGATCACTGCGCGCACTTTATTGGGGTTATTAATGTCAAAGTCATCATGATCCAGTAGTGCCTTGACGCGATCAAGACCATCGGGAAGCACACACAAAGCCTGCATTTGAAACCATAGGTTCACCACCAGAGGTTCATGTCGCCAGCGTTGATAGAAACTCTGCAAAGCCGTCTCCGCAACACCTTGTTTAAGTGCTAGTGGGCTATTTACTATTGCACTCAAGGCTGCGCTGGCGTCAGTCATGTTATCAGCATCTTCGAATTGCTGCCTGGCCAGACCCAGGGCCATCTGGCTACCAGCTTGCATTAAATAACCTTGGGCAATATTTCGAAGACTGCGCTGGGCAATCTGTTCACCTGTCGCACTGTATGTCTGATCTTCCAGCAATGCGCTATTAACCTTGTATACCAGTGCAAACTCATCCTCGAGCAATTCTCCAAGTGTCCGCTGAGCAAATAGTCGTGCTTCGTGTATAGCGTCGACTTCAATTACCTTTGCCACTTCGCTCAAATAGGCTTCGGTGGGTAAATTTAGCATTAAAGCGACCATGGCTTTGTCGGCAGTGGCGTCAATAAGTAATCCTCGATAAGCCGCTACCAAACGCGTGTCCAACGTAAATTCGTCACCTGCAAGATAACTGGTCACCAGTTCCTGCAACACACTGAGTGCCAATTGGTTACAAGCTTCCCACCGATTAAAGCCGTCGCTGTCATGGGCCATCAAGTGGACAAGATCGTCGCGGCTATAGGGGAAGTCCAGTTTTACCGGTGCAGAGAACCCTCTTAAAAATGATGGCACTGGTTTCTCGGCAACTTGTTTAAAAACAATAGTCTGCTCAATATCCGTGATTTCGAGAACTATACTCGTGTCCCCCTCCACAACATTATCGACGTACAACGGCAGATCACCATCACTGCCCACCAAACCCATACGCAGCGGAATTAGAAATGGTTGTTTATTTTGACACTCAGGTGTCGACGGACAGTTTTGTTTGATAGTCAGCTGATAGCTTTCTTGTGCAGCGTTATATTCGCCTTCAATGGAGAGCTGCGGAGTTCCCGCCTGAGAATACCAATTATAAAATTGGCTGAAGTCTCGACCACTGACTTCGCTCATCGCTACGACAAAATCTTCTATGGTGACTGCCTGCCCATCGTGGCGGTCGAAATAAAGATCACTTCCAGCACGGAATTTTTCTTCGCCCAGTAGGGCGTGAATCATGCGTACAATTTCTGCGCCCTTTTCATAAATGGTCAAAGTATAAAAATTTGAAATCTCCATAAACGAGGCGGGCTGAACTGGGTGAGCTGTTGGCCCCGCATCCTCGGCAAACTGCATGGTGCGTAATAAATTAACATCCTCGACCCGTTTGACCGTTTCTGAACCCATATCGGAGGAAAACTGCGAATCCCGAAACACAGTAAAACCCTCCTTCAAACTAAGCTGAAACCAGTCACGGCAAGTCACGCGGTTGCCACTCCAGTTATGAAAGTACTCGTGCGCAACCACAGCTTCTACGCGTTGAAAACCTGTATCTGTAGTGGTTTCCGGCTTAGCAAGTACACAGGAGGTATTAAAAATATTCAGGCCCTTATTTTCCATGGCACCCATATTGAAGTCGTCAACAGCGACAATCATAAAAATATCGAGATCGTACTCCCGGCCGTAAACTTTCTCGTCCCATGCCATGGCATTTTTAAGGGAGTCCATGGCGTGATCACACTTATCGGCATCCTTTGCTTCGACATATATTTGCAGGCCAATATCGCGACCACTCATAGTCGTGAAGCTAGATTCGATACAGGCAAGTTGGCCACCCACCATTGCAAACAAATAAGCAGGTTTTTTAAAAGGGTCATGCCACTTCACCCAGTGCCGGTTGTTGTCCAATTCTCCTTGAGCAACGGGATTGCCGTTTGACAGAAGAACAGGAAAGCGAGCTTTGTCCGCCTCAATGGTAGTCGTGAATTCCGACATCACATCTGGGCGGTCAAGGTAATAGGTAATCTTGCGGAAGCCCTCTGCTTCACACTGAGTGCAATACATCTTGCTCGATTTGTACAGGCCTTCGAGGGAAGTATTTTCCTGTGGTTTTATAGCGACTGCAGTTTTAATTGTAAAAACATCAGGCACGGAAAAAATAGTTAAATGATCTGCCGTGACACGATATTCATCTGCTTTAAGTGGCTTGCCATTTATCGTTATAGCTCTTAGCTCCAGGTCCTGGCCATCGAGTTGTAATTCGCTGCTAGTGCCTGCATTATTTTCATTAGATCGATGCAAAGAAAGGGTCGCTGTGACCAGAGTTTCATCGTTGTTAAGATAGATATATAAGTCAGTCTTGTCGATCAAATAATCCGGCGCGCGGTAATCTTTAAGGTGGATTGTTTTCGGTTGGGCATCACGAAAGAGCATGGTGTTTTCTCAAAGAATTTTCAGGATTATTAAGCTTTATAAAAAATATCAGACTTTATGTTGTCTCAAAATCAATGTCTAAAATCAATCTGGTAGGACGTGTATTTGCGAATATTGATCACACCCGTATCAAAGATTAGATACTGGCCTTTAATCCCCACCAGCGTACCTTCCGCAAGCGGATTTTTATCTAAATTAAAGCTGCTGATTTTAGTTGGGAACTCAATAATCGGGTACTCAATTTCAAGCGTATCGGCCGCATCGAGTTGCTGGATGGCTAGCAAACCAAAGCGGTCACTCAGTTCAGCTAACTCTTTTGCACACTGTTCAAAAAGCTGATCCCTGACGGCGGCAAGATCTACCGCTTCGGCGTTACTTTTCAACATAGCGCGCCAATTGGTTCGATCTGCAACATGCTGGCGCAGGGCGTCTTCCACCAAACCTGACTGGTAACGAGTGGCGACACGCATAATCGGCAAGGCCTGAGTGGCACCCTGGTCGATCCAGCGGGTGGGAATTTGATTACCGCGGGTAATGCCCACTTTTACGCCGGAAGAATTGGCTAGATAGACAAAGTGATCGGTCATACAAAATTGCTCAGCCCATTCCGGCTCTCGACAGGTACCCTGATCAAAATGGCATTTTTCAGGGCTCATTATGCAGCTGTCGCAAGAGGCCAGTTTTTTAAAGCAGGGATAACAATGTCCCTGACTAAAACTTTTTTTGCTGGCACGGCCGCAGTTCGTGCAATGGATAGCACCGGCAAATTCTATCTGTAGAGATTGGCCCAGCAGGGGATTTAGAGGAACCCGATGATCATCCAGTGGCAATGTATATTCGACGGGAAGAGCATCCACTTCTAAGCTCGGCTCTACACTTGTCTCAGCATTTGCGGTGGACGTTAGTGGAAGCGCCACCTTCATTTTAGCCAGGTGTCCGTTGGTTGTTTCATGCATAGGTTTAGCTGCCGAATAAGCGAGTTAATGACCTGGAATTTTGATAGGTCTATATTCAGACGTATCAGCGGATGATGAATTCCCACAGACTCCAGAGCTTGTCACATAGCCTACCCTCTCATGCTCGGGCTTATATTTGATGTCATAGGCAATTATCGCCCGTAAACACAAGGCTTTTTGCTCGCTTGATAAAGCTATGCCATTAGCCCACTTACCTACTTCTACTGCCTGCTTAAGGCGTTCATAGATGCCAGGATCAACTGACTCAATAAGTTTGCTTATATTCATAAACCACCTTATGTTAAATTTACGTTGAGCTTAATTAACCGTCACTAATTTTAGCGTAACAGGACGGCACGCTACACCTGCTTACTTTGTCGTTGTCCGGCGAAGAAGCCAAATACCATACCGATCAATAAACCACTGACGTGGGCACCATTGGCAACGCCACCCTCTATGACAATGTCCACCACACCCATTAGACAAATCAACAGCCAACCAATCATAAAGGGGAAGATAGAGGGCGGCAGTCTTAACAATGGGTGAGGGTTGCGTTTTTGACGTACCCATATATAACCGAGCAAACCATAGACAGCACCTGAAAACCCACCAAATAATGCTGGGCCATCCCAGAGATACTGACCAACATTCGCGCCAACTGACAGCGCTGACAAAAGAACCAAGTAGGCTCCGCTACCTGTCACCAATTCTACTCTGCGGCCGAATTCCCAAAGCCAGAGGCTATTGAAAACCACATGAAAAATACCGAAATGAAGAAATGCAGGGGTAATCAATCGCCACCACTCGTTACGCTCCAGCGTATTGGATAGCGGTTCAAAAATAATGTCACGATCAATGATGGAAAAATTCTGAAATGTAAAAATAGACACCAGATCCGGGTAATATTGAACCAATATTGCGCCCAACACACACATCATCAATGCAACAAAAGTTACTGGCAACCTCTTTAGATAGGCACGCACGACGATTTCGGCGGGGGGTCTAGTTGCAGCTGCGTGATTGCTTCTTTCTGTATTCCGTCGCACCTGACTAATAATATTAAGGACATGATCCGCATCAGCGACATCTTTTATCGATAAGCGTGTAACGGTATTTTCAAGCTCATCATTTTTATGGATTTCATAACTAATCCCTTGCCTGTTCAGGGCAATAATCAGGGCATCCAGATCTACATCGGCAGACAACTCTATAATATTTTGTCCCAGTGAAGTCATATAGCCGCTCAGTCATATAACCAATTAGTTGTCTGTATCAGAGCGGAGGGAATCCAACCTTTTGCCCCAGCCTAGTTTATTCCGACAGGTCTCGTAAAAATTATGATCCACGGGGTGAATCAGGCGAACTGGCCTTTCTTTGCGTTTAATTCTAATGACATCGCCGGGTTCTGTCGCCACATCTATCTGACCGTCACAGCTAACCAGCGGATGTAATTCATTACGGGTGCCAACCAGTATTTCAAGCTTACTCTCTCCGCTGATCACAATGGGCCTGCTAGCCAACGTGTGTGCGTTCATGGGTACCAGAACAATGGCATTTAAGCTCGGGGTCATGATCGGGCCTCCTGCCGACAGCGCATACGCCGTAGAACCGGTTGGAGTGGATACGATTAAACCGTCTGATCGTTGACTGTAAACAAACTGACCATCGATATAAAGCTCTAACTCCATCATCCGAACCGATTTGCCGGGATGAAGCACAAAATCATTTAGGGCCAGACCATCGCCAATTTCTTCGCCATTCCTTTCAACCACCATTTCCAGCAGGAATCGCTCGGTGTCAAAAAACTCTCCAGCCAACACTTTGCCGACACTTAGCTCCATGTCATCAGGGTGAATATCGGTGAGAAAACCCAGTCGGCCCCGATTCAATCCAAGCAGTGGCACATTAAGATCAGCTAGAGCCCGTGCAGCGCCGAGCATACTGCCGTCGCCTCCCACGACGATTACCAGGTCAACCGTACCTTCTACCGACCGACGACTAATAGTTTGAATGGCGGGATCATCCAGAGATGCAGCGGTAAGCGTTTCAGCAAACACAGTGCGGCCATCGGCCTTAAGGAAGGCTACCAGCCGGTGCAAACTGTCAATCACCTCAGATTGGCGCAGCCTGGCGACCACACCTATATTCTGAAATCGACTCATGGTTTATCCCCGATCAAAAACTGATGGGGGAATTATACACTGCCATTTGTATGTGCTGATCAAGCGCGGATGTGGAATTTTTTAGGAGGGCGGGAATATTCGAAAAATGCTAATTAGTTTATTAATTAATTTGGCCGAGCATATTTTCATTAATTGATAGCCGCAGTTTCGCGACTACCAATTAATGATCGACACGTAAAGCTACTTAAGCAATATGACGTTACTATTTTTGCTCAAGATCACTTCGCCGATACCCTTGATATTAAGCAGCTGATTTTTATCTGTAAACGCCCCATGCTGATTTCGGTATTCAACAATTGCCTCCGCTTTCTTGGTGCCAATGCCAGTCAAGGCCTCTGCCATTTCCTCAGCGGAGGCCGTATTGATGTCAACAGTGATAGCTGCAATGTCAGACTGACTTGCCGAATTCACCTGTTCGGCATAAATGCTGGTCATCGGCATGATTGACAGAACAAGACCTAAAAGCACCGCCCCAAACAAACTACTGATAGTTAAGAAGAGAGCTTGGTCAGCCCTGAATTTATTCACATATGCCTGAATGGCTACAGATTTTTGCGCGTAAGATTTAACTATTTGAGATGTTTTCATTTTCTATTCCTTGTGCATATTGCACTTCCATTAGTATTACACCGTCTAGCGTTACAACATCCGGGAAATCATTTCCCGTCAACCATCTTCGCCAATTTCTTCTTTGATAGCAAGCAGGGCTTCGGCAGGATTTGGTGCCCCGGTCACTGGTCTTCCGATAACCAGATAGCTACTGCCTGCAGCCATCGCCTCCCCGGGCGTTAAAGTTCTACGTTGATCATCTTTAACTGCATGCTCATCAGGCCGTATACCTGGCGTCACTCTCAGGAAATCATCGCCAAATTGATTCTTGATAGCGGCCGCTTCAAGACCTGAACAGACAATGCCGTCCAGACCGCTTTGCGATGCCAAGAAGGCCATCGCCAAAACTTGTTCTTCGGGGGACTTATCAATACCTATCTCAATAAGGTCGCTATGGGCCATGCTGGTCAGAACAGTCACACCTGTCAACAAGGTCTGGCCACCGTGCTTATCGATAGCGTTGCGTGCGGCCTGCAACATGCTGGAACCACCCAGGCAATGCACATTAACCATCCACACACCGAGATCGGCACTGGCGGTCACGGCTCCGGCAACGGTATTGGGAATATCATGGAATTTAAGGTCGAGGAATACATCGTAGTGTTGCTCGACCAAATGCGTGATAAATTGTGGCCCTGCACGGGTAAATAGCTCTTTACCCACTTTGAGTTTGCACAGCTCAGGTTGAATTTGCCCGACGAAATCAAGCGCGGATTGCGGATCAGCGTAATCCAAAGCAATAATAATGCGGGAGGAATTAGTGGGCATATCTATACCGCAATTAGTCGGTGTAAAAATTAAGCTATAGCAGGTCGAGAACTTAGTTGGTATCCAGAATCAATCAGCGGCAGATTCGTTTCGAGCGAGGCTAAGCTCCACATCAAGTTTCTGTAATTTTTTGACCAGCTGTCGGGATTGTCTTTTTAGCGCAAAGTTGGCCGGATAACACAGTGCAACACCGACAACGACTCCGCAAAAAAAGAACACCAACACCCACAGGCCTACCGGTAGCTCGGCTAATTGAAAACCAAGCAATACAAGGCCAGTTTTCAGGGCATTATCCTGAACGACCCAGGCCCCGATAAACACCGCCGCCAGTACGACCACTAACGTAACGATCAATTTTATATTTTTCATCTCTCATTAAAAAAACGACAAAGCTGCTGCTTCACCGTTTTCTTTTTACTCACCTTGTGTACTCACTTCGTGCATTAGTAACATCAGCCTTGATGTGCTTGTATAAGCTGTGCCTGGACAAAAAGTTAGGACTTGTGCATTCCATTGTTAACTCGATCTCGCAATTCCTTACCAGGCTTAAAATAGGGCACGTATTTTCCCGGCAGCTCAACTTTTTCGCCGGTTTTTGGATTGCGCCCCTGACGTGGCTCCCGGAAATGAAGACTAAAGCTTCCGAAACCTCTTATCTCAATACGGCCATTATTAGCTAACTCCTGAGCTAGATCTTCCAGAATCACTTTGACAGCAAGTTCAACATCCTTCGGGGGTAGTTGATCTTGCTGTCGGGCGATTTTTTCTATCAGTTCAGACTTGGTCATATTTAATCTAGTCCTTATTTAGGAAGGCTTTAAACGTGACAATAGCTATTTATTTTCCATTTGCGCTTTGATGAGATCGCCAATTGTGGTCGGCGTGACTTCAGCGGTTTCCTTATCTTTGTGCTCCTGAATCGCCTCCCTTTCCTCTGCCATATCTTTGGCTTTGGTCGACAGATTAACGACGCGGTTCTTCCTATCCATGCCAACTACACGGGCTTCGACCTCATCGCCCTCTTTAAACACGGTGCGCGCATCTTCAACGCGATCCTGTGATATCTCGGACGCTTTCATATGCCCTTCGACACCCTCGCCAAGATCAACAATAATAGACTTGGCATCAACCGAAGTTACCGTACCCTTGATCAAGCCGCCTTTTTCGTTGGCCGCGAGGAAGTTCGAAAACGGATCGTCAGCCAGCTGCTTAATACCAAGGGAAATTCGCTCACGCTCAGAATCAATCGCCAAAATAACGGTTTCGATTTCATCGCCTTTATTAAAATTACGGACAGCTTCTTCACCTGAGTCGTTCCAGGAGATATCAGACATGTGCACCAGCCCGTCGATAGCGCCATCAAGGCCGATGAACAACCCGAAATCGGTGATAGATTTAATAATGCCTTTAACGCGATCACCTTTACTGCGCTTGGAGCCAAATTCATCCCATGGATTCATAAAGCACTGTTTCATGCCAAGCGATATGCGGCGACGCTCTTCATCAATATCGAGAATCATCACCTCAATTTGCTCGCCGACCTGTACCACTTTTGATGGATGAACGTTTTTGTTGGTCCAATCCATTTCGGAGACGTGCACCAGACCTTCAACGCCGTCCTCTAACTCGGCAAAACAGCCGTAATCCGTGAGATTAGTCACCGTTGCCATAACCTTCATGTTTTCAGGGTAGCGGCCTTTAATACCAGCCCATGGGTCATCACCCATTTGCTTCATCCCCAGTGAAACACGGTTTCTTTCCCGATCATATTTCAATACTTTGACATCAATTTCGTCGCCGACATTAACCACTTCAGAGGGATGCTTGATACGTTTCCACGACATATCGGTAATATGCAGTAAACCATCGATGCCACCGAGATCAACAAAGGCGCCATAATCGGTGAGATTCTTAACGATACCTTTAAGGGAAATACCCTCTTCCAAGGTGCTCAGCAATTCTTCGCGCTCGGCTGAATTGACCGCTTCCATCACCGCGCGCCGAGAAACGACAACGTTGTTGCGCTTCTGATCCAGTTTGATCACCTTAAACTCAAGGGGTGTGCCTTCAAGGTGGGTGGTTTCACGCATGGGTCTGATATCGACCAGGGAACCTGGCAGGAATGCCCTTAGTCCGTTCACATCGACGGTGAACCCGCCTTTGACTTTGCCGCTAATAATGCCGGTCACAACTTCATCGGCATTTTGTGCCGCTTCAAGCTCAAGCCATGATTCTGCTCGGCGAGCTTTTTCACGGGACAGTCGCGTCGCGCCAAAACCATCCTCGACGGTTTCGAGGGACACCTGAACCTCATCACCTACTACCGTGGCTAATTCTCCGTCTTCGTTGAAGAATTCATTGATGGCAATAACACCTTCTGATTTTAAACCAGCATGGACGGTCACCCAGTCCTTGTCGATATCAATCACTACGCCCGTCACGATGGCTCCCGGAGCCATTTCCACAGACTTTAAACTTTCCTCAAATAATTCCGCAAAGCTTTCGCTCATCCGGTTTACACCTCATTTATAATAAAGAGCCATCAGCTACTACAAAAAGACATCAGCTATAACGAAAAATATCAGCTATAACAAAAGCCATCTGGCTCATCACCGAAGCACCAGCACCACGGGGTTTTTAAGTGACGAAACGGATGAATGCAATTCTGGCATGTTCACTCATCGTTTCAGTTAAATACTCAATCTATCCTTGACCTCTTGCCGTAACTGAGCGAATACCTCAGCAATGGACAACGAAGTACTGTCTAACAAAAGCGCATCATCGGCGGGTCGTAATGGTGATACCGAGCGACTTCCGTCCCGAGCATCCCGCTGTTTGACCCAGTCGATGAGGGCGGCAAGGCTATCACTTTCTCCCTTACCAATCAACTGCTTATGTCGTCTTTTGGCCCGCGTATCCGGGCTCGCAGTAAGAAATATTTTAAGCTCGGCGTCGGCAAAAACGACCGTGCCCATATCTCTTCCATCAGCCACTAAACCGGGCTTTCTGGCAAAGGCCTGCTGACGCTGCAGAAGTGCCTCGCGCACCTCGGGTATCGCAGCAACAATAGAAGCACTTTCGCCAATGTCTTCATTGCGAATGGCAGTGGATACATCCTCGCTTTCGAGAAACACGGTCGGTTGGCCGCCCTCAGGGTTCATCTCAAAAGTGATGTCCATATGCGCGGCAAGCACGGACAGGCCCGCAACGTTGTCGAACAAGACCTTATGGCGTTGTGCGGCCAGTGCTAATAATCGATATAACGCACCGCTATCCAGGTAATGAAAACCCAAATCTGTGGCCAGAAGCTGGCTAATTGTGCCCTTGCCAGAGCCGCTAGGCCCGTCAACGGTAATTATTGGACAATTATCGGTCATTAGCGATTTGCCACTGTTACTCTGAGACCGAGGCTGTTTGCTAATTCGACAAAACCTGGGAAGGAGGTCGCAACATTACTGCAGTTTCGTATCAGAATCGGCTTCTGGGCGCGCAACCCGGCAATGGTAAAGGCCATGGCAATACGATGGTCGCCATGACTATCAATTTCACCACCGCCCATTTTACTTATCTCCCGATCACCATCGTGACCGGTGCCGGTCTCAACTGAATGGCCCTCAATAATCATTCCATCCGGGGTCGCCTTGGCCGATACACCGAGGATATCTAGACCATCGGCCATCGCCTCGATGCGATCACTTTCTTTAACCCGCAATTCTTCAGCACCAGTCAAGACCGTTGTGCCACCGGCACAGGCCGCAGCTATAAATAGCACGGGAAACTCATCGATAGCCAGAGGCACCTGATCTTCAGGTATATGGATACCGGTCAATACGGCACTACGCACACGGAGATCCGCCACTGGCTCACCCCCAGTGAAGCCTTCATTGAGCAGCTCTATATCGGCACCCATTAATCGCAGTATATTTATGACGCCTATACGAGTTGGGTTAACGCCGACATGACGCAGCAAAATGTCTGAACCAGGCGTTATGGATGCCGCTACCAAAAAGAATGCCGCTGAGGAAATATCGGCTGGCACATCTATACTATTGGCGCTAAGACTGCCACCCGGAGTGATACTGATGGTGCGACCCTCAGTTTTAACCGGATAATCAAATCCCGACAACATACGCTCGGTATGGTCTCTGGTCGGCGCTGGCTCGACCACACGGGTTTCCCCCTGAGCATACAGACCCGCTAGCATTACGCAGGATTTAACCTGAGCACTGGCCACCGGCAAAGTATAGTCAATGGCTTTAAGCGACTGGCCTCCAGTAATCTCCAATGGCGGCGTTCCGCCTTTGGCAGTGGTGATTTTTGCGCCCATTTGACTTAGGGGTTCAGCAACCCGAAGCATGGGGCGCCCCGATAAAGACTCGTCACCGATCAAGACACTGTTAAATTGTTGCCCGGCTAACAACCCCGTCAGCAAGCGCATTGAGGTGCCAGAATTGCCCAGATACAAGGGCCCAGGGGGGGGATTGAGACCATGCAGACCAACTCCATGAACCACCACCCGACCTCGATCTGGACCTTCAATAACAACACCCATATCTCGAAAAGCCTGGAGCGTGGCCAGGCTATCTTCACCTTCCAGAAACCCGGATACCTCAACAACCCCGTCCGTCAAAGACCCCAGCATAATGGCTCGATGGGAGATGGATTTATCACCGGGCACCCGCAACTCGCCACTGAGTTGGCCGCCTGGTTGCACAAGATAATTTACTGTCGAGCCATTCATAGGTTCGAGGTAGGCCTTTTGTTCCTGCATTTTCTGGAAATGATTACGCGCCTCTCTTGCCCGGGTATAAACACCAAGCAAGTGGTCACTGTCCTTGTTGATAATTGCCTCGCGTAGTCCTGCGAGCTTGTCGGAAAACTTGTCCAGCACAGTTAACATCGCCGCACTGTTGGCCAGGGTTATATCGTGCCACATGGTCGGATCGCTGGCGGCGATACGTGTAAAGTCCCGAAAACCGCCCGCAGCATAGCGGAAAATTTCGCGATTTTCCTCTAGACCAGCCAACGTATCAACCAGCGAATAGGCTAGTAAATGGGGGATGTGGCTGGTCGCAGCCAGTACTTCATCATGCTCTTGTACCGCCATTTCATGGACGGATGCACCGACCTCAGTCCAGAGAGTTACAACGCGGGCCAGGTGCTCAGCGCCAGTCTCGGCAAGGGGTGTTACGATGACCTGATGATGCTCATAAAGATCCGCGCTGGCCGCCGCCACACCACTTTTTTCCGATCCGGCAATCGGGTGGCCGGGCACAAACTCGGGCGGCAAATAATCGAAAATATCCCGCACCCCATCAACGACGCTGCCCTTGACACTGGCGGCATCAGTAAAGGTGACGCCCTTCGGGAGATGTGCCTGGAGCACCTTTAAAATGGCTGGCACAGTTAAGGTCGGCACGCTGATAAGTACCAGGTCATTTTCCTGCAATGTTTTTAGCTCAGCGGGCAGATCGGTCACTACCCGGTCAACAACACCGAGACGCATGGCTGCATCAAGTGTGGTCTGACTTCGTGACGACCCAAGCACCTCGACAGCCAGCTTTCGTTGACGCACAGCCAAAGCCAGGCTGCCGCCGATAAGACCCAGACCTACGATTAATAATCTTCCGATCACGGGCACGCCGTTGCTCACTTAAGCGGTATCTGATTCGGACATAGAAAACTCAGAGCACGGCGCTGGGATAGGAGCCAAGCACACGCAAATCAGCGACCCGATCCCGGACTTCATTCAGAGCGGCGGCAACATTGGCTTCGGTCTGATGGCCCGTGAAGTCAATGAAGAACACGTAGCTCCATTTACTGGTACGGGATGGTCGCGTTTCAACACGAGTCAAATCCACTTTATGGGTCCGGAAAGGTTCCAGCAAACTGTGCAGGGCACCAGGCTCATTGCGCATGAAAACGACAATCGATGTTTTATCTTTACCACTAGCCGCTACCGACTCGCGACTAATAATAAGAAATCGGGTCGAGTTATCGGGTTGATCCTCAATGCGCTCACGCAGCCGAGTCAAACCGTATAGCTGTTCAGCCATCTCACCGGCGATAGCCGCAGAATTCCACTCACCTTTGACACGACGGGCAGCCTCAGCATTGCTGCTAAGTGGTATCCGTTCGATATTGGTAAAGTGGGCATCCAGCCATTTGCGACATTGGGCCAAAGACTGCGGATGAGAGTAAACCCGCGTGATATTGGCTTCGCTGGTGTTAGGACCAACCAGAAAATGGTGGTGAATGCGCAACTCGACCTCACCACATATCTGCAATGACGAGTCGAGAAAGCTGTCCAGGGTGTGATTAACCACGCCTTCGGTAGAGTTTTCGATGGGCACCACACCATAATCCGCAGCGCCTGCCACCACTTCTCGAAACACTTCGTCAATGGCAGACATGGGGCTGGTTAGCGCCGAATGGCCAAAATGTTTCAGGGCGGCTTCCTGGGTAAATGTCCCCTCGGGGCCGAAATAGGCAATACTGGTGGGTTTTTCCAAAGCCAAACAGGCAGACATTATTTCTCGAAACAGCCGCGCCACTTCTTCATCAGATAAAGGGCCAGTGTTACGTTTCATCACCCTTCGCAAAACCTGCGCTTCGCGCTCAGGACGATAAAAGACCTCTTCACCGTTCTGCGCTTTAATCTCGGCAACGGTCTGGGCAAAACCAGCCCGCTGATTAATCAGCTCGAGCAGCTTCGCATCCAGATCATCAATTTGCTCGCGCAATTCAGTTAATGTCGGCGTTGACACTGTCTTTGGCTGATCCGACATTTATGGTGTCTCTTGGTTACTATCTGATTGGCCGCGGCCCGGCCTATTGCTATCAGGTTCGTTACTATCAAGTTCGCTACTATCAAGTTCAATGTCATCAGCACCTGGCTCAGCACTTTCTTCAACATTATTAGCATCGACTTCCGCTTCCTTGATCACGGCGACATCGACCAAAGACTCATCATCCCGAACCCGGATCAATCGTACCCCTTGTGTGTTCCTGCCCTGCACCGGCACCTGATCGACACCGGTTCGCACCAGGGTACCCTGGTCGGAAATCAACATAATCTCGCCGTTATCACTGACGTCTACCGCCGCGACCAACTGGCCGTTTCGCTCAGAGGCCTGAATAGCAATAACACCTTGACCGCCCCGTTTAATCACGGAGAATTCTTCCACGGGCGTGCGCTTGCCAAAGCCATTTTCACACACAGCCAGCAAGGTTTTATCCGCCTCGGGAATAATAAGTGAGATGACTCGCTCGCCCGATGGCACCTTGATGCCACGGACACCACGCGCCGTTCTTCCCATGGCCCGCACATCAGTCTCACGAAAACGAATCGCCTTACCAGTACTGCAAAACAACATAACATCGCGCTCGCCGTCGGTGATGGCGGTACCCACCAACTTGTCGCCTTCTTCTAGCTCAAGGGCACGCAAGCCGACGCTGCGCTGACGGGCAAAGGCGGTCAATTCAGTCTTTTTAACGATCCCCTTAGCGGTTGCCATAAACACATACTGATCTTCACGGTATTCACTGACCGGCAAAATTGAGGTAATACCTTCGTCCTCGTCCAGAGACAGCAAGTTAACCATCGGCCGTCCCCGCGCACCGCGACTCGCCACTGGTATTTCATAGACTTTCAACCAATAGACTTTACCGGCATTGCTAAAGCACAAAATTGTGTCGTGGGTGCTGGCGATCAGCAAATGTTCGACGAAATCTTCTTCCTTAACTGCGGTCGCAGATCGGCCCATGCCACCCCGACGCTGGGCCTGATAATCATCCAGGGGTTGGGTTTTGGCATAGCCACCATGGGAAATGGTCACCACCCGATCTTCGACAGGGATTAAATCGGCAACAGTGAGATCTTGCCGGGAGCCAATGATTTCAGTTTTACGCTCGTCACCAAATTCTTTATCAATTTCTTCTAGCTCTCCTTTGATCAGTGCCATCAACGTGTCTGAGCTGCCGAGAATAGCCAGATAACCGGCGATCTCATCAAGCTTTTCGCGATATTCACTGAGCAGTTTGTCGTGCTCCATGCCCGTTAAACGGTGTAAACGCAATTCGAGAATAGCTTGAGCCTGGATTGCCGACAGGTAGTAGCTGCCATCACGAAGACCGTATTGCTCATCAAGATCATCCGGTCGACTGGTTTGATCGGCACGTTCCAGGAACTCCATGACATCGCCCGGTGCCCAGGCCTGGCCGAGCAAGTTCTCGCGCGCTTCGGCCGGTGTTGCCGACGCTTTAATCAGTGCAATCACCGCATCGATATTAGCGATGGCAACTGCCAGGCCTTCAAGAATATGGTTCCGCTCTCGCGCCTTGCGCAGCAGATACATGGTTCGTCGGGTCACCACTTCCATGCGGTGGCGAACAAACACTTCGAGTAATTGTTTTAGATTTAAAGTCTGGGGCTGACCCTCGACCAGGCCGACGATATTGATACCAAACACTGTTTCTAGCGAGGTTTGAGCGTAGAGATTATTCAGGATTACATCACCCATCTCGCCGCGTTTTAGCTCTATCACCACACGCATGCCGTCTTTATCGGACTCGTCGCGCAGTTCAGAAATGCCCTCGATTTTCTTTTCTTTAACCAGCTCGGCGATTCGTTCGATCAACCGGGACTTGTTAAGTTGGTAGGAAATCTCGTGGATAAGAATGGTTTCACGATCAGTTTTTTCATCGACCACCACCTCGGCTTTGGCGCGAATATAAATGCGCCCCCGACCAGTTCGGTAGGCCTGGATAATGCCAGCGCGACCATTAATAATCGCACCGGTAGGGAAATCCGGCCCGGGAATAAACTCCATCAGTTCATCGACGGTAACATCGGGGTTTTCAATCACCGCCAGACAGCCCGCGATCACCTCCCGCAAATTGTGCGGCGGAATATTGGTCGCCATGCCCACGGCAATACCCGAAGAGCCATTCACCAAAAGATTAGGCACACGGGTGGGCATCACCTGCGGAATCATCTCCGTCTCGTCGTAGTTGGGAACGAAGTCGACGGTTTCCTTATCCAGATCAGCCAACAGGGAATGAGCAATTTTTGACATGCGAATTTCGGTATAACGCATCGCCGCAGCCGAATCGCCATCAACCGAACCAAAGTTGCCCTGGCCATCGACCAGCGGATAACGCAATGAGAAAGGTTGCGCCATGCGAACAATGGTGTCGTAAACAGCGGAATCGCCGTGGGGGTGATATTTACCGATCACATCACCAACCACTCTCGCTGATTTTTTATAGGGTCTATTCCAGTCGTTATTGAGCTCGCTCATGGCAAACAGGACACGGCGATGCACAGGCTTCAGGCCATCACGCAGATCGGGCAATGCCCGGCCGACAATCACGCTCATTGCGTAATCCAGATAGGATTTCTGCAGTTCGTCCTCGATGTTTACCGGCAGGATTTCTTTTGCTAACTCAACCACGTTGTCTGCTTACTCCAGTTTTTAGCGTATTTTTTAATTGCTTGGCTATCTAGCTCAGATATGCAGCCCAGCTATCTAATCGAGTCATCCAATCCAGTTACCTGGCTTGGGCCTGACAACGCTGCATAATGATGCCCAACAAACAGTCCGGTCTAGCGCCGAAAACTAACATCGAAACCAACACCGAAAACCAGCCTGGATTTGGTCGTTAAATAGCTAAATATAGGCGGCGAATTATATCATAAAACGGCGGCGATAAAGAGTCTGACTGCGGGTATACTGCCTGCCCATAAATTGGCTCAGCGCGTCTCCGACAGTCATAATTAAGATAGGGTATGGTAATCAAACCGTTTACCTGGAATGCGACCCCTACCAACGACCGTAACAGCAGATTGCGAATTCTTTTCTATGTCAAAACAAGCAAACAAAACTTCAGCTGAGCTACTCATTAGTCCTGGCTGGATGGTCACCATGGCCCAGCCGGAACAAGTGCTTACCCAATGTAGCGTCGTGGTTGACGCTGGAAAAATTGCCGCGGTGCTACCAACGGATGAGGCCAAACGCCGCTTCAACGCCACAACCGAATACCATCTGCCTGATTACGTCTTAATGCCAGGCCTGGTGAATACCCACGGCCATGGCGCGATGAGCTTGCTGCGCGGCTTTGCCGATGACCTGCCCTTACAGGAATGGCTCAGCGATCATATCTGGCCCACTGAAGAGCGCTGGGTTGGCGAAGAGTTCGTCCGTGATGGCACCGAACTGGCGATGGCTGAAATGCTACTCAGCGGCACCACCTGCTTTTCTGATATGTACTTTTTCCCTGATCAGGTCGCCGCCTGTGCCCGCAAAGCTGGCATGAAAACACAGGTGGCTTTTCCGGTGGTGGAATTCCCTTCATCCTGGGCGCGCACTGCTGAACAATACATCCACAAAGGCCTGGAACTCTACGACGAGTATAAAACTGACGCACTCGTCGACATTGCGTTCGGCCCCCATGCCATTTATACGGTGAGCGATGACACCCTGATCAAAGTCATCTCGTTAACCGGCGAGCTTGACACAGCTATTCAAATTCATCTCCATGAAACGGCTCAGGAAATCGCTGACGCCGTGGGCAAAGACGGATGCCGGCCGCTTGAGAAATTACACCGACTCGGCGCACTGTCTCCCCAAACCCAATGTGTGCATATGACTCAAATTAGCGATGCTGATATCGAGCTACTGGTGCATACCGGTGCCCATGTCCTGCATTGCCCACAGTCAAACATGAAATTGGCCAGCGGGTTTTGTCCCACCGCACAACTACTCGACAACGGCATTAACGTTGCCCTGGGCACAGATGGCGCCGCCAGCAACAATAGCCTCAATCTGTTTGCCGCTATGAATTTGGCAGCGCTAATCGCCAAAGGCTTCAGCGGTGACCCCGCCACGCTAAACGCCAATCAAGCCCTGACCATGGCAACTATCAACGGCGCCCGTGGGTTGGGTAGGGGCGAAGAAATGGGTTCAATCGAAGTCGGTAAAGCTGCAGACTTAATTACCATAGACATGGCCACTATCCAAACGCAACCCCTGTATAATCCGCTTTCGCAGCTGGTCAATAGCGACTGCTCGCGTCGGGTCAGCAATGTCTGGGTCGATGGTCAATTATTGGTGGCCGATGGCGAGCTGCAAACCCTAAGCCAGGCAGAAATCATCAACAAAGCCAGATATTGGCAAAGTAAAATTGCCGGGGCCTAACTAGGCCAGGCTCTTATCTAAATAGGCTCTTATCTAAATAGGTTCTTGTCAAACCAGGTTCTAATCAAGTAATAGAATTACCATGTCAGAAGACAACTATAAAGAAGATAACCATAAAAAAGACGACAATAAAAATGTCGATCCCGCCGAAATAGCTAAATTTGAGGCGCTGGCGACACGTTGGTGGGATGCCAACAGCGAGTTCAAGCCACTCCATGACTTCAACCCACTGAGAGCCAACTGGATAGACAAGCACTCCCCTGTTGCCGAGAAAACGCTGCTTGATGTCGGTTGCGGCGGCGGCATTTTAAGCGAAGCCATGGCCCACAGGGGGGCGCTGGTCACTGGCATCGACATGGGTGAAACGCCCCTTAAGATCGCCCGTCTGCATTGTCTTGAATCGGAGTTGAACATCGATTACCAACAATGCACCGCCGAACAACTGGCTCAAAACTGCCCGCAAAGTTTTGATATTGTTGCCTGCCTGGAAATGCTCGAACACGTGCCCGACCCCTCGTCGATCATTGAGGCTTGTGCGCAGTTAGTAAAGCCCGGCGGGCATCTATATTTTTCGACCATCAACCGCAACCCAAAATCATTTTTGTTCGCCATCGTCGGCGGCGAATATATCCTCAATCTGCTGCCGAAAGGGACACACAGCTACAGCAATTTGATCCGGCCTTCAGAGCTAGCCGGCTGGTGTCGTGACGCTGGCCTTCAGGTCAATCATATGACCGGAATGGTCTATAACCCCCTTACAAAAATATACCGACTGCACGATAGCGACGTCAGTGTTAACTATATGATTCACGCGACTAAACCCGATTAAAACGTAAGCAACCAAACCAAAACAAAGCAAAAAATGCCACACCTAAATTACCAGGCTGTACTCTTCGATCTCGACGGCACCCTACTCGACACCGCGCCGGATTTTGCCCTGTCACTAAATCGCTTACTCGAACAAAAAAATCGCCCACCGCTCGCAGAACAAGCCATCCGCACTATCGTCAGTAATGGTTCAGCTGGCCTGATTGCCCACGCCTTTCAATGCTCAGAGGAAGATACTGAGTTCGAAACTATTCGCGCCGAATTTCTCGCCATATATCTCGACAATTTATGCGAGCAAACCCAGCCTTTTCCCGGCATCGAATCACTGCTAACGCGGCTTGGTAAACAAGGCACGCCCTGGGGCATTGTGACCAACAAACCCAGCCTTTATACCGAGGCAATTCTGGATAAACTCAGGCTACAACCCTCGCCTGCGGCAGTGGTTTGTCCCGATCATGTAGACAAGACCAAACCCCATCCGGAGCCGGTATTATTAGGCTGTGAGCAACTCGGTGTCGCGCCTCAACACACCATTTACGTCGGCGACCATCGTCGCGATATCGAGTCAGGACGAGACGCAGGCACTACCACCATTGCCGCCGCATACGGCTATATTGATGATGATCATCCCGACACCTGGGGTGCGAATTATCTGGTAAATCATGCTGACGAAATCACAGCTTTATTATTTTGATGCGTTGCGAGATGACCGATCCTGGCCTTTCATCTCAAACTCCTATTTCAACTGAAGTAACATCGATTCAGGTCACGCCAAGGGCAAGTAACTAAAAGTACCAAATCGACTATGACCCCTCCCCCGAACAAAACAACGTCAAGCTCCGAGAAAAGCCTCGAACCAAAATTCTACCAGGCACCCAACGGATTACTCGAGGGCCGAACAATTCTTGTCACCGGTGCCGGTGATGGTATTGGTCGAGTCGCAGCCCACAGCTTCGCAGCCAGCGGTGCGACGGTTATTTTACTGGGCCGTACGGTCGCCAAACTCGAACAAGTCTATGACGAAATAACCCAGCAAGACGATACTGAACCAGTGATCTTGCCTCTGTGCCTGGAAAATGCGAGCGAGGAAGATTACCAAACTATGGCTGATGCCATTGACGAGCAATTCGGCAAGCTAGATGGTTTGCTGCACAATGCTGGCTTGCTCGGACAACGAACGACGATTGGCAACTATCAACAAAGCACCTGGGAACAGGTGATACAGGTAAATGTTAACGCCGCTTTTTTACTCACTAAAACCGTGATGCCGCTATTAAAAACTTCGCCGGACGCATCAATTATATTTACCTCATCCGGCGTTGGCCGGAAGGGCAAGGCCTTTTGGGGTGCCTATGCGGTATCCAAGTTCGCTACCGAAGGCATGGCTCAGGTGCTCAGTCATGAGCTTGAAGAAACCAGCAATATCCGCGTCAACTGTATAAACCCCGGTGCCACGCGCACTAAAATGCGCGCCCTCGCCTATCCGGCGGAAGACCCCAATAGCTTAAAAACCCCCAAACAAATTATGCCCGCTTATCTTTATTTGATGGGAGCGGATAGTACCGGCGTAACCGGTCAGTCTGTTGATGCGCAATGATTTTTTTGGCCAGCTCGTGATGCGCTGAAACCGCACGTCGATTTCAGCTTTGAAATTAGTACAGTTAAGAATAAATGCCAACGAGTACTCGTCGTGATCTGAACTACTAGCATCGTGGCTTAACGAGCTGCACCGCGGGCTTTTAGTCGATGCAGCTGACGATCCCGTTCCTGACGTTCCCCAGGGGTGAGTGCCGATTGCCTGAGCTTTAAATCGACCGATTTACCCAGGCGGGTTATTTCAGTCGGCGTCAAATCCAGGTATTGTCCAGTGCGCACATAGGATGGCAGGGCTACCGTGCCAAATTTACTACGCTTGAGTCGGCTTACCTCCACACCCTGAGACTCCCATAAGCGTCGCACTTCTCGCTGACGGCCTTCGGTCAAGATCACCGTAAACCATTGATGAGTGCCCGAGACCGCACCGACGCCTATCCGGGCAAATCGAGCCAGGCCATCATCAAGCAAAACGCCTTCCTGTAAGCGCTTTAACATAGCGTCATCAACAACACCGCGCACCCGTACCACATATTCCCGCTCAACCTGATGGGAGGGATGCATCATCCGATTGGCTAACTCACCGTGATTACTGAATAGTAGCAAGCCACTGGTGTTTATATCCAGACGACCGATGGCCACCCAGCGGCCATTTTTAATAGGTGGCAGCGATTCAAATACGGTACGACGACGGCCGGGATCACTGCGCGTACAAATTTCACCGATGGGTTTGTTGTAGATAAGTACCCGCAACCGTTCATTGCGGCGGCCTAATTTTACGGGTCTGCCATCGACAGTAATTTTGTCATCCGGATCAGTGCGGTCACCCACCGTTGCCATGGTGCCATTAATCGATACGCGACCATCGGCAACCCATTTTTCAATCTCGCGACGAGAACCTAGTCCCGCCTGCGCCAGTACTTTATGGACTTTTTCACTCACTGCGCTGGCGCCCTGGGTGCTCAGACTCTACGTCGCCGTTAGTGACTATCGCAGCACTCACCTCTGAGCTGATGTCGCTTGTCATCTCAACTTCGATCGAGTTATCACGCTCGCTCTCGATGCCACTGTCGACACCACCTTCCACACTCAGCTCCTCAGGCAGAGCTGATTTGGTGAAACCCAACTCTTCACTAAATGCCTCAATATCACGAATTTCGCTGAGTGGTGGTAACTCACTGAGACTGAGTAGATTGAAATCATCCAGAAACTTCTTTGTTGTTGCGAAAAGTGCTGGCCGACCAGGTACATCCCGATGCCCCACTGAACGCACCCACTCTCGCTCCTGAAGCGTGCGGATAATCTCAGAGCTGACCCCGACGCCACGCACCTGTTCCACGTCACCACGGGTAATTGGCTGACGGTAAGCAATCAAGGCCAGGGTCTCTAACAAAGCACGAGAATATTTCTTCGGTTTTTCATCCCAGAGTCGATCTATCCAGGGTGCAAATTCCTGACGCACCTGAAATCGGTAACCGCTGCCAGTGCGTTTTAATTCATAGCCTCTGCCTTTGCAGTCAGCCTCGATATCTTCCAGCGTTGCTCTGATATCTTCTCGCTCGGGGCACTCACCTTCAGAAAATAAATTCTCAACTGCAGCAATATCCAAGGACCGCCCGGCGGTCAATAAAGCGGCCTCTAAAATATTTCTGAGCTGATCACTCTGCATTATTTTTTCTCGTCTTTACTTTGTGTCTGAGTTAGATTTTGTCTGAGCTGATTTTCGACTTAACTGGTTTTCGCCTTAACATGAATAGGTCCCAGAGGTTCACTCTGAACAATCTCGATCAGCGCTTCTTTCATCAATTCAAGCAGAGCCAAAAATGTCACGACGACGCCATTGCGGCCCTCGCTCACACTGAACAAATCCAGAAAGGGCACAAATCGTCGCCCTCGCAAATGGGTGAGCACCTGGCTCATTCGTTCACGAGTCGATAACACTTCATAGGAAATATGATGGCTCTCCAGTAGTTCAGCACGCTGCAAGGTGGTCGCCAGCGCGAACAATAACTCCTGTATGGTCACCGTTGGCTGGGGTCTCTCCAAGCCACGTTCTGGTGCTTTGATTACTGCGACAAAGGTATCGCGTCCGGTACGGGGCAGACTGTCGATATCTTCAGCCGCCGACTTAAAGCGCTCATATTCCTGAAGACGCCTGATTAGCTCCGCCCGTGGATCGCCTTCATCATCGGCGTGTTCTTCCTGCCGGGGCAACAACATGCGGGATTTTATTTCCGCCAACATGGCGGCCATCAACAAATATTCAGCGGCCAGTTCCCAGCGCATAGCTTTCATCATTTCGATATAAGTCATGTATTGATGAGTTATTTCGGCAACATTGATTTCGAGAATATCGAGGTTTTGTCGTTTGATAAGATAAAGCAGCAAATCTAGCGGTCCCTCAAAAGCTTCGAGAATAACTTCGAGCGCTTGCGGTGGAATATACAAATCCTTCGGCAACTCGGTCAGTTGCTGACCATTGACAATGGCGAAAGACATCTCGTCTTGTAGGGGGTTGTCCCCAGACGCCTGCAACTCTTGGCTACCTTCTTTAGCTGCATCTAAGCGGCCAGACTGATCTGTTAAGGGCTCTACCGAAGGTTCTAGATTCACCATGGCTGGTTCTGTATTCCGCTTAACGAGGCGCTGACTATAGGTCGCTGGAGAGGACACTGGAGTCCAGGCAACATTATACGGTATTGCCAGTGGTTTTTATCATCGCGGTAGTGGCGAATTACTATGGCCGATATCAAGCTTCAAACGCTGCGACATCACCCATGCCATGGCGGGTTACAAGTGGCTCATCACCGGTCAAGTCCACTACACTGGTTGGCTCGAGTCCGGTAAAACCACCATCGACAATCAGGTCAACATGCTTATCGAGCAGGTCGCGAATATCCTGAGGGTCAGTTAGCGGATATTCATCACCGGGCATAATCAGGGTTACACTCATCATTGGTTCATCCAGCGCCGCGAGCAGCGCCTGGGCGATAGCGTTATTAGGCACCCTCAAACCGACAGTCTTACGTTTCGGGTGCATCAACCGACGAGGCACTTCGGATGTGGCCTGTAAAATAAACGTATATGGCCCCGGCGTATGCGCTTTTAAGCGACGAAACACCTGATTATCAACCCGTGCATAGAGGGCGAGTTCGGACAAATCTCGGCACACCAACGTAAAATTATGATTTTTATCGAGCTGCCTAATGCGTCGGATGCTATCTAACGCTGCTTTATCACCCAAACGACACCCAATAGCATAGGCTGAGTCTGTCGGGTAAACCACCACACCACCGGCCCGGATGATTTCAGTTGCCTGATTGATCAATCGCGCCTGGGGGTTATCTGGATGGATACAAAGGGTCTGTGCCACGGAAACTCGGTACTCTTCAACTCTATTTGTGCGCTAATATTCATTAATCAATGGGTTACGAACTATAAAGCCTTACACACGGAAACACGATACCGCATGATCAAAACTCATCCTAAAACCTGAATCCGTGCCAAAACACCGCGGAAGCGGTAAAATCCCCGTCCTAGACAACCCACGCAGAGATACCCAAAGAGATAAATGACCCCGGACACGCCCCGCCAGGAACCACCACAACGTGAAAATATGCTGATTAATTTAGCGCTCAACGTTGTGGTGCCCACGTTGATTCTTATCAAGCTAAGTGGCGAAGAGCACCTTGGCACCACCTGGGCTATTGTCATCGCGTTGATGTTCCCCATTGGCTATGGTCTGAACGACTTCCGCCGCCGCGGCAAAATCAACTTTTTCTCGGGCCTCGGTGTATTCAGCATCTTCCTCACCGGTGGCATCAGCTTACTGGGCCTCGATCCAAAATACCTGGCGATAAAAGAAGCCGCGATCCCCGCAATTTTTGGGCTAGCCACCCTGCTCTCATTGAAAACCCGCTATCCCCTGGTGCGCACCCTGATATTCAACGGCGCCATTATCGAAATAGAAAAAGTAGAAAAAGCCCTGGTCGAGAACAATAGCGTTGCCGACTTTGACAAACGCCTGGTCACTGCGTCCTGGATTATCGCCGGATCCTTTTTGCTGTCTTCTATTCTCAATTATTTACTGGCCACATTTATTGTTACCAGCCAGCCCGGTGGTGTCGAATACAATGCTCAACTGGGCAAAATGACTGCACTGAGTTTTCCGGTGATCGCATTGCCTGCGACGGTGGTAATGATATTTGCTTTGGTTTATCTATTTCGCGGCATCACCAAATTAACCGGCATGCCCTTTGAAACCATTATGAAAGTCCAGGGTGAAGAAAAAGCTTCTGTAGAAACTGTTACGGACCAGGCCCTGGAAACTAACGTGGATAAAGAGCGTTAATTCAGCGCTCATATAAACAAATCGACCAGGCACGTATTTTAAAAAGGGAGTACTTCTGAATGTGGTTTAGTATCGTTAGTGAAGATGTAGCCAAGAGCCTGGCGCGACGCAAGCAAGCTCGCCCTGCTCATTTAGCTCGGCTTGAAACGCTACAACAACTCGGCCGATTACTAGTTGCCGGGCCGAACCCAGGTATTGCCGCGGATGACCCCGGCGACGCAGGATTTACCGGTAGTGTCATCATCGCCGAGTTTGATAGCCTTACTGAAGCCCGGATCTGGGCAGATAACGACCCCTATCTGGTTGCTGGTGTTTACGCCTCAGTGACTGTTAAACCCTTTAAAAAAGTATTGCCTTGAGGCGATTAGGCGTAACCAAACGCTATCGACATAGCCATTATTAAAATCCGGATCAAACTAAATGTATCGAATTGCCTGCCTTCTTATTTTGCTCATTTGCACCAGCCCGACACTCGCCGCCACCCGTTATATCAGTGACGAACTCCGAGTACCCCTACGTAAAAGTCCATGCCCCCGTTGCGGCATCCTCCATCGAGGTCTCAAGGCGGGCTTAAAGCTTAACGTAATAGAGACTGAAAATGGCTGGAGTCATGTTAAAACCCCCAGCGGGCTCGACGGCTGGCTAGAGACCCAATATTTGACCAGCCAGCCCATCGCACGAAATCAAGTAGCCAATTTTCGTAAGCAAAATGAAACTATGAAAAGTCAGCATGCGGAAATGACTAACAGGCTCGCTAAAGCCCAGCAAGATGTTAAAACTCTCACCACTCAGCTCGGCGCATTGCAGGGCGAAAATCAGGACACCACGTCTAAATTAAAAGAAATCCAGGAAGTTTCCTCCAATGCTTTAAGACTGCATACACAAAACCAGGACCTCCTCAAACGGAACAAAATATTGCAGACCGAGATTGATGTGCTCAAAGCGACCTCCGAACAGTTGGCCAGCAGTAATACCCAGAAGTGGTTTTTTTACGGCGCGCTATCGGTATTTATGGGTGCGCTGCTAAGTATTGTCCTGCCTCACTTCAAGCGTAAGCGACGTGGATTTTCTGAGTGGACCTGACTACCCGTTACAAAAATAAATGATCGCCCTCAGCGTTAATGTCAACAAAATAGCGCTAATTCGTAATTCACGGGCGGGCAATCATCCCGACGTCGCCACCTATGCGCAAACCTGCATAGATGCTGGTGCCGACGGCATTACCGTGCACCCGCGTCCCGACCAGCGCCATATCCGTCCTGGTGATGTTATCGAACTCGCCGAGCTTTGTCGGCGTCATAGCGATATTGAATTTAATATTGAAGGTAATCCCTTCGCTGCGGCCCAGGGCGATTACCCGGGACTCATTGCGCTTGTTGAACAAACCCAACCACAGCAATGCACTTTGGTGCCCGATAGCAGTAAACAGCTAACCTCAGATCACGGATTCGACCTGACTAAAAGCGCCGATGCCCTGGCACCCATTATCAGCCAGCTTAAAGCGATCGGCGTAAGAATTAGTCTATTTATGGATGCCGATATTGTCCAGATTGACCTGGCCATGGAATTGGGTGTCGATCGTATTGAGCTATACACCGGCCCCTATGCCGGGGCCTGGCACGATCTTCAACAACGCGACAGCATCTATCAGCAATATTATTCGGCAGCTCAACACGCTACTGAAACAGGTCTTGGGGTCAATGCCGGTCACGACCTTAACCTGGAAAATTTAGGCCAGTTTTCGGGCACGCCCGGCTTACTCGAAGTGTCTATCGGTCATGCCTTAATTGTCGATGCCATTGATATGGGTCTGACTCAGGCGGTGCGCGCCTACAAAAACCAACTAGAAAGCCCTACTCACTCTTGACCAATGTCCGGTCTTCTCTAAGTTCATTGCAATGTCCACCCCTCGCATAAATATTATTGGTTCAGGAAAACTTGGCCGAACTCTCATCCGGCTATTTACGGATCATCATCTCGTTACATCGGGGGATTTTTATAATCGTCGCGCCGAACACAGCATCTCGGCAATAGAATTCTGCGGCGATGGTCGCCTCTGTCATTCAATACAAGAAATGAATGATGCCGATATCTGGTTAATCGCGACACCGGACGACGCCATTGCCGATATTGCCACCGCACTTGCAGATCAAAACAAGCCCTGGTCCAACAAGCTGATTTTCCATGCCAGCGGTCTGCACAGCTCCGAGTTATTGGAACCGCTTAAAAACAGGGGTGCGATAGTCGCTAGTGCGCATCCGGCCCACAGCTTTGCCAATCCTGAACATTCCATCGAGAGCTTCCAGGGCACAACTTGCACGATGGAAGGTGACGAATCCGCCATCAAACAACTGGATGTCTTGTTCACCCAAATCGGCAGCTCGGTTATTCAAATACCCGCAGCCGGTAAAGCGCTTTATCACGCAGCCACCGTGATGGCATCAAATTATCTGGTTGCACTGCAGCAGTGCGCGTTCGAACTGCTCGAGCAAGTCGGGTTTGAACAAGCCGACGCCAGTCAAATCATTCAACCTTTAATGGCACAGTCTTTACACAATACGGCGCAAAGTGATCCGGTTGATGCGTTAACAGGGCCAATCGTTCGTGGCGATATTCAAACCCTCAGCACCCACTTGAAGGTCATTGCAAAGCTAAGCCCAGAGCACCTGGTGCTATACAAAACCCTCGGCACGGCTGCGCTTAACCTCGCGAAAAATCAGCATAAGCTGGAAGATGCTAGTCTTGCAGAAATGGCAGCGCTATTTTCGCTTAACGAATAATTGATAAACAGCTGACGAATAACTAAAGACTCAAGAAAATTCGCGATCTTCCCACCATGGATAGAAATCAGGTAGATCCTTACTGGCCGAATTACTAAATTTGGGCGGTCTTTTTTCGAGAAATGACTCGACACCCTCTTTCGCGTCAGCGGTTTTACCCAAGGCCTGAACGACACGAGAATCAATTTTGTGGGCTTCCATAGGATGATCAGCACCGAGCATTTTCCAGAGCATTTGTCGGCTGAGAGAAATAGACAAGGGCGCGGCGTTGTCAGCAATCTCGCGGGCTATTTTTAGTGCAGCAGGCATTAGGTCTTCAGTACTGTGTAACGAAGTAACCAGTTTCTCCTCCAGCGCTTCACTGGCCGGGAAAACCCTTCCGCTATAAACCCATTCCAGGGCCTTAGCGATACCGACAATTCGTGGCAAAAACCAGGACGAGCAGGCTTCCGGGGCGATCCCCCGCTGGGCAAAGACGAAACCCATGCGCGCCTTATCCGACGCCAGGCGGACATCCATGGCCAACGTCATAGTAATACCGACCCCCACTGCTGGCCCGTTAATGGCTGCAATAATGGGCTTGTTAAGATCAAAAATACGCAGCGTGAGCAACCCACCGCCGTCGCGATGAGCCTTCAGTTTTTTGCTCTTAGCTTTGTCATCGCCTTCATCAGTACTAAATTTATCCACTGATTTAAAACTATCACCACCAGCCGCCAAATCGGCACCCGCGCAGAAGCCTCGGCCAGCACCGGTAACAATAATGGCGCGAACACCATCATCGGCATCAGCTCTATCTAGAGCATCGAGTAATTCTTTCAGCATCACACCATTAAACGCGTTGAGCCGATCCGGGCGATTTAAGGTAAGGGTCAAAACATTGTCTTCGACCTTATAAAGGATCGTTTCATATTGACTGGTTTGTAGGTCGGCAACTTCTTTCTCAGACATAAACTGGGCCTTATTAAATGTGTATATAGAATTTGATATTAGCGTGGCTCAATAATAGTTGCCTTCAGCACATTTAGCACCACCCATGAAAATGCTAAGATCACCGCCCGAAAATTTTTTAATCTCGTTAAATTCACGAATAAAGCCCACAAACCGAGTCCATAAACCAAATTTATAAGGTGTGCCATGTCAGAAGATCGTAAAAAGGATAGCCCCGAACAGGCGGATTTTCGTGTCCACTGCCGCAGCTGGTTGAGTAATCACGTGCAAAAAGATCCGACCACCCGACTGCCGCAGTCAGCCATCGAGATCATGCATACCAATCAGATGGATTATCTCCGCGACTGGCAGGGCAAGGCCTACGAGGCAGGGCTAATCGGTTGTGATTACCCTGTTGCCGAAGGTGGTGGTGGACTCAACGACTGCCAGATTATTGCCAACCAGGAAATGCAAGGGGCCGACAAACCCTTTTTACCCAATATTCTTGGCCTGGGCATGGCCGCGCCAACGATTCATTTTCATGGCCAACAGGGGATCAAAGAAGGCCTGCTGCCACGATTATTTTCCTGTGAAGATGTCTGGTGCCAGGGGTTTAGCGAACCGGGTGCCGGGTCTGATTTAGCCAACGTGCAAACCTTTGCCGAAAAGAAAGGCGACAAGTGGGTCATTAACGGCCACAAAGTCTGGACCTCCCTGGCGCATTTTGCTGACTGGATGATCTTGCTGTTGAGAACCGATAAATCAGATAAGTACGACGGCCTGTCCTACTTTGTCGTGCCCATCAAATCCGAACTGGGTAAAACAGTCGAGGTGCGCCCACTGATCAAAATCACCGGCGAGACCGGTTTTAACGAGGTGTTTTTCGAAAATCTCGAAGTGCCCGAAGACAATCTCCTTGAAGGCCTGGGTAAAGGGTGGCAGGTAGCCCAAACTACGCTACTTCACGAACGTGGTGCCGGCCCCATGGTCACCCCGTCAAGTGGCGGCGGTAACAGCAAAGACGACAATCACGTCGGCGGTGCCTACTCGCTGATTAATCTGGCCAAAAACTCACCACGTAATGGCCGAACCGCAGCTGATGACCCGGTTATGCGGGATAAGATCATGGAAATGATCATCCGCCAGGAGGGTTCCAAACAAGGTGCACGCCGAGCACGGATCGAGGCCCTTTGCGACCACCCGATGCGCATTCCCCTGCAATCAAAACTGGTCATGTCCGAAATTCGCCAGGACTGCGGCGCACTTGCCATGGAAATCGAAGGCGCACGTAGCACCCTCTATATCAACGATGACAACGCACCGGTCGGCGGCGAATGGCCGCTAGCTTACATGAACTCTTATGGTGTCACCATTGCCGCGGGCACCAGCGAAATCCAGCGCAACATCATGGGTGAACGCGTGCTCGGCATGGCCAAATCGAAATAGCCCTGGCCGCAAACGCTAAACCGCCAAAACAAATCCGCCAGGGCCTGTTAACCCTGGTAAGTCTGACAGGAAGAACCATGACCCAACCTAAAAACTTCGCGTTTGGCGATGATGAAAAAATGCTCCGCGACACCGCACGAAAATTTCTGGCCGATAGCCTGCCTACCGACAAACTCCACCAGCTGGTGGCTGGCAACCCCGATCTATACCGCGACCCGGAATGTTTATGGGATAAAGCTCTGTGGCAGCAAATAGTCGAACTCGGCTGGACCACCGTGATCGTGCCCGAAGAAGACGGCGGCATGGGCATGAGTCTGGTAGCACTAACCGCCCTGATCGAAGAAACCGGTCGAGCAGGCTTACCCTCACCTTTTATTGTTACCAGCAACTCCAGCCTCGTATTGCGAGAGTGTAAAACCGATCCGGCCTGTCGTTTGTTGGGGGAAATCGCTGAGGGCACCACCGCTACACTCGCTACCATCCCAAAAAGCGGCTCCTGGTATGCCCTTGATTGCGATGTTCAAATCGCTGACAACGAGCTTACCGGCACAGCCTATTTTGTTCAGGATGCACGCAAAGTAGACAAGTTTATTGTAAAAGCAAAGAGCGCCAACGGCATCGCTCTCTATGAAGTACCCGCCAATGCGGAAGATGTAGAAGTCATTGCTGATGCCATTATCGATTTAACCCGTGACCAGGCCCATATCAATTTCAACAATGTCAAAGTCACCGACGACCAGTTGCTAGCAGCGCCGGAACAAGGTTGCGAGGCGCTCGATAATGCTGAGCCGGGAATATTAACCCTCGTTGCCGCTGATATGTGTGGTGCCGCCGAATGGCAGCTACAAACTACCGTGGAATACACCAAGGTTCGAGAGCAATTTAATCGGCAACTCGGCTTCTTCCAGGCGGTTAAACACCCACTGGTCGACTTGATGATCATGATAGACCACGCCAAATCACTCACTTACAACGCCGCCTGCGCCATTGATAGCGAGCCAGAAAACGCTGCTGAGTTTGCCCGCATGGCAAAAGCTCGTGCTTCAGACGTTGCAGCCTTCGCCTCCAACCGCTCCATCCAGTTTCATGGCGGCATCGGCTTTACCTGGGAATGTTTTGTTCACCTGTACACCAAGCGCCAAAAGCATAATCAGATTTTATATGGTGATGCCAGTTATCAGCGGGCGAGGTTGGCAGATTTGTTGATGGGGCCTGTTGCTATATAGATGCATGAGCGGCACCTAAATAGATTCACAAAATTTGCGGATGCGATTGGGCGTTTTCTGAAGTCTTAATGCTAAGTGAAACGGCGAAGTGCGCAGCACTTTGTTCGATTTGCACGCCTTGTTACAATTTGCCTCGATTGTGGTACATTGCTACAATACCTGCAAGATGCAACAGTAGAGGACAATGACATGGCAACAACAAGCGTACGATTAGACCAAGACCTTATTGATAAAGCCACAATTATGGCAAAAGCCTTAAACCGTACACCGCCAAAGCAAATTGAGCATTGGGCAAAAATTGGTAAAATCATGGAAGATAACCCCGATTTACCTTACGAATTTGTAAAACAGGCAATAATTGCTGAGGCTGAACGAGAAGCAGGAAAACTGGAGAGCTACAACTTTGGCTAAGGCTAAGAGCGTTTTACAGACATCCACTTTTAAAAAGACCGTCAAAAAGCTTAAGTCGAATCAAAAGAAAGAACTGGATACCGCCGTTAAAAAAGTAATGGCAGAACCATCTCTTGGCGAGCAGAAAAAAGGTGACTTAGCGTTTTTACGTGTCTACAAATTCAAGATGAACAAGCAGCTTACATTATTAGGATATAGTTTCGACGATGGAACTCTAACGCTCGAATTGATGGCTCTTGGTTCCCACGAAAATTTTTACCGTAATCTCAAACAACGCATATAGAATTGTAACGTCCGCAACAGCAGCGGCCGGCACGGCCGTCGACAGCTTGCATTAGTTACGTGCCGACCGACAGCATTGACTCGATATGGTGATCTGGGCGATTTGCAGACAAGTCGTGAATCGACTGCAGGTTTAGCCAAAACTCCGGTGTTGTTTGCAATGCCTCAGAAAACAACCACGCCGTTTCCGGCGTCACGCCCCTCTTCCCGCGAACAATTTCATTTACACGCTGAACTGAAATACCAACGTGAGTCGCGAGAGCTTTTTGAGTCAGCTCGAGCGGCTCGAGAAATTCTTTAAGCAAAATGACACCGGGATGTGTCGCTATTCGATTACTCGGAATCATAAGATAGCCTCCTTAGTGATAGTCCATTATTTGTACGTCGTGAGCGCCGCTCTCAACCCAGCGGAACACAATACGCCATTGCGAGTTGATTCGAATACTGTGGAATCCCTTCAAATCACCTCGCAAAGGCTCAAGTCTATTTCCTGGTGGAGACCTTAAGTCATCCAATACCTGCACAGCATTCAGAAGATCGAGCTTATAGGGGGCATACTCATGAATCTGGCCGGGGAGCTTTCGAGCGTAGCGGCTAGAAACACCGTGAAACAGATCTGAAGTTCCGCGATTGCCAAAGGAAATAATCATTAACTAATACTAACGGATACACGGCATCCATGCAAAGTCAATTAAGGCACGTAACGTCTCAAACACCGGCTTTGACTTGTTAAGTGCATATTCTGGCCCATTGCGATCACTGATTCTGTTTTAAACTGATCATCCATTCTGGCCCATTGCGATCATTGATTCTGGTTTTATTCGATCACTTTTGTCGGATTCCCAGAATCGGTGATTGGAAAGAACCAGAATCC
>JAJFKC010000045.1 GCA_021773435.1 Porticoccaceae bacterium
CCCATACAAAGTAATACTCTAGCTTGTATTTCGTATGTGAGCCTGTTCGATAATCCATCCTCAAACATTAATTCAACTGCTAGCTGAAAGCTACTCGCCTGAAGGCGAGGGTTTAAACCTTTAGGACGGACGAATTAAAGTATATTCTTAAGGAGACCTCCATTTACCAAACAAGATTCCACATGAATTTCTTGCCACAACGAGCATATATATTGAACACTCAGTTTTTGCGATTCACGTTAGTCGGAATAGCCTCAACAACTACAACTTACGCAATTTTAATTATTGGAGTTGAATGTTTACGCATAAATGCAATAGCTGCATCAGGGATCGGCTACGCACTAGGCGCAACGATCAATTACTTATTAAACTATGGATATACGTTCAAAAATAATCAAAGTCACCATATTGTAATACCAAAATTTCTCGTTGTAACAGCGGCAGGAATGTTCGTAAATATTGCAACCATGCATGCATGCATGAACTCGTTTGGAATGCATTACATGGCCGCCCAGTTGATGGCGATCACCGCGGTTCTTTTTTTGAGTTTCACCGCAAACCGTCTATGGACATTTGCTAACTGAGAACTGAATGTATTACTCAAACAAAGTATTTTACTAATGGAAAAGAATACTTATCACTTGATGCGCCAAATCGAGGACAGTCACTGGTGGTTTGTGGCCAGGAGAAAAATTATAGAGACACAAGTAGACTCGCTGGACCTGCCAGCACAAGCACAGATTCTTGAAATCGGCTGCGGCACAGGAGGCAATATAGCCTTGTTGAATCGGTTCGGTGAGGTAACCTGTGTGGAATCAAATGAATCTGCTGCCAAGATGGCCGAGGATAGAAAAATTGCCCCGGTTCATAGTGGAAAGCTTCCCCATAACCTCCCTGAGTTCCCTCAGAAATTTGATGTAGTGACACTATTTGATGTGCTCGAACATATCAAAGATGACGAAGAGAGTTTGAAAATTTGCGGCTCCCTATTGAAGCCCGGAGGTCGGATAATCCTGACCGTGCCAGCATTCAACTATCTGTGGAGCCAACATGATGACGAAAATCACCATCAGCGCCGATATCGGCGGCAGGATCTCGTTGAATTAACCGAGCGGTGTGGGCTGTCATTAAACTACGTCAGCTATTTCAACTTCTGGCTTTTCCCAGTCGTGGCGGCTATCCGGCTATTCAGAACAATCATTCCCTATAAATCTTCTTGGCAGGATATGCGGCCGCCAAAAAAGGGGGTCAACAAAATATTACAAACTGTCTTGAGTAGTGAACGATATATTTTGAAACGGAGCTCTCTACCCTTTGGAGTTTCGCTGATTGCAGTTATATCTATCTAATGTAAATTTTTAGTTTTGCATTATCTCTAGTAACGGGCATCCATCTACAAGCTGTTATTTCTGTTAATTCTAACTATCCGGAGAAAATGAGATCAGGCAGCGCAATTTGCTAATCTGGCATCACAGAACAAATGAAACAACGTCCGAAACTTTATTTAGCGACGGATTAACTCAATGACGGAGCAAGCAGGTATGCATAGTGCCAATCAAAAGAACGTATCAAATTGGTACCTTATGATTGAAGAGCATAGACGATTTATCATTTTTGCATTAGTGACGGTATGCAGCGGTATACTTATTGTCATGTCATTGCGCAACCCTGTTGATTTTGATGGTTACTGGCATCTTCAAATGGGCAAGGACTGGTTAGAGAGCGGGCTTAGTCCTTATCGGGATCATTACAGCTTTACCTATCAAAATAAAAAAATAACTGGGACGCCAATTTTTTTCCAGGCGGCGCTTTATACCTTAGTCGAATTGTTCGGCGAATGGGCTGGCTTTATTATTTTGAAGCTGATTGCATTTTTTCTGACCTTCGCCTGTATGCTGGCCTGGTTAAAACAAATTAAAGCACCCACTTTGGCTTATTGTCTGGTATTACCCATGCTAGTCATACTGCTCGAGTTGCGGGCACAAGTGCGGCCAGAATTAATCAGTTACAGCCTTTCCCTCGTAGCTCTTATGCTATATCAACGCGCCCAATTTCGTCTCTCTGTGAGCGCCATTGCACCTATTGTTTTATTGCTATTATTTTGGACGAATTATCATTCACCCGTACTAGGTTACGTAATTTTTTTCGGCCTATTTATTGATATAGGCTTAAGACTACTCAAAGAAAATACGAACGCGCGAATATGGGTGGTGTGGGCTGGCTGGGGGCTAGTATTAGTGCTCATCGGTTACTTGAATCCAAGTCTCTCTCATCCAATATATCGCCTTCTTGTTTTCCCTGATATCTGGAAAACAGCTATATCTGAATACAAGTCACCGCTGATTTTATATAAGAGTATCGAATCGGTATATGTACTGGGCTTGGTGGCTGTATTAACCCTTATCATGGCAGTCCGACAACGCAAATTCGGCTACTTAACATGCGGCCTAGTCATGCTATATGCCGGCTCAACCATGGCTAGAATGGTAACCCCAACAGGCATCGTTTTTCTGGGTATGTTTGCCCACATACTGAGTGATATTAAAACCAAAAACGCTCTTAAATCAAACCGCGGTTTGCTATCTCTAATAATTTTAATTGTATTCCTAGGAATATTTTTAACACCTTTGTGGGACAGTGTTTCCTATGCGCGTCATTCCATGTTTTCAAACTATCAACTCACAGCCAAATTCCCCAAAAACCTAACCTCTTACATGTCTGAAAATGATAAATTCGGTCGCATTTTTAATGATTATATAACAGGGGGTTACCTGATACATCGACTGTCACCAAATAGTCAAGTTTACATTGATGGAAGAACGGATATCCTTTATCCGGTAGAACATTATCAAAAATACAAACTCGCACTAACAGTAAGCAAAGCAATGGCTGCTGAAATTGATAAATACCAGATTGACTTTGCTGTTTTAAATAGCAGCGCAAGCAACGCTATATTAATGTCCCAGGTAGGGGAGTTATCTTTAGATTTCGTTGATACAAATTACGCACTGTATAGCAGGGAATCACCAGGCCTTCCTGACACCGGTCGACTATGGGCCAGGCCATACTGCTGGACCAACGATCAATGGCAGAAATTATCGGAAGAGTACCACTTCGCGAAACTGAACCTGCCGCTATCTGCACCAATTTTGCCACTACTAGAGGTAGCAGAGATCTACGCCTCAGCAACCCATCAAAAAAAATTACTCAGCAACTTGAAGTCGGAGACCTTAAGACATGTAGACAGCAAAAGGTTCGCAGGTTATCGGGCGTTAGAACATGGCCTTAACATCATAGCAATAGACCTATTTAGCTCTATTGTGGAGGATATCGAAATCAGAGATGTAAAGGATTATTTAGCCCTTGCCCTTGCCTACGCGCGGCACGATGACGCAGAACAATTAGAACAAACTTTAAATCAGGCTGCCAACCAGCGCTGGCCCAGGCTTGAATTTGTCGATCTATTAATCATGCAAGGCTTGCTAAAAGAATTGGATGGACCGCCATTTAAATATGTCGACCAAGCATATGTTGATAGCATTTTCGAGCAAGTGGGCGAAAATGGGTTAAGCGGGAATGGCAAGTTGATTAGTGTCCAGTCCTTCTGCCCGTAAGTGCTAGTTCTACTTGATACGTGCTAAGGGTAGGGTCTTAAAAAGCTGGGAGTATACGTCTCGTTAATATTGTATCGATAATTATTTCACCAGTAACCTTGCTATTTCAATGCAAACCACCAAACACCCTCCGGATGGTCACTTCCGTTACTGATAGCTCGTGCAGTAGCCATATATTAGTAACGAGGGCTCAATGGCGTGATCTCTAAACTAAAAAACCCCTGATTTAGCTCAGGGGTTTTTTAGTTTAGCTAAATCATCGCAAGATTAAACTCTTGTCGATAAACAGCAATTCTATCTACATGAACCAGGAGCCCATTCCGTATTCCCGGTTGCTGTACACACCCATTCATTGATTACATTAGCTGTATTGGCAAGAGGGCTTGGTGTAAGCGTAATAGTTAATCCATTCACATCGTCAGCGCCATTAACTGTAATTACACCTGTTGATGAAACGGTTAAAGCACCGGCATAGGTCGTCGCGTCAAACCCATCATCGCAGCTTGGAAAATCGGCGTTTACAACATCAGCAGCTGTTTGGTTCAGCTCAGATACACAGGTACGAGCACTACTTGCCGCAAGCACAACCTCACTTGCCTTACTTCGTAGTACGTAATCCTGGTATGCAGGCAATGCTACTGCCGCTAAAATACCGATAATCGCGACAACGATCATCAGTTCGATCAATGTAAAACCTTGTTGTTTAGTTTGCTTATGCATAGTTTCTCTCCAATTAAATTATAAGTCCAGGTGTTTCAAAGCAAGTACTAGCAGAATTTGTGCCAATTATTAATAAGCCCTAAAACACTCGCTATTCGCTATAAACTCCCTAAATAGTTGCGTGGAACTACTGCTCGAAACCTTACTTAATGTGACCATTTTTGTCAGCCCCCAACAAAGGCTGTCAGTTTGAGCGACTACTCAAGACTTCTTAATACCGTCGGCCAACGCACCAAACCAGTAAACTCGCTCGGCGAGGCAACGGCTAGCCGCATCCCGCTTACCCAAGAAAGAAGCAATACACTAGAGACAGGCTTACTCTTTGCAATCGGGAAATTATCTTAAGATATTACTTTGAATAACCTATGTACTACCGTAGAATTAAAATGAATTCATAGAATTCCTCCTGCAACAAAATTGAAAGATATTGGCCCAATAAATTGACCGATCACAATTTACACATAATTGAACAGGCGCGTACCTAGTCAAAAATATGGTTAATAAAGCAGCTAACACAGCTTTGCACGGTTTGCCCAGACGCCTGGTTAATGACGAGCTTCTTGACGAGCCGAGTGTTACTGAAGCAGTTAAGGCATCGGAAGAAACCGGAATCCCGTTAGTTCAGCACCTCGTAGAGAGCGATATGCTTAGTGCTTCGCAAGTTGCCAGCACTACGGCGCATGAATTTGGAGTACCTTTATTCGACCTCGGTTACCTTAACGTTAGCTCCTGTCCTTCGGGGTTAATTGATCCACGTCTGGTGGCTAAGCACATGGCACTGCCTTTATCTTTTAAGGCTAACCGATTACAAATCGGTGTTTGTGACCCCACTAACCACCACGCCATTAATGAAATTCGTTTCAACGTCGGCTCCACAGTTGATGTGATCGTTGTTGAATTCGATAAACTCAAGGACGCCATTGAGGCTTATCTAGAAAAAGGGGAGACTGATCTAAGTGACGCCTTAGGTGGGCTGGATGATGTTCAGCTCGATAATCTGGACATAGATACCGATGAAAACCCCGATGATAGCGGATCAGTATCTTCGGATGAAGACGACGCACCGATTGTACGATTTGTAAATAAATTACTGCTTGATGCCATCCGGCGGGGAGCCTCAGATATACATTTTGAGCCTTACGAGCACAGTTACCGTGTGCGCTTTAGAACCGACGGAATCCTGGAAGAGATAGCCAGTCCTCCGACGAATATGGCTAATCGCCTTGCTGCTCGCCTCAAAGTAATGTCACGTATGGATATTTCGGAACGGCGTGTTCCGCAGGACGGCAGAGTAAAATTAAAAATATCCAAGAAAAGGGCCATCGATTTTCGAGTCAACACATTGCCCACCCAGTATGGCGAAAAAGTTGTGCTTCGAATTCTTGACCCCGCGAGTGCCCAGATGGGTATTGAAGCACTTGGCTACGAAGAAGATCAGCAAAATGCGTTCCTAAAAACCCTACAACAACCTCAAGGAATGATCCTGGTAACAGGACCAACCGGATCGGGGAAAACTGTCTCGCTATACACAGGATTAGGGATACTCAACACAGCGGAACGAAATATATCCACTGCTGAAGACCCGGTTGAAATCAATATGGAAGGTATCAACCAGGTACAGGTGAGTGCCAAAGTTGGACTCACCTTTGCTGAAGCCTTAAGAGCCTTCCTTCGCCAGGATCCCGATGTAGTGATGGTTGGCGAAATCCGAGACCTGGAAACAGCTGAAATAGCCATCAAAGCTGCTCAGACTGGCCATCTGGTGCTGTCAACGCTACATACTAATAGTGCTCCGGAAACATTGACTCGATTACTGAATATGGGGGTTCCGTCATTTAATGTCGCTACATCCGTCAGCCTAATTATTGCCCAACGGCTGGCGCGGCGTTTGTGCCCCCAATGCAAGGAACCTCGTGAAGATATTCCAAACAACGTACTCGAAGAAGCAGGTTTTCAAATCATTGACATCCCATTTGATGAAATCGAGATATTTCGCGCAAATGGTTGTGAGAAATGTACCCATGGTTACAAAGGCCGAGTCGGCCTCTACGAGGTTTTATCAATGAGCCCACCGATTGCAAAACTTATTATGGAAGGGGGCAATTCAATAGAAATTGCCGAGCAAGGTAAATTAGAAGGTTTCAGAAATTTGCGCCAGTCCGCACTTAAAAAAGTGGCTGAAGGTATAATTAGCTTAGAAGAGGCTAACCGGGTAACAGGGGACTGAGCATGGCCGCAACGCAACCACAGGTATTTATTTATAAAGGTAAGCAGAAGGGTGGTAAAGCCGTAAAAGGGGAGATCACTGGAAATAACCCCGCCATAATCAAGGCACAGCTGCGTAAGCAAGGCATCATTCCGCAATCGGTGAGAAAAAAGCCAAAGCCCCTATTTCAAAGCAACAAACCTATAAAACCAGCCGATATCGCAGTGTTTACCAGGCAAATGGCTACCATGGTGAAAGCGGGCGTACCTTTGGTGCAAAGTTTTGAAATCGTTGAGGAAGGCGCTGAAGGTGAGAACATGAAGGGCCTGGTATCTGGCTTGCACGATCAGGTCGCCGCAGGCAACTCTTTCGCTTCGGCGCTAAAACGATACCCGCGACTATTTGACGAACTTTATTGTAGTCTAATAGAAGCTGGGGAGAATGCTGGTGCACTCGATACATTGCTTGACCGAGTCGCCACTTATAAAGAAAAAACTGAGCAATTAAAAGCCAAAATCAAAAAAGCATTAACCTACCCTGCAGCCGTTGTTGTCGTGGCTATCATCGTAACCGGCATATTGTTGGTTAAAGTAGTGCCAGTATTTGCTGAGACATTTACTGGCTTTGGTGCGGATTTACCCGCTTTCACTCTATTTGTATTGAACTTGTCAGAAATGGCCCAAAAATGGTGGTGGGTTATTTTGGCTCTCCTGATCGCTCTAGGCTATGCATTTAGAGAGGCCAGGCTAAAGTCACCAAAATTCTCTGATGGTTTTGATGCTGTATTGCTAAAAGTTCCAGCTATTGGCCCCATTCTTCACAATGCTGCCGTAGCTCGCTTTGCTCGAACACTCGCGACAACATTTTCTGCGGGGGTGCCGTTGGTAGAGGCGCTCGGGTCAGTAGCAGGTGCATCTGGCAATGCTGTTTACCGTGATGCAACGATTAAGGTGCAGGATGACGTGACCACTGGATTGACAATTCATAGCTCAATGAAAGCCACAAACCTGTACCCTACAATGCTGCTCCAATTAGTATCAATTGGCGAGGAATCCGGCACTCTAGATGAAATGATGGATAAAGCCGCTGACCACTATGAAGAAGCTGTAGATAATTCCGTCGACAACCTGACTGCGCTTTTAGAACCACTGATTATGTCTGTCCTTGGTGTGCTAGTTGGCGGATTATTGATCGCTATGTATTTACCCATCTTCCAGTTGGGCAATGTCGTTGGTTAATTGCAATACCATTGGTGGTTCACATCAGCAATGGTAAACAGCGTTGAATTATACTCTTTCGAAGTAGTTATTTTTGGTGCTGCCATGCTTGGTCTTATCATTGGCAGCTTCCTTAATGTCGTCATTTACCGACTCCCGCATCAATTACAAATAAGTTGGCGGCGTGACGCGCTCGATTTTCTGGGCCAGGCTGAGTCAATCGATTCAGAAAATGTCGATCATGACACGAGCAATAATAAATTTAGTCTCGTATACCCGCCGTCGCGCTGCCCACATTGTGAAACACCCCTGGAACCCTGGCAAAATATTCCTCTTATAAGCTATCTGATATTAAGAGGGCGATGCAAAGCTTGTTCTGAACCGATTTCTCTCCAGTACCCAGCGGTAGAACTAATCTGCGGCTTGATGTCTGCATTTATTATTTTCCATTTTGGCCTGACTGAACAAGGCTTTTTCGCATTGGTATTTACCTGGATATTAATCGCCTTAACTGGCATTGACCTTGATTGTCAATTATTGCCCGACAACCTGACTTTGCCACTATTGTGGCTCGGTTTACTGATTAACATTGGTGGTGTCTACACTGATCTGGTCAGTGCAGTTATCGGCGCGGCTGCGGGTTACCTCTCCCTGTGGACTATCTACTGGGCGTTTAAACTCATCACCGGTAAAGAAGGCATGGGCCATGGTGATTTCAAACTATTAGCGGCATTGGGCGCCTGGTTAGGCTGGCAACAACTGCCCTTGATTGTTTTATTATCATCGCTGGTCGGCGCAATCATCGGCACTGTAATATTACTGCTAAAGAAACAAGATCGACAAAATGCTATCGCCTTTGGCCCTTATCTCGCGATCGCAGGCTGGGTCGCTCTGGTCGCTGGTGACCAGATTACTTCTAGTTATTTGAATTCATTCTAATTATCTAAGGGGCTGAAACTTCCAGGGTTGAATAAGCTTGAGCGCTCACCTTGCAACCGTTATGTAAATAAGGAACCCTTTCTTGCCCGTCATAGAAACTGATCCAGGAAAATTGAAATCCTAACAACCATCAATATTCATGTTCGACCTCGGGCTGATGGACATTCACCACCGCCAATTGCTCGCCATCAAAATTTTTCATGACGCTAAGTGATCGCCTTTGCACAGTATTCACGTTGGTTTCTTTGACGTGCCCATAACCACGAATAAAATGGGGTAAGCCAGCAAGCTCCACCGCGAGAGGAAGTTTTTCGATCGTTAAATGTTCGAGCAGGTGATCCACTTGCTGTTCGTAGTCAGCAATCAACTGGCGTTCCATTTTGCGCTCAGCGGTACGACCAAAGGGGTCAAGCACGGTGCCCCGCAAAAACTTAAACTTTGCCAGGATTTTAAACATAGGCAACATCCAACTACCGAATTCCCGTTTTATTAACTGACCGGAATCCGGGTCACGCCTGGCCAGCAAGGGTGGTGCCAGATGGAAGCGCAACCGTAATTTACCTTCAAACTGCTCGGCTAAAGCCTGCTCAAATTCGCCGTTGCTATAAAAACGGGCGACTTCATACTCGTCTTTATAGGCCAGCAACTTAAAGTAGTAATGCGCGACATTCTCCGTCAATGCCAGCTTTCCACTATTACCGTCTTTTCCCGCCAATAGCTCAGATTCAGCCAGTCGAACTTTATTGACGAGCGCGAGGTAGCGATCAGCATAACCTTTGCTCTGGTATGCGACCAGTTCACTGCGGCGATAGTCGACCACTTCATCGAGGCTCTGCGCGGCCATCACCTCAGTTAGTTTTGGCCCTATCCCGGTTAAAGTTAAGACTTTGTCGGCATGCTCAGCAAAACGTCGTCCCCACAGGAAGGCCTGCAAATTCGCGTCGATAGCTACACCGTTAAGGCGAATCGATTGTTCAATAGAATCTCTCCGCAAGGGTAATAAGCCTTTTTGCCAGGCATAACCCAGCAAAATCATATTGCTGGCGAGAGCTTCACCCAGCAGCGCCACACCCAAAGCGGTGGCATCGAGAAAATGTCCACCATATTGAGACACCGCAGAGCTTATCGCCTGCTCCATCGCTTGTTCAGGAAACGGAGCGTCAGGGTTTTGGGTGAAATCAGCAGTGGGCGAATCATGATTATTCACCACAGCGGAAGCGGTATTGGGATTCAGCCGCGCTAGCGAATCCTGTCCGGAGGATACCACCAGGTCAGCCCCCAGTAGTAACTGACCTTCGCCCACTGGCACCCTCGCGCCATAAAGGTCGGATTGAGCGTTTGCGAAACGGACATGGCTGGTCACGGCACCGAACTTTTGGGCCAGACCGGTCTGAGTCAGCACTGCTGTACCCTTACCTTCGATATGAGCAGCCATGCCAATAATCGAACCAACAGTTAGTACACCCATACCGCCGACACCGGTCAGTAAAATACTAAATGGTTCGTTGAGCGGATTGACAGTGGGTTCTGCAAGCTCTGGAAACTCCACCTCACCAACCGTAGACACCGATTTGCGGATGCTGCCACCCTTAACCGTCACAAAGCTGGGGCAAAAACCTTTAAGGCAGGAATAGTCTTTATTGCAGGCACTTTGGTCGATAACCCGTTTACGGCCGAATTCCGTTTCTTTGGGTAACACCGATAAGCAGTTGGATTGAACGCCGCAATCACCACAGCCTTCGCAAACCCGTTCGTTTATAAAAACACGCTTATCAGGGTCTTCAAGCAAGCCGCGTTTTCTACGGCGACGTTTTTCAGTGGCGCAGGTTTGCTCGTAGATAATAACGCTGGTGCCATTTAGATCACGCAGGTTTTTTTGCAGGGCATTAAAGTTGTCCCGATGATCAACTGTTAAGCCTTCAAAGCGGGGGAAATCTCGGTCATATTTCTCGGGTATATCACTGACCACGGCAATACGTTTTACACCCTCACCCTTCAATTGATAAACCATTTGTTCAACGGTCAAACTGCCATCAATATTCTGACCACCGGTCATAGCTACCGCATCGTTATACAAAATTTTATAGGTGATATTTGCGCCAGAGGCGATAGCGGCCCGAATAGCCAATATACCGGAATGAAAATAAGTGCCGTCACCAATGTTCTGGAACACATGCCGCGTTTTGGTGAACGGCGCTTGACCTATCCAGGACGCCCCTTCGCCGCCCATCTGGGTGAAGGTTTCGGTGTTGCGATCCATCCAGGTCACCATAAAGTGACACCCGATACCTGCTAAGGCCCGGCTCCCATCCGGCACCTTCGTCGATGTGTTGTGGGGACAACCGGAACAAAACCAGGGCTGGCGTTGGGGTAGCGGAGGAGCGTCAATAACCTGCTGTATGGCAGTTGGCTGAGCGCTACTTGACTCCGAGGTACTTGATTCTGGAGAACCGGACTGTGCGTTAACGGACAGTGCGTTACCTGAGTGAGCGACATTAGGCTGAGCGCTTTCAAGATTGCCACTAAGGGCGGCAATATCACAACCCAGTTTTTGCAAACGGGCCGCAATTACCGCTTTAACACTGACGGAAGTTAATTCGCCAACGTTGCTAAGCAGTTCGCTGCCCTGCTCATCAGTTTTACCTATAACACGGGGTCGGGAAGCGTCGGGCAAATGATAAAGCAGGTTTTTAAGTTGCTCCTCAATCAAGGGTCTTTTTTCTTCGACCACCAACACTTCATCCAGGCCCTGGGCAAATTCAGTAATCGCCTGTGGCTCTAGCGGCCAACTCATGGCGACCTTAAAAACCTTTAACCCTAGGCGCTCTGCCTGAGCCTGATCGAGACCAAGGTCAGCCAGCCCCTGCATCACATCCAACCAGGCCTTGCCAGTGGCGATAATACCGAAACGAGGTTGCGCACAATCGATCACGGTTTTATCGAGCTTATTCGCTCGCGCAAATGCTTTTGCGGCCTCGAGCTTGACCTGGTGCAGGCGTTTTTCCTGTTCCAGAAATGGGTCGGGCCAGCGACTGTGGACACCGGTGTCGGGCAGGTCGAAATCTTCAGGTTCCCGTAGCTGAACGCGGTCAGGGCCGATATCGGCGGCGATTGCCGCGTCCATGTTTTCCGCAGTCACTTTCATGCCCACCCAGCAACCGCTGTATCGGGACATTTCCCAGCCGATGATGCCAAAATCCAGCACATCCTGAACACCGGCTGGGTTTAGCACTGGCATCGACGCGCCGATAAACATCGGCTCACTCTGAAAGGCCAATGTCGAAGATTTGGCCATATGGTCATCACCCACAACCGCTAACACGCCGCCATATTTTGAGCTGCCGGCATTATTGGCATGCTTCATCGAATCCATGGCCCGATCCAGGCCCGGGCCTTTGCCGTACCAAAGGCCAAATACGCCGTCATATTTTGCTTCAGGGAATAAATTAACCTGTTGGCTACCCATCAAAGCAGTAGAGGCCAGCTCTTCGTTCACACCGGGCTGAAAATGAATATTGTGTTCATCAAGATAGTTAGACGCTCTGGTCAAGGCCAGGTCATAACCGCCGATGGGTGAGCCGCGATAACCAGAGATAAAGCCCGCTGTGTTGAGGCCCCGAGCCTGATCCCGTTGATGTTGCAACATCGGCAGGCGAACCAGCGCTTCGATACCGGTCAGGTATGCCTTGCCGCGTTCAAGGGTGTACTTATCGTCAAGAGATACCGCCATCACATTGCCTGCTGAATGCCCGCTCATAGGTAGACCAACATTCTATAACGAACGCTCGATAACAGTCGTCTATATATTGGATATATTGATTGGTGATATTAATATTGGCGATGCGGGAGCCCATAGTTTGGCAGGATTGCCGCTGGTATTAGCTTGTTATTAACGTGGCAATCAGGGCACCGATTGGTCCTGCGTCATTTAAGTTGTTGTGTTGATCAAAGACGGCCGGTTCAAAAGTACCTGCCTAAGACAAGCGCCTATTGAGGCGGTAAGTCCTCAACACTTAAATGAGAAATATCAACCTCGACTGGATCGATTTCAATTTTTTCATCATCTTGCAAAATGTCGCCTGACATGGGCTCAATGGCCAGCTCACTGATATCAACCTCGACCGCATCGACTATCTCTCGCTCTTCCTCTTTGAGCATATCAGCACCAATTGGCGCGATTGAAAAACCGGATCCATCCTCCTCGGGTAAATCATCTTCTGGCACATCTGCAACTTTTTCCGGCTGTTGCTCGGCTGTTTCTCGAACGGCTAGCTGACTAACTGCTTGTTCAGGTTCGGGTTTATGTTGTGGCGACGCCTGGTCTACAGATGACGCCGGGGCTGGAGATATAGTGGGCTGAGTTGACCGAAGCTCTACCAGAGCACCTGCCTTAAGTACGGCTTCGCGATATTGCTCCGCTGCCTGGCTATCGAGGTTACGTCGAATGGCCACAGGGCGACCAGAAAACAAACGTTGCATCTGATTATCATCAGCATTGAACAGCTTTTGCAACCGCTCTCGCACCTCAATAAGGCTTTGCCCAGGGGCAATATCGCCACGAAAAAACACGTCCATTTTTTGTGTACCCATACCGAATCAACCGCCGTACTATTAATTAACTTCGCTTATTATTGGTGATAAATGCGCTTTTATCGAGTACCTGGTTGGCATTTTCAGTTATATAGCTGACGCACTATTGTGTAGCGTATTGCCACGCCAGCGTTATCCATACCAACAGAAAAAAGAGCATACTCAGCAATACTGCAGCCGAACCCTGATCTTTGGCCCGAGCAGCCAGTTCGTGATATTCGGCGCTCACCAAATCGACCACGGCTTCTATTGCTGAGTTGAGCAGTTCGACGATTAATACCAGTAGCATCGAACCGAGCAATAAACACAACTGCAAGCCAGACTGCGCGATTACAAACGCTAAAGGAAATAATAGAACACCTAAAACCACCTCAAAACGAAAAGCTTCTTCATTCTTAAAGCAACTGCGCAGACCCAGCCCTGAATATCGGCTGGCACCGATAAAACGTCTGGATAAAAACCCGACAACGCCCGGTTTAGCATTTGGATCGCCCAAGCTTAATTGCCGCCGCCATTAATCTGCTGATCCATTTCCAAAGCTGGTGAGGCTTCTTTCGGCACACCGACTAATCGCGCTGGCACACCAACCACCGTTGTGTGGGCCGAGACAGACTCCAGGACAAGACTACCCGCACCGATTTTTGCATCTTCGCCGATCTCGATATTACCCAGTACTTTCGAACCCGCTGAGAGTAAGACACCGCTGCGAATCGTTGGGTGTCTGTCGCCAACAAGATTACCGGAACCACCCAGTGTCACCGAATGCAACATGGAAACATTGTCTTCGACCACGGCGGTTTCGCCAATGACCACCCCAGTGGCATGGTCGATCATTATGCCGCCGCCAATGGTAGCGCCAGGGTGGATATCTACATTAAAAATCTCAGCACACAGACTTTGCAAATGCAGCGCCATCATTTTCCGATCATGGCACCATAAATAGTGGGCGATGCGCTGGACTTGCAGGGCGTGAAAACCCTTGAAATAAAGCAGCGGCATGGAAAAATACTGGCAGGCTGGATCCCGCTCTCGGTAGGCGCGCACATCCATGCGCATTTTTTGGGTGATCTCGGAGTTGGCTGTTAAACCATCGGCAGAACCCTCGGTAAGCACTTCAGCTATCACCCGCCGAATCGACAAACTGGAAACCGTCGCACTACCCAGAATTTCTGACAGCGTGTAGGTCAGCGCTGACTCCAGGGATTCATGGCACAAAATTGACGAATGGAAAAAGCTTGCCAGCGCTGGTTCCTGCGTCGAAAACATCTCTGCTTCAGCACGAATATCAAGCCATAACTGATCGGACTGCTGATTCATGGGTATTATCTGAGACCTCGGTGGAATTGCGCTGATGCTGCTGATTACGTTCATCATATGGTTGATCGAGGCAATATGTCTCAATCAGCGCGCTGATTCAATGCTCAACCTGCACGAAGCGCCGATATATTTCATCTAAATTATCCAGAATCGTCTGTTTGAATAGAATATCGGTATTTTCCAGCACGTTTTGCAGGAGGGCCTGAGTCATCGATCTCTGATAGCGCTCCGCCACCGGTCGATAACTTATATGCCAGGGTTCTGGGGCCACGCCACCACCATGCCAGTCTTTGGAGCGACTACCGTAGGGGCGATAAAAACCACTGTCTTTATTATCGACTGAGTGATCATTATCAATAAAATCATCCAGCCAACGGCTCAGACGATGAAAGACCCCACCCGAGGCGTATTCTTCTGGGGCCAACTGGAGCTGATAATCCCCACTTACGGCTCCGGCGTCCCAGACATCCATATCCGTACCCCAATGATGGCGGGAAGCGCCCGGCAAGGCCGACCAACGCAGTATGGCGCGAACCTTGTCGATATCTGACAAATCACCCAGGGCGATGGGCTTGCCGCCATCATCAAACACCGGTCGCGCCCCGCTGGCCTTGTCATTCCAGATTACCAGTTGTCGATCAAAGGATCGAAAAGCACTGGCCAGGCGTAGTTCCAGGCCTGCTTCGGCGGCTAGCTTAAGCAATGCGCGATAGGGTTCTATCACCTGCTCGTGGAGGAAATAGCCCGGGAAAATCTCGCGGAGATGCGTTGCGGACTGATCGTCTAACTGACCGTCTAGCTGCCCGGTTAACTGGCGAATTAATGACCCGATTAATTGTTCACTATTCATCCGCACAGAATATTCATCATATCGATTGCTCTGTCAAACACACGGGGTCCTTAGCATACGCGCCAGCCTACTCCCATGGCTTCCACTCAAGTGACCTCAGTGCCGATTTGCAAGACCTTCGCGCCCTTGACCCGCCGGAACTTAAGATCACACAAAGCCCGGTTGGCTTCTTCCAGGCGATATAACTGCACCTCGGGCTGCAAATTCAGCCTGACTGCCAGCTGCAGAAATTCATCAACATCCCGCCGGGTCACGTTGGCGACACTTTTAATTTCCTTTTCCAGCCACAGGTGTGAAGGGTAATCCAGGTTTAGCAGATAATCTTTGTCCCCATCCTCTTTACGGACGGCGTTAACAACCAGTCGACCCCTGGGCTGCAAGTGTTCCAGTGCATGGACAATGGTTTTCCATACCGGCGTGGTATCGATAATCGCTGCCAATTTTTGCGGCGGTGCAGCTTCTGTGGCACCAGCCCATACGGCGCCAAGTTCCAGCGCATAGGCCCGTTCCTCCGGGTTGCGTGCAAAAACATAGACCTGCGTATTCGGATATTCACACCGGACCATCTTCAGCACCAGATGCGCGGAGGCACCAAAACCCGTTAAACCCAATGCCTGACCATCATCGATACCAGCCAGCTTTATGGAGCGATAGCCGATGGCGCCCGCACAGAGCAGAGGTGCGGCCGCCTCATCAGTCAACACCTCGGGAATTGCCAGCGCAAAATTTTCGTTGATGATCATGTATTCGGCATAACCACCATTGGCGTCGCGACCGGTGGCTTTAAACGTCGCACAGAGATTCTCGAATCCGGTGAGGCAATATTCGCAGGCACCACAGGCTGAGAAAATCCAGGCCACCCCGACACGATCACCCAGGCTGAATCGGCTCACGGCCTCGCCGGTAGCCACCACGGTTCCCACCACCTGATGTCCGGGCACCATGGGGTAGTAAGGCGGCGGCGTTCTCCCTTCTATTTCATCAAGTTCAGTGTGGCATACCGCACAGACGGTCACTTTTATCAGCAAGTCGTTTGGCCCAGGCTCGGGCACCGGTAACTCGTTGAGCTCCAGGGCTTCACTTTCGGGTGTCAGCTGACAAGGTCCGATAATTTGCATGGCTTTCATAGTGATTCCAGCTCAGCCCCTCGAAACTTGAATCCCAGAACAGGCTTATTCAAAAACATAGCGATTAATCGCTGATCTGGTCGGCTACAACAAAGTAAAACAGACAGTCACTCAAGGCAATATCTGCGCGGGTGGTGGCCATAAACAGACGCAGTGAGCGCTTCACAAATAGGCAACCGCCCCGCTGTTCAAAATAATCATCCCGAACTTCTTTGCCGTCCAGATCTTTAACCGTGATCCGTTCAAACGCACTGCGCTCAAGCCAGGCCAAAATCTGATGGGTGTGGAAGTCACCAAAATTATAGTTTTCTATATTGGCGGGGATGGTGATATCGGCATCGTCAACCGGGCCTTCCCCGTAGCCCAGTACGGTTCCGCCAAGCAGCTCAAAGCGCAGGGGCTCGTCGAAAACCTCAAATATTGACGGGCTTGCGTCCAGGCCTGAGTCCAAGTCCGGGCCAGAATCAAGATCCGAGCCCGAGTCGAGAGTCGAGCTATCAGTAAACAGTAGGTCCTGAGTGAGGTAACGCACCATGCCCTGATAGGCCACATCGTGGGAACTGTCATCATTCGCGCCACCACATTCAACCGTAATGGCCGCAAAATCCGGAGTGGCAACTTCCATCAGGGCGCCCAGGCGTAACTCAGTGATAATCATCCGTTGGGTAAATAATTCGGTCAGTGCACGGTGCGCGCGGTTATCGAACGGAGACACCGAAAAAGCGGGGCCAGCGCCGGAGGTATTGTGAATGTCGACTAAGCATTGCGGGCGTAATTGACTCAGATAGGCCAGCATTTTTTCCGCCACGCCGCCGTCCTGATCATCAAACGGTGGACCAAAACAACGATTGAGATCCCGGTGATCAGGCAGGAAACGGTGGGAAAACAACGGCTCTTTTCTGGCTGCAGCCACCGAACCGATAAAAATATGTATATCCACTGCCGGTTCAATCCCTGCCCGGATACAGCGATGTGTCGCGATTAAACCGGAAGGTTCGTTGCCATGCAGTAAGGTGGCAATGGCCCGACTTCGAGAACGATCCCGGCCTGGTAGCACCAGCCAGCAAGGGCCAGATAATTTGTGCAGGAACTCTATAGGCGTTGCGCCCACCTCATCGGGGCGAGGCGCGAGCCAAACGTAGGGATCATCACTGTCCGTTACCGCCTCAGTGCCTACCTGGGCTACGGCCTCACTCGATATCTTACTCACCACCTCTGTCATTACCTCAACTCGCTCCATTCGCTGACCGGCACACCGCGGCGACACTCCCGTTGATAGGCAGATAAGACCGCGGATAGCGCCTCAGGCCGCGAGAGCCCTTGCTGTTCAAAACCTGCCAGCATGCTGCGTTGCCAGCGTGCCCCGGACCGCCGCGCTCTCATCCGCTCTTTAATCACACTCATTTGACGACTAATCTCGCTATCCGCCACCCCCAGCTCGTGGAGCCCCGCCTCAGCCACAGGCAGCAACTGCTGGGTGATTTCCAGTAGCGATCTTGCTTGCGGCCCACCATAGTTTTGCCCGGGCCACAAAATTGTCGCATCCATACCGTGTCGGGCTGCTCGATAAAAATTTTGTTCCGCATAGTGAAACGGCAAGGCTGGCAATAGCTCGTCGAGCGAGTCTCGCAGGCCATAGGCCAGACCGATGGCCAGAGCGGCATTAGCCAACATATCCTGACCTGTCGGCCCCGCAGGCAAAGAGCGCATTTCAATACGCAGGTGACCGCCATCAGCGGAATCATAGATAGCGCGATTCCACGGCCAGATTGCGCCCTGGTGCAGGCGTAGTTCGTCCAGTCGGGGAGTGCCGCCACTACGCCACACGGCTTCACTATCTTCTTCCCCCAGCACAGGTAACAGCGGGGCATACAGAGCCACGGATTGCCTGAACAGTTCCATGGGACTTGTTCGTAACCAGCCGAACCCAAAAGGCACCCGTGTCGGTACCCGCCATTTCTCATCATCCTGGCGATGATCTATGGATTGCTTGAATACGGCTATGCGCGTCTCATCCCACAGCCTGTGCCCGAGCAGTGTCGGCGAATTGGCCGCCAGGCCAAGCACCAGAGGCGTGACCAGCTGTACCGCGTTAAACACCGATACAAACTCATCAGGATTAACCCGCCAGTGGACCTGAAACGAGGTATTCGCCCCCTCTACCGAGACATCGTTACAAGTAAAAGCCAGGGGCTCCGGCCCATCAATGTGGATATTAAAAGCGCCGCCGCGCAGCCGCAGCAAGCCTTTGGACAGGGCGTGATAACGCGGTCGGTCGGTGATCGCTTCGGCAGTTAAATCAGCCTGCTGCAAGGTCGGCAAAATGCCAATGGCAACCGGGTGAGCATTGTGTTGAGCGGCCTTGATACTTAGCTCCGACAACGCACCGGACATCTCTTCGCCAATCGCGGTGAACGGCGCTCCCTGCGCCATCACCGGACTCAGGTTGTACTCCAGATTGTACTGATTCAATTCATGGGTCAGACGGCTATCATTGTTTGTTGCCAATAACTGCTCCGCTACCCAGGCCGGGCGGCCCTGCTCATCAACCAGGTAGACCTCCAGCTCGGCACCAAAACTGCTTTGACCACGACCAAAATCAGGGCTACTGAGTATTTCATCCAAGATTCCCAGGCAGTGCCTGATGCGGCTGGAGAATTCCTGATACTCCTCTGCGGAGAACTGATGACGATCTATAGCTAAGCCCATTAAATATCACCAATCTGCTTATTAATTGCCTGGCTTATAGGGAATTAGTCCACATAGAAATAGTCCGAACAGAAATTATGCACAACTCTGCCAGCGAAGCGTATCAGCGATGATCAATTACTTGATCAATCGCAGGTTCGGGGCGTCATGCGTCTAATTCACCAGGAATAGCTTGTTAGAATCCAGCACCTGTCTCTAGAATCACGGTTATGCAGCACCTTTGGGAACTACTGGCAGGCCTGGGTATTTTCATCTACGCGATGCGCGTACTGGAAAGCGGTTTGCGGGGTGTCAGCACCCGTTCGCTACGGAAAATACTCCGCCAGCAAACCAAATCCCCTGGTCGAGGGGTGGTTATTGGTGCCTTGACCACGGCCTTTCTACAAAGCAGTTCGCTGGTTAGTCTGATTGTTGTGGCTTTTGTTGGGGCCAGCATATTGCCCCTGCAAAATGCGCTGGGGGTGATTTTTGGCGCTAACCTGGGCACCACCGCCACGGGCTGGCTGGTGACCACCATCGGCTTCAAACTGGATATTGAGAATTACACGCTGGGCATTATCGCGCTGGGCTCGCTGGGCTATGTGGCCAGTAAAGCCGGGTCTCGCTATTACCACCGTTTTGCGATTTTACTGGGCATCGGGCTGCTGTTAATGGGTCTGGTGTGGATGAAGTCGAGCATGGCCTTTGTCGGCAATCAAGTTGATCCAGGGCTGTTCAGGGATTACCCGCTGGTGGTCTATTTCATCGCCGGGGTTATTTTTACTGCCCTGGTGCAATCCAGTTCGGCGACCATGGTCATTATCCTCAGCGCTGTGTTCGCAGAGGTAATCCCTCTGACCACCGCAGCAGCACTTGTGGTGGGTTCTGACCTCGGTACCACCAGCACGGTGTTGCTGGGTTCAGTGAGGGCTTCTAACAGCGCCCGGCGTGTCGCCCTCGCTCACTTTACCTTTAACCTGAGCGTCGACTGTTTAGCGTTAATATTTCTGGTGCCGCTATTAGCACTCATCACTGAGGTCTTTGGCATTCATGACCCCATGTATGTCCTGGTGTGCTTCCATTCGACCTTTAATTTATTCGGCGTTTTGGTATTCCTGCCTTTCACCAAAGTCTTTGCCAATTGGCTGGACAGGCGTTTTCGCAGACGCCCTACACACAGAAGTCGACTGGCAATGGCACCGCCCAATGTGCCAGAAGCTGCCCTCAGCGCCATCCGTGCCGAGGCCATCGATTTATGCATCAAAACCATCTTGCTTAATATCAGAGCCCTGAAGGTTAATACCACGACCTTGATCAGCGGCAGCCGCACCAGCGCCATCGATAAGCAGTTATCAACACACTCACCTTCTTACGAAGAGCAATATCAGGATATCAAGGCTAACGAAGAGCAGGTGCTCCAATACAGTCATCGGCTGGCCGGGCTTACCTTGACGCCAGCAGAACAGACTCTCCTCACTACGCTTCTGGACACAGTGCGAGAAGCCAGCTATAGCGCCAAAAGCCTCAAGGATATCCGAGACAATTTGCTTGATTTGCGCAATCAACTTGATTCTGCCGGGCTACTCACTGAGATACGCAATCGCGAAGCCAGTATCTATCAGGCTCTGATTACCATGCTCGAAGAGCCACACCCTGAAGTCGCTGACGAACAGATAAGCCGAATCAGGGCTGAGAGCGCCGAGTCCCATGATCAGCTCCACCAGGACATGGTCAATTACTCTCGCAGTCAACATTGTGAGTTATCCCTGCCAACTCTGTTCAATATCAACCGCGAATTATTTGTATCCAACCAAAGTCTGACCGATGCCATTGCGCTTTTAAGCGCTTGCGGCGATATTACCCCTGCTACTGAAAAGGCAGATTGAAAGCGCCGCCTGAGTCGGGTCGATTCGGCTTATACTCAGCTCTGGCTTGAACAACACCAACACCAACACCAACACCAATAATAGTGAACCTCATGCAAGAAGATATCGATAAATTCAAGGAAGTCTACGACCTTATTATCACCTTTTTTGTCACTTACAGTTTCCAGCTAATTGGTGGCTGATTATTTTAATCATCGGACTTGTGATATCCAATCGTCTGGCTCGACTGGTTCTGGCGATCTGCGAAAAGAATAAGCTCGATATAACGCTGAGTAAATTTCTGGCTAGTTGTACCAAGATTTTTATCATCATTATGGTGGGCGTTATCTGCCTCGGCAAAATTGGCATTAGCGTCACACCGCTAGTCGCTGCTATCGGTGCTGCTTCGCTGGGCGCCGGTCTGGCAATGCAAGGCCTGTTATCGAACTACGCTGCTGGCCTGAATATTATTTTGACCCGTCCCTTCGTCGTCGGCGATACCATTATTGTTCAGGGCGTTACGGGTATTGTCGATGAAGTACGGCTTGCCCAGACTATGCTCACAGACGAAGATGAAGTCACTATTACCACCCCAATCGGCATATTGTCAGCGAAATTATTCATAACTCGAAAGCCCACCGAGTTGTTGAGGCTACCGTGGGCATCGCCTACAGCAGCGACCCCGGGCAGGTACGTGACCTTATCAAGGCTGTATTAGAAAGGGCTGATGTCGCCAAAAATCGCGAGCCACAAGTCGGTATAGATTCTTTTGGCGACAGCGGTATTAATTTTGCAATTCGGTTCTGGGTACCTACTGACCAATTTCATCAGCTCCGTATGCAAGTCAATAACCAGTTATTTGATGCGCTGAATATCGCTGGTATCGAAATTCCCTATCCACAACGTGAAGTACGCGTGCTTGGTGACGCTTTACCAGCAGCTTAGTGGCAACTAAATTACCACCAACCGGTTAGCATCAACTATGCAGCACCCGCTACCTAATAATGCGGAGGTTTTTCGTTGTCGGGGCGTTGCTGATGAGACTCCGACATCGCACTGTCGAGATACTGTCGATACCGGTTGAGTAGGGCTTCGAGTGCGTCGATGCGGGTTTGCTGCTGGTAAATAACATCATTGAGAGTAGCAACCGCATCCTCCTGAAAAGATATTTTGACTTCAAGTTCGGCCAGGCGTTTTTCGGTCACGCTTTGCTAGCCATACTTTTACCCGTCATACTTTTTCTCACCAAACTTATTCTAGCTATCCTAAAGCCCATCACCCTTTAATTCGGCACCTGGGGATAAATAGCTGCCCAGTTCAATACTGCCCTGCTCTAAAATTTCCAGCGGCACAGGCCACCACGATGAGCGCAAGCTGGTGATAAACACGTAATCAACGGTTGAATTTGTATCACGCAGCAATTCGGTGATCAAGAGTAGGCTACTGATCAGGTTCGTGCTCGCCTGCAACCGCACTTTCGATTCACTGAAACCCGGTATCGTGGTCATTCTGCCAGACACACCTGATGCCACTTTGCGGCCGTTCAACAAAAGACTATAGGATAGACCTGAGATATTGAGGTTGCCGCTGTCTGGGTTGAGGATATTAAGCCCAATAAGAAACCGCTGTTCCAGGCCGTCCCGTGGCAATGCCTGAATACTGGTCAGATGAATTTCTGGCTGCTCACGTCCGGCAAAAAATGTCGCGCAACCGGACAGCATGCAAGCAGAAAACAAGAACACAACCAACCACAGTGTAATCTTCTTTGTAGTCATTCTATTTACCCGTCGAAACCTGTCCGTCATCGCTTAATCACTATTATCCGGTTCAAAAAATAACCACAGTACATTTGGAAACGTCTGCTTGAAGGCCGCTTCTACGGTGTTAATTCTCTCCACCATCAAGGCCGCACTCTTATCACTTTCAATCATAGAGGCTTTGACTGCAACCATTACATCGCTGCCCATGCGCAGCGTCACAATATTGAATACTTTGTCTATTTCTGCGCGTTCTGCCAACCAGTCCAACATATTCGCTTTAACTCTCAGTTCAACACCCTGACCAACCAGCAGCGCCTTTACTTCTGTACCCACCAATACTGCGACAACGATGAGCAATACACCAATAGCGATACTCCCCAGCGCATCGTAGAAGGGGTTACCTGTGGCGATCGCTGCCAGCAAGGCAACCAATGCAAATAATAGACCTAATAATGCCGCGATATCTTCACCCAATACCACCATCAAAGCACTTTCCCGGGTATCGCGGAACCAGCGCCGTAAACTTTGTCCCGGTGGACGAATTTTGTTGATCTCGCGAATACAGCCCGCCAGCGAGAGTCCTTCCGCGACAACAGCAAACACCAGTACGCCCACGGCTATCCATGGCTGTCTAAGCGGCTCGGGGTCATTCAGTTTATGCCAGCCTTCATAGACAGAAAACAAGCCGCCCATGCTAAATAGAAATATCGCCACCAGAAACGACCAAAAATAGATCTCCTTGCCGTAACCGAGCGGATAATCTTCTGAGGGTGGTCGTTTGGCCTTTTTCAAGCCAATTAACAACAGTAATTGGTTAGCACAGTCGGCGGAAGAATGAATGGCTTCTGCCAACATAGCACCGGAACCCGTGATCCACGCAGCGACACCCTTAGCGATGGCAATCGAGCCATTGGCCGCTAACGCATAAAAGATACTTTTAAGGGAATTTGCCCCTTGTGCCATAATCGGTGCCATTGAATTATTTGAACTTGCACGCATCTTATAGACAGTCCTTTTCAAACGCCATCCGGCAGGAGACACACGTGTTACGTATTGGCTTATTTCTGGCAACTAATGTCGCGATTTTGTTCTTGTTCACCGTTATTTTTCAGGTACTGGGCCTGGAGCAATATCTCGCCACTCAGGGCATACACAATGACATGACGTCTTTGCTCATTATGTGTGCGTTTTTTGGTTTCGCGGGCTCTTTTATCTCGTTGCTACTGTCCAAATTCATGGCTAAGCGGGGCACGGGCACACAAATCATCACCGAACCCGCTAACGATCAGGAGCGCTGGTTAGTCCAGACTGTTGCTGAGCTGGCTAAAAAAGCCGATATCGACATGCCCGAAGTAGGAATATTCCCCGCCCAGGAGTCCAATGCCTTTGCCACCGGCTGGAATAAGAACAAGGCGCTGGTCGCGGTCAGTGCCGGATTACTACATCGCTTTGATCGCGATGAAGCTCGTGCCGTACTTGCCCATGAAATCGGCCACGTCGCCAACGGTGATATGGTGACCCTGACCCTGATTCAGGGTGTGGTAAATACCTTTGTGATGTTTTTTGCCCGGATAATCGGCTCCGTTATCGATAAAGCCGTGTTTAAAAATGACCGGCCGGGTATCGGTTATTTTGTCATTGTCATGGTCCTGCAAGTGGTGTTAGGTATTCTCGCCTCCACCATCGTTATGGCCTTTTCCCGCTGGCGGGAATACCGGGCCGACGTTGCGGGTGCCACCCTGGCTAACCGTAGTGCCATGATCGGCGCACTGCGCCGCCTGCAGGCAGAAAGTCAGGCCCAGATACCCAGCGAACTGCCAGACACCCTGACCGCCCTCGGGATATCCAGTGGCTTTAAGAAAAATGCCCGCAAACTGTGGATGACTCATCCCCCTCTCGAAGCACGTATCGCCGCCTTACAACGCGGTGTCTGAACAACAGAGCCCTCTCTGCGCGGTAGAGGATATCCCTGAAGGGGGTTGCAAGGGTTTTACGCTCGCGCCTCGGTCTACCGTCTTCGCGGTGCGCAAGGAGGATGAAGTGCATATATATCTAAATGCCTGTCCCCACGCTGGCCTTGAGTTGAACTGGATGCCCGATCGATTTCTTGATCGGGACAAAGAATTCATCCTCTGTACGGCTCACGGTGCTATGTTTGAAATATCCAGTGGCCGCTGTATCGCTGGACCTTGTGCTGGAAAAAGCTTAACGCCCGTGGCCCACAGCGTCGAAGATGGGCAGATTTATTTGCAGATTTGAAGGGCCAAGCTCAGATGCAGCATTTAGGAAAGCTCTCTAGTAAGAGCCTCTTGTAAAAGTCCTATAGCAACGGCAATGTTGGCCAACATTATAAGAAACGGCCTGAACTTCAAGTTAGTCGCCATCTTGAAACTGTCCTGCCCGGCCCATGCTAAAACTTTTTTCCCTGGCGTTTATATGGGCGACAAATTCTTCTGTAAATATCGCGCCTCCAATCGCTGAATAAGCGCTCTTATTGACACAGTCAGCCGAAATCGTTCTGTGGAATCTAAGACATCAAAATTCCCACTTGTTAGGACCTTGTCAAAAAGGCTGGATAAAAGATGCATCCCGCATCATCATTGTGACACCCGATAACATCCCCTACAATCGTTTGAACTCAAATTCAAAATCCAACGAAAAAAACGAAAGAGGTATCGAACCATGAGCAATGTAGAAGATCATCTGGCTATCCGCGAACTGGCTGCGCGTTATAACCGCGCCTTCGACTACGGCGACCCTAAAGCCTGGGTTGAATGTTTTACCGAAGACGGTACTTTTAATATTGGCACTAAGGAGCTGGCAGCTGGTAGCGAAGCCTTACTGGCTTTTGCCAATAAGAGTATTCCAACCATGAAGGTCAAGCACTGCACCACAGACGCCATAGTCGAGGTTAATGGCGATGCCGGCACTCATGACGCTTACCTGATCCTGATGGATCTAGGCGATAAAATCAGCGCCAACAATTCCGGTCGTTATCTTGATGATGTCGTGAAGCAAAATGGCAAATGGAAATTTAAAAAACGCGTCGTTGAACTGGATGGCAGGTAGCGTTAAACGAATACAGCCACCGGCAAATGTCAAAAACCCAAAAATGCCCCGAGAAAAGGGGCTTTTTTATTAGCATTCGATCCCTCGATTTCCCAATCAAATGAAGAGTCAAACAAAGAATCGCAATCAAACGAAGCCCAGTTTTCTATCTATGGTAATTTGCTCTGGCCTCAGCTTACAGCCATAGGCGAGAACTTCTACGCCCATCTCCATAGCCTCGGCCAGGGTCTCAGCGTAAACTGGATCGATAGCCTCGGCGACCGCGACGCGATCAATGCCGGTCAATTGCACACAATATAGCAATACGGCTCGCTGCCCATCTTCGACCACCCGTATCAGTTCGCGCAGGTGTTTAGTTCCGCGACTAGTGACCGCATCAGGGAACTGAGCCAGGCCACTGCCTGCTTCCAAAGTGACGTTTTTCACTTCGACAAAACATTGCTCATGATGGTTTTGTGACGTAGGGTTTTCAAGCAGAAAATCGATACGGCTTTTTTCTTCACCGTAGCGGACTTCGCCGGTCATCTTTGAATAACCCTGTAATTCCTTAATCACTCTCGAGTTAATGGCCTCAGCCACCAGATGGTTGGAGCGCGACGTATTGACACCTGCGAGCAAACCAGTCTCTGTGGTAACAATCTCAAGCGTGCCGGGTAGCTTTCGCTTCGGGTTGTTGGAACGCGAAAACCAGCAGGGCGATCCGGAGTTTAGACAGTGCTGCATCGACCCGGTGTTAGCACAGTGGATGGTTAAGGGTGAGCCATCGGCTAATTCGATATCGGCAAAAAAGCGTTTATAGCGTTTGAGGAAAATGGCCTGCTCTAGTGGTGGGTCTATAATCAATTGGGGTTCCGGTCAAGTTGATAACACTTTGCTTAGCCGCTCTACGGCCAACTCAAGACGATCCATAGGCTGGGTGTAAGAAAATCGCACATGCTGGCGAGCCAGGTAATGACCGAAATCGGTGCCCGGCGTAAATGCCACACCAGCACGTTCAAGCATATCCCAACAAAAGGCTTCACTGTCATCGGCCAGGTTTTCGATGCTGGCATAGACATAAAAAGCGCCCGCAGGCATATGCGGGATAACAAAGCCTAGCTCACGCAGCGCTGGCACAAAGAAATCTCGACGCCGCCTGAATTCTTCACGCCGCTCATCCATCAGTTCGATTGTGCTGGGTTCAAAAGCACCCAGCGCTGCATATTGAGCAATACTGGGTGGGGATATATAGAAGTTCTGGGTCATAACACTGATCGATGGCAGGGTATCTTCGGGTACCACCATCCAGCCCAGCCGCCAACCGGTCATGCCAAAGTATTTTGAAAAGCTGTTGATCACGAAAGCATCATCGCTGATGGACAATATTGACGTCTCAGTCTGATTGCGCCCTTCAAGTCCGTAACTAAGCCCAGAACCAGGGCCATAAACAAGACCATGATATATCTCGTCCATAATCAACACGCCATCCCGCGCCACCACAATGTCATTAATGGCCCGTTGATTATCCTGACTGATGACTTCCCCGGTCGGATTGCTGGGTGAGGCCACCATCACACCGATGGTATTGGGCTGCCAATGTTGCGCCACCAGGTCGGCGGTCAATTGATAGGCGTTGTCGGCACTGACCGGAATTAACTGAGGCTCACCACCAGCTCGACGCACGAAATTGGCATTGCAGGGGTAGCCCGGGTCGGTCAGTTGTATACCGTCACCGGGGTTGATCAATAAATCACAAATCAAACCCAGGGCGGCGCTACTGCCAGTGGTCACAACAATGCGTTCTGGCATTAACTCAATGCCGTAACGTTGGGCGTAAAAACCCGCGATTGCTTCACGCAAAGCCATAATGCCAAACGACGGGGTGTAATTAGTTTTCTCATCTGCTAATGCTTTTACTGCAGCAGAGGTGATAGCTGGAGCGGTTGGAAAAGAGGGTTCTCCGGCCTCCATCCGGACAATATCTATACCCTGCGCCTCCATAGCGACGGCGGCTTCGAGGAAGTCCACTACCTTGAAAGAGGTCATATTCTGCAAGCGCTCAGCCAGTCGTCGGCCCGTCGGTCTATTTTTATTGGCCACATTGCTCCTGAGTACATATTTATAAACAATTCGAGAACGCTATTATATCGGCATGTAGCGAAGCCACGCAGCGCTAAAACCATGTAAATTTAACTTGAATAATTCATGGCATACCACTATAAAGGCGGGTTTCAAAATATCGCGTTATGGAAATAGCTAGATGCCCAAAAAGAAAGCAATAAAACCAGCCGTATCAAACCTGCATGGCTACGCGCCCTACAAAGAGAAAAAGGGTGAGGAGTACATGAACGAAAAGCAGCGAGATCATTTCAAACTGCTACTAACGGCGTGGAAACAGGAACTGATGGAAGAAGTTGACCGCACGGTGTCCCACATGAAAGATGAAGCCGCGAATTTCCCCGACCCAGCCGATCGCGCCACCCAGGAAGAAGAATTTAGCCTGGAATTGCGGGCCAGAGATCGCGAACGCAAGCTGATCAAAAAAATCGATAGCACTATTGAGACCATCGATACCGATGATTACGGCTATTGCGGGCAGTGTGGCGTCGATATCGGTATTCGTCGCCTCGAAGCACGACCTACCGCATCCCTGTGTGTGGATTGCAAAACCCTCGATGAGATTAAGGAAAAACAAATCACCGGTGGCTAGCAAGCTTACGGCAACGGCCGTGTTACTAGTTCAACTGTATCCGTACCAACAACCTTCCTTCTGCTACCTTCATTGTTAGGCAAACCACCCAATGGCCGCCTACATAGGTCGATTCGCCCCCTCCCCAACCGGGGCACTGCACCTGGGCTCACTCTATGCAGCCCTGGCCAGCTACCTCGATGCCCGTGCTAATAATGGTCAATGGCTGGTTCGCATGGAAGATATCGATCCACCCCGAGAAGTGCCCGGTGCGGCTGATACCATTCTCAAACAGCTCGACAACCACGGACTACATTGGCACGGCTCCGTGCTTTACCAAAGCCAACGATTAACGGCCTATCGTGATGCGATAGACGCATTAGAAAATCTCGAACTGGTTTATTCCTGCCAATGCACGCGCAGCCGATTGCGTTCTCTCAATGGTGTCTATGACGGCCACTGCCGATCACAACAAAATCTTTCTGCCGCGCCGGGTACAGAATCACTAGCCTCGATCAGAATTAAAATCTCGTCAGCCAAAATAAGCTGGCAAGACCTGATACACGGACGTTGTACAGACGAACTTGCCCTTACCTGCGGCGATTTCATTCTGGTTCGTCGCGATGGCCTGTTTGCCTACCAGCTGGCGGTCAGCATCGATGACGCCTACCAGAGCATCAACCATGTTATCCGCGGCGATGACCTCCTCGACAGCACCGCCCGACAGATTTATCTGCATGAACAGCTTGGCTTTGAGGCACCCCGATACGGTCATATTCCTGTGCTTAAAGATGCTCAGGGTGACAAGCTCAGCAAACAGCGATTCGCGTCCAGCATCGAGGCTTCAAACCCCGGCGGCAATATCGAACACTGTTTGACACTGCTCGGGCTCAGCGTGCCGGCTGAGCTGAGTAACGCTCCGGTTGCGCAATTACTGGACTGGGCGACACAGCAGTGGTCGAGGTCTACAATTCCCAACGGGACTCTCGCCGAGCGATAAAGTTGTCTGTAGGTGCACAGGAGCATCCGTCGAAAAAACCGAACCGACTGGCATTAAAATTATTTTTATAATATCTATACGATCTAAAAAGCTGTAAGAAAAGGCTTTCCAGCAAAGCGGTTACATAAGTAGTATTACGCCAGCTCATAAGCATGATGACTAAAACGAATAACATTGTGTGGAATAACACTATTCGAAATAACAACAACCGGAATAACAATAAAAACCATAACAACAACAAACATAAAAATAATATACGCATTTAGTTGCTAAAAGTTTTAAGGGTGGGTTAGATCCGTAAACGATGGCAGACATAAAAAAGGAATCTTCGGATTCCTTTTTTATGTCTTAGTCTCTGTGTTTCGGCTCCGGTGTTATGGAATGCATTACCCAGGTGTTGCCGACGCGTTACAGTGATATTGGCGAACCGTTCGCCCAGGATTTCTCCCCGGCGATTGGCACGACTCAAAGCAGGCTTTTGACCTTTGATACCAGACAAGCTGAGACCTCTGCAACACGACGCCCTGTGCTAGACTCCGCTCTCTTTAACGCCACCTCAATTTCTTGAACTCTGAAACTTGAACTCTGAAACTTGAATTCTGACACTTGAACTCTGAAAACCGAATGCTGAAACGGCTAGGAAAAGTATTTAACAAGCGCAAGACCGCCAATAAAGAGCCACACATCATCGCCGCTGGACAGCATCCGGTAACGCCGGACGATATTAGCCGTGGCGCCACAGAAGTCGTCAAAACCCTCGAAGACGCCGGATTTAACGCCTATGTGGTCGGTGGCTGTGTCCGCGACCTGCTGTTGGGCATGCACCCCAAAGACTTTGATGTGGCCACCGATGCCACGCCTGAGCAGGTTAAAGAACACTTCCGCCGTGCTCGGATAGTCGGGCGACGGTTTCGCATCGTCCATGTCCGCTTTGGCAGAGAGATTGTCGAAGTGACCACCTTTCGCGCCCACCACACTGCGAAATCCAAACAGGGCAGGGAAACATCAAAACGTACCCAGGAAGGCATGTTATTGCGTGATAATGTGTTTGGTTCAATCAATGAAGATGCTAGCCGGCGTGATTTCACCATCAATGCGCTTTACTACCACCCCACCGACAACACCATTTACGACTATGCCAACGGGCTAGTCGATATCGACAGTAAAACATTGCGCATCATCGGCGATCCAGCCACCCGCTATCAGGAAGACCCGGTAAGGATGCTCCGCGCCGCCCGCTTTGCAGCAAGGCTCGACTTCGCTCTCGACCCCGATACGGCTGCAGCCATCCAACCATCAGCCACCTTACTTGCGGCTATACCCTCGGCTCGACTTTACGATGAAACCGTCAAGTTGTTTATGAACGGTTACGCGCTGGACACCTGGCGACAATTACAAACCTTTAACCTCGACCAACAACTGTTTCCAGAATCCGCCGCATTACTTGATGACCATGAGTTTTATCAGACATTTATTGCCCAGGCGCTAACCAATACCGACGAGCGAATTAAAAACGGCAAGCATGTGACGCCAGCTTTTCTATTCGCCGCGCTGCTGTGGCCCGCTGTCTGTGAAGCACGCCTGAAATTTGAAGCTGCAGGAGAACCCTCGGCTCGCGCCCTGCAAAAAGCCGCCGCCGATGTCACTGGCAGACAGGTGTCACGCCTGGCGATACCGAAGCGCTTTAGCATACCCATGCGAGAAATTTGGGAGTTCCAGCCTCGTCTGCTACGCCGTGGTGGGCAGCAGGCATTCCGCCAGGTCGAACAACCCAGATTTCGAGCCGCCTACGACTTTTTACTCCTCAGAGAACAAAGCGGTGAAGATGCTCAGGGCCTGGGCAACTGGTGGACCCAGTTTCAGGACGCCGACGAGGATGAACGGGAAGCCATGACCAAAACCCTGGGCAGTCAAGGTCGAGCACGGAAACGTCGCCCCCGCAAACGAAAGCCTGGGCAAGATGCCAGTTGAGGTGTACATCGCCCTGGGCAGCAATCTTGAGTGTCCGCCGTTGCAAATAACCCGCGCCATCCGCGCGCTGGCAAAGCTACCATCAACCAGGATAGTTAAGCAGGCTCCCTGGTATCGAAGCCTGGCAATCGGCCCTGGTCCGCAAGCCAATTACATCAACACTGTTGTTGCCATCACCACTACGCTGACGCCATTACGCCTGCTTAAGGCACTACAAAGTATTGAACAACAACAAAAACGAAAACACCGAGTCCGTTGGGGGCCAAGAACCATCGATCTGGATATTCTGCTCTACGGCCGAAAAACGCTTAACCGCGAAGCTCGTAACCGGAATGCTCTGATCATTCCCCACCCGCGACTCCAGCAGCGAAACTTTGTTCTCTACCCGCTGGCTGATATTGCACCGCATCTGGTTTTGCCCGACCAAACTCCGCTACAACAACTATTGGCAAACTGTTGCCCAGAAGGTATTGTCCGCCTCGAAGCTGGAGAGACCCGTGGATGTACTGGCTAACGATATTAAGCTCGACTTAAATATCGATATCCTGCCCCGATATATCGCTGTGGAGGGGCCTGTCGGCGTCGGCAAAACTGCATTGGCCAAACGCCTCGCTGCCACATTTAATTACGATACACTGCTGGAACAAGCGGAGAAAAACCCGTTCCTGGAGCGTTTTTACAATGATATGCCCGGTGCCGCCTTACCCACTCAGTTATATTTTCTGTTTCAGCGGGTAAAGCAGATGGAGGACTTACGCCAGGACGACCTGTTTAAGCCAATCAAGGTGGCTGACTTCCTGATCGACAAAGATCCGCTGTTTGCTCAGGTCACTCTCGATGACGACGAACTCAGGCTGTATCAAAAAGTTTACGACCAGCTTGTGATCGACCGTCCTACCCCCGATTTAGTCATCTACCTGCAAGCACCCAGCGAGGTGCTGCTCGAACGGGTCAATCACCGCAGTGTTGCCATGGAAAAAAATATCGACAAAGGCTATCTCAATGCGCTGAACGAGGCTTACCAGCAGTTTTTTCACTACTACGAAGATGCCCCGCTGTTGATTGTGAATGCCACCGAAATCGACCCCGTGAATAATGACCTGGACTACAGAAACCTCGTGCAATATCTGCTGACTATTAAATCCGGACGGCACTATTACAATCCACAAGCCCACTCGTAACAACCCTTAAGCCTGTTCGTAAAGAGACGCTGCCATGAAAGCTGTTAACGTCAACACGCTCCTTAGCCTGAAGAGCAATGGTGAAAAATTCCCGGTTATTACAGCCTATGACAGTGCCTTCGCCCGACAAATCGAGCTGGCGGGCATCGAGGTGGTCTTAGTCGGTGATTCATTGGGCAACGTGGTATTGGGCTACACCAGTACCGTGCCGGTGACCATGGACGATATGCTCCACCACACTGCTGCAGTTGCCCGCGGTAATGACAAGTCGCTGTTAATTGGCGACATGCCTTTTATGTCCTACGCCACCGAAGAAATGACCATGGATAACGCTGCCCTGCTGATGCAGGCTGGCGCCCAGATGGTCAAACTTGAAGGCGGTGCATGGCTGGAAGAATCGATCTTTATGCTGTCTGAACGCGGCATTCCTGTCTGTGGCCACCTTGGCCTGACACCGCAATCGGTCAACAAACTGGGCGGTTATAAAGTTCAGGGCCGCGACGAGGAAGCGGCTCAAACCATCTTTACCGATGCCGAAATTTTGCAAACCGCCGGGGCCGATTTGCTGGTACTTGAATGTGTGCCCACCGACCTAGCCGGGCGAATATCCAAACACCTGGACATTCCTGTGATTGGCATTGGCGCCGGGCCAGACACCGATGCGCAAGTATTGGTGCTATACGACATGCTCGGCTTTTCACCACGCATTCCCAAATTCACCAAAAACTTTCTGAGCGATACCGGTGACGTCCAATTGGCACTAAAGGCCTACGCTGATGCGGTTCGTAGCGGCGAGTTCCCCGCTCCCGAGCATTGCTTTACATAAGCTTTGCTTTTGTAGATAAGCTCGGCCAGCCTAGTTTTCCCGGGCTGGCAATAACACCTTCCGTAAGGCTGTCCGAATAGGCATAAATCACTTGCAATGCTTGTTGTGCCACTACCACGGCACAATGAAGCCGCGTGGCTGCAGTAAACCCCTGCACCTCAATCAAATTCTTACTTAGACTTTTTACTGGCCATTACCTACGCTAAATCAAGCACCACATAAATATCTATTTATTAACTAATAATAATTACTTAATATAATCCCGCTATAAGCTTATAAATAACAAGACAGCACACCGATACCAAGACCTAATATCTGCACGTAGATGTAAGCGACTGGATATCAGCTTCACACTTAACAGCAAGGATTGCCGTAATGATCAAAGACCACCTGTTTAACTTCGCATTTCAATACCCCAAACGCGTATTTCTATTGATGGCCACCGCCGTTATCGTCTTTGGCGCGATGATACCGATGATCATTATCGACACTGACCCTGAAAATATGCTGCCCTCCGATCAGGAGGATCGAGTATTCCACGAGGAGGTGAAAAAGAAATTCGGCATCAACGATCTGATCGTGGTCGGTATGGTCAATGAACAAGGCATCTACAACCCCCGCTCCCTCGGCACCTTGCACACCCTCGCTAATGAAATATTGAAGATAGAAGGCATCGTGCCACAGGATGTACTGTCTATCCCCACGGTCGACAATATTTCCCAGGACGGCCCCGGCACGATTCGCTTTCAATGGATGATGAACCAGCCCCCCGAAACCGCTGAGGCCGCTCACGACATTCAAGCAGCTATCGAAAACCTGCCATTTCTAAACAACACCATCGCCTCACCCGATGGTCAGGCAAGCGCCATCTACATCCCCATTCTTCACAAAGACCAATCCTACCGCATCGTCTCTGAAGTCGAAGACATCATCGAGACATTGGACACAGACGATAAGTTTTACATCACCGGCCTACCGGTCGCGGAGGACACGTTTGGCGTCGAGATGTTCTTACAGATGGCCACCTCTGCCCCCGTTGCTGGCCTGCTGGTATTTCTGTTGATGTGGTATTTCTTCCGTAGCCTGGCGCTGATTGCCTCGCCGATGATTCTCGCCATGGTCGCCATTATCTGCACCATGGGGCTGTTAATCGGCATGGGCTACACCGTCCACATCATGAGCTCCATGATCATGATCTTTCTTATGCCCATAGCGGTGGTCGACTCAGTCCATCTGCTGTCCGAGTTTTCTGACCGATATCATGAGGGCACCACACCAGAAGCAGCCATGAAAGAAGTCCTGGATCATCTGTTTACGCCGATGCTCTTTACCTCTCTGACCTCAGCAGCGGGCTTTGCCGCACTGGCTCTCACGCCTATCCCGCCGGTTCAGGTATTTGGCCTGTTTATCGCCTTTGGTGTGATGTTGGCGTTTTTATTAACCGTGACATTTATTCCTGCCTACATCGTCTCGTTATCGCCAGAACGACTCAGCAAGCTGGCTGCAATTACACCTCACGATGATGACAAGGGGCCTTTAGCTAGCAGCCTAAAAGCCCTTGGCAGAGGCAGCCTGGCATGGCCGAAAATCATGCTCCTGGTCTTTCTCGGCATTACCGCGATCAGCATTACCGGCGTCACAAAAATTGTTATAAACGATAATCCTTTCCAATGGTTTCAGGAATCTCACCGTTTACGGATTGCCGATAAAGTACTCAACGACCATTTTGCCGGCACCTACAACGCCTTTATTGTTCTCGACCAACACAACGACGCTGAGCTCGAAGCACAATTTAACCAGCACACCGACGACATCATCAAGCGAGCGGAGAGCAGCGGCGTCAAGCTCACAAGCCTGTGGCAAGCGCTCAAACAGGACGCCTCCGATTCGGCAAAAAATACTGGCGCTACTGACGAGGAAGCAGCAAGCACCTTCCCCGATAGCTCCTTCCCCCAATTTATGCAAAGCCTGGTACTAAAAATTGATGACCGATTATTTGATGCTGACGTCCGCCAGGTGGCTTATCTTGAAGCATTGCTAGTTGCAACCGAAGAACAACTCAACGCAAGCAAATACTTTCAGCAACCTGAGGCATTGGCCTATATCGAAGCCATGCAGGAAGCTTTGCTAAGCACCGGCATCGTCGGCAAAAGTAATTCGGTAACAGACGTGGTTAAAACTGTGTATCGAGAACTCAATGAAGGCAGGGCAGATTATTATCGGATTCCCGACTCTCCCGCCGCCGTCGCTCAGACCCTACTCAGCTATCAGTCATCCCACCGGCCTCAGGATCTATGGCGCATGGTCACCCCGAACCAGCGTTCTGCCTCAATATGGCTGCAGTTAAAAAGCGGCAATAACGTCGATATGACCCAGGTCGTAGATTTTGTCGACGATTACCTGTTAAGCCATCCTCTGCCGCCAGGCGTAGAAATGCGTTGGGCAGGCCTGACCTACATCAACGTGGTGTGGCAGGAAGCCATGGTAAAAGGCATGGTCGGCAGCCTGCTGGGTGCCTTTGCCGTCGTGTTTATTATGATGGTTGTACTGTTTCGCTCTATCCTGTTCGGCGTTCTGGCGATGATCCCCCTGTCAGCGACAATTTTGTTTATCTACGGCATCGTCGGCTGGGCTGGCAAAGACTACGATATGCCGGTGGCCATATTGTCAGCGCTGTCGCTGGGCTTGTCGGTGGATTTCGCCATCCATTTTGTCCAGCGTATGCGGGAGATGGTCGACAAACACGGCAGCTTTGCACAAGCCATTCCGCTGATGTTTGAAGAACCAGCCCGTGCTATTTCAAGGAATGCCATCGTCATTGCGGTGGGCTTCTTGCCCCTGTTGCTATCACCTCTGGTGCCCTACAACACGGTGGGCATGTTCCTGGCAGCGATCATGATTATTTCCTGCCTTACCACTCTGATCATCCTGCCAATCTTGATGACCTACATGAAACGCTTCCTGTTTAAGTCAGACGAGGTAAATCCCTAATGAAAAACCTGCCAAATCTAATTGGGCTGATTGCCCTGGCCTTTGTTACAAACCTTGCGCTTGCCGATGAAACCGACGTTGAACAAATCGTTAGCAAGGCGAACCATATTGCCTTTTATCAGGGTAAAGATGGCCGCGCCGAATCCCGTATGTTGATCACCGACGGCGGCGGCAATAGGCAGGTCCGGCAATTTACTATTTTGCGCAAAGACCGCCTTACCAAAGACAACAGCACACAGAATGACGCTGACCAGGATTTCCTGGTCTTATTTAGCCGACCGGCAGATGTGCGCAATACCCTGTTTCGCGTCGTCAAACATACCGACACCGATGATGACCGCTGGCTGTACCTGCCCGGCCTGGATCTAGTCAAACGAATATCCTCCGGCGATAAAAGAACCAGTTTCGTCGGCTCCCATTTCTTTTATGAAGACATCTCAGGTCGCAGCCTGACAGCGGATAAACATAAATTGATCGAAACTACCGATCAACACTACGTCGTTAACAATATTCCGCTAGACCCCAATAGCGTTGAATTCGCGTCCTACACGGTATGGATCGACAAACATAATTGGATGCCGGTAAAAACTGAATACACCGATGCAGCTGGCAAGGTTTATCGCCGCATCGAAGCGCTAAAAATAGAAGATATCGATGGTTTTGCCACCGCTACCCGGATGCAGGCCTCCGATCTGCGCTCAGGTGGCTCGACCCTCACCGAAATGCGCTCTATCCAGTACGACCTGGGTTTACCGGACGATATTTTTTCCGAGCGCTCTCTGCGTAACCCACCTCAACAATGGTTCAAACGGAAATAACAGCACAATGCTAATCACTCGCCAGCTTGCGCTAATTGCACTCTTGCTACTTTGTCCGGCACTAGCTTCTGCTCTACAGCCTTCTGAAAACATGACTCAAACGGATAGTTGGAGCGAAAGCGAAGGAAATGCGTGGGATAACGAAGACTGGGGCAGCGACGAGGAACCCGAACACATCATTCACGGTTTCGTCGAAGCCGCTTACGGAACCCGCCTACACAGCAATCAATGGCTAGATCGACACGACACCCTCAACGAAGCGCGCTTACGTCTCGACTATTCCCACTACTTTGGCGCAGTCTATGGCAGCTACAAGGGTGATTTCCTGGTCGACGACCTGGCCTGGAACGGCCCCCTAATCGAAAACCACACCCGTGAAGCCTTGTTGCGGTTTTCCCTGGGTGCAAACAGCGACATTCAGCTCGGTCGCCAGATACTCACCTGGGGCACCGGTGATTTAGTCTTTCTTAACGACCTCTTCCCTAAAGACTGGGTAGCGTTTTTTTCAGGTCGGGAAATGGAATACCTGAAAGCGCCATCCGACGCGATCAAATTCAGCTACTTCAATAAACTCGCCAATATAGACCTCGTGTGGAGTCCAGAATTTGATCCCGATACCTATATGCGCGGAGAACGATTTAGCTATTTTTCACCGCTTGCTGACAGTATCGTCGCCGCGCCACCCAGGCTTTCCGTTGACGAGCCAGATACTGGCCTGGACGATGGCGAACTGGCACTGCGACTTTACAAAACTATCAAAGGTTACGAGTGGGCTGTGTATGGTTATCACGGTTACTTCAAAAGTCCTGTCGGCTTTGACCCCAAAAGTGGACTCAATTATTTCCCAAAACTTTCCTCCCTGGGTGCCAGTGTACGCGGCACAGTTATGCGTGGCATCGGTAATATGGAAATTGCCTGGTACCAGTCTGAGCAAGACCGGGACGGCACCGACCCGTTTATTCCCAATAGCCAATTACGCTTTTTAAGCGGCTACGAACAAGAGCTAATCACTCGCCTCACCCTGAGTTTGCAGTACTATCTGGAATGGACTCAGGATTATGACCAGCTAAAAGATAATTCTCTGCTATCGGATAAAGAACCCGAAGAATATCGGCAAGTGCTCACTACCCGAATCAACTACCGCTCCCCCCAGGAAAAATTAACACTTTCACTGTTTTTGTTTTATTCTCCTACGGATGATGATTTTTTTGCCTTACCAAGAATTATTTATCGACTGTCCGATTCATGGTCCAGCGAAGTCGGCATGAACATTATGGGTGGCAAAGAGAATTTTACTTTCTTTGGCCAGTTTGAAGAAAACAGCAGTGTCTTTACCCGAATAAGATATAGCTTTTGATAAACGACCCTCGACTTGAAAGTGACAAACCCAGGCTTATTTACCGGAGAACACCATGACCAACGCCCAACAATTTATTCAACAAGCCAAAGCCAAAGTGCGCTGCATTGAACTCCCACAAGCCCGTAAACTACTCAGCAGCGGCAATATCACTTTGCTCGATGTCAGAGAAAAAATAGAACATGACGCAGGTCATATCGAAGGTTCAAAACATATTTCTCGCGGCGTGCTAGAAATGCAGATTGAAAACCACCCGGATTTTCAGAACAAAGACGCGGCCGTTATTGTCTACTGCAAATCCGGTGGCCGCTCTGCCCTCGCTACAGCGACACTTCAGGAGATGGGGTTTACTCAGCTCTACAGCCTCGAAGGTGGTTTTGACGGCTGGAGCAAAGATCAGGCGGTACCAGAAGGCATTAACGATTAATTGATCATTTATCGAGACGGGTTATACCTGCTAAGTCTCCTCCACGCGCAACGTCAGTAAGTCCGGTTTTAAAAACCGGAACCTGGAATCAACCTGCTCTTTCTTTCGATTGAAAAAAACATAAGAACAAGCCATTTATTCCTGATTAAGACCAAAAAGGATCACAAACTGCTTCCATATATATTAGATTATGATAATATACTAACTTAATGTGACACCAACTCACGCGGGAATGAGCATGATGGAAGTAAAGACTTATTTTGATCAGGACACAGCCACCTTCACTCATCTGGTCTGGGACGATAAGTCCATGCAGGCAGCGATTATCGATCCGTTGAGCGCACACTGGGCTTCCCGGTAACCAGCGCCTGCTCCTTTATTACGACTATCCCAAAGCCGGTGCCTTCCCACCGCCCGAAAGCAACGGCGTTTCCTATCTAAAAACACCCCTTAATAAACTCTAACTGGAGCAATTAATGCACCCTTTTATTTTAGCCACCCTCGGTGGCTGGCTCATCGGCATTGCCGCTGTCATGATGATGGGACTCAAGGGCCGCATCAGCGGTGTTAGTGGCATTTTGACCGGTGCCCTAACCGAACCCGCTGACGAACGACTTTGGCGCTTGCTGTTTGTTGTTGGCATCATTATTGGCGGGGCCATCCCGGTAGCGCTATCCGTGGATTTTAAGCCACCAGAGCCAGACGCCAGCGTCCTGATAATTATCATCGGTGGTTTGCTGGTCGGCCTTGGCACTGGCCTGGGTAGTGGCTGCACCAGCGGCCACGGCATTTGTGGTATTTCCCGTCTGTCACCGCGCTCGATTGTCGCCACCTGTACCTTTATGGCCGCCGGTTTTATTTGCGTCTATCTACTTCGTCATGTCTTTGGAGTGTTGTGATATGAGTCATCAAAAAGCAGGCAAGCTGATTTCTGCCCTGGCATCCGGGATTGTCTTCGGTCTGGGTATGGCGGTCTCTGGCATGACCAATACCGACCGCATCCAGGGTTTCCTCGATATCGCTGGGCAATGGGATCCTACCCTTGCCTTTGTTATGGGCAGTGGGCTGCTGGTCACTTTTATCGGCTATAAATTCGTACTGAAAAACCCGACACCACTCTTTGCCGATACTTTCGCCGTCCCGACCCGAACCGATATCGATAAAGCCCTGCTAATCGGCGCGATTATGTTTGGTACCGGCTGGGGGCTAGTTGGTTACTGCCCCGGCCCCGCCATTGCCGGTTTAAGTTATGGTTATAGCTCTACGCTGCTTTTTGTGCCGGTCATGGTCCTTGGTTTGCTGCTCGCCAAACCCCTGGGTAAGCTTTTATAGCACCCGCCTATAGCACCAGCCTAACAACAGCAGTCCGGTCAAGGGATTTGCCGGACTTGAACCAGGCACACAGTTACATACACAGCCAGGCACAGCTTTAGAACCCCCCTCCTTTTCTAAAAAGTCCTACCTTTATTCTGCTCAATTTATCGTCCACTGCCCACCACATTCGCCCGCCACATCTGCGGTCCCAGTGTGGCAGCTTGTCCCGATTACCACCCCCTGAAAATACCCACTCGACTAATTGAAAAATCAAAAAATCTATTCCAACGCTCATAAGCCAATAGCTTTGGTAATATTTATTCCTCTATACTCCGAAGCTTAGAATATAAACATAACTATAAAGAGTGAGGCTAACACCCAACACTGCGGGCTATTCCCGCCCTAAACTGACTCATTACTTATCCGACGCGGCGAAGCACGCATTGTTAATTTCAGAAACGAAATGCATCCAAAACTGCAAAACCATCGCCCTCGGTAATCCCTCACCCTCGGAAATTAAAGTTTTAAATAATCAACACCAACTAAGGATGAACAACCATGGCTAAAGATATTGTATTGCGCAATGTTCGACTGATAGACGGGATCGCGGATCAAGCCCGTGACAATGTATCCATTGTTATCAGTGGCGATCGCATCAAAGCGATTACTACTGATGGCGGCCCTTCTGGGCCAAATGTGGAAGTCATCGACCTGGCGGGTAAAACCGTGATGCCGGGGCTGATCGACACTCACGTCCATAGCACCCTGGTCAGCGATATCGACCTGTCATTATTTCTGGCAACGGGCGTCACCACCGCTCGTGACGTCGGTGGCCGACTCGATAAAGTGCTTACTTTGCGGGAACGCCTGAGTAAAGGCGAAGTCCTCGGCCCACGACTTTTTGTCTGTGGGCCGCTACTGGATGGCGGCCACAAAACCTTTCCAGACGGAGCCTTCGGGGAAATTCTCGATACCGTAACCTCGGTGGAGGCTGCCCCAGGGAAGATCAATTCATTACTGGATGCTGGTGTCGATGGTATAAAACTGTATTTTGGGATGACACCCGACATCATGGAGGCCTGCTTAAACACCGTCGACAAGCAGGTTCCGGTGACCGGACATATCGGCGCAACGACAGCCATTGAAGCCATCAAGCTGGGTATCGATGGCCTGGAGCATATGTGGATTTCACCCTACAACAACATTTGCCCGGTAGAAATGCGCTTTGGCCCTGAAATGTCGATGATGAGTTCGAGGTTCCCGAAGGTCACGTTCCAGGGCTGGGAAGAGGCTGATCTCCAGGGACCTGGCGCTCAGGAGCTGTTTAACTTAATGGCTGAGAAGCAGGTCAAAATGGGCACTACCCTCGATCTTCTGTGGGTAGACAACATTGGTATCGAAGAAGCTTTGAAAGACACCGACCGAATCTATATTCCTGAATCAGGTTTAGCGCATCAGCGTTCTCTGGCCAAGGTCGTGAAGGCCGGTGAAGAATGGGATATTCACACCGGTTACCCGCCCGGTAATGGCAAAAAAGCGCTGGAGAAACAAAAAGAAGCGGTGCGGATTCTTCATGATAAAGGCGGTGTGATTGTTGGCGGCACCGACTGCTGTGGCATCGCCTATCCGCCCCCCGGCTTTGCCCTGTGGCGGGAAGCGGAATTACTGGCTGATGCAATCGGTGATATGGCCGCGCTCAAAGCCATTACCGCCTCTGCGGCATCAGCCCTGCGCAAGGAAGACGAGCTGGGCACCATTAAGCCCGGTTGCTACGCTGATATTCTAGTGCTTGAAAAAGATCCGTCGGAAGATGTGAAAAACTTGCGCAGCCTTGAGCGGGTCTTCCGCAGCGGCGTTGAATATGATCCTAAGGGCTTGCTCGCGGCTTACCCGGCGCGAGATTTCGATAATCTGGGGATGGCTTCTTAGGGGCTTTTAACACCAACTCCAAACAGCGCTCAGCCCGTAACAATAAATTCGGCTACTTGTTTTTGTACTGAGCCTGCCTGCGCTGACGTTCGAGGTCGTCTTCACGACGGCTTCGGGCGATCTGGCCGATGGCCCGCTCCAACTCCATTTCCAGTTCTTTCATGGCCAGACGCACCGGGTGCAAATTGGGATGGCCCGGCGGTTCTTTGATCCCGGCAGCGTAACTGGCCTGTAAGTTATCTGTTGCCTCTAATACCGGTTTAAGCTGGTTGAGCAATCGTTGGGCCTTATCAAAATCCTGGGTGGGCATGGGCTTACCTTTCTAGCTATCTACTCTATTTTTTCTGCCTACCTGTTGCGCAATTTTGTTTCGAACGACACAGGCTAACTCATTAAATCACGCTGACTCGGGATAACGCCAGGGCGTTTCAGGTTGCTCGGCATTTTCGTCCAGCGTCCACAGGGGAATCGATACCCCTTCTCCGGCATCTTTGAAGACAATACGCAGCCGACTGCCAATACCCACCTGCGTGACCAATTCCGGTGGCGCCAGGTCACCTTCTGCGGTGGCAAGATTACCAGTAATGCGTAAAGCCTCATGCTCGGTGGGCTGGCCAAGCTGGGTATCGAGATCGACCAGCACCAGCATATAGGGCGCGTAGTCTCGAAATACCGGCTGTATGGCTTGATAGACTTCACCATAGGAATGCAGCGTGCCCTCACCTGCAACGGGTGCCCAGGTGGCATCGGCACTGGCGCACCAGGGGCAGGCGGTGGTTGGTGGGTAACGCAGCAAAGCGCAGTGATCACATTTTTGCAGATGCAATTGATGATTGGCGCAGTGGCCAAAAAATTCCTGGTTCTCTTTATCCAGATCGCTGATCCGGATATTCATGCCAAGATATTCGCCTTTGACGGTCATAGTGTTTTTCCTAAAAAGATATACCGAATATTATTTAGCTTAATCTAGCCTTTAGCCATAACCATGGCCGAGCCGGTTTGTGGCCCCGCCCAACCCAGGTTGGCGGTGAGTTCCGGCGCTTTAATCTGGCGACATCCACCTTCGCTATAGTCATAGGTATGTTGACGCTGACCGCCCCGGCCGATGGGGCAAGAATCATCAATCTCACCGCGAAGCTGGCGAACATTCTCAATGACCATATTCAGGCCATGAGTATAACCTTCGCACAAATGCCCGCCGCTGGTATTGTTGGGCCGCTTGCCACCCAGGCGCATGGTGCCATTGCTCACGTAATCGCCGCCTTCACCCTTCTTGCAAAAACCGTAGTCTTCCAGCTGCAACATAGTGGTAAAGGTAAAGGCATCGTAGGAACCAGTTACATCGATATCCTCCGGCCCCACCCCGGCATTGGGCCAGAGGATGTCTTTGCCGTAATACCCGGCCGTGGTTGAAATAGGCCCGTGCTGATAATGCATATCGGTGCGCGGCTTGCTGCAGCGCCCTACGACAGACTGAATCAAGGCCGGACGATGACGACAATCTCGCGCACGCTCAGCGCTAGTGACAATAATGCAATTGCCGTTATCAGTCTCGACACAGCAATCCAACAGATGCAGTGGCTTGACGATCATCCGACTATTCAGGACGTCATCCACTGTGACGCGCTTTTTATAATAGGCCTTGGGGTTATTTGACGCGTGCTCGCTGTGAATCACTTTGACCATGGCTATCTGCTCAGGCGTCGTGCCGTAGTCATACATATGCCGCATAAAGGACTGGCTAAACATTTGTCCGGCGCTCATCAGGCCATAGGCCCGGCCAAACAAGCCGCCACTACTCAGTGGCGCTCGACCACCGGCACCCCCAGTACCGCCGATTCGAATCTGGGAATAGCCATTCATAGCGCGAAAGATCGCCACGGTTTTACACATCCCGGCTTCAATCACACCAATGGCGATGCCGATCAGGGCTTCAGTTGACGAGCCACCACCGTAAACATCCATATAAAAATTTGGCCGTATACCAAGATCCCCCGCGATAACCGTGGAGGGCGTGGAATCATTATTTGAATAGGACAACAGCCCATCGACATCTCCTGGCTCTAGCCCGGCATCCTCCATAGCCGCCCGCACAGCGCGAGTGCCCAGAGTTCGGGTGGTGCAGCCTGATCCCCTCATAAACTCGGTTTCGCCCACCCCGGCAATGGCGTATTTACCCCGAAGATGCTTACTGGTTGTTACATCAATATCGTCTGCCATAAGCACTGAAACCCCGTTTATTGATCGTTTTAAATTAGCTGGTAAGAAAGAGTGTAGCGACTTGGCGCGGCGACGACCATATCGAAAAATAGCTGGTTGTTATAAATAATTGCGTCTTTTTTGGATCTCGTGCGTCTTAACGACTGATTCCACCCAATAGGAGGCAAAACGATGCGCATACAACTGGCACTCAATGTAGCTAATCTTAGCGAGGCTATAGACTATTATTCAAAACTGTTTGGCACAGCGCCCAACAAAATACGTGACGGCTATGCTAATTTCAGTATCGATTCGCCAGCCTTAAAGCTGGTGCTGTTTGAAAACCCGTATACTGACGAGCGACTGAATCATCTCGGTGTCGAAGTATTCGATTCGGAACAGGTGACGATGGCTAAAGAGCGCTTGTCCGCGAGTGGCATACTCAATGAAGTTCAGGTTAACGAGACCTGTTGTCACGCCACTCAGGACAAGGTTTGGTCCACTGAACCTCAGGGCTTGCGCTGGGAGTGGTACCGTATCACCAACGAAGCACCTGAACTCGGCGTCAATGCTTCAGCATGCTGTACCCAGAGAAAACGCCTGGCACAACCATAATCGACTATGCTCACAGGATGGAGATAACAAACAGAGAATGGTCAGCCTTTGAGCGCTTGCTTCGCGGTTATGTAGCCCGCCGTGTTGAAGCGAACTGTGTGGATGATCTCGTGAGCGACATCCTGTTGCGTCTGGTCCGCCACCAACCCGCTTTCAAATCGGCGGATAAACCGGCAGCCTGGATGTATCGTGTGGCAGGCAATGTTATTACCGATCACTACCGGCGACGCGCGATAGAGCGTTCCGCGCTGCAAGCCATTGTGGAAGACCAGGCACCATTGGAACAAGAGAGAGTCGATAACGAATCCGAATTCACCTTTCAGGGAGATTCTCCGGAGCGAGAGCTAGCCCGCTGCCTGACACCGCTAATAGAAAATTTACCACCACGATACCGAACAGCTCTTCAGATGGTGGATATTGAAGGGCTGCCACAGCAAGAAGCTGCCGAACAGCTTGGTTTGTCACTATCGGGGGTGAAATCTCGCGTGCAGCGAGGTCGGGTGAAGCTCAAAGAACGATTGCTAGATTGTTGTGCCGTTGAGTTAAGCAGGCAGGGTAAAGTTATCGATTATGCCGCTAATACTGGATGTTGTTGATCTGCCTCATTGCTCTATCAAATATTTTCAATACTCTGGACTTCCCGAAAAGGCTTGTCTACGCTGTCTTAAAGTATAGTGAGCCCTTGAAAATCGGTGCAAGCAAATACTTTGTTGTGATAATGTCTCAACCACAGCAATTTTTGAAATCTAACTGACACTTATCTAACCGACGCTTATCTAACCGACGTTTAGTTGCGCCGGTCAAGGAGTCCTCATGATTCAACCTGGTGTACATCCCATTGAACGAACCCACCCGGTCAACCGCCAAGTGAGGCTTGGACTGGTGCTTATCGTTGCCCTGCTAGCTCTATCTCAAGTCACGCTAGCAGAGGCAGATGACAGCCCTACCGTAGACTGGGGCAGAGACCTCTATTACGACTTCTGTGTTTCCTGTCATGGCTGGACGGGGAAAGGTGATGGCCCGGCAGGGGGTGCTCTCAAATCCCCTCCAGCTGACCTGACCCAGTTAAGTGCCAGAAATGGGGGCGAATTTCCTCATGCACAGGTAAAGCGATACATAGAAGGAGACCAACTCATTCAAGCGCATGGTTCTCGAAAAATGCCAATATGGGGGAAAGTTTTTCGGCGCGAGAGCACCGAAGCTGAAGCTCGAATGCAATATTTTGCATTGGCTGAATTCCTTGAGTCGATTCAAACGATTCAGAAACAATAACCTGTCGGTCAACTCACATGTAACGATGAACATACCTTCTCATACTCATTAACCCAGTCTTGGTATAGTCCTTAATTACTGATCTACTACTCGCTTCGCGTCCCTAAACACCCGTTACATTTTGTATATGCCTTAATTTAAAAGTTGTTATTTTTTTATTTTCGAATTAGTATCAAAAAATACTGATAGATACAAACAGCTTTCGTTTAGACGCTATGGAGCATCGATCTTTAAGCATATTGCAAATCTTTCGTTTGTACGGTCTTCAAAGCTCAAGAGCACTACGAATAAAATATGTCTCTGAAACACGGTTTATAAGCAATCGTATTGCCAACTTTTAGTACGCCCAACACATTCCTTGTTAAATACGCTGGAAGGACAATTATGAAAAATCTTACCGTACATAGCTCAGAACACCCTGCCCCTTTTCACCGGTTACTGACCAGCGCTTTTGTATTGACGGCAGCTGCGCTGCTTTGGATGCCGGCGCAAGTCATTGCGGAAGACCAAAGTTATCAGGCACTGCGAGACTGGATTGATAATCCCCCCGCCGAAAATTATGCCACCCCAGGCAAGCACTACACATTGAGCGATAGAAAAGCGGTGTTGGAAGCACTAATCCCGCAAACAGCATGGAAATACTATTTCTTTGAAGGCATGGATATGGAAGTCACCGAAACCGGACATTACCCTGCTCCTGACGACTGGGGCAAAAAGATGACGCCCACAGCTGACTACAAGCTTGACGATAAAGGTGTGTTGGTTGGGTTCACGGGCGGAGGTACGCCCTACCCAGAAATTAGCGAAGATGACCCTATGGCGGGCCAGAAAGCCGTCTGGAATATGCTATGGCGCCCCGGTAGCAATGATTACAACATGCCTATGATGGTGTGGTTACGTAGCGAGGACGGCACGCTCGATAGAGAGATGGAGTTTATATCTGTCAACTCTCAGTTCGCTCACGGTGATCACAGCCTGGTGTCGGGCTATGAAGAGGTTAAAAGCAAACAGCTTTTCGAATTTCGCTCACCCAGAGATATGGCTGGTGCCAAGAATTTAACCATCAAATATGTCGACCATTACAAAGAGAATTCAGGTTGGTTGTACATGCCAGCGCAGCGCAAACCCCGTAAAGTCCTGTCGTCCGAGCGCACCGGTGAGCTGATGGGTATGGATATGATCAGGGAAGACTCAATGGGTTTTGGTGGTAAGGTCTATGAAAATAAATTTACTTACCTGGGCAAACGTAAACTACTTGCCACTGTCAATGTAAGTGATAATCCTGAAATTGGTGGCCCGAGCAATTGGGTGCCAGACAAAGCTCGCTGGGAAGTCCGTGAAAATCATGTCGTCCTGATCGAGCCAAGGGCTGATAACCACCCTTATAGCTACCGGATTGTTTTTATCGACGTGGAAACTAACTGGACGAGCTGGATGTTCGCTTTTGACAAGCGAGATGACCAATTATTTCGGTTGAATCAGCACTTCACAAAATACTCTGAAACCTTCGACACCGAACCACCCTCGCAGGCGCCCTACGTGAAGCAGGATTTTTCTAAAAGTGTAGGTCACCAGGTATTCTTGCATCTTGGTCAAACCGATATTAATGCCAAGAAGCCCCATGCCACCATTACCCACTGTTTTGTCAATAAAAAGGCATTCAGTGCGGCCCGTGCCAAGCAGTTTTACTCGCTACGCAATATGGTTAGCGGTCGGCGCTAATTGCTGGTAAAAATTCCCCCTAATACCAGGAGGCCACTTAATAAGTGGCCTCCCACAATTATCACTGCCTGAGGTTAAACGATGATAGCTAGGTGTCGTAAACAACTTATCGTTCTTTCGATTCTTTTGAGCCCTTTATTATTCCCGGCTTTGTCATGGAGCATTGTCAGTGTCGGGGACGACATTGAACTTGAAGGCTTCGTAAGATCAATGAATATATTAAAAACGGGGGCGCGGCCGTTCAATGATGGAGAACTCACTCATCAACGCAATACCGCTCAGCTAGAGGGCAAATACTACTTTCTACGTGATAGCACAGCATTTAATAGCTTCTCAACAGGCCCCATTGAGGAGGCCACTTTCACCTTTCTCGCTAGAGCAGCCCACGACTCGATTTTTGACCTCCGAGATAGTTATGCCGGACTCAATGGTCGGGGCAAGGAAGAGTACAAGGTAAGAGAGGCCTTCGTCGATTTTATCATGCCGCCCTTTTCGCTACGCCTGGGCCGCCAACAGGTTGTCTGGGGTGAAACGGATAATTTCCGCGCCCTTGACGTTATCAATCCACTGGATAGAACCTGGCATGGTACCAGGGAATCATGGGAAGACATCCGTATTCCGCTCTGGATGGCCAGGGGCATATGGGACGTTGGTAAAATCGGACCATTCGAGGAAACCTTTCTTGAAGTTATCGTTATCCCCGATGACTTTCAAACCAATAAAGTGTTTGCCGACTACCCCCGACCCTGGGCATTTCGCGGCATAGGGTTACAGGAAGAAGCTGCAAACTCAGTATTACTTGGCGATACGCTTGCCGATCTGTATGACAGTAGTGTTACCGTGATCGATGGTACCGAAAAAGAAACCGATATACGTAATGTTCAGAGCGGCTTCCGATTTAAAGGTGTCTGGAATGACGTTGAATTCAGCGTTAATTATTTTTATGGCTTTGCGCAATCTCCCGGCGTAAAGATCCACTCTGCTGAATTAGTCGGCAGCACCTTCGAAACTGTGATTGAAACCATCACGCCCCGTACTAATGTATTTGGATTTACCGCCAACTACTCCGAAGAAAAATATACCCAGTCAGTTTTTCGTCTCGAGACCACTGTTACCAAAGGCCTTCCGGTCGCAATCAAATTCGGCAGCCGAGACGACACCAATGGCAACGGCTTTGACACGGCGAGTCAGTCCGTAGTGATGATCGGTATCGATCGACCCACCTGGATTCCAGCGCTCAACAGCTTACGCACCTTCTTTATTTCCACTCAATTTTTCTGGCGGCGCTGGCTTGACTACAGCAGCTTTTATCGAGGCTCCTTCTATGACGTACAACCCGCTGTAGTCGGAGGCTCGGTTGTGCCGGGGCGTTTTATTAGCGTCAATAACGATAAAATTGACCAGGACGAATTTGTTTTCACGTTTTCCGCATCGAGCAATTATGGCCGCGCCGGTCTTTGGCGGCCACTGTTTGTCTTCGCCTACGACCCTCGTTCCAGTGGTGCTTATAACAAGATACAAATGGAGTATCTGTACTCGAAACACCTGGTGTTCAAACTCGAGCAACATTTATATTGGCGAGAAAGTGGCAGTGATCAGAGTCCCTGGGGGCTTGGTTCCTATTTGGGCGAACCGGGTATTCGTCGCAACGAAACTCAATTTACTGCGACCTTCCAATTTTAATCGACACTTGTTGGTGCTGATAAACTTAGCACCAACAAGTGAAGTATGGCCTGCAATAATAAATTTGTGATTGAGAAATTCACCCACACCCGTGGTTTATACGGTCGCATTTATACAGCATTATGATTTCGTTTCAGTCGGTCATTGATTTTTGGTTTAGCGAGTTAAATCCATCACAGTGGTGGCAGACCGACCTTGCTGTCGACCACATGATTGCCGAGCGCTTTACTGATTTGCACGCCGCTGCGGCAAGCGGTGAACTCTATGAGTGGCGCAACGAACCGCTGGGCAGTCTTGCTGAAATAATTGTGCTGGACCAATTTTCACGAAATCTTTTTCGCGATCATGCTAAAGCCTTTGCACAGGACGATGTGGCCCTCGCACTGGCCCAGCAGGCAATCGCCTCGAATGTTCACCAGCACCTACCTGCCGATCAAAAAGCCTTTCTTTATATGCCCTATATGCACAGTGAATCCGGACATATTCACAAGCTGGCACTCCACCTCTTTAGCGAACCTGGCCTTGAGCACAACCTTCGCTCAGAGTTACAGCATAAAGCCATCATTGACCGCTTCGGCCGCTATCCCCATCGAAATAAAGTGCTGGGACGGCTTTCGACCCCCGAAGAAAATGTGTTTCTAAAACAACGAGGGTCGAATTTTTAAGGGATCTTGCCCAGCCCACTCTTCATTGGATCTATGGATCTATGGATCATTTTTGTTTTTCTCCTTACCGTCCGATCTTGATTGTGACGCTCGCCCTGTTTCCAGTACCGATTGTGGAATAGCGCCTGTCTTGGGACAAGGAGCACCAACATCATCCATATACTGGCGCAAGCTTGCAACATTGCACGCCCATTTCGGTTTTGCCAACCGGTGCTCAGCCATTTTTAAAAAATGCGAGAGTAATTCGTAACAAACATATATGGTGCCGGTCGGCTTATGCCAGTACGCGTCGGGGCTGGAACCGCAGTTATCAAATTCGATAAGAGTTTCACGCGGCAAGCCAAACCTGGATGCTAGCAATAGCGCCTGTCGATCAGCCAAACCCGACTCCTTTACCCATTCCAGCATGGTTTGGTTAGTCGAATTGTAGGGCTTCTTGTAGACGACGCTAACTTTTACATCCGCGGTTTTGTCGGCGTCACTATGCCCATAGTTAGCCAAAATCCATTCCACTGCCTGATGGGCCATCTGAAACTCATATTCACAGGACATGGCCCGTTCGAAGGGTAATAAGGGAGTCGCTATTAAATCCTCAAGCAAATCGGGATTGCTGCCATAAATCAGACAGACAATATTGTGAAAACGCTGGATTTCGAGGCGTTGACCATCCCAATAGGCCGTCGTCCTTTTGAGACTATGGCGCAACTCCCACTCCGCGTACCAGTCGCCCGCCACGGAAAATAACCAGGGAATAATCTCCTGTTCGGATTTTCCCTGACGCCCCTTTAGCATGGCGATAATGGCAATTCTATCTGCCGCATCCTCCTCCATACCCAGAACAGGCAACTTGAGCTCGTCAATAAGCAAGTGGCTGATTTCGTGAAACAAAGTAAATTCAAGATTGGCGAGCACAAACAGGCGGCGCAGATTTTGTTGGTCATTATTTTCTGACACCGCCGCAGACGCGCCAAACAAAAGGGTAAATAATGATAATGTTCTGACAAGAACAACGGTTGATCTCAATCGCTTAAGCGTGCACATGATTTGATGACCATCCATTTTCCAATTCATCTCCCTGCGCAATACCCTACCAATCAAAACTGCGCTTAATTTGTCGAATTGCGCTCGATGGCAAGCTGCGATGCCTCGCTCGAACCATCAGGTCGGGTTCAACTCTTTACAGCAGGACCAGCATCTTGCTCTGGTATTGCATCTGACTCAGCGTTCGGACAACGCGAACCGTCACCAATATAGTTACGTAACGTCGGAATATCGCAGGCACGTCCCGGGTTTTGCAGACGATGATCTGCCATTTTCAAAAAGTGCGTGAGCAATTCATAACATACTGTGATGGTTCCTGTGGGATGATGCCAGTACGCGTCGGGGCTCGATCCACAGTTCTCAAATTCTATGCGAATTGTACGGCGTAGTTTGAAATTGGCGGAAAATCGGCTCGCTAGTCGATCGGCTACCGCCGATGCCCGGATCCAATCTAGCATGAGTTGATTGCCCGGATTGCTGGGCTGCTCATAGACCACGCTGATCTCCGCGCCAGCTGGTTTTTCTCCACCGCGATTGCCGTGGGTTGCTAAAGCCCACTCCACCGCCTCACGGGCCTGCCGATATTCGTAATCACAGTTCATAGCGCGTTCAAAAGGTAAGAATTCAGTATCTATCAACTCCTCCAGGGAATTGAGGCCGCTCCCGTAAACAAGACAAACCACATTGTGAAAACGCTGAATTTCCAGGCGGTGGTTATCCCAATAACTCGGCTGGCTTCGCTGACTTTGCCCCAATTCCCATTCGGTGTACCAGTCTCCTGCAACCGCGAACAACCATGGGATAATTTCCTTTTCAGGCATACCTTGACGTTCTTTTAACATGGCGATGACCGCGATTCGATCCGCCGCATCCTCTTCCATACCAAAGACAGGTAAAGTTAATTCATCAATAAGCGCGTGGCCAAACTCGTGAAACAGCGTAAACTCAAGGTTGGCGAGGACAAAAAGTCGGCGAAGGTTAGTTTGGTCGCCATCTTCTGTTTGCTCTGCTGATGTAGCAAAGTTTGTACTACAGAAAATAGTTAAGCCCAACAACATAAAGGTACACACCAATATTTTTTGCGTAGCTATTTTTCTGTCCATGATATGCAGTGGGCAAACCTCACAATAAAATCTGCAACGATAATATGACACGATTCTGTACTACACGATAGACTCGTTAGCCGAACTAAAAAGCCGAACTAAAAACTATGCGCCATGAATAACCTATGAGTGAAGACGAAGCCCTGAAAACATTTCGCCGCGATATCGCTGACTGGATAGAACAGCATTATCCGTCAGAACTGCGCCAAACCCCCGGCGCGGATGGTAGCGATCCACAACAGACCAAAACCTCCGAGCAAAATTGGCTACAGATAATGGCCGAACAAGGCCTGCTGGCACCAACCTGGCCCAAAGAATATGGCGGCGCTGGATTTTCTGTAGATCAGGCGCGAGTCCTCGCTCAGGAACAACGCCGTGCGAAAGTTAGGGCAATACCGATTAGCGCCGGACTATCATTACTCGGCCCAGTATTGCTCGAACACGGCACGCCAGAACAAAAACAGCAGCACTTGCCCGGCATCGCCAATGGCGCAGTGTTCTGGTGCCAGGGGTACAGCGAACCAGGTTCCGGATCCGACCTCGCCAGTCTGTCAACACGAGCTGAACTTGTCGGCGATGATTTTATCGTTAACGGCCAGAAAATCTGGACCTCCCACGCCGATGACGCCGACTGGATGTTCTGCCTGGTGCGTACCGACCCCAACGCCTCTAAGCACGAGGGCATCAGTTTTTTGCTGATTGATATGGCGACGCCAGGTATTTCCGTATCCCCGATACGCCTGATCAGCGGCCCGTCGGCGTTTTGCCAAACCTTTTTTGACGATGTCCGCGTTGGTAAAGCAAATTTGATGGGTCAGCTTGGCCAGGGCTGGACGCTCGCCAAACAGTTACTCCAGCATGAGCGTCAAGCCCTGGGATCTATTGGCCGGGGTGATGCCCGGCGAGCCTTGACCCTGCCCGAGCTCGCAGCTCTAGAAATTGGCACCAACGCTCAAGGTCATATTGCCGATGTAACCATCCGCAACGAGGTAGCTCAATGCGAGTTGGACAGCCTGGCTTTGCGCACCACCATGAGTCGCAGTGCCGACCAGGCCAGGGCAGGACAAAACAGTGCCCACATCGCGTCAATGCTGAAACTTTACGGCAGTGAGCTGACCAATCGCCGCCACGAATTGATGATGAGCATTCGCGGTACCGACGGCGTGGGCTGGGACGGCCCCGGGTATAGCCCGGCGGCAATGCGGACCACGCGACAATGGCTGCGCGCCAAGGGCAATTCCATCGAAGGCGGTACCAACGAAATTCAACGTAACGTTATTGCCAAGCGTGTGCTTGGTCTGCCCGACTAAAGCTATTATCTAAGCACAATTGTCATAAGCACTGCGAATCGCTCGGATATAAATACCGTGCACTAAATACTGCATTAAAAAGGAAAACTCAACATGCCACTTGTTCTCAGCGAAGAGCAGACTCTACTCAAAAACTCAGCTCGAGAATTTGTTAAAGCAACGTTTCCAGTTGATCAGGTTAGGCAATTTCGTGATAGCCAGCCCGGAGATCAGGATAAAGCGCTGCGGTACTCCCGAGATCACTGGCAGAAAATGGCGGAACTGGGTTGGGCGGGCATTATCTTTCCGGAGCAATACGGCGGTCTTGGCCTGGGTTATGCCGAGCTGGGCGTTGTACTTGAAGAGCTAGGTCACTCATTAGCCGCACAACCCTTTTTATCTGCCGTGCTGTTAGCGGGCAATACTATTTTACTGGGTGGCAACGAGGCCCAAAAACAGGCGTGGCTACCGGCAATATGTGCGGGCGAAAAAATTTTGGCGCTGGCTTTTCAGGAAACCGGTCGATTTTCACCCTGGCAGGTCAGCACAAAGGCTGAATCAGTCAGCAACGGCTTCTCCATCAGCGGCGAAAAACGTTTTGTACTGGACGGTTTCGGGGCCGACCAGCTCATCGTTCTAGCTCGAACATCTGGGTCTATAGGGGATGACCATGGTCTAACACTATTTCTTGTAGCGCCCGAAACACCAGGACTAACCGTCACCAGTTTGCAGGTACTCGATAGCCGCAATGCAGCTATTATTGAGTTTGACAATATGGTGGTTAGTGCCGACCAGGTCATTAGCGAGGTTGGTAAAGCGTCCGAGGTTCTTACCATGGTATTTGACCGGGCCACCGCCGGGCTTAACGCTGAGTTGCTGGGTACGCTGTCCGAAGCCTTTGCACGCACCCTTGAATACCTTAAAACCCGAGAGCAATTTGGCGCACTGATTGGCACTTTTCAAGCCCTAAAACACCGTGCGGCAGATATGTTCTGCGAACAGGAGCATGCTATCTCCATGACCATGCAGGCCTTGCGAGCTATCGACAATAACCAGCCCGACGCCAGCCTGCTCATTAGCGCCGCCAAGGCTCGCACATCAGATGCCGCAAATTTGATCGGTCGGGAATCCATCCAGATGTTTGGCGGCATTGGCATGACCGACGAAGAGGATATTGGTCTGTATATGAAGCGGGCACGGGTCGCCGAAATGACCCTGGGCGACAGTAATTATCATCGAGAACGGTTTGCCCAGCTCAGTGGTTTTTGAACCTGACCAGAATACCGCACTCAATTATAGTGGCGCAGACACTTTATTTTTGTCTGGCTTTCTTTTTAGTGGAAAATCAGTCTAAATACTGACCCTGATTAATTTGGCATAACCCGATTTCATTACTTGTTTGCAAACCATCCGATCAAATTTAGGAGCTACCATGATCACCGAAAAAGACATGTACTTTCACAAACCCACCTCCAACGATCATTATTGGGCGGAGACCAATTACTTTGGTTTTTATGTGGCTGAAGAGGCCATCCACGTCAATGTCTATGTACTGACCCGACAAAATGCCGGCGTGGTATTGTCAAGTATTACGGTGACCGACGGTTTCTCCAATACCCCTCACCAGGTCAGATATTCCAACAATCAGGTGCATCTACCCTTCCCTGACTCAGACTTCGACGACTACAAACTGGGTAACGGCCTGGCGATTAAGTGCACCAAACCGGTGATGGACTACGACATTAAATTTGATGACCAACGAGGCGTATCTATCGACGTGCAATACAAGGCATTGATGGAACCCTATGATATTCATGACCCAGATCAGGATCCGCTGGCTGCCTCTGCCGACGATATGGTTTCATCTACTGCCTATGCCGGACACTGGGACCAAACTGGCCGGGTCACCGGCAAGTTCACCATCGACGGCAAGACCTATGACATCGATTGCGTATCTAGCATGGATCACAGCTGGGGCGAACGTAAAGAAGACCAGTTTCAAAACTTCTGCTGGCTCAATGCCAACTTCGACAACGATGTCAGTGTTCACTGCCTGTGGGCCATCAATCCCGATGACATCAATGATTACTGCGCCATCGTCCACGGCTATGTTCGGGAAGGAAGCGAGGTATACGGCTTGACCAAAGGCTCTGGCAAACTGCGTCGCAACGGTAATCTGCACCAATATATGGAACTTCAGGTCGAAGATAAACGCGGCAAGGTACACAACTTATGTGGCACCGCCTTTACCTCAAACCCATGGCAACCCTGGCCTTTCGTCTATGCCACGCAATCATTTTTGCGCTGGGAAATGGACGGCGTGATTGGCTGGGGTGAGGTTCAGGACGTTAGCAGTAACTAATCGACCAAAAACGCTCTATACAGAGGCTCGCAGCCATTGCCTGTCTCTGTGTTGGCGATCTGCATTAACAATTGCCTTTCATAAACGAAAGAACCCATAAACATAAGAACCGCGTTAAGATGAGTCATACAACAACTTCCAAACTCCGCTCACAACCCACCCCTAATTGGATTGAAACCATCCGAACCACCTACCCGGTGGAAAAAACCCTGGATGACGTGCTCACTCAAAAGCTGGTCAACCGGACAAAATCTGGGGCACACAAAACCGACTTCGGCGAACTGGAAACCCGCCTTGTTGACTATGTGAAATCTGTCAGCGGGCAGAGTGACGCCCTTATCGAAAACTTAAAAAGACTCACCGGCGGGGCCTCGAAGGAACAATTCACCTTCGATCTGACCTGGAATAGATCCGCCGGGGAGAACCCGACAGGCGAACAAGAAACCCGTAAACTTATACTAAGAATGGATCCCGCAGAGTCAGTAGTAGAAACCCACCGACTTCGAGAGGCCCAGGTGCTACGCGCCATGTGGGGCGAAATACCGGTGCCGGAAATCTTCTGGGTCGATCACACCGCCGAAAGTTTGGGCCACCCGTTTCTAATTGCCGGTTTCCTGGAAGGCACTGTGCAACCCGACGATGGCGGCAGGGTCACCGGTCTGGGCATGTATTTTGAGCCAGGCCTGCGCGAGGCACTCAAAGACCAGTTTGTCCAACATCTGGCTACCATTCATACCGTTGATTGGCGCAGCAAAGATTTATCAACCTTCGATAAACCGGAGCCTGGCACGATACAGGCCAATGAGTGGTCATTGGGCCTGTGGGAACGAATCTGGCAGGAAGACACCCTCGAAGCCCACCCCGTGATGGAGCAGGCAGCGATCTGGCTAAAAGAAAACATGCCGGTGGTTGAAAACCCAGTCATCATCCATGGTGATTATCGCAGCGGTAATTTCATGTATGACGATGATCAGAATATCAACGCCATCCTAGACTGGGAGCTTTGCCACATCGGCGACTTCCACGAAGACCTCGCCTACAACCGCTGCAAAATGCTCGGCACACCCGATGGCGAGGGCAGCGTGCGCTGCAGCGGTTTAATGTATTTTGAAGAGTTTGTCGAAAAATATGAGGCGCTAACTGGCTATACAGTCATTCCCGAATTACTAACCTGGTATGACCTTTTCACTCACTACAAAGTCGCCTCCATCTCCTGCACGGCATTGCGCGTTGCCCACGAACAAAAAACCCACCTCGATGCCATGATGAATATTATCGGCGGCCTCGGCTTTGTTGGCACATCAGAATTACAACGCTTATTGGATAAGCTTTAGTCACCCGATCACGTTGACCGTGGCAATCCAGGCCGCATGAGGACAAACAACTTCATAAAACCTATAAATAAAACCTATAAATTAAGCCGAAGCCGGCCTGAAAGCGGGCAGACGCTTAGTAATGATAGTAATGGCCATTACGCCGATAATACCAACCACCCTGCCGCCAATAAGAGTGGTAATTATAGGAACGGTGCCAATAGCCGTAAAATGTGGGGCGCCATCGGTTCGCCCACTTGTAATATGCGTCATCCGATTTTCGTGCTTCTCTTGCTTCGACCAGTAATTTCTTGGCTTCTTCATCACCGCGGCCCGCCGCGATGTTTAGCCACTTTTCAGCTTCCTGAGGGTCAGAACCCATTTCTTCAAGGCCTGTGAGGTAAAACCGCCCAACCGCTTTTTGTGCGTCGAGATCACCTCGTTCGGCAGCATCACGCATCCACTGCAAAGCACGGTAACTATCCTGCCTAACACCATCTCCTCTAAAAAATCTGAGTCCTAAATCATACGCGGCACCAGCGTCGGTTTTAGCAATAACCTCAAGTGCGGCTATGCGCCCATCGGGGTCCTCATCAGGCACCGCCGTAGACGTATCATAAGTGGCAGAATCAGAAGGACGGTCGGAACAACCGCTTGAATCGCAGATACGCACCACATCACCCACCGGTTCGGTCTGCACACAAGCTGCCAGAACCGCGCAGCTCAGTAACAACATCACAAAGCGTCTAATTTCCATTTGGTTATTCCCTTTTTTTAGCCTGCATTTACGTAAGGCATTTTTAGATTTTGCGTAAACATTGTAGCGAATCCATCCTGCTGTACATAGACCACCAGGCATTACACAGTAGTTGTACCTCAATTTTTTAGGCTATACTTTGGTTCAACTATAGGCAGGTTTAGTTTTAGACAAAGGAGTGGAATTATGGTCAACATGGTGCGGATATTAGGGCTTTCTTTATGTGTATTAATGATTTCAGGCTGGAGCTTGCCCGGGTCAAAAAAAAGTAGCGCTGTGTCAGGATCTGCTGGCGGCGGCACCAGCGTCGGTGCCGATTCAACCCTCGAGCGTTGTACCGAAACCCTGGGTACGCTCGCAGTTGATGATGGCCGTGCTGCTGACTGGTATGGCCGCTTTGGCAGCACCACCAAGGTCACTAGCATCGAGCCAATGATCCGGCTAGCTGTGCAACAATCAAACTGTTTTGTCATCACATCTATCGGCAACCTGAGATCCGATAGCCGCTTGTCAAGAGTTACCGATATCCAGCGCAACTCTGGAGAATATCGCGCAGGCTCTAAACAACAGAAAGGCCAACGGGTGGCAGCTGACTATTATCTGGAGCCGTCAATCATTATTGACGAATCCTCGCTGGGCAAAGTTGGCGGCGCTCTGGGCGGCCGATTACTCGGTGGTATACCGGGTGCTCAATTTATAGCGGGAACACTGGAATCAAAATCGTCCGTGGTGACGTTGACTCTGTTTGATATTCGCTCTGCAATTCAGATTTCAGCTTCTGAAGGTAGCTCCACCTCAACAAACTATGGCGCTGCCCTCGCGGCCTTTGGCGGCGGCAAAGCTGGTGGTTTGGGTGGCATGTCAAAGACGCCGGAAGGTAAGGCAACCATCGCAGCGTTCGTCGATGCATATAACGGGATGGTACGAGCCTTAAGAAACTATGAAGCTCAGGAAGTAAAAGGTGGCCTTGGCCGCGGTGGCGCGTTAAAGGTTAATTAATTCATCGGTTCTTCTGGTTTTTTGTTTACAACATTGCCATTGCTATCTGCCACCAACTAAACAAGTGCTAAATTTGCCAAACTGGGCGCAAGAATGAAAGACAAAACCTGTCTGATAACCGGTGCCAACTCGGGCATTGGCCTCGAAACGGCTCGGGGACTAGCTGCTCAGGGTGCCAGAGTCATCATAGTCTGTCGCAACCCAGAAAAGGGCGAAGCGGCGCGCCAGGACATCATCGCTTCTACAGGGAATGATAAGGTTGATTTACTGGTCGCTGATCTATCTTCACTAGACGCAGTGCGGGAATTAGCGGCACAGGTTAAAAGCCAATATCAGCAACTTCACGTCCTTATTCATAACGCGGGGCTGATGCCCAAAAAACGCGAAATGTCGGCAGATGGCTATGAGTTGCAATTTGCCGTCCATCACCTGGCGACTTTTTTATTAACCGATTTACTGCTAGATTTATTAAAAACCAGCGCCCCGGCGCGCATCATTAATGTCGCGTCGATGATGCATAAAATGGGCAAAATCAATTTTGACGACCTTCAATGCGAACAGAAATTTGGCACCTACAGCGCCTACGGCCAATCCAAGCTGGCGATGATTCACTACACCTACGATCTCGCCGAAAAACTAAAAGGCACTGACGTGACGGTTAACGCCCTGCACCCCGGTGCTGTCGCCACAAATATTGGCTTTCCTGGCTGGATGAGCCTGTTTCTCGCCAGTCCCGAAAAAGGTGCGCGTACCAGCCTGTTTCTAGCCACATCACCAGCTGTCGAAGGCGTCAGTGGACAATATTTCAATAATTGTAAAGTGGCGAAAACATCCAAAGTGTCATACGATCGAGCCGATGGTCAACGCCTGTGGGCACTCACAGAAGAGATGTGCGGGCTCCCTGCCTAGCGATAATAATCGGCGACTACCAACTTTTACCGATTACAGTCACACATCTATCATCCCCCACGCTCGCACCTCTTAAATATTCGAAATAAGCATATTTAAAAGCGTTATTTTACTTGTCTGCCTTAGAACGTTTTAATCCTCGTCCTCGGAGCTAAACGCGCTAAACCAGACAAATTATGAGCCTTGCCGCAGAACAATACCCACCCAGCGAACGACCTTCGGATCGGCAAAACCAGGTGCCAGAACAGGCCCAGGTACAGGTGCCTGGAAAGGCCCAGGTAATAACGCCGGAGATAGCAGCGCCTGGCCCACTGTTTAACCTCGCCGATGCCAATCGAGCGTTGGCCGACGCGTCACCAATCGTCATCCTTTCCAAAGCACTCAAAGCCGCTGATAAACCGATTATCAGCACCAGTTTTTCTGCTTATTCAGCTGTCTTGCTGCATATGGTTCAAAGTATTCGACCCGGCACACCCGTTGTTTGGTGCGACACGGGCTTTAATACCGCAGCGACCTATCGCTTTGTTGATCAGTTAGTTAAACGGCTGGATATCAACCTTAAAGTCTATCATCCCGACGTTTCTGCCACCCATCTGAAAGTGCGCTACGACGGCATCCCCGAAGCGGGCACACCTGCGCACGATGCCTTTTCGCAAACCGTCAAACTGGAGCCCTTTGCCCGGGCATTCAGAGAGCTGGAACCCGACCTGTGGATTAACGGTATGCGCCAGGAAGAAACTGAATTTAGAAAGTCACAGGATATCTTCACCTGGGATACTGGCCGTTCAACCACCAAAGTCGCCCCCTGCTTTTATTATAAAACGATTGATTTGGTCGATTATCTTATCGAGCACAAGCTCCCTTCTGAGGTGGAATATCATGATCCCACCAAGCCCGAAGATAATCTTGAGTGTGGGCTGCATTACTGATCCGCGCTGAGCGCTAATTTCCTGCTCTACCTCGACTAATACAAGAACAAGATCAGCATCAATTCCAATACAAGCATCTGACATTTTCTGGTGCTAATACCGGCTCTGCTATATTCCTTTTATTGCCCCGCTTCGACCGACATGGCCCTTATAATATCTGGCCCTGATCGCTACCCATCATTGCGTGGAATTCAATACGCTAAATCAAAAGGAGTAAGTATAAATGTCCGAGTCCCTGGAAGCTAAAGTCGCACTCGTTACCGGAGCCGCATCAGGAATAGGTGCGGCCACTGCCGAAATATTTGCCGAGAAAGGCGCCAATGTGGTGGTCTCCGATATCGACGAAGAAGGTGGTCGAGCGACTGTTGAGCGTATTAAACGCGGGGGTGGCAGTGCCATGTTTCGGCGCTGTGATGTCGCCGACCCTGAACAGGTGCAGCAACTGATCAATGCAGCGGTCGGCACCTACGGCCATATCGATGCCGCTTTCAACAATGCGGGCGTAGAAGGAGAAGCAGCGACCACACCCAATTGTTCTATCGAAAACTTCGACCTCAATATAGACGTTAACTTGAAGGGCGTATTTCTGTGTATGAAATACCAGATTGCCCAGTTTTTAAAGCAGGGCACCCCCGGCGCCATAGTCAACACCGCATCCGTTGCCGGTCTGGTCGGCGCTAAAGGCGTACCGGCCTATGTCGCGGCCAAGCACGGAGTGGTTGGGCTGACCAAAACCGCCGCTATCGAATTTGCCAAGAAGAACATTCGCGTCAATGCCGTCTGCCCTGGCGGTATTCGCACCCAAATGCTGGAGCGATTGATTAACGAGAAACCCTGGGTTGAAAAGCAAATGTTGAAGTTGCAACCTATCGGCCGCCTCGGTGATCCACGAGAAGTGGGTAAAGTAGTGGTATTTTTGTGCTCGGACGATGCCTCTTTTGTGACGGGTCATGCGATGCCGGTTGACGGTGGCTGTGTGGCGGTATAGAAGGATTACCTGGTCAAGCTTAAAGATCGGTATCTGCCCCTGAACAGGCACAGTAAAAACTCTCACACACAAAACTATTATTGGGGGTAACATAAGCTTCACAGCGCTGGCAGCTAAGCCGTCGACTGAATCAACAGTCCTCCTCAACATAATCGGAAAATAATAATGGCACTCGTCGCCTTAGTTACCTTACTTTTAATCATGCAGTTCATGTTTTTTATGGCCATGGTCGGTAAAGCGAGAGGTGCTGCCGACGTAAGCGCTCCTGCTATGACGGGCGATGAAACCTTCGAACGTAATGTACGTGTTCACCTGAATACCCTGGAGCAGCTAATGATTGCCCTGCCCGCCATGTGGGTTTGCGCGCACTATTTCAACACCACACTGGCAGCATCAATGGGGCTGTTATTTCTGATTGGCAGGTTTGTTTATCGCGCCGCTTATCTGGCCGACCCCAGCAAGCGCGGTACCGGTGTGATGATTGGATTTTTAGCCAGCGTCGTCATGGTCCTCACTGGTCTGTGGGGCGTGATTGGTTCGCTAATCTGATTGGCCGAGTATGCGGATAGGTTTAGCAGGCTGATAGGTAATTTCAAACAAGAGGTAATAGAACAATGACACAGGCTACTTTGTTACTAGTGATTTTAGCCAGTGCTACCTACGGGTGGGCGGCAACATCTGATCCGACAGAAGCCAGCGTTTATATCATCTCCCCCAAAAATGGCGCCCTGGTGCAAAACCCTGTGACAATTCAGTTTGGCCTGAAAGGTATGGGCGTTGCACCGGCCGGAATAGATAAAGCCAATACCGGCCATCACCATATGTTGATCGATGTCGATCCGCTCCCCGCCATGGATGCCCCTATTCCAGCCGACGACCAGCATCGTCATTTCGGCGGCGGACAAACCGAAACTGAACTTGAATTGAGCCCTGGGCAACATACACTGCAACTGTTGCTGGGCGACAAAAATCATATTCCCCACGGTCAACCATTACTGTCCGAAAAAATAACCATAACGGTTAACCAAAATTAAACTTTGGCGAACTTGTGCGCAAGCTTCGTTTTTGCGCAAACCAACTGGGCAGAATCGATTCGTATAGATAAAAAACCAAACTGACTAAGAGGGGACGTACCCATGGCTGATGACATAGAGATTCAAGGCACCTGCCCGCCGGAGTTTTCCAAAGTGCAGGACGCCTTTGCTGCCAACTTTAAAGACGGCAAAGAAGTCGGTTCTTCATTTGCGTTGACACTTGCGGGCGAGGTCGTCGTCGATCTTTGGGCTGGCTTTGCCGACGGCGCTCGTAACCGACCCTGGAATTCTGACACCCTGATCAACACTTACTCCACCACTAAAGGCATGGCAGCAACTGTTGTTGGCGTACTCGCCGATGAAGGTCTGATCGACTACAACGCCAAAGTCGCCGACTACTGGCCCGAATTTGCTGCCGCCGGCAAGCAAGATGTCACCGTCGCCCAGCTACTGTCTCACCAGGCCGGAATTTGCGGCCCCCGTGGGCGCATTGAAATGAACGAACTCTACGACTGGGATGCTGTCTGCGCGATCCTCGCAGCGCAATGGCCGTTCTGGGAACCGGGCACAGCCAACGGCTACCACGCGGTCGTGTTTGGTCATATCGCCGGAGAAGTGGCTCGCCGAGCCTATGCCCTGGACGGCGGCAGCACCAAAAGCCTGGGCGAACTATTCAGTGAAAAAGTTGCAGGCCCAATTGGTGCCGATACCGACTACTACATCGGCCTGCCGGAGGCAGAGGATCACCGAGTCGCCGAGATGCTACCCGTTCCCGGCTCCGAACAATTGGGCAGCGGCATGGGCGGCGGCAAGCGTATGAACGACGCCATGTATTCGGCCATGGCTCACCCACCACTCACTGCTCATATTGCCAATGACCGCGCCTGGCGTGCTGCCGAAGTGCCCGGTGCTAATGGCCAGGGCAATGCTCGTGGCATAGCCAAAGTTTACGGGGCGCTGGCCAATGGTGGCGAACTGGAAGGTAAGCGAATTATCAGCCAGGACGGCATCACTGAAATGACCAAAGAAGAATGCTTCCGCAAAGATATAGTCATTGGTGTGCGAATGCGCTGGAGTCGCGGCTATATATTAAACAAAGCCGAACTCTACGGCCCCAACCCAGACGCCTTCGGTCATAGCGGCTGGGGTGGATCGTTTGGTTTTGCCGACTCCAACGCAAAACTTGGTATGGGTTACGCCATGAATCAAATGGACACCAATATATTTGGCGATCCACGAGGCGTGCGCTTAATCAATGCGGCCTATGACTGTTTGTAAAAGACCATTTGTAACAAGTCACTTGCTAGCCGATCAAGGCCATAGCAAAACGGCTTGGCTATAGAGGATAAAAACCAATGCACGACCTAATCATCAAAGGCGGCACCATAGTCGATGGCACCGGCAATAAGCGATTTACCGGCGACATTGCTATCGATAACGGCCTGATCACTGCGGTCGGCAAAGTCACCGAAAAGGCAAAGGAAACCATGGATGCGACCGGGCTGCTGGTCGCTCCCGGCTGGGTCGATATTCACACCCATTATGACGGACAAGCAACCTGGGATCCTCTCATTACACCCTCTGGCTGGAACGGTGTCACCACCGCGATTATGGGCAACTGCGGTGTCGGCTTTGCACCGGTTGCGCCCGCCAATCGCGACTGGATGATGGAATTGATGGAATCCGTAGAAGATATTCCAGCGGCCACCCTGAAAGCCGGAATCGATTGGCAGTGGGAAGGCTTCCCCGGCTATTTAGACGCACTTGAAGCCATGCCCCGTGCCGTCAACGTTGGTGCTTTTGTGGGTCACTGTGCCCTGCGAACCTATGTGATGGGCAAGCGCGGCGCTGACGACGTAGACCCCACGCCAGGAGAAATCGCGCAAATGGCTGAGCTTATGAGCGAGGCAATGACCGCCGGTGCTATGGGCTTCTCGACCTCCAGAACCGGTATTCATCTGACGCCAGAAGGCGAGCCCATTCCCGGCACCTTCGCCAAAGAAGACGAGCTAATGGCTATCGCCAAAGCTATCGGCGAATCCGGCAAGGGCCTTATGGAAGTGATTCCCGGCGGTATGCCAAAAGTTGACCGCACCTCGTTTGCCGATGAAATGGATTTAATGACCCGGCTTTCAATCGAGTCGGGACGACCACTCACCTATTTAAGTGCTATTTCCCGCAAGTCTTTCGACCTGGCTGAAAAGGCCAACGAAGCGGGCGCACAACTCTATCCGCAAATCTCCAGTCGCCCAGTGGGCATGTTGTTCAGCTTCGAGAACGAAAACCCCTTTCGACGCTTTCCCAGTTTTATTGAACTGCTCGACTTATCCCAGAAAGAGCGCCTGGCCAAGCTTCGCGAGCCGGAAACCAAAGCCCGCATCCTGGCAGACAAAGATCCCGCCCTCACCGATTGGTCGAGGATGTTTGCTAACCCTTGGAAGCTGACCTACGCCCTGGGTGACGAACCGAATTACGAGCCAAAACCAGAAGATGGCGTCATGGCCATCGCCGAGCGCACTGGGCGCAGCCCGGCAGAGGTCGGCTACGACCTAATGCTCGAAAGCGACGGCAAGGCCTTTCTGTTTTACGCCGCGACCGGTTACACCGAGGGTAATCTTGATCGCATTAGAGAGAGCTTATTGCATCCCCTCTCATTGCTCGGCGGCAGCGATGGCGGTGCCCATTGCGGCTTAATTGTCGATGCTGGCGTGCCAACCTTTATGCTCACCCACTGGGCGCGGGACCGAAAATACGACCGCCTGCCCCTTGAATGGGTTGTGCAAAAACAGACCCAGGAAACCGCAAGACGCTGCGGCATCACCGACCGGGGTGAGCTGGCACCGGGGCAACGCGCCGATATCAACCTGATCGACATGGATAAACTTAAAATTCTCGCACCGGAGGTTGTTAAGGACTTACCAGCTGGGGGCACACGTTTAATGCAACGAGCTGATGGCTATATGGCGACCCTGGTATCCGGTGTGGTAATCCAGAAGAATGGCGTTGATACCGGAGCAAGACCAGGTGGAGTGGTGCGTCTTAGCTAGCTTCCCGATCATGTTTTGCAGACGTGGACTTTAGAAGCCCAGGCTTTATCGACATCAACAGCCTTATATAGTGGGCGGTGGGTGGTGAAACGGGCTGGGGCGAAGATCAGGATATGTGGCCCGTACACGGCTTTTCGGCCTATCGGCGGGCCAGTCGTTGATTTTGGCTTCGGCTAATGGCCAAATAAATACTACAAAACACCTCCAATACTTAAAATAAAAGGCGGTACAGCAAATCAAAACTAAAGATCAAACTGCTCAAATGCTTTTGGGCCTCGGTGCGTTATTGTTTTTCCTCGGCCTACTTTCAGGGTTCGCTATCCCAGCGATGACCAACCCGAGAATGGGCCTGGCTGGCCACCTGGAAGGCGTGATGAATGGCACCTTTCTTATGGTTATCGGATTAGCCTGGTCAAGGCTGAATCTGGCGTCGCGAAATCTAGCAGCCACTTACTGGCTGCTTGTTTATGGCACCTACGCAAACTGGTTGTTTGTATCCATTGCCGCTATGTTCGGGACAAAAGCAATGGCACCCATCGCCGCTTCCGGTTACGAAGGCCTGGCCTGGCAGGAAAGCCTTGTGACTGTAGGCCTATTTTCTGTGGGCATCGCCATGGTCGTCGGCTGTGGCTTGTTGGTCTGGGGGTTTTTCCGTAAAGCCGAAGAGCTTTAGGAAGAAAATATTATCCTGACGGACAATCCGACTCTATCATAGCCCTTGCTCGGATGCTCCGCTTAGGCAACAAGCGCTCAACAACATTGAGCGCTACCCAACCCTTCAAAGCCGAACCCTTAAACACATTACTCCCGAAAAAAGGAAACACATAAATTTTCACTCTCGGGCGACAAAGATGATTTTGCGCGGAATGATGTCAGGGTCGGCCCTTCGTCGCTCAGTATGAGTAAGGTAAAATTCGAGAAAGGAATTTCCACGACCAAATAACAAAAACACCTCGTGGGCTGTGGGTTACCATCCATCTATGCAAACTGAAGACTTCTTACTAACCTTAGCGGAAATTGCCATTACCTTCGCTGGCCTAATCGGCATCATGGTTGCGTTCACCGCTGGCGACGGCAAGCTGAACCCGGCTGACTCACTGAGAGTCAGAGTCATTATTGTTTTTTCGATTTATTCAGCGTTTTTTAGTCTCTTACCCATATCAATGCTATCAATAGAGTACAGCGCAGCTTACGCATGGAATATTAGCGCCGCCTTACATCTATTGTTTATGATCAGCTTCCCGGTTTCGCAACGGATTCACGAGCTTCGAGTGGGGACAGTCGCTGTACAAGAAATGCAGGGCATCCATCGTCCCGTTGCGTGGCTACTTGTTGGACTCACATTAGCACTCCAGATCGCCAACCTTTCTACATTATGGGGTCCGGTACAGCCGGGTTTGTATGGCCTGGCCGTTTTGCTCTCCATGTTTACAGGTGGAATAGTCTTCATCGGCCTTATCTTTCAGCGCTTATTATAAAAATACCGGCTGGATCACTTACATAAAGAGGTCGGGGCGACATCCCGTTGAGCGTAAACAATCTCTAGCGCACAAAGCTACACCAACCTACACCAAGCTAAAAAGCCACCGCAAGCCAAACTGGAACGCGCTGCGGAATAACTAATGACTTTCATAACAGGCCTCCTTCAAATCAGTACATGTACGTATTAAAGTACGTGCAAAAAACACGCCTAACAAAAAGACTGCTTCTGCGATCTAGCCTGGTTCTCTGGCTCAGCTTCCCGCCAATACTTATCGGGCAGGCAAAATTTTAGTTATTGATACACAGCCAGCACCTTGAAAGTTGGTATTTGGAAGAACCTGAGAATTAGAAGAACCTTAGAAAATGACGGAAGCGTTAAATTGAATACTTGGGCTTGCGCCACTTTAACCAGATGAATCACTGAGGCTCAATATACGTTCCAGCATTTGCAAAGTCAGCGCACCCGATGGCAGGGGCACTTTTAAGTCATGGCCCACCGATAAAGCCAGGGAAAGATCCTTAAACAGAACTTCTGCCAGGCCTTCCATGCCCGTGGTATAGGATTCGCGCATCTCGGCAAACCAGCTCCAGCTTTCCAGCGCCCAGCTGTTACCGGTACTCACTTTCAAAAGCTCGATGAGTTTATCTTCATCGATGCCTGCAGCAGCACCCAGGCGCAAGCCTTCATAGGCGCTGTGTAGATGATTTAAAAACATCAGGTTGTTAACCAGCTTCGCGGCTTCACCCATACCCACATCGCCCAGATGAAAGATGTTTTCTCCCACCACCTCAAAGATTGGCCGACAGCTTTCCACCAGCTTGGCATCTCCCCCAACCATTAAGGTCAGGGTGCCCGCCTTTGAACCTTCTTCACCGCCGCTGACAGCGGCATCCAACACACCTACATTTTTTGTTACTGCGTGCTCGGCTATTTTCTGGCAGGTTTTGGGGTGAACGGTGGCGTGAATAACAATAATGGAACCTGGCTTTGCAGTGGATAAAACTCCGTTTTCACCCAGTACGACTTCTTCAAGCTGAGCATCGTTGACCACCACTAGCTGAATAATATCGCTGTTAGCGGCGACTTCAGCGACTGACCTTGCCGCTGAAGCGCCCAGCTTTGCCAGCTCAGACAGCGGTTCCGACCTGATATCGAAGACGGTCAAATCAAACCCGGCCTTAACTAGATTGACGGCCATGGCTTTGCCCATATTGCCTAGCCCAATGAAGCCTACCCTTTGATTTTTTATTGGGGCTTCCGGTTTTGGCTCAGTAGACTTTGGTTCAGCAGGCATGGAGAAATCCCTCGTTCATTGTGTAGACCCGCAATAGTTGCGTAAGCACAGTGCCTGGTTCATTAATTATCCCCACAGCACGCGCCCAACAATTCACCCTCAAAGCTAGCCCCTACAGTTTATAAAAATTCCGAATATTATCGCCCAGCAATTTTGGTCGTGCGCTGGCTGGCAAACTATCGGCCATGCGCTCAATCTCTTTGATGTAGTCGGGCGTGTGATCGGCATGAGGGAAGTCACTGGCCCAGACAAAGTGGTCTTCACCAAGGATTTCCATCATGGCGGGTATCAGTTTTTCGTCGGGATCGCAGGACACCAGGCAGTTGGATTTAAACCACTCACTGGGCGGCCGGGATACCGCTGTGCGTTCGCCGATCACGGTCTTGTGATACATCACATCAAGTCTATCGAGCCATTGACCGATCCAGCCACCCCCAGCTTCCAGCAGTACCAGACGCAGGTCAGGAAAGCGCTCGAAGGTGCCAAAGTCAAAAAAGGTGGTGAAAGCATGACGCAGGCCTTCGGCGGTGGTGATGTTCGCCAGGAGCGGGAGCCGGTTGGCATTTTCAAAACGACTGGGACGCTGATCTAAAGGCTCAAAGCCAACGTGGATGGCAAGCGGTATATCCAGCTCGACGGCTTTTTGGAAAATGGGGTCATGCACCGGATCACCGTGGGCTTTTCGGCTCCAGGTAAAAGGCATGGCGAAAGCGCCTTTACAGCCATCTTTTACCGCCCGTTCCAGTTCAGCGGCGGCTGTTTCGGGGTCGTCGAAAGGAATATGAGCAATGGGCACCAGGCGGCCACCAGAGTCTTTACAGAAATCAACTATCCAGCGGTTATAGGCACGGGCATAGGCGTGGGTAAGCTCAATATCATCCAGCTCCGCCTCCCACAACACACCTATGGTCGGATATAACAGCGCTGCATCAAGGCCTTCGGCATCCAGCAGTTGCACGCGTTCTGCTGCATTCATAGAACCAAACGGGGCGTTGCCAACATAGGTGCGCTCAACGCCCGGCTCAAACAGCTCCGGGTCTTTATGGTGCATTAGCCCCATGGTTGATGGAAAACCCTTGCGCAGCATTTTCGACGGTGCGCCATTAATTTCGACATACTCAAGGCCGTCTTCATCGACGGCGATGCGCATGGCGCGATCACGGTATTTGGCTTCTATATAATTTCCCCAGAGGTCGGGCGGCTCCAGGATATGACCATCGGCGTCGATAGCGCCTTTATATTTAAGCTTTTGAACATGGGATAAATCAGGTTTCCATTGCGACACGGCGAACCCCCTTTATTTTGAAAAATTAATTTATGCTAGCGCGCAATCAAGCACGCGTAGCCATGAACCGATAACGCCATGAATAAAAGCTATGCTCGTAGCATCACGGCGTATCACTTTATTTCAAGTCCATCCAGATCGCCGGTTTCGCGCCAGTCACTGAGCAACTCGAAAAACTCAGCACCACTGCCGCCAAACTGGCCGCTGAGGAAACCGTTATTGTTACCGGTGTGACCTTCATTGTTGTAATAACCCGGCGTGCACTGAATATATTGTCTTTCGATGGCTTCATTTTTTGTTTGAATGGTTTCAACCCAGCCGTCCTCTGCGACTTGAGTCGGCTCAACCGTGGTCGCGTCATTGTCCATGCAGTGCTTTAACACGTAAGCCAGGTGTTGTGCCTGCTCACCAAGCATGTGAGTGAAACTGGCGGTCAGTGCTGTTTGAGTAAAACCCAGGAAGAAACAATTGGGAAAACCATTGCTAAACAATCCGTGAAAGGTCGACAGCCCACCATCCCATTTTTCTTTTAAGCTAACACCATCTCGACCAATCACGTCATAGCCTGCCATGCTGGTGTAATTGCTGCCTACTTCAAAACCAGTAGCAAAAACCAGGCAATCAAGTTCATATTCTGTGCCATCAATCACTACACCCTTTTCGGTAATTTCCTGAACACCCCGGCCCTGAGTATCGACCAGGTGCACGTTGGGTCGGTTATAAGTTTGCAGATATTCATCGTGAAAGCAGGGGCGTTTGCAGAACTGCCAGTAATAAGCTTTGAGCGCTTCAGCAGTTTCTTCGTCTTCGACAATGCTGGAGACGCGATTTCTTATTTCTTCCATCTTGGTCAGGTCAGCGATTTCCCGAACTTGTTTTTTCTGCTCTCTCGATAATTTGGGCTTACCTTTGGTGAGTTTCTTTTCACTGTTGGCAACGTCCGTCCAGCCATCGCTAACTTCGTCTTTGTTTGCTTCGCTTTTCTTCAGATCACTTTTATGAATAACCGTGCCATCGTCCTTTTTGCTAGGCAGGCCACCGGTCAGCAAAATATCAAAATCTTCCATCCGTTTTTTGTGCCAGCCGGGCTGCAGTTTAGCGACCCACTCCGGGCTGGTTGGCGCATTTTTTCTAACGTCCACTGACGAGGGTGTGCGTTGGAATACATACAGCTCTTTGGCCGCTTCGCCGAGATGAGGGATACACTGAATGGCCGTGGCACCGGTACCAATAATTCCTACCCGCTTATCGGCAAGGCCAGTCATCAGCTCGCCATCTGGCGTGCCTTTGGTATATTCAAAGTCCCAGCGACTGGTATGAAAAGTATGACCTTTGTATTTGTCGATACCGGGAATACCCGGCAGTTTGGGCTTGGTGAGCAAACCATTGGACATCGCCACATAATGGGCTTTTATTTCATCACCACGATTGGTGTAAATAATCCAGCGGCTAATACTTTCGTCCCAGCGCAGTTCCGTGACCTCGGTCTGGAAGCAGACATCGTCATAGAGATTAAATTTTTTGGCGATATTGATGCTGTGTTCGAGTATTTCCGGGGCGTGGGAATAGCGCTCTTTCGGGATGTAATCCATCTCTTCGAGCAGGGGAAAATAAACGTAGGCTTCGATATCACACTGGGCGCCGGGGTAGCGATTCCAGTACCAGGTGCCACCAAAATCACCGGCGCGGTCGATGATGCGGATATCTTTGACACCGGATTTTCTTAGCTCTGCGCCAGTCAAAAGACCACCGAATCCGCCACCAATAATGACGACTTCTACTTCGTCATTGAGTGGTTCTCGCGTAAAACCGGGCTCTACGTAATGGTCATCAATAAAATTTGAGAACTCGCCCTTTATTTCCTGGTATTGATCAAAACCTTCTTTGCGGACACGTTTGTCCCGTTCTTCATAATATTTTCCCACCATCGCTTCTGGGTCGAACTCCAACTCGGAAGTGTCGATCGTGTATTTCTGCTGTCTCGTGCTCATGATTTATGCCTGCCATTGATAATCGTAGATTCAAATAGCCAGGTTTCAAAGAGAATTAAGCCTGGCTGGGAATAATTTGAACACAGACCTTATCACGAAGCCTAAATAAAGGTGATGCCCGTTAGCGACAAGCTCGCGCCGCGTTATCGCTTGTCCAGCATAGGTCCCCAAAGCAAAGCCTTCCATGGCGATATGGACAACTAAAAATAAGACTTCTATGCTAGAACTATTCGAATACTAATTAGCAGGTGAACCATGCAAAGAAAACACATACTAGATGGGTATCGGGTATTGGATCTCACTCAATATGTTGCTGGCCCCACAGTGACGCGACTTATGGCGGAAATGGGTGCCGAAGTGATTAAGGTGGAAATGCTGCCCTACGGTGATCCGACCCGCACCGGTGGCTTCCGTCGCGATAAACGCAGTAGCTACAATATTCAGCATAATCGCGGTAAAAAAAGTATCTGCGTAAACACCAAGAGCGATAAGGGCAAGAAAATCCTGAAGGAGCTGGTGAAGGAATGTGATGTAGTGCTGGAGAATTTCGCCCCCGGCGTGGTTGGCCGACTCGGTCTTGACTGGGACAGCGTCAGGTCATTGAATCCAACAGTGATCATGTGTTCGATATCTGCCTTTGGACAAACCGGATCACTGGCCTCCTTGCCCGGCTTCGACTACATCGCCCAGGCCTACGCCGGTGTCACTGATATGATCGGCGATCCAGACGGCGCGCCGTCAATACCCCAGCTCGCCCTCGGTGATGTCGGCACCGGCGTTCACGCCACCTGCGCTATCGGCTATGCCCTCCTGCACAAAGAAAAAACCGGCGAGGGTCAATACCTGGACATTTCCCTGCTGGATTGTTATTTCCATTCCCACGATTTGAACGTCAATCTGATCAGTGCCTCAGGCGGTAGCGCTAAACCCCGTCGTGGCGGTGCCCATCACTACGCCGTGGTGCCGACCGGCGTGTTTCGTGCCAAAGAGGGTTATATTCTGATTATGGCGACTCTGCATCATTGGGATAACCTTTGCGCGGTCATCGGGCGAGAAGACCTGGTCACTGAAGAACGCTTCACCAATGCCAAAATTAGAATGCGCGCCAAAGATGAAATTATCGCGATTATTGAGGAATGGTTGCAGGAACAGGACAGCGACGAAGCCGCCATCCGAATACTTCAGGATGCCCATGTGCCCGTCGCCCCGGTGCTGAGCGTCGCCAAAGCCATGGAGCATCCGCACCTGGTGGAGCGAGGAACCATACAGCCGATTAACGACCGTGTGCTGGGCGAATTTTCAATTCCCGGCAATCCACTACGCTACTCTGCGTTTCCTGACCCCCTGCCCCTTGAAGCGCCCTTACTCGGGGAGCACAACAAGGAGGTGCTGACTGAAATACTGTCTTACAGCGATGACGAACTGGCGGCCCTGGAAAATGAAGATATCATCCGGCAGAGAGCTTATTAGTAGGGGCTTACTTTTGGACAAGGCATGCTTAAGACACTACGGCCAGGAAACGGTATAGTCGCGGCCCGCTGCGCACTGACAATCACAGGAGCGTCTCGCCGACAGGAATTAAACAGACATGAAATTACTCGTACGCAATCTCGCCCGCAGCACCACAGAAGCGGAGCTTCGCACCCTGTTTGAAGCCCACGGCAAGGTGCAGTCCTGCTCACTGGTGATGGACAAGCTAACCGGTGCATCAAAAGGCTTTGGTTTTATCGAAATGCCCCGACCGGGTGACGCCAAAGCAGCCGCCAAGGTGCTTAACAATAAAGTCATCGCCGGTAATAATATCCGCGTCAAGAAAGCTGAACCAAAACCCGAGGCGGACGCTGCGGAGGCAAGTTGATTCAGCACCCCATAATTTAGAACTGGTATATCCCGTACTACAGAGCTGAAAGTTAGGAATTAGGAATTGAGCACCAAGACCTCGACACATGGCTAAACCAGACCCACTACATGGCGTCACACTCAAAGCGCTTCTTACCGACCTGGTTGACAACTACGGCTGGGAGGAACTGGGCCAACGCATCAATATTAAATGCTTCACCAACAATCCTAGTATTTCATCTAGCCTGAAGTTCTTGCGTAAAACGGCCTGGGCGCGCACCAAAGTCGAAGTCCTGTATGTGGCGAGCCTTGATTCTACACTTAATGACGAAGCTGAACATACCAGCGAACCTGGGCATAAGAGCGAAGCTAAACATAGCAGCGCCCAAAAATCAGATATTAAAAAGCCAGACTCAAATAGCAATATTTGGTCTATCTCACGTAGCGGCTGTGACAGCTAAGCCTTATTTTTGTAGTGCTTTTCTCTCCACCCCGCGCCCTTTTTAATCTCAATCCCGAAGAATGACTCTCCCCACCATCCCCTAAGCATTCAGCGATAAAGCATAGTAGAATCGCCGCGCCGCCTGGCAGCATCCACTATTTGAGGGAAAAAGATCCGATGAGCCGTCTCGAAATCGTCATTGAAAAAGCCATGTACCGATCACGTTGGCTGCTGGCCCCCATTTACCTGGGTCTGTCACTGGCTTTAGTGGCCCTGGGTATCAAGTTTTTCCAGGAAGTGTTCCATCTCTTGCCCCATATTCTTGAGATCGCAGAAGCAGATATGGTGCTGGTGATTTTGTCATTGATCGACATTGCCATGGTCGGTGGCCTGATCGTTATGGTGATGATGAGTGGCTATGAAAATTTCGTCTCAGAACTCAATGTCGCAGAGGGTGAAGAAAAACTTGGCTGGCTGGGCACCATGGATGCCTCCTCACTAAAAATGAAAATTGCCGCCAGTATCGTGGCGATTTCCAGCATCCACCTGCTGAAAATTTTTATGAATGCCGAAAATACCGCCAACGATAAATTGATGTGGTTCGTTATTATTCACCTGACCTTTGTAGTTTCCGCTTTTGCTATGGGCTATCTCGACAGAGTCACCAAATATGCCAAACCCTGATTTAACTTACACCTGTTTCGAGATATCCAATCCCAATAAATCCAGGGCGAGGGCTTCTGCCACTTTAATACCATCGATACCCGCCGACAGTATGCCCCCTGCATAGCCCGCGCCTTCACCCGCCGGATATAAACCTTGGGTATTGATATTCTGAAAATCTTTGCCCCGCTTTATACATATCGGTGATGAGGTACGGGTTTCGACGCCGGTCAAAATCGCATCGGCCATGGCAAAGCCCTTTAATTTTTTTTCAAAGGCGGGAATCGCCTCGCGAATAGCTGCCACAGCAAAGGGCGGCAGAGCCTTCGACAAATCCCCCAGACTAATGCCTGGTTGATACGACGGCGTGACACTCGCTAATTCGCTTGAGGGTTTATCCGCCAGAAAATCCCCAACCAGCTGGGCCGGAGCCTGGTAATTGGCACCGCCTAATTCATAGGCCCGGCTTTCTAGTTGTCTTTGTAGATCAATACCGGCCAATACGTGTTCTGGGAAGTCTTGCTCTGGCGTAATACCCACCACTATCGCGGCGTTGGCATTGCGTTCGTTGCGGGAATACTGGGACATGCCGTTGGTCACCACGCGGCCCTCTTCAGAGGTCGCCGCGACCACGGTGCCGCCCGGACACACACAAAAACTATAAACACTGCGGCCATTGGCGCAGTGATGGACGAGTTTGTAATCCGCTGCGCCGAGAATTGGATGCCCGGCCCGATCGCCAAAACGAGCAGCATCGATCACCGACTGGGGATGCTCGATACGAAAGCCAATGGAGAAGGGCTTGGCTTCGATATAAATGCCCTGCTCCACCAACATCTCGAAGGTGTCGCGAGCGCTATGGCCGACGGCCAGAATAATATGCCGACTGTGAAGGGTTTCGCCGCTGGCCAGGGTTAGTCCGGTGATCTGGCCTTGATTCGCTGAATCGCCGTCAGTATTGGTATGGTTTTCAATTTTCCGATGAACCATTTCCCGATGAACAATGTCGACCTTGCTACCAAAACGAATTTCTCCGCCTAAGCGGATAATTTCCCGGCGCATGTTTTCGACCATTTTCACCAGCTTAAAAGTGCCAATGTGGGGCTTGTTGATGGTTAATATTTCTTCCGGCGCACCGGCTTCGACAAACTCTTTAAGCACCTTGCGGCCCAGATGACGCCTATCTTTCACCTGAGAATGGAGTTTGCCGTCAGAGAAAGTGCCCGCGCCCCCTTCACCAAACTGTACATTCGACTCCGTGTTTAATTTGCCCTTGCGCCACAAATCCCAGGTGTCCTGGGTGCGCTGCCTGACATCCTGACCGCGCTCCAGCACTATCGGCTTTAAACCCATTTGAGCCAGCAACAGGGCCGCCAATATTCCACAGGGCCCAAAACCAATCACGATAGGCCGCTGCCTGATTGCCGTAGATGAGGTGGTGGTAGGCAATGCACCGAAAAAATCACTGCTGGCCTGGGCGACAAACTTGTAGTCGGTATCAGGACAGGGCCGGACAAGGGTCGAAGCAGATTCTGACAGCTCGGCAAACCTTGCCAAAACAGCTTGTTCCCTGGCTTCGGCCAGCGCCACATCCAACTGATAAATCAACTGGATATCGGCTTGTTTGCGAGCATCGTAACTGCGTTTAAACACGCTATAGCCAACCAGCTCATCAGGATTGATAGCCAGCCGGTCGATAATGGCTGCGTCGAGCTCTGCCTCGGAATGATCGAGGCCTAACCTGATTTCAGTGAGTCTTAGCATGGTGTCTTAACACATCCTCGCAACATAGTCTCTTAACTTAGCTCCTAACGTTGGCTATCAAAATAACTTGCCAATATAGTTTCTCAATGTGACCTTAAACCCAGCCTTAAGCAAAGCATTCTGGACAAGCAAGCTTAAACCACCAGCCCGGCGCTATAGCCCGAAGACCAGGCCCACTGAAAATTAAAACCGCCCAGGTGGCCGGTGACATCCAGCACTTCGCCAATAAAATACAAACCCGGCTGATTTTTAGCTGCCATGGTTTTCGAGCTAATGGCATCGGTATCTACACCACCCAGCGTCACTTCAGCGGTGCGATAGCCCTCCGTCGCCGAAGGTTTTAAAGACCAGCGATTTAGCTTTTCGCCGATAGCGAGCAAACGTTTATCGCTGAACTCAGCCAGAGGAACATCAATCAATTCAGACCACCAAAGCAAAGCCAGCTCATTCACCAACGCTTTGGGCAATTTATGATTGAGCAGGGGTTTTAAGCTGCTTTTACCGTGATCCTGCTTAGTTTCAAGTAGCCATTGCCCTGCATTCACGCCGAGCAATAAATCGACAGCAATTTCATCACCGGGATGCCAGTAGTTAGAAATCTGCAGGATCACCGGACCGCTCAGACCCCGATGAGTAAACAGCAAACTCTCGGTGAAAGCCTGACCATTGCAAGTCACCTCAACCTCCAGGGCGATGCCAGACAGTCGCTCACAAAGTGGTTTGACCGCATCGCTAAACATAAAGGGCACCAAACCAGCGTGGCGTTGTGTCACTGCCAGGCCAAATTGCCCGGCAATTTCGTAGCCTAAGCCACTGCCGCCAAGGCTAGGAATGGATAAGGCCCCGGTTGCGACCACCAGAGACTCGCATTCTAGACTCTCGCTGTTACTGACGCCCTGCTGCAGTTTTGTTTGGAATTTAACCGTGTATCGACTAACCCCAGTCTCTGCCGATCCCACCGATTGAATACCACCCATCTGACAATGGGTTTTAATCGTCACACCGGCCAGCTCGCACTCCTCTAGTAACATCGCCAGAATATCTTTAGCCGAATGCACGCAGAATAACTGGCCGTGTTTACGTGCCTCATACGCAATGCCGTGGCGCTCGACCATGGCGATAAAATCCCACTGGGTATAGCAACTCAAAGCCGACTTACAAAAATGTGGATTGCCGGACAGGAAATGCGTGGGCTCGACAATTTGATTGGTAAAATTACACCGGCCACCGCCAGACATCAGGATTTTTTTACCGACCTTATTGGCCTTTTCCAGCAGCAGCACGCGTCGGCCACGCTCGGCCGCCGTTGCGGCACATAGCAAGCCAGCCGCGCCAGCACCCAGAATAATGACATCGTAGTTTGTAGAAGAAGCTTGCACAGATTGCGGGACTCTTTATTACAAGTAATATATTACAAGCCACATATTACAAGCTATATGTTACAGGCTATAAATCGGGGGCTATCATCCCACGGAAACACTGATAACGCGCTGGTAAGTGCCTAATATTTTTGTCAACACCCATACACGAATGCCCGATAACAAGTATGATGTTCGGCCCGTTTATCCCTGATCAATTTAGCCATACCGATCAAAACTAGTAATTACCTTTACAGGAGAAAAATCATGAGCGAGACCAACGTAGAAGAGCTTGTCACCCACGGCGCAATCCGCCTGGATTCCCCCCAGTTTGGCGTCATGGACCCCCTTTCCGAGGAAACTCACCCTCAGGAATACTATGAGGCCATCAAGAAGCGCTTTGCCGAGGAGCGAGACATACGGATCAATTACCGACCTGAAGGCTCAGGCAATTACGTTACTGACCCGACCGGTCTATTGGCAAAATTTGACCAGGACCCCTACGGCGGAGAAATTATCGAACGCGAAGCGCTGAGCGATACCGTCGAGTGTCTGTTTATTGGCGGAGGATTTTCTGCACTACTGACCTCAGCACGATTGCGGGAAATTGGCGTGGAGAGTATTCGCATTGTTGAACGCGGCGGCGATGTCGGCGGCACCTGGTACTGGAACCGCTATCCAGGCATCGCCTGTGATGTGCCTGCCTACGACTATCTACCCCTGCTCGATGAAATGAAGTACGTGCCGAAACAGCGCTACGCAGAGGGCGACGAGATTTTTAAACACTGCCAGGCAATTGCCAAAGAATACGACCTCTACAAGCTGGCGGTTTTCCAGACCACCGTCACTGCGACTGTTTGGAACAAGGAAGAGCAACTGTGGCACATCAAAACTGACCGCGGCGATCATATGAAAGCCCGCTTTGTGATCTGCGCCAACGGCATACTATCGAAGCCCAAACTCACCAAAATCAAAGGCATGGAAACCTTCAAGGGTCACTCTTTCCATACCTCGCGCTGGGATTACGACTACACCGGTGACGATTTGAGCAAGCTCAAGGACAAGCGGGTCGGCATTATCGGTACCGGCGCAACCGCCGTGCAGGCGGTGCCACAGTTAGGTAAAAACGCCAAAGAGCTTTACGTATTCCAGCGCACCCCCTCATCCATCGATATTCGCGACCAATGGCATACCGATCCTGAATGGGCAAAAAGCCTGCCCGCCGACTGGCAGGCCCAGCGTCGCGAAATATCGCTCAGGCCACCGCAACTGAGCCCAGAAGGCTACGAAAAAATAAAGGCCATGCCCCGCGAAGAAAAACGGCGGCGACAGGAGAATGCCAACATCGATTCCATGATGCGCATTCACAGCCGCATCGAAGACATTGTTGACGATAAAGCCACCGCAGAGGCCCTGAAACCCTGGTACATGATGATGTGCAAGCGCCCCTGTTTCCACGAGGATTACCTGCCCGCCTTTAACCTGCCCAGTGTTCATCTGGTCGATACCAAAGGCAAAGGCGTCACCGAGATCACGGAAAAAGGTGCCATTGTCGACGGCGTCGAATACGAACTCGACCTGCTGATCTATGCCACCGGCTTTGAAATCCAGAAAACCGGCATTTACAACGAGATTATCGGTGACAAGGGTGTAGAGATTAACGACAAGTACGCAGACGGCATTCGCACCCTCTTAGGTATGCATTCAAAAGGTTATCCCAACCTGTTTATCATGAATGGCTACCAGGCCTCCTTCCAGTTCAACCTCACCGACATGATGCAAAGTCAGGGCGGCCATATCGCCGCCTGTGTCGACTATGTCCGCAAACACGATTATCAGGCCATGGATGTCACCGAGGAATCAGAGGAGTTCTGGGTTCAGGAAGTCATTAAATTCCGGGGTAAAACCGATCGTAACAAGCAATGCACGCCCGGTTATTACAACTTCGAAGGTGAAGATAACCGCCGCCAGGACGGCACCTATAACGGTGGCTTTGTGCAATATATGGCCGAAATGGCCGATATTGAGCAGGACTTTGAAAAGCACTTTGCGTTTTCAAAGAAATAAACCTGTAAACAGTTAATTTCCAAAACAGCAAAAGCAAAACCAGACGAACATCAAACGAACATGACGCTAGGTTTATTTGATGTTCGTTTGATGTGTTTAGTAGCCCCTTGTCGTAGTCTCTTGTAGCAGTCCCTCACCTAAGGCCATCATATCGCGTAGGAAATCCCGTGAGTTTTAGCACTACCCGCGAGTTGTTGAAAGAAGGCAGTCAATCGGGCTTTTAACCCCTTTACCTCCGCGGTTAACCACATGCGTATAAATTTCGGTGGTGGCAACATCCGAGTGCCCCAGCAACTCTTGAATCGTACGTAAATCGTAACCTGCTTCTAGTAAGTGCGTAGCAAAGCTATGACGAAAACTATGAGATCTAGCGGGTTTTCGCACATCGGCTTCGCGCACCGCTCGCCTGAGGTGTTTGCCCAGGCTTGACGGATGCATGTGATGGCGGCGCAACGCGCCACTTCTAGGGTCACGGGCAATAGTGCCTGAGGGGAACAAATGCTGCCAGCCTGTTTCTCGAGCCGCACTCGGGTACTTTCGTTGTAGAGCATCGGGCAAATAGACTTCCCCATAACCGTCACGAATATCATTACGGTGCAAGCGTTCAACCGTAACGACCTGATCCTTTTAGGACGGAACCAACTCTTGTGGCAGCATAGTGGCCCGATCCTTATTGCCCTTTCCGCCACGCACAAAAATGTTGTTACTACTAAAGTCGATGTCCTTAACACGCAAAGACAGCAACTCGGCCTTACGTAATCCCGTGCCGTACATCAGTTCGACCTGTAAGCGGTAAACACCTCTTAAGTGACTAAGGATATCGGCTATCTCGTCGCGGCTGTAGACTACCGGCAAGCGACGATGATTACGGGCGGGCGTAAATTGAAGCGCGCCAACCTCTACCTCTAAAAACCGCCTATAAAGATACACCAGGGCATTAAGTGCTATTCTTTGGGTATTAACCGAGCAGGAACGATCTATCGATAAATGACTGTGAAAAGCTTCTACTTCCTGCTCCCCCATCTCCCTGGGGTGTTGTTTATTATGGTAGAAACTCAACCACTATGCACTGAAAGTGCATAGGTTGTAACTGGACTGAAAGTCCTAAATTCTACTGCTCTAGAATCATGTTGCCATCATCCTTATTCGAAGGATTACGATGATGCTCTAAATACTCCTGAACCATTTCATCCATAATGCTCCCTGTCGACCAACCCCCGTAGCCTATCGCCCAGAAATGCCGACCCCAATAGCGCTTCTTTAACTCAGGAAATCCCTGCTGAAGAATCCGGGACGTGCGCCCTTTCAGTCGTTTTACCCAATCGCTAACCGATAACTTGGGTGGATATTCTATGTGCATATGCACATGATCTTTACTCACTACGCCCTTCAATATCTGAACATCCTCAACATCACACACCTGGATGAGCAAACTTCGACAGCGCACCTGGATATCTCCCCTTAATACCGGATATCTGTACTTCGTCACCCACACCAGGTGCGCTGTAAATCGCGTGATGGTATGACCACTTCGTCGCTGTTCACTCATAACAGCAAAATAACATTATGTGTGTAGCAGCTAAAGCCTTGCACTAAAGTGCATAGTTTTGACTAGCGGTCTGGGACCAATAAAGCGTTTAACCCAGTGAATATAAGTGAGTTCGGTTCTGTAGGCTAAGCCACTATTACGCATATGGATTCGTAATTGATCCATAAAACGTGGAGAACGAAAGTTGATAGCGGGTTTGATATCATCCATGACGGGCACCATAAACTGTGGTTATCTACGGGGTATCCCCTTAGCTCCACCTATGTCAATATATAGTGATGAGCAAAGTGTCAAAGACCTTAAGATCAGGGCGCGATTATCCCGGCACATGGAATCAGTTTATTGAGTGGTTTCATGACGAGGCCTCCTGTCTTGAAT
>JAJFKC010000046.1 GCA_021773435.1 Porticoccaceae bacterium
GGCTGTTTAGGGCATAGCGCGTTAATCGGTATTATGCGCTAAAGCGAGGGTTACAGAATTGATTGCGGGGTGGAGCAGCCTGGTAGCTCGTCGGGCTCATAACCCGAAGGTCGTAGGTTCAAATCCTGCCCCCGCTACCAACATTGCGCTGGAGTGAGCGCATTGCGTTAAGCCTCTGTTTACAGGGGCTTTATTGTTTTTGGACGTAATGTTGGTTTTTAGATCGGTTGTTGATGATGTGCTGATGTGATCCTGGTGCAGGGGACTTCCGTTATTACGGCATCCAATATCGATTTTAGTAGAGTATTAAAGTTTCGACCTTCTAAAGGTCGTAGGATAGTTAGGCGAACATTTGTCGGCTTCACGAGACACATTGGTGGCATTGATAGAACCCATCGCAGACGCTATGGCGCTAGAGCTTTGGGGAGTGGAGTTTTTTGCGCGCGGCAAAATTAGCATGTTGCGAGTGTATATCGATCGTAATGGCGGTATCGGCATCGATCACTGCGAGCAGTTTAGCCGTCAGCTTGGTGCAGTGATGGATGTCGAAGATCCTATCCAGGGTGAATATACGTTGGAAGTTTCCTCACCTGGTCTTGATCGCCCGCTCTATTCATTGCGCCAATATGGCCAGTACGTAGGCGAAATAATCGATTTAAAGTTGCGCTTTCCCTTTGAAGAGAGGCGTAAATTTAAGGGTCAGCTCAAGGCGGTAGAGTCAGGTGATATTGTCCTGGTGGTTGATGACCACGAATACATGTTTCCCTTTGAGGGTATCGAAAAGGCGAGAGTGGTTCCTCGTTTTTAACCGACAATGATGAGCGATAATAATGAGACTGATACATGGATAACGAAATAATTCTGGTTGCCGAAGCGGTGTCCAATGAAAAGGGCGTTTCTAAGGACGTCATTTTCGAGGCGATCGAAGAGGCTTTGGCCATGGCGACATCAAAGCGCTATGACGAAGATTCTAATATTCGCGTGGTGATTGATCGTGACACTGGTGAATACGAAACATTTCGCTGGTGGGAGGTAATGGATGACGAGACCCTGGCTGAACTGGGTACCCAATTTACCCTCGAAGAAGCCCAGGAGCAAAACCCAGCTCTGGTGGTCGGAGATGTGCATCAGGAACAGGTAAAAAACGTCGCTTTTGGCCGCATAGCCGCACAGGCGGCCAAGCAGGTAATTATTCAGAAGGTTCGAGAAGCTGAGCGGGAACTGGTTGTTGCCAGGTATCGCGACCGGCTCGGCGAGCTGATTAGCGGCACGGTTAAAAAGGTTACCCGCGAGCATATTATTGTCGATCTCGGAAGCAATGCAGAAGGCTTGATGCCACGGGAAGAGCTGATTGGTCGGGAAGTGTTTCGCGTTAATGATCGAGTGCGTGCCATTTTGCATGATATTCGCACTGAAGGTCGTGGTCCGCAGTTGTTGTTAAGTCGTGCCTGTAACGAAATGCTGATCGAATTATTTCGTATCGAGGTGCCAGAAATTGCTGAGCAAGTTATCGAGATTCGGGCAGCGGCACGAGATATCGGTTCGCGAGCCAAGATCGCGGTAAAAACCAATGACGGACGAATTGACCCAGTCGGTGCCTGTGTCGGCATGCGTGGTGCCCGTGTACAGGCAGTATCCAGTGAACTGGATGGCGAACGCATCGATATCGTTCTTTGGGATGATAATTTGGCTAGTCTGATGATCAATGCTATGGCCCCTGCGGAGGTCGAAGCGATAATTGTCGATGAGGATAACCATTCAGTGGAAGTCGCTGTAGCCCAGGATAACCTGGCCCAGGCTATCGGTAAAAATGGCCAAAATGCGCGCCTTGCTTCGGAGTTAACCGGTTGGCACGTCAACGTGATGACCGTTGAAGCGTTCGAGGAAAAGCAAAACGAAGAAGCGGGCGATGTGGTCGAGCAATTTATGAACAAGCTCGATATTGATGAAGATGTCGCTGTGGTGCTGGTCGAAGAGGGTTTCACGACACTGGAAGAAGTGGCTTACGTCCCCCTTGAGGAAATGGCGGGCATTGAAGGTTTCGATGCAGACATTGCCGAAGCCCTGCGTGCTCGCGCCAAGGATGCTCTGCTTACCCATGCGCTGGCATCCGAAGAGGAGTTATCGAACGCGACACCTGCCGAGGATTTACTGACCATGGAGGGTATGGATCAAACCCTGGCCCACAAATTGGCGGCGAGCGGCATTGTCACCATGGAAGACCTGGCTGAACAATCTGTCGATGACTTACTGGATATTGAAAACCTTGACCCTGAACGTGCGGGAGAGTTGATCCTGACAGCCCGTGCGCCGTGGTTTGCAGAAGAATCGCAGTAACAACACTATTTTAAAGTGTTGCTATAAGGTAATTAAAGAGGATTTCTAATGGCTGAAGTGACTGTTAATGAGCTAGCCAAAACTGTGGGGGCTTCAGTTGAGCGCTTATTGGCGCAAATGGAGCAGGCGGGCCTCTCGCACACGGCTGGTGATGCCGCCGTGTCGGATGAAGAGAAACAAACATTGCTGGCCTATTTAAAAGGCCTGCATGGTGAGCAAGGGGGTGAGCCGAAAAAGATCACCTTACGTCGCAAGAGTATAACCACGCTTAAAGCCGGGTCCGGCCGGAAAACGGTTAATGTAGAAGTACGGAAAAAACGCACTTATGTTAAGCGTGATATTGCCGTGCCGGGTGGTGACGGTGCGGATGCACCCGTGCAACCGGTCGAGCAGCCAGTTGGTGGCTATCAAACGACCCTTGAGGATGCCGAATCAAAACGTCTGGCTGCCATTGCCGCACGCAAGAAGGAAGACGCAGCTAGCACCTTAGCGGTTGAGCAAGCCGTACATCGCAAGCAGGCTGAAGAAGATCAAAAGAAAGCCGCCACAGAGCTTGTGGCAGTACCCGATCCCGGCGCGATGGAGGCACCTTCGACTGATGATGCCCATGGCCGCCAGGGTAAAAACCGAGCCAGGCTTGACGAAGACGCTGAAGACCGGCCGAAAAAGAAGAAGGCAATAAAAGGTGCGCGTAAGCGTAAGGGCGAAGATCTTATTGATGATGTCGAGGAAGAGGATGAATTAAAAAAACCTCGCTTAAGCTCCTCAGCACCTATTGTGAAGATCGAAAACGTCCACGTTTTTCAAAAGCCAACCGAGCAAACCATCCATACCGTAGCGATCGGCGAGACGATTGTTGTCTCTGATCTCGCGCAACAAATGTCGCTAAAAGCCTCTGTCGTGATTAAAGAATTAATGAAGATGGGTGCCATGGTCACCATTAACGAAAGTATTGAGCGCGACACAGCCATATTAGTGGTTGAAGAATTGGGCCATACCGCAGTGGCGGTTAAAGATGAAGCCGATGCGGTCGAAGATGAATTGCGAGCGGCTCTCACCATTAGTGGTGACGAAGAGAAACGCGCGCCTGTGGTGACGGTGATGGGCCATGTCGATCACGGCAAAACATCGTTGCTTGACTATATTCGCAATAGCCGAGTTGCTGCGGGAGAGGCCGGCGGTATCACCCAGCATATCGGTGCTTATCATGTCGACACGCCTCAGGGCATGGTGACTTTTCTCGATACCCCTGGTCACGCTGCGTTTACAGCGATGCGAGCACGCGGTGCTCAGTCCACCGACGTCGTGATTTTGGTGGTGGCAGCCGATGATGGCGTCATGCCCCAAACCGAAGAGGCTATATTGCATTCGCGGGCGGCGGGCGTACCCATCGTTGTGGCGATCAATAAAATTGATAAAGAAGGCTCTGACCCTGAACGGGTGACCAACGAGCTGGTTGCGAAAGAAGTCATCCCAGAGGGTTGGGGTGGCGATACGCAATTTATTAATGTTTCGGCTCATACCGGCGAGGGCATTGATGCTTTGCTCGAAGCAGTCTTGCTCCAGGCGGAGTTGCTTGAGCTGACGGCGCCGGTCGAAGTACCCGCCCAGGGCGTGGTTGTTGAAGCGCGGCTGGAAAAAGGTCGTGGTGTGGTTGCCACAGTGTTGGTGCAGGTAGGCACCTTACAAAAAGGCGATTTCGTTCTGGCCGGTCAAAGCGTTGGCAAAATTCGTGCGATGACCGACGAAGTCGGAAAGATGGTCGATCAGGCCGGGCCATCAATACCAGTGGAAATACTCGGTTTAGACACGCCGCCCAGTGCCGGTGACGAATTTACCGTGATGGGCGATGAACGAAAAGCGCGAGAAGTCGCTGAATTTCGCCAGCAAAAAATGCGTGAAGAGAAAGTTGCTCGCCAGCAGGCCTCGCAGTTAGAAAATATGTTTGCCACCTTTGAAGGCACCGGGAAAAAAGAATTGCCGGTGCTGGTGAAAGCCGATGTGCGAGGCTCGCTCGAAGCAATCCTTTCATCCCTGGCAGATTTTGGCACCGATGAAGTCGTCGTGAATGTGGTTTCCTCTGGTGTCGGTGGGCTTAACGAATCGGATATCAATCTGGCCATCACGACCGGTGCGGTGGTGATTGGTTTTAATGTTCGAGCTGATACCTCGGCGCGTCGATCCGCTGAGGCCGAAGGCGTCGAAATCCGCTATTACAGCATTATTTACAATCTGCTCGATGAAATTAAGCAAGCCCTGTCGGGTATGCTCGATCCAGAAATCCGCGAAGAGATTGTCGGCATAGCTGAAGTTCGCGATGTCTTCAGGTCGCCCAAGTTTGGCCAAATTGCTGGCTGTATGGTGGTTGAAGGCACGGTACATCGCAGTAAGCCGATTCGCGTACTGCGCGATAACGTGGTGATTTACCAGGGTGAGCTGGAATCTCTACGCCGCTTCAAAGATGACGTCAACGAAGTTCGCAATGGCACCGAGTGTGGCATCGGCGTCAAAGACTATAACGATGTTAAGGCTGGCGACCAGATTGAAGTTTACGATATTAAGCAAATCGCTCGAGAGCTAGACTAGGCCCGGTTCTGTGCCCAGAGAATTTAAACGTAGTGATCGGGTCGCTGATGCCGTGCAGCGAGAACTGGCGGATTTGATCCGCCGTGAAATTCGCGACCCACGTCTAGCGATGATCAATGTTACCGGTGTCGATGTGGCTCGCGACCTGGCCTCCGCCAAGGTGTATGTCAATTTCATCGAGCAACTGGATGACCGGGAACACACCGAGCGAACCGCAGTGCTAAATAAAGCCGCTGGTTTTATTCGCACTCAATTAATGCATCGCATGCGCTTGAGAGTGACACCGAAACTAAGCTTTTTCTATGACGCGACCGGTGATCGAGGGCGACATCTTTCGGCCCTGATCGATTACGCCGTCGCTCAGGATCAGCAATCTACCGAGCGCACTGCCGAACATAAGGAGGACAGGTAGTTTGGCCAGACGCCGTCAAAAAGGTCGCTCCATTGATGGCATCCTGATATTGGACAAACCTGCAGGGTTAACGTCGAACGAAGCCCTGCAGAAAGCGAAATATTTATTTTACGCCGCCAAAGCTGGACATACCGGCAGCCTTGACCCCCTGGCCACGGGAGTGCTACCAATTTGTATGGGGGAGGCGACCAAGTTCACCCAGTTTTTACTGGAAGCCGATAAAACTTATCGCAGTACCTTTAGTTTTGGTGTGGCAACAGAAACGGGCGATGCCGATGGCAAGATTCTCACCCGCGTCGATGCCACCGAGCTGGACGCCGATAAAATTGAAGCGTTGCTGCCTGATTTTCGAGGCGAGATCGAACAGATTCCGTCTATGTATTCAGCGCTTAAGCATAATGGCCAGCCCTTATACAAATTAGCCAGGCAAGGCATCGAGGTGGAACGTGCAGCGCGCAAAGCCATGATATATAAGTTCGACCTGCTGGATTTTAGACCTGGCGAAGTCGCTGAAGCCGACGTAGAAATACATTGCAGCAAAGGCACTTACATCCGCACAATTTCGGAAGACCTGGGTAAATTACTCGGTTTTGGTGCCCATGTTTCAAGCTTGCGTCGCACCATTGCTGGTCCGTTTAACCTTGAAGACTCAGTGACCCTGGAGCAACTTGAGACAATCCGTGATGGCAAGCGAGCAGAAGACCTCGACTTTTTATTACGGCCGGTGGATGCGTCGGTGGCCGACCGTCTCGCCGTTGAATTGCCCGAAAGCGCTGCCTGGTATTTTCGTCGCGGCCAGCCGGTCATGACACCATCGGTGTATCGCACTGCGGAAGAAGGCGATATAGTGCGCATTTTTTGTGACGCTGGCGCTTTTTTAGGTGTCGGAGAAGTTCTTGATGACGGGCGAGTGACGCCCCGTCGTTTAGTAGCGGGGCAATAATTGCCCTTTTTAGTGGTTCAAATTAGTAGTAATAGTTTTTGGATCACGCTTGGGACGTCTGTAAATATGCACGGACGCGCCTGAATAAATAAGCATATTTGGAGAAGTAAAATGGCACTAAGTGCAGAAGAGAAGTTAGAAATTGTTAAAGATAATGGGCGTGGCGAAGGAGACACCGGTTCTCCTGAAGTGCAGGTAGCCCTGTTGACCGCGAATATCAATAAATTGCAGGAGCATTTTGCCGCCTTTAAGAAGGATCATCATAGCCGTCGCGGCTTGATCCGGATGGTCAATCAGCGCAGAAAATTGCTCGATTATCTGAAAAGTAAGGACGTCGATCGTTACAGTCAGTTGATTAAGAAACTGGGTTTACGTCGATAATAAATTTAATCGCAATGGCTCAGGAAAGGAGCCATTGACGTTTTTAATAAAAAATTCAATAGGTGAAAATAGTGAATCCCATCAGAAAATCTTTTAAATATGGTCAGCATACCGTGACGCTCGAAACCGGTCGTATAGCACGGCAGGCAAGTGGTGCAGTGGTGTGTAGCATGGACGATACCGTCGTCCTTTGTACGGTGGTGGGTGCTAAAAACGCTCGGCCAGGGCAGGACTTCTTCCCGCTGACCGTCAATTATCAGGAAAAAACCTACGCCGCAGGAAGAATTCCCGGCGGCTTTTTTAAGCGCGAAGGTCGTCCCAATGAAAAAGAAACGTTGACCTGTCGGCTGATTGATCGCCCCATCCGACCCCTGTTTCCCAACGGTTTTAAAAACGAAGTGCAGGTGGTACTTACGGTCATGTCGTCAAATAAAGACATTGACCCGGATATTCCCTCTCTAATAGGTGCTTCCGCTGCGTTGGCAATTTCGGGCCTGCCCTTTAACGGCCCAGTCGGTGCTGCGCGAGTTGGCTATTCCGATGCGGAGGGCTATTTGCTCAACCCAACCTTCTCGGCCTTGAAAGAATCTAAATTAGATATGGTCGTCGCCGGTACAAAAGATGCTGTGCTGATGGTTGAGTCGGAAGCCAGCGAGCTGTCTGAAGATCTTATGCTGGGGGCTGTGCTCTATGGCCACCAGGAAATGCAGGCAGTTATTCAGGTCATTGATGAACTGGTCAGCGAGGCCGGTAAACCCAAATGGGATTGGCAGCCAGAGCCTGAAAATGTAGCGGTTGCTGAACGTTTGCAAACTGAAATTGGTGCCGATTTAGAAGCCGCTTATCTGGTTACCGATAAGCAGGAACGTACCACTCGTCTCGGCGACCTGCGTACCCGCGCTATTGCGACTCTGGCGATTGAAGGCGGTGATATCAGTGAAGACGATGTCCGTGAAGCCTTTAAAAAGCTGGAAAAGAAAGTTGTTCGTGGTCGCATTATTCGCGGTGAACCCCGTATTGACGGACGTGATACGACAACAGTGCGTCCGGTTGCTGTTGAAGTAGGCCTTTTGCCGAGTACTCATGGTTCTTCCCTGTTTACGCGCGGTGAAACCCAGGCCATCGTCGTGACTACGCTTGGTTCGTTGCGAGATGCTCAGCGCCTCGACACTTTGCAGGGCAGTATGGAAGATGGCTTTATGCTGCACTATAACTTCCCTCCCTATTCGGTCGGTGAAGCGGGTCGAATGGGTGGCACCAGCCGCCGCGAAACCGGCCACGGTCGCCTGGCTCGTCGTGGTATTGCTGCGGTATTACCCCAGCAGGATGATTTCCCCTATACCATTCGCGTGGTTTCTGAGATCACTGAATCCAATGGTTCCAGCTCTATGGCCTCTGTTTGTGGCTCCAGCCTGGCATTGATGGATGCCGGAGTGCCCCTTAAAGCGCCGGTTGCTGGTATCGCCATGGGTCTGGTCAAAGAAGACGACGGCTTTGCGGTACTCACCGATATTCTGGGTGATGAAGATCATCTTGGCGATATGGATTTTAAAGTCGCCGGTACTGCGGCCGGTATTACCGCCCTGCAAATGGATATCAAGATCGAAGGCATTACCGAAGAAATCATGGAAACCGCTCTGGCTCAGGCATTACAGGCGCGTTTGCAAATCCTCGGTGAAATGAACAAGGTCATTGAATCAAGTCGTAACGAAGTCGCTGAAACCGCGCCGCGTTACGTCACCATCAAAATTGACCCGGATAAAATCCGCGATGTCATCGGTAAGGGTGGCGCAACAATTCGTGCTCTCACCGAAGAAACTGGAGCCACTATCGATATCGAAGACGACGGTAGTATCCGCATCTACAGTGATGACCGCGATGGCCTCGATCAGGCATTGTTCCGCATCGAAGAAATTACCGCTGAAGCGGAGATTGGCCGTATCTATGATGGCAAGGTTGCCCGTATTGTTGACTTCGGCGCCTTTGTCACGATAATGCCCGGCACTGATGGTTTGGTGCATATCTCACAAATTGCTCAGGAACGGGTCGAAAAAGTGACCGACTATATTGCTGAAGGTCAGGAAATTAAGGTTAAAGTGCTTGATGTCGATGCCCGCGGTCGTATCAAATTATCGATGAAAGAAGTCTCCGAAGCCGAGGGCGGTTTGCCCAGCAAACAACAAAGCGCCCCCGCGGAGACAGCAGACTGAGCCGCTTTATATTGGTCATGTTATGGTGACTGCTTTGAGTGACTTTCGAAAAACGGGGCTTATGCCCCGTTTTTATTGGAGTCGGGCACAGAAAATTTGGAGCAACAATAGGTGCAGAAGCGGCAGGTATACCAGGTAAGTGCGTTATACGCGGGCGCGGTTCGAATATTAGAACCTTCCGGCGACCGAACCGGCATCTTTAAAGAATCTGTAACCACGGTAAAGGTGGGTAAGCTCGGTATTGATGGCGATGTTCAGGTCGATAAACGCTACCACGGTGGCCCCGATAAAGCTCTTCATCAATTTGCGATTAACAGCTACAAACGAATCATCGATCAGTTTCCAGACTTAACAGATACAGCGGTGCCGGGTTCGATAGGTGAGAATTTAACGGTTTCTGACATGGATGAAACCTCCGTGTGCATTGGCGATATTTATCGCCTGGGTAAAGTCACCGTCCAGGTATCGGAACCACGCCAGCCCTGCTGGAAAATAAATGCTAAATACGGCGTTGAAAAACTCTCAGAATTTATCGACCAGCAAGGGTTGGCCGGCTGGTATTACCGGGTGCTAGAAGAGGGCATTGTCAGCGTTGGTGACGAGGTGACATTACTGGAGCGACCCAATAAAAATATCACCATCGATTTTTTAAATAATATAAAAGCTCAGCACCATCCGGGGCTTGAAGAGCTAAGTATTTTGATCAATGCGGTGGGCCTTGCATCCGGGCTGAAAAAGCGTCTGAAGGAGCGCCGAAGTTATTTGAATAATTAGCATTCTGCTGCTCACTTATAAAACAACAAATCACGCAGACGACTTCAAGATTGAGGAATCTGCTTAATATGGCGGCAAAACGTAGTCTTTAAAAAAATAACAGTGCGCAAGTGATTGGCATACAGGATGAGCAATGAACTGGGATGCGATTGGAGCAATAGGCGAATTAATTGGCGCGACAGCCGTGGTGTTGTCCTTACTTTATCTCGCCATCCAGCTTAGACAGAGTACACGCTTTGCTAGGTTGGATTATCACACAAAGACAATTAGTGCGATGGCGCCGTCCTACCATTGGCGTGCGGCTAATCCAGTTAATGCCCGAATTTTTAGAGAAGGTTTGCGAGATTTTCGTACTCTAAATAGCGATGAACGGGTAATGCTTGATAGTGTGCTGACGACAACTGTGTTGTCATTTAAAGACATACTTGAAGCTCACAAAAATAATTTACTAGACGGTGATAACTTTCGAGCATGGGAAGGGTATGTGGGAGCGCTTTTAACTATGCCGGGAGGAGCATTGTGGTGGCAACAGATCAAAGTCGGATTTACTGACGAGGTTCAGAGCGCCGTCGATTCAGCCGTTGAAAGGAGCGCGCCCTATGATCAACTGATGTCGATCATATTCGAGACCGAGGCTCAGAAAACCATTCCAGAGACCAGCTGACGCCAGTCACTCCTTGCCTGGTCCACCGCGCCAGCTAATCAGAGTTTTGGCTAAGATTAATTATGTATTAGTTCAACTGGGTATAAGTTCAATTATGTATTAGTTCAACTACGTATTACTGAGCAATGGCAGAGCACGACATCAAAGATTCGCCGCAACCTCCATCCCCTGACTTACCGCCGCCAGGGCATCTAGCTCTTTCGCCTCTGAGGCACCGCCGATTAGGCGGCAATTTAAGCCGGAAGCCGTGAGCTCCTGATACAAGGCATTATCTGAATCCTGGCCGGTACAAACTACGATGCTGTCCACGGCGAGTAGTTTGTCTTCATCGTTTACGCTGTAATGGAGGCCTTCATCATCAATTTTCTGGTAAGTCACACCGGGCACACTATGCACGCCGGCAGCACCTAGTTCGGCTCGTAGAACCCAGCCACTGGTCAGGCCAAGGCTGCGGCCCAGAGATTTAGGTTTGCGCTGCAGCATGGTGATTTCATGGGCTGGAGCGGGAAAGCAGGGGCCAGCTCTGGATAACGATCCGGGTTCGCTCATGGTGGTATCCACGCCCCATTTAAGCAGGAATGTATCGGTGTCGGGCGCGCTATCGCCTTTGCCGTGGGCGAGCAGGACAGCAACATCAAAGCCGATGCCTCCGGCGCCGAGGACGGCAACACGTTTGCCAGCTTTGACGTTGCCGGTGAGAAGATCTAAATAGGACATAACGGATGGGTGGTCAATGCCAGGAATATCTGGCGTACGCGGGACGATGCCGGTAGCGACAATCACTTCGTCAAATTGACCACCCAGGGTATTCGCATCAACTCGAGTATTTAGCTGGATATCGACATTATATTTTTTCAGCTGTGAGTCAAAGTAACGGATAAATTCATAAAATTCAGTTTTGTCAGGCACGATTTTGGCAAGATTTAATTGCCCACCGATTTCGCTGCCGGCTTCAAACAAGGTGACGGTATGACCAAGTTCCGCTGCAGTACAAGCGGCGGATAGTCCGGCGGGACCTGAACCAATGACGGCGATGGTTTTATCGCCAGCGTTTTTTACTGCTTCGTCAAACTCCAGTTCTCGCGCTGCTTTAGGATTAACCAGGCAACTGGCGACTCTGTCAGTAAAAATAAAATCAAGACACGCCTGATTACAGCCAATACAGGTATTGATTTCATTTGCCTCACCGTTGGTAACCTTGCGGGCAAAGTGAGGGTCGGCAAGCATCGGTCGTGCCATGGAGACCATAGCGGCGTCACCACTAGCGACTATATCTTCGGCGACTTCGGGGGTGTTGATACGGTTTGAGGCGATCACTGGGATGTTCACGTTCTCGGCAATATTGCGGATGGCAAAGCGCCAGGCGGCCCGCGGCACCATGTAAGCGATAGTTGGAATACGCGCCTCGTGCCAGCCAATGCCAGTGTTAAAAATAGTTACCCCCACTTTTTCCAGCGCTTTAGCCAACTGAATAATTTCGGCACCGGTGCAACCGTCTTCAACCAGATCGATGGCTGATATGCGATACATGATAATAAAGTCATCGCCGACCTTTTCTTTGACACGCCTGATAATTTCAATGGCAAAGCGCATACGATTTTCGTAGCTACCACCCCACTCATCAGTCCGGTTGTTGGTGCGGGTGACCAGCATCTGGTTAATCAAATAGCCCTCTGAGGCCATAATTTCAACGCCATCGTAATCGGCTTGTTTGGCCAGCAGCGAGCACTGGGCGAAGTCCTCGATAGTTTGTTCGATCTCGTTGCTGGTGAGAATATGAGGTGTGCAGGGGTTAATGCGTGAGGGAATATCCGACGCGCCAACAGGCTGATCGATCTTGGCGTTACGACCGGTGTGGAGCACCTGCATCAATATTTTCCCGCCTTCGGCGTGAACTCTGTCGGTAACGATACGGTGGTTAGGCACGTCTTTTTCGCTGTCGAAAACGGGTGCTCCGGCCTCGATCACGCCACTCTCGTTGGGCGCATATCCACCCGTAACAATGAGGCCTGCACTGCCTTTGGCGCGCTCGCCGTAAAAAGCTGCGAGCCGCTCGTAGGTGCGATCAATCAGCTCCATGCGGGTGTGCATTGAACCCATCATTATTCGGTTTTTGATGGTCGTGAAGCCCAGGTCGAGGGGTCGCAGAAGGTGCGGAAAGCTCATGGATGGCTGCCTGTTAAGTGGTTTTAAATATAGGGATCAGTATTCGGGAAATATAAATTTATTTGCGATGACAAAGCATCATTATTTGCAATTTCGCTAGTGTTGGCGGCGGCGTTTGCCGCTAGTTTATCGGCATATAAAAAGGGGGCGTTAGCCCCCCATTGGAGTATATTTGTAGATTTAACTTATCTTAAAATAGGTATTGAACCAGATGTTAGCCCGCGTTTGCTAAAGGATGCCAGCCTCTCTTAATCGACCCTGCAGCCATTCCCGGTCTTCACCGGTAATGGGTTTGACCGGGGGCATAATGGTGCCAGCTTTGAGTCCGACAAACTCGAACCAGGCTTTCATATAGGGGATGGCCGAGGCGTAGGAGCCAGTATTGATAATCCAGGTCACCATGATTTCTTCAAATAGCGCACCGGCATCGCGCAGCAGCATCCACTCCTCCCGGGCTGCGTCGAAATCACCGGCCATGGCCAGGTCAAAGTAGGCTTTCATATGAACCCGCTGTTTGCCAAAGGCGATATAGCAAAAGTTGGCCCACATTACCTGCCCGCCGACCCGCAGATCATCGAGAAAGGCGTATTCAATGGGTTCTGAAATTACTAAATCGTTACGCAGTGCCTTGCGAACCCGCGCCGTATCGCCTTGTATCAGCGAACCTTGCTTCATGCCGACCACGGTGTCCAAATCGCAGACTCGCTTCATCAGATCAACACTGAGCACCTTGCCCGACACGGGCGTACGATAAAGCATCACGGCAAGATCGGAATGGTCAGTGAGGTATTGAAAGTAGTCGTAAATTTCGTCATCGGATTTAAGCTGAAAGGGTGGGTTCATGACCTCCGCGCCCTCGAAACCAATGGCTTCAAGGCGGTCCAGCTTCTCCAGCGCCTGATGAACGCTGTGATCCAGCAGTATGGTCCACAGCTTCATGCGACCTTTATTCGCATCGGCAACAATCTCGTGATAACGCAGCCAGTCCGAGAGCTTCAGGTTCCAGCCTTCGGCGACGTTGCCGCCAACCACCAGGCCGGGGATACCCATGTCCGCATAGGCATCGATGTTTTCGCGAATGCCTGCTTCGTCCAGCGTAAAGTCGTCGCTGATGGGTGTGATGGGACATTCGTAAAAACCTTTGAGGTTTTCAACGGCCCAGGATTTTGCTTCGCTTCGGGTAAATTCTAGCGCCATGATCTGGATACTCTAATAATTTAGTCAAGGCAGAATAAAACGCCTTCCCTCGGAAGTCCACCGTCATGGATTTAGTTTTTAAAAGGAAATTAAAATAAGGGGAGTCAATTTTATGGGTCATCCCCAATATGGAATAACCTTGAGTATGATGTCTGGGTTTCTAAATCTAATTGAAGAGTTGTGATGGTCTACCTCAATGGCTTAATCATCGTTTTGCATGTGTTAGTGGCCACAGCGGCTTCCTGGCACGCGCTGCTATATAAGCGGGATTCTCGAGCAGCGCTGGGCTGGATCGCGGTGTGTGTGCTATTTCCCCTGGCAGGGCCACTGCTTTACTACATGCTCGGTATTAATCGTATAGAAAGTCGCGCGCGGCTCTTAGCTGGAGAAAAAGCCAGGCGACGTTTTGTGGAGTTTGAAAGGGGTTCCGGACTCTCGTTAGGTGGGGCATATGCCGATACTGCCCCTGGCGGGCCTAATGATAAGACGAGTCTGATACGAGCGGTTGGGGCCATTACCGGTCAGCATCTTGTTGCGGGCCACCATGTCGATATTTTTTACAATGGCGAAGGTGCCTATCCGGCTATGTTGGCCGCAATAGAACAGGCTCAGGATTCTATTCTGTTGATGACCTACATATTCGAAACCAACGCTACAGGCAGACGATTTATCGATGCCTTAGGCAACGCTATGGCCCGAGGGGTGAACGTCCGAGTAGTGATCGACGGTATGGGTGAAAAGTACTCTTTTCCTCGCGCGACGCGTTTACTCAGGCGTGTAGACGTACCAGTTTGTCGCTTTAATCCGCCGAAACTGATACCGCCGTCATTACCCATTAATATGCGTAATCACCGAAAAATTATGGTCGTCGATGAACGTATCTCTTTTACTGGTGGTATCAATATTGGTGATCGGCATTTAGTCGATGCACCTGCCGAGAAAAGTCCGGTCGCGGATATTCACTTTCGGATCACCGGTCCGATTGTTGCGCAATTGAGCTCAGCTTTTAATGATGGCTGGTTGCAGGCTGGCGGAACACCCATGGCATTTTCTGAACTAAGCGCTTCCAGCGATGCCCTCGGGAGTATCGACGAGTTTGATGCCAATAAGCTTGACGTAGATGTCTCGGACGATGGCTTGGTAAGTGCGGGGGCTAACACTGGGTGCTTTTGTCGAGTCATTACCGATGGCCCGGGCGAAGACCTGGATCGTCTGGCTCTGGTTATAGAGACAGCCGTGAGTTCGGCTCAACACAGTATTCGTATAATGACGCCTTACTTTTTACCCACTCGGGCTTTAATAGCTGCTTTGCGAAGTGCAGCGCTGCGTGGCGTTAGCGTGCAGATCGTGTTGCCAGAAAACAGTAACCTGCCCTATGTACATTGGGCAACTCGGAATATGTTGTGGGAATTACTGTATTACCATGTCGAGGTTTTCTATCAGCCGCCACCTTTCGCGCATTCCAAATTGTTCCTTATTGACGATGACTATGCCTTAATCGGTTCCGCCAATATTGACCCGCGCAGTTTGCGGCTTAACTACGAGCTCGGCGTTGAAATATACGACCGCGAAACAACACAGACATTAACCAGCCATTTTAAAAACATGGTGGGTGTTGCACGACCAGTGACGCTTGACGAGGTGGATGGGCGCTCGCTTATCCACCGCACGCGGGATTCATTGTGCTGGCTATTTTCGCCTTATCTTTGAAAAGGGATTACGTGCTTGAGAATTGCCCATAAGCGATTCGGGGACAACGGTACGTATTCAGGACGGCAGAATTAATCAACAATCGAACGCTTGGAAATTTCTTCCAGCATTACCTCGGTAGCACCACCGCCAATACTCTGTACCCGGGCATCCCGAACCATACGCTCAATGGCACTTTCTCGAATGTAACCGAAACCGCCGTGAAACTGCTGGCAGGTGTACATGGTTTCGTTGACTAACTCGCAGCAAAAGGCTTTGGCCATGGAGACTTCTTTCACACAGTCCTGCCCCATGGAGTCTAGCCAGGCAGCGTGATAGGTGAGTTGTCGACCGGCCTCGACCTTGGCCTGCAACATCGCCAGTCGCTGGCGAATGGTCTGCTTGTCCCACAGGGTTTCACCAAAGGCTTTACGATCCTGTACATATTGCAGGGTGATTTCCAGGGCTTTAGAGGCTTCGCCGATTGATTGAGCTGCCAGCACGGTGCGCTCATTCTGGAAATTTTTCATGATGGAATAAAAGCCTTTATTCAATTCGCCGAGAATGTTTTCTTTTGGCACCCGGCAATTATCGAAGACCAGCTCGGCGGTGTCGGAGCTGCGCCAGCCCTGCTTATCGAGGGCGCGACTCACTGAAAAGCCTTCCATCCCTTTTTCGACAATAAAAATTGTAATACCGCGAGAGGCTTTAACCGATGTATCAGTTTTTGCCGCCACAAAATAAACATCGCCTTTGACACCGTTAGTAATAAACATTTTGCTGCCGTTAAGCAGATAGCTGTCGCCGTCTTCAGTTGCCGTAGTGCGCATGCCTTGCACATCGGAGCCAGCATCTGGTTCCGTTACCGCCACCACACAGATCTTTTTGCCGCTGATAAGGTCGGGCATGTATTTGTCTTTCTGAGTTTTATTACCGAAGTTTTCCAGGTGGGGAGAGGCCATATCGGTGTGTACCATAACGGTGGCCACAAAGCCGCCAAAAGTGGATCGGCCCAGTTCTTCAGCGAGAATCACGCTACTCAGCGTATTCATATTGCTGCCGCCGTATTCTTCGCCATAGCGGATACCGAGGAGACCCAGGTCACCCATTTTGCGCAGCACGTCCCGGGGCACAAAGCCGTCCTCTTCCCACTGCTCACCGTTGGGTACGATCTCCTGCTCGACAAAGCGGCGGATTTGTTCACGGAGCATGTTTTGTTCTTCAGAAAAATACAGTTGGTTCATGTTATGTCTCGGTTGTTGGGGCTGGGTTGTCGCGCTGGGATTGTTGTTTCAGCGTTACACTATTCGTGCCTGTATCTTGCATTTTAGAGTGGTGATTATTCTTCCGTCAGGGCGATAAGAACAGCACCGCCCTCTACGTTTTCGCCGGGAGCACAGAATATTTCTTCCACCCTGCCGTCGGTTTGTGCATTGAGATTGTGCAAGAGTTTCATGGAATCCAGCACCACCAGGATGTCACCCGTGCTGACCTGGTCACCTACCGAAACTTTAACCTCGGTGACCAGACCTGGGAGCGTGGCGACCACCTTGCGCTCGCCGCTACCTTCATCGGCCGCATTGTTTAACGCTAGTTGTTGCTCGCTGAGTAGTTGGTAACGATAGCTTTGCCCGGCCCATTGCAGAATAATTTCTTCATCGAGGTGATCCACCGTCAAGCGTCGGCTCAAACTGTCTATTTCTATTTGTAATAACTGTGCTGCGGATAAAGCCTGCGCTTCGAGCCAGCATCCGTGGCAGGCTAGCAGCTTGCTTTCACGGCCAGTAATTTCAGCTAGATAACTACCCTTGCGTCCGCTGATAACGACAGTTTCGATATCGCCTTCCGGGGTGACCAGATTGATGCGGGTATTACCGAGTAGACCGGAGCGACCCAGCACCCGAAAGCCTCCCAACGACTGCCAGGGTGACACATGTTGATCAGCTGATGGGTATTCTTTGGGTGCTTGTTCAAGGGTCATTACGCTGGCAACTGCGGCGCAAACCAGAAGATTGTCATCACTGGCTCGACGCTGCCACCCACCACCAAAGGTTTCGCTCAGGTAGTTGGTGGTGAGTGGGCTGGCGACAAAGTTATTGTGGCGCAAAATACTGCTGAGAAATTCCTGGTTGGTGCCGACGCCAACCAGGGTGAAATCAGCCAGGCCCCGCAATAATGCCTGTCGAGCTTGTTCACGATCCTGGCCGATACCAATTACTTTGGCGAGCATTGGGTCGTAATAAGGTGTGATGGCCGTACCTGGACCAATACCACTGTCGACCCGGACATCATTCCTGCCATATTGGTTCTGTGGTTCCCGATAAAGCGACACCGTGCCGGTTTCGGGCCGATAGTCGTTCGCCGGGTCTTCAGCATTTAGCCGAGCTTCGATGGCCCAGCCATTTGCGGTGATTTGTTTCTGGTTGACGGCTAGCGCCTCGCCTGCGGCAATACGAATTTGCCACTCGACTAGGTCGAAGTGGGTAATGGCTTCGGTGACTGGATGTTCAACTTGTAGCCGAGTGTTCATTTCCAGAAAGTAAGTTTTGCCGGTGTGGTCGTCCAGTAAAAATTCCACCGTACCTAAAGAGTCATAGGCGATAGTCTGACCCAGAATAATGGCATCTTTAAAGAGTTGTGCTCTTTGTGTCTCCTCCAGGAAGGCTGCGGGCGCTTCTTCGATAACCTTCTGGTGATTGCGCTGGATAGAACATTCCCGCTCAAACAGATGGACGATATTGCCGTGCTTATCGGCGGCGAGTTGAACTTCGATATGGCGGGGCGTGGAGATGAGTTTTTCCAGCAATATGCTGTCGTCACCAAAGCCGGAGACAGCTTCCTGTTTAGCCTGAGGCAGTTCGGCAATGAGTTGCTCGGTGCTGTCGATGCGGCGCATACCACGACCGCCGCCACCGGCGCTGGCCTTGATCATTATCGGAAAGCCTATCTCTTTAGCCGCCGCCGCTAATGTTGATTCACTTTGATCTGCGCCGTGATAACCGGGAATCGTGGCCACCCCGGCTTTTTCGGCCAGAGTTTTTGATTCGATTTTGGAGCCCATCAGCCGAATGGCTTCACGGTTGGGGCCGATAAAAGTCATGCCTTCTCGTTCGCAGGCGGCGATCAGCACTTCGCTTTCGGACAAAAAACCGTAACCGGGATGAATGGCATCAGCGCCGGTGCGTTGGGCCGCTGCGATTATCACTTCGGCATTTAGATAGGACTCGGCACTTTCGGCAGGGCCGATTAATACGGCCTCATCAGCTAACGCAACATGGGGGGCGTAGCGGTCGGCTTCGGAATAAACTCCAATGGCGCGTATGCCCATCTTTTGGCAGGTGCGGATAATGCGAACGGCGATCTCGCCCCGGTTGGCTATCAGTACTGATGCTATATTCATAACTGACTTGTTCATCCCATAAGCCCCCTCACATGCGATACACGGGTGAGGCACCCACGCCAGGTGGCTGGGTGGCGGCGAGGGCCAGGCACAGGCCCATTACATCGCGGGTGTCTGCCGGTTCGATAATGCCGTCATCCCAGAGTCGGGCAGTGGCGTAATAAGGATCACTTTGCTCGCCGTACTGGGCGCGCACGCCGTCTTCGATTTCCTGCAACTCTGCCTGAGTGGCTTCGCCGGCTTTAATACTGCTCCTGCGTAATTCCAACATGACATTGCTGGCGATGTCTGCGTTCATGGTGGCACATTTTGCCGAGGGCCAGGTGAACAAAAAATGCGGCCAGAAACCGCGACCTGCCATGCCGTAATTGCCCGCGCCGTAGGAGCCGCCGACGATGATGGAAAATTTGGGCACTCGCGAAGTCGCCTGGGCATAAACCATTTTGGCGCTGTTTTTTGCGATGCCGCCGCGCTCCGCCTCGGTGCCGACCATAAAACCGGTGATATTGTGGAGGAATAACAGCGGCGTCTTGCGCTGATTGCACATTTCAATAAAGTGCGCACCTTTCAACGAAGATTCAGAAAACAGCGCGCCATTATTGCCAATTAGTCCGACCGGATAGCCGTGGATATAGGCGGTGCCGCAAATCAGCGTATCACCGTAGAGCGGTTTGAATTCGTGGAAGTCGCTGTCATCCACCAGGCGGGCGATGATTTCTCTCACGTCATAGGGGATTTTCGGGTTGGCGCTGACTACGCCGGAGATTTCATCCGGGCTGTAGCGGGGCGGTTTGACCGGTTTCACATCGGCATAACATCGAGTCGGCCAGTTCAGCTTGCTGATAATTTCTCTCAGGCGGGCCAGGGCCTCAGCCTCATCTTCAGCAAGGTAGTCGGCAACACCAGATACCTTGCCGTGCATCTCGGCACCACCGAGAGTCTCGCCATCGACCTCTTCATTAATGGCGACTTTAACGATGGACGGCCCGCCCAGATGAATCCGGGCATTGCCCTTGACCATAATATTTTCATCCGAGAGCGCAGGAATATAAGCCCCGCCCGCCGTGCAGCCGCCGAATACAGCGGATAATTGCGGCAGACCCTGTGCCGACATATTGCACTGCCTGTAAAAAGTATTGCCGAAATGTTCTTTGTCTGGGAAAACGCGGTCTTGCTCCGGCAGATAAGCGCCGCCGCAGTCCACCAGGTAAATACAGGGCAGGCGATTTTGCTCTGCGATCTCCTGGGCGCGGACATGTTTTTTAACAGTTTCGTGAAAAAATGAGCCGCCTTTGACTGTGGCGTCATTGGCAATAATCATGCATTGGACGCCGCAGATTTTGGCAATGCCTGTGACGATCCCAGCCGAGGGCACTTCGTTCTTGTACAGCCCGTGGGCAGCCAGGGGTGAGAGTTCTAAAAATGGCGTATGTGGATCAATCAATCGATCGATGCGCTCGCGGGCCAGCATTTTGCCACGCGCGCGGTGGCGCTCAATCAGCTTTTCACGGATGCCCGTTGCCGCTTCCTGCAAGTTATCACGCAGCCTTTTTAGCAGAGTTTCATAGTGGTTCTGGTTATCCTGAAAGGTCTCGGAACGGGTGTTTACACTGGACTGAATGTGGCTCATATAAGCTCTCAGAATATAATCCAATTAAAGGGTAGCAGACCGTTGTGTCGGAGTGTTCAAGTCGATTCAAACGGCTCGCGAATCTAGCAAAAATAGGGGCTTAATTCAATGAGAAAGGGGCGTGCGAAGCTCTCGGAATTGCCGCTATATGGTATTGATAGAGGGATAAAAACGCGGGAGTATGGTTCTTGTTCGCATGGGTATACAACAGCAAACACATAAACAACAAACTGATAGACCGGGAGAGTAAAGATGGCAGAAGAGCTGGGCAGGAATTTAAAACAGCAAGGCGATGTCGTACTTGTCGAAAAACATGCCGAAGGCAAAATCTGGGTGCTGACCATGAACCGTCCCCACCGCATGAATGCGATGGGCGACGGTATGGCTGGTGATATCACCGAAGCGCTCGAAGCCTATCGTGATGACCGCAACGCCAGGGTGATGGTCATTACCGGCGCCGGGGACAAAGCCTTTTGTACCGGCGCAGATCTAATTGAAACCAGTGAGTCCCATGCTGAGGCCATCGATGGCAAAGCCAAACCAAGTCGGGCCATGGGGCGGCTGGGCTTCTTCAACATGTCTGAATCTCTTAATCTCTGGAAGCCAACTATTGCAGCCATTAACGGTTATGCCATTGCTGGTGGTTTTATGATGGCCATGCAATGCGATATCAGGATTATGGCCGACCACGCCAGAGTCGGTATCGCTGAAACTCGCTGGAATATGCCCGGTGCGGCATGGATGGCACCACTCACTCGGCAAATGCCTCTGGGTTGTGCCATGGAACTGACCATGTGGGGCGACACAAAATACGATGCCAAGCGCTGCTACGATATCGGTTGGGCACAGGCTGTCGTCCCGAAAGAAAAACTCATGGAAACCGCCATGACCTATGCCGACCGTATGCTCAATATGGGGCCGCGTGCGGTGAGTAATAATAAAGAGATGGTTTACCGAGGCGCCTATATGGACCCCAGAGATTCGTTGCGCTTTGGTACGGCGCTGGAGAAAAATCTGCAGGGAATGGCCGATAGTATTGAAGGGCCATTGGCTTTTTCTGAAAAGCGTCGGCCAGACTTCCGGAATGCTTAGGGCAAACTTGACGTAGATATTAAATCTAGACCTGTAAAGTTTGTTTTCTGAGGATATTGGATTTTCTGATTCAGAACTGCCCCGCCTGGGTGATGAAAATTTCTATTGCTAATTCCGACGCTGTTAAGGAGTGATGACCATTCAAAAGCCACATCAGTTCTTAAGTATTTATCTTGAAAAATTATTTTTGTACGCCTGGGAATTTTGAGTGATCTACCCATGAACGATATTGGTTAGATGCTCTGGTTCGGACTGCGGAATGGTTTCCATTTTAAATGTGTGAACTGGTTCTTGAATTCCGCTGTCAGCCCTATCTTTGCAACGCATTCTGTCTATGCTACTTGGTAATGAATCACCGCTACCTGGTTTTGGGTAACAAGGGATGAATGTCTTAGTCGTTTCCTCAGCGGTTCTCTGAATAACTGGGGAACGCTCACCTCATGACGATTAAGGCCAGTTAACCAATAATAGAATCGAGTATATGACGTATAAAATCAAGACGTCTCCTGTCGATACATTTGGAAGCAAAACGCCTCGGTCTCATAGAGGAGAGCAAAGTTTGCCTGCCCCGCTATCTAGTATTGCGGTTTCCTGTGCCGATAATTTGCAAACCTTGCTTCGATCCATGTTCGCTAAAGTCGATGATACGTTTTTTGAGTTGGCTGAAAAGGCGCGAGCAAATACCGAGCAAACAATGTATTTCGAGGCGCTAAGGGAAATTCGGGTAAAACGATCGGGGATTGAAAATAAATTTAGCCAGGATATTGTTAACGCTTTTGAGCAGTTGAACAATAATCGAAGAATAGATCGAAAGGCTAGCAATGAAAATCAAGGCGGAGAATTTGAGCCTCTATCGTTAGACAAACTTACGGTCGTCCAAAACGATGAGCTGGAGTTGTCATTAGCATTTTCAACCATGATCTCCCGTGCCGAAGATCGATTGGGCAATAAACTTGCGCAACTAAATACGCGACTAAATACCCTGTTAGGCGTCAATTATATTGATGACTGTAATAGCCCCTTTAGTCCAAGCATTGCTTGCAAAATTATGTCGGAGGCGAGCGAAAACCTTGATATCGATATTAAGGGTCGGCTAGTTTTTTTGAAACTCTTTGAGGTCGGCGTGTTACATGGTCTCGACACCATTTGTGATAATGCCAACGAGGCATTAATCATGGCGGGCGTACTGCCTGATTACGATGGCTATGTTCGCGAGCGTAATCGCCACAATAGGTCTGCCCCCGTTTCCAGTGCTGGACTAGACTCACAGTTAGCGCGTCCAGATACGCCAGGAATTAGCGGTGAACATATTGAATCACTGTCGATATTGCAACAATTACTGGGTCAGCCCCAGTTGAATGTCGACTCGGTTGCGCAACCACCGAACCCGGGTTTATTGTCGCTCCTTAGCGGCGTAAGGAATGTGCTCAATATTAATAAGGCCCCGGTGTCGGGAGCTATTCAATCAGGGAATAGTGTCGATATCCTACCCATATTAAAAAGCCTAAGTGATAAACCTGAGCAGTTTAACCAGGCGGTCAGAGATACGGATCGGGAGGTGATAGACCTAGTTGCAATGCTATTTGATTTCATCCTGGACGACCGAAATTTGGCTGAACCAATGAAAGTTCTGGTTAGCAGGTTGCAAATCCCAATGGTCAGACTTGGATTGCTCGATCGTGCATTATTCAGCAAACGCTCTCATCCAGCTCGAAAGCTACTCAACGAAATTGCCAGCGCCGCGCTTGGTTGGAATGATGTGAAGGAGCCAGAAAAAGATCCGCTATATTGCAAAATTCAGGATATTACTGAAATAATTAATGATGAATTTGATGAAGATACAGCCTTATTTGAGGGTTTGCTTGAAGAGTTTATCGGATTTATTGATATTAATAACCGCAAGTCCCAACTCATAGAGAAACGCACCAAAGAAGAGGAGGAAGGTAAAGAGAAGGTTGATGAAGCCAGGTCGATGGTTCAAAAAATCATTAATGGATATCTGATAAAGCGAGAGTTGCCGGACGTAACCATTGCCTTATTAAGGGATTATTGGAGCAAAGTGTTGTTCCTGGATTACGTTAAGAACGGCCCGGACAGTGAGTCATGGAATACGGCTGTAGAGATGGTAAAAAAACTTATCTGGTCTGCTGAGCCGAAATCGGACAACAAAAAATGTATCTTGATGTACCAGACTTTACCAGGCCTTTATCAGGAGTTATGCGAGGGTTTATCAAGTATCAATAGTGACCCAATAGGGACGACGGTCATACTTCGGCAACTTGACTTATTGTATTTTGGTAAGGAACTCGATGAGCCTCGGGACGCTAGCGTAGCGGCCGCCGCGGCCGCCGCCATTACCAATATAGTAAATGATGTGCCAAATGTGAAGATGGACACTGCTCGCAAAATCTCAGCATCTCAGCAGGAGAATAATGGCCAGTTGGATAGTTCGGGTATACCTGTGTTACGAAGTGTTGTGACTGCAGATACCCTTAATTATCGGGTGGATGAAGCCAACAAAAAGCAGGAGTTTAACGAGGAAGACATTGATGAATCGGTATTAACAAGGGCCGATAATATTGAGGTAGGAGCCTGGGTTCGCTTTACTGAGCAGAATGATCAGAATGTCCTCTGTAAACTAGCATTAAAAATGAAAACCAAGACCAAACATATTTTTGTAGATCGCCGTGGCCTGAAAGTCGCTGAAAAATCGAGGTTAGGGCTAGCTTACAGTTTGCAGTGTGGTGAATGTGAAATCCTGGAAGAGGACAAGATATTTGATAGAGCATTAGAGTCCGTAATTTCTAATTTACGAGACCGAGAAGAAAATTTAACCTCCAACCCGGTAGGCGATCCAGCGTAACTGCCGCTGACTCGATAGCTTTAGCTAAAAAAATAGAGGTACTAAAAATAGAGACTCTAAAAATAGAGACTCTAAAAATAGAGGCACTTCGTTAATCTGTAGTGCGGATGAATAACGTTTAACTGAATCCTGACGGTTAGTACCTGAAGGAGCTAAAATGATTAGACAGTTTGTATTCGCTCCATAAGTTGTATCTCTAAAAGGGTGAACGTGGAAGATGTTTGCCCGGGCTCGTTCAGATCCTCTTCTGTTCTGGTGTTTTCGGCTGTTGCCTGTGCAATTTTCCCAGTCTCTTTTTTTTCATGACCTCGCCACCCTTTTCCTTTAAGCGGAACGGTAATCCGCGCAACAAATTATTATATTGTTCCGGGCTTAGATTTTATATTCCATTTTATATGGTTGTTGATTGTACGGTTGGCTTGCGCTGCACCAGGCAGCTCCGCTGTCTGATCGACATGTGCTGTGCCGTCACTTTGGTTGAGCTTGTGATTGCGGCGGCCAATATTTAGACTCGCCGATTCCATAATGAAGACCAGGTATTACTTATGCCCAAGCTTTTATCCCTTGCAGGTATCCGGGTCGTTGAAATAGGCCAGAACGTCGCCGCACCCTTTGGGGCGATGATTCTGGCTGATCTCGGTGCCTCGGTTGTCAAAGTCGAATCTCTGAGTGGTGATGATGCCCGGCATTACGGTGCCAAAGTTGGCGATCATTCATCCATTGTCTTCGAGGCTTTTAACCGTAATAAAGAGGCGATAAGTCTGGATTTATCTCAGGTAAAAGAAAGGCAATGGCTGCGGGATTTTATTGTTGAAAATGCTGATGTCTGTATTCAAAGCCTGCGTCCCGGTAAGGCGGTCGAGATGGGGCTAGGCTCGGATGAACTATTGGCGCTGTCGCCTGAGCTGATTTATTGCAATCTTGGCGCGTATGGCAGTGAAGGACCACTCAGCGAGCTGCCTGGTTACGACCCGATGATACAGGCCTTTAGCGGCATTATGAGCGTCACCGGTGAAGAGGATAGAGCGCCTTCCCGAGTAGGGGTACCGTTCGTGGATTTGGGTACGGGTATGTGGCTGGCTATCGGCGTGTTGGCTGCCATCAATCAGCGTCACCAGACTGGTGAAGGCGGGGTGGTGGATGTGTCGCTATTTGAAACGGCTTTGGCCTGGATGACGATGCAATTTGGTATCAATGCGGCAACTGGGGTGGTGCCAAAGCGTGCGGGGTCGGGGATTCGTGGTGTTGCACCTAATAAAGCCTTTGACACAGCAGATGGTCAAATTATGATTACTGCGCTCAACAATAAATTATTTTTTTCCCTTGCTGAGGTTCTTGGGCATCCAGAATGGAAGGATGACCCGGAACTGATGGATGCGCGCATTCGAGGTAAAAATCGGACCAGGGTTAATGACATGGTTCAGCAAGCCCTGCTCACTCGCAGCCGAGATGATTGGGTCAAATTATTACGCCCGGCCGGTGTGCCCTGTTCGCCGATTCAGGATACTGCCGAGGTGTTAGCCCACCCACAAACTAAAGCAATGGGCATGATTGATACCAGCGAAGCGCTTCCGGTGGTGCTTTCGGCAATCCGTATTAATGGCGAGCGAGCGGGGGTGCACTGTAAGGCACCGACCCATGGACAACATAACCAAAAATATTTGGATGAAGACTGAACGCTAATAGCGTTTCGGAAGACTTTATCCTGGATAAAACAGAACACAGGTAAAAATAAGTGACGCCGTTGGGGCGGAGATTCGGGTGTTTTTTTGCGTGTCAATCCGGTTCCAGTTTCCGCTTGCTTACTTGTTGAAATATGGCGTCTTGGCTACTATGTGAGCCCTGTCTGATATATAGCCTGGTACGACTATGTCCCTATTTGATTTTGTCGAAGGCCGTGAAGGCTATTACGGTGAATACGGCGGTACTTTTTTGCCGGAAATCCTCACCGCGACCATTGAGGAGTTACGGCTGTGCTTTCGCAGCAGCAAAGAAGACCCAGCCTTTTGGGCCGAATTTGCCGAGCTGATGCACACCTATTCCGGCCGACCGACGCCGGTCTCGTATCTTGAAAACTTATCAAATAAGCTGGGCGGCGCGCGCATCTTTGTCAAACGCGAAGACCTCAACCACACCGGCTCCCACAAGATCAACAACGTTATGGGTCAGGGTTTAATCTGTAAACGTCTTGGCAAAAAACGAGTTATTGCAGAGACTGGCGCAGGGCAACACGGCTTTGCCACAGCGACCATGGCCGCAAGATTTGGCTTTGACTGCAAAATTTATATGGGTGAAGTCGATATCGCCCGGCAACGGCCAAATGTCTTCTGGATGGAAAACCTTGGCGCTGAGGTGGTGTCTGTTACGGATGGTCAACGCACCTTAAAAGATGCCATCAATGAATGCCTGCGTGACTGGGTCACTAACATGGGTGACACTCATTACGTATTGGGTACAGCTTGTGGGCCTCATCCCTTTCCGGAAATGGTCAGTTTTTTCCAGTCCATTATCGGCAAAGAAGCCCGCGAGCAGATTCTTAAGGAAGCCGGAAAACTCCCCGACCGTGTTTTTGCCTGTGTTGGCGGTGGCTCTAATGCCATCGGTATTTTTCAGGGCTTTATAGATGACAACGTCGAACTGGTCGGTGTTGAAGCGGGAGGCTACGGTGCCGGTTCTGGACTGCACGCATCTCGTCTCGCCTACGAAGATGCTTCGGTGGGCGTGGCTCAGGGTTTTAAAACATACTTCCTACAAAATGATGACGGCAATATGCTGGAGACTCATTCCATTGCTGCCGGGCTGGACTACATTGGTATCAATCCTATTCTCACCGATCTTTGGGAAAAGCAACGGGTTCGTTTTGAAGCCGCAACCGACGAAATGGTTCGCGACACGCTCAAGCTGGTGATGCGGACCGAGGGTTTGATTCCGGCGCTGGAAAGCACCCATGCCTTCGCTCAGGCAGTACTTGAAGCGCCGAAGATGTCGAAGCACGAGGTGATTCTTGTCAATCAGTCTGGACGTGGCGATAAAGATATTTTTACTGTCGCTGATGCGATCGAAGATGATCACTGGAAGCAGTTTATAAAAGACAAGGCAGTAGAATATGGCGCCTGAGCAAGTGTCTTTAGAGAAGTACCTGCGCGACCGTTTGCGGCACAAGGACTTGCTGCTGATGACTCATGTGGTGTGTGGTTATCCGTCGTTTGAGGCTAACTGGCGAGAGCTGGAAATCATGGCGGAGTTCGATGTTGACCTGGTCGAGCTGCAATTTCCTTTTTCAGAACCTTCAGCCGATGGGCCATTATTTGTCAAAGCTAATCAGGAGGCGATCAGCAATGGTGTCAGTCCGGCGGATTGCTTTGGCTTTATGCGCAAAGTCAGCGAGCACTTTCCGTTTAAAGTGCTGATGATGGGTTATTACAACACCGCTTTTAAAATGGGTGCAGAAACTTTTGTTAAAAGGCTTGCTGAGGCCGGGGGCTGCGGTTATATCCTGCCCGATTTGCCGGTTGAGGAAGCTGGTGAATTGCACGAATTATCCAGACCGAAAGATCTTGCGTCGATTGTCCTTATGACGCCAACCAACACCGAGGCCCGTCTAAAAATTCTGGGTGAAGCTGCAGAAGGCTTTGTTTATGCCGTGGCACGCAAAGGTGTGACTGGTGGTAAAACCGAGATGGGTGATGACCTGGACGCATTTGTTAGTCGTTGCCGCGCCCACACACGGTTGCCCATTGGTGTAGGTTTCGGGGTCAGCCAAAAATCTGACCTGGATTTTCTGCGCGGTAAAGCAGACATCGCAATTATCGGCACCGCGGCATTGAAAGCCTGGGAGGAAGGCGGGGGAGATAACCTGAGGAGTTTATTAGGCTCTCTTGTCTAGAACCGCTTTTTAAATAATTTCTCAGATGTATCGAACGGCATGCACAAAATCCACTAGCCAATTACCGGCTCTGGCGGCATATCTGACAGACCTCGCTCAGTTACCCATTAAAGTGTAGAGACGTGTCAACGAAAACCCTGCTTTGACGTTTTGCTCTATAGGTGATTGCATAATCGCTACAGGAGTCGCTATGAAAACATTTGGTTTGGTATTAATGGGCACTTTGGTATTTATCGGTATTATGACGTTGCCGGGCTGTGCCCATCCCGGGCGTCACCAGGGTGGCAATATCATTGTTGATACAAAAAACACTGATATGGAAGCCTACTATCAAGATTTGCATGAATGCCGAAATTACGCGTCCCAGGTGAACGTCGGTGAAAAAGTCGCTACTAAGGCGGCAACCGGTGCGGTAGTTGGCGGTGCTATTGGCGCTATTATTGGTGATAGTGGCTCTGCCGGGCGCGGTGCCGGAGTCGGAGGTGTGCTGGGCGCGGTCAAAGGGGTAGGGCAGGGCCATCGTGAGAAACAACAAGTCGTAAGAAACTGTCTCCGCGGGCGCGGTTATCACGTATTGAATTAGATAACGGCCATCTCGTGAACAATTGATCTCGTATGCAAGTAGTCTCGTAATCGGTTGATCTCGTAAACATCTAGGCCAACAGTCGATCGAATAGCTAGTTTGTCGATGCCGCCGTTTAGCATCCATATGTTTATCCTCGACCTTTGCCCTTTTGCTTAAGGGCTCCCACCTCACGGGTGAGACTTTTCCCCCTGCCATGCTAGACTGCCTGCTCTTTTTTTTGAGCATTTAGCCATGTCCAATAAGTTCGACACAGTAGAAAAACAAGTCAGTTATGGCATTGGTCGCCAAATGGGCGATCAACTTAAACAGAGTCCTTTTAAAGATATTCAGCTCGACGAATTTATGGCCGGTATTACCGATGCCGTTGAAGGCAAGCCCGCCCAGGTGGAAAACAGCGTGGTAAAAGCAGCCTTTGAAGAGGTCAATAAGCGCATCGAGGCGAGCAAGGCCGGTGATAAAGAAAAATTTGCCGTCGACGGTGAAAAATTTCTGGCCGAAAATGCCCAGCGTGAAGAGATCACCGTCACCGAATCTGGCCTACAGTACGAGGTGTTAACCACAGGCTCGGGCGCCACCCCGAGCGCCAGTTCCAAAGTTAGCACCCATTACGAAGGTAAGCTTATCGATGGCAAGGTATTTGATAGTTCTTACCAGCGTGGTCAGCCAGCCGACTTTCCGGTAAACGGCGTTATCGCAGGTTGGACCGAAGCCCTGCAAATGATGGAAGAAGGTTCAAAGTGGCGTTTATATGTGCCCTATCACCTGGCTTACGGTGAAAAAGGCGCGGGCGGTTTGATCGGCCCTTATGCCACTCTGATTTTCGACGTTGAACTGATATCAGTACTCAGTTAAAGCCGATGGGTGCACGGATAACAGAGCGCACAGACTCAAATAATTAGACGTAAAAAGCAGCGACGACAGCTGGGGGAGAGATGATGGCTGAGGAACAAAAGGTGCTCCTGCACGAACGCCGAGGCCACATTGGCCTCATCACTTTTAATCGTCCCAAACAGCGCAATGCACTGTCGCCGCAACTGCTACGGGATCTCTGCGACGTGCTGGCTGACTGGGCCGAAAGCGGCGACGTTAGCGTGGTGGTTTTCACTGGCGCTGGCGATAAGGCCTTCTCGGCGGGTTACGATATCAGCGCCATTGAAACCGTTGGCCCCGGCCACAAAGAAACCCGGCCCAGTGGCGCTACCGGCACACCCTTTGAGCAGGCGCTCGATGCCGTCAAGAACTTCCCCTATCCCACCATCGCCATGATCAACGGTCACTGCTTTGGTGGCGCTCTACATCTGGCCTTGGTTTGTGATCTGCGTGTAGCAGCGGATCATGTGTCTATCGGTATGCCGCCGGCCAAGCTCGGCGTGGTTTATGGCCCGGAAGGCATCCTGCAGTTTGTTCAGGTGCTGGGCACCGCCAAAGCGCGAGAATTGCTGTTCACTGGCCGACCTTTTAAGGGTGATGAAATCACCGATATGGGTCTGGTTAGACGGCTAGTGCCATCCGCACAGTTAAACGACACCGTGATGACCATGGCGGAAGAAATCTCCAACAATGCGCCACTGGCCTTAAAAGGCATTAAGCGCATTATGAATATGGTTGAAGAGCCCTTATTCGGCGACGCGGTGAAAGCAGAGGCCAAAGCCCTGGTCACCGAGTCCTTTCGCAGCGCGGATTTGAAAGAAGGGCAGGCGGCATTTCTGGAAAAAAGAAAACCGATCTTTTTAGGGAAGTAGGAACTGGCAAATAGAATCGGGTAAATAGGGGCAGGTAAATAAGGCCGGATAAATAGGGATGGGTTGAACTTCAGGTAAATAGTGAACGGGGCAAATAATTATCCGACCACAAATAACCGTAAGAAAATAGCAGCTATAAAAATAACAGGGGAAATCCTATGCAGGACTTCAGCGAAAAATTAGACCTTTTTGCCCGTGCCGTTGAGCAACAGGACGGCGCAGCCTTCGGTGCTTTATTTACTGAAGATGCGGTGTATCACGATGCCATCTATGGTGCAGTTCATGGCCGCGACGCCATCGCAAAAATGATGGAAGTCGACTGGTATAAAGACGGCGACCGCTGGCTGTGGGATATGATTGACCCGGTGTGTGACGAGCAACGGGGTTACGTGCGCTATGTGGCCAGCTTTCGCTCCGTTAATCGCTTTAGTGAAGGCAATCGTATTGTCGCACCCGGCGTTGGTATGTTCGATTTTAAAGACGGCCTGTTCTGCACTTATCACGAAATCGCCAACGGCACCCCGGCGCTCTGGGATCTCAATGTTCGGGGGGAGCATCTTCAGAATGTGGTTCAGCGAATTGCCGATGCCCAGCGTGCTAGTCCTTCGTTGGCGGATCACTATCGCGGTGAGCGATCCTAAGCTCGGTAAGGTTTTTCCAAAAAACCACTTTATAACGTTTAGCGTTTGCGCCTCTAGTCAGACTGATTAGCCAGGTTTACACCTGGATACCAATGCTGAAAGTTAACTTGAAAAGGAAGACAAGATGACACTGAGTGAGCTTGCTGATTTAGCTGAAATACTTTCCGGCATTGCCGTGCTGGTAACCCTGATATTTCTAGTCTTTCAGATCAGGGATAACACCAAAGCAACGCGCATTAATGTGCTCAGCACACACTATACAGATGGTATCGAACTGACCGGGGACGGTAGCCGTATTCCAGAACTTGCGGAGGCTGCATATTAAGGCATTTACTCATCAACCCCTTAAAGCAATGGACAAATACCATCTGTCTAACTGGGTAGCGCGTATCGGTAGTCTTATGGAACGAGCATTGTTAATGAAGAAAAATGGCATCCTTGATCAAGAAAACTTTGAGCGATCCGTGTTATATGCAAAAAGTTTATTGTCCACGCCTGCGGGGCGGAAAAGCTATGAAGGACTGCTGCAAGAGGGTTTGTTCGGTCCTGAACTCCGCGAATATATGGAAAGTTTTTATGCCGAATTAGACCCGCTGGCCAGTCAGGCAGCTAAACGACTCGACGAGGAGGAGGCTGCCTAAGCGCCCTATATAATTTTTACAATGGCTATCTTGAACTGGCGGCAGATGCTAATCGCGTGCCCGATCTCGCTACCACCATGCAAAAAGGCTTTTACAAAGCAGCCCCTAGATGCCATTGATAACCATCACTTCTGCACTTCTGCACTTTTGTTCAACGCTCATGCAAATCTGTGCCATGGGTTTCAGTCAACATCAAAACCGAAACCAGCGTTATTAGCGAAGCAAGAGCGATATAAATCGCGACATAGATCGTACCGAATGTGCCCCATAGCGCGGTGGCAATAATTGGTGCGAAGGCGCCGCCAAGAATAGCTCCCAGTTGATAACCCAAAGACGCGCCAGAATATCGCACGTGGGTGCTGAATAACTCCGCCAGAAAAGCCGCCTGTGGTCCGTACATCATGCTCAAAAATAACTGACCGCCAGATATGGCGATCACAATCCACAGAAATTCCCCGGTATCCATGAGCGGGAATAAAGCAAACGCCCAGATCCCGCCGAGCACGGCACCCAGCATGTAAATGCCGCGACGACCAAAACGGTCGGAGTAAGCGGAGGATAAAAATAGAGTGGGGATTTGCACACAGGAAGAAATCAGCACGGCGCTCAATAGCATTTGTCGCGGCAAGCCCAGGCCCGCTGAAGAGCTGCCGTAAGCTACGACGAAGGCAACGAGAATATAGAAGGTGACCTGGACGGCAAAAAAGGCGCCAGCCGCGAGGATGATTTCACGGGGATGAGTACGCACAACTTCCAGTACCGGCGAGCGTGATTTTTTTATGGCAGCTTGCCCCTGAAGGTCTTCCTGCTCATTTTCAGCCTGTTGCTTCTGTAGGGCTAAAAATGCCGGGGTATCTTCCAGATGCAATTGCACATACATGCTGATGCCAATCAACACAATGCTAAACAGGAAGGGGATGCGCCAACCCCAGGCCATAAATTGCGCTTCGCTGAAAATGGCCAGCACCGTTAAAAATGACAGATTGGCCAAAATCAAACCCACCGGCGCACCCGCCTGGGCGAAGGCTCCATAGAAACCCCGTTTGTTGGGCGGTGCATTTTCAGTGACAAGCAACATAGCGCCACCCCACTGACCGCCGACGGCAAAACCCTGTGCAAAGCGCAGCAGCGTAAGCAGAATTGGCGCAGCAAAACCGATGGTGGCATAGGTAGGCAAAACCCCAATCAATGTGGTCGCGACACCCATAATCATCAGCGCGGTGACCAGCGCCGCTTTGCGACCCACCCGGTCACCAAAGTGGCCAAAGACCACACCGCCGACTGGACGAGCAATAAAGCCTACGGCAAAGGTGCCGAATGCGGCAATCAGGGCGACCATCTCGGGCATCGCTTCGGGAAAGAAAGCGGTGGGGAACACCAATGCCGCAGCGGTGCCATAAATAAAGAAATCAAACCATTCTATGCTGGTGCCAGCCAGAGCGGTGAGCGCGACTTTGCGCATGTTGCGCTCAGGCGTATTTGTGTTCCGAGGTGTCACTCGATTTCCTCATATTCTGTTGTTTTTCGAATATTGAAGTTAGCCCATCGATGCAGCGGTCGTCTACCCGATCATTTTGAACGTGTTGCATCAGTGGTTGGGAGTCATTGTGAATTACAGGGCCAGAGGTTGGCGGGATATCCGTGGATTCCACAAAAAACACAGATTGCCTATCTTCCCAATTAGTTTTCTATGGGTGCCGTTAGTGAATATTAATTTGGTGTGTATTAAATAGACTTAAGTCCGACGGCGATAGATGTGCCAAATTCACCGAGAGATTCTTCTAGAATATGAACTGATTTGCGTTGACAAAAAGTTTTCCTATGTGATCTTTATACCGTCCGTAACCGCAGATATTTATATTGCGGCCTGTATCACCGCCTACCCCTGCAAGTTGAGTTTTCAGGGATCACGAGAAAGTAGACCTGTGGCCCGCGCCTGGAATCAGTAAAGCTTTTAGGTACGGGCCCATCTCGGCATTGGCCAATTTGCGACTAACGCAGCCTATTGCAATTATTAATGTAGAAAGCAAGTTGTGTTTAGCGCTTTATCTTATGCCAGTAATTTTTTCTATCCATGACCTCGAACCTTTTTCGATGTGGGACAGAGCGAGCGCAAAGTGTTCCCGACTTTTTTTATAGGGGTCAGCGATTTCCACGTTCTCCCATTCGCCTAGCAAGAAAACCTTTCCCCGCGTATAGGGATATTTTTTCCCCAGATAAATCTTTTGGTTGGTTTCCATAACAAAAATGATATCTGACCAGTTAATAAGATTGGACTGGATTTGTATTGCGCGATGTGTCTCGAGAGCAATGCCTTTACTTCCCATAACTTCAAGTGCGTTTTCGTCGGCAGGGTGTCCCTTTAACGCGTGCGTCCCAGCGGAGGCGACGGTGAATTCCTGGGGTGCTTTTCGATCGGCGAGTTCCCGGAACGCTGCCTCGGCCATGGGGCTGCGACAGATATTGCCTGTGCAGACCATTAATACGTTTTTAATCATCTATTGCCCGCAAGCTATACTGTCAAAGTGTCCGCTTATTAGTCAAATACTGCCGTCGGTCTCGGATCGGCCCTACTCTGTCTAACAGGGTCTCGACCTGCTGCTTCAATAACGTTACCCTTGGCCCTAGTGCTGGTTCCGAAAGTAAGTCTACAAAAGTAAGTCTAAAGTTATAGACCGAACGCTAAATTCCGACCTTCGAACAATATGAGCGCTCATTGGTTGATTGAGTATACTTTTTTATGGCAATTTTTGATTGTGTCTTATTAAGGTGATTGTGTCTTATTTAGGGTGATGTGGAAATTAATGCACGGGTTGGCTTGGGTATATCACGGATTAGCTTGGGTATATAAAGATCAGCTAGAATATTAATGATGCCAGGCGTACGCGATTTATCTTCTACACGATTAAATTAACCTGTTGTAATAATTTTTAATAAAATAGAGGGGGGTTCAATATGACTAAATTTATGTCAGTTACCGCGTCGTTTGCGATATTGGCCATGCTATCTGCTTGCGGTGTTGCGCCGGGAATGGATACATACCGGATGCAGAGCTCATCAAGTCGGGAGCTGCCAGGGGCAAATGGACCAGATGCTCCGCCAGCTAATGTGGAAGTACAATCCATTACAGCAGGGCTTGTTCTTGAAATTGAGCAGCAACTAATAGATGTCGCGAAAGAAAACCGAAATGCCCACAGTAATGCAGAACTCGGGGTGTATGCCTATAAGTTAGGGCCTGGTGATATTATTTCCGTTACCGTTTGGGAGCATCCTGAACTCACTATTCCGGCAGGCTCTTTTCGGTCTGCTGATACGTCAGGCTATAGAGTAGCTAGTGACGGAACGTTATACTTTCCCTATGTTGGTTCGTTTAGTGTGCTGGGCAAAACACTAACCGAAGTCCGCAACATTATGACGAGCAAACTGGACAACTATATTGAAAATGTGAAGCTCGATGTCCAAATTGTTGTATTTCGTAATCAACGCGTTTATGTGGTCGGCGAAGTAAAAAACCCCGGCATACAGGTTGTTGATGATATCCCGCCAACAGTTGTAGAGATGATAAACAGGGCCGGCGGTTTTGCTACTAATGCCGACCGTAAAAACATTACGTTGACGCGCGGATCTGATACCTATCGCGTTGACCTTCAAGCCCTCTATGAATTGGGTGACATAGGAGAAAATATACTTCTTGAATCGGGCGATGTCATAAATATTTGGGATGATAGCCTCAACAAGGTTTTTGTTATGGGCGAAGTGAGAACTCCTGGTTCATATCAAATGATTAAGCACCGCAAGTCACTGGCTGAGGCGCTCAGTGATTCTGGAGGAATTGATCCTAATACGTCTAATCCTGGGCAGATTTATGTCGTCCGAAATTATCAGGGTACTTCAGAGATTTACCACCTTAATGCTAGATCCCCGGATGCTATGATTTTGGCCGATCGTTTTCCATTGAAACCGCGAGATGTAGTTTATGTAGACGCTGCGCAAATTGTACGTTGGAGCAGAATTATTAATAATATATCGCTAACTGTCACTACCCTAAATTCTGCAAGCGCAACAGATTTCCCGTTATTCCAAGGCACAGGTAATAATTAATTGTCCCTGGCAACGTCTGAAATTAATGACAACGGGCTTGGCCCCACCACGAATAAGGCATCCGTACGTTTGAGTAGCGTGTTAGATGATGACGTGATTGATATCCGCGAAATCATCGGTATATTATTGTCTTATCGCTTGTTAATTGTTGGTGTTACTGGACTTTCTATAATTCTGGCGGCGCTATTTTCAATATTTTCAACGCCTGTTTACCGCGTTGATGTGCTGCTGCAAGTTGAAACAAAACGAGCGGCCGGTCTCGCTGCGCTTAAAGATATAACGGACATTCTAGAGGTCAAATCCGAGACTACAGCAGAAATCGAAATACTCAAATCTCGGACAATTAGTCGCGATACAGTAGAAAGGTTATCTTTGGATGTAGAGGCTAGTCCGAATTATTTTCCAGTTATCGGGCGGGCCATGGCGCGTATTTATAATAAAAATAGAGCGAATAGTATATCGGAGGTCTTTGCAGAACCGTTATTTTTTGCGCGCACTTATGCTTGGGGTGGAGAAGATATTAAAGTTGAAACGCTAACTGTCCCAGCTGAATTGTTAGGTAAAAAACTGATTCTCGTGGCGGGTAAGTCAGGAAGTTACAAACTATTTGATGACAAAAAATATTTCCTGTTTAAAGGGGTTGTAGGAGAGTTTTCCCATTCTTCAAACGATATTGTGGATGATTCTTCAAATGACAACGGAATCAGGCTATTTGTTTCTAGGCTTAAAGCTCGACCAGGCACGCACTTTATATTGACCCAATTTTCGATGCCGGAGGCCATTTCAAAAGTTGCCAAGAGATTATCAGTTAGCGAAAAGCATAAAAAATCTGGCATTTTGACGCTCACTCTAGATGGAGCTGATAACATCAAAATCGCGCACATGTTAAACACTGTTGCAAATGTTTATGTGGAACGAAATATCAGCCGAAGATCAGCCAAAGCACAAAATTCGCTTGAATTTCTGGAAAAACAACTTCCCTCTGTTCGAGGCCAGGTCGACGCAGCAGAAATAGCATATCAGAGCTATCGAGTGGCCCATGGTTCTGTTGACATGGGGATTGAAACCAAAGGTGTACTGGAAAACATACTAAAAATTAACGGCGAGTTACTTACCTTTCGACAAGAAAGAAATGAATTGCGCCAAAAATTCAAGGCGGCACACCCTGTTATCATAGGCCTCGACAAAAAGATAAAGAGCCTTGAAAATGAGGTGAGGAGGTTGGATTCGCTTACCACTCGGCTTCCAGAAACTCAGCAGCAAGTTTTGCGCCTTGAGCGGAATTTGCAACTTAATACGTTACTTTACAATAAACTCTTGAATACCACGCAGGAATTGCGAGTAGCCAAGGCTGGCACTGTGGGCAACGTGCGAGTCATCGACTATGCTGTTGTTCCAAATAAACCGATTATGCCGAAAACAAATCTGGCTGTATTGCTTTCAGTGATTGTAGGGATGTTATTAGGTGCAATGATCGCATTTTTGCATAGAGCTCTCCGGGGAGGCATAGAGGATCCCGACGAATTAGAAAGAAGGTTCGATATTCCAGTTTATGCGTCAATATTACACAGCGATACGCAGAAAAAGTTGACCAACAAAAAATCGTCTGACCTCCTTCTTCGCGCTAAAACTGACGACCCTGCAATTGAGAGTATTCGGAGCTTGCGAACCACTTTATACTTTACTCTAGAAAACGCTAACAATAATATTATTATGATTTGTGGCGCGAGCCCTGGAATCGGAAAATCATTTTTGGCCGCAAACCTCGCTGGTTTATTATCTGAAAATAATAAAAAAGTATTGTTAATCGACGGTGATCTTCGAAGGGGGTCACTCCATAAATCATACAATGTCGATAAGCACTGTGGTTTATCTGACGTAATTGCTGGCGAAAATGACTTGGGCAGCGCCATTAAAAACACTGAATTAGATGGAGTAAAAATAATTACTGCTGGGGAGTTTCCGAATAATCCTTCAGAGTTATTATTACACCAGAATTTAACTAAACTTATTGCATCGACTGCTAAAGAAGTCGATTACATTGTAATAGATACGCCACCTATATTGGCGGTATCAGATGCTGCCATCATTGGCCGTTACGCAGCTACAACTCTGATGGTTTTAAAATCTAATAATCATTCTATGAAGGAAGTGCAGCAGAGTGTCAAAAAATTTGAACAGGCTGGTATAACCATCGATGGCTTTATATTGAATGATGTTAAAACTTATGCGGGTAGATACGGATATGGGGGTTATGTGTATCATTACGAATATAATAAATGATATTACTTGTAGTGTGATTGCTGGTTTCGAGTCTTAGGAAGCTAATCTGCTAGTTTGGTTTTTCAACAGGCAATCTTAGTAATATGTAATAGCGCTTGTCACTACGGTATTCAATATCGTTAATTTGGGATTGAATACCGGCGAAAAAGTTACCGTTATGTTCTGGTGCGAAAATGCTTGGTTGTGTCCGGCCTGAACCGCGCTGTTAGAGCAAGAGTGACTATCTAAATGAATCTAACTATCCAAATCAACCTTCCTTCTGACAATTTATTTTTAATATGTGTTTGCGTGGTGAAGACGCAATTCCTGTGTATACCCAGCTGCCGCTTTTGAGTGGACCAAACATGACGGGTCTGCCACTGGCATCTCGGCCCTAGTTTTATCCAATATACTTGGGTGACAAATACTATCTTTAGACATGTATTTAACATGTGAGGCTAGATTATTTCTTGCATTCCTGCGTTGCTTGGCGTTGGCAAAATTTTTTATATGTTGTGTTGTGCATGTTGCGTTGCGAGACAGAAAGCTGATGTCACTCTGGCGGGTTATATGGTCGGTTGAGGAGTTAGATATTCGGTTGAGGAATCAAATGCATTTAACGAATAGTTCGGCGAAGTACCCTATTTTAAGTATGGGGAACATAAATCGTTAAATTTATTCTATTTTGGTAATATTGCATTTGAAAGATACACAAAACACCTATTTATATGTCAACTCAGGGTGTTTGTAAGTGTCTGTCAATAGGAGAAAATCATGCAACTTACAAGCGGTGTGTTAACGGTTTCATTAGACTTGGAGTTGTATTGGGGGGTTAGAGACAAGCGAACAATCGAACAATATAAAAATAATTTGCAAGGTGTAAGTCAAGCAGTTCCTGCAATGTTAAAAATTTTCGATAATTGTCAGATTCATTCTACGTGGGCGACTGTAGGGTTTTTGTTTTTTGATGGGTTTGACACATTAAAAAATCATATACCCAAATTAATTCCGTCTTATGACAACCCTCAGTTGTCCCCCTACGAGTATATATATAGCCCTGAAAATGAGAATGCTATCTACCATTTTGCCCCTGAACTTATCAAGCAGATATTAGGTACTCAAGGTCAAGAAATTGGTACACATACATTTTCACATTACTATTGCCTCGAGAGAGGGCAGACAGCTGCCCAATTTAAAGAAGATATTATCACTTCAATTTCTATAGCAAAAGATAACGACATAACGTTGAAGAGTCTTGTTTTCCCGAGAAACCAATGTAATCCGTCCTATTTGTTGATACTTAAGGATTTAGGCATTCGGTGCTACCGAGGAAATCAATCCGTTTGGTTTTACAAAACAACTAGCAATCGATTCAAAATATATTTGCAAAGACTATTCCGACTGTTGGATACATATGTAAATATATCAGGACACAATACTTATCTACTAAAGGACTGCGCCGATAGCGCGCCATTTAATTTTCCTTCTAGCCATTTCCTTCGACCTTACAATAGCAAGCTAGCAATTCTCGACCGTTTGCGCATAACAAGAATAAAGAGGTCTATGACGGATGCGGCTGTCCATAAAAAAATATTTCATCTATGGTGGCACCCTCATAATTTTGGCGTGAATACGGACAAAAATATGGCCATCCTGCAGGAGATTGCTGATCATTACCGCACACTAAAAAGCAAATACAATATGACATCTATGAATATGGGTGAGCTAAGCCATCATTTGTGAATCTTTTTTTACATCTGGCGGGCGAGATTCGCACATAGTCCCGTAATTGAAAGAGCATGCACATGCTGATTTACCCGATAAATATTATTTCGAGAAAAATTTCTTTAATGTGCGAATTTTTAAGCGTGAATAGCCCCCATGACTGTAGACACACAAACACGGTGTAAATGGTTTGCTGTCACCAAAGCAGTATGAAGACCGTTTTGAATTGAATAACGGAATGGGCTAGAATTGTGGGGCTGTTCATAACAATCACTTAGTTATCAGTAGATTAGTCGATAGTATGAAAAATTTAAAAATTATTGTTGCGTTTACCCAAAAAAACCTGCTTTGAATAATTTCCACTGGCTATTAATAGCGTTCCTGCTAACTGGATTTTCTAGTGCCTACGCCTGGCCTTGTACGCCAACCTGCGACGGCAGCATCAAAAAAAGTGCTAACGATTTATCACAATCAAATCTAATGGTGCCAGGCTATCTTGAAGCTGTCTTTGACCCGAATTTCAAGGTTGAAATTACTAGGATCACAGGTGATTCTGGTGCTCCTCTCTATGAGAAGGGCGGAGCCATTTGGCCAGCCGATCATGTCCATCATCAATATAGCAGCGCACAAGCCTGGAATGCAGATGGCAGTCTTATATGGTTACGTCTCGGGGGGGTTTTGGTTGATGCTAAGACTTTGAAGCCGTCCCGATTTCAGCGGCCGGAAAATAATTATGTTGAACAGTGGTCTCCAGTCGAGCCTGAGACCATGTTCTTTTTTAAAGACAATATTTTATATAAGTACAATGTACGAACATACGATGAAAAGTCTGTTATGAGTGCTCCCGGCTATTCCGATTTGCGTATGGAAGTGAGAACAAGCCCTTCAAATGATGGTCTATCTATAGGCGCTAAGGCAACCCGGCTTAGCGATGGAAAAGAGGTATGTCTGCTTTTGGACTTAACCGACGGGTCCGTATCTAAACCCATTGTGTTTGAAGACTATGGGTTCACAAACAGGAGAGCTAAAGCGCGCCGTTGTGGAGCAAGTCCATCGGGGAGGTATGTCTGGATAGACGGGTACACTACAGATCATATGGCTAACAATATTCATTTTTTTGATAGGGAAGGGAACCTGGTTTCTCGAATAAATCAGAATGCAGGGGTTGAGTGTACCTCTGACCATGGAGATTTGGGTCTTGATGCTCACGGTGATGATGTTTTTGTCGGGGTTTGTAAACGAGGCCCGGGTATTCTTTCGGTACTCTATGGAGGGCAAACTATATCTTTTCGCGCAAAAGATGGCGTCATGAAAGGGTTGGGTCCCTGGTTTTCTCATTACTCTTGTAGAAACACTCGTCGGCCAGGGTACTGTTTTGGTAGTACCTATGGATCAGTAAATTCAACTGTGGCAGCGATTAATCTTGATGGGCTGGGTATAGAATATATAACAAATACGTATGCCAATAGTGAAAATGATTATTGGGCACAGCCGCAAGCTGTGCCATCCCCCTCAGGGAATAAAATTATTTTCGCAAGCAACTGGAATGAAGAATTACCCAAAGCGCATATTTTCATGGTCGATTTTTCTCAATATTGTTATTGATACGAATAATCTATATTCGTAGATTTTTTTTCGGATAATGAACTGATTTTTGGTGTGATTTACCTGACGCATCGCCGAATGCTTGAAAAGATGTCCTCTTGTATCGATTGTGACGGAGTATGAATACCTTCCAATATTTTGGTCAATAGCTCTATTAATCACATTTCTATTTTAATGCTGTGCTTATCTAATTAGAGGGCATCATAATTTAATCTCTCTTGAGTTGGTTCAATAAAACCGGTGTTCGTATGCGTCTCGGTTTTTTTGTAAAATGAGAACCGTAAGTCGATTGATAACGACCTGACGCGAAATCGGGCTGAATAAGGTAGTGGCTAATAATTAGAGCGATAGAACCGAGAGCTAAATCAATGTCAATGAAGTTTTTCGTCAGGCCTGCACGAAAGATATTATTGACAATAGCCAAGAGACAGGGCCGTAAATGTTGATGCTTTATAATAAACATTTTTCGACACCAACAAGAATCTGCATTAGAATAGTCACCTACTGCTAGGTTAACGCGGTCACCCTTTAAAATAACCTGATTTATAGACAATGCAACGCAATTAGCATTGCGGTTTAAAACCATCTTGTTCTCCCAGAGTAATCATTGTTACTACAGGCAATTTGTATTCTCCGCCAGGCTGTCATCAAATTGCGAGAGCTAGTCTTCGCTTGAAATCCTGTGAAGAAAATCGAAGGGGCTAAAGATGTGGCAATGGCTGGTAGCCGGTAAAATATCGGCTGTAGTTACTTCCCTCGTGGGTAATGAGAGCAACGGCCTCTCTCTTGGAACCTTGTTAAAAACCGGTGGATTTAAAGCAACAAGTCTAGGTGTTGTTTTTCTTGTCGGCGTGTTTTTATCCAGAGTCCTGGGGCCAGAAAGCTATGGTGTTTATATTTATGCATATACCATAGCTATGTTGGTTGGCTTACCTTTGCATGTTGGTTTGACATTGCTCATTGTGCGGTCTGTGGCGCAGTACCAACAACAAGAACGGTGGGCCCATATTAAAGGTATAAAACTTTGGGCAAACAAGTTAGTGGCAGGGGGCAGTTTGCTAATGAGTTTAACCCTGTTTCTATACTTTACGACGCTGGATAATGAAGTAGTAAGGATCACACATTATTTGTCACTACTAATTATTCCTGTTGTCTCTCTCGCTGCAATACGCACTGCGATATTAAGAGGATTTAGCAAGCCGATTGCCGCTCAAATCCCTGAAGATTTAGTCCGGCCCTGCTGCTGGTTATTGTTGCTTATCTTTGCCATTTATCTTCGAGAAATTACGCCACAACTCGCTATGGGTACATTTGTAGCGGCCGGTTTGTTTGCTTTGCTGGTGGGTCAAATAATTCTCAATAGACATACACCACTTGCCGTTAATAAAGCCAAGGCCAATTATGACAGCCGTGTGTGGTTGAAAACTATGATGCCCCTTACGTTGATAGGAGGTATTCAAATGCTGAACAGCCAGCTAGATGTGGTAATGATTGGTGCGATGTTGAGCAAAAGAGAAGTTGGTATTTACCAGATCGCAGCCCAGGTGGTTCTTTTGATTCAATTTCCTCTAATAGTAATAAACTATATTGTTCCGCCAAAGTTTTCTGCGTATTTTATGTCAGGTGATAAAAAATCGATCCAGGTGCTTATTCTAAGTACGACGAAAATGATTGTTTTGGTGAGCACGCCCATAGCATTATTTTTCGCATTTTATGGCACCAATTTCATCAATATAGTTTTTGGCCTGGCTTATAGCGACGCTTATACATCGCTATTGATATTGGTTGGGGGAGTATATATTGCGGCTTTGATTGGGTCAGTTGATTTTTTACTATTTATGTCTGGTCACGAAGCGGTCGTCGCAAAAGGTCAAATCGCGGCGTTACTGATCAATATTGTATTGAACTTATTGCTTATTCCTCTGTGGGGCATCAGCGGTGCCGCGTTAGCTACGTCTTCTACAATTATTGTGCTGTATATTTATATGGGAGTCACGGTATGGAAAAAGGAACATATCAAGCCTGGAATAATCAGTCTTTATCAATCAAAAAATTAACCTAAAAATGGTTGCCTAGCAAATAATATACAGCTAACGCCTCACTCAGCCGCCGCGGCAGCGGTCGGCTGGAGTGACTTGTTAAGCTCTCTTCGGGCATCTGTTTTTTCGACCTCAACCACATTCACGGATTCTAATTCCGAAAGATGCTTATAGCCAATGCATAAGAGAGAAGTAAAGAAAATGACTGTCAATGGTACATATAACCAATAGACAAATAATTGGAATTTGCGCAGTATTTCAGACGGAGTAATTCCATGAGCTCCGTCATGGTATGTCTGATTGTAGGCAAAGCGCCAAAACACCCCAAAAAATGCAGCCAACCCCGAAAGCAGAAAAAGCACGCTTGAGTATTTTATGGATGAGAATTTTTCTGCATTGAGAAGAACATAGCCACAGAACACTAATTCAGCGCTTATGACAAAATAGGTGAGTTTCGCAGTTATGTCATAAGCATATTGCTGTGCACTTTGCTGCCTATCGTAATGCCTAAGCTCAGCTTCACTGTGTAATGGAGTTCTACTCATGTGGATGTTGTCGGAGCTTAACAGTTTATTAGGACGACAGCGTCGCATTAATACCTGGCGCACTATCCATATATTCAAAAGCTACAGAAAATTCTAACATTATTCTATATTTCAATGGGTTGTCTTTTTAATTGCAATTGATTCCTTCGGCGATAGTGTGACGGCGATGCACTTATGTTTATTCTCCTTCCCCTGTTCATGTTTTTCAAGCCTTTGAATTTCAATGACTTAGCGCTACCTAAAGTGATAACGCGACGGTGGCGGCTGATCTCGGGAACTTGACTCTATATCGATTCTAACAAATACTGTATATAACAATGGGGTATCGCGTTAGCTCCACCTGCCACTAGATGTTGTGGTTACGCTTGCGTAATTTCCTGATAAGTCACCGGCGCGGTCATTATTGCCTGCTCAAGTAGTCGGAAAAACAACAAGCCCCTGGATCGAGAAGTACGTCG
>JAJFKC010000047.1 GCA_021773435.1 Porticoccaceae bacterium
ACGGACAGTGTGTCGGAAGGAGGGGCCGCTAACGACTAAATAACCTGCGAATATTTCAGTGGGAAGATTTTGCCCACTGAAATATTTGTCAGGTTAATGTTCTTGTTAGCTGCTATTGAGCTAGGCCTTCTTAACTAAACTAATTATAAATAACAAAATAATAGCGCCAATAGTGGCCATAATTATAGAGCCTAAAAACCCGCCTGTTGTTATGCCGAACAAACCGAATACAAAGCCACCCAATACAGCACCAACAATTCCCACAACAATATTTCCTATGACACCAAATCCGCTTCCCTTCACTATGATGCCAGCAAGCCACCCAACCAGCGCGCCAACTGCTAAAAATATTATCAAGCTAATGATATCCATGATGCCTCCTGTTTAATTTTTAATGAAAAGGTATATGCCGACAACAAAACTGACAGCACCAGCAATGTAGAAAGTCATTACCTTATCCGTATCCGAACCTGTAACAGCTTGATTTATTTGTGATCCGACAGAACCAGATAATTGATACCCCCATATTGCAAGGCCAATTCCTAAAACTACTAGGACAATACCCATAATTTTCATTGTAGTTCCTGAACCCATTGCCATATTGAACTCCTGTTGTTGAAAGATATTAAATGTTTTTAGTATTAACTTATGTGCAGTTGATATTTTGTACGGTCGTATTTTTCGATATGTTAGAATCCCGTGGCTTTGTGTGGGCTATGAATATACTGCATCCTGGCTGGCTTCACTAATTGTTAAGGTGCCGCGTTACGAAGGTTTCAGTTCGTTGTGTCTGGTTGGTAAATATTGATGATTACAAGATCCTCTTCTAATAGAGTTGCTGGCGTATTGGTAGGTATGTCTATTGCGCTGGTATTGCAGACAAATATTAGAATAACATCAAGTTTTGGGGTGGGAGAGATAGGTCTTGGGTTGTTCGTCTTATATGCGGTTTTTATGTATTTTGGTAAATTGGATCAAGATCGGCTGCACGATAGACACAAACCAATATTATTTCTGTTTTGCTATTTAATTTTGGTGCTGTTTCCGTTAACAATTCTTCATTCCGTTTTTGGCACGGTAGGGAGTTCGATAAGTGATTGTTTAGCGTATGCGCTAGGGGTTGCAGTTGCATTGTCTGTAGTGGTGACAGATGTAAACAGGGGTACTGTTACTCGAGCAATAATTATTTTTACGCTGCTATTTGTTAGTTATCAATATTTATTTGGTGGAGAAGACTCTTGGTACTACTCAGTGAGATTTACGGGTGGGGCTAATAATCCTAATCAGTTAGCTTTATATATTGTGTGCTGTATTTTGCTTCTTACTATAGTTGATTTTCGGCCACGTACTAAAATGGCATTATTGGCGGCAATAGTTTTTTTTGGGTTTTGTTCTTTATCCGATGCGTTTCTTGCGTCTTTGATGTCTGTCGCGGGGATGGTTCTATTGCTAAAAATTGTGCCTAAGAAGTACCTTGTTTATATCGTGGTACCTTTTATATTCATCTTTATCATCACGATGTTCATGATTGTTGAGGGCCTGAATGAGAAAGTGTTAGGTGTTTGGGTAGCTGCCGACGAAGGCGACACGCGTACAGTACTATACGCCAACGGCCTTAACGCATGGCTGTCTAGTTTTTTTTCGGTGTTTATTGGTAATGGTGCCGGAGCATTCTCAGGAAATGGCGGGCCATTTGAAAGTTCAGAATCTCATAATTTAATTATAGATATTCTAAGTATTGGCGGGCTGCTGGGCTTTTACGCATTCTACTATTTATTCGCACATAATATGTGGGTTGCTTATCGAATAAGGGAGAATTATGTTTTTTCTGGTTTAATTGGACTGTTTGTATTTTCCCTATTTCATTTTACAGCCCGACAACCTCTTTATTGGTTTACGTTGTTTGCTGTATCGGAACATCTGTGGCAACTGCGATATAGAAGTAAGGAATAAGATGTGCGGTATAGCTGGATGCTTGAGTCAAGCAAGGGTTTCTGAGACAGATGTTAAGCGTATGGCTGAGCAGCTAGAGCATCGAGGGCCTGATGATAGCGGTGTTTGGGTGGATGAGCGGGCTGGTGTTGCTTTATCCCATCAACGATTATCTATTTTGGATCTTACGCCAGCAGGGCATCAACCGATGGAATCTCCATCCAATCGGTATGTGATAGTTTTCAACGGCGAGATATATAACCATTTGGCACTGCGTCGGAAATTACTTGCGTCAGGGGTAAATGTTAAATGGAGAGGTCATTCAGATACAGAAACTTTGCTAGCGGGATTCGATTGTTGGGGTATCGAAGAGACAATAAAAAAAGCTGTAGGTATGTTTGCCTTTGCCGTTTGGGATCGGGAAAAGTGCCGGTTGGTATTAGGGAGAGACCGCCTGGGTGAAAAGCCGCTTTACTATGGTTGGCAGGGTGATAGTTTTCTTTTTGGTTCGGAGCTTAAAGCTCTGAAAGCGCATCCAGCATTTAGGTCCGAGGTAGACCGTAATTCTCTTGCATTATTAATGCGCCATAATTGCATACCTGCGCCCCATTGTATTTGGAAAGGGGTTAGTAAGTTATTGCCTGGTACTTTTTTAACTTTGCCTCTTGGAGAGAGAGAATTTTCGGTTACCACCTATTGGAGTGGTAAAGAGGTTGTAGAGCACGGTGTGCGTAAACCGTTTGCTGGATCGCCCGAAGAGGCTGTTGAAACACTAGAAACTTTATTGGTCGATGCTATTGGCCAGCAGATGATGGCAGACGTCCCTCTTGGTGCTTTTTTGTCGGGCGGTGTAGATTCTTCAACCATCGTTGCTTTGATGCAGGCGCAGTCTGGCCGGCCGGTAAAAACTTTTTCTATCGGTTTTGATGATCCTCGGTATGACGAAGCGAAACATGCTAAAGCAGTTGCGAAACATCTAGGCACACAGCATACCGAGCTGTATGTTACGGCAAATGATGCCCTGAGGGTGATTCCAGAACTGCCGTCGCTGTACGATGAGCCTTTTTCTGATGAGTCCCAGATACCGACATATCTTGTCTCTCAAATGGCGCGTCAACATGTAAAGGTATCCTTGTCTGGTGATGCCGGGGACGAGCTATTTTGTGGTTACAATCGGTATTTTATAGCTAATAATTCCTGGGGAAAAATATCTTCAATTCCAAGGCCAATAAGGAGCATGCTTTCAAAAGGCATCACTTCTTTTTCCCCGGATAACTGGGATGGTTTGCTTTCTCATTTACAACGTATGTTCCCAAAAAAAATGCCGTCAAATATTGGTGAGAGTTTACACAAAGCCGCGATTGTATTAGATGCTAATAATGCCAGAGAATTATATCAACGGCTGGTTTCGCATTGGGCTTCACCCGAATCTTTGGTGCTTGGAGCGCAAGAGCCGGACACTATTGTTACTCGTATAGATTTGCAGCCGGATGTTTTTTCTGATGCTGAAAAGATGATGGCGCTTGATATGCTGACGTATCTTCCAGATGATATTTTGACGAAAGTTGATAGAGCAGGTATGGGCGTATCATTAGAAACGCGGGTGCCCTTTTTAGACCATAGAGTTGTAGAGTTCGCGTGGCAGTTGCCCTTGGAGTATAAGTTGCGCAATGGAATTGGTAAATGGGTGTTAAGGGAGGTCTTATACAAACATGTACCTAAGGACTTAATAGAACGTCCTAAGATGGGATTTGGTATGCCGATTGTTACCTGGTTGCGTGGTCCTCTAAGGGACTGGGCTGAATGCCTGCTCAACGCAGATCGCCTTAGACATGAAGGTTATTTTAATGTATCAATGGTGCGACAAAAATGGGCGGAGCACATCTCAGAGAAAAGAAATTGGCAATATCTTTTGTGGGATGTATTGATGTTTCAAGCGTGGTTGGAAAAGCAGTAGTTGCAAGAAATATTTAAATTTCACTTATGCCCATGAATCCGTCTTAATTCAATTTAGGTAAACTACCGTCTCTGACGGTAGACACGTCAAGGCTCTACCGATCCGGCGTGCGATGTAAACTTAGTCTCCTTTTAAACCGCGAAACAATAAAGGAGGCTGAAATGAGAGAATGGCAAAGCCCGGCTCACGTAAAGTATTATTGCAAATATTATATGGTGTTTGTTCCGAAATACCGTACCTTTCGTGTAGCCCAGTCGATCACCGCCAGCAGATACACAAAGCTTCTGACCATTGGCACGTACGTAATGTCCGTGGCCCGGGCCTGGTTCGAGCGATCGATGACAAGGTTTCTCAGCAGATGCGGATACACCGGATGCTGGGCACTGGTGTTTTTCTCCCGGTATATGGCCTCGATCCCCATGATGCGCATCAATCGACGCATGCGTTGTCGCCCGGTGTACGTACCTTCCAGTCGTAACAGACAGTCGTAACGGATCGGGCAATATCTGCGATCCTGCGAACGGCAGTTCGAGATGCAGTTCGAGATGCAGTTCGTCGATGCGGCGCATTAGCGCCACGGTGCCCTCGCCTTGAAGCGCCGCAAGCGCTACCCCGGATTTGAATTTCGTTGAATTATTTCGACGTGGTCGTCTCATTGTTCTTCTCCTGTCTCTCTGGCCATATCATGGCCGCTCGGATCGGAACTAATACGGTTTAATCGCGGAGTTTGAAGTTTATAGGTTCATTCTTAAGAAGCACTCCGCGCATAATATTAAAGCGTCGGGCCGCCTTGAATTATGACTAAGCAACCCCACTGATTACCTCTAATAGCAGTTATTCCCTCAATCCAGGAGTTTAACCTTGGGCTACCTCCTATTACTTTTCATTGTAATGCCCATTGCCGAGATGTGGTTGTTGATTCACGTCGGCGGTCTAATCGGGGCCTTGCCAACGATTGGCCTGGTTTTGTTGACGGCCATGGTGGGTCTCGCTTTGCTGCGTCGCCAGGGTTTTGCCACCTTGATGCGCGGCCGAGCGAAAATGGAAAGCGGCGAAATCCCCGCGATGGAAATGCTTGAAGCGCTGGTGCTCGCGGTGTCCGGTGCCTTGTTATTAACGCCTGGTTTTGTCACCGATGCTGTTGGTTTTATTGGTTTGCTGCCCTTGTCTCGGCAATGGCTGGTCAGTTTCCTGATCAAGCGAATGAACGTGGTTGATGGCTATTACCAGGCAACGAGTGTGCAGATGCATACCCTCCACAGCGGCACCGTTCATGATGCCATGCACGGTAGGCATGGAACTGACGAGAAAGAGCCAATTGAAGGCGAGTTTCGCCGCGATGATTAGGTCAATACCAGCACCTGAAACTGATAGACGCGCGACAGAGGCTGACCAAAGATCAGAGCAGTAAAAAATTTGCTGTGTTTTTGCCAGGTGGGGCCTTGAATTATATTTTAGTGCCTCCAGATAGGTGGCAGCTTCGAGAGTTTCCTCGAACATGAGATTAAATAACCTTTAATTCAGTTAAAGATCAGGTGGAGAAAGATAAAATGAAGATTCGCCCATTAAACGACCGTGTTGTAGTGCGTCGTAAGGAAGAAGAACAAACCAGTGCCGGTGGCATCATGCTGCCTGGTTCAGCTCAGGAAAAACCTAACGAAGGTGAAGTTGTCGCCGTTGGCGAAGGCCGATTGTTAAACGACGGTAAGGTTCGCCCGCTGACTGTGAAGGTCGGTGATCAGGTTGTTTTCGGTGGTTACCCATCTAATAACAACATCATTCAGGACGGTGATGATGAACTAATTATCATGAGTGAAGGTGAAATTTTTGGCATTATAGAAGGCTGATTTTTGCCATAGCAATACCGCTCTCTGAAACAACCACCCTAATACACAGAATTCAGAATATTCAGAATTCAGAATATAGAGTTTATAGAAGGAAATAATCATGGCTGGAAAACAAGTAATATTTGGTGATAATGCCCGTCAGCAAATGCTGGCTGGTGTAAATGTATTGGCAGATGCCGTTAAAGTGACCCTGGGACCAAAAGGTCGCAACGTCATTCTTGATAAAACCTTTGGCGCACCGACAGTGACCAAAGACGGTGTATCTGTTGCGAAAGAAATTGAGCTGGCTGAAAAGTTTGAAAACATGGGCGCGCAAATGGTCAAAGAAGTGGCCAGCAAGTCCTCAGACGAAGCGGGGGACGGCACTACTACTGCGACTGTACTCGCTCAGTCAATCCTTAACGAAGGTTTGAAAGCTGTTGCTGCTGGCATGAACCCGATGGATCTCAAGCGCGGTATCGACAAAGCTGTTGCCGCTGGCGTCGAAGAGATCAAGAAACTTGCCAAGCCTTGCACGGATAACAAAGAAATTGCACAGGTGGGCACGATCTCTGCTAACAGTGATACTCTGGTGGGTGAAATTATTGCCGAATCCATGGACAAAGTAGGTAAAGAAGGTGTGATCACGGTTGAAGAAGGCACTGGTTTGGAAAACGAGCTGGATTTGGTTGAAGGTATGCAGTTTGATCGAGGTTATCTGTCACCTTATTTCATCACCAACCAGGACAGCATGAGCGCTGAACTTGAAGATCCGTATGTGCTGCTAGTTGATAAGAAAGTCGCAAATATCCGCGAACTGTTAAGCCTTCTTGAAGCCGTTGCTAAAGCCGGTAAGCCCCTGTTGATTGTTGCCGAAGATGTTGAGGGCGAAGCGCTGGCGACATTGGTGGTCAACAACTTGCGCGGGATCGTCAAGGTCGCGGCCTGTAAAGCTCCGGGTTTTGGCGACCGTCGTAAAGCTATGTTGCAAGATATTGCTGTATTGACCGGTGGCACCGTTATTTCTGAAGAAGTGGGTCTAGACATTGAGAACGCCACGCTGGAGCATTTAGGTTCCGCCAAGCGCGTTACCGTTTCCAAGGAAAACACCATCATTGTTGACGGCAAGGGTACCGGTAACGATATTAAAGGTCGTGTAAATCAGATCCGTGCCGAAATTGAAGATACTAGCTCGGATTATGATCGCGAAAAACTCCAGGAACGTCTGGCGAAACTGGCTGGCGGTGTTGCGGTGATCAAAGTTGGCGCTGCTACTGAGATTGAAATGAAAGAGAAAAAAGCCCGCGTTGAAGATGCACTGCATTCAACTCGCGCAGCTGTCGAAGAAGGCGTTGTTGCTGGCGGCGGTGTTGTTCTCATTCGTGTCCTGCAGGCTATCGAAGGTCTCGAAGGCGATAACAACGATCAAAATGTCGGTATTCGTATCGCACGACGCGCGATGGAAGCACCTTTACGTCAAATAGTTGAAAATGCTGGCGCAGAAGGTTCAGTGGTCGTCAACGAAATCAAAGCCAAGAAAGGCAACTACGGTTTTAACGCTGCGACTGGTGAGTACGGTGACATGATCAAGCAGGGCATTCTTGACCCCGCCAAAGTTACTCGCACTGCTTTGCAGGGTGCGGCGTCTATTGCCGGATTGATGTTGACCACTGAAGCGATGATCAGTGATGCACCTTCAGATGATGCTGGCGCTGGTGCACCGCCAATGCCTGATATGGGTGGAATGGGCGGCATGGGTGGAATGGGCGGCATGATGTAAGCTACCCGCTAGCCCTTAGTTATAAAAAAAGCCTCGCAATGCGGGGCTTTTTTATGCACCTCAATTGGCGCGTGTCGAGCATTAATATAATGTTACGAAGGCAGGACAAATTTACTCTGACTTTTTATGTGGTTTTCTTATGCGGCGTTTGTGGCTAGAATACGCGCCAATTACGACAGTCCGTTCCTTATCTGTTCATGGGCCGAAGGTGGTAGATACTTTTGGAGATGGGGATCTGGTAATGACGTTGTCGATGATAAAAAGCAATTAAACAAAAAAAGCAACCAAACAAAAAAGGGTGATGTCTATGGAAAACTTTACTTCGATGGAGTTTATTAATTTTCTTATTCGCTGGGGACACCTGCTATTTGGGATTACCTGGATTGGCTTGTTGTACTACTTTAACTTTGTCCAGGGTGGTTATTTCAAACAAGCGACACCAGAAGCTCTGTCCGATGCAAAAGCAAAATTAGCACCTAGCGCTCTATGGTGGTTCCGCTGGGGTGCCATGTTCACGTTTATCACCGGTGTTGTGCTGTTGATGGGCGTCCAGGGGCAGGGCGTGATGAATGAGTACATTGTTGCAGGGGCATTGATGGGCACCCTGATGTTCCTCAATGTCTGGTTGATTATCTGGCCCAACCAGAAGATCGCTCTCGGTATTGTCGAAGGCGGTGATGCGCCAGCAGCTGGCGCTAAAGCATTGCTGGCTTCGCGCACTAATACCCTGTTTTCTGCACCCATGGCCTACTGCATGTTGGCATCACCGCACGGCGGTTATGTTACCGGTTCCCTGTCGAGTGGCGCTGGTGGTGGTACTGGGCTATATATCGTCCTGGCGTTGATTGCGGCCCTTGAAGTCAATGCCATTGTTGGTAAGCAAGGCCCTATGACTACAGTGAAGGGTGTGATTCATAGCAGCCTGGGTTTAACTGTTGTAATGGTGCTTATTCTTAATCTGCTGTAATTCTAAGTGGAAGCTTAAAAAAGACCGGCCGTGATAGCCGGTTTTTTTGTCTCTGAAGTTGGTGCAAGGTGTATAATCAACCGCAAGTCTCAGTGTCCACAGGTTGTCTCCTATGACAGAAAAAAACTCGCCGCGTCGTGACCCTATAGTAGCTCGGCGAGATGGTGATCTAGGCCAGCCCACCCAACCAGATATTCGTGATAGCTTTGCCAGTGTAGAAGAGCATGCGCCAAAAAACGGTAGTACGTTAATACTGATTATTGTGCTGTTACTCACTGCCTGTTTGGCAGGCTTGGGCTGGTTTTCATGGCAGCAGAGTCAAGCTCAGGAACTGTTACAGAAACGTTTTGATGACCTGGCCGCAAAAATTGACTCAACCGATGAATCATTAAATCAGTCAGGTGCGGCGCTGACAGTCAGAGTTAGTAATCAGCAAAAGGAACTTACCAAACATTGGTCGGAGATAAGAAAATTGTGGGGCGTGACTAATGACCGCAATAAAAAAGCCATCGCTGAGCTGCAACAGGCCAATGCCAAAAGCGCTAAAAAACGTGTTGAGTTGACTACAAAGATTTCTGTGCTAAGTGCTGAGCTTAGCGCTGAGCAAAAAAAACTGACCACGATGGTCGGTGAGCTGGGTAGCGATTCTCTCGCCTCAGTTGCCAGGATAGATGAGGTTGGTGAGCGAGTTAATCAATTGAATGGCTCGCAACAAAGGTTGAGCCTGTCTGTGGATAAAAGACGTCGCGCCTTGGAAAACCGAATTCAGTCCGTCGAAAATGCCATTGAGTCCATCGATTCGTTTCGTCGTCAAACCAATCAGGCGCTTGATGCATTGCGGCAGGCTCCAGCCATTCCTTAACTTGTCTTAATTCTGAGATTGGCCTTAACTAGTCCTAAGCGGACAACTTCAAGACAATCCGAATTTGGCCAGACGCAGTATGATGACGGTTGAGTTTTGGCAACGGATGAGTGATTTATCATGGCGGTAATTCATCAAGAAGATCTTATTCAAAGCGTCGCTGATGCTTTGCAGTACATATCCTACTACCACCCGGTAGATTTTATTCAGGCAGTCTATTCAGCGTATTTGAAGGAGGAGTCTGAAGCCGCCAGGGACGCCATGGCCCAGATTCTGGTCAATTCAAGAATGTGTGCTCTGGGCCATCGGCCCATTTGTCAAGACACTGGCATTGTGACGGTGTTGGTCAAAGTCGGTATGGCAGTGCAATGGCAGGGGGGTATGGACGTCGCCGAGATGATCAACGAAGGTGTACGTCGTGCCTATTTGATGCCCGAAAATATCTTGCGGGCATCCATTCTTGAGGATCCTGATGGTGCCAGGAAAAACACCGGCGACAATACCCCTGCAGTCATTCATTACGAGATTGTATCGGGTGATAAGCTGGAAATTTATATCGCTGCGAAGGGCGGTGGTTCAGAGGCCAAGGCCAGGTTCGCGATGCTCAACCCCTCCGATTCAGTGGTCGACTGGATCGTTGAACAGGTGCCAAAAATGGGCGCGGGCTGGTGTCCCCCCGGTATGCTCGGTGTGGGCATCGGCGGTACCGCCGAAAAAGCCATGTTGATGGCGAAAGAATCATTGTTTGACCCGATTAATATACAGGAGCTGATCGCAAAGGGGCCTGATAATCGCGGCGAAGAGCTGCGCCTGGAGTTAATGACGGCGGTTAATAACCTGGGCATTGGCGCTCAGGGTCTGGGCGGTTTGACTACGGTCCTTGACGTCAAATTAAAGGAATATCCGACTCATGCGGCTAACAAAGCCGTAGCGGTTATTCCAAATTGTGCTGCCACCCGACATATCCATTTCACTCTGGATGGTACTGCCCCGGCCACTTTTGAGCCACCGAGTCTCGATGACTGGCCAGATATCGTCTGGGAGGTAGGCGAGCAGGTGAGGCGCATTAATCTGGATGATATTAATGCCGACGCAATTCTCGACTGGCTGCCGGGCGAAACAGTGTTGTTGTCTGGCAAGTTATTAACGGGCCGTGATGCGGCGCATAAAAAAATTGCTGAAATGTTAGATAAAAATGAAGCGCTGCCCGTGGATTTTACCAACCGATTTATTTATTACGTCGGCCCAGTTGATCCGGTAGATGACGAAGTCGTCGGTCCGGCAGGGCCTACGACAGCGACGCGCATGGACAAGTTTACCCGCATGATGCTCGAGCAAACTGGTCTGATCGGTATGGTCGGCAAAGCTGAGCGTGGCCCAGTAGCGATTGAGGCGATTCGAGACAATAAAGCGGTATACCTGATGGCCGTCGGTGGCGCTGCTTACCTGGTTTCAAAAGCGATAACGGGGGCTGAAGTAGTGGCATTTCCTGAGCTGGGAATGGAAGCCATTTATGAATTTGAGGTTAACGATATGCCGGTTACTGTAGCCGTTGACAGCAAAGGCAATTCGGTCCATCAAACCGGGCCAAAAAAATGGCAGGCGATTATAGAGCATCGTATGTTGAGGCTTGAATAGTATTTGGCAGCTGGGGGTGAAGCCGTGTTAACCCAGGTAGGGAAAACCTTGTATCACGTTAAAATATAAGGATTAAATAGTCACCGAAAAATTTTGATAATTCGCATAGGGGTCACTATCGTGTATAATTGTTTCGTTTAAAACTTATTTGTTATGTTATTTTAAGTCGCTTAGTCCGCTACTTTTCTAGTTCTAGAGCACAGCAAAGTGGGGCCTGAGTATAGTTTTTTGGCTACGAGTAATTGGCCATTATCGTAAGGAGAAAAAAATGCGCAAAATTATTTCTACAGTAGGTGCTGCACTGTTGGCGACCACTGTTAGTGTTAGTGTCAATGCCAATGAAGGGCTATATCTGGGCCCCTCATTAACTGGCTATTATCTGGACAGTGATCGTTATGTTGGCGGGGCTGAGGACGCCGCAGTCGCAGGGATAAATATTGGTTACCGATTCTTTAATGACTGGGCGCTGGAGCTGGGTGCTGGTAAGGAAATCGCCAATAATAATCTGGAGACTGTAAAACTCGATTTTTATTACTGGTTTGGTGAAGCCACTGAAAACTGGCGGCCCTATTTCACTATGGGTGCGGTGTATTATGAGCAAGACGTGGGGTCAGACCCGATTTTGGTGGATTCCGATCAAAAGTATACTCATCAGGGCAGTGTTGGCCTGGGTTTATCAAAAATGATTGACACCCACTGGGAAGTCCGTGGTGATGTTCGCTATTTACACCAGATTAGAGAAGGGCAGGAAGGTATTAATGATGGCGCAATTAATTTGGCGCTTAACTACTACTTTAATGCACCGGTAGTTGCTCCCGTTGTTGCTCAGGTTGTGCCTGAACCAGAATATGCGTCGCCGGCACCCGAACCAGAGCCAGAAGTGCGCACCATTACGGTACGGTTGAATGTCGAATTTGAATTTGATAAAGCTATTGTCAGGGCAATTTATGGTGATGAGTTACAAGCTGTGGCCAATGCAATGAAGGTTCATGACGATATTGATCTTGTGTTAGAAGGGCATACTGATGCTATTGGCACTGATCAATATAATCAGGGGCTTTCTGAGCGGCGGGTTGTTGCGGTAGAAGCTAAAATTGCTGAAGATTATGGAATAGATCCTGACCGTATTTCTACTATTGGCTATGGGGAAAGTCGTCCCATTGCGGATAACAATACCGATGAAGGACGCGCTCGTAATCGCAGAGTGATTGGTGAATTGTCCTATTCTGAAGTGGTGGTCGACTAAACTGTGTAGCGTAAAGATCCAAAGTACACTTAGTTTGCAAAAAACGGTATTGAAAGATGCCGTTTTTTTTGGCCTCGGTTTTTCAGACTGATAAATGATTGAGTGAAGTCAGTTGATTGAAGCCATTGATATGAGCCGTTGATATAAGTTATGAGCACCACACTGTATTGGCATGATTACGAGACATCTGGCGTCGATCCTGCCCGTGATCGACCGCTGCAGTTTGCCGGTATAAGAACAGATGAAGATCTGAATATCATTGGTCAGGCGGCAACATATTATTGTTTGCCACCACTTGATCGATTGCCCCATCCCCAGGCCTGTTTGATCACCGGTTTAAGCCCGCAATTATTGATGACCAAGGGACGGGCCGAACCCGAGTTTATTGCGGCAATATATGGAGAAATGTCGCGCCCGGGCACCTGTGGTGTTGGCTATAACAGTATTCGTTTTGATGACGAGGTGACGCGGTTTTCCCTGTACAGAAATTTCTATGACCCCTATGAGAGGGAATGGAAAAACGGCAATTCGCGGTGGGATATTATTGATATGCTACGATTGGCCAGGGCATTAAGGCCGTCCGGGATTGAATGGCCGGATCATGATGATGGATCACCGAGCTTCCGCCTGGAAGACTTGACTGCCGCGAATGGCCTTGAACATGGCGCCGCCCATGATGCCCTTTCTGATGTCCATGCCACCATTGACGTCGCACGACTGATAAAAAACAAGCAGCCTAAACTCTATGACTACGTGTATGGTCATCGCAGTAAGAGGCAAGTTGCATCGCTGATCAATTTGTCTGAGCGCAAACCGTTTTTACATGTGTCATCACGCTTGCCGAGAGAAAATGCTTATCTCGCTATTATGATGCCGCTATGTCCGCACCCTACCAATAATAACGCGGTGATCGCAGTAAACCTGATGGCCGACCCCAAACCCCTGATCGATCTAGACAGTAACGAAATAAGAGAACGCCTTTTTACCCCGTCCGCTGATCTGCCAGAGGGTATTGAAAGAATTGCCCTAAAAGGCATCCACCTCAATCGCTGCCCGGTGGTGGCCACGCCAAAATTGCTCGACAAATCGACAGCCCAGCGCCTGAGTATTGAGTTGGGACGTTGCGAGCAGCATTGGCGTTATCTGCTGACTCACGACATCAGTAAAAAGGTCGCAGCAGTGTTTGCTGATGCCCAATACGCTGACAGTACCGATCCCGAGTTAGCGCTTTATCAAGGCTTTTTACCAGATGCTGATAAGCCCTTGCTGGCTAGAGTGAGGACTATACCTCCCCAACAATTGGCAGGAAGTGGTATCGAATTTCACGACGAACGTTATCAGGAACTGCTATTTCGCTATCGTGCTCGCAATGCGCCTGACACGCTCACGGCCAAAGAGCGTGAGTTATGGGATACGCTACGTCAACGCTGGCTGGTTGGTGAGGAACCGGGTCTGCTCAACATCAGCGCCTACAATGACGAGATAGACCGCCTGCAAGCAATGCCTGAGCAAAGCGAAGCGGATAAAGCGCTGTTGCAATCGTTGCGTGACTGGGGCGTACAGCTAATGCAGCAAGTTTAGCTGCTCTCTCTTTTAGTGGCTTTAACAACGAGCTTTAGTGGCTTGAACCACTAGTTCAGCTGGTTGCGATATCAGAAACCCGATAAAATTGCTGCAATTCTAACAATCGTAATTCTAATCACCGTAATTTTAAAACAAGGCACAGCTAACAGGCATCACAGTGGATTTTCCCGGCGCACATATCCTGTCTATCGAGCAATTTCAGCGCGAAGATATCGAGCGGATGTTTCGTACCGCAGATCGAATGGAACCCTATGCTCAGCGAACCAGACTGACCAGAGTGCTGGAAGGCGCAATTCTCGGCAATATGTTTTTCGAGGCGAGCACCCGAACCCGTATCAGTTTTGGCTCTGCATTTAACCTGCTAGGTGGTGAGGTGAGAGAATCGGTGGGAATGGATAGCTCCTCATTGATCAAAGGCGAGTCCCTTGAAGATACTGCAAGGGTACTGTCGGGATTCAGCGATGTGATTTGCATGCGCCATCCCGAGTCAGGTTCGGTTGCCAGATTCGCTTCGGCCAGTCGAGTGCCAGTGCTCAATGGTGGTGATGGGAGTAATGAACACCCCAGCCAGGCTTTGCTTGATCTTTACACCATAGAAAAGGAGTTGCAGGCCCGTGGCCGCAAAATCGATGGCCTCAGAGTGGCAATGATTGGTGATCTAAAATACGGTCGCACCGTGCATTCGCTGTGTAAATTGTTGTCGTTGTACAAGGGTATTCAGGTGGTTCTGGTGTCGCCAACTGAACTGCTTATGCCGGAGGAGATTATTGCGCTGCTCAGGGAGGCTGGTCACCGCGTGACGATCACTGAAAAGTTGGAAGAAAGCCTGGCGCAGGTAGACATTGTCTATTCGACGCGCATTCAGGAAGAACGCTTTACCGACCGCGCAGTCGCGGATAGTTATCGCGGACGTTTCAGGCTTAACCAGGCCATTTACACCAAGCACTGTGATCCCAACACGGTCATCATGCACCCTTTACCCCGTGATTCTCGCGCAGAGGCGAACGAGCTGGATCGCGACCTGGATGAAAATCCTAACCTGGCAATCTTTCGGCAAACCGATAATGGCTTGTTGGTGCGGATGGCACTGTTTGCTTTGATTCTTGACGTTGCCCATCTTGTTGAAAAGCACGAACAGGCTATTCACTGGCACAACCCGCGATTGCTAACGCCTACCGATGAACAATAATCTTATTTGATGTTTAAATTCTCCAAATTATGTATTTAATCGTCAACGAGCAGCAATCGAGTTTGCGGGGTATCAGGCGATGAACGCTGAATATTCCAGTCCTGATTTCGAAGATATCCGACCCTTCCGAGACGATGAAATAACCACTGTCGTCACCCGGCTGGTCGATAACCATGAGCTTATCGATACTCTGGCGCGGATGAAATTTCCTCGCCTTATGGCTCGGTTACCACAATGCTTAAGACCATTGATACACAAAGTGATTCACAGAGTCTTACGCCGAGAATTTGGCTATCTCAGCACTGTCAAACAATGCCAGGAGTTGATCGGTGAGCACCTGGCGTCGTTGCTGGAGCGGGTTGCCGAGGGAGTCACCGTCACCGGGCTGGATAAACTCGATGTTCATCGAAGCTACGTGTTTATCAGCAATCATCGAGATATTGCGATGGACCCCGCTATGGTTAATCTAGCGATGCATAGGCAGAACCGGGACACCACGCGCATTGCTATCGGCGATAATTTGTTGAGCAAGCCGTTTGTTTCAGACCTGATGCGGCTAAATAAAAGTTTTATTGTTAAACGTTCCGCCACTGCACGAAGGGAAAAACTTGCCGCATTGAAAGAATTGTCTGCTTATATCCATCATTCACTGGACGTTGATCAACAATCGATATGGATCGCCCAACGCGAAGGTCGTGCGAAAGATGGCCTGGATAGTACCGAAACAGCCCTGTTAAAAATGTTAGTGCTGAATAAATCCCGTGACCAGAGTTTTGGTGAGGCCTTTAACAAGCTGCACATTGTGCCCGTCGCTATTTCCTATGAATGGGATCCCTGCGATGCAGTCAAGGCGCAAGAGCTATATGCCCTGCAAACTGAAGGTAGCTACATCAAGGCAGATCATGAAGATATCGATAGTATTTATCGCGGCATCATTGGCGAAAAAGGCCATATCGAAGTGGCCTTTGGTGAGGAACTGGCGGGCCCTTTTGACGATGCAAATGCTGCTGCCGCCGCTATCGACAAGCAAATCATTGCTAATTATCGTTTGCAGGCGAGCCACCTTGTCGCTTTTGAAGAGCTGCATGGCGATAGTCCTGAAATTGCACTGTGGAAGCAGGCGCTGGGACAGATAGATTGGCAAGTTAGACGAGCAGGTATGCTGGCGCGCCTCGCTGAAATTCCTCTCGAACACAGAAAAATCATGCTTAGCACTTACGCTAATCCTGTGCAGGCTCGACTAGAGGCCAGCAGGTAAGCGGTGCTAGACGAACAACTCAAGGCGACCATTCAAGACGGTTACCGCGCTTTTCTAAAGGCCAAAGGTTTTCGTGCTCGACTCGGTCAAAAGCAGATGGTTGGCCGTATCGCATCATTTCTTGGTGAGATTGAAACAAACGATGCTGGCGGCAGAGTCAGCGATAACGGGGCAATCGTTATCGAAGCGGGCACCGGCACCGGCAAAACTGCCGCCTATTTGCTCTCGGTGCTGCCGGTGGCTCATGCGCTCGGTAAGCAAGTGGTCATTGCCACCGGCACGGTCGCCTTGCAGGGCCAGTTGGCGGAGCGAGATATTCCCGATGTCATGGCCGCCACCGGCTGGGATTATAGTAGTGCGTTGGCGAAGGGCCGGGCGCGTTATCTTTGTTCGGTGCGGCTGCAACAAAGTCAGGATGCATTAAAAGCCAGTCAGTCGGGTTTGTTACTCTACGAAGACGAATTACTTATTCGGCCTGATGCAGACAGCGCAACCATGCTTGAATCGATGACAACTGCCCTGGCCGACCAGGACTGGGACGGTGATCGTGATAGCTGGCCCGAATCTATCCCGGATATTACCTGGCAAGCGCTGACTGTCGATCGCCATCAATGCGTTGGGTTTCGTTGTCGCATGTTTTCTGAATGTTGCTTTTTTCAGGCTCGGGCGGCCATGGAGGAAGCCGATTGCATCGTTGCTAATCACGATATTGTGCTGGCTGATTTAATGCTCGGCGGTGGCGTTATTTTACCCGCGCCTGAGGATTGTATTTATGTTCTCGATGAAGCCCATAAACTGGGTGACACGGCGCTCAATCACTTCGCAAGCTTCTCACGGTTGAATGCCACCACTCAGTGGCTGGAGCAGGTTGAAAAAACTTTACCAGTGATGGCGTCTGCGTTGGCAGGAGTGTCTGGTCTGCAGGAGCACATCGAACAGTGCCAGGAAATTATCAAAACCGCGCGCCTGCCGGTTAAACAAAGTGTGCCGGTGTTCGAAGCCTTGTTGTTGGATGGTGCGGGTGAGAATGCTAGCCAATATCGATTCCCTAATGGCCAGATGGCAGACGATGTGCAGGCTTTGTGCGAGCAACTCGCGGCGCTTTTTGTGCGCCTCGCCAGCCGTCTGGAGGGTTTGCACAAAACTTTAGATAAGGCGATGGATAATGTCTCTAGTCCAGCGCCAGATGTGGATATTGAGCAGAACTTTCAGACTGTTGGGCAATGGTTACGTCGGGTGAACGGTATCGCCGATTGCTGGTCGGCCATGGCGCGCCCCGATTCCACGCCTCCGCCCGCAGCGAAATGGTTGAGTCTAGAAGATGGTGGTGAAATCCGAGTGTCTGTGTCGCCGATTATTGCAGGCCCACAGTTAAAAGAAATTCTCTGGCAGTGCTGTTATGCAGCCATTGCTACCTCGGCTACCTTGCGAAGTATGGGCAGTTTTAGCCAGTTTTGCCGAGATACTGGGCTTGATGGGGAGCCTGATGGTGGGGATGCATCGGATACTTTCGGCGACCTGATTGCCAGCGATATGAATACCAAAGACAAAGTTACCGGAAACACGCCTAATTGCGTTGCCGTTCCAGTAGCTTTTGATTATGCCCGCGCGGGTATTCTGGCGGTTCCAGATATCGGGGCCGATGGTGGTCAGGCTCAGGCCCATACCGAGGCCTTGATTAAATATCTGCCCGATATTCTCGATCCTGATGGCACCAATGAGGGAGGAGAACCCACAGCTAGTGGCAGCCTGGTTTTGTTTTCATCCCGTCGGCAAATGAATGATGTCGCTACCGTCATAAAAGACGATCTGCCCGACCAGCTGCTTATTCAGGGTGAATTCAGTGTCGCTGAAATAATCAAACGGCATCGCCAGGCTGTGGATGGTGGCACCAGTAGTGTGATTTTCGGGCTAGCCAGTTTTGCCGAAGGCATGGATTTGCCCGGTGATTATTGTAAGCATGTCGTTATCGCCAAATTGCCGTTTGCCGTGCCGGATGATCCGCTCCAAGCGGCGTTGTCTGAATGGATAGAGTCGCAGGGCGGCAATGCCTTTCGAGAGCTGACGCTGCCAGCTGCGTCATTGCGGCTGATACAGGCCTGTGGACGTTTGCTGCGTAATGAATCCGACACGGGGCGGGTGACGATTCTTGATCGACGTCTGCTCAGTAAATCCTATGGTCGGCAATTACTGGATTCTTTACCGCCGTTTCGACGACTCTTTGAATAGGCTTGCTCACGCATTACACACCCCGACAGTCGTTTAATTTATCTTAATAGCCGGGGGTCATTATTTAGCGCGAAGTTTTATTTGCTGAAGACGTTGCTCGATAGATTGACTGATGCCATCAGCGTCAAGGCCCGCCAGCGCGATTTGGGCACTGTGTTTATCGTGGTTAATAAATCGGTCAGGCAAGCCTAAGTGGAGTATTGGCACGGTAATACCTGCTGATGACAAATACTCACTAACCCCTGCGCCAGCACCACCGGCAGTAGTATTTTCTTCTAAAGTGACCAGCAGTTGATGGTCTTCAGATAGTTGCTTTATCAGGTTTTCATCAAGGGGTTTTACAAAACGCATATCGGCAACGCTTGCGTTAATACAGTCTGCTACGGTCATGGCAGCGGGTAGCAGAGCACCAAAATTCAAGATGACAACATTTTGGCCACTGCGCCTCATAATGCCTTTACCCAGAGGGAGAGCCGACATTGTCGCATCAATGTCGGCACCAGGCCCTGTGCCTCTTGGATAGCGCACTGCTGCTGGACCGGTGTGCCTGAAACTTGTGTATAACAATTGGCGGGTTTCATTTTCATCCGAGGGCGTCATAACAATCATGTTGGGAATACAACGCAGGAAGGAAATATCGAAACTGCCAGCGTGACTGGCTCCGTCCTCGCCAACCAGCCCCGCTCGATCAATGGCGAATGTTACATCGAGGTTTTGCAGGGCTACATCATGTATGACTTGATCATAGGCCCGCTGTAAAAATGTGGAATAGATCGCTACTACGGGTTTTTTATTTTCACAGGCAAGGCCCGCTGCTAGCGTCACCGCATGTTGCTCGGCGATGGCAACATCATGAAAATGGCCGGGATAGCGTCGGGCAAATTCGACCATGCCAGAACCCTCGCTCATGGCTGGCGTGATTGCTACGAGATTGGGATCTTGCTCGACCATATCGCATAGCCAGTCGCCGAACACTTGCTGATATTTTATAGATGGTGGTGGGGCTTTTGGATCATCTTCCTCAGCCGACGTAATGGTCGGCTCTATTTTGTTAATGGCATGGTAGCCAATAGGGTCTTGTTCAGCGGGAATAAAGCCTCGGCCTTTATTGGTGACCACATGCAGTAGTACCGGGCCGGTAATTTCTTTCAGGTTTTCGAGGGTCTTAACCAGTAGTGCAATATTGTGGCCGTCTATAGGACCGATATAGGTGAAGCCTAATTCTTCAAAAATAATTCCTGGAGCGACCAGTGCCTTCATTAATTCTTCCGTTTTTCTCACCAGGCCGCTTGCCGCAGGGAAGGCTTTGAGAATTCTTTTGGCGCTCTCTCGGAATAGATTATAGAGTTTGCTGGACCACAACTTTGAAAAATAGGTGGCTAAGCCGCCGACATTTTTTGATATCGACATATGGTTGTCGTTGAGCACCACCAGCAGGTTCTCATCGACGTGGGCAATATGGTTGAGGGCTTCTATAGCCATGCCGGCCGTCATCGCGCCGTCACCGATAACGGCTATGGCATGACTATCCAGGCCATCCATGGTCGCTGCGATTTTCATGCCCAGTGCAGCACTGAGCGAAGTGCTGGAATGACCTACGCCAAAAGCGTCGCAATCGCTCTCGGTTCGTTTCGGGAAACCGGAAAGGCCACCCTGCTGACGAATGGTGAGGAGTTGCTCGCGCCGACCGGTGAGTATTTTATGGGGGTAGGTCTGGTGACCCACGTCCCAGACCAATTTATCTCGGGGGGTGTCAAACACGTAATGTAAGGCGATGGTCAGCTCGACAACGCCCAACCCGGCACCAAAGTGGCCGCCCGACTGGCCGACGGAATAGAGTAGGTAGGCGCGTAATTCGTTAGCTAACTGGTCGAGCTTCGCTTCCGAGATGAGGCGTAGGTGATCGGGATGATCAATCAGATCAAGCAACGGTGTAGCGGGTCGCGTTACGGGTATGTCGGAAAATGATACGGTCATCGCAACACAGCAGGTCTTTTTGGGGCGGCAATATTACACCAAAAAGACCTGTAAATCGGCGAGCCCTTAGGAACCGAATCGACCCCTATCAATTAAAAGCCGCGGTTGACAATATAATGGGCAATATCGCGGAGGTGCCGGGCTTCGTCTCCGAATATATCCAGCGCCTTCAGACTCTGTTTGAGCGCGTCATCCAACAAAGATTTTGATCGGTTGAGGCCTAACAATGAAGGGTAGGTCGCTTTGTGGAGCCTGGCATCCGCTCCGACCTGCTTGCCGAGCGTCGCTGTATCGCTGAGCTCATCGAGAAGGTCGTCTCTGACCTGAAAAGCCAGACCGATATGCACGCCGTAATCCTGTAAGGCGCATAGAACCGTTTCGCTGGTTTCACCGTTGCTTATTGCTCCCATGACTACACTTGCAGCGATAAGATCGGCCGTTTTATGTTGATGCATGGTCTCTAGATAAGCGATATCCACCAAGCTATCGGTTGCAGCCATATCCATGGCCTGACCGAGAACCATACCTTGAGCACCAATGGCATGGATCAGCGTTCGAAACAACAAGACAACCTGGGCCGATGCCAACTTGTCGATCTGACCTAATTGGTCGAACGCGAGGGTTTGCAACGCATCGCCAGCCAATATTGCCGTGGCTTCATCGTATTTGATATGGCAGGTTGGCTGGCCTCTGCGTAGTTCATCGTCATCCATGGCCGGTAAATCATCGTGAATCAACGAATAAGTGTGGATCAGTTCAACTGCGCAGGCGGATTTGTCTGTTGCTTCGGAGGAGCCACCACCTGAACCTCCTGTCACTACAGCCCCGCCGCCATAGACCAGGCAGGGTCGAATACGTTTACCATTACCGAGTGTTGCGTAACGGATTGCTTCTATAAGCCGCTGATTTGGCCCATCTACGGGCAGACAGTTGTGTAAGAGAAGATTGGTGCGATCGCGGCAGTTTTCGAGAAAAGTCTGGACGCTCTCGGTCACTCGTCGGCCTCTGTAGAAAATGCCGTATCGACGATCTCGCCATCAGGCTGGGTGGTCAGCAGTCTCACTCGCTGCTCTGCGTTGAGTAATGCCGATTGACAGTCGCGAGTTATCTTGACGCCTTTTTCGAAGGATTTGAGCGACTCTTCGAGGCCAAGATGGCCTTTTTCCAACGCTTCTACAATTGTCTCAAGTTGTTCAAGGCTGCGCTCAAAATCAACATTCTTTTTTCTTGTCGCCATGAGAACCATCGCTCTGGGGGATTATAGGGAAATAGGTTCGAATTTTGCGCCATAAGCGTCTTCAGTGTCACTAAAAAATGTAGGCAATATCGTACAAAATGTTAGTGACATCTCCATATGGCCTTGCTCAAGTGAGGAGCGCATTATGCATCACGCATGGACGCTATGCACACGGATGTGACTTTTTAAAGCTGGATATTAGAGCTTTATAGCTGGATGTTAGAGCGGTAAATTTGATCACCGTTAGACCGGCAAGGAAATCTCGTATTGGAAGAATGGCCTGTAAAGATATGGGTTGTTCGTTACAGAGACCAGGGAAGAATGGGTAGTTCAGGTCTCATTGTAGAAAAGGTTTTCTGCCAACGGCCAGGGACAGGATTAAGGCCGAAATAAAGCGTTATACGGATGTAATGTGTTCTCTTACTGCCCATCGCCCCTTGTCCTCTCCGGTAAAGGGGCGTTTTTTTGCCTGGGACTTTTTATCAGGGATTAACACAGGTTATCAGGGATTAACACAGGGTTTTTGGGCCAAAGTCGCAAGTAGCTTATTTGTGTGACCACTCCGCAATACGAAGCCCTGAGTTGTGAGGCAAAAATTTTCGCGCCAGTTTCCTTTGAGGCTAATTTCCTTTGAGATAGTCAGGCAGATTATTTTTCTATTCAATACCATTGGGAATGGTTGACCTTGACCTTAGCTGAAGAAGCTCCTGGAAGGGAACAAATATAGGGTTCCCGGCGACAAGCGCTATATATAATATAAGTAGTGGCTTATTATCTCCGTATCGACTTGTTGCCTGGCAATAAAGGGGGGCGGAAATAGTTCATGCAGTCCAAGATATTGCGCTTAAATGTGGCTGGCCAGCCTATTGAATGGCTGGACTGGCAAGCCGCTGTTTGTCTGTATGCCAGGGAGCTAGTGACCTGGACAATGGGCGATGTGATACACCGTATTCATGGTGGATATTCTCGTGTCACCGGCGAGCAGACAGTTATCGAGCTGCCTAGCATCATCGCCTGTGGTGGCGCGCAACTGGCCCGACCCCGATCCAGTTATCCTTTGTCAAATAATGCCTTGTTTGCCAGAGACAATCACCTGTGCCTGTATTGCACACGGGAATTCCCGCAACATTTGCTGACTCGGGATCATATTGTGCCACTGTCTCGGGGTGGTACTGATCGTTGGGAGAATGTGGTATCAGCCTGTCGGCGTTGTAATCAGCACAAGGGTAATCGTCTGTTAGAAGATATTGGCATGGAGCTTGTCGCACTGCCCTATCGGCCCAACAACGCTGAGTATCTGGCGCTGATTAATTCGCGGCGGATTCGGGCTGATCAGATGGACTTTCTACGCACACAATTTTCTAAAAATAGCCGGTGGTTGTGATTTTTTATGATTAGTCTTTTACCGGATTAATCTTCTACGGGGTGAGGTATTAGCGATGGATTTAGGTATAAATGGTCGGCACGCTATTGTCTGTGGTGCCAGTCAAGGGCTGGGAAAAGGTTGTGCGCTAGCCCTGGCGCGGGAGAATGTAAATGTGTTGCTGGTTGCACGCACCGCTGAGACTCTGACTCTGGCTCAGCAGGAAATTCAGGCGCTTAGCGAGGCGGTGATAACCACGATTGCGGCGGATATTACCACTGATGAAGGTCGCGACGCAGTGATGGCCATCTGCCCCAATCCAGACATACTGGTCAATAATGCCGGTGGCCCGCCGCCGGGTGATTTTCGGGACTGGACTCAAAAAGAATGGTTTGATGCGGTTAATAATAATATGTTTTCAGCCATTGATATGATTCGTCGTTGCATCGATGGGATGGCAGAGCGGGGCTTTGGCCGTATTGTTAATATCACCAGTATTTCAGTTAAGACGCCGATGCCTGGTCTGGGCTTGTCTGATGGTGCCCGAGCTGGTTTAACCGGCGCGGTGGCCAGCATTGCGCGGCAGTTTGTACAGCACAATGTCACCATCAATAATTTGTTGCCCGGACTTTTTGATACCGACCGAGGCAACGGTTATCTGGCCTACCGAGCCAGGGGTGAGGGGGCCGATGTGGATCTATATGTGAAAGATTATTTTGCTGACAAAAACCCGGCGGGAAGGCTTGGTTCCTGTGAGGAGTTTGGCGCTGCGTGTGCATTTTTGTGTAGTGCTTTAAGCGGCTATACGACTGGGCAAAATATATTGCTTGATGGTGGCCAATTTCCTGGCACTTTTTAAAAATAAGAGTGCTTATACAGCCATTGTTTATTCAGCGAGTGCTTTTCAAATAGCTATTTGAATACTGGCTTACGCTTCTCGCGGAAGGCGCTGACACCTTCAACGGTATCTTCATCAAGAAATAGAAATGGCATCATATCTTTAGCATAGGTGATCTCGGCACCGCCCAGTTCACGATTGTAGACAGATTTAGCGTAGCGAATTGCCATCTGCGATTTGGAGGCTATTTTGTCAGCGAGTTCAAAAGCCTGATCCAATAAATCTTTATGGGGAACCACTTTCAGTACCAGGCCTAGATCTTTAGCTTCCTGTGCTGAAATTGGCTCGCCCATCATGCTCAGGTATTTGGCCATTTGACGACCAACTAACTCTGCAAGGCGGACGATGGCGAAGCCAGGTAAGAGGCCAAGTTGGATCTCTGGTACACCAAATTTTGCCTTCTCTGAAGCGATCACAAAATCCGATGCGATAGCAATTTCAAAGCCGCCGCCAAAGGCAAACCCGTTAACCGCTGCGATAACGGGTTTGCTGGTGTTTTCAGGTAGCGCCAGAACGTCGAGGACTTTATCGATAAACTGTTTGGCATAGGTGGTGGTGAATTCAAAGCCGCTGATATCGGCACCCGCGCAAAAGGCCTTTTCTCCGGCCCCAGTAAGGATAATCACTCTAACCTGAGGGTCATCATCAGCCTTAGCCATTGCCGTCGTCAGGCCACTGCGAATGCCTGGGCTCAAGGCGTTAAGCTTGCTCGGTTCATCCAGTGTAACCAGGGCGGTAGTGCCCTTGACTTCATACTCTACGCTGTCCAATCGCATGGATAACTCCCTACTCATTTATGGGTGCTGTGGCTTCTTGCGGTGCCTTGGAGGATTCGGGTTGAGTCTCGCCGGTAAAACGCGCTTGCAACCACGCCATAAAGCCTTCGAGTATTGAATACACCGGAGGTACCACCACCAGGGTCAACAGCGTTGATGACAACATGCCACCGATAACGGCTACAGACAGCGGCCCATTAGTCTCGTGACCTGCGCCAAAACCCAGTGCCGCTGGCAATAGAGCCAGAATCACGGTGAAGGAGGTCATCAACACCGGACGCAGACGAACCGGGCAGGCTTCAAGCAATGCCTCGTCGATCCCTTTACCCTCGGCGCGGCGTTGATTGGTGATGTCCACCAGCAGAATCGAGTTTTTCGCCACCAGGCCAACCAGCAGTACCAGCCCGATCATCGAGTAAGTATTGAGTGTATGCCCGGTAAACCACAGGGCTATGATGCCGCCCATCATAGCCAGGGGTTGCGCAGTCATAATAATAAATGGCTGGACAAAGGAGTTAAATTGGCTTGCGAGCACCATGTAGAGCAGCACCGTGGCCAGGGTAAAGGCAAACAGCATATTGGCGGCGGTTTTACCAAATTCTTCTGACTGACCTTTGAATGTCAGTGTGTAGCCGATAGGTAGTAATTCCTCAGCGGTGCTACGCACAGTCTCGATAGCTGTGGCGAGAGGCATAGTGGTGGGCTTACCGTAAAAGGGCGCTGAGTAGCGCAGGTCGTAGCGTGAGATAGACGCGGGCCCAAGTTTTTCTTCAAGCCTGGCGACGGTATCGACGCGAATCATATTACCAGTGCGCGAACGTAGGTAGATCCGGTTCAAATCGCTGGCCGACTGGAAATGACCATCGGCCGCTTTAACGCGAACATCGTAGCGCTCACCATCACCGGGGTCGTCATTATATTTGGCGACATCGAGGCCGCCGACCATAACATTCACAGCCTGGGCGATGTCGCGGGTAGAGAAGCCCAGATCAGCGGCACGAACGCTATCGACCCGCAGCTGATATTGGGGCAATTCAAGATTCAGATCTAGATCGATATTGCCCATGCCCTCGATACCGACGAGTTTGTCTTCAAGCAGATAAGCAAGCCGGGCGACCTCGTTGAGATTGGGGCCGTTGATTGAATATTGCAGGGGCTCGCCGCGAGAGCCACCCAGTTTCGGAATAGGCGCGGGGAAAGCCCTGGCACCCGGTACAGTGGCTAATTCTTTAGCGAGTATCTTGATCAGTTCCTGCTGGGTTTGATCGCGCTCGGAAGCTGGCGTCATGCGCACAAAGCCCATGGCGGTGGTCACCTGTCGGCCGCTGCTGCCCAAACCAAAAAAGTAACTCATAATGACATCGTTGTGGCCGGCTAGAATAGCTTCAACTTCCCTGAGTCTGTTGCTGGAGTATTCTATGCCGGAACCCAGTGGCGTACGGACGATCACCATAAAGCTGGCTTCGTCCTGACCAGGATTGAATTCTTTGCCGATATCTTTTAGGAAAAACATTGAGCCCATCACCAGTAAGCCGGTAATACCGAGCACGGTCCAACGGAACTTTAAAGCCAGGCCAAGCAATTTGGCGTAGTTGCGTTCCATACTGCGAAAGCTCTTTTCCAGCCAGTAATACAGCCCACCTTCGTGTTCTTCGACCTCAAGAAATCGCGAGCACAACATAGGTGTCAGAGTCATGGAGACAAACCAGGATACTAGCACCCCCACCGTTACCACCACCGCAAATGAGGAGAAAAAGCGGCCGATCATACCGCCCATAAAAATAACGGGCACAAATATGCAGACCAGCGACAGGGTCGCTGCCAGCACCGGGAAGACCACCTCGGCGGTACCATTGACGGCGGCTGTTTTAGGATCGGGATCGATGGATTCTCGATGCCGAAATATATTTTCGAGCACCACGATGGCGTCATCGACCACGATGCCGATAAGCAACAATAGCGCTAATAATGTCATTGAGTTCAGCGTATAACCCAGAAAATATATCGCGGCGACAGCACCAAACAATGAGATAGGAATAGCGATGCCGATGATGATGGTCGAGCGAATGCTCTTCAGGAACATCCATACCACCAACGCGGTGAGCAGCGTTCCGAGAATCAAGTGTTCTTCCAGCGCTTCGACCATGTTACGAACAAACAGCGAGTCGTCGGAGGCGATGGTGAGTTTCATGCCGGGTGGTAACTGTGGCCGGATTTCTTCTTCAATGCGTCGATAGGCTTCATCGATGATTTCAACGGTGTTGGCATTGGAGATTTTCGCAATGCCCAGGCCAACGGTGGTTTTGCCATTGACTCGCGCCAGGCTTCGCAGGTCGGCCATGCCATCTTCAACATCCGCCATGATGCCGAGCTTGAGCGGTGCTCCATCTCGATAAGCTACAACCAGGTTTTCCAGTTGCCGCGGATCATGGTATTCCATGTCGAGCTTGACCATATGCTCAGTGTTACCACTGACCAGAAATCCGCCCGGCATCATGAAATGCTCATTTCTGATGGCGGCGAGTATTTCTTTAGTAGTCACGCTAAACGCGGCCATGCGGTCGAGGTCGAGATTGATTCTGATGGTGCGCTCGCTGCGGCCACCGATACGTATCTCACCAACCCCATCGATGGTTTCAAGATTTTTCTTGATGGTATTAATGGCGTAAGAATTGAGTTGCTGCAGCGTTCTATCGCCTTCAAGTGCCAGCCACATAATCGGCGAAGCGCCGAATTCGAGCTTAGCAACGATGGGGGGATCTGCGTCCTGGGGCAGCAGGTTAAGGACCTGGTTGACCTTTGCCTGAATTTCATCGAAGGCGACATTGGTGTCCTTATCCAGATCAAAGGTGACGACCACGGTTGAATTGCCGGGGGACGAGGTGGATGAAATATGCTCGATGCCGGGCACGGCATTAACGGCGGTCTCGATGATATTGGTGATGGATGCGTCGATAACATCTGGATTGGCACCAATCAGGTTGGTTTTTACCGCGACCAGAGGAAATTCGGTGGTGGGGTATCGATCAACCCCCACTCTGGAATAGCCGATAAGGCCAAACAAGATTAGCACTGCTGACAACATAGTCGTCAGCACATGGCGATTGATGGAAAGCGTAGGTAGATTCATGATCTAGGGCCTGCTGATGCTATTTGCTTGTCGAGATAGTGACAGGGGCGCCATCGGTAAGATAGCCAGCGCCGTTAACGACAACGGTTTCGTCGCCGCTGAGGCCGGAAGTGATTTCTACCCGATCGCCGACATATTCGCCAGTTTCGATAATTTGCTGTTGGACGGTATTGTCATTGACGACATACACGACCTTGCCTGCGGGACGCAAAACGACCGAGGCCAGTGGCACGGTAATAGCATTTTCTCTCTTCTCCAGAACAATCGTTCCGGTGACACTGGCACCGGGTTGCCATTTGCCGGGGTTATCAATGATGGTGAGCACATCGATGGCGCGATTGCTGGTGCCGACAATGGGTCGGATTTCCTCAATCACACTGGTGACGGTTGTCTCGGGATCGAGCGGTGATACCAGTTTGACCACTAGGCCTCTGCTAATTCTTGGTGCCAGCGTTTCAGGCAGGGGCAGGCGAGCGCGTAACTTGTCGATTTTGGTGATGCGCAATAATGGGTCGCCGACCTTAACAAAGTCTCCAATGCTGGCTAGCTCCTGGTCGACAACGCCGGTGTAGGGCGAAATGACACGGGTTTTGGTCAAACCTCGTTGCTTCTGCTTGAGTCTCGCCCGGGCAGCATTGAGCTGTTCTTCGAGGGCATCGAGCTGAGCTTTAGCATCGTCATAGCGGTCGGTGGAGATCAATTTGTCTTCTACCAGTTTAGCGTAACGGTTCACGGTTCGTTTCTGGTTGTTGTGCAGGGCAGTGAGTTGCGCTGCCTCGGCTTGAGCACCCCGCTCAGCAATCAAATAATCTTCGGTCTCTAACTCCACCAACAACTGGCCAACGACTACCTGCCTGCCCGCTTTGCTATGGGCCGCAATAATCCGGCCTTCTACTTCGGCGGAGACTTCAGGCCTGAAAATGCTTTCCAGGGCGCCCACCGACGGTTCGGTGATCTCCAGAGTGGACACTTCAACCTGAGTGGTCGATACGATGGTAGACCGTACGACGGGTTTAGTGTTTTTCTGCGCTTCTTCAGCATCGTGGTCACCGCATCCTGAAATAATGCCCAGAGCGGCTATCGCCACAATGTAAACAATCCATGTGTTAAGCTTTCGCATAGTTTTTTCGTACCTGGCACGGTCTAGTGCTTAGTTGTGTAATAGAGGTATATAAAATTATAAAAATAAACTGGTGAATTCGGCTTTACGTTGTCTTTCGAGAAAACATTTAGCAATCTACCCGAGCGCGGAGAAGTGATTGCGTAGTGGCGAGTTGGTTAGTGATGAATTATGTAGTGGCTAAAAAGTAGTATGGAGTGGATCAGCAGCCAGCGGCTGATTATCGCTCGGCTTACTTGTTCAGTAAAATTCGCATGGTTCATATGGCCTATGCCACATAAGCTATACCACAAATATGATTTTAGCCAATGGGTTTTAGCACTGTCCACGAAACCCACTATTTCCCGGCCAATTCAGGGCTTATATCAAAGGGGATTCGAGGGCCCGAAGGTGATTTTCTACCGAGTCCAATTACCTGATGTGCAGCCCACAGACTCTGACGGCTCTCCAGCCAGTGCCTGTCTCCATTTGCCCCCGGAAATCGCCGCGTATTGTCGCAGAAAACTGGCTAATTGAACAAGTGCGTGTTACTTGTCGATAGAGGAGCTGGCAGCCCTATTTTGTCGTAAACGGCTATCGAGTTCTCGTAAGGGCATTGAGGTAATGGTATTGGGTAGTTGGGAACGAAATTGATTTAGCGCATTATAGCGCCGAATTTATGGGTTGCCTCGCCATAATAGTCTATGTTTGAATTGTGGCAGCTCTTCACAATGGTGAAATGCCCGACTTTCTGTACTAAGCTTAAACCTCTTGCTTAAACGCCTAAAACATTTGATTAGGTATTCCTGGTAAGCGTATAGCGGCTACCCTTTTGGGGCGTGAAATACGAAGTGTGGGCGTAACGCTGCAGGAGCCCAGGGTATATTACGTGATGCTAATGGTCGCAATTTTCTTTTGACCGAGGGGCATACTCAACTTATTCACTGATTACCGTCATAGGTATTCATTCATTCGCTAACTATCTTAAAGGGGAAACCATTGGCTACTTGGAAAGAAGAAACTATCAATATTGCTGGAGCTGAACTCACAGTAATACGGGGCGGCAAAGGCAAGCCTCTGTTTATTTGTCACGATGAGATGGGCTACACCGGCTGGATGAAATGGAACGAGGCATTGTCCAAGTCTCGAGAGCTGATCATTCCACTGCAACCGGGTTTTGGTAAATCACCGCGTCAGGACTGGATGTGGCGGCATCGGGATCTGGCTAATTACTATCTAAATGTGATTCGCGAAATGGGTTTGGATAAGCCCGACGTGCTTGGATTTTCTGCTGGAGGCTACATTGCCGCAGAGATGGCTGCTGCAAGTCCTGAAATTTTGGGCAGCCTAACTCTGGTTGGTCCTATGGGAATCAAACCAGATGAGGGTGAAATCGCTGAGATGTTTGCTGTTACGGTAAACACTTATCTACGCTTGTCCGTACATGATCAGAATTGTGAAGAATATGGCCAGATGTATGGTGGTGAGATGAGTCCTGAACAGTTCGAACTGTTTGAAGATGCTCGTGCGGAAAGTGCACGTATTGGCTGGGAGCCGTATATGTTTAATCCTAGTCTGCCAGACCTGCTTAGAAGTGCCGCTAATACAAAACTGCCAACTTTGCTGGTTCGTGGCGAACAGGACGAGGTTATTCCTCAAGATTGTATCAGGAGGTATCAAGAAGCCTTGCCACAGGCTAACGCTGTTAGTATTTCTAATGCCGGGCATCGCTGTGAAGTAGAGAACAGTGGCGAGTTCATTAGTGCGGTACAAAATTTTCTATCTTAAAGCTTATTAATTGACCTGGAGGTTAACTGATCATGCAAATTGCACATTTTACTGAACGGCCCGTCCGTTATGTGCCAGAAGAGCCGGTTCTAGAGAATCGCGCCTTTTTTGGTATTTCAAATAAATATGTGGATCGTCAAAAATCCGCAGATGATTACAATTTCTACCTTGATGAAGCTTGTTACTGCGAAGAAGTAGGCTTCGACGCCGTTGCCCTTAACGAGCACCATGGCAACCCTTTTTGTTCGGGTAATGTTGTAAACGTAGAAGCGGCTATTTTGGCGCGTATTACAACAAAGGTGAAAATTGTCATTATTGGCAATATGTTACCTGGAGTTAAGCATCCTCTGCGGGTAGCAGAAGAGCTGGCCACTATCGATACGATCTCTCGTGGCCGACTGGTATCCGGTTGGGTGCGTGGCGCGGGTAGCGAGCAGTTTTTCAACAATGCTAATCCTACCTATAACCGTGAGATGTTTAATGAGGCCCACCAGTTTATTATCGATTGCTGGACGAAAGAAGGCCCCTGGCGCTATGAAGGTAAGCACTTCCATTATCGCCATGTAAATCCCTGGGTAATGCCCTATCAAGAACCTTATCCTCAGCAGTGGATTCCGGGTGTTTTGAGTCCCGAAACTGTATTGTGGTGTGCTGAGAAGCAATATCCCTATCTTGGTTTAGGTACGGCTCTCGGACCTACCTGTGACTTGTGGGATATGTACGCTGATAAATCAGCAGAGTTGGGTTATCAGGCTGGCCCTGAAAACTTTGGTTATTTGCTACCAGTATTCTGTTCAGATACCGATGAAAAAGCCTTTGAAATTGGCAAAGGCTTTATTTTCGGCGGTGGTCAGAATGCATTCTCACGACCAGAGCACACACTGCCTCCTGGCTACAATTCCAAAGCCGCTATTCGTATGTTGGCGAGCCAACCTGGAGGTAGCTGGTTAGGTGTCAGTAAGGCCAAGTTGATGGCTAGCCAGGAAGATGCATGGGATTCCGCTGCTTTTGATTCCTTGAAAGCAAAACTGATCAAGGGGTATGAGAAGGTACAGGAAAACATGCAGGTGGTAGTGGGGAGCCCTGAAACTGTAACCAAGAAAATTTGTGACATTCTTGAAGTCATTCGTCCAGGGGTATTTACAGTTTTTGCGGTGCAAGGCAATGTCAGTGATAAAGACCGTCTCAATAGTGTCAAACTGCTGGGTGAGCAAGTATTGCCAGCAGTAAGAGAGTTTGCTGATAAGCAGGAGCTGACTGGGCCGTTCGATCGAGAGCCGGGTCTGGTAAAACTGGCGCCGGGAACTAAGCGTGCACCGGTCGTGAACCGTGATGCTTTGGAGAAGTTAAATCTGCCCTGATATTAATGGGTTGAGATTAACAAAAAAGGGCACCAAATGGTGCCCTTTTTTGTTTGCGCGTTCCTGGATATGCTAAAAACTTCTACCCATAGTTTTCGGGAGGTTAGTTCTTCGAGCTAGCCCTCCAAAGAAAAGCCGGCAGTCATACCGCCATCAGCGATAAATTCGGAGCCAGTGGAATAACTGGCGTCGTCTGACGCGAGATAAGCGGCAAGAGTAGCCATTTCCTCAGGCTGGCCAATGCGACCAATGGGGATGGCTTTGAAAGCCTCGGCGGCTTCGTCGGCGGTGAGGTTAATGTCATTGAGAATCTTGGTTTGTACGCCACCGGGATGCAGAGAGTTAACGCGAATGCCATATTTTCCTAGCTCAAGGGCTGCCACCTTAGTCATACCCCGTACCGCAAATTTACTGGCGCAATAGGCCGATGCGCCGTACATGCCTGTTAGCCCGTCGATGGAAGCAATGTTAATTATAGAGCCACCCCCAGCGTCTTTCATCGCGTTGACTACCGATTTCATACCCAGAAATACACCCACCTGGTTAACATTGATAACCTTGTTGTAGGACTCTAGCGTCGTTTCATGAGTTTCGATGGCAGGCGTAATAATGCCCGCATTGTTGACCAAAACATTGACCTTGCCAAATTTTTCGACAGTGGCCGCAACAACCTTAGCCCAGCTCTCTTCATTGGTCACATCAAGGTTCATGTATGCCGCCGAGGCACCGATGGACGTAGCGGTTTTTTCACCCTCGTCATCGAGAACATCAGTCAGCATCACCTTCGCGCCGCGTTCGGCAAACAGTCTCGCCTCTGCCGCACCCTGGCCGCGTGCTGAACCGGTAATGATTGCTACTTTTCCGTCTAGAGTACCCATAGTTTGTATTCCTGTAATTGAATATGCAGTTTAGTTTTAAAATCGAAGTTGACGATTGTCGGTCACCACTGTCGGCTCGCACAGCGAGGGGTAACGGGGGACGCAAATATAGAGCCTTTTAACCTGAAACGCGAGCGTGGCTGCGTTCCGTTTAGCTCGCCATCCAACCACCAGTATTGGATAACGCCATTTTAACAGTAAGTCTGTCGGGCCCTACCTGGTGGGATATGTCTGATGGAATGTTGCCAGCGTGGCGCTACAGCCACTATAGTACCCGGCCACGTATTTCCTCATGTAGCTTGATAACGATTACTTTAGGCAATAGCTATTTTAATTTCGTAACTTTAACCTTAGGAGACAATTATGGAGATCGGAATACTGATGCTGTTTCAGAATCATCCCAACCAGACGATGGATGATTACGACATGTACAAAAAAGAACTCGGCGTTTGCGAAATGGCAGAGCCGCTGGGCTACGATTCCATTTGGGCCGTTGAGCACCATTTCACCGATTACACACTTTGCCCAAACCCCATCGAAATGCTTTCCTACCTGGCCGGTAAAACCGACAAAATAAAACTCGGCACTGGGGCTATTATTATTCCCTGGCATAAAGATCCGCTGCGCATCGCCACCGATGTAGCGATGCTGGATAACCTCTGTGATCGACGTTTGTTATTGGGTATTGGTCGTGGCATTGGCCGCGTTGAGTACGATGGTTTTGGCGTCGATATGAACGATTCACGGGGTATTTTTGAAGAATCAGCCGAGATGGTGCTCGATATGCTCGAAAGTGGTAAAGCCAAAGATCATGACGGCAAATATTTTAAACAGGCCGCCCGGGATATTAGGCCCAAACCCATGGGGCCATATCTGGATCGCACCTATGTCACCTGCCAGTCGCCGGAAACGGCCGCGCTGATCGCTGAGATGGGTCTGGGCATGATGGTGTTTGCTATCTCGCCCTGGAAGCAGCGTGCCAAGGACTGCCACGTATATCGCGATGCCTTTCGTGAAAAACATGGCCGTGAGGCACCACCCATCATCGCCAACGTTTTTGTCATGGTTGATGAAGACGGCGACAAGGCCCGTGAGCTGGCCCATAAATACATGACCGATTACTGGATATCAGCATTACGCCACTATGAAATGGACGGTACCCATTTTGAAGGTGTCAAAGGCTACGAGTTCTACGCCAAATCCGCCGGTGTGATGCGTGATCGCAGCGCTGCCTCAATGGAAAATCTGTACGTTGATAATCAGATCTTTGGCACACCTCAGGAATGTATCGACCAGATGAATGCGATTCAGGAGATGGCTGGGCCGGTTACGTTTAATGTTTCGTTTTCTTATGCCGGACTGCCCTACGACGTGGTGCATAGCCAGATGAAACTATTTGCCGAAAAATGTCTGCCGGTGCTACAGGCTGCTGATCCGGGTGTTCTGGCGGCAAAAGTTGCCTGATTAACCAGGCTATTAGTCAATTTATCGCAATTACTTTATCGCAATTGTTGGTTTTCGGGCGGTGGATGTGACACCGCCCCATACTTAATTCGTCCGTCCTAAAGGTTTAAACCCTCGCCTTCAGGCGAGTAGCTTTCAGCTAGCAGTTGAATTAATGTTTGAGGATGGATTATCGAACAGGCTCACATACGAAATACAAGCTAGAGTATCACTTTGTATGGGT
>JAJFKC010000048.1 GCA_021773435.1 Porticoccaceae bacterium
TGTTCTTTAAGTTTTCTAAGCTGCCTGTGCGGCAGTGAACTGTTTCTTGTGTGGCGTGATTCCCCTATGCTGTTTCTAAGCTGCCTGTGCGGCAGTGAACGGCTAGTGTTTTGAGTAGATTTTCGCATTGCTTTTCTAAGCTGCCTGTGCGGCAGTGAACTGATTAAAGGTGCCAAAAAGCGATCACTTGAATTTCTAAGCTGCCTGTGCGGCAGTGAACATAGACACGCCTCAATGGCTAGATGAGTCTCTTTTCTAAGCTGCCTGTGCGGCAGTGAACCTCCGCGCCGCATTTACACGGTTCCCACAATTTTTCTAAGCTGCCTGTGCGGCAGTGAACCAATGAATCCCTGCTCCGTCACCGTAATAGCATTTCTAAGCTGCCTGTGCGGCAGTGAACCAATACCGTTCGTCGGGTTCTAGTCTGGATTCTTTCTAAGCTGCCTGTGCGGCAGTGAACTCTGCTACTTTATCCATCGCTCGTTACCTCCGTTTCTAAGCTGCCTGTGCGGCAGTGAACTATTCATATTGATACGGGCATTTCTGTCCGTATTTCTAAGCTGCCTGTGCGGCAGTGAACATCTTACGCACTTACAACAGCAACGATGAGCTTTTCTAAGCTGCCTGTGCGGCAGTGAACGTACGTCATAATCAGTTACAGGCTGATCAAATTTTCTAAGCTGCCTGTGCGGCAGTGAACCAATCTTTGGGGGTGCCCCCACGCACCATGCTTTTCTAAGCTGCCTGTGCGGCAGTGAACGGAAAATGACAGAAGCACAGCAAATTGAAGCATTTCTAAGCTGCCTGTGCGGCAGTGAACAATAAACATCTGATAGCATTTTTCCATCATCTTTTCTAAGCTGCCTGTGCGGCAGTGAACTCAGCGCCATTAGGCCCAGCGCCGCTACTCTTTTTCTAAGCTGCCTGTGCGGCAGTGAACAGTATGTATTCTCCTGTGGCTAACATTTTCGTTTTCTAAGCTGCCTGTGCGGCAGTGAACTCACAACCACCACGGTGGATACCGATTCGTCATTTCTAAGCTGCCTGTGCGGCAGTGAACCTACTGGGATATGAAAACAGAATGGGACAGGATTTCTAAGCTGCCTGTGCGGCAGTGAACTGGCGAAGGGCATCCAGTTGATGTTTCCGAGCTTTCTAAGCTGCCTGTGCGGCAGTGAACAGTTAAATCTAGCGAAATCCTCGCCACCCAGCTTTCTAAGCTGCCTGTGCGGCAGTGAACATTTTCTGCGGACTGGCTCGCTGGGCTAGTCTTTTCTAAGCTGCCTGTGCGGCAGTGAACAATTCATTAAACAACAGCAAAAAGAACCTGTTTTTCTAAGCTGCCTGTGCGGCAGTGAACCCATAGAGCCAGCGTCCAATCTATTGCAGCTATTTCTAAGCTGCCTGTGCGGCAGTGAACAACACCATGGATGCTAGCGGTACGGATATTCTTTTCTAAGCTGCCTGTGCGGCAGTGAACGGTTTGTCGGCAGTAGGTTGGGCACGGGTATCTTTCTAAGCTGCCTGTGCGGCAGTGAACAATTCCGAATCAATAACGGATTCGTCTTTGACTTTCTAAGCTGCCTGTGCGGCAGTGAACATGAAGTCGACCGTTATCCAGACGACGTTGATTTTCTAAGCTGCCTGTGCGGCAGTGAACAATGGGATCTGCTCCGTAACCGCGTCTATCCATTTCTAAGCTGCCTGTGCGGCAGTGAACATATCGACAAATACTTTGCGTCGCTCGCGATCTTTCTAAGCTGCCTGTGCGGCAGTGAACCCGAGTATAAATCAAAAAAGCCCTTCGCAACAAAGACTTATGCCGATATTGATGTTTTCACCAATGTTTAACAGGCGTTCTGCAACTATTTGATTATTATAGGAATTATTAAAGAGCATTTTTCATTGGTGCTGAGTGGGCAAATAGCTATAAGCCTAGATCACCGAGCACAATGTTTTAGGCCTACTATCAACACTGTCGCCAACTAAAACGCTGGCACAGCCACATTACCCAAACTCAAGCCGTAGCTGTTAAACGCCCCCCGCTTCTGTTCTTGCACAACTTGACGACGCACAAATAAGATAAAGGCCTGCCCACTGCTAACACTGTTTAAACTCACGTGGGGCAGGTGCAAGGGCTGGCTGTATTTACTAGCGATGGCGGTCGCCAGTTCATCCGTCCAGGTGCACGCCGCTTGATGGCGACGCTTTAAGCGCTGCAAGCGGCTATTGCCTTTGGCGTGGGCGCGGGTATATCTGGCGTATTGAGTGATGTTCACTGGCGTAGGCTCGATTGGTGTCAGCAGAGCATAATCGCTGACATCCGCCATGCCCTGTAATTGTTGGTAGAGCCTCTCTACGTCTTTGCACTCACCTAGCACTCGAATAATGCCGCCAAGGGTACGCTGCTGCCCGTAGGCAGGAAATGCCAAACCAATGCGGCCATCAAATGCTGGCAGCAACTTATGCAATTGCTGCATTAAGTGGGCAACCACCGCCGACTGTATGATTTCAGGATTGGGCAAGGCTTTAATATCAAAGTAGCTGTCCATGCTTTACTCCTTACCGCTGGCTCCAAAAACACCACCGCGAATCAACACCGCCATCACATAGTGCTGCTGCTCCAGGTCGGGCTTAGTGCCTTTTAAGACCCAATTATCGAGCAGGCTGTAAAAGTCTTGCTTTTGCTTGGGCTGGCGAAAAGCAGTACCCAAGGTGGTCACGGCACCATAAGGCTCTGCGGCAATGGGGAACTCGGCAGCGTTATACCAAGTGTCTATGGTTCGAATGGCGTTGCCGATTTTTTGTGAGTGCATACCAGCGATGCTATTAATGCTGTAGAGCACTTTGCTTTTATCCTCACCTGTTTCGAGGATTAACTCCTGCGAGGGATAAACCTCTTGCCCGTAACCCACTTTTGCCTCGGCGGTAATGTCGAGAAGAATAAACGCTTGGCCTTTCAAACCCTGCTCAATCCAGGTTGCCAGGGTATTTAGTGCATCACTTTGCGCAGTGAAATCCACCAGGCTCAACTGTTTGGCATCTTCAATAACCGCCTCGGCTTGTTTGCCATCAAGGGTGCAAGCAACGGTTAATTTAATCGCCTCGGCACCCAGGCGGTTACGCCACAACCAGCGGGCATTGGCGATATTGGCGGCGTAGCGCTTGGCCAGTTCGCTCACGCCTACGTCGTTTAAATATTCCTCCACCACAGATACCAACTGGGTTTGATAGGCCTGGTCGTTACACACACTCGGTTTCCCATCAAACGGTAAAACCTTGCAGCTCCACTTCACGCGCAGGGTGTCTTTATCGTGGTCTAGAGTTGCGACATCGACGGTTTGCGGGTTTGGAGATTCAATTTTTGCATCTAACTTACTAGGGTCACTAGCCATCGCCCCTTTTAGACGATTACTAATCGTACCGCGCACGGATTTCTCACGAATATCGACGGGGCTGGCCACTGGCTTTTCATCGTTACTATCGAGCTGCCAGAAGAAGCCATCGGAAATATCAAGCTTGCGGTTAAAGGCCAATACACTTGCTGTTTTTAATGTCATGCTCACTTTCCTTGCGTTGATGTTTAAAGGTTGCCTATGGGTTTAAGTAGGAGTCGGCGGGTTTAAGCACAGGTTTGTAGGGTTAGGTACAGATTGTCTTGCTGGCTGTAACGCCAAAAACACTGCGAGAAATCATCGGGCAGCCGCTGGGGGAACACCCACTTGCCCAAGCTGTATAAGGCCTCAACGTATCGACTGGGGTATTCGGGGTTGCGGCTATGCTCTAGTTCGCCTGCTGCAAAGGGGGCGACCAAGCCTTGAAAGCCAATGCTGATAGGCACCAGCCAGCCACGGCCTGTTTTCACACTGCGCCCATGCCATTGGTCAATAAGCGCCTTGGGATGATCTGGCTCCTGGTGCAGGGTTGCCACTTCAATCAAACCGTCTAGCTCGGTAGCTTGAGGGCTTTGCTGCTGTAGGGCTTCGGTAATGCTGATTAAATCTTGCCTTGCATCCATAAGCACAAAAGCGGGCAGTAGTGCGCGCTGTATTTCACCGACCTCAGAGCGATCAAACAACTGCACCTCACCCATTTTATGTACGCTGCCGCCAGCCACCCGCTGCTGCATGAGGGCTTCGCGGCAGCGTTGGGTGAACGCCTCGGCGCTGTCGCGTATCTCGCGGGTGACTCTGGGTTTTCCGCTGATTTCAATCACCAGGCTCACGGTTATGTGAGCCCTTCCCTCTTCAATGATGGAGGCGGTTTTACCATCTTTTTTTATGGGGTTGCGACTTTGATTAAAGCTGTAGTCAGCGTAGGTATGCGGACGAAAACGCTGTACATGGCATTCGTGGCAAGCAACCAGCACACCTGAAAACTCCAGCTCGGTATCGGCAAGCCGACGATTAAGCGCGTGCATGGCCCCCAAAAAACCCGTAATGGCAGGAAAACCATAGGTAATGGGGCTAGAGATGGTGTTCGCGCCTTCTATTTCCAAGTTGTTCAACAATAGATAATGGCTAACTGGGCTCATCAGAAAACTCCCTCTTTCGCGCGCTGGCTCGCCCCTATGGCGGCCTCCATCGCACGTTTCCATTCCCGAAATTCTGCGTCGCCAAACTCTGCCGTGCGCTTGGGAAATTTGGCGCGCAGAGAAGCATTTAACCAATGGGCAAAAGATTCAATAATTTCTTGCTGCCAATTAGATGTATCACGAGCCAGCAAGAAAGCTTCTTCGCCTTCTAGCGCCCCTCGGTTGGCGTCGAGCCAATATTTCTCAGCCATTGAGAGTTGATAGTCCTGGCTCCAGCCAGCGGGATAAGTTCGCTGAATCTGCGCTGCCGCTTTTAACACTTCGGCCAGAATAATCTCCGAACCGTGCTTTCTGGTATCGCGCTGCTCAACGGTTTTTTTCTCGTTACGCACCACATCAAATAGAGTTTTAAAGCCGAAGCCAGCGTATTGATTTAGGTGACGAGAAAAGAGGCTTTCTTGCTCTCTGTTTAGACGGTAGGTGCGTTCACCTCCTATTTGAGGTGGTAGTGACTGGAGCAGGTAGTTACGGCCACTTTGTTTGCTGGTAAGGCGACTGATATTCTGCGGCTTAGTGCCACCCAAGCGCACCACCGCAATATCTGGCACAGCCTTATACGACTGTTGCTCGACACTTTTCTTTTTACGGTTATCCCGCGCTTGTTTATTCTCTTCGCTGTAGCGCACCGCGTTCACTCGCCCAAAGAAATCACTGGTGAAAGCACTGGGATAGAGCGGCACTAGCGCTATGTATTGGTCGCCCTTTATTGAGTCATTCAGCGGCCACAAAATTTGCTTGTTACGCTCATGGGTGGTTGGCTGGTCGGCGGAATTAGCCAGCACCTGTTTAAACCGTGCCACATACTGTTGAGCTTGTTCGCCATCGCTCCCAAACGCTTCTGCCAGGGCTGGGCTGCCCGCCTCAATCACATCCACCACTTTGATGTTATCGGCTTCACTCACCCATGCATCAAAAAAAGCCGCCAGGGGCAGCGCGGCGGCATTGCCATTAGCGTCTAGCGATAACTTGGCCAATGTTTGTGAACCCACGACACCTTTTGGCAGGGGAGAAGCGTTGCCAAAATTGACATTATCACCCTTCGAGTCTGGGTGAATACCCTTGGAGATATGTGTGCCAAATTTTAGCTGGCTGGCCATCCGGGTGGCAGCATCATCCATCCATACGTCCAGCGTGTATTTGTGCTTTAGGGCAGCAATACCCTCTTGTATAAGCACCCTTTTCTCGTCATCTTCGGCTTTGCATTTATCCAGTGCCTTTTGCTCCGGCTCCAGTTTTTTATCAAGCTGTTCACTAAGAAAACTGTGTATTGCCGCCGACACTTGTTCGGCTGTTATTTCATCCATTGCCCACCTCAATTCCTAATATAAATTTCATAATTATCGCTTCCAAAAACCAAGCCAGGGGTGGAAATTCCAAGCATCCACTCGCCGACGCAAACTCACGGTGGCGAACTGCCTTGCCACTTTCACTGTGTTGTCGTTGTTAAGGTCTTCTGCCAGCTCGTTGAGCGCTTGGCTTAAATCTAAATTCAGCCACGTTTGCACGCCTGCACTGGAGTGCTCCAAAGCTATAAAGCTAATCCGTGCATTATGGCTAGTGCACTCTTCCAGGTTATCCCAGGCTTGCTGTGTATCGACAAAACGAAAACCCGTTGCCTCGCTGTCATCGGGCAGGCACGAAAACTCGTCTTCCGTCCCATCTTTAGCGCGAAATGGGCTAATGCCTTGCAGGTGTGCGGTGGCGTAATTACCGCAGTCTTCACGCCAGAAGGCACTGACAAAATTGCTTGAGTTGTTGAGTAGATCTGCAATCACGCCATGCTCTAAATCACTCAAACTGTTCTCTGTATCCAGTGCGTCAGATCGAGACACCCGCGCTCTAGCATCCACACATGCTAACTGTTCATCGGTAATAATTTCTGAAGTGTGGTGGCTCTTAAGGGCAAAGCTTGAGGGTGCATCCTGCTCGAAGCCCGGTCGAGTAAATACGGCTTTACCCACCCCCAAACCTGCCCCCTGTTTGAGCGCCTTGATATTGCTATCGAGAATCATCAAGTTAGCCTCGTCGGCCACGCGCTCAGGCTGATGCCGCCAAATACGCCCTGCCAATTGAATAATTGAACGCATAGAGGATGGCTCGATGATGCCCCACGAATAGGAGTGGTCTCTGCCAACCTCCGATACGGGGCTAGCCACGACCATGAAAATATGATTTTTTGCTGGGCTTGAGGCTAGGCCCTGTTTGATTTCTGGCTGGGAAAACAGTGCTTCTGGCTCGGTGCGCATTAGTATTCTGTCTAATCGTTTTTCAAGGCCACTGCGCAACACTAAGAGCTGGTTAGCGTGATAACAGCATAAATGGATTTGCGTATCATCATCACCGCCACCCGCACTCAAGGCCTGCACCAACTGAATAATGGGTTCTACATTGGCCAAGCGCACCAAACCAATGCTGACCTTTTTTTCTGTATATGGACAACGCTCATAGTGGCGAGCATGCAAGGTTTTTGCGCCCTTACAGACAATGCTCGCCAATGCGGCCATATTGATTTTCTCGCCCTCCGCCGCGGGGGGCAGATCTATCGGCAAAATTTCTGCGCGCCTTCGCACCGGCTGCTGCGCCAAGTGTTTAAGGCGCTTAGTGACAAAATGCTGATGGCCGCTGGAGAATTCCTCCTGTGTGGCACAACTTTTTTGGCTTTGTGTGCTTTCATCAAACCACGCACAGGGGATTACCTGCGCTTTAGCGACCCCCATGTGCTTATGCCAAATAGCTCGCCCTGCGCTATAGGCTTGATACAAGCCCACAATAAGGTCAGGCGGCAGGGTGGCCGAAGACAAAAGCACCTTGCTGCCGAACAAACCCGCGAAGTGAACCAGGCGTGTGAGGGCTGGCAAATCGGACTGATCAAAGTCGTCTGGTTCATCGAGAATTAAGTCGCTGGTGAGCAAGCGTAGAATAGGCGCTATTTGCCGCCCGCCCCGCGCACTTTCAGATGCCTGGATAATATGATCAACGGTACAACTGACCACTGGCGCATAAATAAGCTCACGGGCTTTCGGGTCGGCCAGTAATGTGCCGAGGCTTTCACTTAATAAACCATCACTTAAACAGTCGCCATCAATATAATCGCTGGCATCGATCAAACTACTTAGGGATTCACTGCCGCTAGGATCGTCTTCTGGCTCTTCAGGCGATTCATTTTCCGCCAATTCAAACAACTTGCAGTGGGCGCTGCCACCCACCAATACCGCCAGCATTTCGCTGCCGAGGGATAGACGTTCACGCAGGGCGCGACCTGTTTGCAGAGTTAGGACTCGCAGGCCCAAAGCAATGGTAAAACGAGCGCCAACTTCAGGATCCGCCAAGGCGTACATGATGCGGGCATTACCCAGTGTTTTGCCGCGTCCGGTTGAGGCCATATTAACCCCGAAGAAACCCTGCTCTTTAACCTCTGGCTGAATTTTTCTAGCCAAATCAAAGGCCCGGTTCTGCCAAACAAATTGTTCATGGTGGGTGCGCTGTAAAAAAGGACGATGCCTGGGTGGTAGGCGAGGCAAACGATCACTCAGGCTTGGCAGTTGGCGCACAACGCGCTTGGTAAACTCCCCCACGCCCAGCAAATGCTCATCAAGTGCTTGCTTTGGCTGGCGAGTTTTACGGTCGGTATTGGCCAACAGAGTGGCTGTGAATGCCTTGTCGCCCTGCACACGCCTTTTATCATCCGGAGCGAGACTTGAATAGTTGTGGTCGCCCAACATCAAGCACAAACGAGAAAGATGCATTAACAATGGGTCACTGATGGCTTGTTCAGCCAAAGCTCGCAGCGGGGCATGGTCTCGCGCTTTGCGCGCCCAACGCGCAAGAGACTGCTGCCACTTTTTGCTGCGCATCACCACCTCTTTTAATTGCCAGAAGTCGGCACCATCCGGCCGCTCGTCACAGGCTTTGGAGTTTCTTACCCAGCCATCAACAGGAGACAGGTCGACATAGAAATCCTCTAGGGAATATTTCCAGCGGCCCCCTGTTTGCTCAGTAGCGCGTTGTTTTACGCTTTGGTAACAGCTCTTTTCATACACAGGCAGGCGGTGATGGCTGACAATCAACCAGCTAATGAACTGCGCCAGCGGTAGTCCATCAAGGTATTCACGATTCTTTTTGGTCAGGTCATTACCCATCTGTTCTAGCCAGTCGGGTGTTTGATCCATAAAATCGCCAAAATTCATCAAGCGCTCCAACCAGGTGGTATCGTCACTACAGTCATGAATCATCGCCTGGAACAAACGCAGAGAAATCCACTCGTGACGATAAGGGTCGCCTCGGTGTTTTGGGTTTGCATCTAACAATTTCTTCTGAAAACCCAGCGTGGCCTTGCCTATGTCGTGCAATAGGGCCGCCAGCACCGCACAAATTTGAATACTTGGCGCGTACAACCACTGCCCTTCCATAGAGGTAATAGGTACAGACCTTGCGGTGGTATTTACCGGTACAATCCCTTGTTCGTTAAATTTCCCCCGATTACCAACAATCCAGACCAACTCTGATCTCGATCGACTCCTAATCCAAAAACAACTCACAGCAGTATTCTTACTAGCGGTTTTTCGCAACAGTTTCTTCACCGCCAGTAAGCCTTCCTGGGTAATCACCGTTTGCCAGGTGTTATCACCAATGCGATTAGCAAAGGCATCTAGCACTCGCCTGGTTTTATTCAGCGCCTTTTTTTCACACTGTGAAACAAAGGTGACCATCATAGGTTTTCACCTTCCAAATCGTTGGTTTGATAGTGCTGCAAAGCTAAGATTTTTACCTGCTCAAACATAAAATCGAGTGCTTTATGCTGGGCAAATACTTGTAAACATTGTTGTCGGAATTCCTGTTCTGTGGCACCTTCTTTGGCGCAAATAAAGGCCCAGGGTAGTACGAGGGTATCTTTGATGAGGTCGGCCACATCAAATACCAGTGCGCCGCGACGGGTTTTGCCGTGCATGACAGCAAAACCGTGGGGGATACCCAGCACCCAGAGGGTAGTCGCCGCCAAGCCATATGCCAAATAATTGCCGTGGTTTAGAAAGGCGTTGGCGGTATCGACTGAGTCTCTATCGCGTACAAAGTCACCATGTTTAGTACGATTTACCGCTATTTTGTACAGTTGTTTTGTGAGCTGGGCTTCGGCTTGCAGCAATTCGCCTACTTTTTTAGCTTGCTCTATCTTTGCACTGGCATTATTGACGGCACGGATTAGCTCAGGGTCGTCACCGCTAAAACCTTCTGCTTGCAGGTCTTTGTCTTTTGCCCAGATGGTTTGCATGTATTGCAGGCGCGACTCTTGCAGCAGCTTGGCGGCTTGCAGGCGTTTATCATCGTCAAACCAGAATTGCATCCAGCCTTGCATGTATTCGGTGGGGCGGTATTCGCTTTGCGGGGTCATCCATTCTATTTCGGTACCCATAAGTAGCGGCGTGCCACCACTGCCACTAAAACCAACCAGTACGCCCGCTGAGGCGAGCATTCTCATTGCGGCTTGGGTGATGGAGGTTCCAGTACCCAGTAAGATCACGGTGGTATTGGCGATGGGAATATTCCAGTACTGTTTTTCGGCTTTGGCTTCGGTGAGGTAGAGTACGCGGCCATCCTTTTGCATCACCCGGCATTTTTCAAGGTAATAGATATTGGCTCGTTTGGAATGGAGGATGGCTTTCAGGTCAGTGAGTTGATCCATAACTCTTTAATCCACTTATTAAATAAGGCATGCTTCCTTCTTTTTAAAACAAGCACGCACAGCTTTACAATCGAAATTCTTTACGATTATTCAATATCTACAAATACTTCTGATCCGGCACTATCCACTTAGTCCCAATTTCTTCAAACTTCACACAAACAGCTTTGCTCCCCTCTCCTATTCTTATCGCGGTGACGAGCCCTATCCCCAACACAGGATTCTCAACCGTGTCGCCAGGTTTGTCGAGATCGTCGGGACGAATCAGGCATTTTAGCCCGCCTTCGGTACTATCTGTTTTTGTCTGTCGACCCATCGTTTGTATTTCACGCAGTATTAGCAGTTGGCTAACCGTAACGCCTGGTATGGACAAAACGTGTCCTGCCTGTTTGTACAGTACTCATGTCACGCCATTATTTATAACGCAGATATTTTTAGTTCAAGTATTCGTAATTCAACTATGTGTAATGCAATAAGGATTCCTCCAACCGCTTGCGAACCGCTTTCTTGAGGCTTGCGGGCTTAACCACCTCAACGTGGGGTAAATGGCGAAATATATCCTGTATGAGTTCACGTTGATCGCTGTAGGGAAAGCTCAGGCAGTAACATTCTTCATGCCATTTGCTTTCTTGCTGCGGGTGCCATTGCTGGCGCGCTATTTCTACTGCGATAGGCGGGCAGAATTTTAATTCAACCAGATGATTAGTCTCGCCAGAGAAGATCCCGTAGCCATCTGAAAAATGTGCGGTCAGTTCTGATTGCGAGTAGTTCTTTGCAGCTTGTTGAGTGCTTCGGCACGATGCGATTCGAGCCAGCGAAAATACCCGAAAGTCATTTCTTTGGTGGCACCAGGCATCGAGGTACCAATTATCGCGATAATAAACCAGGGTTTGTGGGCTGATGATACGGCTGGAATGCTGACCTTGATAATCGTTATATTTTAGAGCCACGCGTTCTCTGGCGAGCAGTGCGGTACCGATGGTAGTAAAGATGTGTTGATCGATTTCGCGATAGGCAAGTGGGAGGACTTTGATGCGGCGGGATAATTCGCTTTGGTCAACACCGCGCGCACTCAAGTTTTTGTTAATGAGTTTTTTGACGGCTTTTAATTCGCTGCCCAGTAAACTGTTGCCCAGGTTTTCGAGCATGCCCAGCAATAGCACCATCGATTGCAGCTCGTTTGCCGACAACCACAAACCGGGAAGCTCGAACATTTCCCCATCGTCTGACAGGTAACGATAACCGTGCTCAGCTTTGATGTATTCGATAGGGGCGTTGAGCTGATCGCGCATAAGCTCAATTGTGCGCGTAACAGTTTTAGTGCAACACTCCAGCTCCTCGGCAAGCTGTACCAATGAGCGCCCACGGTGATATTGGGTGAAGAGGCGATGCAGTATTAAAACGCGATCGAACTTGTCCATGTTCACTTGAGTTTTGTTTTTGTTTTAGCGGGCCTGGCACTCACCCCACTATTCTATCCGTTTTGAGTTCGGCTCCCATAAAACCGCCGTTGTAGTCATGGCCGATTAGGCCGCTTTTGTGCCTGGGTTTATCCGCAGCATCCCAGTCTCTTTTTCTTTTTTAAACTTCGTAAGAATCGGGGCTGGTCTCAACACTGAGTTTACTCAGTAATAGCCTTTAATTGCCGTCTCCTATAAAAATAGATAAATAATCTCTAAACCAGTAAATGCGATTCCTCTTTTTTTCCGTTAATTCATGCAGCACACCGTGAGCAACAAAATCGCTAACCAATGCGGCCGCTGTGTTGTGGCGTAGGCCTAATAATTCAACCACATTTTTTATGCTGATCACCGGGCTTTGATAAAGTTCTTGCATCAAGGACTGGGCGTTTTGCTGGCGGCGAGTGCTAAAGTGGGGCAGCACCTCTTTGTCTAAGCGCTGCCTCAGAGTCACGATATCTTTGAACACTTGTATGGAGTTTTCTGCAGTTTCGCGCACACCATATAAAAAGAACACCAGCCACGGTTTGATTTTGTTGCTTTCTCGGACTGCCATGAGGTGATCAATGTACTGGGTTTTATTGCGCTCGAAATAATCGGACAAGTACAGCGCGGGCTTGTGCAGTAGGCCAAAGTTAGCAAAGTAGAGTGCAATCATAAGTCGTCCTAAACGGCCGTTACCATCAAGAAAGGGGTGAATGGTTTCAAACTGGTAGTGAGTAATAGCGATTTTGATCAGGTGGGGAACTTTCAACTCATCGTTGTGGATAAACTTTTCCAGATCGCTCATCAACTCGGCTACTTCTTCGTGATGGGGTGGCACGAAGCTAGCATTCTTGAGACTGACGCCAATCCAGTTCTGGCTGTTACGAAACTCACCAGGTAGTTTTGTTTCGCCACGCACCCCTTGCATCAGAATCTGGTGGGCTTCCTTAAGTAATCGATTGGCAAGCATTAAGTCGTCCAGGCGAGCAATTGCTGTGTTAATGGCTTGAGTGTAATTCTGCACCTCTCGCCAATCGTCACGCTGCTCCGGGTCAATGTCTTGTTCGCCCAATAAGGCTTCTTCCATATTGGTCTGGGTACCCTCAATGCGACTGGACTGCGTAGCCTCTTTGGTAATGTGCATACGGATAAAAAAATCGACATCGGGCACCAGCTGCGAGAAGGCGTTTAGCTCACCCAGCGCCCGGTCGGCTTCGCTCAACAGGCTTTGTATTTCAATGTCAGAGATTTCCCAGGCATGATTGATGGGCTCTGGAGAAAAGCTTTGGTACTGGTACTGCTGTTGGTTAAAGCCCGCTTTATAGTCGTCTAAGTTCATGTTATGCCCAAAACCATTAGAGTTTTCGATATATGGGAATCTTATGTCCGAAACTTAAACGTTTAGCCTTGTTATGTCAAATACCAGTGTAGTTTTCGATATAAAAGAATCCTTATATCGAATTCTGCTCACTATTCGCCGCTCATTAGTACCAAAAGGCGCAGAGAACACATCCAGTCTATAGTGGTTTTTTATTTTCTATACGGATCAGCCCCTACACCAAGCTGAAACAAACGCTTCTCGAAGCACTTCTTAAAACGGGCGGTGCACCTGGAATCCGGATTTGCCTCTAACTATTCAATCTCTGCAGCACTCACAAGCCATTAATGGCCCATGTTGTATTGGTGCTACTCAAGCTTCCTAATCAAAAAACCGCTGAATACTAGAAAAGTCCAGATCGGTATTGTCTTCATCACTCATGGTCGCATAAAGATTGTATAAATTATTCGCCAACGCCCCCATGGGTGTCGCTGACTTGCTTGCCAGGGCCGCCTCCATCGCCAAACCCAGATCTTTTTGCATAAGCTTGACCATAAAGCCGCCGGTGTAGTCGCGACTGGCGGGGACGCCTTCCATAACGCCGGGGTAGGGGTTGTACTTTTCCAGCGACCAGTTGCAGCCGGAGCTTTTGAGCATAATTTCTGACAGGGTGGCGGGGTCGAGGCCGTTATCTACACCCAGTTGCAGGGCTTCGGCGGTGCCGATCATATGCACGGCCAGCAGCATGTTGTTGCAGGCTTTGGCGACCTGGCCTGCGCCGCTGGGGCCTGCATGAAAAATATTAGCTCCCATATGCTTGAGGACTTCTTTGGCGGCTTCGACATCGGCAGCTTCGCCGCCACACATAAAGGCCAGGGTTGCGCCTTCGGCTCCGGCAACACCTCCAGATACCGGGGCGTCGATGGCGGTGATATTGCGTTTCTTTGCTTCTTCACCGATGCGGCGAGAACTTGACGCAGCGACGGTGGAGCAATCGATAAGCAATGCAGATGGTTCGACCAGATCGAGCAGACCAGCACCATCTATGTAAAGACTTTCAGCAATGGCTCCATTGGGCAGCATGGAGATGACGAAATCTGCACCGGCGATGGCTTCTTTTTCGTTCGCTGCGGCAGTGCAACCATCTTCGACTGCTTTTTGCACTGAGGCAGGAACTAAATCAAATGCGCAAACCTCGAACCCGGCTTTAATAAGATTAGCCGCCATGGGGCCGCCCATATTGCCTAAACCAAAAAATGCGACTTTCTTTGCCATGACTATTCCCTTTTTTACTTTAAGTGCAATGTATTGTAATTAACTTATGACACCATGGAATGACCCGTGCGCCGCCAGCGGCCTTAGCTACCACCTTTTAATCAATATGCAATACAACTTTTGCCATATACAAACATAGCAGTGATATAAACTGAAGCCAGCCAAGCGATAATACAAACGCTGGAATAATAGACGAAATTACACTCCCACCACTGGCCTTATGGCGATACAAATAACTTGAACTGAGAAGAAGTGTCAGGAGAGCAATTAGAATCAAAACATTTGTGTTTACGTGCTGCCAAACACTGCTTATAGCGCCATACCGATGTGAACCTGCAGCCCAAACCGGTAAAAGAAGACAAATGCTTGCCGTGCTTAGAATAACGCTTTTGATGCCAAACCGTTCCATGGCTACGGGGAGCTGAGACAACGCTACAAATCCGCTAAGGGACTTTCTCTATCGGCCCAGGGCCAGGTTAGATATTGCTCGCGCATCTCGCTGGTTAATTCTGCCAGGGTTGCGGGCTGGAATTTTGGGTCGTTGTCTTTTTCGATAATTTGCGCGCGAACACCCTCGCGAAAAACACCGTATTTCCCACAGTTAACGGTGCCAGTTAATTCAAGCTTGAGGCACTCATTCAAAGGAAGATCCCGACCGCGCTGATTGAGTTCGTAAGACAGGAACATCGTTGCCGGACAACCTCGTTTAAGGGTCGCTACAGCTCGGCTCAACCAGCTGTCATCACCTTCATAACTGGTAATGGCATCGACGAGTTCTTCCAGCGTGTTACCAGATGTCACCTTTTCTATCCATGACATATGGTGTTCAAGTTGGCCATCGGGAAGCATGGCTTGATGCTGGTTTTGCAGGGCCTCAAGAACTCCACTTATTTGTGCGCTATTTTCATCGGCGTTCTCGCCCCAGCTCAGTGCCGCTAGCTGGTCGAGCATGGCGGCCTTTTCACCGTGAGGAATAAAGATATCGGCAAGGCCTGCATAAAGCGCATCGGTGGCGTTGATCTGCGCGCCAGTTAGGGCTAAAAACAAACCGCTATTGCCACGGGCCTGATTTAAAAACCAGCTGGCGCCGACATCGGGTAGTAAACCGATGGTAACTTCGGGCATGGCAATGCGGGTATTTTCAGTGACGATGCGAAAGTCCCCGCCTTCTAGCAGGCCCATACCGCCGCCCATAACAATGCCATTACCCCAGATGATCATGGGTTTGGGAAAGTTATGCAGGCGATGATTAAGCCGGTATTCACGGGAGAAAAAGTCCGTTAGATACGCGTTGTAATCATCGCCACATTCCACCATGGATTCGTAGAGCATGCGTATATCGCCACCGGCACAAAGCGCGCGGTCGCCGGCGCTATCGAGCAGGATGGCAACGACACTGTCATCAGCTTCCCATTTGTCGGCCTCGGCGGTGATCAGGTCGACCATTTCCAGGCTGAGGGAGTTCAGGGCTTTTTCTGCATTTAATGTGGCGATGACTATTTTTTTACCATCACTACAGGCCTTCTCACTAAATAATACCGGTTGTTCTGACACGCTAAGCTCCTAACAGGGGGTCGATTTCATGATGGGCGATTTCCTAACTAACACTTAAGCACTGATACTTAAGCACTGATACTTAGCCATTTTTCCATTCGGGGCTACGCTTCTCAACAAACGCGGCCACGCCTTCTTTTTGGTCCTGTGATCCCCACAAATCCATAAAGGCATCACGTTCGAACTGGAAGCCACTGTTGAGTGGACGCTCGCGGGACGACATAGTCAAACCCTTACAGATGCGCACCGAGGTGGGGCTTTGGCCGTCGACCTTGGCGGCTAGTTCGAGGGCCTTTTCCAGCGCTTTGCCTGTAGGCACAACTTCCTGCACCAGACCAATTTGCTCAGCTTTGTCGGCTTTGACATGTTCGCCCAACAAAATCATGCGCTTGGCCCAGCCTTCACCGATCAACCAGGGCAGGTGTTGGGTGCCAAGCCCGCCGGGCAATAAACCCACGGTGCATTCCGGCAAGGCCATGCGCGCGTGTTCTTCGGCAATACGAATATCGCAGGCCAGCGCGCATTCCAGACCGCCGCCCATGGCGAAGCCAGTAATGGCCGCAAAGGACACGCCCTGATAATTGGTCAGCGCGCCAAAGGCGATACCGAAGGCCTTAATAAAGTCGTAGGCTTCGCCGCCATCGTCGTGGTTAAAACGGGTCAGCTCGGCACCAGCGCTGTAGAACTTTTCGCTGTCGCTGGCGAGAATCAGCGAGTAGTTGTCCTTATCGGCATTTAATTCATCGATGGTCTGCTTTAAATAAGCCAGGCTATCCGGCGTCCAGGTATTAGCCGGCGGGTTATTCATGGTCAAGATCGCGACTGAGCCGCGTTTTTCTACTTTCAATAAGTCACTCATTTCAATCGCCTTCTCTTGTGAGGTTAGTTATCTTGCGCAGCCACTACCTGATGAGCTCAGTAGCCCCTTCTTCAAGAATCCGGCGCGCAACGATCACGCGCATGATTTCGTTAGTACCTTCCAAAATTTGATGCACCCGGGTGTCGCGCAAAAAGCGCTCGATGGGATATTCTCGCAAATAACCATAGCCACCATGCAGTTGCAGGGCTTCGTTACAGACCTGAAAACCAATATCGGTGGCAAAACGTTTGGCCATTGCACAATAGGTACTTTTATCAGGATCATCCTGATCCAGCTTGCAAGCGGCCAGCCGCACCATTTGTCGGGCGGCGACCAGCTCGGTGACCATATCGGCCAGCTTAAACTGTAAAGCCTGGAAAGCGGCCAGTGGCTTATCAAACTGTTTTCTTTCCTGAATATACTGCTGGGCATGGCTCAGCGTAGTCTGGGCCGCACCGATGGAACAAGTGGCAATGTTGATGCGGCCGCCGTCGAGACCTTTCATGGCGATTTTAAAACCTTCGCCTTCTTCGCCCAGTCGGTAGTGGGCGGGTACGCGTACATCTTCAAAGCTAATGGTGCGCGTCGGCTGGCTGTTCCAGCCCATCTTGGTTTCGTTTTTACCGTAACTGATGCCGGGCAAATCCGCCGGTACGGCAAAAGCGGTAATCCCCGCTGCGCCGGAATCCGTGTCACCGGTGCGGGTCATCAGCACCAGCACATCGGTACTGCCAGCACCGCTAATAAAACTCTTGCCGCCGTTAAGGATGTAAGTCTCACCATCTGCATCAAGAACCGCTTTAGTGCGAATGGATGCGGCATCGCTGCCGGCATTGGGTTCTGTCAGACAGTAGGAAGCCAATTTTTGCCCGGTGGCTAATTGCTCACAAAACTCGCTGTGTACGGCTTCGGTACCCCAGGTGCAGGCCATCCAGGTGGCCATATTGTGAATTGAGATAAACGCGGCGGTAGAGCTACAGGCCCCGGCCAGTTCTTCGAGAATAATCGAGGCATCAAGCCGGCTCATGCCCATACCACCCAGGGCTTCTGGGCTGTACATGCCACAAAAACCCATCTCACCGGCGGCCGCTATCGTTTCGCGGGGGAAGATTTTGTTTTCATCCCACCCAGCCGCTTGCTCAGCCATTTCACCCTGGGCAAAGGCACGGGCAGCATCCTGAAAGGCGCGTTGTTCGTCGCTGAGATTAAAGTCCATAACGACCCGTCCTGTCTTCTAAAATAAACCGCTATTTAAGAGTTCTTATTTCAAGGCTCTTTATTTCAAGGCCTTTATTTCAAATTAATGGACATATTTGGCCGACTGGCAACGTCGTCATCAAACCAACGTGCGGTAATGGTTTTGGTCTCGGTATAAAAACGTACGGCCTGCTTGCCATAAGCATGGAGGTCGCCATGGAAGGAGCCGCGCCAGCCGGTGAAGGAGAAAAATGGCAGAGGCACCGGGATGGGCACGTTAATACCGACCTGACCGACCAGAATCTCATGTTGATATTTGCGCGCCGCACCACCGGAAGCAGTGAATATAGAAGTGCCATTACCTCGGAAGTCTTCATTAATAGCTGCGATGGCTTCGTCTAGCGTATCCGTGGTCAGCAAGCACAAGACCGGGCCAAACACTTCGTCTTTGTAGACCGACATATCACGGGTAACATTGGTAAAGACGGTGGGGCCGATCCAGTTGCCGTCGGGATAACCGTCAACCGTGCAGTCAGAGCCATCGAGCAAGCAGGTAGCGCCTTCTTCTTTAGCTTTGGCTATAGCGGAAGTAATTTTTTCTTTGGCGGCGGCATTGGTCTGTGGACCATAAGCAGCATCCTTATCTGACCAGATACCGGGACGAATTTTTTCGGCTGCCTCGGCGATATCACCCGCCCATTGGGCCGCGTCACCGACCAGAATCACATTAGGAATGGCCATACAACGCTGCCCCGCCGCACCAAAGGCGGAGCCAATAATATTGTTAATCACCTGGCTTCTATTGGCATCGGGCATCACCACCATATGGTTGTTGGCACCGGTCATGCACTGCATACGCTTGAGGTTCTCGGTACCCTTTTGATAAATATGCTTGCCGACTGGCACTGAGCCGACGAAGGAGCCTGCACAGATATCCTGATGCTCCAGCAGGTAATCCACCTGATGAGCACCGCCATGAATTACCTGTAATACTCCCTTCGGCGCACCAGCTTCTTCAAATAACTCAACCAAACGTGTCGGCGTTAGCGGATCGCGCTCAGAAGGCTTGAGGATAAAGGTATTACCGCAGGCGATGGCCAGCGGAAACATCCACAGGGGAATCATCGCCGGGAAGTTAAAGGGTGTAATGCCCATGCATACGCCGATGGGCTGAATAAAGGAATAAGTATCGATGCTACCAGCGACGTTCTCCACCGTTTCGCCCATCATCAGAGTGGCGACATTGGCAGCGTGCTCGACGACTTCAATGCCACGCCAGACATCGCCCTTGGCATCTTCGAAAGTTTTACCTAACTCAGTGCTGATAATTTCGGCAATTTCGTCGTGATGTTCTTTGAGCAGATGCTGATAATTGAGCATAATCCGCGCCCGCTGAGGCACGGGTACTTCTTTCCAGGTCTGAAAAGTTTCTTTGGCCGAGGCAACAGCCCGCTCCATTTCCTCATCGGTAGCCGCTGGCACCTGGGAGAGCACCTCCTGGGTCGCCGGATTGATCACCGGAGTGGTTTGTGTGCTGGTACTTTGCACCCATTCACCTTCGATATATAAGGGTACTGTTTTTGGAAAAGCCATTTATTACCTCATGTGCTCAGTGTTAAAAAAGTCTGTTCTAACCGCGACTGTTCGAATTGATGACGAATAGTGATCTCGTCGGTGCTACATACGTCAGCTCTGGAAAATTAGCGTAGGAAAACCTGGTCTTGAAATGCCCGCGAGCGACGTACTTTAACCCGCCTGCGATAACAATTATCCAATAGCCAAATACCAGGTAGCACTCTCAGTAGTCCTCGTCGCAATTGCCAGCGGGTGCGAATTGTGGCACTTTCTCCTGCGATGACAAGCCTTTAATGCAATCACTTTTACCGGCCTGATTTGTGGCAGGCAATTTAATATTAAATAGGCCATTACCAACAACTAATAACAAGCGGAGACACCCATGAGTGAAATCCAGATCAATGCCGAGGACCCTGGTTCAGCAAAAATTGTCTATATCCTTTATTTGACCAGCGTCGTGTTTGGCATTACGAGTATTATCGGGCTGATTATGGCTTATATAAATAAAAGCGATGCCCCAGAATGGCTGCAAAGCCATTACCAGTTTCAGATACGCACATTCTGGATAGGCCTGCTCTACGCCACCATCGGCGCGATCTTGATGCTGGTGTTGATCGGTTGGGCGATACTTTTGTTCACGTTGGTGTGGCTGATCGTGCGCAGCATTAAGGGCTTACAGGCACTGGACAGAAAAGAAGCCCACCCCAATCCGACTGGATGGATGTTCTAAAAAAATTCAGATAAAGCCCTAAACCAGACTAAACGGGATTGCCGCATGAAGCTCGAACTGGAAAACAAAGTTGCACTCGTGACCGGCAGCTATCGTGGTACGGGCGAGATTATCGCCAAAAGGCTAGCTGACGAAGGTGCCACGGTTATCGCCCATGGTCTGAAAGCCAACAGCGCTGACCATGTACCTGAAACCTCAGCAGTCGCGCATGCGGTCTGGGGTGATATTGTCACCGATGAAGGCGCTGAGCAGGCGGTCGCCCAGGCACTTGAGAACGCCGGGCAGATTGATATTCTGATTAACAATTATGGCACCGCAGACGAACAGAACTGGCTAACAGCGGATACTGACGACTGGCTGCATATGTATCAGGTCAATGTCTTGTCAGCGGCGCGAATGATTCGCCTGCTGGTACCACAAATGCAAGAGCTGGGCTGGGGCCGGATTATTCAGCTCGGCACCATTGGTTCCACTCAGCCCAATGCATTGCGGCCGCACTATTACGCAGCCAAAGGTGCGCTGGCTAATATCGCCGTAGGCCTGGCTAAGGAAGTGGCCAACACTGGGATCACCGTTAATACCATTTCACCGGGTTATATCCGAACGCCAGAGGTCGAAGCGGCTTTTCGTGCCAAAGCCAAACGTGAAGGCTGGAATGACGACTGGGAAACTATCGAGGCGCGCATTGTCGCCAAACGCTTCCCCAACCCCGTAGGTAGGATCGCCACCCGAGAAGAAGTCGCCGACCTGGTATGTTTTATCGCCAGCGCCCGAGCCGCATTTATCAATGGCCAGAATATTCGTATCGATGGTGGTCATATCGATATTGTGCATTAACACTGGTCCCGATGTGATAACGGAAACCACTGCTGGCTCTTCATCAGACACTTATTTGTCAAAAAATACTCCACCAACGATGGCTTCAGTGACGCGCCTGCAACTGCGCTCCATTCGCTTTTTAATCCCTTTTATGATCGCCGTGCTAAAGATAAGAACCCAGGCGAACGGTGCGCCGGGGAACCTTGGCATCGAAGTCCGCAAAACCCATGGTCTGGCATTCTGGACTAAAACCCTGTGGCAAAGCGAGTCAGCGCTGATTAGCTTTAGCACTGCTGGCATCCATCAAACCAATAAGCCAAATTTGCAACAGTGGTGCAATGAGGCCGCCCATGCTCACTGGCCTGTTGCGGGGGCACGCTTACCGAGTTGGCTGGAAGCGGAGCAGGCATTGATTAAATATGGTCGGCTTGCCGATCTTGACCATCCTTCGCTTGCGCATCAAGCCGGTACCGTAGTGATTCGCTAGTTGAGGCTTTAGTAACGGCGTTAGGCTCTGCAATTTATGCAAACACGGGCTGAGTCAATTCAAACCGCAAACAGTCTCGTGGCCCCCTCATTAGTACCGCCCATGGCAAAAACCTTATTCCAATGCATTGTATTGTTGTGAACTTTTAGCATGCGCTCTGCATAACAATTATCCTTCGAGCAACGTAAACTAGCGCGGCACTATGGACCCAGCACAATAAACGCGGTGCAATAAATGCGATGCGATAAAAATGTATCGCTCAAAAAATACATCGGCAATTCGAGCCAAGCGACTTATCTAGAAACGAACGACAGAATTCTTCTTTCGTGCAAGGAAACCTTTAATGGATTGGCAGGCCTATTTTTCCATCGCCTTAACGCTCACAGCTCTGGCAACATTAATACTTTCTCGGCTCAGCCCCCACATGGTGATGGCGGCAGCGATGGCGCTTCTCAGTGTTAGCGGCGTGCTGACTGCCAGCGAAGCATTAGCAGGTTTCAGCAATCCAGGTCTGGCAACAGTTGCCGCGATGTTTGTGGTCGCGACCGGTATTCACGCCACTGGTGGCATCGATATGCTCGTCAACAGCTTACTGGGGCAGCCGAAAACCACTCGAGCCGCGCAACTGAGACTTTGCGGCCCGGTAATACTACTGAGCGGCTTTCTAAATAACACGCCGGTGGTCGCCACTTTAATTCCCGCTATTAGCGCCTGGGCCAGGAAGCTCAATATTTCTCCTTCCAAGCTGATGATTCCGCTCAGTTACGCGGCTATTCTGGGTGGCACCCTGACCTTAATTGGCACCAGTACCAACCTGGTGGTCAATAGCCTTTACCAGCAAATAACCGGTGAGCCGGGGTTTTCACTGTTTGCAATCGGCATGATTGGTCTCCCCGCCTGCCTCGTCGGTTTCACTTTTATAATCTGGTTTTTCCCAAAATGGCTACCTGATCGCGGTGACGACGGCCTGTTTGGAGACGTTCGCGAATTCACTCTGGAGGTTGCTGTCGCCCACGATGGCCCACTGGTGGGCAAAAGTGTAGAACAAGCCGGTTTGCGGCAATTGGTGAAGATTTATCTGGTCGAAATTATTCGTGCCGATTCCGTGATCACAGCGGTGCCATCCGAAGAGCGCCTGCGTGGCGGTGATCGCCTGATCTTTGCCGGCAATACGGAAGCTATTTCAGATTTATTGCGTATCAAAGGCATTGTTCCCGCCAGTGAAAGCGGGCGGCCTGCTCTGAGCCAGGCACGTGAGGAGAGACGTTTAGTGGAGGCGGCTCTGTCGCCCCATTCCGATTGTGTTGGCCAAACGATTCGGGATTCACGGTTTCGCGACCGTTATGGTGCGGTAATTCTAGCTGTGGCTCGCGGCGGTGAGCGGGTCTCGGGCAATCAGGGCACCATTCGCCTGCACGCTGGCGATACACTGTTGCTCGAAGCCCGCCCGGCCTTCGTCACACGCCAACGCTACAACAAAGATTTTTTGATTATCAATGACCTTGAACAGGAGCAACCACGTCATGACCGCGCCTATTTGGCCTGGGGCATTTTATTCGCGGTAGTGGTGGCGGCCACAACAGAAATCACCAGCATGCTTAACGCGGCCCTACTCGGCGCCGGAGCAATGATCGCGAGTGGCTGCTGTTCATTGAATCAGGCCCACAAAAGCCTGGATGTGAATGTGCTGGTCACTATCGGTGCCTCCTTTGCCCTGGGTGGGGCACTGGTAAAAACTGGAGTCGCCGCCAATATCGCCGACATTGTCATTTTGCTCAGCAGCGGTAAGGCCTGGCTGACCCTGGTGTTGGCTTATTTCACCGTATCGTTACTGACCGAATCGATTAACAATAACGCTGCGGCAATCCTTATGCTGCCCATTGTGTTGGAAATAAGCCACAAGGCTGGATTACCTGCGGAACCATTTGTCTTCGCCGTGATGATGGCGGCATCGGCCAGCTTCGCTACCCCCATTGGTTATCAAACCAACCTGATGGTCTACGGCCCGGGTGGCTATCGGTTTCGGGATTTCGTCAAAGTCGGCGCGCCCATGAACCTGTTAATCGGCGCAGTTTCCATCAGCGTGATTTTGTTTATCTGGCCACTAGCTTGACTTATACCTAATATAAGTGCGTACCGATTTATTAGTACATAACCATTCAATCCAGATTAAACGCTGATACATTCGCTTCATGAGTATCGCTATCAAATCTTAAAACCAGCTAAATTTAGCGCCCTGAAATTAGTTACAATGCCGCCCCCATTTCGCTGAGCAACTCTTCTTATGACCCAGTACGTCTATACGATGAACCACGTCGGAAAAATTGTGCCGCCCAAACGCGAGATCCTTAAAGATATTTCGTTGTCATTTTTCCCCGGCGCAAAAATTGGCGTGCTCGGGCTGAATGGCTCGGGCAAATCGACTTTGCTAAAAATCATGGCTGGCCTGGATACCGATATTCTTGGCGAAGCCAGGCCCATGCCCGACATTAAGATCGGCTATCTGCCCCAGGAGCCACAACTCGATGCTGGCAAGGACGTGCGTGGTAATGTCGAAGATGGTATGGCTGAAGCCGTCGAGGCACTGCAGGAACTCGACAGTGTTTTCGCTGCATATGCCGAAGAAAATGCCGATTTCGATGCACTCGCAAAACGACAGGGCCAGCTGGAAGACATTATTCAAACCTGGGACGCTCATAATCTTGAGCACAAACTTGACGTCGCTGCTGACGCCCTGAGATTACCGCCCTGGGATGCGCGCATCGAAAACCTCTCCGGCGGCGAAAAGCGGCGGGTGGCGCTGTGCCGACTATTACTGTCTCGCCCGGATATGATTCTGCTCGACGAACCTACCAATCACCTGGATGCCGAGTCGGTCTTCTGGCTCGAACAATTCCTTCACGATTTCGACGGCACCGTGGTCGCCGTGACCCATGATCGATACTTTCTCGATAACGTCGCAGGGTGGATTTTAGAACTCGATAGAGGTCACGGTATCCCCTACGAAGGTAACTACACCACCTGGCTTGAAACCAAACAAGCCCGCCTGAAACTAGAGCAAAAAACCGAGCTTGCCCACCAAAAAGCTATTAAAGATGAATTAGAGTGGGTACGAAAAAACCCCAAAGCGCGACAGGCTAAAAACAAAGCTCGGCTCCAGCGCTTCGATGAAATGAACAGCCGTGAATTCCAGACCCGCAACGAAACCAACGAGATTTATATTCCCCCCGGGCCGCGCCTGGGCGACAAGGTAATCGAGTTCGACCATCTCTCAAAGGGTTTCGGTGAAGAATTATTGATCGATGACTTTTCTTTGAGTATTCCCAAAGGCGCTATAGTCGGCATCGTCGGTGGTAATGGCGCTGGCAAATCGACATTGTTTCGAATGATTGCAGGAACTGAGCTGCCTGACAGCGGATCGGTCACGCTGGGCGAAACTGTCAAACTGGCCTTTGTCGAACAGAGCCGCGAAAACCTTAACGATGCTAAAACTGTATGGGAGGCTATTTCCGAGGGTCAGGACATTATCAAGATCGGCGATTATGAAGTTAACTCACGATCCTACGTTGGCCGTTTTAATTTCAATGGCTCTGATCAACAAAAACACGTGGGTAATTTATCCGGTGGTGAGCGGGGTCGACTGCATTTGGCCAACACTTTAAAACAAGGTGCAAACGTGTTGTTGCTCGACGAACCCTCCAACGATCTAGATGTCGAAACCCTGCGCGCATTGGAGGACGCCATACTGGCCTTCCCCGGTTGCGTGTTGGTGATTTCCCACGATCGCTGGTTTCTCGATCGGGTTGCCACACACATTCTGGCCTTCGAAGGCAATAGCGAAACAACCTTTATAGAAGGCAATTTCAGCGATTACCACGACGACTTTATCGCTCGTCAGGGCCAAAATACTCAACCTCAACGAATGAAATATAAGCCACTAAAACATTAGATCAGGAGCTAGCCGAGGCGCTGAACAGCCAGCCTTAATTTGTGCATTGAATCAAATAAAAATTACGGTCGTTGTAAACGTTCTTCTATTTAAGACGTTATTAATCCCACACCACCAAAAACTGAAATAGGAAAAGGGAATTAATATGTACAAGCAAACATTAATTTTAACCAGCCTGATCGCGGCGCTATGCCAGCCGGTACTTGCCGAAGATGCGGGAGATCGGATTGAAGACCGCCTGGATAATAGAGGTGATCGCATTGAGGATCGCCTGGATCAGCGCGGCGACCGGATTAATGATCGCTTCGACCAACGGGGCGAACACATTAACGACAAACTTGATCGCGCCTCAGATCGTGCCGCCGATAACGGCCATGATCGTCGGGCCGCAAAACTCGACCGCAAGGGCGACCGAATGGAGGCGCGCCTGGATCGTAAGGGTGACCGAATAGATCGACGCATGGATAATAAAGGTCAGCGAATTGATCATCGCCTCGACAGGAAAGGTCAGCGTATTGATCGACGGATCGATAAACGAAATCACCGTCCCGACCGCCGCCGTCATTGAGATATCTGACCACAGCTAAATTCAAACAATCCAGCACCCTACTTTTTGCCGGTCGAACTTCGTGTCGACCGGTTTTTTGTGTCGATTAATTTAATTGTTAATTAATGACGAATGTCGGCGGTCGATGACCCAGCACAACATTTTCGAGTGCAGATAGACACTCAAAACGTGACCAAATTATCTAATACTCAACAGCACATATTGCTCCAGAATTTAAAACACCCTATGCTTTCCGCGTATTATTTCTAGCTTTCAGTCCAAATTAGGAAGGGAGAAGCCTTTTGACGATTACAACGTTTATTTTACTGGGTGCAGTCGTATTGATGGCTGGCTATCTGGTGATGGTGTACAACAACCTGGTGGCACTCAAACACCAAGTTGCCAAAGCCTGGGCCAATATCGATGTATTGTTAAAACAACGCCACGATGAATTGCCCAAACTTGTTGAAACCTGCAAGCAGTACATGTCCCATGAGCAAGAAACACTGGAAAAAGTTATCGCGGCACGTAATGCCGTCGCAACGGCAAGCGACAACCAGGATATCAACGCCGTCGGCGCTGCGGAAACACAGTTACGCAGCGGTCTGGGCAGGCTCTTCGCTCTGGCTGAAAATTACCCCGATTTAAAAGCCAACGAATCATTTCTACATCTTCAGAGCCGTATTACCGATCTTGAAAACGGCATTGCCGACCGTCGCGAGTTGTACAACGATTCGGTCAATATTAATAACACCCGCATCGAGCAGTTCCCCGATGTGATTATCGCCAATCGATTCGCCTTTAAAGCCCACGACTTGCTCGAATTTTCCGAGCCTGAAATCAGCGATGTTGATGTGAAGGCCCTGTTTAGTTCATAGGACTTGATCATAGGTATGATTCGTAAGTTAATTTCGAAATCAATTTATGAGCCGTTCCTTTCAAACTTTATCAAACCGTTCATTTAAAAGCGGCCAATAAATGGATAGTTACTTCTGTCGAGAATGCATTGCCGCCGAACCTCTGATCAAGTACCTACTATGGTCGACAGGTTTTATACTGGCCACTTTGTATTGCCTTTATTTAACTTTTCGGAGTTTTAAAAAGGCTCGCCTGATCGAGGATATGCCCACCTCCCTTATTCGCTCGGCAAGCCAGGGTTTTACTGAATTGATCGGCATTGCAAAAATAAACCAGCAAGCCTTGATCGGGCCGTTAACCAGTACTCCCTGCCTGTGGTGGAAATATTCTATCGAAAAATACCAGCGCGCCGGTAAATCCAGCTCCTGGGTAACTATCGAATCGGATACCAGTGAAAAAGCATTTTATATCGATGACAACTCAGGTTTATGCCTGGTTATGCCCCAGGGCTCCGATCTCACCGCACGGCACAAACGTCAATGGCGCGGAAGCCAACGTCGACCTTCGTCAGCGCACAAACAACCGTCCTCGAATTCTAAAGAATCTTTGTTAGGCATTTTGGTCACCACAGATATCGGCTTTGGCAGGCGTTACCGGTATACCGAACACTTGATCAGGGACGGCGACCCACTCTATGTACTGGGCCATTTCGAATCCGACGCCACCGGACAACGCACCATGTCGGTGGAAAAAATAACGGGTAATATACTGCGTTCCTGGAAACAGGATTTCTCTCAATTATTAAAAGATTACGACCATGATAAAGATGGTCATCTAGATATTAAAGAATGGAAGATGGTAACCAGTGCCGCAAAAAAAACCGCTCTTAAACAACAGCAGAATACGGTGGCCCTGCCACCTGAACACCAAATCGGCCAACCGGCTGAAAGTGGCTTACCATTTTTAATTGGCAGCGACGAACAGGGAATACTAAGCAAAAAGTATCGTTTAAAAGCGTTTTTTTGCTGTGCAGCCTTTCTCGCACTCGGATCGGCAGCAACCTGGTATATCAGTGCTCGGGGAATTTAGTCGCGTTCAAACGATAACGCTATTTAGCGGAAAACAGGACGAATCCACACATCAATATCCGCAGCATTTTTTGCCGCAATTCGCCATGCCTTATAAGCGGTTTTTTTATCGGTAAAGCGACCAAAAGTAATCACATGCCAATGCTTGCCAGCCCTTTCATAAACTTGTTTGACAAGGTTCAGGTGAGCCAGTTGATTATCTCGCAAAAACCTTTCCACCCCCTTGTCGTTCTTGAAAGCACCTAACTGGACAGTAACACTCTTTTTATCGCTAACTTCAATAGATTGAGACTGCGGGGTAACGTCCACTTTTCGTTGTGCGGGCGTATCTGGACTTTGTTTTTGCTCATCGGGAAAAGCAACCTCCGGTATGGGAGCAGGCCGATCCGCCCGGGCGAACAGCTTGTCATCGCCCGTCCGACCTGGATCGTCGAGAGTAAATCCAGGCAATTGCTGTCTCCAGGACTTCGGACGACTATTGCCGGTAATGATGACTTCTCGCGGCCTCTGCAACGCGGGCCGAGCTACACTCTCTTCAGTTACCATGGGTACTTGGGGCTTGCCTTCAGGCACTTTCCTGTTAACGGCCACTACAAGTTCGTCAGATACCCGCCCCGACTCACAATAAGCGCTATTATTGATACTACCTTGCCACATTGATTTCTCACAATTCCGCTCGATGGGCGCATTTTCATAGGCAATAATATTACTGCTGCCCAAGGTAAGAACCGTCACCAGGCTAATCAAAATTAATCTAATCATTAAAAATTTTCCGTCAGGTATACCGTGACTGTTTCCGTATGCATTTTTGCCTGGACGCCTCCCTACCCAGGTGAACGAGCTAGACACCCTACCTAAATGCCAAGGCTCGAAAGCATGGTGGCGACGCGATTAAGCGCAGAACTGAGCCTTGGGTGCCGAGCCTCAAGCTCGGCAACCTGCTGTTCAAGGCGACCAACCAAACTTTGCCTCATTTGTTGCTTTGCACCGCTGCCAACCGGTTTGTGATCGCTTAGATGCGCCACCACATCTGTGACAAGGTTGCCAACTATATCTCTATCCTCTGGGTTCAGATCCGCGACTGCATGTAACTCTGCTCGGGCCTGTTCTATATCCTCCAACAACTTATCTTTTGGCATTTGTCTACCTCCGACTGTCTATTTCCGACAACGTGTCTAGATGTAGTATAGCGTGACGACCCGGCCTGGCCACTTAATCTAATACCAATTCTACTGCAGCGATATGCTCCGCTTAAAAGCATCAAAAAAGCACGTTTTAGGCTAGAAAATAGTCCGCTTCGCGTATATCCTCGCCTTGCGCAGCGGTGCTCCACCTTGTTCGACCCGATAATGCACAGTAAACAATGCGAATAATAACCAGCGCAAGCTATCGAAAAAATAATCCACGAGGGAAAACCATGTCGTTCTCATCACCTAAACAGTGGTCAGCAATTGCCTTGCTTGGCCTGTTAAGTGTTCCATTAATGGGCCACGCCGACGAAATCAATGGCGCTAACACCGCCTGGATTCTAACCGCAACCGCGCTTGTGCTATTTATGACAATCCCCGGGCTGTCGTTATTTTACGCCGGCCTGGTGAGGTCAAAAAATGTGTTGTCTGTGGTTATGCAATGCTTTGCCATTACCTGCGCCGCGTCTATTTTATGGATGGTGTTTGGCTATAGCCTCGCCTTTACGGATGGTGGGGGGCTTAACGCGTTTATAGGCGGCACCGACCAGTTCATGCTGGCAGCGATGACGGAAGATTCTCTGTCAGGGGATATCCCCGAAAGTGTATTCGCCATGTTTCAGATGACTTTTGCGATTATCACCCCAGCACTTATTGTTGGCGCGTTTGCCGAACGGATGAAGTTTGCCGCGATGCTAACGTTCAGCATGATCTGGCTACTGGTCGTCTACGTGCCCATCACCCACTGGGTGTGGGGTGGCGGCTGGCTGGGCGAAATGGGTCTACTGGATTTTGCTGGCGGCACAGTTGTTCATATCACTGCTGGTGTCGGTGCGCTCACTTGTGCCCTGGTGATGGGTAACAGGAAAAACTTCGGTACGCAGGCCATGCCTCCGCATAACTTAACATTGTCTGTCGCCGGTGCCGGTATGTTGTGGGTGGGCTGGTTTGGCTTTAACGCTGGCTCTGCACTGGCGGCCAATGGTGATGCGGGTATGGCCATGCTGGTGACCCATATTTCTGCCGCTGCCGGTTCCCTGGCATGGATGATGATGGAGTGGATCAGGCACGGGAAACCTTCTGTGCTCGGCATCGTTACCGGCATGGTCGCGGGCCTGGGCACCATTACACCCGCCTCTGGATTTGTTGGCCCCGGCGGCGCGCTGGTGATTGGCTTTAGCGCTGGCATTATTTGTTACTTTGCCACGCAAGCCATTAAACAGAGATTTAAAATTGATGATTCTCTGGACGTGTTCCCCGTGCATGGAGTCGGCGGCATACTCGGCACGTTGTTAGCCGGTGTGTTTGCTTCCAGCCAATTAGGCGTATTTAGCGGCCAGGGTTATGCCGAAGGCGTCACCATGAGTCAGCAAATGATTGTGCAGGCAACTGGCGTAGCCGCTACCATGCTTTACACTGCGCTAGCGACCTTTCTGATATTAAAGATAGTCAGTGCCATGATGGGCCTGCGGGTAGATGAAGAGCAGGAAACTATGGGTCTGGATATAACCCTGCATGATGAACGAGGTTATGATTTATAAGGCTAATAATTATTAGTACGCCGTTTATATTCGGCAATAAAAAACACCAGACTTAGCCGGTGTTTTTTTGTCAGCGTTTTCTCTAACACTATTTCTCATACACCATTTTTTTGCATTCTTTCTGTAACATTCTCCCTGTAAACACGAACCCACTTAGCTAAGCATCACTTTCTCTTTGACTGCAATCCGCCTCAGGTAGTATTCAACACCAAATAATAATGCCGAATAAAATACGGTTGCCAACAGAGTGTTATGGAAAAATGGCCAGGCGGCGGCATAACACAGCATCAATCCTTCAACACTGTATTGATACATGCCGCTCAACCACCACATGCCGGTATTGCTGACCACAAAAAATAGCCCCGAACCAACGATTGCGCCACTCACAAGAACCGCCGGTTGGCGACGCCTCGCCAATATCTGACCCAATCCGACCACCAGGACCATACCTAGATAAACAAACACCATGGTGTCGTGAAAACCAATAAAAAAATCTGCCAGCAACATCGCTGCTATCGGAACGATAAAGGCCAATTTTCTATCAGCCAGGGCCGCACCGCCAAATAAAGCAACCGCCACCACCGGGGAAAAATTAGGCGGATGCGGCAACAGACGAGTCAGTGCAACGACGACGATGGTCGCTATTAAAATCCACAGTGTTCGAGCTTTCATGGCAAATCTCTATTGGAGTTATTTAAAGGTCGGACGGTCAGTCTCAAAAATCAAAGTTTTTACAGCATCAAAAACTATAGCTCAGGTTTAGCATCACATTTCGCTCGGGCGAGGGATACAGCGCTCGAGTGCCGAAGAAAGTGACGAATTCGGTATATTCCTTGGCAGTTATATTGTTCAACCTGGCCTGCAAAGTCCAGCGCCGCTGCTGATAAGTCGCGACGACATTGGCGATAGTGTAACCGCCCATGCTGCCGGCGCTGTTCGACAAATTCAATGTTTGCGAGCCGGTATAGACCCACTCGGCGCTTACATTTAGCGTGGCGAGAGCCTGATAATTTACCTGCACTTTAGCCAACTCTCTGGCGACACTGGGAATACGTTTGTCGTCATAGCTCCCTTCGGTAAAGCGTGCGTCCAGATAAGTGTATAAAACCTGTGAAGACCAACGCCCATCTTTGCCTCCAGCCCATGACGCTGCGAAGGTCACACCACGACGCCGGGTGTCATCAAAGTTAGTGTTGGCCCCAAAGAACCCTAACGCAGGATCAAAGCCAATTTCGTCATTATTGTCCTGCTGAAACAAAGCCAGGCTCATATCCAACTGCCGCCATTGACCTTCGCCACCCAGCTCCCACGCCACCCCTCGCTGCACTTTTAGTAGATTTACCATACCAATAAAATCGACGTTCTCATCGGCTAGTGGAAAGCGGAAAGTTTCATCTCGATTCAGATAAATGCGCCAGTCATGACCCGTCCAGACTGCACCAAACTGCTGCACGGTCGCACTTCGGTCATAGTCGATATCCGCTGCTCCGCCGACTTCCACATCAGTGCCCAAATTAGCGTGGCGGATACCGACCTGCAAGGTGAGTTGTTCGGTAGGCGAATATAAGGCCTGCAAATACTCACTACTTTTTCTGTTTTCATGACTGCTGCCCGAAAAGCCAAAACCGAAGTCGATATCAAAATCGTAATCGACACGCTCAATATCGACACCGAGTGTCACACGCCAGTCGTTCAGGGTTAGGACCAGTCTAGGATCAAAACTTTTAACTCGGCGACTTTGCAGGCTAACCGTGTCGCCAAAACTGGATGAAGCGTTAATAACGACATCTTCATCCCGGTCACTATAGGCACCCAGAAACCGCAAGGCTTCATTAAATTGATGGTCAACGCCGAAACGGAAAGTTCTCGTATCCGCCGCATAATCGTTAAAGCTTGAGCCAGCCTGGCGACGATCATCTGCCACCTGACTCGCCAGCAATGCTCCGGTTAAACGATATTCGTTATCGCTCTGTCGTGCCTCGGCAGAGACAGTACCTTCACCCAGGGCCCCGCTATAGGCATAACCCAGTTCACCGCTGTAATTTTCATAATTAACACTACTGTCATCCCGGTATCCATCGCTGCGCTCAAGGTCGTTGTTAAAACCATAGAACCAGCCACTATCCAGCTGGTTACGATAGCTCAGCGAATATTTCTCACGATCGTAACTACCACGGCCCGTAGCAATGCGACCGCCGCTTGCACCACGGCTAGCGGTAATAATATTAATCACGCCGCCCACCGCCTGATCACCAAATAAGGCGCCGGCACCGCCTTCCAGTATTTCAACGCGGTCAATATCAGCAATGCTTACCGCTGTGAGATCCTGCCCGCCTAGATCCGAATTATTGAGCTTGCGGCCATCGACCAGTACCAGAGCATTGGCAGATGCACCAAAACCTCTCAGCGACAACCGACTGTCGCGGCCATTGCCCATACTGTCGCGCACCTGCACCGCGCTATAGTTACGCAACAGCTGCGCAACATTGGCAACACCGTTGCGTGCGATAATTTCACGACTGATGACGCGAACGGTATTGGCGGCCTGGCCCAGGCTATAGGGTGAACGAGTGGCGGTAACAATGATTTCCTCATCAACCAGATGGTTTCGTGACCCACTTGCTGGTTCTGCTACCAAGTCACTGGCAGCTGACCACGCGATACCCGCAGGCACCATTAAAACAATGGCTAAAGCGCGCCGAAAGTTAGCTGGCCGAAAAGGACTGAATTGAACGAGCTTTAGACAAGCAAAATGCCCGGCTTTAAAGATTTTTCTTAACATGATTTTGCCTCTGTAAATAAACAACACACAGAAGCCGGTCGAAGGCACTCAAAATATTGATCAAACAATAGTCAACGACACGGCTTCAATTAGCGCGTCATCAACACGAACCAGCATTTTTTTGCTTTACCTGAATGCAAAGCGGGTTAAAGAAATGCGGTTCGCTCCAACAGTTCACCCGACCATCGGTATACAACGCCGCCATAGCAGGTCTCCTGGCTCCCAGGTCATAGAACTCATCCGCCTTCCCGCCGTAAACAGGCAGTGGCTTTGTGGGTGATTCTCACCGGATACAGTTGCGGGGACAGCTTCAGTTGGTAGCCACTTTGCAAATCAGGCTACCCTGAATTCCCTCTAGCCCTTTCGGGACTATAGCGGGCGGGATTGTACGTTGCCACACTGGACTACACCAGCCGGTAATAAACACCCAAGCGGGTAGTACAGTCACGCGATCACTCAGCGTTTAAGTGTTAATTTATCCGTTGTGGAGGTGGATATGGGAACAAAGCGCTTATCAAATGATCCCCCATGTTAGAAATCTTTATGGAAGTATTCACTAAGAATAGCGGACACTTCCTGTCAAAACTTACCCATCGTCCCCATCACCCTCTTGATACAGATGGGGAAAGTCGTCCATTATATATTTTCTAAAGTTTCGATACTGCACACCGAATAAATTACCTCTTTTTACCTCTTCTCCAAAAGACACGGAGTCAATTGGGTCAGATTGGTTTTCTGGCCAAGCAGAGAAGCCGTGAATAACCGCTGCAGACGTCGGTTCGATATATACAGTCTGATGACGGCCGCGGCCGTCCCATTTATCGCATTTGTAGGACTCTGAACTGCCTATTTCTTGAAGTAGTTTATAGAACTCGTGACGCCAGAATTCTTCATGCTCTTCTCGAAGTCGCCTATATAATTTCGTTTTTATGCCTGACTTCATGTCCCGGTAAGATAATAAATGTCGGGAACATGCCAGCCAGGCAAGCCTATCTTGAATTAGTTTTGGGTTGTAGTCTTCGTTGTCAGGTGCAATGGATTCAAAAGCTCTTTTTAGCGTTAGAGCAAGTTGGTTGAGTAACTCTTTATCGTTTTCCCTCCGTCTCTGAACAATATTGGATCGTATCGTTACCCACAGACTCAAACCGGCGATGACAATGGCAAAACCGGCGAGCCAATCAGAAGTGTTAACAGCACAGAAATATTCCACTGGCCCCTCCTACACCGTTCGCGGTTCAAACTCAATCTTTACCTCATAGCCCAAAGCGCGGGCGTAATTCTCCACGGTCGCCAATCGGGGCGAGTTTATCGTATTCAAACTTTCAAGCCGAGAAATATTGCTTTTTTTTGTTCCTAAAAGCTCCGCCATTTGCTCCTGTGTCACACCGGCCTGCTTGCGTATCAAAATCATCTGGCGCTTCATTTCAAAGGCCGCGGATAACGCAGCATACTCGGCGTGAACAGCAGGGTCACTCAACGCTTTAGCTTTGAATTTCTCAAAGGTCGGTCGTTTACTAGCCATTATCCTGTATCTCCTTCATACGTTTACGTGCCGTTTCAATCTGGTGCTTGGGCATAGTGTTAGCCTTTTTTACAACCGTCATCAAAAGCACCATTTCCTGATTTCCAACCGTACAAAATACCGAGCGGGCAATACCCTCCTGCCCTTTGCTCTGATTTCAAACAGCCCTTTGCCAAGCGGGGCCGTATGAGGGCGGCCAAGATCGGGACCAAATTCCTTAATTAGTTCAACTGTGCGCAAGAAGTTCGCCAAAATTCCTGCCGGAATGGCTAATGTTTCAGCCTCTACTTTGTCGCTGTAAAATGTAACAGTCCATGTCATACCGGTAAGTTATCAAATATGATATCCTTTGTCTATAAGAAGATATTCTTACCTAAGCACTCTCCCCCTAGATAGCTCTACTTCACATTGATTCATCTGGGATCGTCAGTCCTCCTTTTCCAGGCGCGTTTGACCACTAACTTGCTGTTGATCTACCCTTCTAAATCATAAATCTTGCCAGGTGGACATGCTTTCGTAGAGCTTCTATCCGGGCTCCACTATGGCGATAAGCTTTTGATGATAAAAAAGAGTTGGGAGCAAGAGTTAGCGCAAATTTTCTACATCAATGCTTCCAGCGCCTCAGTAATCTTTCGCACAGCAACAATTTCCATGCCCTTTATTTTTTGCCTGGGTACATTGCCCGCGGGCACAATCGCCCGCTTAAAACCGTGTTTGGCGGCTTCGCGAATACGCTCCTGACCGTTGGGCACTGGGCGGATTTCACCGGCAAGGCCGACCTCGCCAAAGGCCACCATATCATCGGGTAGTGAGCGATCACGGAAGCTGGACACCACGGCTAGCAACACTGCCAGATCAGCACTGGTCTCCAGCACTTTGACACCACCGACAACATTCACATAGACATCCTGATCGCCCACCATCACGCCGCCATGTCTGTGCAGGACTGCCAGTAACATGGCCAGCCGGTTATGCTCCATGCCCACGGTGACCCGGCGTGGATTACCTAAATGGCTGTCATCGACCAGGGCCTGTAGCTCGACCAACAGAGGTCGAGTACCTTCCCAGACCACCATCACCACACTGCCGGAGGCTATTTCCTCGCCCCGCTGCAGGAAAATCGACGAGGGATTGGCGACTTCGCGCAAGCCCTGTTCGGTCATGGCAAACACGCCGAGTTCGTTGACTGCGCCAAAGCGGTTTTTATTGCTGCGCAAGGTGCGAAAACGGTTGTCGCCGGAGCCTTCGAGCATCAGTGAACAGTCGATCATATGTTCCAGCACTTTCGGCCCGGCCAGAGAGCCTTCTTTGGTGACATGGCCGACCAGTAAGAGCACGGTGCCGGTCTGTTTGGCGTAGCGCACCAATAGCGCTGCACTCTCTCGCACCTGAGAAACACTGCCCGGTGCCGAGGCGATGTCTTCGCAGTGAACGACCTGAATGGAGTCGACTACGAGAATTTTAGGTCGGGTTTTATCCGCTGCCGCCAAAATGGTTTCGACCGAGGTTTCGGCCATAATACTGAGCTTTTCAGTGGGTAACTCAAGGCGTTTGGCGCGCATGGCAATCTGCTGGGGGGATTCCTCGCCGGTGACATACAGGGCCTCGTGATGATCCGCCAGATAACACAGGGTTTGCAGCAACAGCGTGCTTTTGCCCGCACCTGGCTCGCCGCCGATAAGAATGCAGGAGCCGGGCACCAGGCCGCCGCCGAGAACCAGATCGAATTCCCCGGTGCCGGTGGCGATACGAGGTAACTCATCGAGATCAACATCTGACAACAGCCGGATATCACTGTCGGCGGCACCGGCAAAACCGCTACGCTTACTAGCCCCCATGCTGGTGGACAAACCGCCACGAGACACTGAGGGCATGCGCATTTCCGCCAGCGCGTTCCACTCACCACACTCGGCGCATTGTCCCTGCCACTTGGTGTAATCGGCACCGCACTCACGGCAGACAAAGGCGGATGAAGGTTTTTTTGCCACAGAATATCCTTGCTTGGTTGGGGTTCTAGGTGGAGTTTCTTGATTAGGCATCTTGAATTCGGAAAGGGATGACTATAGTAAAATCCCGCGCTGCATCCTACCGCGCCCCCGTGCCTCTCTCAATCAATCCTTCTTTAATCAAACCGGCCTCAATTGGACAACGGGAACCAAACCGCAAATTTATTCACCAAATTCGCTGATCGGTGCTATTCAGCATCCATCCTTCAGAGCGAATCTGCTAGAGTGATGGCATGTCTTTGATCCCCGAAAAACCCCTGCTCTTTTACCCTCAGTTGGCCGTTGCCCTTGGCCTTGAAGGTGCGGTGATGGTACAGGCGCTGAAGGAGTTAATCGACCAGAGCACTGGTGAAGAGCACAATGGATTTCTTTGGGTCGACATTCATGGCGACACGCTTGCCCGGCTGCTGTCATTTTGGACGGAGGCGGACATTCAGCGCATCACTCAGCAATTACACGAGCAAGGCATTTTGCTGATTGGCAGTGGCGCCTTTCGACAGGACCACACCTTTCGAGTCGCCATTAACGAACGCCTGGAAACTGCACCGGTGCAGTCCCGCAATTCGGGCACTGTTTCGAGCAACGCTGAGACAAATAATCCAGTTAGTCTGGATGCAAATATCCTCTCAAATATCCATCAGCAACAATTTGAGCAGCAGTGTGCAAACCCGAGCGCGAACTCTCGTAATGCTCCCAAACCCATCCCCGACCGCTGGCAACCAGATAAAGACTTGCTCGCCCAGTTGGCCCAGTATGGCATTTCGGCGACATTTGCTCTCGACCAGGTCGGGGAATTCGTCACTTACTGGACTGAGCGGAATGAGCCGAAGCACAGTTGGGCGGCCCGATATTTAAAGCATGTGTTGCGACTATGGCGAGAACAACAAACCCGAGAATTCAAGCAAAGTCAGGATATAGCCATGGCGACCACCTGGCGACCGTCTCCAGAGGCCCTGGAGATTTTAACCATTCAGGCAGGCATTAATGGCAATTTTGTCGAGGACAGTATCGCTGAGTTTATTCTTTACTGGCAGGAGCGGGGGATTACATCGAACACCTGGAACTCGCGGTTTATCCAGCACGTAAAACGCCAGTGGGCACGATTTACCAATACCCTGAAGACCGATCTCGAACCGCGACCCATCACCACCGACTGGCGACCGGATGCAGCGGTGTTTGATATCCTCCATATGGCCAATATAGACAAGACTTTTGCCGAGGATCTGATTGCCGAATTTATTCTTTATTGGCAAGATAACGGTCAGGCGCTCAGTTCGTGGAACACCAAGTTTTTGCAATACGCCAAGCGCCAGTGGGCCTATTTAGGTAATAATGCGATTGGCGCATCTAACAACATTACTCCTACTGACAACGCGAAAAACCACCATGAAGCACAGCAACGATCTCGTCGGCAAGGCAGTACAAGAAATCGTGACATCGCGGCCGAACTCAGTGACCGAAGCTGGGCAAGCTGAAGCTGGTCAACAAAGTGACGCGCTTGTCGATAAGCCCCAGACTATCGAAAGCCCCCAGACTATAGACGCCATTACACAGATATTCGCGCTATTTAGGGTCAACTATCACAACCAATATTACAGCGCCTTTAGTGATATCGAATTGCTAAACCAGGCCAAGCGGCTGTGGTTAAGCTCGCTGCATCATTACCCTGTCGAATGCCTGCTCAAAGGCGCACAACAAATTATTGAACAATCCGAATATCTGCCCACCTTAAACAAAATGATTGAGGCCTGTGATCAACAAGTTGGTGAAACCGGCTTGCCAATTGCGCGAGACGCCTATCTTGAAGCCTGTCTGGCTCCCCACCCAAAGGCGCAGCAACCGTGGTCTCACCCAGCGGTCTACCATGCCGGTGCGCAAACGGGTTGGTATGACCTGGACAGCCAGGCTGAGTACATATCCTGGCCGAATTTCAAACGTAATTACGAAGTCTTCAAACGCCGGGTTCTGCAGGGCGAATCGCTGACTATAGAAAAACAGGAAGCGCTTAGCGAATCGACAGACACTTCATTGAGCAAAGCGGAACGTCAGCAGCAACTGCAAAAACTCCGCGATAATCTTGAGATGTAATGTCATTTGCCGATCCAGAGATTGCGCAGCAAACTTTTCTCTAAACTTTACTAATAAGGAAAACCCATTATGAATACTAAACCGCAAATAGCCCTGGTTACTGGCGGCGCTCGCGGCATTGGTGAAGCGATCTGCCGGGTGCTGGCAGAGGCTGGCCACACCGTTGTCGTCACCGATATTTCTACTAGCGGTGCCCAGGCCCTGGCCAAAGAGTTGAATGGCCATGCCTATGAAATGGATGTCACCAAACCCGGTTCCGTCAATAAAGCAGCGGCGCAGATAAATAAAGAAGTCGGCGTGCCAACCATCGTCGTCAATAACGCGGGTTGGGATAACCTCATGCCCTTTCTCGAAACTGATGAAGCCTTCCAGAACAAAGTTATCGCTATCAACTACACCGGCCCGGTCCGAGTCTGCCGCGCGTTTTTACCAGGCTTGATTGAGGCCGGGGGCGGCCGGGTGATCAATATTGCCTCCGATGCTGGGCGAATCGGTTCTGCTTTAGAGGCCATTTATTCTGGCACCAAGGGCGGGTTGATTGCCTTCTCCAAAACACTGGCTAGAGAATTTGCACGTAATCAAATTACCGTCAACACCGTATGTCCCGGCATTACCAACACCCCGCTGATCCAGGAAATTACGGCTAATAATGAATTAGCGGGCCGAGGTATTGCCTCAATCGAAAAAAATGTGCCGCTAAAACGTATGGGGCAACCAGAGGATATTGCCAATGCGGTAGCCTATCTGGCATCGGAAGGAGCTGCCTATGTAACAGGGCAAACCCTGTCGGTAAGTGGTGGGATTTCCATGGCGGGTTGACTACTATAAGGACTAACAAGACAGCACATAAAAAAGGCCGGAGATACCGGCCTTTTTTATGTCAATTCAAACTCATCAACTTTTAATTTTGCGGTAGACAAAAAGTAATAAAAGCGCGCCGCCTACCGCCGTTAAAATACTGCCGACGCTTAAACCACCCGTGGTACCAAGCCCCACTAAAGAACCAACAAACCCGCCGACAAAAGCACCGACTATGCCGATCAAGATAGTCACCCACAATCCACCAGGGTCATCCCCTGGCATAATCCATTTGGCCAGCACGCCAGCAATCAGGCCCAATATCAACCAGGATATAATTCCCATCTGTGTGACTCCTTAACTTTGTGTTTGATGCACATGCACATCACGCTGGGGATAGGGGATCGAGATTCCCTCCTGGTCAAAGCGTTTCTTAACAGCCTCAGTTAGATCACAGTACACACCCCAGTAATCTGCCGTTTTCACCCAGGGCCGAACATTAAAATTAACGCTACTATCGGCCAGTTCAATCATCGCGACTGCGGGCGCAGGGTCTTTTAAAATGCGCTCATCGGCGGACATTAATTCTGCCAGCACTGCTTTGGCTTTATCGATGTCATCGTCATAGCCAATACCCATGACCAGATCGACACGACGCGTATCATTTGCAGAATAATTGGTAATCACACCACCTAGCACGGCTGCGTTAGGAATAATGACTTTTTTATTGTCGCCGGTTTTTAGCTCGGTAGTAAAAATCATAATGCTCTCCATCACGCCTGCAGTACCGGCCACCTCGACGAAGTCACCGATGCGAAATGGTTTGAATATAATAATGAGAACCCCAGCCGCAAAATTGGATAATGACCCCTGCATCGCCAATCCGATGGCCAGGCCGGCCACACCGACGATGGCCACAAACGAAGCTGTTTGTATACCCACCTGCCCCAGAGCGGCAATAACAACAAAGATGAGTAGCGCGGAATAGCTAAGGTTAGTGGCAAATTTGACCAGCGCATCATCAACCTCACGACCAGTCAAAACCTTTTGTACGGTATTACTCAGCTTACGAGCAACCCAACGTCCGACAACAAAAATAACCACGGCCACAATGATTTTCACGCCATAAAGGGTGGCCCAGCCGATCAGTGTTGCGACAAGCAATTCCATTTGATCCATTATTATTCTCCAAATACCTGTTTAGTTTTAGAAATGTTGCTTTTACAAAAAGGGGAAGGTGGCATCAGCACCTTCCCCTTTATTAAGCCTAAGCCAAATTATTATCTATCTAACGTCGCATCAAGCCACCTCAAACAAACCGGCAGCGCCCATGCCGCCGCCGACACACATAGTGATGACCACGTATTTCTCGCCACGGCGCTTACCTTCACGCAGAGCGTGACCCACCATCCGTGCGCCACTCATACCATAGGGATGACCGATGGCGATGGCGCCACCGTTGATATTAAGTTTTTCGTTGGGAATACGCAGCTGGTCACGGCAGTAAATCACCTGTACAGCAAAGGCTTCGTTTAACTCCCAAACACCGATATCGTCAACAGACAGGTTATGCTGCTTGAGCAGTTTGGGAATGGCGAATACCGGGCCAATACCCATTTCGTCCGGCTCACAACCGGCCACTGCCATGCCACGGTAAATGCCCAACGGCTCGATATTACGTTGCTCAGCCAGTTTTGATTCCATCAACACGCAGGCTGCGGAACCATCGGAGAGCTGACTGGCGTTACCCGCAGTAATGCATCCACCTTCAAAAACCGGCTTCAGTGACACCAGCCCTTCGAGCGTCGTGCTCGGCCGGTTGCCCTCATCCAGCTTCAGGGTTTTTTCTTCCAGCGCTTCTTTACCACTGGCCTTATCGACGTGCTTCATCATCGCCGTCACTTCAACGATTTCATCGTCAAACAAACCGGCTTCCTGGGCAGCAGCCGTACGTTGCTGTGATTGCAGACCGTATTCGTCCTGAACATCGCGGTCGATGTTGTAGCGCTTGGCAACAATTTCCGCAGTTTGCAGCATGGCGATATAAATATCTTTGTGCATTTTGATCAGGTTGGGATCCTGAGCGCGGTAACCATTCTGATGCTCGTTCTGTACCAGGCTGATGTGCTCGACACCCGCACCCACGGCAATGTTCATACCGTCGTGGACGATCTGCTTGGCCGCCGTCGCAATAGACATCAGACCCGACGAACACTGTCTGTCCATAGTCATGCCGCTGACGCTGACCGGGCAACCCGCCGATAGCGCGGCCAGGCGACCAATATTGTAGCCGCCGGTACCCTGGCTCAGGGCACAACCCATCACCACATCATCAATTTCGGCCGGATCAACGCCCGCCCGTTCCATAGCCGCCTTAACAGAAATGCCCGCCATGGTGGGCGCTTCAGTATCGTTCCAAAGGCCGCGATAGGCTTTGCCGATTGGCGTTCTTGCAGATGAAACTACCAGTGCTTCTCTCATAATCGATTTCCTCTATTACCGTTAAATTTAGTTCTGCTCACTGTTACTGTTGTTATTGCTGCTACTTAATTAAGTTAGGTACCGACCCAAAATCAGGCTTTACTATCCTGATCAGCTAACGCGGCTTTAATAAATTTTCCTGTCTGCTGCAAGGCCTGAGTAATTCTTTCCTCGTCAGTATCGTCATCCAGAGCTGCCCAGTTTTCCAGTATCTTCTCTGGCGTCTGATCTTCGGCAGTCAAATAAATACCCTTAGTTTCATACAGGTGTGAACTGGCATAACCGCCGGCGCCAGCACATAAAATGAACTTGTTGGGCGCGTCTTCCGTACACAGGGCCAGTACGCCCGCACTCACAGGCTCCGGCACCAGAGCAGCGGCAGCTCTAGGATCGGGAATGATATCCTCGGTCATGCGGGTTAACGCGGCAGGTGCTAGAGCATTCACGCGGACATTATATTTTTCACCTTCCTGGGCCAGAGAATTCATCAAACCCACCACCGCTAACTTGGCAGCACTGTAATTGGATTGACCGAAATTACCGTAGAGGCCACTGGAGGAAGAGACCATCACAATGCGGCCGTAATTCTGCTCCTTCATGATTTCCCACACCGCTTTTGTACAGTAGGCAGCGCCCATCAAATGCACATCGATAACCAGTTTAAAATCATCCATGGTCATTTTAGAAAAGGACTTGTCCCGCAGAATACCGGCGTTATTGACCAGAATATCAACCCGGCCCCAGGCGTCCATAGCTTCCTTCACCATGGCTTGTACCTGTTCAAAATCTGCCACATTGGCACCGTTGGCAATGGCTTCACCGCCATTGGCCTTAATCTCTGCCACAACTGCCTGCGCCGCTTGGCTTGAACTACCCGTGCCATCGCGAGCACCACCCAGATCATTGACCACCACTTTTGCACCCCGCGTGGCAAATGCCAGGGCATGGGAACGCCCCAGGCCATTACCAGCTCCGGTGACAATTGCTACTTTGCCATCAAATCTAACTGTCATTGTTCTCTCTCCCGTAAATAGTTATCGGTTGATACTCAACCCGCAAATATCATGGTTAAAGTTTCAGCTATCAGTGCAGGTTTCTCCTGCCCCTCAATTTCCACCGTCACTTCCAGTTTGAAAAGATACTGACCCGGACTCTTCTCTGTCGCCTCAGCTAATTTGGCATGAGCGCGAACACGGGCACCGGATGGCACCGGTTGCAGAAACCGTAATTTATCTAGGCCATAGTTGACACCCATGGTCCGGTTCGGCACATCGACACCGACGCCACCGGACTGCATAAAATAGGCCAGCAAGGACAGCGTCAGATAACCGTGGGCTATGGTGCCGCCAAAGGGTGATTCTTTGGCGCGCTCTGGATCAACATGAATAAACTGGTGATCAAGGGTAGCATCAGCAAAATCGTTGATGCGTTGCTGACCTATCTCTAGCCAGTCCGAAGTGCCGCAGTCTTTACCTACGCTTGCCTGTAAATCACCGGTGTCAATTTTAAGTGCCATATGTCTGTCTCCTCGAATACATGCTATCGCTATAGCTTGTTTAAATTTGCCTGTTGTTCAAACCTGCTTGTTGTTCAACTAGACCTGATTAACCTTTACCTCAATACCCATTAATCGCCGCAAAACGATTCATGTGAAAACGCTGGTCACCCAATAGTTGTTCGGCTACCCGTGCTCGCTTCATAAAAAAACCTATATCCAGCTCGTCAGTCATACCGATGCCGCCGTGGAGCTGGACGCCTTCATTGGTGGCCAGTGTCGCCACTTCGCTGGCTTTAGCTTTCGCTAAACTGGCGAGCAAGGCCACATTGCTGTCACGGGATTCGCCGTCATCTTCATCCAATGCCTGAAGCACTTTAAGTACCACTGATTTCGCCAGCTCGATTTCACTGAACAGGTGCGCAGCGCGATGCTGCAAACCCTGGTAGGAACCTATCAGGGCACCGTATTGTCGACGCTCTTTCATATAGGTCACGGTACGTTCAAGCACTTCCTGGGACAGGCCTAATAGTTCAGCGGATAGATGGGCGTTACCGATATCCAGCACCTGTTGCAATACTGCCAGGCCCTTATCGGCTTCACCTAGTATATTTTCTGCGGTGACAGCAACACCGCTAAAACAAATAATGGCAGAATTGATGCTGTCCGCCATAATCACCCGTTCGATTTCGAGACCCTGGGTATCCACGTCAATAATGAACAAAGTAATGCCATCAGTATCACCCTCATTACCACTGGTACGCGCCGAGGCAATTATCTTGTCAGCGACATGGCCGTCGATAACAAATTGCTTCTCACCGCTTAAACTGTATCCGTCCCCAGACTTTTCCGCTGTCACCCCGGTTCGGGTCGGCTTATGACGGGAACCGCCATCAACCGCCAATGCCGTTACCAGTTTGCCCTCGACGATGGCTGGCAACAACGCGGACTTTTGTGCTTCGTTACCACCAATCGATATGGCCGAGGCACCGAGTACGGCGGTAGACAACAAGGGTGAAGCCGTCAGCGTACGACCGTTTTCCTCCATCACCTGACCCATACCGACGTGGCCAAATTCAAGGCCGCCATGAGCTTCATCGACAAGAATACCGGCCCAGCCCATCTCGGCCATCTGTTGCCACAAATCTTTCGAGTAACCCGTCGCATCACGTTCGTCACGTAAGCTACGCAGCGCCTCTACCGGCGCGTTTTCCTGTAAGAATCCTTTGGCGGACTCTTTTAGCATTTGCTGCTCTTCGTTTAATACCAATGCCATATCATAAAAACCTTTTACTTTTATCTCTGTTTACATTGCCCAAATCGCAATTCTCACTGTTAGCAGACGCCATTTTTTACCTAAACCTACTTCTCACCAAGGCCAAGGATGCGCTTGCTAATAATATTCAGCTGAATCTCTGAGGTGCCGCCCTCAATGGTGTTGCCTTTGGTACGCAACCACACGCTGGCCATCTGTCCGTCCTTGAACGCCTCACCCTCCCAGGCCAGAGCCTGGGTGCCATGTATCCCTAGCATCAATTCATGACGGCGCTTGTTGTTTTCGGTGCCAGCGTACTTGAGCATTGACGAAGCCGCACCTGTTCCCGTTCCGGCCTTGGTCTCATCGCCCAGGCGTTCAGCGGTGAGCTGGAAGGCCATATCATCCATCAACCAGCTGGTAATATCGGCGCGTAGGGCGCTATCAGCGAGGATGCCGTTTTCCAGGCCGACCTGCTCGACGGCATGCTCGTTGAGACTCTTAACAATCGCGGTTGATTGACCCATATTACCGATCATGGCCCTTTCGTGGGTGAGCAGATAAGTGGCTAATTCCCAGCCTTTATTCACCTGACCCACTAACTGATCTTTATCCGCCCTGACATCATCGAGAAAAGTCTCGCAAAAAGGCGATTTACCGGAAATCAGAGGGATGGGTTTGACTGTCACACCAGGCTGACTCATATCAAACAGCACCAGGCTGATACCCGCGTGTTTGGCGGCATCGGGATCGGTGCGCACCAGACAAAACATCCAGTCCGCCATATTGGCGTAACTGGTCCAGACCTTCTGCCCGTTGATGATGTAGTGGTCGCCCTTATCTTCTGCGCGGGTTTGCAGGCCAGCAAGATCAGAGCCGAAATTAGGCTCGCTATAACCCTGACACCACCAGATTTTGCCCGCGACAATATTAGGAATATGTTGTTGCTTCTGTGCCTCGGTGCCGTATTTAAGCAGGGCTGGACCAATCATCGACAGCCCCATACTAAATAGAGGTGTGCGAGCGCCGATACGAGCCATTTCCTGATAGAGGATTTTTGCCTGTTCACGATCCAGCCCGCCACCACCGTATTCCGCAGGCCACTCCGGTGCCGTCCAGCCTCGTTCGGCCATCACATCAAGCCAGGTTTTTTGTTCCGGGTTGGTAAAGCGCCACTTGGTACCGCCCCAGCAGGTATCTTCAAATTCCTCAGATGGCGTACATTGCGTCGGCGGGCAATTCGCATTCAACCAGGCGCGAGTTTCTGTTCTGAATGTGTCTAGATCCGCCATGCATGAACCTCTGTGTTATTTTTCTTCACTTTGTTTATTAGCCACCCAGTCGAATGGCTGTCTTTGCAACCCTTGTTCAAAACTCGCAACGAATCCCGAAACGAATCTATTGGATAAGCGCAAGCACTGCCGCGCTAGCAAGAACAGGAGACGCCAAACTAAAACAACCGTGTCAGGTTCGTGACCCAACGTAAGGGGCCAGCAACTATAAAGGATGCGTCTTGGGCGGTAAACCGGCGATTATCGACTAACCCGCACAAGATCAAACCTGGCTCATTCGTCGCCAGCAAGAAGTTAAAAACAGAGCAACTAATCCAACTAACTCTCGACAGTCATTCGATCTACTCTTTGAAATCCTCGGGGTAATTTATTACCACGCCGACCGCGCTCGCCCCGATAATGTTCGAGATCAGCAAACTTGAGCGCATGGTGACGCTTGCCGGAATAAACTAGCAGTTGCTGACCGGGTGATATCACCGCAACCGCCATCATCCATTCTTCCCGAGCCTGTAGGCGAGATGAAGGGATATTTATAATTTTATTGCCCTTGCCCCGGGCCAGTTCAGGCAAATCGCTAATCGGAAAACTCAGCATCCGGCCTTCATTGCTGACCGCTACCACCATCGCGTTCTCAAGTGATTCAACCGTTACTGGGGCCAATACCCTGGCACCTTTAGGTACGCTAATTGCCGTTTTACCGGAGCGGTTTTTGGTATGCAGGTCTGCCAGTTTCGCGACAAAGCCATAACCGGCATCGGTGGCCATCAATATGCGTTGGTCTTCGTCGCCCAGTAATATCCCGCAAAATGTCGCACCCGATGGCGCATTTAAGCGGCCGGTAGCCGGTTCACCTTGGCCTCGTGCCGACGGCAGAGTGTGGGCGGACAGGGCATAGGAGCGCCCAGTTGAATCCAGCAAAACAGCCTGCTGACTACTCCGCCCTTGAGCCGCTGCTAGAAAACTGTCACCCGCTTTGTAGCTGAGTCCCTCTACATCAACCTCGTGACCTTTGGCAGCACGGATCCAGCCTTTTTCTGAGAGCACCACTGTGACCGGCTCGGAGGTGACCAGATCAGCCTCGCTATAAGCCTGAGCTTCATCTCGTTTGACGATGGGTGAGCGCCGATCATCGCCAAACTCTTCAGCGATGCTTTCCAGCTCCTTTCGCACCAGGGTTTTCAAACGCTGCTTTGAACCCAGTGTTTTTTGCAGGGCATCTCGCTCTTCACTCAGCGCATCCTGCTCAGTACGAATTTTCATTTCTTCAAGCTTGGCCAACTGACGCAAGCGTAAATTCAGTATCGCTTCGGCCTGAATATCCGTCAGACTAAAGCGCTTGATCAGTTCGGCCTTCGGGTCATCCTCGTGGCGAATAATGGCGATCACCTCGTCGATGCTGAGAAAAGCGATCAACAAAGCATCGAGAATATGCAAGCGTGCCAGCACCTGTTCGAGACGATATTCGAGGCGGCGCCGCACCGTGACCTTACGGAATTCGAGCCACTGCCCGATAATTTGATTTAACGCCTTCACACCGGGCCGACCATCCATGCCGATGATATTTAGATTGACCCGAGCCGAGCGCTCAAGATCAGTGGAAGCAAACAGATGACTCATCAGCACTTCACCATCAATCCGGTTCGAGCGGGGCACAATGACCAGACGGGTAGGATTCTCGTGATCCGATTCATCCCGCAGATCCGCCACCATAGGCAGCTTTTTAGCCAACATTTGAGCGGCGATCTGTTCGAGTATTTTCGCAGGCGAGGCCTGATGAGGCAGTGCGGTGATAATAATGTCACCATCTTCCCTCACCCAACGGGCGCGCATCCGCACCGAACCTCGACCCGTGGTATAAGCTGTTTTCAATTCTTCCGGTGAAGAAATAATCTCCGCATCGGTGGGGAAATCCGGCCCCGGAATAAATTCGATCAGGTCTTCAACTGTAGCTTTAGGCTTATCGAGCATATGCACACAAGCCTTGATCACCTCACGTAAATTGTGTGGCGGAATATCTGTCGCCATGCCCACGGCAATCCCCGTCGTGCCATTAAGCAAAACATGGGGCACCTGGGCGGGGAGAATGGTGGGTTCATCCAACGAACCATCAAAATTGGGCTGCCAGTCCACCGTGCCCTGACCCAGTTCAGTCAACAACAAATTAGCAAACGGTGTCAGGCGAGATTCGGTATAGCGCATAGCCGCAAAGGACTTGGGATCATCAGGAGAACCCCAATTGCCCTGACCATCCACCAATGGGTAGCGGTAGGAGAATGGCTGGGCCATCAAAACCATAGCTTCATAGGCTGCGGTATCACCATGGGGATGAAACTTGCCGATCACATCACCCACCGTGCGCGCTGATTTTTTATGCTTGGCCGGCGCCCTGAGACCCAGCTCACTCATCGCGTAAATAATGCGCCGCTGCACTGGCTTAAGCCCATCGCTGATATGGGGCAGGGCGCGATCAAGGATCACGTACATAGAGTAATCGAGGTAGGCCTTCTCGGCATAGTCTCGCAGCGGGGTGGATTCTTCGGCGTCCGCTATTAGTGTTGCATCTGACATAAAGGTGATTTTTACCTAATCGTATGTATATGCCGCAGTTTACTGGCAGCTATGCAACTATAGCGAGATTAAAATAAACGGTTTTAGCGGGTTGAAATACTCAGATCTAAACATTACCAACTTCGACATGACTTTACACTGCCAGGCCAAGTACAAAGAGTATCGACTGCCGTGGAAGAATCATTTCAAAACACTAATGACAGCGTTCAAATGAGAGCGCATATGATATAACAGATTTACTCGTTCGAGACGGCATATTAGGCTTCTAATTGGCGAGCGTCAGGGATCGACATAACGACCGACCTGTTTATCCGGCTAATTTCTAGCACCTATACCGACGTGTTAGATTTTAATTCCATGCAGAGGAGGCCTTGACTAATAATTATGTGCTTTAATGCAAACTGGAGGTTCGCCTATGAGTACAGCTAAAAGTGAAGTGCAGTCGCTGCTGGAAAACTTGCCAGATGACTGCACACTGGAGGATATTCAGTACCATTTGTATATCGTTGAGAAAGTCCATCGCGGTATCGATAGGGCGGAAAAGGAGGGGACAGTCTCACATCAGGATGTTGAGAAACGGCTAAGCAAATGGACTACCAATTAGCGTGGTCACCCGAAGCAGCTGAAGACCTTGAAGCTATCGCTAAATACATAGCAAGAGACTCTTTGTTCTATGCGCAATCTGTTGTATCGAAAATTCTTGAAACATCGATAACCATAGGAGAATCCCCGTTAGTTGGCCGCGTCCTGCCGGAAATCGGTGATAATAATATCCGAGAACGGTTTGTTTACAGCTATCGCTTAGTATACGTAATAAGGCAGCGGAAGGTTCTTATCATTGCCATTATTCACGGAAAGCGCTTGCTTGAAAACATTGAGGACAGGTTCGGGTAAGCACCTGGATATTCTTGACTACCCATCGCACCCGCTGAAAAGTATCGAAAATCAAATTGATCGCGGCGTAACGAGGGAGACAACGGAGTAAGAACCCAACAGCCCATACAATTGATCATTCAGTATATCCAAATTAACTTCCCCATGCATTGGAACTAAGGAGCAGACCAGCCTACCCGACCTTGGATCACCAAGAGTAAAAAAGTATCTAGTCTTCATCTGGATCCAAAGAACCCGAGACTAGGACGGGAAACACGCTCGAGAGCACCAAGAGAGATTATTCAGTATCTCTTCGATCACGATAAGGCAATCGATATCGCTCACAGCATCTCTACTAGGGGCTATTTTCCTAACGAACCGCTGTTAGCCATCGAGGAAGATGATCAACTAGTTGTGGTAGAAGGAAACCGACGTCTTGCGGCTTTGAAAGCTCTTCGTGAACCGGGACTACTGGAAGGGAAGTATCAACGTCAGGTAGAGCGCCTTTCGCGGCAACTTGAAGGTCTGGAGTCTATTTCTTCTATTCCTGTAACAATCGCTCCGAGTCGCAGAGCTACAGACCGCCAGATCGCAGGTAGACACGTAGGTACGCCGGTACTAGCGTGGCAAGCCGAGAACCGCGCTAGCTTCATACTTGACAAGCTTGCGGAGGGCTATAGCAACGATCAATTGCGGGACCAGTTAGGATTTAATTTGTCTGATATACAAGCAGCAAGGCAAACAAGAGCCATAGCTGACATGGCTAGGTCCCTTGACCTGCCGGAGGAAATCGCGGCGAAGCTTGATAGTCCGAGAGCGAAACTCTTTTCCACCGTTGAGCGGGTTTTCGACTCAACAGTTGGCAGAGGGTTTCTTATGGTTGAGCCTGACCCCGAACATGGAATAAGAGGAAAAACAACGAAGAAAGAATTTCTTTCGGGGGTTTACACAATTGGTTACTGACATAGCGCTAGGGCGCCAATCATCACGCTCTTTGAATACAAATGAAGACATCACCCAGTACTTCAATTCTTGGGGCGACAACGAAAAGCCGGTTAAGCGCCGAGGGTCGTTCTTGCCATCAGATGTCGTCAGTGGGAAAACTATTGCAAGCAAGAAAAAATCCCCTAAACCAGAGGAATTAAAGAGAACAAAGCCTGAGCAAAAAACTGTATTCCCGTCTGACTTTAAAATCCGGAGTGGGACACCGAGACTGATCGACATTAGGCGGGAGTTGGTTAAACTCAAACGTGAGGATTTCCCCAACGCAGGGGCTGTATTGCTTCGTGTATTCTTCGAGCTATCTGTTTTGCATTACTTCGAGCAAACAGGTGAACTCGCCGATATAAAAGAAAAACTCAAAAGCAAGAACAAGCTTCAACACGATACTCCAACTCTACGCCAGCTATCAGTAGAGATTACACACCTAGCCAAGAAAAGATTGCCAAAACAGCAAGCGACAATGGTGGAGAAAGCTGTTCGTTACGACCGTTCTGCCCCATTCACCGTTAGTGAACTCAACACTTTTGTGCATCAGCAGGATTTTCCTAGTGCGCGGGACATACAACAATTTTGGATTCGAATCGAACCATTGCTTCGACTTATGTTGGAGAACACGGATGAAGGAGGCTCTAGTTGAATACCGCCAGTCCGCTTAGATACCCTGGAGGCAAAGCGACTTTTTCTAATCTGCTTGCAAGTGTTCGCCGACTAAATGGGTTTGGTCAACTACCGTTTGGAGAGCCATTCGCGGGAGGTGCCGGTGCAGCTTTAACGTTGCTATTTCGTGAGGAAACGCCCCGAATCGAGATAAACGATGCAGACGAATCAATATTCTCATTTTGGTGGTCTTTACTAAATAGAAGTGACGAATTCCAGAAGAGACTCTCCAGCAAGCGTGTAAGCATGGCAGAGTGGAGGCGCCAAAAAGAAGTGTATAGAAAACGAAGTCAGCTGACTCGGCTGGATCGAGGGTTCAGCGCATTCTATCTGAATAGAGCAAATCGTTCGGGAATCATTATGAATGGGGGTCCTATTGGGGGAACCCAACAACAAGGACGATGGAAAATCGATGCACGTTTCAATAAACCTGATTTAGCGGAACCATGTCGAAAAGTGACCGAGTATAGAGAGCGAATACGAGTTTCCAATTTGGACGGTATTGATTTTATTAAATCCGTTAACAATATTTTCCTCTTTATCGATCCGCCATACTACGAGAAAGGACCCACTCTCTATCTAAACGCTCTGAATCATTCATATCATGAACAACTTGCTGAAACTCTCCGTTCACGCCAGGATTCTTCGTGGGTTTTGACTTACGATGACTGCATTGAAGTGCGAGCTTTATACGAAGAGTGGGCAAACGTCCGTCCATTTTCTCTCAGATACTCAGCCTCAGGGCACGGACAAGGCGGAGAGCTATTCATCTCACCGAAGTCGCTTGAGCTTCCTGAATATCAAAAATCAAAATCCATTCAATGGTGAGGTATCCGGCTTCTATCCAGCAAACTGAAGTATCAAGGATTGTAGCGCTGTCTAATTCCGCTCAAGACTCATCAATCAATACGAAATAGCTTACCCCACCTCCGCCAGATTACCCTTCTCTTCTAGCCAGCTCTTACGATCCGCCGCACGTTTTTTAGCGAGCAGCATATCGAGGATACGATGGGTATCATCGCCGGAACGGATTGTTAGCTGAATCAGTCGGCGGGTATCCGGATTCATGGTAGTTTCACGCAATTGCATGGGGTTCATTTCACCCAGACCCTTGAAGCGAGTGACCTGAACTTTGCCGGTCATTTTCTCGGCTTCTATACGATCTAGCACACCCTGCCGCTCGGCCTCGTCGAGGGCATAAAACACTTCTTTACCGACATCGATGCGAAACAGCGGCGGCATCGCCACGTAGACATGACCCGCGGTGACCAGGGGTTGAAAGTGGCGCATAAACAGAGCGCAAATCAGGGTTGCGATGTGGGCGCCGTCGGAATCAGCATCGGCCAATATACAAACTTTGTGATAGCGCAGACCACTGAGGTCATTACTACCGGGATCAATACCGATGGCAACAGAAATATCATGTACTTCCTGCGAACCGAGGACGTCCGCACTGTCCACCTCCCAGGTATTCAGGATCTTACCGCGCAGGGGCATGATGGCCTGAAACTCTCGGCTGCGGGCCTGTTTGGCCGAGCCACCGGCGGAATCGCCTTCGACCAGAAATAATTCGGATAACTCTGGTTCTGCCGAGGAGCAATCGGCCAGCTTGCCTGGCAAAGCAGGACCGGAAGTGAGTTTTTTGCGAGCAACCTTTTTATTAGAGCGCATACGCCGCTGGGCGTTGGCAATACACAACTCGGCCAGCTTCTCGGCTTCTTCGGTATGCTGATTAAGCCACAGGCTGAAGGCATCTTTGACAATCCCGGATACAAAAGCTGCTGCTTCCCTTGACGACAAACGCTCTTTGGTCTGGCCTGAAAACTGTGGATCACCCAGCTTCGAAGACAGCACAAAACAGCATTTATCCCAAATATCATCCGGCGTTAATTTTACCCCTCGTGGCAACAAATTGCGGAATTCACAAAACTCCCGGGTCGCTTCCAGTAGCCCGGTTCGGAAACCATTTACGTGGGTACCGCCCTGGATGGTGGGAATCAGATTAACGTAGCTTTCCTGAGTGACCTCACCGCCTTCGGGCAGCCATTGCACCGCCCAGTCAACGGCTTCGGTTTCTGAAGCAACACTGCCGGTGAAAGGCACAAGCGGCAGGGTCTCCCAACCCTCGGTGGCACTACTCAGGTAATCGGGTAGACCATCTTCATAACACCACTGCTCGGTTTCACCGCTCGCTTCATCTTTGAGGCGCACTTCGAGGCCAGCACAGAGCACAGCTTTGGCACGCAAGACATGCTTGAGCCGAGGCAGGGAGAATTTGATGCTGTCAAAATACTGGGGGTCGGGTAAAAAAACGATTTCAGTGCCGGTATTGCGCTTGCCGCAGTCATCGATGACCACCAGGTCGGAGGCTTTATCGCCATTGGCAAAATTCATCTGCCAGACTTTGGCATCACGACGAATGGTCACCTGCAATTTCAACGACAGGGCATTGACTACCGAAACACCAACACCGTGAAGGCCGCCGGAGAATTGATAATTTTTATCATTAAATTTACCGCCGGCGTGCAATGTACCCATGATGACTTCTACGCCAGGCACGCCCTGTTCAGGATGAATATCGACTGGCATACCACGGCCATTATCAGCGACGGTAACTGACCCGTCTTTGTGCAATATAACGGATATTTTCTGGGCGAACCCAGCGAGAGCCTCGTCGACGCTATTGTCGATAACTTCCTGAGCCAGATGATTCGGGCGGGTTGTATCGGTATACATTCCCGGGCGTTTTCTGACTGGGTCTAGCCCCGTCAGGACTTCAATATCTTCCGCGTTGTATTCGGCCATAAGCGATTGTTTAAGGATTCCCCATAAGAAATTTCATGATCTTTGGCAAATGGTCAGTATAGTTTTGGAAGCCATGATCACCGCCCTGTTCGACAATTAATTGACAATCTGCATATTTCGCCACTGCCTGACGATAGTCGAGCACTTCGTCACCACTTTGTACCATCACCAGGAATCGCGAAGGATCAGACGAGGTAGCCACGTCAAATCGCTCAAGTTCATCTAGATGCTTTTGCTCAATATAGTGCACTTCCCCGGTGTGGTAATTTTTCTGAGCACCCAGCAAATAATCTCGCCCCTCCCAGGGTGACACCGCCGGATTCACCAAAACTGCGTTACAGCCATACTTTTCGGCAAGCCAGGTAGCATAGAAACCACCCATGGAGCTGCCGATCAGACCAATGATTTCTTGTGCGTCGCCTTGCTCTTCTAGCGCGGTCATAGCCAACAGCGGAAACGGGCTTAAGAATGGGCAGACGAATTCGATATCTGGATGATTTTCAGATAACCATTGTTTGGTGTGCTGAGCCTTATCAGACCCGGGCGAGCTGTTAAAACCGTGTATATATAGAAGCGATTGTCGATTCAAAGCTCAGTTCAAGACCAGGTTTTGTGTTCAATGTAGGAGTGAGATTATAGCGAGTCACATCAGGCCATGGATAGCACTGACTGGTACTCAACTCCAGTTAATCAATACCCTATTTAACCAAACCTTTAATCACTAGTAATTCTGGACTTGATGATCGACAGCGAAATCAGCGATATCTAAACGACATACACCCGTTTCGAGATATCCATCAGGGTGCAGATCAATCCACCGGTAGCCAGGGCAATCATTGCTCAACGCAAAATCTGCACTGTTGGCCGCAAACTGAAAACAAGTCGAGGGGCTGGTATAGATACGACTACCGGCCCAACGGGTTTCAGTTTCCTGATGGACATGACCACAAAATACAGCGCGAACGTTACTGGCTGAAGCGACAATAGTCTCAAACTCATGAGCATTACTGATTTTTTGCTTATCAAGCCACTTGCAACCAACCGATACCGGCGGATGATGGGTAAAGATAATAATCGGATGACCACTTTCACTGCGTAAGGTGGTGGCGAGGAACTCTAGCTCGGCTTCAATCAAGGTGCCGCCGACCTGGCCACTCACAGCTGAATTTAAGGAGATAACGCGCCAGTCTCCGAATTCAAGCAACGACCAGTAAGGTGCCGATGTGACACTAGTTTGCATCACGTCAAAATCATCATGATTACCCGGCAGCCATGCATAGGGGATATCGACAAAGCGAATTTGTTCAGCAAAAAGCTTGTAGGCTTCCTGCTTACCCAGGGCTGCTATATCCCCCGTCACCATCAACATATCGGGCACATCCCGTCGAGCCGCAATATCTGCCAGCACTTGACGAAACGTGTCATAGGTGCATATACCAGCCAGGCGGTGGTGGCGATCCTCACCAATATGGGCGTCTGTTAGCTGAATTAAACGATGGGTTTGCGGCTGTGACATAAATCGATCTTAATTGGGTTAGAGCAAAGTCGAACACAACAGCAGCGGGCCTTATTCAACACCTCCGTTCAGCAATACCAGGCCTGACTCAGAGACATAACCATACTCAATACAAACCACTAACCATTCTTCTAGAAAGCGGTTCCACTGAGCTTTTTCATCGCGCTGCAGCATGTTTTTATTAGGGTACTCATTTTTAGGTTTTGCGTTGCGCATTCCGTCACAACTCACAACTTCCGCCAATTTGGCATCGTGATATATGCGCACAGTCAACAACAGCGGCTTGAACCAATCGGTATTTGTCGTGGGGTTAGCCGCATTTTTTAATTTTTCTTCAACGGCCAGTAATGTCGTATAGGGCGTTCTTTCGAGGACAGTGAGCACCACCTCTCGATTATCGACGGTGGTGAGACCCAGGCAACGCTCCTGATCCACCGCCATATCCGGGAACACCTGATGCAGTCGTCGATAATTGGACTCACAACGAGCCATGAAATTTTTCAGGTCAACCTTGTAACTCATATCACCCTATTTGCAATTTAGTGCCTGGAGGCCTTGTGCCCGGAAACCAATGACGCTCACCCGTGTAGATAAAACTGATCATTATCTTCTTCAGGCCAAACTATACCTTGCAGAGATTGATTTTGCAGGTACCGCTTGTTATTTGAAGCTTGAATTAGCAGTTTTGTCGTTTTGATGTAGCATTTTAATACTTCAAGATAGCAGCCAAATCACGGTGTATGTCCTCTGTTATCTCAAAGCCAACCGGGACTTTTTTATCCGTCCACACTATAAACTCCGCTAAAACTGATCCTTCATCAATCAAGTCTTTTAGGAAATATATCGACACATCTGCTAGAATTTCCCGGTTGTAAATTACCCATGGATTATCAAATGAACAAGCTTTCAAAAATGGCGTGTGCAGCACTGTTTTCGATCACGGCGGTCATGCCGGTTACGGCTGATACGCTATCCGAAATATATCAGCTGGCACTAACCAATGATCCCACCTTGCGCGCTGCAAATGCCGCCTTGAAGGCGGGCAAGGAAGCCATTCCGCTTGGTCGTTCAGGAATACTACCCAAAATCACTGCTGGCCTGGAGTTCACCGATGGCGATGGTGATCGCTCTAACCTTAGAACCCTCAACTTTGGTGGCGGATTCGAAGCAGGCGCGGCCGGTGACAATGATGATGAAACCGAGTTTTATTCAATCTCCATCAGCCAACCACTGTTTGATTTACCTGCCTGGTTTACCTTTAAACAGGGCTATGACCTGGATCAACAAGCCGAAGCTCAGTTTGCTGCTGATCAACAAGAGACTATTCTCAGAGTGACCGAGGCCTATGTAGGCGTTCTACGCGCTAGCGAGAATCTCACCACCTCGCTCGCCGAGCAACGTGCCATTGGCCGCCAGCTGGAGCAAACCAAAGAGCGTTTTGAAGTTGGTTTGCTGCCCATCACTGATGTTCACGAAGCCCAGGCCGCCTTTGATAGCGCGTCGGTAAATACTCTGGAAACTCAGGCCGCACTTGATATCGCTTTTGAAGGGCTAGAAGTGTTAACCGGTCAGCGTCATCAAGAGCTGGCCGGACTCACCGCAGAATTTCCTATTCAACCCACCGAACCGACCGATAGTGCTTCATGGGTAGAATTCTCGCAAAAAAATAATTTTAAGCTGGAGGTGGACCGCCTGGCCATGGTGGCAGCAGAAAAAAATGCCAAAGCCAAGAGGGCAGAGCATTTACCGACCGTCACCGCGAGCCTGGGCTACTCCAATTTTCATCGAGACGGCCATTTTGTGCGAAACGATAATGGTGATGTCCAGCCATTTTCCGAAGACGATGAGCCCACAGTATTTACTGTTAGGGTTGATGCGCCCATTTTCACTGGCGGTATGATCAGCGCCGAACGAAGAAAAGCCTCGCAGGAGTATATTCAGGCTCAGGAACTACACATTCTCACTCAACGCAAGACCACCCAGCAGGCTCGGTCTCAACATCTGCTGGTAAAAACTAATGCGGCACGCGTGCAAGCCCGCAAACAGGCCATCACTTCGGCAACCAGCGCACTTGAGGCGACGGATGCAGGCTACGAAGTTGGCACGCGAAACATCGTCGATGTATTGATATCACAGCGAGTTTTGTATCAGGCTCAGCGGGACTACGCCAACTCCCGCTATGACTATATTGTCAGCTTGCTAAAATTGAGAGAGGTGGCAGGGCAATTGAGTCCAGAACATCTTGCTCAGCTGGACAAGTGGCTTGACCCGGCAATGACCGTCAATCGAGCAGCTTCGCGAGGCTCTGAGTAAGTCTTAATAGCGCGCCTCGGTTGCCCTCAGCGACCGAGTGCGCTGCATCAGCCATCAGCTTGTACTGTTTGTTGTTTTGAATATGAGCTGCTTGGTAGTTTAAATTAGCGGCTGCAATGCCAGTCTGCCCGATAGCTGGCTCCTCAGCGTTACCAAGCAAATCAATCAACGCTGCGCCTAATTGCGCGGCGTTTTCACAAATCTGCATAGCCCCCGCCTCTGTTAACTTTGCAGCGACCTCAGCAAAGTTAAACAGGTTCGGTCCGGTCAGTATTGGGATACCCCAGGCGGCTGGCTCAATCAAATTATGTCCGCCAACGGGCACCAGGCTACCACCGATAAAGGCAATATCGCTGGCCCCAAAAAATGCCAGTAACTCGCCCATGGTGTCGCCGAGTAGTATCTGCGATTGAAGCCCAGGTTCAACGCTGCCCGCTTTATCCAAACCCGTACGTTCCAGGCAATGCTCACTGCGGCGAACCAGACTAAAACCTCTGTCAACGCAAAGTGTAGCGACATCGTTAAAACGCTCTGGATGCCGGGGCACCAACACTAATAAAGTATCCGGAATTCGCGTTAACACTTGCGCAAAGGCATCGAGAATTATTTCATCCTCACCCTGGTGGGTACTTGCCGCCAACCAGATGAGTCTTTGACCAGGCGTCTGCCATTGCGCTTTCAGCGCTGCCGATTTATCAACTAATGGCGCATCAAGTTGGAGATCGAACTTGATATTACCGGTAACGACTAATTTATCCCTGGATAGACCAAGATTAATAAAACGCTCGCCATCATCGATAGATTGTGCGGCCACAAAACTGATGTCTGCCAACATGCCGCGCATCAGCCAGGCAATCTTTCGGTAGCCCGCTGCGGACTTTTCCGACAATCGCGCGTTGGCGATCACTACGGGGATTTCCGAACGCCGACATTTGCTGAGTAAATTCGGCCACAATTCCGTCTCCATAATAATGACAATAGATGGCCGAACGCGGGCAAAAAAACGGGCCAACACATCGGGTAGATCGTAAGGCGCGTAAACATGGGCAACGCTGTCGCCAAATATTTTGACTACCTGCTCAGAACCGGTGGGCGTAGTAGTGGTGACCACCAGCTGCGCGTCGGGATAATCACTCTGTAACGCCTTGATCAGAGGCACGGCCGCCAGGGTCTCACCAACTGACACGGCGTGAACCCAGATAGTTTTTTGCTTGCTAGCGGACGAGGCCAAATCCGGTTCGTCTCGACCAGGAGTGGGGACAAAGCCAAACCTCTCTGCCCAACGCCGTGCATAAGCCGGCGCGCGACGAGACCGCCATAACAAGCGCCCCAGGATCAGAGGCGTAATAAGATATAACAGTAGGGTGTACATCAGTCTTGCCAAGGAGATTCCTTATTTAGCTCTCATTCACTGTGTCTTACGGAGACAAGTTACCCGTCTCAAAATATTTTTGGCACAAAAACCTATGCTGATTCACCATTACTGAAAAGACTTTTCTCCCAAATGTTGCGATCGAAAACGCTATACTTATCGCTCCTTCCACTGCACCGACGACCGGCCAGATAAACTATCACTGCTTCGCCCAACAAAAATATTGATGTAGACATTACCATTATCGGTGGCGGAGGCGCGGGCCTATGGCTACTTAATCGTCTGCGCAACGAAGGTTATAGCGTTCTGCTATTCGAACACAAGGCGCTTGGCAGCGATCAAACCGTTGCCAGTCAGGGCATGATTCATGGCGGCATAAAATATACCCTGAGCGGCGCACTGTCGGGAGCTTCGGAGGCCATTGCCGGTATGCCCGCCCATTGGCGAAGCTGCCTGCGCGGCGAAGGCGATGTCGATCTGCGTGGCGGCTCAGTGCTTAGTGATCATTTTTATCTATGGTCTGCCAATAATACCGCAGCAAAATTAACCACCTTTCTCGCCAGCAAGGCAACCCGAGGCCGGGTCGGTAAAGTCGCCAAAAAAGACCTACCCGCTATTTTGCAAAATCTGGGTTTTAAAGGCTCCGTCTATAAGTTAGTCGATATGGTTCTGGATGTACCCGGCATTTTGCGGTTATTGGCCGCTCAGGCAAAGGAGCAAATCTATAAAATCGACTGGCAGCATGCCCGGCTCAATTCGTCGGGGAACTCAGCGGCACCGGCCCTGCAAATTGACATCGGTAGCGACACCTTGAATATTAATAGCAAGGCCATCATTTTCGCTGCTGGCCAGGGCAACGAGGCGCTACTGCAAAATATAGGTGCAACTGCGCCAACCATGCAACGACGACCGCTGCATCAGGTCATGGTGAAACATCACCATCCACATACTTTTTACGGCCATTGTTTGGGAACCGACACCACACCTCGCCTGACCATCTCCAGCCACTTTTGTGAAGACAGCAGCCGGGGTGAAGACGGCAGCCAAATTTGGTATCTAGGTGGCAGTCTTGCTGAAAAGGGTGTTGGAATGTCGCCCGGACTACTTATTGATCAGGCGAAAGCCGAACTCAATACGCTGCTGCCCTGGGTTAATCTCGAAAAAGCCCAATGGGCGACGCTCGCTATCGACCGTGCCGAGCCGAAACAGCTGAACTTTGGCCGCCCCGATCAAGCCCACGCGAGCTGGGCGGAGGGCTGCAAGAACGTTATTGCCGCCTGGCCCACCAAATTGACCCTGGCTCCAAATCTAGGCAATACCGTGGTTGAACTATTAGACCAGGAGAGTATTAAACCCAGCCATCAAGAGACGCCAAATCTATCGCTGCCGGCACCGCCCATAGCGGCTTCGCCGTGGCAAGTAGCCCTTGGCGACTAGGTTAAAAGCCGCGAACCGATGGAAAATAGTTTAATACGCCATGAATAAAATCCCTTCGCGGCGCCTTGGCCAAACCGATATGGAAGTCGGCATTCTCGGTCTGGGAACGGTAAAACTTGGTCGTAATGAAGCGGTGAAATATCCCCAGAATTTTACCTTGCCCGAAGATAAACAGGTCAGCGAGCTATTAGCGCTCGCGAAAGATCACGGTATTAACCTACTCGACACGGCACCGGCCTATGGCTCCAGCGAAGAACGGCTCGGCCAGTTGTTGGTTGGGCAGCGCAATGACTGGCTGATCTGCTCTAAAGTTGGTGAGGAGTTCTCGAACGGTGTTTCAAGCTACGATTTTACGCCCGGGCATACCCGCTTCAGTATCGAACGCAGCCTCAAGCGGCTAAACACCGACGTGCTTGATATCGTTCTGGTGCATTCAGACGGTAATGATCTCGATATCATTAATAACTTCGGAACTCTCGATGTCCTCACCGATTTGAAACAACAGGGCAAATTGCGCGCTTTTGGCATGTCCACCAAAACCGTGGAGGGTGGCCTGTTAGCCGCACAAAAGTCTGATGTGGTAATGGTGACGTGGAACCTTCAATATCAGGAAGATGTGCCGGTTATTGATTATTGCCAACAACAAAGTGTGGGTGTGTTAATTAAGAAAGCATTGGCCAGCGGCCATTTGTCGGGTGACACACAAACCAAACAACAGGCACCACATGCTCAGTCGGCCCAACAGATTGATCAGAGTCTAAAGATGCTTTTTGCCCATGAGGGTGTAAACAGTGCCATTATTGGAACGATAAATACCGAGCATTTGCTGGCTAACATAAACTGCGTAAACCACTAATACAGCTATATGCCCAGACAATTAATCATTTTGAATTTTTTCTACGATTGCGCTGGTTGAACAATCATCGAGAAAATCCAGCGCCTTCACTTCACCGCCATAGCCTTCAACAATCTCCCAGCCAACGACTTCTTCTTTATTGTAATCACCACCTTTAACGAGGATTTCCGGCTTGATCAACTCAAGAAGCCGCTCTGGCGTATCGTCGGCAAAACTCAGCACCCAATCCACTGACTCCAGACCTGCCAGCACCGCCATGCGTCGATCCTCTGGATTGATAGGGCGACCGACACCTTTGAGCTTTTTAACAGATTGATCGGCGTTAACTGCAACGATGAGCCTGTCACCCAGCTTGCGGGCCTGCTCCAGATAACCGACGTGGCCAGCATGGAGGATGTCGAAACAGCCGTTGGTAAATACAACCTTCTCACCTTGCGCACGGGCATCGGCAATATCGACTAGCAATTGTTCATCGTTGACCACACCGCGCTCGGATCCCTGTTCATGTAATACAGCGCGGCGCAGCTCCGGACCACTGATAGTCGCTGTACCCAGTTTGCCAACCACAATGCCAGCCGCTAAATTTGCCAGAGCGATGGCATCGGCCAAACTTTGATCAGCGGCCAGGGCACTAGCCAACACCGCAATCACTGTGTCACCCGCACCGGTAACATCGAATACTTCCCGCGCCCGCGCTGGCAAATGCAGCTCAGCATAGCCTTTGCGCAGAAGCGTCATGCCTTGTTCGCCTCGGGTAATTAGCAGGGCTTCGAGTCGTAGCTCGTCAAGTAGTGCAAGACCACGGCTGACTAGCTCGGTCTCGCTGGCACAAACTCCCACCACCGCTTCGAACTCAGCGATATTAGGCGTCAGTAAAGTCGCGCCGGCATAACGGGAAAACTCATCGCCTTTGGGGTCCACCAATACTTTGACGCCATGCTTGTTAGCTTCGGCAATCAATGCCTGCGGTGCCTGCAAAACACCTTTTGCGTAATCTGAAAGCAACAGCACCGATGCGTGGGGCAGCAGAGCGATGGTTTTGGTCAATATCTGGTCGGTATCATCACCGTCAAATGGCTCTTCGAAATCCAGCCTGAGTAGTTGTTGTTGACGACTAATCACCCGCAATTTTGTGATCGTGGGTTTATCTTTGGCCTGCTGAAAATCGGTTTGAATCCCGGCGGAATGTGAGCGTTCAGCTAACGTCTGGCCCGCTTCATCCTGACCGACTACCCCAACCAACGATGCGCCCGCACCTAAAGAGACGATATTAAGGGCCACGTTAGCGGCACCACCAAGCCGATCTTCCAGCTGATCTACTTTGACCACGGGTACTGGTGCCTCCGGAGATATCCTTGAAGTATCACCATGCCAGTAGCGGTCGAGCATTAAATCGCCGACTACCAGGACATTAGCGCTGTCAAAACGTAGGTTTTTGCCCTTCAAGGAAATCTCCATAACCAGCCCGAGCGGGCGATCAATTTACCAGATCAAGGGCCTGCTTATCCATCATAGCGGCGAGACTGTCCCACACCGCCTCAACACTTAAGGTTTTCATGCACTGAGCTTCTTCACCCTGATAATCGCCGACCTGACAATATCTTTTGTAGCAGGGTGTGCAGCGATAACCATCGACTGTGAGATGAGTGGATTTTGTTCCCGTCGCACCGATCAGATTTGAGTCCGTCGCTCCGTAGAGTGTTACTGTCGGTTGGTCCAAGGCAGCACTTAGGTGAGCCAGGCCGGTATCAACACAAATAGCGCCTGCGCTGGCTTTCATTAGCGCAGCTAAATCACTCAAGGACAGTCGGGGTAATACCCGGGCGTGACTGTAACCATCGACCAGGCTTTCTGCCTGAGCCTTTTCGATATCCAACCCCCAGGGCATAAGCACCTGGTAACCACGCTGCCCAGCCCGCTCGATCAACTGTTGCCAATGGTCATCATGCCAACGCTTATTTGGCCAGCTGGCATTTTGCACAAATACTAAAAAGGGCGCTTCGGGGAATTCGATGGTCGGCTCTGGCCAGCGGACATTGGTTAAACCAAAATCGGGGGCGTCAGCGGGCAGAGCATAACCCAGAGACTCGGCAAACAATTGTCGGTAACGGTCAACGGCCAGTTGCCGTTTCGCAATCGCGTGTCGCTTCCCGTAGACCAGATGAGCACCCCATTCGCGCACCGACGCGCTATTCATACCGTGTTTTGTGCCGACACTGAGCCAGGTAACAACGGCGCTTTTGAAATTACTTTGAGCGTCGATGATGACGTCGTAACGTCGTGAACGCAGCTGCCTGACAAATAGTTTGAACTCTTTATTTCGCCATAGCGCCAAACGTTTGCCACGCCAACGACGGTGAGCAGTTGGTAAGGCATCGATAACAGCGGGATGCCAGTGAGGAATTTCGGCGAAGGATTCATCGACGACCCAGTCAAATTCAATATTGGGAATAGCTTGCCGAGCATCAGTCAGGGCTGGCAGGGCCTGGATCAAATCGCCCATGGAGGTCAGCTTGACGATTAAGACTCGCATATAAGGGAACCTTGCGTTTTTTCTATACCGCAGATTTGCATGCAGAAATCCTGACTGTCACAAACGCAACGTAAGGGGTGATTAACCGATATTAGTCAAAGCCAGTCAACCAAAGGAGCTAGCGACCTACTGTGCAACGATAGTTACTTTTCTCCGTGATAATAGTCTTTGTACCATTCAACAAAGCGCGCAATGCCTGTGCGGACATCTGTCTCAGGTTTATATCCAACGTCTTCAACCAGAGCGTCGACGTCAGCAAATGTATCGGGGACATCACCAGGCTGCAGCGGCAAAAGATTTTTCTCCGCCTTCATGCCTAAAGCGGCTTCTATGGCAGCGATATAATCGTCCAGATCAACGGGATTGTTGTTGCCGATGTTGTATACCCGCCACGGCGCAGCGCTGGTGCCGGGGTCAGGGTTTTTGCCATCCCAGTGTGGGTTAGGGTTAGCGGTGGAGTCCAGGGTTCGCACAATCCCTTCGACAATATCGTCGATATAAGTGAAATCCCGCTTATGCTTACCATAATTAAAAACATTGATCGGCTCGCCCGCCAAAATCGCGCGGGTGAACAGGAACAGTGCCATATCCGGCCTACCCCAGGGGCCGTAGACAGTAAAAAACCGTAAACCTGTGGTCGGCAATTCATAAAGATGGCTGTAGGTATGAGCCATTAATTCGTTGGCTTTCTTGCTGGCTGCGTAAAGGGACAGGGGATGATCGATATTGTCATGGACGGAAAATGGCAGTGATTCATTGGCTCCGTATACCGAACTGGAAGACGCATAGACAAGGTGATCGACTTTATTGTGACGACAGCCTTCAAGGATATTTGTAAAACCAACAATATTGCTGTCGATATAAGCGTGAGGGTTTTCTATGGAATAGCGAACCCCAGCCTGGGCGGCAAGGTGCACAACCCGATCAAGTTTTCCGTCCCGAAATAACTGCTCGGTGCCAGAACGATCAGCGATATCCATCTTAATGAATGAAAATTGACCCGACGGGTTTTCACATGCGGCATTTTCGACTCGCCGCAAACGTGCCTCTTTAAGAGAAACCGCATAATAGTCGTTAAGATTGTCTAGCCCGACTACGTCATCGCCCCGAGCCAATAATCGCAGTGCCACGTGAGAGCCGATAAACCCGGCAACCCCGGTCACGAGAACTTTCATCTCTCCACCCCATTGTGGCAGCGACCGCTCAGCACCTGCTTAAAGTCTTGCATCGACATGCTCGGCAGCAAATACGCTTTTAAGATCATATAAAACATGTTGGTCTTTGCAGTAGGCTCTCAAGGCAGCTGCTCCCTGGTCAACAAAACATTGGTGAGCCACCGCCAACAGCACGCCGTCATAAGTTCCTTCGATGGGTTTATCGATTAGCTCTTCGCCATATTCTCGCTTGCCATCATCTGCGCTCACCCAGGGGTCATAGACATCGACCTCAATGCCATAACCCCTTAACGCGGCCACTAAATCTATGACCTTCGTATTACGAATATCAGGACAATTCTCTTTGAATGTCAGGCCCATCACTAAAACACGGGTATCCTGCATAGGGATTTTCTCGGCAATCATTAAACGAATGAACTCCTTCGCCACATAAGTGCCCATCTGATCATTGATTCGGCGACCGGCGAGAATCATTTCGGGATGATAGCCAACCGCTTGAGCTTTATGGGTAAGGTAATAGGGATCGACGCCAATACAATGGCCACCGACCAGACCAGGACGAAAATCGAGAAAATTCCACTTAGTCGCAGCCGCATCCAGCACCGCCCCAGTATCGATATCCATGCGATTAAAAATCATGGCCAACTCATTGATCATGGCTATATTGACATCGCGCTGCGTGTTTTCAATCACTTTTGCGGCCTCTGCGACTTTAATTGAAGGTGCCTTATGAATGCCTGCCACCACTACCTCGCCGTACAAATGCGCGAGCTTATCCGTCGTTTCTTTTGTAGAACCGGCGACTACCTTGGTGATGGATTCAAGGCGATGCACTTTGTCACCGGGATTAATACGCTCCGGGCTGTAGCCGACAAAAAAATCTTTATTAAGGGTTAACCCTGATTGCCCTTCGAGCAGGGGCACGCATACCTCTTCTGTCGCACCTGGGTAGACAGTGGATTCGAATATAACGATATCACCTTGCTTGAGAACCCCGGCAACGGTGACGCAAGCCCCGCGGATAGCAGTGAAATCTGGTTGTTTATGCTCGTCAACCGGAGACGGAACAGTGACAATAAATATAGAACACTGTTCAAGCGCTTTTGTATCACAGGTAAACGTTAGTTGATCAGCGGCGGCAAGATTCTGAGCATCGACTTCCTGGGTCAGGTCAATGTCTGACTTCAGCGCACTGATGCGCTGCGCATCTATATCGAACCCAACCACCGCCCGAAGCTTGCCAAACGCAACAGCCAGAGGCAGACCAACGTAGCCAAGCCCAATGACGGCCAGTGTTTTTCTAGATTGATTTGCTGACATCTATCTTCCAGTTATTTGTCCATAATTATGGTTTCGCAATGCGCTAAGCTGTACCGGTTCGCAACACGTAATTATACGACAACAAGATGGCAACAATCTTCATTGCATGAAAGGTATCGGTATAATTGCAGAATCGGAAAACGCGAAGCGCTGCAAGGCTCATCAACAAAATGGAACCCACGTTAATGGAACCACGTAAATTACCTTATTGCCTGGCATCCCATATTTGCGCAACTAAGCGTCTGCACCGGAACAACTGCAATTCCGCCTCCATTACCCAAGCCTCAAAACGCCCTGGCTTTATCGATGTATAGCGGACAACTATCCGGCGACAAGCTAACATCAGGCTTAACCCGCCTAACAGCCGGACCTATGCTTTATGCCATCTGCACGGTTGTCAGCATCATCCTGTTCGCCATGGCTCTCTACTCTGATGATATTCTTAACGACGACGGCATGCGTTATATTTATGCTGCTTACGAATTCTTAAACGGCGATATCGCTAAAGCTAAATCATTCCGTCCAGAGACTTTTTTTTACGGGCAAATTGGCACAGTTTCTAAATATTCAGGCCTGTCATTGATTCAGTCTGCCCACACGCTCAGCCTGTTGTCACAAATCATATTGATGTGCGGCTTTGCTGCGGTGCTTCGAGTCCTCGGCGCATCATCGATAATCCAGATCCTCGGCATTATGGTGATTGCGAGTATGGTTCACTTCAATGAATTGCGACCCCATATTATTCGAGGGTTCGCTTTCTGGGCCTGTCAGATATGGGCTCTTTGGGGAATTATCAGTTTCGCCATCGACGGTCGTTGGCGATACCTGTTGCTGTGGTTAACACTGTCCAGCATTGCCGTTTTATATAGAACAGAAGGTGCTGTTTACTTCGCGGGCATAGCGGCGCTGATCCCCTTTATTGTCAGCGGCATCGCAAGAAAACGTTTTTTAATATGCGCTATCACACTGCTCGCGAGCGTTCTGATCATCGGCTCAGCGAGCCAACTATTTATGGACAGAACGGATAACGGCAAATCTTTTGTTCAAATAAGGATCAAACAAGAATTAGACCAGGCTAAACAAATTGGTGAAAACCTCGACAGGCAAAAGGAACTCATCCGCGCCACGATGCCAAACAAATGGGCACGTGATTCGACGTCACATTTCCTTATCGGCGGCCTGTTATTTGAAGTGATAAAGATGTTGGTCTACACCAGTAATACTTTGTTATTGTTAATCGCCATTAGCTTTGGAAATGTAAAACTAATCCCAAAGGAAACCAGCCACCAATTAATCGCTGGCTATTTCGCACTGGGTATCGTGGTTAGCTTATATGTAGTTGCCTCGCGCTTTTTTGTTGCCGACCGTTATATATTTTTCCCGTCGCTGTTACTGTGTATTCCAATACCCTTTTTGCTTAACCGAATACTATTACACAAACCACCACCTGACAAAACACACTTCCGGAAAAGCCGCCGACACCAAACGAGCCGCCTACTTCTGCGCGCAGCAATATTTATTATTGCTGGCTTAGCTATTTTGATGCCGATAATTTATAACAATGACGACAAACTATACATTCGACAGGCAGCGACGTGGGTAGGCGAAAATTTATCGCCATCAGCGAGCATTTATTACAACGACCAGAAACTAGCCTTTTATAGTCATGACTACTCCAATCAGAGTTTTGAAATGGAAGACGTTTCTTTAGAAAAACTCCATCAGTCTGGCTACCGTTTTGCAGTTATTCACAGCAAAGAACTTGACCCGTTTAAAAGCGGAGGTCCGACGGACGATCAAGACAAGCTGGAACTAATGCATAGAGAAGTGGGGCCGAAAAATTATAACGTCAGTATTTATCATATCCCAACAACTCTTGACCTGGCACCTGCTGATTAACCCGCAAAGCGCGCCAGAAAATCAACTGATTAATCACCAGAAATTATTCTAAACGCTAAACTATCTACTAGTATAATGCCATGGCAGTTGCGGCATCCGGTCAAAATCGCGACGATATAGCTTAATCGCCCGGCGCGTTATCGTTGCTAGTAATTTTTGCCTTTTACTCAAGGTGTCCCGCAATGGTGCATCAAAATAAACACTCAAAAACCGCAACACGTCGTGTTGCGTGAGGCCAATATCCAGTGATGAAAAATAAATGCTGGCCAGGTCCTTGACTAGCCAACGGTGCGGAATTTTCTTCCTTATTTGGGCACGGTGTAAATCGACCAAAAACAACCTGGGCTGCAATTTGTTCTGCTGAGCAGATACAGATTGATCCAGCAAAAAATGGCAAATGTATAAATCACGATGATTGATTCCGGCTTGATGAATAGTCCGGGTTATAGTGGCGACTTTTGAAATCAGCGCTCTTTTTTCTTTTAAAGACGGTGGTTTTTGTGGCCACTGTTCTGTATAGACTGCCAGACTAAGGGTTTCGCTTAATTCTTCGGTCACCAAAAATGATAGTTGCCGGGCAGGATTTCGGCCACGTTGTCCGTAAGCCACCGCGTTGAGTGTATCGAGCCCCAGGTTCCCAACCTTGTTAATGGCCAGCCATTCATTGGCGGCTCCTAATACCGGCATTTTTAATTGGCTAAAGTTCTTAGCAATTTCTCCCCAGCCAATACCGGTATGTAACTTGCGATAGTAGTTTTTACCGGCACAATCAAATTTCAGGGTTTGGCGGCCTTCCTTATCGCGGATCACCTCGCCATCAAGCTGCTGCACGTGAGCAAATACATCTTTATCGGCCCATTCCTTTTTCAATTCACCCCGTAGTATCAGCACCATTAGCCAACACTCGTTCGGTTTTCAATGATATCAACCGCCACCTGTGGACGATGGTAGATATCGCTTTCACTGGCAAATTTTGCGCCCAACCCGTGCCAGGTTTCCAGGTCCATTGCCAACACTCGCTGAATAGCAACGGCAAAAGCCGCTTTTTCAAAGGGGCTGGTTAAAACCTCACCCATCCTGGCTTCAGTCACATAGCGCGCATAACCACAGACATCGGTGGTGATCACGGGCAGACCGGCGATCATCGCCTCCAACAAGACATTGCCGGTGTTTTCTTTATAGGCGGGGTGCACCAGCAGATCACCCGCCTGTAACAGCGCTGGGATATCACTTCTGCCACCCAAAAAAGTGACTTTATCCTGAACGTGGTGTCGCTCTGCCAATTTCACGAAGGCTTGCTGCTTATCATCGCCGATCACAAATAATCGCACCTTCTGTTCGCCAAGCAATTTGAGCACAGCGATACTGCGATCCAGGCCTTTGGTGCGAAATCCGGAACCCACCGCTAGCAGCACTTTTTCCTGATCTGACACACCCAGTTCTGCCCGAGCCTGAGTTCTTATTTCAGCCCAGTTTTCCGGTGCCGCCCTATCCCGGGAGATACCGGGCGGTAGTGTGTGGAAGCGGCTGGCAGGTGTTTGATAAAACTCCCTGAATCGGTCGCGCTCTTTAGCTGATACCTCAAGAATATCGGTATCCGAGTCCGAGCCAAACACCGCTGCCTCGAAAGCCAGATAGGCTTTTGCCCGAGGTGTTATCCGGTACCAGAAACCTCTCTCCTGATAAGCTTTATGGGCAAAACAGGAGTCGGCAGCATAATACAGATCAAGCCCCGGCCACTTATTAAACCCAATGACCAGGTCGAAGCTCCTCGAAGCCAATTTCCTGGTCAGATCATTGGCAAAATTTGTCATGCGCGTCGCGTTACTCCAGCCGCAGCGCGGGATCAATTCAACGTCGATATTGGCTGCCCTGTCACCCTGCCAGGCTGTGCAGTAAACCGTAATATCATGGCCTCGCTGCTGGGCTTCTTTGGCAATCGCCAGCATATTGCGCTGTAAACCACCGAAGGGGAAGTAGTGATATAAAACAAATGCCAGCTTCATATTTTTGCCGATTCCACGCTAGGCAAGTCGAACCGGCACGGCCTTACCAAGCCGCTCTATCGCAGCTAACACTTGCTCAGGTGACAGGCCCTTTAGACATTTCAGATGCTGCTCGGGACACTCCCGCTGGAAGCAAGGCCCGCAATCAACAGGGATAGCCAGCGTTTCGACATGGTCGGCAAGGGGCGGCGTAAATCCCGGGGAAGTAGAACCATAAACCGCCACCAGTGGGCGATTTAGCGCAGCAGCAATATGCATTAGCCCGGAATCATTGCTCACCACCATGGCAGCGCAGGATAACAAATCGATAGCGTCGGCAAGTGCTGTTTGCCCAGCCAGGTTAACGCTGTGCTGTTGATCCGCGTCACTTAATTCTACAAAAATAGCCTCGCCCACCGCCCTGTCGTTATCCGAACCCATCAACCATACTTGCCAGCCACGTTTAATCATGGTCTCAGCCACGGCTTGATAATGTGCTTCTGGCCAGCGTTTGGCCGGGCCAAATTCCGCACCGGGGCAAAGCGCTAATACCGGTCTGGTCAAATCAAGACCCAGCTTTTTAACCAGCTCTGCTACCCCACGGTTATCGATCTGCAAACGGGGTCGAGGCAGGGTTTCGGGTAAGGCTTTGTGATCGTCATAAGCGAGGGCCGCAAAGCGTTGCACCATCAAGGGGTAAGCCTGCTCGTCCAACAGGCGTATATCGTTAAGCAGGCCAAAGCGCATTTCACCCCGCCAGCCGACGCGCCGAGGAATGCCTGCAAATAAAGGGATCAATGCCGACTTTAAAGAGTTAGGCAGCACATAGGCGGCCTGATATTTTTTCTTGCTTAACATTTGCGCGAGCCGCCAACGGGCCAGCAAATTCAGCTGACCATGGCCCACCGGCATAGTAATGGCTGCGTTTATCTCAACCATGCGCTGGAGAATAGGCTGACTCCAGCCCGGCGCCAACACATCGATGGGTGCGTCAGGATACTTTTGTTTAAGCAGGCTAAAGAGTGTTTGCGCCATGACCATATCGCCAACCCATGAAGGGCCGACCACTAACAGAGGCTGTTCGCCTGACGGCTGATCGATGGCGACCGTATCGGTCATGGCCAGTGAGGTTTAATCTGCAACCGGTGTCAGCCACTCGGGGTGGTCGTTGTTACGCCCCCGAACAGCATCGAAATACAGGCCTTGCAATAAATCGGTGATAGGCCCACGGGCGCCTCTTCCGATTGTTCGATTATCCATTTCACATATGGGTAACACTTCCGCCGCTGTGCCTGTAAAAAAGGCCTCGTCGGCGATATATACCTCATCGCGGGTAATACGTTTTTCACGAACTTGGTAGCCTTGCTCGTTAGCCAGTTGGATGACCGTCGCACGGGTAATGCCGTCCAGGCACGAAGTCAGTTCGGGGGTATACAAAACACCGTCTCGAACGATAAAGATATTCTCGCCACTGCCCTCAGCCACATAGCCATCAACATCAAGCAGCAAAGCCTCTTCATAGCCATTTTCCAGGGCCTCACGTAAAGCCATCATCGAGTTCATATAATTGCCGTTGGCCTTGGCTTTACACATTGTGACGTTAACGTGATGCCGGGTATAGGACGAAGTATGAATGCGGATGCCTTTTTCCAGCGCTTCAGGACTCATATAGGAAGGCCATTCCCACGCTGCGACAATTAAATGTGTGCTCAGGCAATCGGCGCGCAAACCCATTTGTTCGCTGCCCAGAAAGGCCATCGGCCGCAGATAGCCCTCATTAAGATTATTTTCACGAACCACGGTACGCTGAGCTTCGTTGACTTCATCCATTTCAAAAGGCATATCCATGCCGATTATTTTGGCGGAATTAAACATCCTCTGGGTATGCTCCTTGAGGCGAAAGATTGCCGGGCCGTGAGATTCGGTATCGTAGGCCCGCACCCCTTCAAACACGCCCATTCCGTAATGCAGGGTGTGGGTGAGCACATGGACTTTGGCATCACGCCAGGGTACCAATTCTCTATCGAACCAAATTTTTCCGTCGCGATCTGCAAACGACATTTATTTACTCCTTATTACTGATATGTAGGCCCAGTATTGAAATTGAGTGTTGAAACACTGGATGACGATCAAAATATGACCGTCAGTCGAGCTAGCTAAATAACTTTTGCCAAAGGGCTAGCACCGCCCCGCGGTGACCGTCGAAGGACTCGGCTTCGACAACGTTTGGCTCCTGCTGCAACTGTAGCCGATGGCCCGCTGAACGGTAGGCGATATACGCATCGGTCAATTCCTGGTTTTCATCTGCCGTCAGCACTTCGCTCTCAGACAACAGACCCAGGATACGAATATTGTCGCTCCACTGCGTCAACTGTGGAAAGGCATGGGCCTGAGCCAAAACAGCGAATTGAACCATAAATTCAATATCAACGATACCTCCCGGATCCTGTTTCAAATCAAATTGGCCAGCCTGTTTTTGTTTTGCATCAAGTCCCAAATGCTCGGCCATTTTCTGCCGCATCTCTACCACCTCACGCTTCAATGTTTCCAATGCCCGTTCTCTTATCAAGATATTGTGGCGCAAGGTCAAAAAATGATCGGCTAATTCGGGGTCACCCGCGAGCGGTCGCGCTCGCACCAGAGCCTGATGCTCCCAGGTCCAGGCGCTGTTCCGCTGATATTTTTCGAAAGCAGCCATCGAGCTGACCAGCAGTCCGGAATTACCCGAAGGCCGTAGGCGCATATCGACCTCATAAAGCACTCCAGACGCAGCCGCCGTGTTCAGGATATGAATAATCCGCTGACCGAGACGCACAAAAAATGTTTCGTTGGCTATACTCTGCCCACCGGTGGTCATCAAGTTAGCATCTGCGTTATGCAAAAAAACCAGATCAAGATCTGAGCCGTGACTCAACTCAATTCCGCCTAATTTACCGTAAGCAACGATAAGAAAGTCCCTTGACCCAAGCTCCGAATTATCCTCGGAATGGCTCCCCGGTTGGCCGTATTTTTCGGTGAGCTGTTGCCATGCCAAAGTCAAGACCTGTTCAAGAATAATTTCAGCCAGACAGGTGAGATGATCGCTGACTTCCATCAGCGGTAACACCTCCATCACTTCGCAGGCGGCAACCCGCAGGGCGTGGGCGAGGCGAAAATAACGCAGCGCGTCCATTTGCGCCTCGAGATCACTCTCCGGAATGCGCAGCAACTGCTGCAATAATTCATCCTGTAAGCGTTGGCGATCGAGAGGGGTATACAAGGCTCTCGCATCGAGGAGTTCATCAAGTAACACCGGATGCCTGCTTAAACTCTGGCTAATCCAGGGGCTAGCGGCGCATAGCGTGACCAATTGTTTGAGGGCTAAAGGATTCTCGATAAGCAAGACAAGATACGCGCTACGTCGAGCCACAGCTTCCACCAGAGCCAGGACTCTGATCAGGGTCTGAGTGCTATTTGCAAGCTGCCCGCAGGCTGCAATCATCGCTGGCATAACCTGATCGAGCCGGGCGCGGCTGTCCGCGGCCATACCCGATACTTTCTGACTGGTCCGGAGCGTATCCAGGCGTTCTGCCGCTAACGGGGCATTATCGAAACCCGCCTGGTCAAGCTCGAACTGCAAATCCGCCAGGTCAGCCTCAAGCCAGGCCGCTTTGCCCTGGGCATTTGGCAGATCAACATTGCTAGTATCCAGAGACCGCCCTTGGGATGATTCCAGAGATAAATCCGTCTCTGTTTCCTGAACGAGATTTTGAAACAATTCGCTGACCAGCCCTCGATGTTGATCCAACACTGAAAAAAATTCCTCCCAGCCGGCAAAACCCATCATGGTCGCTACACGCAGACAATCTATATCTGAATCGTGATCACTATCCGGTAAGGCCTGGGTCTGTTGGTCTCGCCAGCCCTGCAATACGTGCTCAAGGTTGCGAAGAAAAACATAGGCTCGCCACAGCCGCTGACCACCTCGCTCCGGCAATAAAACCTCTTCATCAAGCAGCGCTAAAATGTCCCGCAAGCGTCGGCTTTGAAAGCGCTGATCCCGACCGCCCTTGATAAGCTGGAATGCCTGGGCAATAAACTCGATCTCGCGGATACCGCCGTGACCGAGCTTGATATCGTGAAACAGGCCCCGCCGCTTAACCTCATGATTGATCATCGCCTTCATATCGCGCAACGACTGAATGGCACTAAAGTCGGTATAACGTCGGTAGGTAAAAGCGCGCAGCACCTGCATCAGAGCCTTCGCGCTTGCCCCGCCATCATCGGCTTGACCACTGTCGATGACTCGGCTTTTGATCATTGCATAACGCTCCCAGTCCCGGCCCTGGGTCTGGTAATACTCCTCAAGAGCATCGCAACTGAGCACCAGGGCACCGCTACCTCCATAGGGTCGCAGCCGCATATCGACACGAAAGACCTGTCCCTCGGCGGTCTGATTATCCAGAGCCTGAATCAGGTTTTGAGCGAGCTTAATAAAAAATTCCTGATTACCCAGTGCCTTTTTACCACCCTCGGTTTGGCCCACCTCTGGGTAAGCAAAGATAAGGTCGATATCGGACGACACATTCAGCTCATCTGCCCCCAGCTTGCCCATGGCGAGCACCTGCATATGCTGTTCCGAACCACCATTCGCGCCCATGGGCCTGCCCCAGGTTTCACTGAGCCAGTTGTGGAGTTTGGCTAGGCTGACCTGTATTACCGCATCGGCGAGCCTGGACATATCGCGGGTCGTCTCAATCATCTTTGCCGCATTATTTCCCCCATCACGGCCCGCTTCCACCGAGGCCAGATCTCGCCATAGAATACGGAGCATTTCGTAGCGCCGAAAATATCGGAGCTGGATATGCAGCTGTGTTTCTCGGTCAGGTTTGTTGGATGCTTCTTCCCGGCAGGTTTCGAGACAACGCGCTACCAGAGTGGTGGGCTCGTAGTGGGTATATAAATCGCCACTGTCGACTAATCTTTGGAATATTTCCGGGTGGCGGATGCAATTAAGCGCTACGAATTCGCTACCGCTCCAAACGCGGAATAACTGACGAGAAAACTCATCATCCGCCAACTGTTTGTCCAGCCATGCCTGAATTTCTGGCGAAGCACTTGCTCGGAATCGAGACAAATGTTGTTCGACGCTGGCTTGCAGCTCGGCGGGTAACTCGCCGGGCGGGTCTGTGTGCGACTGCTTATTCATCAGCGATATTCTAACAAGCGTTTGGCAAACTTTCTGAGTATCGAAATGAACTGGGGGTAAAATCGCAAATATGCCCCTTCCGTAGCCAAATCATCGACCTCAGGCAAATTGCTTTTCGCCCCCCTCGCCCTCTACACTGGCGACCTTATGACGCTTCTCAATATGCTCGAACAACTTATTCGCTGCAATTCCATCAGCAGCGTCAACCCGGCTATCGATCAGGGCAATCGGGTGGTGATCGACATGCTGGCTAACTGGCTCGATGGGCTTGGTTTCAACACAGAGATTATGCCCCTGGCAGATCCGCGCAAAGCCAACCTGATCGCCACCCTGGGCAGCGGCCCCGGCGGACTTGTTCTGTCCGGCCATACTGATACCGTGCCCTGCGACGAAGGGCTTTGGCAACAGTCGCCATTTGAGCTGGCCGAGCAGGATAATCGCTTTTACGGCCTGGGCATTTGCGATATGAAAAGTTTTTTTGCCCTGGCTATCGAGGCTGTTCTGCCCTTTCTGGAACGCACCCCCCGGCAACCTTTAATTATTCTCGCCACCGCCGATGAAGAGTCATCCATGGCGGGGGCTAAAGCGCTTGCGCAAGCAGGTAAACCGAAGGCCCGATATGCTGTGATAGGCGAGCCAACCGGTATGCAACCCATCGCCACCCACAAAGGAATTTTGATAGAAAGACTTGTCGTTCAGGGCAAATCGGGACACTCCAGTAATCCCACCCTGGGCAACAATGCCCTGCACACCATGCATGATGCCTTGAGTGAATTACGCGCGCTGCAAGCTGAGCTAAAAGAGCGTTACAACAATCCCCTGTTTGCCGTTGATTACCCGACTTTAAACCTGGGTTGTATTCACGGTGGCGACAACCCCAACCGCATCTGTGGCCGCGCTGAGCTGGGTTTCGAAATACGACCTTTACCGGGGATGGATATCGATGAGCTCCACCAAATCCTCGAACAACGGCTGCTCGGCCTTGGCGAACGGGAGGGTACCGAAGTATCCCTGGCCCATTTCGGTGTGCCACCATTTGCGACTGACGAGCAAAGTGAATTACTGGCCTACTGTGAGAAGCTCACTGGCCACAGCAGCGGCTCGGTGGCCTTCGCCACCGAAGCACCGTACCTGCAAGAGCTGGGCATGGATGTGCTGGTACTGGGGCCAGGTAATATTGACCAGGCCCACCAGCCCGATGAATATCTAGCCACTGAACGGATAGAGCCGATGATTGGCTGGCTGTCTCAGCTTATTGGCAAGTATTGTTTTTAACAGCGTGCCTGAAGTAATCCCCTCACACATAGGTACTGCCCTTTGCGCCAGTGTTAATATCTTTCCGCAATTTGACATTAATCAATGCCGGTTTTCCGGACGCGAAAGATCGTTCTAAAGCCGGCCGGATTTCATCGGGATGGGTGCAGTACTCGCCATGACCACCCATAGCCTCAACTATTAAATCATAGCGGGTTTCATTGAGTTCAACTGCAATCATGCGGTCCTGACCATATTGCGACACCTGCGGTCGCATCATTTGCCCCCATGCCGCATCATTGCCAACAATACCAACGATGGGCAGGTTGAAGCGTACGGCCGTATCAAATTCAAATCCGTTCAGGCCAAAAGACCCGTCCCCATAAATAATCAAAACGCGCTTTTCAGGAAAGGCTTTCTGCGCGGCCAACGCGAATGGCATACCAACACCCAGGGTTCCGAGAGGCCCCGGATCCATCCAGGCGTTTTCTTTCAATACCGGAACGACTTTGGCCGCCTGGGCGACAATATCACCGCCGTCGCCAATGACTATGGTGTCTTCAGTAACGAAGTCGCGGATCTCTCGACACATGCGCATCGGATCAACCGGGCTTTCGGAGGAATTCAACTGGGCTTCCACACCTGCAGCAATATCCGTTTCTACCACACGCAATTCATCCCGCCAACCGGCAAAATCAGGTGACAGACCTTGTTTCTCGATTTCTTGCACGATCATTTCGAAGCCACGGGCAAGGCTGCCCACGACGGCCACATCTGGCGTGCGGTTCTGGCCGATTAAGTGGTGCTCCATATCCATCTGGATAATCTTTGTGTCTTCAGGGATGCTTTTGCCATAGGCCAGGCGAAAATCAAGCGCGACCCCCGCACAGATAAAGAGATCACAGCCCTGCAATGCTGCCTTACGAGCGCGACTAAAAAATTGCGGGGAATCATGATGCAGCGTGCCCCGTCCCATACCATTGGCAAGCGCGGGCATCGCAGTGCTGTCAACGAATTCTCGCATAGCCGCGCTGGCGTGCGACCATTTGATACTGGTTCCTGCCATTAATACCGGCTGTTTCGCCGCCTTGATAAGCGCCACAGCCGCTTCGATATCTGCCGGTTCAGGCGCATTCCGGGGCGGGTCGGTTCGAATAGCTGGAAACCACGTTTCTTCTATACTTGCCGGGCCAGCGAGAATATCCATAGGGATTTCCAGGAACACCGGACCCGGCACACCTGAGACCGCGTGACGGATCGCCACTTCAATATATTCTGGAATACGCCTGGTCTCATAACAGCTGTCAGCCCATTTGGTGATCGGGCGCATTAAACCAACGTGATCCATCTCCTGCAGAGAACCACGACGCATATTGTTAAAGGGCCCCTGTCCTCCAATCACCAGCATAGGGCTGTTGGCCCGCCACGCATTGGCGACGCCGGTGACAGAATCAGTGACACCAGGACCAGCGGTCACTACTGCACAACCGATCTTGCCCGGATGTAAGCGACTCCAGGCATCGGCAGCATGCGTTGCCGCCTGTTCGTGTCGGACATCGATAATGTCAATACCCTCATCAATACAGCCATCATATATCGCCATAATATGGCCACCGCTCAGGGTAAAAATGCATTCGACCCCGGCATTTTTAAGTGCCCGTGCCGCCAGTTTTCCACCATGATCTTTGCTAGAACTTTTATCAGATGTCGCCATCTTCTCTACCCTCTTTTTTACTACGTCAGTCAATTTTTGTATTGCTGCGCCGACTGTTTAAATACCCACTCGATGTGCACGATTTGCTGTTCTCGAGCCTTACCCGTCTTAGTCAGAATAGTCGAAATGTCATTTACTGGCCTGCCATAAGGTCTGGCCATTTACAGACATCATGTCAATAGCCGTAACATATGCTCTTGAGACTATCATGATTGCGGGAAAATATTTCATGTCTACGAAGACTCACACGGTTTTATCGCATCTGTGTGCCGGACAACATCGACCAGAACACAAGTTACCTCCCAGGGACTTTAATTAAAGTCTATTCGCACCGATGCGGCCTGATATAATTACCTAAAAACTGATCCGCTTAATTATAGCTTCTGCACCAAAATCATGAATAACTACGTAAAATTTTTCCGAGAAACCTCGCCCTATATCAATATGCACAGAGGCAAGACCTTTGTGTTGGCGCTGCCTGGTGAAAGTCTTTACGACGACAATTTCGGTCATATCATTCACGATATTGCGCTGCTGAATAATCTCGGCATTAAAATCGTGCTGGTTCATGGCGCTAAACCACAGGTTGAAGAAAAACTCGCTCAACGCAAACTCAGACCCCAATTCAGCAATAACACGCGTATCACAGACGCCGACACCATGTCCTGTGTGAAGGAAGCAGTTGGCAGCACCACCATTGCCATCGAAGCACTGTTATCGATGGGTATGCCGAATTCGCCCATGCAGGGCTCGCGACTCCGAGTGATCAGTGGCAACTTTATTACCGCCAAACCCCTGGGCATTCGTGATGGGGTGGACTTTCACCACACCGGTGAAGTACGCAGGATTGATCGAATCGGAATTAAACGCCAGTTAGATGACGACGCTGTCGTAATCCTGGCGCCGCTGGGTTATTCCCCTACAGGTGAGGCCTTTAATCTCACCTGCGAAGATATCGCCACCCAGGCGGCGATTACTTTAGAGGCGGAAAAGCTGGTTTGCTTTTGCGACGAAGCGGGCGTATCCGATAGTGATGGGAAATTAGTTCGCACCATCGATATGGTCGACGTGCACAACTGGCTAGATCAAATTAAACAAAATGTGCGGCTCCACGACGCCCTGAACGCGGGCTACGACGCTTGCCTGAACGGTGTATCCCGCAGCCACCTGATTGCTTACGGCGAAGATGGCGCGTTGCTGCAGGAATTGTTTACCCGCGAAGGGTCGGGCACTTTGCTTTCCCATCACGGCGGCGAAACCATTCGTCAGGCAACCATCGATGATGTCGGCGGCGTGCTGGAACTTATCACACCTCTGGAAGAGTCCGGCGTATTAGTGAAACGCTCAAGGGAATTGCTTGAAACTGAAATCACTCGCTTCCATGTGGTGATGCATCCGGAGGGCATGGTGATTGGCTGTGCGGCGCTGTATCCCTTTCCCGACACCGAATCTGGAGAGCTGGCCTGTGTGGTCACCCATCCTGATTTTCACAAGCGCGGACTGGCGGCGAGGTTGTTGAATGCCCTTGAGCAAAAAGCCAGGGGCGAGCTGAACTTAAACCAGCTATTTGTGCTCACCACCCAGACGGCCCACTGGTTTCAGGAGCAGGGTTTTAGTGAGTCTTCCCTAAAAGCGCTGCCCACAGAAAAAGCGGCCTTATACAATTTGCAGAGGAATTCGAAAATACTGGTTAAGACGCTTTAAGCCGCCAAAATCAGCTACATATTCCTACTGCTGTTTCTCTGAACTGATTTTCAAAACCGTAGTTCAAAAAAAGGGTGGACAAGATGTCCACCCTTTTTTTGCATCAACAACACATACCTATAAGCAAAAAATCAGGCTTTTATATCGAAAAACCTTATTGAAGGTGGCTGCGTCACCATAGCCCCTATGCCATCCATCGCACCCGTCTCGGTGCGCCAGGCCAGGTACTTCTCGTAATGCTGACGCGAATCCCACTTCTCTACCGCTACAACGGTCGTCGGGTCATCCTGATCCTGTGTCGCATAGACCTCGACACATCCGTCGTATTTACGGGTATCAGGCAACATTGCGCCCAGGCCAGTAATCATTTCGTCAACACATTCCGGCTTCACTTTTAATTCGAGTAATACTGTGCAAACCATAGTAATTCTCCTGTATCTGTCTTTGTCTGGGTCACCGATAATAGAAGATGACGCGACAAATTACTATCAGCCAGACCTCTTTAAACCCGCTAGGTGATTCCCGCCACACCCCAATAATTGTAGGCGAACAATTTCGGCGTCGAGGGCAAATACATAGCATCCATATCCTTCACCTCAAAACCTGTCTCAGACAGTAGTTTGGGTATCGGTCGATTCAGATTGCAACCACCGGCAAATTTCTTCCACATGGGGTTGATGCGGTTCTGCCATTTCAGAACCCCTTCATCCGGCGCTTCGCCATGCTCAGTAAATATCAGTTTACCGCCCGGTTTAAGTACCCGACGCATTTGCTCCAGTGCGGTATGCCAGTCGGGAATGGTGCACAGCGTATAGGTCAGCAGCACGGTATCCACACTGTCGTCTTCCAGAGGAATTTCTTCTCCGGGCAAATCGATTAGCTTTACCTCTAAACCGGATTTTTCAATATTGGGCGCAGCTTTATCTCGCATCGCCTCTGATGGCTCCAGACCCCAGATAAACTCCACCTTGTCGCGGTCATAGTAGGGCAGGTTCAGCGCCGAGCCCATACCCACTTCCAGAACTCGGCCCTCGCATTGAGGCACGACTTTTTTGCGCTGGTAAAGAATTGGTTTGGTGCCACAGGCACAGTTAATAAAGGGGGCGAGAAAATATTTATCGTATAAACCCATTTCTACCTCAACCAGTCAGTAAACCCGGGAAAAAAATCCCTGCCATCGCACCGGCAAACAACACTACAAAGCCTCCCAGTTCCCCTGCGATCAGTAGATTCATTAACACCGCCATTTTTTGCGGATCATCATTATCTCGAAACATATTGTCCGTCTGATTAGCACGGCCCAGCTTAATATAAAGCTGAATGGCAAAACCAAAGAAGAATAGCAGACCGAGGGTCGCGGCTATATTCAGCCAGGCAGGCCAAATGCTGAGTCCGGCAAACACGGCCACTAACATCGCGGCAAACGAATACATAAGACTGGCCCGGTGCGCGATATCAACATAGTGCGGAGCGAGGCCGTTTTCACTACTCGCCATGCAGCGGTATTTCCAGACACCGGTCAGCAGGGCGGAGAGAAAAAACACTCCGGATGCAACAACGGCTAGAGCCACCGCCGCACCAAATTCAGTGGGCGCTTGAAAGGAGACGAGCATGAGGACGATCCTTTAATTTTATTATTGATCGGAGCCATCTTACCCTACAGCTCTGTCGATGGAAAACAACACAAAATGCCATGGAAATGACCACAAAATGGCGAAACCCAACTAGTGGCTCGATGAGTACGTCTGTTATCCTTAGCGACCGGAAATTCAGACCTCTGCAAGGGTTTTACAATGCCAACTTATCGCTCACACACCACCACCAAAGGCCGCAATATGGCGGGTGCACGCTCACTCTGGCGTGCCACCGGCATGAAAGATGACGACTTTGACAAGCCGATTATTGCCGTCGCCAACTCCTTCACCCAGTTTGTACCGGGCCACGTGCACTTAAAAGACATGGGCCAGCTGGTGATTGGCGAAATCGAAAAGGCCGGTGGTGTCGGTAAAGAGTTCAATACCATTGCCGTCGATGATGGCATCGCCATGGGCCACGACGGCATGCTCTACTCCCTGCCCTCGCGGGACATTATTGCCGACTCCGTTGAATATATGGTCAATGCCCACTGCGCCGATGCCCTGGTGTGTATATCAAACTGCGACAAGATCACCCCCGGCATGTTGATGGCCGCCCTGCGCCTGAATATTCCCGCCGTGTTTGTCTCCGGCGGGCCGATGGAAGCGGGTAAAACCAAACTGTCCGATGCCAAGCTCGACCTGGTCGATGCAATGATTATCGCCGTTGACGAAACCGCCTCTGACGCCAAGGTCGAAGAGTACGAGCGCTCGGCCTGCCCCACCTGTGGCTCCTGCTCAGGCATGTTTACCGCCAATTCGATGAACTGCCTCACCGAAGCTCTCGGCCTGTCACTACCCGGCAACGGCTCGATGCTGGCGACCCACGCCGACCGTGAACAACTGTTTTTACGCGCCGGGAAAATGATTGTCGGCATCGCTAAACAACATTACGAAGACGACGACTACAGTGTGCTGCCCCGCTCGGTGGCCTGCTTTGAAGCCTTTGAAAACGCCATGAGCCTCGACATCGCCATGGGTGGCTCCACCAACACCATTTTGCACCTGCTCGCCGCCGCCCAGGAGGCCGAGCTCGACTTCACCATGGCCGATATCGACCGGCTCTCCCACAAAGTACCCCAGCTCAGTAAAGTCGCGCCCAGCACCCCTCTCTACCATATGGAAGACGTGCATCGCGCCGGTGGTGTGCTCGGCCTACTCGGTGAGCTCGACCGCGCCGGACTCCTACACGCCGACATCCCCACCATTTACGCCCCGAGCATGAGAGAGGCACTGGATACCTGGGACATCAAACGCAAGCCTTCAGCCGAAGTTCTTAAATTTTTCCAGGCTGGCCCGGCGGGCATCCCCACTCAAACCGCCTTCAGCCAGGACACTCGCTGGCCCAGCGTCGACGACGACCGCGCCGAGGGCTGTATTCGCAGCCTCGACAATGCCTACAGTAAAGACGGTGGTCTGGCTGTGCTCTACGGCAATATCGCCCTCGACGGCTGCGTGGTCAAAACCGCCGGTGTCGATGAATCGATTTTAGTCTTTGAAGGCCCCGCCCACGTCTGCGAAAGTCAGGACGCTGCGGTTGAAGACATCCTCGCCGACAAAGTCAAACCCGGCGACGTCGTGGTGATTCGCTACGAAGGCCCAAAGGGCGGCCCCGGCATGCAGGAAATGCTCTACCCCACCAGCTACCTGAAATCTCGCGGTCTCGGCAAAGCCTGCGCACTGATCACCGACGGGCGTTTTTCCGGCGGCACCTCGGGCCTGTCGATCGGCCACTGCTCACCCGAAGCGGCAGCGGGCGGCACCATTGGCCTGGTCAAACAGGGCGACCTGATCCACATCGACATCCCCCAGCGCAGCATCAACGTCAAGCTCAGCGCTGAAGAACTCGCCCACCGCCGCGCCGCGCAAGACAGTGCAGGCTGGAAGCCAGTAGAGGAGCGCCCACGCAAAGTCACCGCCGCGCTGAAAGCCTACGCCCTGCTGGCCACCAGCGCTGATAAAGGCGCAGTGCGGGATTTATCCAAACTCGAAGACTAAGAGTAAAGGTAGGGCAAACAAACCATGAGTCTCGGCAAACGCAGACTGGAAGACGATACCCAAATCGACCTAACACCCATGCTCGACGTGGTGTTTATACTGTTGATTTTCTTTGTCGTCACCGCTGCTTTTGTCGACGAGACCGCCATCGACCTGCAACACCAGCCCCCCTCCACCAGTGCGGCGGTAGAGAAAAGCGACGAGATTATTTTTCAGGTTAGCGCCAACAACGATATAACACTCGGCGGCCGCCGGGTCGATATTCGCTCCGTGCGCGCCAATGTCGAAAGACTTCGCGCCAGTAATCGGGATGCAAAAGTGGTTATTAGTACCGACGTCCGCGCCCGCACCGACACTTATATTCGCATTGCGGATCAGGCACGAGCGGCGGGGGTTGGAGATATTGTACTGACAACGCGTTAGTCCGATTCTCAAGACCCTGATTCAAATTGTTGTTTCCATAACATTCAACCATCACCGCTGGCAATCTTTGCCAATTTATGTCAAGTTAGCCAGCGAGTATTATTTGAGGGCCTACATAATGGCAACGATGAATATTTCTCTACCCAAGCAGATGCGGGACTGGGTAGAAGCCCAAATCAAAACCGGGCAGTACGCCAACAACAGTGACTATCTGCGCGATCTTATCCGTAGAGACCAACGCAATGGCGAAAAATTAAAAGCCTTACAGGAAGCAGTCACCCACGGCTTCGAAAGTGGTTCTGCTGGTCAACTGGATATACAAAGCATTAAACAGAAAGCCAAAAAACAGGTGGGCCTTGATCTTTAAACATGGAGCAGATATTAAAGACTGCCCTAGCAGAACAAGACTTGATTAATATCTGGCTATATTCTTTTCAACAGTGGGGAGAGGAACAGGCCAACCAGTATCTCAATGAACTGGGGCATGCCATAGAACTGCTTGGAGCTACGCCACTAATGTGTACGGAGCGGCAGGAGTTCATACCACCTGTGCGGATTTACCACCACGCCCGCCATTTGATTATCTATGTAATAACCGAAAAGGCTATAGAAATTATTCGAGTGCTTCATGAAAGCATGGATATAAACACGCAACTGGAATAACGCATACAGGTTGGCATCCCTTAATCGAGATGCCTACATGATTACCAGCACTGCCTTCTGCGCATATTCAGCCACTTTTTTCTGTAGTGACGAAGGCTGGAGCAGCTGGTAATTAAGGTTGTGTTTTTCGGCAGGCTTCTCTGGAACATCACCTTACGTGCTTACTCCCACGAGCGTTTAGTGAAGGCTCCCGGAGTTTCAAGGAGCCCAAGCCCTTGAACGGTTAAAAAGCAGACAGAGAGTGCTTGATGGTAAGACTTAATAATCATGCAAAATTCAAAAGAGCAGCTCACTCATCTGAGATAGTAAAACCATGCTCAGTATTTACAATCCTGGCACCCGGTAATTTTGAATAATAAGTAAAGGACGCCTCTCCCTCATTGAGCTGGACATAAAAATCCTTCTGGATTTCATGAGCGAGCCAATGTTTCATGTAGTTGAACAGCCCCAGTCTTTGAAACTTCTTATGCGTTCCTGCACCAGCTGAGTTGAATTTTTCGTTGAAATAAGTGATTGCCGTCGTGCACGCGGGTTCGCCATTAAGAAACAGCAAATAATATTCTGCTCCCTGCCTGGGGGGAAACCCGGCTCTCATTCCATTGTAGATGGGATGGCCAAGTGCCCACTCGCGTGCGCTTGCGTTCACCGCTATAAACAATTCGAGATCGCTCAGGTTCTTGCACTTTTTAATCGAGATGGCCTCGTTAGCTTCTGGCGGACTCAAAGACAACGAATCTACAAGTACCGAGACCAGTAGTGTGCCCGCTGGGGAAAAATTGGCCAGGATTTCAGGTGTTTCGGGGAACAGGCTATCGCCAACCTTCACGTATAGAGACTTGGAATGCCTTTGGTAATAGTGGGTCTGCTCATTAACAAGGGCGTCGAAAACACCCTGATCGATCTCCCTATCGAGAAGCCGAATAAAATTGAATTTTTGGTGATCAGGCCCTTCTGCCCACAAATAGCGCCTGCCCCATGGGAATATCTCGATTTCACAAAAATTATTCAGGAATGAATCTTCTGCATCTGCCCATTCGTTGTTGCCTGACGAACTAGTGCTCATAAAAAACCTCCTTGTTAGCTGCCCCGCCTAGACACACGAACATCATTGATAATTCTTAACTACATTAGGGAAAGAGATTAGCAGATAATGAGGGTCACAACCGGGTCGGTTCTTGCGATACCACACCAACACAATAACTCCGAACCAAATCTAGATTTAATACCCGCCAAGCCAAGTTTACCGAACTCACCGCCTCTCAAACCAGAGTGGTTGCTCTGGACAGTTGAGCGAATACCTGAGGCCTTACACTAAACACCACACGTCGGCAAAATCACCCCCGCTGCTCGCAAATCCCTCACACGCTCACCTTCTGCTTTGGCGTAGCCTAGCCACTGTTCGGCATTGCTCGCAACAGCTTTATATTTGCCAGCCTGCTCAAAAGCCTTTACCGCCAGCTTATAGCAATGCAAATTCAACTGGGCATTACCCAGTACCAACTGCGCCGCACCGGGACGTTTGAGCTGGCCTTTGCTCAGGGCATTTTGTGCCGCCGCTAGGGCGCTTTCATTGTCACCAATATCGAGATAAACACCGGCTAGCTGGGCGTAAATTTTACCCTGGCCCGACAGCGCCGCTGCTTTTTCCAGCACAGGGCGGGCTTTGTTACCCTCACCGGCCTGCTGCCAGGCCTGACCGAGCAATTCCAGATGTTTGGCTGTCGCAGCGACCTGCCCCTGCTTAATAGCGGTATCGAGTGTCACTGCCGCTCGATAGGGGGTATTTGCACCCAGGTAGAGATAGGCCAGTGATAACAGCTCGCGCTGTTTATTTAAGGCCCCTGCCAGGTAAACAATTTCCGTCGCTACCAGGCGTTCAATATTTTTATCGAGCTGGCTATACAGCCCTCCCAGCTGATGCCAGTAGCGATAGCGGGGATAATGCTTAATGAGCTTTTTTAATACGGGGAGCGCCTGTCGGTATTGCTCCTGTTCAAAATACAACAGGCTTTCAAGGGACCACCAGGCTTCCGGCGGTAATTTGCCTTTGGCCTGATAGTCTGCAAGCGCCTCTTGTAGATAGCGTAGAGACTCGCCTTTACGATCTAGCTGATAATAAGCTTGGGCTAAGAGTGCTTTTGTTTCGGGGTCAACTGTCTCGCCGCTAAGCCCCGATGCTTTTATCCAGCGCTGGATAAAAGCCTCTGCACTGGTGTAATCCTCAAGCTGAAAATACAGTTGCGCCACCGTGTGGTAGGTACTGAGTTTCATGGCCGCTTCCGCTTCTGGCTCATCGATTAGCTTTAGATAAGCGGCCAGCGCTTTGCGGTATTGCTGCCGGGCGTAATGCACATAACCGAGATAATTCCACACCTGGGATTTCTCAAAACTGCTGGCGCAATATTTTTCCGCAGCCAGGCGGAGAGTTTTTTCGGCCTTCGACCATTGTTCAGCGGCGATGGCTGCCTGTGCTGCTTCGAGTTTGCTCGCACAACGCTGACCTACGGCCTGTCGCTGTCGTGTCTTGGCTTCGGCATAACGGTTTTTGCTGGTTTTTGTGTTTGCTTCGCCTTGACTATCAGCAGCAAAAAGCGAATTGCCGCCAGCGATGAAAAGGCAAGCTGCCAAACAGATAAAGACGTAGCGGATAGACCCCAGGTGCATTCAGGCGCTACTCCAGCCGGAAGCTAAATTTATACATCACACCAGGCACTTCTACGGCTTTGCCATCCACAACCCTCGGATTGTATTTGAGTTTAATCGCGGCCTTTAAAGCGGCGCTGCCGAAGCCATAATTAAGCGGGGACTCTTCAAGCAGGCGAATATCACGCACCCCGCCGGAACTGGTAATCACCACCTCAACGATGGCGTAACCTTCGCGGCCCTTTGACAGTGCCCGACGTGGGTACAGCGGCTGGGGCACATAGACGGGGATGTAGTCGGTATCGCGGGCGAAATTGCCACTGCCGACACCGATATCTAAATTCACGGCAGGCCTGGGTGCCGCATGGAGGGTGATACCGGCTTTGGGTGTATCAAAACGCAAACTTTGCCGGGGCATACTCGGCTGGGCTAATAATGGTTCTGCCGGTCTGGGCGGTTTTGGTGTTCTAAGACGTTCGGTCAAACTGCGTTCAGGCTGCCAGATATCAGCAATTTTATAGGTGCCCTTTTGGTCAGGCACATCTTCTCTACCCACGACCATTAGCACCATCAAGACCAGTAAGACAGCCGTGACTAAAATCGAACCTATGAATGCGGCGGCAAAACGGGCAAATGCGCCACCTCTGCTTTCTCGACCAGCGGCGCGCACCACAAAGAGTTCAGAATTAGAGGCGCTAGTCATGGAGGGTCGATACCGATATATCGCTGATGCCCAGCTGCCCGGCCAGGTCGGATACCAGAGCCAGGCGGCCAATACTGGCGCGATTATCCACCTGGATCACCAGACTGCCCCTGGGGTTTTCTGCCTGTAGGCGGGCGAGTTCGATTTTGATCCGGTTGTCAGCCAGTGGGGATTTATCCATCCAGATCACGTCGTGCTGGTCTATCGCCACTAGCATGGCTGGCTTTCTGGCCTGCGCAGTCAAGGCCTCGGCGCGCTCCACCTCTGGCCCCGGCAGTTTTACAAAGGACGCGGTGACGATAAAAAAGATCAGCAGAATAAACACCACATCAAGCATGGGCGTCAGGTCGGTGGCCTGAGTCGGCGCACTTTCACTACTCTGCTGGTTAAGTAATTGTCGACGCATCGTGCTTCGTCTCATCCATCAGCAGGCTACTTTCCAGATGGTTTTTCGCCCTGCGGCCCAAGCGATCAATACCCGTCATACCCATAAGTCCGGATAGCGCCGCTACCATCCCCGCCATGGTCGGAATCGTGGCTCTGGAGACCCCGCTCGACATCGCCCGCGCACTACCACCACCGGCTATGGCCATGGCGTCAAACACGCCCACCATGCCGGTCACAGTACCCAGCAAACCAAATAGGGGGGCCAGAGCTACCAGGGTTTTTATCATCGGTACAAAGCGGCCGATACGCCCATTGATATCGGCCAGCAGAGCCATACGAACGTGGCGAGCGCGGCGCGAACCCCTATCCTTACGTTGCTGCCAAATACTGAGGCATTGCGCCATATCGACACGCAGGGCAGTGCGGTAGTAAATCAGCCGCTCAATTAACAATAACCAAAGCAGCAAAATGAGGCCGACAATAAATAGCAGCACCGGGCCACCCATATCGGCCAGTTTCATCAAGTGATTGCTCATGTCGAATAGGGTATTCATCATCAGACCCCGTTCATTATTCGAATCGGCTGTGGTCTGTAATTAAACAACGACCCGCACTTAGACAAAGATCGGCATTTTGACAGAGAGCGGTAATTAGCTGGCACGGGGCTGCTTTGCCTCGGCTTTTAAGGCGACTATGCCAGCGCTTTGCTCTTCCAGTACATGCAAAATACTGCGCGCATAGCCGTTAACCCAGGTGTGCAGGAGCAATGTCGGAATCGCCACCAGCAGACCGAGGACCGTGGTGACCAGAGCCTGAGAAATGCCTCCCGCCATTAGTTTGGGGTCGCCCGCGCCGAATATCGTAATCTGCTGAAATACGATAATCATGCCGGTAACCGTGCCCAGCAAGCCCATTAAAGGCGCAATCATGGCGATAATTTTCAGCAGGTTGAGCGCGTACTCAATGGCCGGGCGTTCTTTTAATATTGCCTCGTGGAGTTTCAGCTCCATGGATTCAGGGTCGAGCCCCGCATGGGCGTCCGCGACGCTGAGCACTCGACCCAGGGGGTTGTCCAGGGGCTTATCTAGAGACTGGTCTGGATCAGCCACTTCCGCGCCTAACTGTGCTCGAACGCGAACAGAGACCCTCCGTAAAACAAAAGCTCGCCACAGGGCTAATACCAACGCCAGAGCACCGATGCCAGTGATGACATAACCTACCAAACCGCCCTGATGCCATTTTTCTATCAAACCGGGTCGGTCGGCCAAAGCATCCAGAAAATCACCGCCAGCCGGGCCAGTGGGGTCAATTTTCACGGGGACAAAACCGACATTGGCAGCCTGCAGGGCGCTAGCGCCTTTAGCGAGGCCCCAGGGTTGGCGGGGCAGCTCAGTCAGTACGCCGCTGTCCGGGTTGTAACTCAGATAGTGGCCGTTAGAGACGAGATTAAACAAACCAATTCGCAGCACCTCTTGTTCACTTTGCGAGCCATCGGCGGCGAGGACATCTCGGGTAAAGCGACTGACCCGCCCCGCTTCGACCATCTCCCGGCTGATCTCGTAGGACAGGTTTTCGATATCTTCCAGGGAGGGCAAACGGCTATTGCCACTCATTTTTTCGATTAATTCATTTAAGGATTCGCTGCGTCCAGGATATTGAGCGCTGACTAATGATTGATCGAGGCGGGCAACGGTATCGCCTGCCGCCGCCGTAATATGGCCAAATAACTCTTTTAATGTGCCCAGACGATTCTGCATTTGCTCATCTAATAGCTCCAGAGCCCGCTCGTTTTCAGCGAAGGTTTTTTCAAGTTCGGCGCTACGAACTTCCTGCTCAGCTTTTTTCTTTTGCGCCTGTTTGAGTAATTCAGCCTGGCGATTTTTATCCTGTTTAAAAGCCTGCTCACGCTGGCGATGTTCTTTCGACTCACTCAGTTTTGCGGCTTTGATTAACTGCAGGAACTCGTCGAGTGACTTGGCTTTGGTGAGATTAGCCTGCTCCTCTGCCAACACTGTGACTGGTGTAATAAGTACTAAAACTATTAACAAGGCCCGGCTCAGGCTACTTTCGCGCAAGTCTTTTACAAAAGCACTCACGAAGCAGCCTCCGCTCTCGCACCCGCACTGGTATTTATTTTTGCTGCGCTCTTATTTGATGCTGGTGCTGGTGCTGGTGCTGGCTCGGGTGCGGCTATGGGCAACTTCATCATATCCAGAGGTGCCTGCTTTTTAGCCATGCGAATGGCATCGGCCACCGAGCGACGGTATTCGTTCGCCGATACCTCCTGCCACTGCCCGGTGTTTTTATCCCAGACTTTGGTCAGCGCCTGGTCACCGCTTTGAAACAACAGAGCCAGGCGACCGATCCGCAAAAAAGTCCCCTGGCGCTGCTGTCCAGCTATTCCCAGAAGTTCATCTGTGCCCAGTGACCCATCCATTCCCAGAAGCCCATCGAATTGTTCAATAGTGGCGCTGTATTCACTTTCAATATCGTAAAGCTCCAGCACCTGGCGGGATTTTTCGGCGGCGCTAAAGCTGGCGGAATCCATATTTTTGCGCACCTGATCAATGCTGGACTGGCGCTCAGCTAACTTGAAAGGCAGATCGAGGCGAATAAATTGCTCAAGCGCATCGAGCATGCTTAAAGACAAAGGGGTGATCTGCCGCTCGATCAAGGCGGCGTTTTCAATGGATTGTTCAATTTCCGACATGGTCCGGCGCTGGTTGTCGATTTGCCGCGAGAGCTGGGCGTTATAAACCTGCAAACCCTCTATTTGCTTGTTCACCAGCTGGAACTGACGCAGCAGGGCATCGCTTTGCTGCGCAGTAGCGTCAATACGGCGTTGCGAGGCCTGAGCCGCAGCGGTTTTGTCGGCCCCGGCTTTTATTACAGTGTCTAGCTCTGTTGCCTGTAGTCCAGGAGCCAGCCCTGGAATGAGCCCCGGAACCACGAAACCCAGAGCGACTGTCATTAATAAATGCCTGGCGATTACATTGTCTTTTTGTACAGTCTTTTTCATTTGCTCGTTGACTCGTTTTTAACTATTTTCTGTCCATGCGGACAAAAGTGCAGGCGGGAGTTTGCTCCTCTGCCTCGATATGCTGAACAGTGGTTTCCAGCCATTCATCCCTATTTAAATCTGGGAAAAATGCGTCGCCATCAACCTGAATATGAACCCGGGTCAAGTATAGACGTTGGGCTTTGGACAGCGCTTCGCGATAGATCATTTCACCGCCGATAACCATGACCTCCTCGACTCCAGAATCGTTAGCTATTTTTGCCGCCATCGTCAGGGCCTGGGCCAGGTCACCGGCAGTCTCAACGCCCTCGGCTTGCCAGGACGTATCACGGGTCATGACAATATTGGTGCGTCCCGGCAGGGGTTTACCTATGGACTCGTAGGTGCGACGACCCATGATAATAGGTTTGCCCAGGGTCAACTGCTTGAAATATTTCAGGTCGGCGGAAATTCGCCAGGGCAGCTCGTTGTTATTACCGATAACACCGTTATCTGCTACCGCTACTATTAACGCAATTACCGTCATTTATCTCTCTAGCCTGGTGAATTGGTTGGCAATGATAACTAGTCAAGCATCTCACAGAACTGTTTTTTCGACCGCTGGCGCGGAAAACGGTATTTTCCGGCAATCCAAACTGATTCGCTACTCCAGGCAGGATACCTGTCGCGCTGTATTCACGACATCAACGGCGGCATCGACAGACTGCCCGATTAAACTGCCCAGAAAAATTGACCACAATAAAGCTAAGGGCTTACTATGCCGCGCAGCTTATTAATGGTCTACTCAGGTCAATCGCCCATACAGGATTTCTAAAAAATGCAGTCTTTATTCCAGCCCTTAAGCTTTATCCACGGCCCCGCCCTCAAAAACCGCTTTGCCCTTGCCCCACTGACCAACTTGCAAAGCCATCCCGATGGCCGCCTTTCAAATGATGAACATAAATGGCTGACCATGCGCGCTCAGGGTGGCTTTGGTTTAACCATGACCTGCGCGGCCCATGTGCAAGCGGTCGGCCAGGGTTTTCCGGGGCAGCTAGGTATTTTTTCTGACGACCATCTGGAAGGCCTAAGCCGCCTGGCTAAAGATATTAACCGGCACGACAGTCTATCCATTGTCCAAATCCATCACGCCGGAATGCGCTCACCAGAGGACTTAGTCGGACAGCGCCCGGTTGCACCTTCGGAAGATAGCGAAACCAACGCACGAGCTTTATCAAGCGCCGAAGTAAAGCAATTGATCGAAGATTTTATTGCCGCCGCTGAACGTGCCGAAAAAGCCGGTTTTGATGGTATCGAAATTCACGGCGCACACGGCTATATCATCTGCCAGTTTCTCAGTAGCGAAACCAACCAGCGCGATGACCAGTACGGCGGCTCCCTGGAAAATCGATCACGGCTACTCTTCGACATCATCGCCGGTATTCGCCAGCGCTGCCGGGAAGATTTCAATATTGGTGTGCGCCTGTCCCCAGAACGCTTTGGCATTGTGCTCACCGAAGCCGTAGAAGTCGCCCAACGCTTAATGACCGAAGCCCAGGTCGACTATCTGGATATGTCGCTGTGGGATGTCTTTAAAGAACCCGCCGAAGAAGCTCACCAGGGCCGCAGCTTGATGTCCTACTTCACCGAGCTGAATCGTGGTGAGGTGCGCCTGGGTGTGGCCGGAAAAGTCCGCACACCACAGAATGCGCAACACTGCCTCGATGCCGGTATTGATTTTGTGTTGCTGGGCAGAGCCGCCATTTTGCATCACGACTTCCCCAACCAAACAGAGGCGGACAGTAATTTTATGCCGGTCCGTAATCCTGTCTCAGTGGATCACCTGCGCGCCGAAGGGCTGGGCGAAGCTTTTGTGGAATATATGGGCACCTGGAAGGGTTTTGTTGAGGCTGCTTAGCAGCAAAACTCAGAACGGGTGAATCAATAGCATCTGTAGTTGTATTGATTCACCGTGACTGCCATTACTCAAGGGGTTTCTCCACTTCGTAGGCGAGTCTGATAGTGGTAGCAATCATAAACTTAAGCAAGTGTAGTGATTTGTATTGCATACTAGTATAGAGATAAGGCTAAGTGAATTTATAAACGCCTAACCCACCAGCGGAATAATGGTGACTGCTTTTTTCCGCAAGCACAGAGGAAGACAGCTTTGCGGTGTCCGGTACCGCTTGTTAGGCTTTTACTATGATATTGGTAAATAAGGGTTGCCCTGCTCAAAGTACTGCAAAAGATTGAATGCGATCTCGCGGTTAGATTCACCTTTATTTTTAAGCGCATATTCAAGTGGGTAAGGGAAAGAAAGCGCAGCAACTGCTACAAAATAACCGCTAACCCACTGGCCAGCTCCGTTCAGAGACAATTCCCAGTAATATTCCGCCAAGGATTCCGGTGTTTCATCAAATTTTTTTACTATTGGTGCTAGAAGCTCATTGTGGGACCAAAGCTTCTTCATTTTATTTATTGCCTTTTCGGTAGACTTATCCGTGAATGAAAAACCTCGGTTGCTACCCATTTCTTTACTAATTTTGTAGATCTGTCGTGTATATTTGATCGAATTAATCAGTCTTATAATCATGCCTCGATCTCCTTGGAAGCCTAACGCTCAAATGTGCGGCGAAATTAAGAAACCAATTCTGGGAGACACACCAGCTACTTTTTCTCCCGAATTTGTGATTCGCGCTTCGATACCTTTACGATTAAATTCTCAGCCATTGCGGAAGCGCTTAAGTTTATTATTGCACCATCTCAGCGGCTTCGAGATTACCGGTTATGAACTTTTCCCGTCGCGACATATGCTTGAAATGCTTCCTAGTCAAACAGCAATGGGCGCTGCAATCCCCGGATGAGGCGCATAGCCTTCCAGCTGAAAATCGTCGTAGTCGAAACTAAAAATATCGCTGACTTCCGGATTTAATTTCATCTCCGGCAAGGCGTGGGGTTGTCGCGCTAGCTGTCGGTCGGCCTGTTCGAGATGATTCAAATAGAGGTGGGCATCACCCAGGGTGTGAATAAATTCACCGGGCTTAAGGCCGGCGACCTGAGCAATCATTAAGGTTAACAGGGCGTAGGAGGCGATATTGAAGGGCACGCCGAGGAAAATATCGGCGCTACGTTGATAAAGCTGACAACTTAATTTTCCATCGGCGACGTAAAACTGGAAAAAGGCGTGGCAGGGAGCCAGCGCCATGCGGCGCTGTTCAACATTGACCTGAGGGGGAATGCTTTCGTCCGGCAACTGGGCCGGGTTCCAGGCCGAGACAATTAAGCGGCGGGAGTCAGGTCGGGTACGAAGTTGTTCGATGACTTCGGTGATTTGATCGATAGCTCCACCATCGGGCAGGGGCCAGGATCGCCATTGGTAACCGTAGACCGGGCCGAGGTCGCCGCTTTCTGTGGCCCATTCATCCCAGATGGATACGCCGTTATCACGCAGATATTGGGTATTAGTGTCACCTGATAAAAACCACAGCAGTTCGTAGATAATGGATTTGAGATGAACTTTTTTGGTGGTGACGAGGGGAAAGCCATCGGCTAAATTAAAGCGCATCTGGTGACCAAAGACACTCAACGTGCCAGTTCCAGTGCGATCACCTTTTTCTGCTCCGTAGTTTCGTACGTGTCGCATTAAATCCAGATATTGCTGCATATTAAGGCCTGTAATTGTGCATATTTATGTGGATGCAGTTTTACGTTGGTACTACTCTTGTGTAGAAATAATGCGGGTTTTACGGTACAACCAATATCCCCAGGCAAGTATCATTACCCCGGCGCCGATCATCGGCAAACTCAGTATTTGACCTCTGGTCATCCAGTCGAACAAGTCAAAACCGATATGGTCGTCTGGCTCTCGGACAAACTCTACGGCAAAACGAAAAACGCCGTAAAGCACTAGAAACAAACCGCTGACGATCGCTATAGGTCGGGGCTTCCTGGAAAACCACCACAGCACGCAAAACAGTACGAGGCCCTCAAGGGCAAACTGATACAGCTGTGAAGGATGGCGGGCTAATTGCTCCGGGTCTCGAGGAAAGATCATACCAACAGGCAGTTCGGTGGCCCGCCCCCATAGCTCCTGACCAATAAAATTGCCTAGCCGGCCAAAACCGAGGCCTATGGGAACCAGTGGCGCAACAAAATCTGTGATTTCAAAAAATGACTGGCCGATACGTCGCGCGAATAGCGCCATCGCGATAATGACGCCTAATAAGCCGCCATGAAATGCCATGCCGCCCTCCCACAAACGAAATAGCCATAGCGGGTCAGCGACCCATTTGTCGAAATTGTAAAACAGCACATAGCCACAGCGACCACCGAGGATCACGCCAAAGGCAGCGTAAACAATGAGGTCCTCTACCTGATCTTTACGAAGTGGTGACCAGGCACGTTGACTCCGTGAACGGGCTAACAATAAGGCCGCCAAAAATCCGAGCAGGTACATGACTCCGTACCAGTGCACTTGCAGCGGGCCAAGGCTGATGAGAACTGGATCAATTTGTGGGTAGTTGAGCATTGCTTGTGAAACGTCTCGTTAATTGCGTCTGTTAGGGATTGTTCGAGTGATAACTATGCCAATAACCAATAGGCCAGTGGCGGTAGAAAGACACCAGCATAACGGGTTAAAGACTCCTTTGTCATTGCCACTGTACCCTCGCAAAGCAGGGCTTTTGCTGCTAGGCCACTCACGTAAAGACTTTTTCTCGCAAAGAGATGATGGGCCAGCCCCGTTGTCCAGCCTCAGCCCTTAATTTGTTGTCTGGATTTACAGCTATGGGATTATCAACTAACTCCAGGAGTGGTAGATCGTTGCTTGAGTCGCTATAAAAATAGCTGCCTTCGAGGTTTTTATCGCTGCCTTTCAGCCAATCCTGTATACGTTTTACCTTACCTTCCCGATAACTGGGTGTGCCCGACACTCTGCCAGTATAACGACCATCACATACTTCTGGCTCGGTCGCTATTACCTCATCAACATTAAGCTTTTGACAAATCGGTTCAACCACAAAGCGGTTGGTGGCGGAGATAACTATCAGAAAATCACCCTGATCGCGATGTTTTGCAAGTAGCTGTTCAGCGGCGGGCAGCCACAGCGGGGCGATGATTTCCGCCATAAATTCCCGGTGCAAGTTTTTTAACTCTTCGGGGGCAATATTTGCCAACGGCTCTAATGCAAAATCGAGATAGGCGTGCATATCCAGCGAACCCGCCTCGTAATCCCGATAAAATTTTTCGTTCATGCGTTGATAATAATCGGCATCCACTTTATTTTTGTGGACTAACCACTTGCCCCACTCATAATCGCTGTCGCCTGCAATCAAGGTATTATCGAGATCAAACAACGCTAAGGACACTTTCAACTCGCCTTGCCAGCACCATAAAGTCGGGCAGAATACCGATATTGCCGGGCACCCTCAACGACTGTTTGCTGAGTGGTGAACAACTGTGGAACAATAAGCTTCCAGGTCTCCGCCACAGAGCGACACCCTGATAGGATATGAAGGGTAAAATAATGATAATTATTGAAGGGTCAGGTCGATGGATGTAATTGATAAAGAGGGCTTTCGCCCGAATGTCGGCATAATCCTCGCTGACGGCAAAGGCAGTTTATTGCTCGCCAAACGTATCGGCCAGGATGCCTGGCAGTTCCCCCAGGGGGGGATCGATTCCGGCGAAAAGCCCAGCGACGCTATGTATCGAGAGTTGTACGAGGAAGTCGGCCTGGAATCAGCCGATGTTGAAATTCTCGGTCAGACCCGGGGCTGGTTGCGTTACCGTTTGCCTAAACGCTATATCCGGCGTAATAAATCACCGATTTGCGTGGGTCAAAAACAAAAGTGGTATTTACTGCAATTGGCGGGGGATCAGAATTCAATTCGCTTCGATCGCGGCGATAAGCCTGAATTCGACGGCTGGAAATGGGTCAACTACTGGTATCCAATCAGCCAGGTTATTGAATTCAAACGCGATGTTTACCGAAAAGCGCTCAAAGAGCTTGCCCACGTGCACAGCGAAATTGAGCGCAAGCTCACCAGTCGTAAACAGTGATCCATGCTTATGCTTGATGCACTACGCAGGATTGTCCAGGACGTCAACAGCGCTGATGATTTTAACGCTGTACTCGGCATTATTGTCAATCGTGTTAAATCGGTGATTAATACCGGTGTTTGCTCGGTATACCTGTATGACGCCGACAGCGACAGTTATGTACTGTCCGCTACCGACGGCCTGTTACAGGAATCGGTTGGCAAAGTTTATATGAGCACCGAACAAGGTCTGGTGGGCCTGGTTGCCCACAGGGCCGAGCCTCTGAATCTTGAGGACGCTGAGGCCCACCCACGTTTTACCTACTTTCCCGAAACCGGCGAGGAAAAATTTAAATCCTTCCTGGGCGCACCGATTATTCATCATCGCGATGTGCTCGGTGTGCTGGTCGTTCAGCAACAGCAGCGACGCAAGTTTGACGAGAGTGAAGAAGCTTTCCTGGTCACTGTGTCGGCACAGCTAGCGGGCGTCATCGCCCATGCTGAGGCCACCGGAGAGTTACGGCGGACAATCTCTCAGCATGTCCATGATAATAGCGATGAACGCTGTTATGTCGGTCTACCTAGCGCCCAGGGGATTGGTATCGGCACGGTCCTGCTGGTATCCACCTCCGCAGATCTCAATGCTGTTCCCCGCCGTCTGGCCAGTGATATACCCCATGAGCTAGAACAACTTCACGACGCACTGGAAAGCACCAAAGATGATTTGCGCGGTGTCCGAGAAGGCTTAAGTGACAAACTCAATAGCGAAGAGCTAGCCCTCTTCGATGTCTATATCAGCATGCTCGAAGACACCTCTCTGGGCGGCGAAGTGGTCACCTTGATCGAAGGTGGCCTGTGTGCCCAGAGCGCCTGGAGCCAGGTGATCATTGCCCATATCCGCACCTTTAGCCAGATGGATAACCCTTATTTGAGTGAGCGCGCCACCGACGTACGGGATCTAGGCCGACGAGTGCTCGGACATCTGCAACAACTTCAGCACGAAGAACCGGTGTATCCCGAAAATACTATTCTTATCGGTGAGGAGCTCGCAGCGCCTCATCTTGCCGACGTGCCCTTTGAAAATATCCGGGCCATGATCTCAGTAAAGGGATCACACAACTCCCATGTCGCCATTCTTGGCCGGGCCATGGGTATCCCCACTATAATGGGAGCGGTCGATATTCCCTGGACGGAGCTGGACGGTGTCAGTCTGATCGTCGATGGTTATCAGGGACAGATCATCTGCTCACCGACCCCGCAACGGTTGCAGATCTATGAAGATCTTTATCAGGAGGAACAATCCCAGGCCAAAGAACTGGAGACCCTCAAAGATCTACCCTGTGAAACCATCGATAAACAGCGCATCACACTTTGGGTCAACACCGGCCTGCGCCTTGATACGATGCTATCCCTGAACCGGGGCGCCGAGGGCGTCGGCCTGTACCGTACCGAAATCCCTTTTTTCCTGCTCGACCGTTTCCCATCGGAAGAAGAGCAGCGCAAAATGTACCGGGAACAGCTCGAAATGTTTGCGCCACTGCCCGTCACCATGCGCACACTGGATATCGGCGGTGACAAAGCCCTGCCTTACTTCCCTATCAAGGAGGAAAACCCCTTTCTGGGTTGGCGGGGTATTCGCGTAACCCTCGACCACCCGGAGATATTTCTTGTTCAGTTACGAGCCATGATGCGCGCCAGCGTTGGCCTGAATAATTTAAGTATTTTATTACCGATGATTTCAAACACCATGGAGCTGGATAGCGCCATGGTCCTGACCCGGCGTGTCTACAACGAGCTGACCCTGGAAGAAGGTTATCAATTTAAATTCCCCGCAATCGGCGCCATGGTTGAGGTGCCAGCGGCCGTTTATCAGATTCGCGAATTCGCTCGACGGGTCGACTATCTGTCGGTGGGCACCAACGACCTGACCCAGTATTTATTGGCGGTAGATCGCAATAACTCCCAGGTGGCTGAGCTGTATCACACCTTTCACCCCAGCTTGCTTAAAGCCCTACGAATGATCGCCGATGACGCCAAAACAGCAGGTTGTCCAGTCAGTGTTTGCGGTGAACTGGCGGGCGATCCCATCGGAGCCGCGTTGTTGGTGGGTATGGGCTATAAAACCCTGTCCATGAGTTCTGCCAATTTATTGAAGGTGAAAGCAGTTATTCGCCAGCTTAAACTGACCGAACTAAACTCAATCGTTGATCACGCCTGTGATCTTGACGATACCTTTGCTGTTCGTGACTACCTGGAGAGTGCGCTGGAAAGACCAGAATTGAGCCAGCTACTTCACCCCGCAGGTGCCCAGGCTCGGCAATCGAATTCTTGACCTTAGCACTGCTCACAAAAACCTCAGCCCCGAGTACTAAATCTATATTGACGCAAATCGCCTGCCACCTTACCGCGCAGGAACGTCTGCTCGGCAAACTCCACATTGCCCTCATTATCCATCAACAACACCGTCGTGCAGCGGGTTCCATAGGTGTGAGAAACAATAAAAGGTGGCGATAAGGTACGCTCCATTTCAAGACCAACCCCGGTATCTGGCAGACGCCCGTCCGGAAAACATTCCCGGGACGCCAGCACTTCAACCAGATCTTCACTACGCAGGATTTTTGCACCAACCGCGCTTTCCAGCCTTTCCCTGGCCAACTCGGCTTTCGGCCAGGGGGTATTAAGCAGATCATTACTCAAGGTGTAGACGCCGGGCTTAAGCATGGCTGATTCATCATTAATATTGTTGTAATAGGCTAGCTTATGGCCAGTGCCAGCGAGCAGATTAAAGCCGCTGTACCGGTCAGCCCTGGCCCGGACCTCATCAACATAGTCACTTAGCGCTGGCGCATTGTTATGCAAATAGTTAGTCGGCAACTCGCCTCTTGAAAGATCGTCCGCTGGGTTACCGCCGCGGAAGTTAGTTACTGTCGCCCAACGCCCAGCGCGATTCACACCAAACCAGGTGCCACCTGCCTCCAGGTCTCGACCGGCCAGCAGGTCGGGATGATCAGACCAAAACTCGGCTTTCGTCGCCGCACGATCATATAACTCATCGCGGTTAGCAACGACAATTAGCGGATATTTTGGGTGGCTCTGGAAAGCCAGGGTAACGAGGCACATAGGGCTATCGACTAAAAACTGAAATTTGAAAACGGGTGGCTAAAAGTGGCCTTGCGTTTGTTTTTACTTAGGAACAACAAGTATTTAATTACAATGTGTATACAGAATTAATGGGGCCCTTTCACAAGCAGGCCCCGGCTAGTCTTCTTCCTCTGTGGAGGTGATATATTGCTCGGCGTTTAACAAACTTTCCATCTCAGCCGGGTCAGACATTTGCAGTTTAAAAAACCAGCCGTCACCGTAAGGCGATTCGTTGATGGTTTCAGGTGCGTCTTCCAATACCTCGTTAATGGCGATCACCTCACCCGATACCGGCGCAAAGATATCTGACGCCGCCTTGACCGACTCCACCGCCCCAGCTTCGTCCTGGGCGGACAACTGATCACCGACTTCTGGCAATTCCACATAAACCACATCACCCAGGGCATCCTGAGCGTAGTCGGTAATCCCTATCGCAATTACACCATCGCCATCCTGGCGGAGCCATTCGTGGGTCTCGGCGTATTTTAGGTCAGTGGGAGTTTCGACCATGGTTGTTGTCTCCGCTATTAATATTTTGAATGACTGATTTTACCAATCTTGTTTTCAATAAATGAAAAAATTCGACTTAAGGTAAGCTTTTGACTAAATACAAATTTTCCCATTGCGCACAAAACCGGGGGCGAGCAGTCGGACGGGCTTTCGTTTACCACGAATTTCAACTTCGCCACTGCTCCCAGCCTCAACAGGCACTCGAGCAAGGCCGATAGAATACCCCAGCGTCGGCGAAAAGCTACCGCTAGTTAGCAAGCCCGGCGCATCAATGCCATCGCAATAAAGATTCTGCTTTGCCCTCAGCACGCCTCGTTCAGTCATTACCACGCCGACCAGTTTATTCGCCACTCCCCTGTCGCGTTCAAGGCTGAGCGCTGCTCGGCCAGTAAACTGTCTGGCTTCTGGCTGCCAGGCGATGGTCCACGCCAAATTCGCCTCAAGGGGCGACGTTTGTTCATCAAGTTCATGACCATAGAGATTTAAGCCCGCCTCAAGACGCAAGGTGTCCCTGGCGCCCAGCCCAACTGGAGCGATACCGGCCTCGTGAAGCTGCCACCAAAACGCCTCTACCTCGTCGGCAGGCAACATTACTTCGAGACCATCCTCGCCGGTATAACCGGTACGGGCATAGTGCCGTGTCTCGATTATCACGCCCCCAAAACGAGGTAGACTCGCGACCAGGCTGCTGTCTTCCCCGGAGTTTCTGGCAGCGATAACCGCCGCAACTTTAGCAATGGCTTCGGGGCCTTGTATAGCTACCATGGCCATATCACTTCGCTCAGCAATGGTCACACCAAAGCCCGTCGCACAGGCGTCCATCCAGGCCAGGTCTTTGGCCCGTGTCGCACAGTTAACCACCAGCCTGAAGCCTTGATCAAGAGCGTAAACCATCAGGTCATCAATCACGCCACCTGTCTGGTTGAGCATAACGCTATACAGGGCTTGCCGATCACCCGAAAGTTTGTCTATATCATTGGCAAGCAAATAACGTAGATAGTCACGCGCGCCGGACCCCCTCACATCGACGATGGTCATATGGCTGACATCAAACATGCCACATCGATTTCGCACGCTGTGGTGTTCAGCGATTTGGGAACCGTAATGCACCGGCATTTCCCAACCGCCAAAATCCACCAATTTGGCGGACAGCTTCAGGTGTGCAGAATACAGGGGGGTGCGTAACAACATGACAACATCGAAATCAGAAGGTCGGCATTCTAAACCGCTAGCTTAAAAGCGTCGAATCAGTTTTATGGTAGTCAGATTTGAAGTGGATTGTGTCGCCCCAGTTATCGTTTTAACTCTGGTTGGTTTTGCTTTTCAGGGATAAATATCAGGGGAAAATTGGCCTTATTGCTATTTGATGCCCATCGCCTGCTTGATCAGCCTATTTTTTAATGGCGTCAGGGCGTCGAGCTGATTCATCCCAAAATTGCGCAACAATCTGATGGGCAATTCATCTCGCTCAAACAATCGCTTGAAACCTTCCATTGCCGCCATCACCGCCAGGTTTTCGACTTTACGGCGGCGCTGATAACGCTGCAAACCTTCAATAGCGCCTATATCCAGACCGCTGTTCAAACACTTTTCCAACTCCTCACACAGCACCCCGACATCACTTAAACCAAGGTTCACCCCCTGACCAGCCAGGGGGTGGATGGTGTGGGCTGCGTCACCAATCAGTGCCACGCGGGACTGTACGTAATCAGTGGCATGACATTGGCGCAAGGGGAAACTTTTTCGTAGTGAGACCAGCGTCAGTTCACCCATAAACGCTTCGCTGATCCGGGTTAAATCCCGGCAAAAATCTTCGTCCTTCATGGCCATCAATTGCTGGCTGCGATCTTCGGACTGCGACCAGACGATGGAGACATAATGGCTAGTACCATCCTTACCTTGCAAGGGCAGGAAGGCCAGTGGGCCATCCTGGGTAAACCACTGAAGGGCGGTGTGTTGATGACTAGTTTCACCGCGCAAGGTTGCAACAATTGCCCGATGGCCGTAATCCCACTGGCGAACTTTGAAGCCACAAATATCTCGGAGCTTTGACTGGGTGCCATCGGCCGCCACCAATAACGATGTTGAAATTTGACTATTATCCAGCTGGAGAAGAAGACTGTCGTTGTGATCAGTATTCGCGCTGACCAAAGAACTAATTTGGTCCGGGCAGAGCGATTCAATATTAGTTTGCTGATAAATCGCGTTGCCAAGCGTATTCAAAACCAGCGAGTTTTCAACAATATGACCGAGGTTATCTTGCTGAATCTCAGCGCTATCAAACTCAATATAGCCGGTGCCCTCGCTGTCTCGCACTTGCATGCGCGTATAGGGGCAAGCTCGGCTAGCGATGGTCTGATCCCAAAGCTGTAAATCGACCAGTAACTGCCGAGATGTTTCGTTGATTGCGACAACACGGGAATCAAAGTCGGTGTCGCTCGCTGTCAGGTTATCTGGTTCTGATTCAGCTGACTTTAGCCCAGTCGGCTTCGGCTCGACAAGTGCGATGTTAAGCGGCTCTTCAATATCTAGCCTGGCCAGAGTTAACGCCATCGCGGCGCCAACAATCCCGGCACCGCCGATCACGACATCGTAATGATGATCAGTCACTGACCTGGAGCTCGCGAGATGTTAATCCTGCGCCAAAACGAGCTACCGCTGCGCCCAGACCCGGTGCCACTTCAATACCCAGCAAGCCCAGGTTTCTAGCCAGTGACAATAAGGGATTAGTACTCGCAAACAGTTGCGGCAAAGCGTCGCTAAAAGCCACCACTTGCCGTTGATCTGCTAGTCGATTTTTTTCATACAACTGCAAAATAGCAAGCTCACCCGGTTTTTTACCCCGTGCGTCAGCCCTGGCTAAAACCTCACACAAACCCGCAATATCCCTCAAGGTCAGATTAAAACCCTGCCCCGCGACCGGGTGCAAACTATGTGCTGCTGTGCCCATCAGAGCCAGATGACTGCGCACCTGTTCTCCGGCCAACGTTCTTGAAAGAGGCGTCAAATGTCGATGCGCGACACCGGTTATTTCACCCGCGCGATCGCCAAAGCGATTCTGCAACTCATCGATAAAGCTATTTTCATGGGCTGCCAACAATCGCTCACCCCGCTCGTGAGCCATGGTCCAGACTAACGCTGCCCGCACAAATCCATCCCTGTCAGGCAAGGGTAACAGCGCAATTGGCCCCTCTCGGGTAAAGCGCTCGTAGGCAATACCCCGATGCGAATCTTTGAGCGTTAACTCGGCAGTGAGGGCATCGTAACCGTATTCTTTGTATTTGAACTGTATCCCAAGGCTTTGCGCCTGCACGGGCTTCGTGCCATTAGCTAATAAAACCAGATGAGCTGGAATCGATGAATCCCCGAGCTGCACGACCATACCCTCGGCCCTGGGTTTTAACACGATTGATGAAGCCGCACCGCCAGGGCCTGGACAACGTTGAACATTCGCAAGGTTATCCAGCGAGTTGTCCAGCAACCCCGCCAGCACTCCTGCATCGATCACATGCCCAAAGGTATCGAGACCTTGCTCCCTGGCAATTAACTGGCTATGGCCGGGATGGCCCCGATCAGATACATGGATTGCGGTAATCGCCGCCGCCTGTGCCTCAACAGCGGGCCACATGCCAGCATCCAGAAAAAGTCGTCGGCTGCTTTCTGCCAGCGCGATTTGGCGTTGGCTAAAACCTGTCTCTAACCTGTCAGCTTTTGACGTAGATCCTGAATCATCAGATTCAATTATCAGAATCTGCCATGACGGTTGTTTTTGAGCCAGGAATAACGCCAGGCACAAACCCGTTAGCCCGGTACCAATAATCGCGATGTCCACGTTTTCAGGTAACGTTTTTGGTGGGGCTTTTGGTGCGACTTTGGTGGTCATATCATTTTACATCGACAGCAAAAAAGGCCGGTTAACGCCAATGGCCAGGCTTCAGCTGCGAGCCATCAGCGCCTCTATATCAGCCACCGTTTTCGGCACGCCAGCCGTTAATACCTCAATGCCTTTGCGGGTTATTAGGACATCATCTTCGATGCGTATGCCTATACCGCGCCATTTTTTAGCTACTTTGGTGTTGTCGGGCGAGATGTAAATGCCGGGCTCCACAGTCATCACCATGCCCGGTTCGAGCATTCGCCACTGGTTTTCGACTTTGTAATCACCGACATCATGCACGTCCATGCCCAGCCAATGTCCGGCTCGGTGCATATAAAAATCGGTGTATGCACCTTTTTTAATCAGCTCAGAAACCTTACCCTTTAGCAGACCTAGTTTGACCAGACCGGCGGTGATGATTTTAACTGTAATCTGGTGGGGTTCATCCCAGTGCTTGCCGACCTGAAGCGCGTCTATAGCAGCGACCTGGGCCTTTAGCACCAGTTCATAGATAGCTTTTTGCTCCGGAGTAAAAACGCCGTTGACCGGAAAGGTACGAGTGATGTCGGCCGCATAATGCTGATACTCGCAGCCTGCATCGATCAGCACCAGATCACCGTCATTAAGCACGGCATCGTTGACCACATAATGCAAAATGCAGGCGTTGTCCCCGCCGCCAACGATGGACGAATATGCAGGAAAACTGGAACCAGCATTCGAGAACTCGTGTTCGATTTCAGCCTGCAACTGGTATTCCGTCATTCCAGGGCTAGCTGCCTTCATGGCCCGACAGTGGGCACCGGCTGAAATTTTGCCCGCTTTACGCATCAGCTTAACTTCGGCCGGTTTTTTAAACAGCCGCATTTCATGCAACAGATGGTCAAGGTCAATAAACTCGCCAGGTGGCACGGCACCAGTCCGAGCCCGGGCTCGTATGTCATTAACCCAACCCATCAGGTGCTGGTCAAAATCGGGATCTTTACCCACCGCGTAATAAACCCGCGCTCTGCCCTCTAACAACCCAGGTAAAATATCATCAATATCGGCGATGGGGAATGCATCATCTGCACCGTAATCGGCACAGGCTCCATCCGGTCCGGCACGGTAGCCATCCCAAATTTCTCGGGTGCGATCCCGGTCCCGACAAAACATAATAAATTGTCCCTGTGCCCGACCCGGGATTAACACAAGCACAGCTTCCGGCTCTGGAAAGCCCGATAAATAATGGAAATCGCTATCCTGACGGTAAGGGAAATAGGTGTCGCGGCTGCGCACCTGTTCCGGGGCGGCGGTTATGACGGCGATGCTCTCTTTTTCCATCATCGCCATTAAATCACGGCGCCGGTTGGCAAATTCTTTGCTGCTAATCATTGTCTTGTCTCTATTGCCTGCTTACTGTCTGCTTATTACTTAGATAATGCGTGATCTCTAATGTCTGGTCTCGACGGATGCTGACATCATATGCGCCAACTCAACATGAATCAGGGTTGATGCAACCCGGACAAATTCGACCAGTTCGGTATAACTGGTCTCGTCATCGTCTTCCTGTTCACTGTCAGGGTCGACCAACGCGATTGCCGCTAAATCGCGCATGGCTTCTGAGACATCCGTTGCCAGTTTTGTTTCACCCGACAACCCGGATTGCCCGAGACCCGATAAATAGCTCTGACACCATTGCGACAGGGCCTCAATTCGCTCCGCCATTGGCTGGTCGTCATCGGGCAGTAATAGCTCGACCAGGCCCTGATCAGCATCAACTTGCGCCAGTGTATCTTTATATATGTTTTGCAACAGCGTTTTTACCGGGGCCAGACGCGATGGCGAAATTTGCGACAATTCCGCAAAAAAAGCCATCAAGGCCTGTTCTTCAAGGCCTTGACCACCACTGAGCCGCCCACATAAACCACCCTGCAAACCGGAAGGCGTGATGTCCAGGCTGTGAACCAGTAGCTCATGACAACATTCATCAAAATCTAACGACACTCTTCACTCCACGGAATAACGCCAAAACATCCAGCTTTTGGCGAGGAAATAGCAACAATTAGCCCAGATACCTACCCAGTGGCAAAAAGCTATGCGATACATATAAATATGGTCGTATTTCTCGAAACGAGATTAAGAATATTGACCAACTCAAGCAAGCACAATATAGTACCGCCTATTAACGTGTATTCAAATATACAGCCAGACAAGCGATTACCATGACTTCTGACTCGATGGACAACCTCGAACAAAAAATCGACGAACTCGTTCAGTTAGCTGACCAGTTGCAGCAGGAGAACACTTCCTTACGCGATAGAGAATCAGGACTGGTGAAAGAACGTAGTCTCTTGCTGGAAAAAAATGAACAGGCCCGTAGCCGAGTTGAGAGTATGATTACTCGTCTCAAAGCGCTGAACACAGAAGGCTAAGCCTCTTGACTACGCCCCAAACCGTCCAGGTTCGCATTCTCGACAAAGAATATCAGGTTCAATGCCCGCCTGATGAAAAAGCTGCCTTGCAAAATTCTGCCCAACTATTAGACGAACGCATGCGCGAAGCACGTAAGTCCGGTAGCGTCATTGGTCTTGAACGCATCGCGGTAATGGTAGCCCTAAACCTTTCATACGACCTGACTAAAGCAGAAGCTGGCGCATCGGCTGTCGACACAAATAAAAAAGCTCTGTCGCGTATCGATCGCAAATTAGTCAAAGCCCTACAAAAATTGAAGTAACCCACAACAATTTATACGCAAATTCACTAAACAAGACTTATACGCCACTCCTCTACGTCCCTGGTTTATAATGGGGCCACCTGGAGTGCAGGCTAGTCAAAAAGTCCTTGACCGATAATACTACCCTGGGAATTTCTATTGGTGCTGTTGTGCATGTCCGCAAGACGGAAAGCCTGATGCATCACAGAGATGCCCACCTTGAACGTTTCGGTTCAAGGCCATGTTGACGGCGGCACTTCCGGGGACTTACCTCTACAACAGTTACGTTTTTACTGGTAACACGTCACGCAGGAAGTCTGATAAACCTTATAGATAAAGATCGATTTGATCTGCCTAACTATAAAAAACCTTTTTAGTAAGCATATCCACACGTCTTACAATGCCCTCCAAAACTACGCCGACATATCTGCCAACAAAGCCGCCAATAAATCCGCACCGGCAGTTGCGCGAAACTATGCGCAACAAAAGACGTGAGCTGACGCCTCGACAACAACAGGATGCCAGGCTCGCATTGCCTAGAGTGCTACTGGGACTCAAAACCTATCGCTACGGCAAAAGATTTGCCGCTTATTTATCTAACGATGGCGAGATCGATCCCAGCTTAATCGTGCAACAATGCTGCAATGCCGGCAAAATTTGCTACTTGCCCGCCATTCAACCGCAACGAAAAAGCCAGCTCTACTTTGTCCGCTATGTCCCCACCGACAAACTAATACCTAATCAATTTGGCATACTCGAGCCAAAACTATCTATCCGTGGCATCGCCAAACTCTCGAGCCTGGATATTATTTTCTTACCCCTCGTTGCGTTCGACCGCAACGGCACTCGCTTAGGTATGGGCGGCGGTTACTATGACCGCACACTTGCGAGCCTGCCCCGCACAAACAAACCTCTGTTAGTTGGGCTGGCGCACAGTTGCCAGGAAGTGGATGTAATAAAGCACTCATCCTGGGATATACCACTGGACGTTATCGCGACCGAAAAAGAACTGATCACGACTAAATAGCTATCACTAAATAATCGTTCGACAAGGGACAGGTTTAACATGAGAAAAACCAAGATTATCTGCACCATTGGCCCGGCGACCAGCTCGATAGCAATGCTCACCCAAATGGCTGATGCCGGAATGAATATCGCCCGGTTGAACATGTCCCACGGCGATCACGAGTTTCATATTGAGGTAATTGAGCGGATCAAAACACTGAACCAAAGCCGCAGTCACCCCATTGCAGTATTGGTCGATACCCAGGGCCCGGAGATACGCACCGGTGACCGAAAGGAAGATCTCAACTTGAGTACCGGCGATGTGGTTTCAGTGGTGGCGCGGGGCAGCGCCGATGTGGAAGCCAGCTCGATACAGATAAATTATGACGATCTCATCAATGATGTTGCCATTGGCGATAAAATCACCGTTGATAACGGCCTGATCAACCTCGAAGTGCTGGAGAAGCATCACCCGGTGATCAAGTGCAAAGTAGTCGATGGTGGCGTGTTAAAAAGCAAGAAACACGTTAATTTGCCTGGAATACGCGTCAATCTGCCGGCAATTACTGAAAAAGATAAAATAGACATAGCATTGGCTCAACGCAGCGGCGTCGATTTTATTGCATTATCATTTGTGCGAAATAAACAAGATATAGACGAACTTAGGCATATATTGGGCGAAAATAATGATTGTATTAAAATAATCGCAAAAATAGAGGACCAAGAGGGCTTAACCAACCTTGAGCGCATTATTGCGGCGGCCGATGGCATTATGGTCGCCAGAGGCGACCTCGGTGTCGAGATTCCAATAGAAGTGTTACCCCGCGTACAAAGACGCATCGTTCGACAATGTGCCATTCACGGCCGCCGCGTTATCGTCGCCACCCATATGCTCGAATCGATGATCGAAAACCCGATGCCAACCCGCGCGGAAGTAACCGATGTCGCCAATGCCGTCTATGAAGAAGCCGACGCTATTATGCTATCCGGCGAAACCACTATCGGTAAATATCCAGTTCGATGCGTTGAAACGCTCGACAAGATAGCCCGCTCTACTGAAAAAAGTCGCGGCCTGCTGTTTACCGAAAACTTGATGATGGATTCCGATAAACAGGAAATTGCCTCCGCAGCAGTGAAACTGGCCGAATCGATTGGTGCAAGAGCTATTATTGTGCCCACCACAACAGGCCGAATGGCCAACTACGTTACCAACTGTCACCCGCAAACACCTATTATTTGCGCGTTTACCTTTGATGAAAAAACTCACCGGCAGTTGGTGCTAAACCGGAATGTGCTCAGCTTTATCATCGCCGATGCGCCAGATCCCGACAAAATTCTGGCCTCAGCAGCCACGGTTTTATTGCGCCGTGACGAGTTCGCGTCCACTGATAAAGCCGTTGTTATTTCGGACACGCTGAGCGGGCCGGGAATCGATGCGGTGCAAATTCGTAGCCTGGGTGATCTGCAAAAACTGGGTCAGACTAACTAAAGAGACTCTAGAAGCCTGGTACTCAGCTTAGAAAAAATTGGTAAGCCTCGTTATCGGTCTCTTCTTTATAACGATAGCTTAACGAGTCTAAAAAACGTGGCACGTCGCGCCGATCAGCCAATGGCACCTGCAAGCCGACCAATACCCGACCATAGGCTGAACCGTGATTGCGGTAATGAAACATCGAAATATTCCAGCGCTCCCCAAGCTTACCAAGAAAGTTCGACAGAGCACCGGGCCGTTCGGGGAATTCAAAACGATAGACAATCTCGTTGTCCAGTTCGGTGACGCGGCCGCCTACCATATGCCTGATATGCAATTTGGCCATTTCGTTGTCGGTCATATCTGTTACTGCATAACCACTTTCAGATAATTCAGCGACCATGGCGTGTCGATCTTCATCAGAACGAACCTGGATACCGACAAATATATGGGCATCACTATGGTCGGCAAATCGATAGTTAAACTCGGTGATCATGCGCCGACTTAGCGCCGCGCAAAACCGCTTGAAGCTACCGGGCGTTTCTGGAATCGTGACCGCAATCACAGCTTCGCGCTTTTCGCCAATTTCGGTGCGTTCCGAAATATAACGCAGTCGATCAAAATTAATATTGGCGCCGCTATCGATAGCCAGCAGAGAATCTCCGGTACAACCGTGTTGCTCGACATATTTCTTTATTCCAGCAATACCTAAAGCACCAGCAGGCTCGCAAATGGACCGGGTGTCATCAAAAATATCTTTGATAGCCGCGCAAATTTCATCCGTATTGACTGTGATCACTTCATCAACTGTATCGCGCAAAATGCGAAATGTTTCTTTGCCGATTTGGGCGACAGCGGTGCCATCGGCAAATAAACCCACTTCTTTCAAGCGCACTCGGCGGCCCTTTTTCATGGCGGCCGCTAAACATGCGGCATCGTCGGATTCCACAGCAATAATTTTTATATCCGGGCGAACATATTTCACATATGCAGCGATACCTGCGCACAGTCCACCACCGCCAACGGGCACAAAAATGGCATCCAGCTTGCCGGGGTATTGACGCAATATCTCTACAGCAATAGTGCCCTGGCCAGCGATAACATCGGGGTCGTCAAAGGGGTGTATATAAATAAATTGTTTTTCTTCGACTAGTTTTTGCGCATGATCAGAAGCTGCATCATAGGTATCACCATTCAGTACAACGCGGGCACCATGAGCACGCACAGCATCGATTTTTATTTGCGGGGTGGTGCGCGGCATAACGATGGTCGCCTTGACCGCCATTTTTTTAGCCGCTAGCGCAAGGCCCTGAGCATGATTTCCCGCCGATGCCGCTACTACGCCACGGGCGCGTTCAGCATCGGTCAATTGCAGCATCTTGTTGTAAGCACCGCGCAACTTGAATGAAAACACCGGTTGTAAGTCTTCACGCTTCAACAGAATGTGGTTATTCAGACGTGCAGAGAGCAGGGGCGCCTCGTCAATAGGCGTCTCTACGGCAAGATCATAAATGCGCGCATCGAGGATGCGCTTCACATAAGACTTGGGCATTGTTTGGGGTCAATCCCTGCTAATTGAAAAACCGCCATGGTAGTGATTGCGCCTCGATAACACCAGCTAAAGCCCGGAGGTTTACCAAGATAATTTCCTTAGGCGGGCTGGAAGCTACCGTATAATGTTCGCTTCATTCGAGGTTTATCATGACGCTAGAAAAACAAAAGCAGGCAGTTGCCGAAGCGGCAGTTGAATACACATTAAAACACCTGGACTTCGACAGCTATCTGGGCGTGGGCACCGGCTCCACCTGCAATTATTTTATTGACCTGCTCGCGGAGCACAAAGGCCGTATAGCTGGCACCGTGGCCAGCTCCGAGCAATCGGCTCAGCGCCTACGGACCCATGGTATTCCGGTGCTGGATTTGAACGGTGTCGATGAAGTTCAGCTGTATGTCGACGGCGCCGATGAGGTAAATCCGCATCTGGAACTTATTAAGGGCGGAGGCGGTGCCTTAACCCGAGAAAAAATTGTCGCGGCGGTGGCTAAAGAATTTGTCTGCATTGTCGATCAAAGCAAACAGGTCAAACATCTGGGTAAATTTGCTCTGCCCATCGAAGTCGTGCCCATGGCCAGAAGTCATGTCTCACTGGCAATTATTAAGCTAGGTGGTGAACCGGTATATCGGGAAAACGTTATCACTGATAACGGTAATATTATTTTGGACGTGCACAGACTTTATCCAATGGTATCCGCCAGCACTCTGGAACAGACCCTGAACAATATCACCGGGGTGGTGTGCAATGGCATTTTTGCAAATCGTCCCGCCGACACATTGCTTGTCTCGAGCCGCAAAGGTGTTGAGACCATCTCCGCCAAGAGCTAGAACTCCCAGGCCAATCCATCCAGCCAGCACGCCAAAGGCTTAACAAACTAGCAAGGCAAGTTATGGAACTACTCGAAGCAGTATCTAGCCGTATTTCAGCACGGGCTTTTCTTGACACGCCGGTTAGCAAGGATATCGTTTACAAAATCCTTGATCACGCACGGCTGGCTCCCTCTGGCAGCAATATGCAGCCTTGTCATATCCATGCAGTGGCCGGCGAGGCACGCGAGCGCTTGATCGAAAAAGCCCTGGCTTACGCAGCGGAGCACCCCATGGGCAACGTGCAATCCGAATACCAGTCGTCACCCCGAAATTTTATTAATCCCTACAAATCAAGACGTTTCGCCTGTGGGATGGCCTTGTATTCAGCACTGGATATTGACCGTAAAGATAAAGCAGCTAGAGAAAAACAATTGATGCAGAACTTCTATTTTTTCGGCGCTCCGGTGGGCTTGATATTCTCCATGCACCGCTCACTAATGCCCGGCCAATTGGGGGATATGGGCATTCTAATGGGTAACGTTATGTTAATCGCCCGGGAGTATGGCCTGCATTCCTGTGCCCAGGGATTTTGGCAGGATGTGCAACCCGCCATTCGAGAAGTGCTCGATATCCCCGAAGACTACTACATCTACAATGGTATTTCACTGGGTTATCTCGACGAAAATCACGCTGCCAACAAGGTCAACCCAGGGCGGGAACCGGTCGAACAATTTACTGAATTCGTTGGTTTTTAATGACTAAACTTTTAATGATTAAATTATTGACCCCGATTATTAGCGAGGCGGAGTGTCTAGCTGAGCCCGTGCCCCCTGTTCATACCCGTCAGTTCATACCCCCTCAGTTAATGCGGATACATACGCTTAAATCGGCCCGGACTAAAGCCGTTCATGCGTTTTTTTCCGACCAAAATGATCGGTATCCCCGTGCCGTTTAAGCGTGCGTAATCTTTGCGACCACGTTCTGTTTTTTCAATATCATATTCGCTAAAGGGAATATTGTTGGCCACAAAATATTGCCTGGCTCGCTTACAGACACCACACCAAGCCGTACTATACATAACTACCGGTCGGTCGCGACTGGCTTTTTTCTTGCGTGCCTGTTCCCGGGTCAGCTCAGCATTTTGGAGGAAATCCGATACCGATACAGTGGGGCTCTCAATGCTATTGGCAATCGGCTTGATTGTTATCGTTTCGGCCTGAATTGCCTGCTCTTTATCGGGAGCCTTATCGGGAGCCTTGTCACTAAACCGTACCCGACCATCTTCATCAATCCACTTATAGACTTGACCAGCAGCTGGCCCAGCTGCGTACATTAATCCAATACTGATGAACACCGCATTCATCACAGCAATAACGGATCGCCAGTTGCGAAATCTCATGGCAAGTATCACTCATCCCATTTAGAAAGGGCAAGAAAGCCACAAAAACAATACTACCGCAATGCTTTACCGCCGAGCATTTGGTCAAACGGACGACAGGAAGGGTGTGTATTTGGGCTGATGAAAACCGAGTCTCATCTGGCACCTGCACTCACTCTTCAACGGCCGCAATATTCTTTTGGAAAATACTATAGAGATAAACGGGGATATCCAGACTACCAAGGCGCTTCTCTATAAGCGGCTTCACATCGCGCCAGTCCAGGTCACCAGTATCTGTGCCCACTTTGGGTATAGCTAAACTTTTAAGGCCTCTTTGAGAAACCAGATCAGCCAACTTACCGAGGCAGGCGTCCAGGTCATCGAGCCTGGCTTTACTGGCATGTTTATGGGTGACTAAATTTAATACGTCTACACCACTGGTATTCGGCCACTCCCAAACATCGCCTTCTTTTAACTGACCGTTACAACAACTCGCCTTGAAATCTGCTTCTATAGCTGGCCATTCTTCTTTTATCGACAAAGCTAAGCCTTCGGAAAATTCCTCATTCAGCGCGATGCCCTGAACAATAGCGTCTGAGGTACTCCACAATATATTGCCGTAAACTTCTTTAATCATCATTTTGGCCTCTCTTTACTAGAAGCTTATTCTTACGCGCCATACCTATCTTGTAATTGATACAGATCAGGAATATCTCTGGCCATCTCTCAGCATATTTCTTGATATATGCAGCAGTCTATATTTATTGACTGCAAGCCAGTTACAATACCGCGTTTTTTGAGCCTCAGAAAATGTCTAGCCATAGTTACCGTCTGATTATTAGTTGCCCTGACAAAGTCGGCATCGTTGCTGCGGTCAGTTCTTTTCTAGCCGAACAGGGCGGCTTGATAACCGAGGCTAATCACTATCTTGACCCCGACTCCCGTTGGTTTTTTACCCGCCAGGTCATCGATGCAGGTTCTCTACCTTACGATGTCGATGAGCTACGCACTCGCTTTGCGCCTCTGGCCGAATCTTTTGCTATGCAATGGCAAATCAGGGACACCAGCACGCCAACCCGGGTAGTGCTACTAGCCAGCAAGCAGGCCCATTGTCTGTCAGACTTACTCTACCGCTGGCGCAGCGGCGAGCTGGATTATGATATTCCAGCAGTCATCTCAAATCATGATGCGCTGCGCAGTTATGTAGAGTGGCACAAGCTGCCCTATTATCATCTGCCTGCCGACCAGAAAGATGCACACTTTAGTGCGCTGGGTGAATTGCTCGAAGAGATTGCGCCTGACGTTATCGTCCTGGCGCGCTATATGCAGATTCTACCGCCGGATATTTGCACCCGCTACGCTGGCCGAATTATTAATATTCACCATAGTTTTTTACCGGCCTTCGCTGGGGCAAAACCTTACCATCAAGCCGCTGAGCGGGGTGTGAAGTTAATTGGTGCGACCTGCCACTATGTCACCGACGAGCTGGACGCTGGACCCATTATTGATCAGGATGTCGCCCGTATTAATCACCACGACAGTGTCGAAGACATGGTGCGTATTGGAAAAGACGTAGAAAAACTGGTGCTGGCCCGCGGGCTACGCTATCACCTGGAGGATCGCGTCCTGATTCACGGCAATAAAACCATTGTTTTTGAATAACCACGCAGTCAATCTGACATCAACATCTTTAGTAAGGAGAGCAGTTTGACTGCGCAGGAAACACATACGACTGACGTCGCCATTATCGGCGCGGGGCCAGTGGGCCTGTTCAGCGTCTTTGAATGTGGCATGTTGAAAATGTCTACCCATGTGATTGATATTTTGCCGGCAATCGGCGGCCAGTGTGTGGCCCTGTATCCAGAAAAACCCATTTACGATATTCCGGCCGTACCCAAAATTACCGCCGCCCAACTGATTGACCAGCTTGAAAAACAGGTCGCCTCATTCAAACCGGTTTATCATTTCAATCAGCAAGTCGTCGAGCTGGAAAAGGTCGATGATTACTGGCAGCTCAAGACATCTTCCAACACCCTAATCAAAGCCCGGGCGGTAATTATTGCCGCGGGTGCCGGTGCCTTCGGGCCGAATAAACCACCGATTGCCGATATCGAACAATACGAAGGCAAGTCGGTGCATTATCTAGTGCATCAGCAAGAGTTATTTAGAGACCAACGTATTGTTATCGCCGGAGGCGGCGACTCAGCCGTTGATTGGGCCATCGCACTGGCCGACATCGCGTCAGAAATTTATGTAGTACACCGCCGCGACCGGTTTCGCGCCGCACCCGACACTGTCGAGCAAATGAAAGCATTGGCCAACGCAGGGAAGATCGAGCTGGTTATTCCTTATCAGTTGGCAGGCATTGAGGGCGATAGCGGCCAGCTCACCGCAGTGGACGTTAAAACCCTTGATGGGGATCAACGGCGTATCGAAGCTGACCATCTATTATCCTTCTTCGGTCTGGTGAATAAACTGGGGCCGATAAATGACTGGGGGCTGGACGTTCACAATGGCCTGATCAATGTCGAGCCGACCACAGCTGCCACGGATGTCGAAGGTATATTTGCGGTGGGCGATATTGCCGGTTATCCCCATAAGCTAAAACTTATACTGTCAGGGTTTGCCGAATCAGCACAGGCTGCACATGCCGCCTTTAAAGTGGTGAATCCGGGGGAGGCCCTTCATTTTGAGCACTCTACTACTTCGGGCCTTCCAGGCCTCTAGCGAGAGTGCGCATAACAAGCTGACAGTAATTCTGGTTAATTAAATTCAATTAACCATTAAATATTTACGATCAACTATTAACCCGGCCTATAAACAGAGATGATATAATGACCGGATGAAAATAGACGCACGAAAATTATCACAAGATGTACAGGAAGAAAAACGCAAGCAAGCCATTCGGTTATATAAAACGGGCAAGCGCTACAAAGAAAT
>JAJFKC010000049.1 GCA_021773435.1 Porticoccaceae bacterium
TGACCTCGTCTATGGCATATTTTTGTGGATGCGATGCAAGCGCATCAAACTCCTGACTACATACTTTTGAGAATTCGCGGTTTGAAGGAAAAAGCCAAGAACAAATCAAATAATCGCCGCCTGCACACTTTAGGAGCCACACCAATGTCTAGTGCCGCAATTATCGCCAAATGTGCGCCAAAGGTACAGTCGGTCTATTTATACAAAACAAAAAGCGCACACAAATACCGTTTCTCAAATCTCAAATCTTGCTCAAGCGGACCGCGTTCTGGCTGTAATTGGACCCGACGAGATTATGATTGAATAGGAATATGCTAATCGATGCTAATTGATAAAAATAAAATAATTATTGCCCTCGCAAACAACCGAAATCGACAGAAATCGACGTCAAATCAGCCGACAACTTTGGTAATCTCTTCTCCGTTCGCCGAGCGTCGCATCTCTACTCGCACATGCAAATTTTGACGGAAAACTTGCAGAATGCCTTCGCATTCGCAGCCGAAGTGGCGACATCGCCCGCCGGCCACGCCGAAGACGATTAAGTTCGTGGGCACGAACGAAAAGACTCGGCAAGCGCTCGGTGAGTGCTCCCATGCGGAATCCGGCTCGCAGGAGAACGGCACGCTCATCTACACGGCCGACAATCGACGACGCACGATGGACGACGGCATGGTCGTGCAGGCGCAGACGCCGAAGAAGAGGCGAGGCCGGTCGACGACAGCGAGCGCGCAGGATGTGTCATCAATTCAATCGCAATCATTCCACTTCATTCAACCAATCAATTTCTCGCCTCACCATCAATCAATCGACGACATTCAATCGCAATCAACTCCCACAATCTCACCAAGTCCCGCTCGGGCGCTCCAGAGCAGGCAATCGTTGGACGACCACGTGTATGCGCTGCTGCCGATGCCCGACGTGATGGCGGTCGACAGCGGCGACTTGGGCTCGGTGGATGTTCCCCCCGCCGAACCCTCGTCGCCCGCGCGTCCCGCTGTCGATCCCGCTTCGGCCAGCGACTGCGGTGTGTCTCCCCTCTCACCACGCAGGTCGCGAACCGGTCGTCACGGCGTCGTTCTGAAGCCTCGAGTGGCACGGTTGGCGGCATCACGACGCCCCACCGTCGAGGCAACGGACACGCCGCGTCGACTTGGTTTCCGCACTCGTGGTCGAGGCCGCAAGCATCGAATCGTGCGTGCCCCCAATGAGTTCGCAGGCATCGAGCGCACTGCGCTCGCCAAGGGCACCGTGTTCGACGCGACCTCAAGGGCGCTCATTCGCAACGTCGTGGCGAACATTGCCGGCGAGCACAGCAGCGGCGTGCTGTACAAGGCGTCCAAGGCCTTGGGCGTCTCACGTGAGACCGTCATGCGTGCTCTAGATGACATGACCGACCGCCGCAAGGAGCGTCTGTCGTGGAAGGAGAAGTACGGCAAGGCTGAGCAGGACACCGTCCGCTTCTCCTTGCACGACATGCGGCGGGCGGGCATGCACATCACGATGCGCAACTTGACGGGCTACTTGGCGACGCACAAGGCAGGCGAGATCAAGGTCAAACGGGCAACTCTAGCTAAGATAGTGAGGTCGATTGGGTTCGTCAAGAAGTTGAAGAACAGTAGGTGGGAGCTCTATGAGGACAAGAAAATGGTGAAGATGAGGTTGAATTTCTTCGCTAAGCTTGACTACTGGAGGGCGCAGGACTATCATGTGACGTATATCGATGAGACTTGGGTGTGGGATGAGATCACTACCAAGTCCGACTGGCATGATCGTCGCGTCATGGCCAATCCAGCTCTCCCACGCCTAGACCCTCGATACACTCACAACCCTCCAGCGGCTAAGAATAAGGGCAAGCGAATTCTCATCCTTGCCGCCATGAATGAGGATCAAGTCTTCCCTCCCGTCTACGTGTTCAGCTCTCACAAGAATAATGAGCCAGTGCCCGATGACTACCACAAGGAGATGACCTCCGAGGTTTTCTTCGACTGGTTCAAGAAGATGCTCCCTGGGTTGCCCCCGAGACAGGCCATTATGGTCGACAACGCTCCCTACCATCGTAAGCTGAGTTACTGCCCACCCAATATGAAGGCGTCAAAGGACGAAATGTTGAGCTTTCTCCGTGAGAAAAAGATTCCCTTCCCCAAGACGAAGATCACGAAGGTGAAGCTGTACAAGTTGTACGTCCAGCCGAATAGGGAGAAGTATAAGCGGTATCAAATTTACGATGTTCTTAGGGAGTCAGGTAGGAAGGATCTTGCTCTCCTTTGGTCTGTCCCGTACACGTGCGAGACGATGGCCATTGAGCTGTTGTGGGCGGAACTCAAGCCGCTAGTCGCTGTGCACAACACCGGCAGGACGGTCGACTCGGTCATCAAGCTCACCAAGGAGAAGATCGACACTCTCAACGCCACTCCTGGCCTCCTTGGCAAGATCGTGCGGGCGACTGAGAAGGAGGAGGAGAGGCTGAGGGAGTTCGATCGTCTCATTGCAGAGAAGGAGCAGCAGGAGGCTGCTGACCGAGCCATGATCGACGGTGATGTGCATGAGCAGGTGAGTTCCGACGCCCCGATGGCCGACGACGACCTTGGGTGGGTCGACGATGACGTGCTCGCGGACGAGATGCCAGTGCTCGATGAGCAGGACTCGTTTGAGCTCATTTGATCCGTGTTTTATGATTTCCCCCGCCCATCAGCCCTGCCAATCATCTAGTGCCTTGTTATTGTTGTTTTTAAATAAATTAGGATGTTTTGAGAGTGGTCCGGTGGTTGTACGGCGATTCGGCGAAGCCAGGGAGAAACTAGAAAGCGTGTAACCGCGAAATAATAATGTCCTATTCCATGGTAATCAAGAGACAAGCGCACGCGCAATAAAGCCAGAACGCAACCCGCTAATAGGGGCGCCGCCTAGAGAGTTGTAGTTTTGGCTACGACGCGTTTGGGGGCAAATTTTGCTTTGTATCCGTAGACCGCCTGTACCTGTTGCTTTCTCTCTGGTGCTGGATAATTTCTCGGTCGCATACATGAGTTTCATTCGGAGTTT
>JAJFKC010000006.1 GCA_021773435.1 Porticoccaceae bacterium
GGTAATCGGGAGCATCGCGTAGTCGAATCAGTCGCGGCAGAATGATGCGTTTGTTGGTGTTCATCTAAACCTCGCTGCGCCAGGGGCGCTTGTGTATTAAACACGGACGAGTCTAGGTCAGGTCCAGAGAATCTCTCAGAAGCCAAAAACGCGATCTCAGGTTCGATGTCGGCGACGGAAGTTCTTAATGAGTTTGCCAAGGGCGTGGGGAACACTCCATTACCTATTCAATAGCCGCTAATTTGGTCGGTTCATCCCCACGGGTGTGGGGAACACATATTTACCCTGATTATATTCGCTCAAATCACCGGTTCATCCCCACGGGTGTGGGGAACACGGTTGTCTGCTGGCGACGGTATTGCCCCCGATCGGTTCATCCCCACGGGTGTGGGGAACACTTTGAGCGCGGCCAAAAATAGCCCGGCACCGACGGTTCATCCCCACGGGTGTGGGGAACACGGTGTGATCGTTACAGATAAAATAGCGTGGTGCGGTTCATCCCCACGGGTGTGGGGAACACAGCACCATTACAGTAGTGTTGTTGCGATAAATCGGTTCATCCCCACGGGTGTGGGGAACACCCCTCTTTGCAGCGCGTCGATAACCTCATCGACGGTTCATCCCCACGGGTGTGGGGAACACGGGCGTGACTAAATTAAGGATTGAGGAGAAAACGGTTCATCCCCACGGGTGTGGGGAACACACGATATGCCAGGGCCTGCACCACCAAATACGCGGTTCATCCCCACGGGTGTGGGGAACACACTCGCCGCTGATCTCCGAAAGTTCAGCCAGGCGGTTCATCCCCACGGGTGTGGGGAACACTATTCAATTGAAGACGAAGGGGACGACCAGGACGGTTCATCCCCACGGGTGTGGGGAACACAACATCGACGGCGCAATACAGAGTCAGAGCGGCGGTTCATCCCCACGGGTGTGGGGAACACTTTTGCGGCGCCTTTTGCCGCTGCAAAATGCCCGGTTCATCCCCACGGGTGTGGGGAACACCTGACTGTCACCAAAGGTTTTGATATTAAAAACGGTTCATCCCCACGGGTGTGGGGAACACTCACAAACAAAGCCGTGTGGCACAACGAATACCGGTTCATCCCCACGGGTGTGGGGAACACTGTATATCGAGTTTGATAACTCCCTGGCGTCGCGGTTCATCCCCACGGGTGTGGGGAACACTAATATTCCAAATCGTCCACCAGAGCACGAATCGGTTCATCCCCACGGGTGTGGGGAACACGCCGACCCCGTGACCACCATTACCGTGGGCACCGGTTCATCCCCACGGGTGTGGGGAACACGTTCAAAAATGGGCGGGCAGAAAGCGCCCGCCCGGTTCATCCCCACGGGTGTGGGGAACACGAAGGTGACATCGATGGCGGGGTCGAGTTTGTCGGTTCATCCCCACGGGTGTGGGGAACACGCATTTAACATTAAACCCAGCAAGCAGTGGAGCCGGTTCATCCCCACGGGTGTGGGGAACACACTAAGTTTACCTTGTTGATTATTAAAGAACTTTCAATCAATCACAAATCTACCAACTATCTTCGCGTATCAACCGGCTTGGCCCGATATAACTACTTCCCTTTTACTACCGGAAGAAAAGACACCAGTCTCAAACCATCGTAATCAACCGGTACACGTCGGTTCTCGCCGTAAGTCTGAAACTCGTAACCAGATTCTGTATTGGTAGCCCATGCCATGACCACATTGCCCTCATCGGCCAAGGTGGTAATTTGCTCCCAAATCATTTCACGAATTTTTCGCCCTACGTCGCCGATATAAACACCCGCTCGAATTTCCAAAAGCCACACCGCTAAGCGCCCTCGGAGCCTCGGCGGCGCGTTCTCGGTGACGACCACTAACATACTCATGGTTTAGCCACTCCGATGGCCTTCATCGCCGATGCTTTCGGGTTCTGGAATGGCGGGGGGTTGCGCATCTTCAGGCGGTGGTGGCGGCTCTATGCCGCCAGCGGATAACATTTCCTCAATAGATGGAATAATTTTCTTCAGCAGTTTGCTACTGCGAAAAATATCGCGGCAGGCGATTCGGACTTCACTATCAGGTTTGCTGGGGTGTTTGGCGGCGACTTTAAAAGCAACGGGCACGACAGTTTCAAACTTAAAAATATCGGCAACATCGTAAACAAAGGATAGTGGTTTTCCACTGTGAATAAACCCAACAGCGGGCGCGTATCCGGCAGCCAATACTGCCGCTTCAGTAACACCGTACAAGCAGGAGGTTGCGGCACTCAAGCACTGATTGATCACATCGCCCGCCTCCCAATCTTTTGGGTCATAACGACGCCCCTGCCATTTAACGCCATATTGTTTGGCCATCAACTCGTAGGTTTTGCGTACCCGCGCGCCTTCGATGCCGCGCAACTGATTTACGCTACGGCGCTCTGGCGCGGGCTCACCAAAGCGCATTTCAAACATTTTCCGTACGACTTTTAAACGCAAATCTTCATCCAGCGCAAGCTTGGCCTGGTACAGTAGTTTGTCCGATCGCGCCCCACCGGGCTGACCCGCCGAGTAGAGCCGCACCCCCGCTTCGCCGACCCAAATCAATAAGGTACCGGTTGTTGCGGCAAGTTTAACGGCGGCGTGGGATACACGGGTGCCGGGTTCCAACATCAGGCAGGCGACGGAGCCAACCGGGATAAGCATTCGCTCACCGTTGACTTCATCGACCACAACAAAGGCGCCATCTTTGACATCTATGCGGCCGTACTGGATAAAGATCATTGAGATGCGATCCTTGATGGGAATGGGCTTGAGAGGAATGTAAGTCATGGTTTCGTCCCTAAAGATGTCCGCAGTGCTTAATCCTTCAGCAGTAGATTCTCAAATGGATGATGATTTTTCCAACGGTAGGTTTTAAAATCTCGCCGATCAGTCGACAGAATGCGGCCATGGCCCAGCGCTTCGGCAAGAATCACCAGAGAACCGTCGGCCAGGTCCATAGGTAAATCAGCGTATTTGTCCATCAATTGATGTAAGCGGATCAAGTCGGTCGACTGCAAGGGAAAGACTTCAATGCCAGCATTGCGCAAGGAGTCGACAAATTTCAGCTGTGTTGCGGTGCCCATTTTTTTAAGTAACAGGTGGCAAGTTTCTGTCACCACCGGCCAGGTGGTAATCAATGGTGAGGTGCAATCGGATAGGAACTCTACTGCTCGGTAGTGATGACGATCATTCCGATTAATTAAAGCAAACCAATAGCCTGTATCAACCAGGAGGGTGTTTTTCATTTAAACTACCCGTTAAATATTCCTTGTAATTCTCAGACAGATCTTCAGGACCACTGCCAATACCCGCCAGATCCTTAAGCAAGCGCTGGCTTGCCTGGCAAGCCTCATCCTCGAGTTCTTTCACATAGAGCTCTAAAGAGTGCTTAATAATTTCCGTACTCGTTTGCCCCGTATTCTGTTTCAAATACTCAAAAGCTTTCTCGCTCGAATCATCTAGCCGTGCATTGATACGCATACTCACCTCTGCTCATTCATGATAGATGCCATAGCTTCGAATTGTATGACAGTGTCATACAATTCGGCAAGTCATAACTTGCGTATTAACATCAGCCCGCAGCCAAAGACAAAAGACCGCATCCAAACGCTTTTGCAGGACCAATTCCACGCTCTAAAATAGTACCCAATGCCTTGGTATCAGCCACCACCAATACACCATCAAACAGTACTGGCTGAATTTTCCCACTTCGTTTTTCTTTGGTTTTACGAAAATACAGTGGGCGCTCTTGCTGCACGACTAAACTTTCCATCAACGCGATACCTTCAAATTTTCGAGCTAGCCACATCCGCTGTTCGTCTTCTTTAATCAGCGGCACCCGGACTGTTCTAGAAAATGTTCTACCGTTTTTCTCTACCTTTCCTCTGGCGGGGTCTTTAATCGTTTTAATGAGGTTCGCACGAAGTCGAAAGCGCAACCGTTGCCCAACATGAAACGCAGGCTCAAAGGTTTTTTGTCCAAGAACTCGAATTGCCGAGGTCATCTGCGGAATTTGGGCGGATTGCATCAAAAGTTCACAACCCACACCCTGTTGTTGCCCCTCAACTCTGAACAAAAAATCACGACTAGCTTCCGCCTGCCCAGGGAAAAGTTCCCACAGCCGCTGATGGATTTGATAAGCATTTTTAGCTTGGTTGCCTTCTATTAACACTTTACTGAGATACATGCTCACCTCCGGCGTGAATATACACCGTTCGGGTGCCAAACTGCCGTTTTCGACCGAGCAACACATCCCTTAATTGAAGCTGCCCATCTGCTCCTTCATCCACGTCACTGTAGTAAACTCCTTCATACGGCTGAACTTTGGCGAAAGCATCTCCAAAGCTGTCGGCATGTAACCGGGTTTCAAATAAAGGCCGTGTTATCGGGCAAGAGCGCCTGCCAAGAAAGGGGGTGTATGCGGGGCTTTTTAGTTTTTTTTCTATCTGATCATGTGAGTAGCCAGCACTATCAGTCGTCGTTATTCCTACAGTAAAGCTCGCATCGCAGAGGTATTCTCGACGCGAGACCACCGGGTTTTTATTTTCTTTGCCATCCACTTTGCGCGCTTTTTCAACCGTGTGGAAATCCGTTAAGCGAACAACCGGCAGTGTCTGATTCTCTCCTTTCCCGTCGTCCTGCCTAACGGCAACAACCAAACTATTGGATAAGGCCATTTGGCCCTTCTGGTCTGCCCGGTCGATGCCCATGCAGGCCGCCAACATACCCAGAACCGCACTGCGGGTAGGAAAGCCATTGCTGGGCCGGTAATCTTCGTAAGTGTGCGACCCCCAGGATTGCAGTGGCCCCTGCAATTTTAATATCAGGTACTCGGTCATCGGTCTACTCCTGTGCCAACACCCACTCACCAAGCTCAACCATGCCAGCAACCGTTTCGACTTCTGAATCAAGGTTTAACAGGGTGAAGAGACGACCTTCCTCTTCCAGGCCATAGGCCTGCACAAGTTGCTTATGATGATTGAGCAGGGCTTCACTAGACGGCTGTCGAAAGCCCCCGCTGGGGTCAGCTTTGATGGGTGTTTCAAAGGCATTGGCTAGCGAAAGCGGTTGATCTGCAAAGGAGAGCAGTACCGTGTCCGCCAAATTATGTGCAGCAAAGGTTTGCTGCTTGGCTGAGGGCACAACCGTCGCGAACAGGTGAATAAAATGCCGCGCAACCTCTAGCGCTTTTTGTCGTGAACAATCGCCAAGATTTTTCTGCAACTGGCCAATGTTCAGACTGGCGTATCGATAAAACACACCGCTGGAAAACTCCTGGGTATTCAGGTGACCTGCACCCACTTCACCTTCATCAACGATCAGATCATCGACGGCAGTGAACCAGTCAATATCAGCATCCACACTGTGGGTGGTAATGGCATGGGCTACCGCGAGCGCACCATCCACATTGGTCATTAGCCCGGAGGTGGCCATGCGGCCTGAAAGGGCAATATCAACTGCACCACCACATGCAGCTCGCAAATTAGATGCCCGCGCTTCAAGTTGTTTTTTAACCTTTTTAGTTAAAAAGCCTTCCCTTACTTGATCGCCGGTGAGTTTTGGTTTTTTCTTTGTTGGTTTTCTACTACGTTCTTTATCAATAGCTTTTTTGAGCGATTCATTTTCCTTTTCAGACAACGGACTTTCGAAAACTTCTTGTGCGGTCTCACAGATCAACTTGAACTCTGGAATGGACCAAGGGGCAACAGCGATTTTTTTATTGGAATCATCTGTGCTTACCTCTTCGCCCTCATCTGAATCATCTTCTTCTCCATCATCACCTATTTTATTCTTGGCGAAAATCTGAACCCCAAGTTCAATCCATTTCCTATCCAAATCAAACAACGGATCTTTGGTCAATTCTTGGTGCATTTTTTCAGCAAGCAACGTCAATTCCCGGGTTCGAATCGAACTTTTACCAAGATTCTCACAATAGTAATCACTGGTACGAATTGCCCTTTTTAAGCTCTGGCTGGATACTCGCACCCGCCGTTTACCGCCGAATATGGCCGACTTTTGCATATTCATATCATCGCGATTCAGACAGGATGGGCTATGTGATATCAGCACGTGCATGTTCAAAAAATTCTTACTCATGGGGTCGCTTCCTCTGCTTCTGACTTGGTTGATTCACTTAAAAAGTACTGCTCGACGATCTGGCGTTTGCTACGTTTCCCCCAGTAATAAATAAGGGGGCCGAATTTCGTCCAATCCACACCAGGCTCTGCCTGCTGGATTAAACGACGCAAGAGCTCGATATCTTTTGGGGATTCGGAGCGCATCATCTGAAACAGTCGCATTTCACTAATGCGTGCATTTTTAAAAGCCTCACCGATGGGCCTGGCGCCAGAGTGGTGCGGCAACCAGGGCAAAAGAAATGCGCTCCGTTCGGCCACACGGCCCGCCGGAATTTGGCCCTGAATTAGCCGGTAATAGGCCGGGTAATCGGCAATGTCATCCAGGCTCCGGCAACGTTTAAGCTCGGCAAGCCAGCCACGATGATGTTGCTGCCACTCCTTCATCCGGCCACTGAGCGCCAGCCAATCAATGGTTTTTTGTACAGTCTGTTCCATAGCAACTCCTCAGATTTCTATTTTTTTTAACCCGATGTTTAGGCTGTGCCGGTCTTTTGCGTACTGAGCTAAACCACCTGGCGAATGCTGGTAGGGTTTGCTCAAGTCATCAAAAATAGTTCTCGCCAATTTTTTACAGTAGGCAATAAAATCAGTAACGGCTTGCTTGCCTTCCTTTCGGTGAGAAAAGGTCCTTAATAGTTCGTGTACTTTGTGCTCGGTTTGCTGATAAAAAATACGTTCTGCCTGATCCTGGATTTTTGCTCCGGTTTCTTTGCCAAAATAATAGGCACGCCCCCTGAGAACAGTTTTTATTGCCAGTGCAGCATCGATGGCCGTCACCAACCAGCGTTGGTTAACGGCCCAGTTGCTTGGCATGGAAAAAACCTCATGACGACGCTCTAGAATAGCCGCCTGTTTGTTGGCATAACCGCCGATCAAAACCACCATCTTGTCGTGGGTCTGCTCAAGAAATACCTGCTCAAAATGATCAACTACCGGCGCTCTTGCATTGCCCGCTCGGGGTTTGTCGGTACTTAAAACAAATTGATTAAGCTGCGTCCATCCCGGCACGAGCTGGTTGAAGGACATATAGCGCTCTTTCTCCCGTTGCTCATTTTTGATATTCCACACCCGGGGCGAGTGAGGGTGTGGCCACTGGCCATTGACCTCGAATTTAAAGTCCGCCTCACATCGAAACCCGGTATAAGCTATGTCAGAACTATAACCACAATGATCACAGGTCATTAATCGCGGACTTGATTCGAGTTTGAGTCGCAATGGCTGCCAAAATAAGCCCCGCGCCAACCCGATAGTTTGTGCGGCAATTATTTCGCCGGACTTAATCGGGTCTATCCAGCACAGCTCATTCCGTTTTGCGTCAGGTAAAAGCTTCTCTATCGCGGCTCGGTTCAATACATTGAGCCAAAGCGTTTCCCGTAAATGCTCACCAGCGAGAAAGGTGTTGATCTTCCCACCCCCCCTTAAACCGGCTTTATGTTTTCCCGAAAAACCCGGTGCGTTACTGGCCTGATTAAATAAAGCAATCGCTGCGCAACCGCCACAAATAGCTTCAATTTCACCAGACTCATTGAAAAAGGCGTGGTTGTTGCCAGCGGGCAGGCCAGTGAACAGTTTTTGAATCGGGGTGATGTCCGCTGTGTTGGGGTTGGCTACCTGCATAAAGGGTGTTTCGGCGTGCTGCAAATCGAAACTATCCGCGAAGTTATCCGACCACTGCTGGTATTCATCTCCAGCAAGAGGGGTTTTCACTCGCTGGCGCAAGTCTCGCGCATCTATCGCTGGCGCAATTACCTGCACCAGGCTAATCAGCAACTGTAGGGCTGCTAATTCCATATCATCCCGTGGTAAGGCTAAATGAAACTGCTGCTCCGATGTAAGAAGGGTTTGCAGGCTAATTTGCTGCAGGCCACCGGGTGAGCGTACGGGTATCCAGTTCAAAACTAAAAGATTTGTCATTACATCAGCCATCCATTTCCAAAATTAGCCCATTACTGAAATCACCAACACCACCAGTAAAACGAGAACCAAGATGCCCCGATCATCAATCTGATTACAAACGCCGAGAAATTTCGTTAATGCCTCAATCAGTTCCTTCACATAGCACCTCCACGCCAACACCAGGAGGAATCTTATGCTCATAATTTTTATTATTCAAGTATGTATTGGTTAGCATAAAACTCTCCGCTACAATACACCTTCCTCAAATATCTTGGGGATGAACCGTATGTATTGGTAAATACGGTAATTAGCATCAATCGTTCCCCACGTCCGTGGGGATGAAAAGGCCAGGGATATCCTTGGCCTTTTACTCATGTTTTTCCATTGAAAGCCCTATTAACTCGTTGTAGTTCAGGTAATTCTTGTTCCCGCGCCAACTCCACTCATTTGCTACCTCTGTCATCTCTATCCTTACAACACCATCAATATCGGGGTCTGGAAGCCATTTCCTCCAACTTGCTGGTGCACCCACAGTACTTAATAACATGGCTTCTTTCTGATCCCATTCATCCAAGTCTTTCAGCGCCGTGCCCGTCAAGGTCGTCAGGCCTTTGGTGCTCTCTTGCAACAGAAGTACGCTTAGATTCATATCACCGTCTCGCGTCATGCAGGCGACATTTTCATCGGTGTCAGCGGCGGGGGAATATTCCGTATTGGCGAGTTGACGGGCGCAGTAATAGGTGGCCTGAGATTTGGTTTCGTAGTCTTCGTGGGATTTTTGAATTGCTTCCGGCTCATCTTGCCAAGACTCATCGTCGTAGACTTTCTCAATCCACTCACGATAGGCGGCAGGGAACTGAATGGTAGGAGTTTCTTGAAGTAGTTCTTTTGTTCGCCATAAAAACCGACCCGATGCGTAAACCAACTGATGCAGGCCAAAGTCATCCTCCTCGACAGGGACTAATACAACAGCACGGGGTACACCGGCAAAATTGGCAGGTCGATTGTTTCGCTCATGCCGATGCAAGCGACCCAAACGCTGAAACAGCAAATCAACTGGACATATCTGGCTGACCAACCAGTCAAAATCGAGATCGAGGGATTGCTCGATAACCTGGGTCGCCACCAATATCCGACCCCTGGCTCTCTTATCACCTTTACCGTAGAAATCGAGTACTTGCTGCTCATGCTGTTGGCGGTGGGCAAAGCAGTAACGGGCATGAAAAAGATCCACTGGTATATCAAGATTCGACTGACCGCAAAGCTCTACCAGCCTTTGGTAGAGCTGCTGTGCGTCAGCCACCAAGTTGCAAACGATACCCACTAGCGCGCCTTGTTCTGCGGCCTCTAACAGACGCAGCATCAAATCTTCATCCGGCAAACAATCTTCTGTGGCTACTAACTCCACCTGAACTTCGCGTGGCTCGGGCAGCTGGTCTTTATCTTCGATTTGAATCCTGCCCACCTGGTTTTGATAAACCTGGGTGACCAAAGGATAGGGCTGAAGTCCGTTACTATTTGTATTAGCCGATGCATCATCTGGGCGCGCTCCCCACGCGTCAAGCAGCTTGTTTTTATGCTCTGCGGGCAAGGTGGCGGACAACAGAATTGCTGAGCCACCCGCCTGCTGCTGAGCACTTAACACGCACGTTAACAGACCATACATGTAGGCATCATAAGCGTGGACTTCATCAACAATAAGCACACTTTTCTGTAAGCCAAAACTACGAACAAAATTGTGGCGCACTGGCAGCACTGAAATAAGCACCTGGTCTATCGTACAAACGCCAATCTGGCCCAGGAACACTCGCTTTCGGCTCTCACCCAGCCATTGGGCGCACTGCACTTGTGCCGCTTCAACTCCCTGAGCATTTGGCATCTCTGCAGCGGATTTAATTCGTTGAAAATCCTGACTAAACCTTGCTCGCCCGTGGGCTAGAACAATATTTGTGTTTCCTTCATATAGCTTTCCTGCGACGACTTCGAGGCGCTCCAGCATTGCATTCGCAGTGGCCTGGGTGGGTAGCGCGAAGATAATACTGTCTGCCCTATTAGTTGCTAACAACTGACTTGCAAGTGCTAGCGCCGTTTCTGTTTTTCCAGAGCCGGTAGGAGCTTCAATCAGAGTGAGTCCGCTTTCGAGATTGAATTGACTCAGAGTTGCTTGGAATTGCCTCGGCTCTAAGTCAGGAAAAAGTTCGCTCATTCCGGCAACACCTGAAAGTTCTTTATGCAGCCCCATTTCCTGCACAAGGGGTGCCGCTACTTTCAATGCAGACTTCCAGTAATCCCCCATCCCTAAAGAATCATCAGAACAGTATTTGAAAAACTCGGGATTTGAACCTACCCAATCGCATACAGAGCAAAATCCAGCCAATAAGGGTGAGCAGTTCGGTAGAGGTTGTTGCCAGTCGATTCCCACAGGCTTGAGGTATAAATCGATGAGGGCGTCAACCCATTCTGCCCGCGCCTTCTCGTCCCGTGCGATAACCCAATCCTCAGCATCGGGGGCTTGCCAGCTGCCTGACATTTGCAAAACCCCGTGGTGACCACATACCGCCGCTAACCAACTCTGCCAACTATCAAAATCAACGCCGATTTTTTTTGATATCTGCCGACGAAAGGCGAGAAAGCCCTGCGGCCCGTGGTAATACTTACGCTCGCCGGCTGCATCATCGGGAGAGATGTCCGGCCGCAAACCTTGAAGAGACGCAGGGGACTTTAATTGGAAACGGATATCGATCTTGCCCAAGTCGTGCAATGCAACAAAAAACAGTACCCACGCTTTAGCCTGCTTTTCAGATATTCCAATATTCGAGACGAATGCTCTCCGAATCGCCGCAGATTGATCCCACCATTGTGAAGCCACCGCCGCCACATCCAGGCTATGATAGGGCAACAGATGATATCGGACATCTTGATCATCCGTGGCGGGTTTGGCTTTGCCCCAATACCCAAAATATGATTTGTATGAACCCATCCGTGCGCCCTAAACCATTTACTCCGTCATCTAGCTCATCTTCTCTTTCAGCGCCACCCAAATCGGCTCAATGACGGATTTGATATTAACTTGACCTTTTTCGTTTAGTCATTGCCTGTTTGTTAATTCAGGATGGGCAGGAGATATCCTACAGAAGTGATCATTTAATAGGAAGGTAAGCAGCGCAGTAGTTTATAGGCTTGTGCTCAACCACACGGAATGGGCTGGATAGTGACCATGCGGCTAGTAATGCCGCCATTCACACTTCGACGAAATACAAAAATTTAGCCCTCAACTTATAAGGCATCAAAGCGGTGCAAGGAGGACCTCCCAATCGTCTATAACTGGCGCTATTTCCGGCTGCAAAAGGCTCTATCAGCTTAAAACTCTATGGGATATTCAAAGCACGTGAAATCTGCGTAATTCACGATGGGTAGTAGAGCTAAGTTGTGTATGGTTGCTGTGGGTGTTCAATTTAAGTTTAATAATATTAATTGGTTACGTTTTACATGATTGATTCCTAATGCTGGGGTCGGAGGTTCAAATCCTCTTTCGGCACCAATATAATTTAAAAGGTACGATTCATAGCCGCTACACTTAGCCTGGTCAAGATAACTATAAGGAACAGGAACGATGGAGCCACTTAAAGATATCCGCATTGTCGAACTAACCACCAACGTTGCCGCACCCATGGGTACCGGTCTGCTAGCCGATCAAGGCGCTGACGTCATTCGCATAGAGTCAGTCGGCGAGGGTGATCCGGCAAGAGCCGTGGGTGCCACCCGTGGCGGTGTGACCAGTTACGACCTGAGCCTCAACCGCAACAAACGATCAATTGCGGTAGATCTTAAAGATCCAAAAACCCGCCCTATGATGGAAGATCTGATCCGTAGTGCCGATGTCTTTGTACAAAACGCCAGGCCCGGCGTGATGGCACGTATTAGTTATGACTACGACACATTGCATGCCCTTAATCCCGATTTGATCTATCTATCGATGTCCGGGTTTGGACCGGATGGCCCCGCTGCCGAACGCCGCGTTTACGACCTGGTGATTCAAGCTGTCTCGGGGATGGTGCGGGTGCAAACCGGCGAGCATGGCCCCGAGTTTGTCAAGACAATCGTCTGCGACAAGGTCGCGGCGATAATCGCAGCACAGGCAGTTTCGTCTGCCCTGTTTGCCCGTGAACGGGGCCATGTCGCTGGACATTTGATTGAGCTGACGATGTTAGAAGCCAACCTTGGCTTTTTATGGCCAGACGTGTTCTGGAATCACAGCTTCGTAGGTGATGATTTCGAAGCAAAACCACTGATCTCCGAATTCATTAGCACAATACCCACCGCAGACGGTCACGCTGCGATGTTTACTGTCGGTGATGACGAGTTCGCCGGAGCCTGCGACGTGCTTAATTACCCTGAAGCACACGATGACCCACGCTTTTCAACAGTTGGTGACCGATTTGCCAACGGCATTGAATTAATGGACGAATTTAAAAAACGCACGGTGAATTTTGCCACTGATGATCTGGTGGCACAGATGGAACAAGCCCAGGTGCCTTGCGCTAAAGTGAATGATTATGACGAGGTGATAAGCGATCCCCGTGTCACTCACCGAGGTTCAATCATTGAATACGATCATCCACGGGGCGGTCGTGTTCGTCAGCCACGTCCAGCAGCTATTTTCGACGGCGAACCCTGCGGCATACGCTTGCCTGCACCTGCCCTCGGCGAAAATACCGATGAGATTTTTTCGGCGCTGGGCTATGGTCTTGATGAGTTAGCGGCGCTACGTAAGGCTGGGGCGCTGGGCTAGTTCAGGCACTACGTCCGTCCAACATCCGGCCAATTCAGCTCCGTAAGTCGGCTCCGCAAAAACTATTCAGGCAAAACTGCGTGCAGCACACCTTCAGAGATTAGCGAATCGACCGCATCGGAACCCATCGACAATAACTCGCCTAGCACCTCGCCGTTGTGCTCGCCCAGAAAAGGTGCTTCCAGGGTCAATTCGTCAGGATAGCCAGAAAAGCGTAGCGGCATGCCGGGGATGTCTATCTCACCAAAACTGCGATCTTTTACCGTGCGGATAATTCGGCGCTCGACAAAATGTGGGTGTTTCATCACCTCCGGCACTGTCAAAACCGGGCCAATAGCGAAGTGGCCATCCTCAAATTTTTGAAGGATCACTTCGCGGCTCGGCTGTGCGCACAACCAGTCTTCGATGAGTTTGACCACAGCGTCATGATTTTCCATTCGTGCATCATTGGTGGCATAACGTGGGTCTTCAGCATATTCCGGCCAGCCCATAAATTCGCAAAACTTCGGCCAATCCTTCGGTAAAATAATGATGCCGTAATATTCATCGTCACCCTTACCCTTGAAAATGCCTAATGGGCTCAATATAAAGTGGTGATGTCCCGAGCGCTTGGGCACAAACGCGCCGTCGGTGGCGCTGTGTAACTGCACGGCTACATCGTGGGTATGGAAGTAGGAATCGATCAGAGAAATATCAATGTATTGACCCTCACCGCCGCGCTCACGATGCAGCAATGCGGCGTTAATAGCCGCCAGAGCATGAACGCCAGCATTAGCATCACCAATGGCCAGCTGTGGAAAGACAGGGTAGCCATCAGGATAACCAATATTGTCAAGCACACCTGCAAACGAGGCGGAAATAAAATCGTAACCCGGCTTGTTGGAGAGTGGCCCCGCCTGGCCAAAACCGGATATTGAGCACATGACAATTTTTGGATTCAAGGCTTTCACGCGCTCGTAACCAAAGCCCATGCGGTCTATAGCACCAGCAGAATAATTTTCGACAAGCACATCGCACTTGGCAATAAGCTTCTCGATGATGTCCCGACCTTTGTCGGTTTTAGGGTTAATACAAATACTTTTCTTGCCACGATTTTGTTGCAAAAAACAGGAGCTGACGCCGAGGCCATGTTTATCCAGCGGCAAGGATCGAGTGATATCACCTGTTGGGCTGAGCTCTATTTTGATAACTTCCGCACCCATCTCGGCCATCAGCCGCGTCGTGGTCGGCCCAGCAATCACTTGAGTAAAATCGAGGACACGGAAGCCCTCCATAACGTGTTTATTGTTCATTATTCTCGCTCCCCTGTACTTATATCGTTCATAATAAAAACAGGCTTACCCATTAATTACAATAATTGGATTGCAAAAACTTTCGTCCCTTCCGCGCACCTTAAAATCAGAAAAAACTACTCGCGGTCAATATCAGTCTGTCAAAACCTGCTCGTCATGGCGACCCACGCTGCAACAAGCCAAGTTTAAGGTAAAGGATTGATTTGAGGCTGGCATTGTTGTTCCATAGACCGCCAACCTAATGAATAAGGAGCGCGTTATGACCGACCCCGTCGTTAAGGCCAGCACCTCAGGCTGGATAGCCGAACACCGCGAAAAATACCTGGCCAATGGTGAAGACGGCCACATGTGGGACTCGTCACCATTGGGTGGGCCTGGGTTACTACCTACTTTGCTGTTAACCACAACAGGACGAAAAAGTGGAGAGGCGCGAATTATGCCGCTTATTTATGGTGAGGTTGGCACAGGTGCCTATGTGGTGATCGCCTCAAAGGGCGGTGCGCCGAAACACCCGGCCTGGTACCTGAATTTAACGGCGCAACCGACAGTAGAAGTACAGGTTATCGAAGATAAATTTCAGGCAAAAGCTCGCATTGCGACAGGCGATGAACGAGCGAGCCTGTGGGCCCAGCAGGAAAAATTGTATCCACCCTACACAGATTACCAGGAAAGAGCGGGTGATCGAGAAATCCCAGTGATCGTTCTAGATCGTCTGTAAGTTCTAGCACCACAAAAATGATCTCAGTAGCCTGTGTGTATCCACTGATTAACGATCCGCCCACCGATGCCTGATCAATGTGCAATTTGTTTGCGACTTACATTAGGTGACTTATTGGGCCCCTTGCTGTGGGCCTAGCACCGCAGGCATAGTGCTGTGGAGAAAAAACACCCCGCGCATCACTGCGCCATATAGCCACCGTCTACCCGTATACAGTGTCCGGTAACGAACGTAGCTTTGTCTGAACACAACCAGGCCACTGTGGCCAAACTCGCTTATTCAGTGTTTATTCGACCAACCAAAAACAAGTGGTCAAGCACATAAAACGTACGGTTAAGTAATCCTCTCAAATTGATGCACCCATACCTGGTGACCCTCATCCCAGGGCATACCAGGGTGCATTTTAATGATTATATCTTTGTATGGTTGTAGACCGGGGTAGCCTTCGGCCTGAGCATCAGCATCTGTCATTCCGCCTAAATATTGTTGAAACAGGTCAGTAACACGAAACATTACGCCCTCTAGCTCAAAGGTTTCGTCTGGATATCCATAAACCCCGTCTCGTCGCTGTTGGGTTTTTCGCCCCTCCAGCGCTGAGGCAACTAGCTTTGGTTGTCTAACAAGGCGATCGATATCGCAGGTTTTTTCAGGGTACTTGGTCACAGGGTGCTTTGTCATAGGCTAAATATCTGAATGGGTATTGATACGACGCCCTTTGCTGGGCATTGGGAGCCGCGATTATACGTAAAGCATTGACGAATACCACGGGCATTGGATTTGGCTTGAAAAAAGACTGTGGACTGAGCAATCAAAGGATAAATATATTGTGATAAGCGCTTTGCTTTCACCTTGTTGATCAGTAGAATTGCCCGCCTTTCAAAGTCCGGGGCAAAGCAGAATATCTGTCTCACATTCAGAAATACACCATGAATAAGACCATAAAACCAACCATCAAGCCGCACAATCCAAATTTTTCTTCTGGCCCCTGTAGCAAGCGGCCCGGTTACGATTTGAGCGCACTGGATATCTCAACGCTTGGACGATCCCATCGCTCAACTCCCGGCAAAGCCGCGTTGGCTTTAGTTTGTTCTGAAACCGCCACTGTATTAGGGCTACCGGAGGGCTACCGGGTAGGTGTCGTACCGGGATCAGACACCGGTGCTATGGAGATGGCAATGTGGTCTTTACTCGGCGAGCGGCCGGTAGACGTGTGTGCCTGGGAATCCTTTGGCGATGGCTGGTTGAGTGATATCAGCAAGCAATTAAAGCTGGAAAATATAACCCCTCTGACTGCCGATTACGGCAACTTACCCGACCTGACTCAAACCAATCCTGACCATGATATTCTTTTCACCTGGAACGGCACTACCTCTGGGGTCAAAGTGACCAATGGGGACTGGATCGATGAGCAACGCAAAGGTCTTACCATCTGTGATGCCACCTCAGCCGTTTTTGCGATGGCCTTGCCCTGGGAAAAGCTCGACGTGGTGACCTTTAGCTGGCAAAAAGTGCTTGGAGGCGAAGGCGCCCACGGGATGTTGATCCTCAGCCCACGTGCGGTAGAGCGTCTAGAATCCTATACACCATCCTGGCCGCTACCCAAAATTTTTCGCCTGACCAAAAACGGCGCGCTGATTGAAGGCATATTTTCCGGCGCGACTATCAATACGCCTTCTATGCTTTGTGTGGCCGATTATCTCGATGCGCTTGCCTGGGTTAAGACATCAGGTGGCGTCGAAGCACTTATCGCTAAATCGCTCGCTAATCTGGCCGTGATCGAGACCTTTGTCGACCGGCACGACTGGATAGATTTTCTCGCTGAGGATGCCGCCACTCGCTCAAACACCAGCGTCTGTTTGACTCTTGATCTAAAAGCTGAGCAAATCAAAGCGATGACCACCTTACTCGAGCAGGAAGGTGTCGCCTACGATATCGGTGCCTACCGGGATGCCCCGGCAGGATTGCGAATCTGGTGTGGTGCGACTGTTGAAGAGCAAGATTTGCAGGCGCTATTGCCCTGGCTTGAATGGGCTTATCAATCCGTCTAAGCCGCTAATTAATTCCAACCGTGTAGAGATAAAAGCATCTGTTGGCGATGGCCCGAGTAAAAGGAAAAACCATGTATAAAATACGTACCTATAATCAGATCTCTAGCAAAGGTCTTGATCGGTTCCCCAGTGATCAATATGAAATCAGCAGTGAGGCAGCCGACCCCCAGGCGTTTTTGCTACGCAGTCAGAAATTGCATGGCCTGGAAATGCCCGACAGCGTAGTCGCCGTCGCCCGTGCCGGGGCAGGCGTCAACAATATTCCTGTTGAAAGCTTCACTGAAAAAGCCATTGTTGTGTTCAACACACCGGGCGCCAACGCCAATGCCGTAAAAGAGTTGGTCACGGCTGGGTTACTGCTTGCGTCCAGAGATATTTTCGACGGCATGAATTACGTGCAGTCGCTGACCGATATTACCGACGCAGGCGAAATGTCAGCGTTGCTTGAAAAAGAAAAGAAACGATTTGCCGGTTGCGAGCTGTATGGCAAAACCCTGGGCGTGGTAGGGCTGGGCTCTATCGGTGCCATAGTCGCTAACATGGCGCTGGACCTGGGCATGGATGTGGTGGGTTATGACCCCGCCATTTCTGTAGAGGCAGCGTGGCAGCTTTCTAGTCAAGTCGAAAAAATGGACAGCCTGCAACACCTGCTGGCACGGGCCGATTACATTACCCTACATGTGCCCGCCATTGAGGCGACTCATCATTTGATAAATGCTGAAGCCCTGGCCAGCTTTAAACCAGGGGCCAAACTACTGAACTTTGCCCGACAGGAAATCGTTGATACCCAGGCCCTGGTGGCCGCTCTGGACAAGCACCAACTGAGTGCTTATATCGCTGACTTCCCAACACCAGAATTACTGGGCCGCAATGACGTTTTACTAATGCCTCATATCGGCGCAAGCACCACTGAGGCTGAAGAAAACTGCGCCATTATGGCGGCCAACCAATTGATGGCCTACCTTGAAAACGGCAGCATTCGCAACTCGGTGAATTTCCCGCCCACCCATATGGCCAGAAACGGCGGCCATCGAATCACCTTTAGTAACAATAATGTGCCCAAAGTGCTGGGCAACGTGCTGGCCATACTCGCTGACAGCAATAATAATGTTATCGACCTGGTCAACAAAAGCCGAGGTGACATCGCCTACAATATTATTGATGTTGAAGACGAACCCAGCGCCGATATTATTGCCGACATCCTGGCCGTTGAGGGTGTGGTATCTGTCAGATTGCTATGAGACCGGCAGCCTGACCAAAGCACATTTCCATTTGTCGAACTCAGTCTCAGACCAATTAATCAAAATCTTTGCACCGGTAAATCGCTTAGCTAAAGCCCTTCTATTAAACCCCTTAAAGTTCGCCAAACTTCTCCTGCTCTAGAAATCCGGCGGTGTAAGGCAGGTCTCCACCCCATCTTCAACTGGCAAACCCTATCGCCCTCCTGATATTGCCGCAAATCAAAATTCATTTTATTAATACCCCACGCTAAGCTATTCTGCGCGACCTGCATTCAGGATGTCCCATGAGCGAAATCTACTTTGTCCGACATGGCCAGGCCTCGCTTGGCGCCAAAAACTATGACAAATTATCCGAGCTGGGCTGGCAGCAAGCCCGCTGGCTGGGTGAGCATTTCTGTGAGCGCGAGCTTAGTTTCGACAGAGTAATTGTTGGGGATATGCGTCGTCATCGTGAGACCATGGAAGCCATCGGCACAGGCATGAAGGCTGACTTCAAAGCCCAAACCGACCCCCGCTTTAACGAGTTCACCTTTCGTCCGGTGATGCGTATCTACCAGCAGAGCGTTAACCCCGACGCACCCGAGCCAAAAACCGCGCGGGAGTTTTTTGGCATGTTGCGAGTCGTGATGGAAGCCTGGATCGGCGGCGAGCTGGATGCTGCCCTCAATGAGTTTGACCAGGCAAACAGCACTCAAACCGAATCATGGCAGATGTTTAACCAGCGGGTAGTCGCTGCCTTGAGCGATGCCGGTGGTGGCGACCGTAACGAAAAAGTACTGGTGGTCTCGTCAGGTGGGCCAAAATCTTTAGCTATGAAGCACGCCATGGGCCTGTCCGATGACGCCACCATCGAGCTAATGATGCAAATTCGTAACACCTCGACCACCCGGTTTTTATCGGCCGAAGAGCGCATGTCACTCCGAGCTTTTAATGTACTCTCGCATATGGAACGTCCGGATCGTCGTCATGCCATCACCATGGTCTAGATAGACCCGAGTTAGAATTAACCAAATCATTTATCCAGAACTACCAAGCTACGAGGAACAATCTGCATGAATTTTGAACACTCCGCCAAAGCCGTCGCTCTCCAGGATCACCTACAAAAATTTATGGATGAAGAGGTGTATCCGGTCGAGAAAGAATATGACGAATATATGAAAACTGTGGCCAACCCCTGGGCGACGCCGCCGCTGATGCAAGCCTTGAAAACGAAAGCCAAAAAGCAGGGCCTGTGGAATCTGTTTTTGCCCGCCCATGACCGCGAGGACGGCTTAAGTAACGTTGATTACGCTCCGCTGGCAGAGATCATGGGTCGGGTGCTCTGGGCTCCGCAGGTGTTTAACTGCAATGCGCCGGATACCGGCAATATGGAAGTGTTTATTAAGTACGGCACCGAAGCCCAGAAAGAAAAATGGTTAACGCCCATGTTAGAGGGTGAGATCCGCTCCTCCTTCGCCATGACCGAGCCAGATGTGGCCAGCTCTGACGCCACCAACGTGCAGTGTTCCATCGTCAAAGATGGCGACGAATACGTGATCAACGGCCGCAAGTGGTTTATCACCGGCATCATGCACGAGGCCTGCAAGATCATTATTGTCATGGGTAAAACTGATCCCGATAACCCCAATCGACACATTCAGCAATCGCAAATTCTGGTGCCCAAAGATACCCCGGGGGTAGAAATCATTCGGCCACTGACCACCCTCGGTTATGTCGGCGCGCCGCTGGGTGAAGCGGAGATGGTTTTTAACAATGTTCGTGTGCCCACTGAAAACCTCCTGCTCGGCGAGGGCCGGGGCTTTGAAATTGCCCAGGGACGCCTTGGCCCGGGCCGTATCCATCACTGCATGCGTTTAATTGGCTGCGCCCAACGGGCCCTGGAGCTGATGTGCAAGCGCGTCGAGACCCGCAGCACCTTTGGTTTCAAACTCAGCGAAAACCAATCAGTACGAGAAGATATTGCGCAATCATTCTGCGATGTGGAGCAAGCTCGTCTGTTGACTATGATGGCGGCGGATAAAATTGATCGGGACGGCGCTAAAGAGGCCAGAGACTTGATTGCCGCCATTAAGGTTGTGACTCCGATGATGGCGGCGCGGGTGATCGACCGGGCCATACAAATCCACGGTGCCGGTGGTTTGACCGAAGACTACTTCCTGGCTGAAGCCTACAATTATGCACGTCAGATTCGCTTTGCCGATGGTCCCGATCAGGTGCATATGATGCAACTGGGTCGCTCTCTTATTAAGCAACACAACTGATTTATTCCGACAACTTTAATTCGAAATCCATAATTCCGGCGACCATTATTCCGGTAACAAAAACCCCAAGGTAAGCCATGACTACACAACTGGATACGCTGCCCATCGATAAGATCAACGTCTACCTGGCCGATCATATCGACGGTTTCGGCAAGTTATTGAACGCCGAAAAGTTTGAGGGCGGGCAGTCAAACCCCACCTATAAACTGACTACGGATGGCGCCAGCTATGTGCTGCGGCGCAAGCCACCGGGGCCACTATTACCTTCGGCCCACGCGGTGGACCGGGAATACAAGGTCATGTCGGCTTTGGCAGCGACGCCGGTGCCGGTGCCGACCATGCACGTGCTCTGCGAAGACGATGATGTCATTGGCAGCATGTTTTACGTGATGGACTTTATCGATGGCGATATCCACTGGGATGCCCAGCTGACCGAAATCGCGGATCAATCACTTCGGGGCGCCATGTATGACCAGATGAATGAGGTATTGGCGGCGTTGCACAGTGTCGATATTTCAGCAGTCGGGCTGGATGATTTCGGACGCCCTGGCAGTTATTTTGAACGCCAGTTTAATCGCTGGAGCAAGCAGTACCGGGCTTCAGAAACCGAAAGCATCCCGGCTATGGAACAGTTGATGGACTGGCTGCCAAAGCATATGCCGGAGGAAGATGGTCGGGTCAGTTTAATCCACGGCGATTACCGGCTCGACAATATGATTTTTCAACCGGGCGAACCAAAAGTCCTCGCCGTGCTGGACTGGGAACTTTCGACCCTCGGGCACCCCTTTTCCGACATTGCCTATCAATGTATGCAACTGCGCATGCCCGCTGATCCTTCGCTGGGAAATTTGAGCGGCCTGGCGGATATCGACCGGCACAGCCTGGGTATTCCCAGCGAAGAAGAATATGTCGCCGCCTACTGCCAACGTATGAGCCTGACGGAAATCCCCGACTGGTCGTTTTATCTGACCTTCAGTTTCTTCCGCTTTGCCGCGATTTTGCAGGGCATTATGAAGCGCTATCAGGATGGTACGGCGTCCAGCACCGAAGCGCTGACCTACGGCAAGATGGCCCGGCCCATGGCCGAGAAAGCCATTGAATACCTGCAAAGCCAGGGTCGTATTTAGCACCTCCATCCGGAGCACAAACAAAACTTAAATACTGGGAAAAATTTATGAAAGCACTGGTATGTGAAGCCTACGGCAGCGTCGATGATCTGGTTTACCGGGATATGCCCGATCCGGTGGCGGGCAAAGGGCAGGTGGTGGTCAATATTAAAGGCATCGGTGTTAATTTCCCCGATGGTTTGCTGGTCGAAGGCAAATACCAGTTTAAGCCGGAATGCCCGTTTATGCCCGGTGGTGAATTTGCTGGTGAAATTGCCGAGCTGGGTGATGGCGTCAGCGAATTTGCAGTGGGTGATCGCGTGCTCGGATACTTCCCCACTTTTGGGGCCTACGCCGAAAAAATTAAGGGCCCCATAGAATCGGCCTTTAAAATTCCCGACAGCATGTCTTTCGAAACTGCCGCAGCATTGATGTGCGCCACCGGTACTGCCCATCATGCGTTAAAACAACGGGCACAATTGCAGCCCGGTGAAAACCTGGTGGTGCTGGGTGCGGCAGGTGGTACCGGCATTGCTGCGGTGCAAATCGGCAAAGCTATGGGCGCGCGGGTGATTGCAGTCTGTTCCACCGCCGAAAAGCTTGCCTTTGCCAAAGCTCAGGGAGCTAACGAAGGCATTAACTACACCGAGCAGGATCTCAAGCAAGCTATTAAGGATCTCACCAATGGTCAGGGTGCCGATGTGGTCTACGATGCCGTCGGTGGTGATGCCTTCGATGTTTGTTCCCGCTCTATGGCCTGGAATGGCCGCCTGTTAATTGTTGGTTTTGCCTCTGGGCGTATTCCCGAGTTACTGGTTAACCTGACTCTGGTTAAGGGCTATTCCGTGGTCGGCATTTTTTGGGGCACCTTCACCCAGAAGCAGCCGGAGGATCATGCCGAAAACATGCGCGAGCTATTCCAGTGGTTTGAAGAAGGCAAGGTCGTGCCAGTAGTCGACACGGTGTTCAAGCTCAAAGACGGAATTCAGGCCATCAAAAAAATCACCGGCCGCGATGTCATTGGCAAGCTAGTCATTACACCCTGAGCACACTGGCTATAGACACAAACAAGGATTAACTATGAAAGCATTAGTGTGTGAAACTTATGGCTCGGTGGATGATCTGGTTTATCGCGATATGCCCGATCCCGAGCCCGGCCCCGAAGAAGTGCTGGTGGCCGTCAAGGCCATCGGTGTTAACTTCCCCGACGGCCTCTTGGTGGAGGGTAAATATCAGGCCCGCCCGGAATGTCCTTTTGTACCGGGTTCAGAAATCAGCGGTGAGGTCATTTCTCTTGGCCTTGGTGTCGATCAATTTGCGATGGGCGACAGAATCTTAAGCCTGACTACCAGCTTTGGTGCTTATGCCGAGAAAATCGTTCTGCCCGTTGGAGTTATCCACAAAATCCCTAAATCCATGTCCTACGAAACCGGCGCAGCATTGCTGGCTGCCACAGGCACCGCTCATCACGGTCTTCGCCAACGGGGTCAATTAAAAGCCAGCGAGACCTTGTTGGTGCTGGGCGCTGCGGGCGGCACCGGGCTTGCCGCCGTACAAATCGGCAAAGCCATTGGCGCAAAAGTGATTGCCGCTTGTTCTACTGAAGAAAAGCTGGCCTTTGCTAAAAGCCAGGGCGCGGATGAAGGTATTAACTATGTAAAACAGGATCTCAAACAGGCCATTAAAGAGCTAACCAATGGCCTGGGTGTCGACGTGGTTTACGACCCGGTGGGTGGTGATGCATTTGACGTTTGTTCCCGCTCAATGGCCTGGAATGGTCGGCTGCTGGTGGTAGGATTTGCCTCGGGGCGAATTCCCGAGTTACCCATTAATCTGACCCTGGTCAAAGGCTATTCCGTACTCGGCGTCTTCTGGGGCACTTTTACTGTGAAACAGCCTGACGAACATGCCGCGAATATGCGCGAGCTATTTCAGTGGTTTGAAGAGGGCAAAGTCGTGCCAGTGGTTGACGCAGAGTTTGCTCTGGCTGATGGCATTCAGGCCATTAAATACGTCACCGGTAGAAACGTGATGGGCAAAGTGATCATCAAGCCTTGATCAAGGTATGTCTATACTGGCACGGTGTTGAAAGATGGAAGGCGCTTGCTCCTGTGGAAATATCACATTCGACTGGCAACCAGTCTTGCCGTTGGCGACACCGAGAGCTTGCCAATGCGATTACTGTCAGCGACAACAGGCCGCCTATGTCAGTGAAACTCAGACAGGTTTCTCGGTTTATATTCGGCGCCGCGATAGCCACAGGATTGTCACCCACGGCACCGGAAGCGCCCAGTTCCACGAATGCACAAGCTGCGATATGCTGGTTTTTGTGTCATCGTTGATAGATGGCAAGTGCTACGGGGTCATTAATACTCGCTGCCTGAAGGCCGATGGTATTGGAGTAGATTATTTTGACACAGCAGTTGCCGTCTCCTTTGCTGGTGAGCAGCTGTCAATCCGCCTGGCTCGCCGAAAAAAGAATTGGTGCAAACCCGTAACTGTGATTCATAGTGAGTAAACAATCACCGTCCAGGCACATAAATGAGGCATCTGGTGGATAACGAAAATTTAGAAACAACAAATTTTAATCTGGCTGGGAAAGTTGCGCTGGTCACCGGTGCCTCCAGTGGTTTCGGTGAACATTTCGCCCGTGTGCTGGCTGCTGCCGGTGCCAGAGTTGTGGTGGGGGCGAGACGGGAAGATCGTCTGCAAAGCCTGGTTTCGAGCATCATCTCTGACGGAGGCGAGGCGCTAGCCGTGGCCATGGATGTTACCAATGCCGCTAGTGTGGCTGCAGCTTTTGATCAGGCCGAAGCAGCCTTTGGTACGGTGAACGTGCTGGTTAATAATGCTGGGGTCGCCGCGCCAAAAACTGTGCATAAAACCACGGAAGCAGATTGGGATTTCGTGGTCAATACCAACCTCAAAGGCGCCTGGCTGGTCGCTGCTGAGGCAGCGCGGCGCATGGTCAGCGCTAATTCCGGGGGTGTTATTGTTAATATCGCCTCAGTACTTGGCCTCGCTACCAGTACCGGGCACGGCATTTATTCTGCATCCAAGGCCGGAGTTATTCAGTTAACCAAGCATATGGCTCTGGAGCTGGCCAACAAAAATATTCGCAGCAATGCTATTTGCCCAGGCTATTTCAAAACCGAGATGAATGGCGAATATTTCGATAGCGATGCGGGTAAGGCCTATATTGAATCAACGCCGAGCGGGCGGTTGGGACAGATGCAAGAAATGGATGGCCCACTATTGCTGCTGGCGAGCGATGCCGGATCGTTCATGAACGGCGCTATTGTTCCTGTGGATGGCGGGCATCTGGTGATGTCCATATAAACGTTATATTGTCGGCCGACTGTTGCTAATTGAGTATTGCCGACCGACTGTAGTTGACCAGGTACTGTAATTGACAAAGCACTGTCGTTGACAAAGTACTGTAGTTGAAGAGGTATTGAGACAAATATGGCCATTCAAGACACGCGGAGAGAATATGATTACGGGCAGTTAAGCGAAGCCTCATTAAAGGCCTCCCCCTTCGAGCAATTTCAGTTGTGGCTTGATCAAGCTTGCGAGTCATCCATCAAAGACCCTACAGCCATGACTGTTTCGACCATCAATGCCAGTGGCAAGCCCTGGCATCGCGCCGTGTTGCTCAAAGGTTTTGATGAGAGGGGCTTTGTTTTTTTTACCAATCTGGGCAGCCATAAAGCTGAGGATATAAATACAAACCCTCAGGCAAGCCTGCACTTCCCCTGGTTTTTTCTTGATCGACAGGTCTCCGTGAGCGGCTCGGTCACACAGGTCACTCGGCCGGAGGTCGAAACCTACTTTGCCTCACGACCACGAGACAGCCAGATCGCCGCCTGGGCCTCTGATCAAAGTAAGCCCATCGCTTCTCGAACGGAGCTGGAAGTTGTGTTTGCTGAATATAAAGCGAAATTTGGCGACCAGGGCGTTGATCAAGAGATACCCGCGCCAGATTTCTGGGGCGGCTTTCGAGTCAAGCCACTGGAGTTTCAATTCTGGCAGGGCGGGGCCAGTCGGCTTCATGATCGCTTTCAGTATCTTCCGGGAGCGGATGAAAACTCCTGGCTAGTGACCCGTCTGGCGCCCTGACAGCTAATGCTTTCACACCTGACGCCCTCACAGCCAGCGCCGGAAAAGTCAGTCCAACCCAAGCACGCCCCGCCGTGCCCAGACTTCCTTAGCAGCCAAAACTATGACTAAACTACATTTGATTCGCCACGGCGAGACCGACTGGAATGCCGAAGGCCGCATTCAGGGACAAATGGAATCAGTACTCTCTGAGCTGGGCCAGGATCAGGCCAGAGCGTTACAGAAAAATTTGCTCGGCATTAATTTCGATCAGGTATTTTGCAGTTCCAGCACGCGGGCCAGGCAAACTGCCGATCTCGCCCTGGCCCATCTCGACCGGTCATTCACCTACCTTGATTCACTACGTGAAATTTATCTGGCTCGTTGGGAAGGGTTTTTATATGAAGAAATAGAAGCCCAGGATCCAGTCGCACTTAACGCTTTTCGTCATGCGCCCGATAGCTTCGATGTCGATGGCGCCGAGACTTTTAGAGATCTGCAGAGCCGGGCCTTAGATGCGGTAGACAAAATTATTACTGAGCACCGGGGCCAGGAGGTCGTAATAATCAGCCACGGTGCCTGGATAAAATCTGTGCTCTGCCACTACGGGGGTAGATCCCTGAGCCAGTTCTGGGAGCCGCCACGGATGCATAATTGTTGTCACAGTATTATCGAAATACCCGCCAACGGCAAGCCTGCTCAGATTGTTCGTTACGCTGATCTCGAAGAAGACTTTTAGGCAACCACCCATTTGTTAGTCGCTCATTGGTAATACACAGTTTTTAAACAATAGCTTTTACATAATGAGGAAGCACCATGAATTCCACTTTGCCCCAACGCATGCAGATTTATCAAAACCACCACCTCGACAGCACACGCTGGGATAACTTTAAAGTCCGCGATAACGACATCCTTGTCTGCACCTCCTTAAAAAGCGGCACGACCTGGATGCAGCATATTGTCGCCCTGCTAATTTTCCAGGACCATCAGCCCGAGCAGTCTTTTCACGATATTTCAAAATGGCTGGATATGCGCGTCGAGCCGATCGATAAAGCCATGGCAACTATTGAAGCCCAGCAGCACCGACGCTTCCTGAAAACCCACCTCTCTCTTGATGGGTTACCGTATTTTCCTGAGATGAAATACATTGTCATTGGTCGCGACTTGCGCGATGTTTTTATGTCACTTTGGAACCATCTGCAGAATATGGGCGACAATATGATAAATGTCCTCAACACGACGCCGGGGCTTGTCGGTGATCCGCTAACCTCGGATTACGAAGATATCCATGCATTTTGGCAAACCTGGATAAACAAGGGCAGCTTTGACTGGGAAGCGGACGGCTACCCCTTTTGGTCACACCTACATTTTGTGCACACCTGGTGGGAATATCGTCACCTGTCCAATATCTACCTGGTGCATTTCAATGACTTACTTGAAGACCTCGAAGGCGAAATGCGCAAGATCGCTGCCTACCTCGATATCGAGGTAGAAGAATCCTTGTGGCCGGGCCTGGTCGAACGAGCCACCTTCGAGTCAATGAAAACCAATGCATCCGAATTATTACCGGGCGTCGATGCTATGTTCGCCGGTGGTGCGAAATCCTTTATCAACAAAGGTACAAACGGTCGCTGGCGGGACGTGCTTAGCTCGGATGAATTAAAACAATGTGACGCGGCTATCGCCCGGGAATTATCTTCGGATTGCGCGCTTTGGCTGGAGCAGGGCGGCGCTGAAAACCTCTAAGTTGTCGATCGTTGTTGAATGCTAACCTACGGCAAGTCGCATACGGCAATATATAACCAATATATAACCAATATATAAAAAGTCATGTTCGGTCGTTGTCAGGAGAATCACCATGGGCACAGCTCTCGAAATTAACCTCATCCGTCGTATTGCCATGGGCGATACATTGCGCCGCCGGGCCAACGATTGTCCCGGTAATACTGCCCTGGTCGAATTTATTGACGGCCAGCGCGTCACGCTCAATTACGCCGAATTAAATCAGCGGGTCAATCGGGCCACCCAGGGCCTGCGCGCCAGAGGCATTAAACAGGGCGACCGCGTGGCCATTCTCGGCACTAATACCAGCCAGTTTATTATTGCTCTTATGGCCTGCTTCAAAGGCGGTTTTGTCGCCGTGCCGATCAATTATGTGCAGAACCCTAGCGATGTGGAATACAACATCGAGCATTCCGGCGCAGTGGCTATCTTCGCCGATGAGGCTCTACAACCTCTGGTAGCGCAGGTGATCGCCAGCATCGATCGAGATTTCGTGTTAGTCGGCCTGCTCGGCGCAGGTTCAGAATCGTTCGCTGCGTTCAACGATTTACTCGCCGGTCAGCCCGATGCCGAGATCGACGACATCATCATTGAAGACGATGATATGGCCCAGATTATGTACACCAGCGGCACCACGGCTCGGCCCAAGGGGGTGATGTTGTCCCACAAGAACCTCTACCTGGCGACGCTTAATACAGTGATTAGCATCGGTGCGCGCAAAGACGCTATTACCAATGCCGCCGTGCTGCCGGCTTTCCACATTACCGCCGAATTATTCGCCCTGGTGACCCTGCACTGCGGAGCCAAAGTGGTGCTGCAAAATGGCTTTAAGCCCCAATCCATGCTCGCCTTGATTGAGTCCGAACAAATTCAGTTTGCAATTTTATTGCCGCTGATGTGGAAGGCCATGCTCGCCTGCCCCGACCTCGATAAACACAACTATTCCAGCCTAAAACTCGGCATGTATGGCATGGCGCCCATGGATGCACCGACGCTTGAAAAGCTCAAAGAAGTCTTTGGCTGCGTTTTTATTACCGGCTCTGGCCAGACCGAAATAACCGGTGTAGCAACGATTATGGATGAAGCCTGGGTGTCGGTAAAAGAAGGCAATATCTGGGGCGATGGCTCGATCGCTAGCGACCAGGCGGTGATGGATGACAACGGCAATTTTCTGCCCACCGGAGAAGTCGGCGAAGTGGTCTGGCGCACCCCCCAGGCCATGCTCGGATATTATCGAAACGAAGAGGCCACCGCGGAGGCCCAGGCCTTTGGCTGGCATCATTCGGGCGATCTCGGTTATCTCGATGAAGACAACCAGTTCTGTTTTGTCGATCGCAAAAAGGACATCGTCAAGTCCGGTGGCGAGAATGTGTCTTCGGTAAAAGTAGAGCGCAGTGTGCTGGCCTGTCCCGGTGTTGCCAATGTTGGCGTCATTGGTTTACCCCATGAGCACTGGGGCGAAGCGGTGACCGCCGTGGTGACCCACGAGCCAGGCGTCGATCTGGATGAGCAAACGATTATCGATCATTGCAAAACCGAGCTGGGTGGTTTCGAAACACCGAAAAAGGTCATCATTCTTGATGAGCTACCTATGACTGCGACGGGCAAAGTAAAAAAACATGTGCTGCGCGCGGAGTATGTCGATATGTTTGCAAGCTGATAGCCCGGATCCGATAAATTAGCGACAGACATATGCTTACTTTTTGCGCTGCCGTAGCTAACGTCTCCAGAACTAACGTCTCCAGAACATAGGCGTAAACAAGACCACCAACGTGAATATTTCCAACCGGCCCAGCAACATGCCGCCCGCTAATATCCACTTGGCGAAATCGTTGATATTACTATAGTTCACCGACACCTCACCCAAACCCGGACCCAGATTATTTAAGGAGGCCGCTGTCGCCGACCAGGCCGTGACGTAATCAAGTCCCGAGGCCAGCAGCAATAGCACCATCCCGTAGAAAACGGCCATATAGACGCCAAAAAACGCCCAGATGGCGTCGGTTACGCGGCTATCCACAACGCGATGCCCCACTTTGAGCGGAATCACAGCATTGGGGTGGATTAATTTTTGAATGGCCCTGATGGCTTGTTTGCCCAAAATCATCATTCGGCCCATTTTGATGCCACCGCCGGTAGAACCGGCACAGGCACCAAAAAAGGATAAAAAAATCATCGTAAAAGGCAAAAAACTCGGCCAGGCACTATAGTCAGCGGTAGCGAAACCGGTCGTGGTCAAAATTGAAACCAGCTGAAAAACACCGTGATAAATGCTGCCAGACAGATCGTAGACATTGTTCAAATAAAGATACAGGCAGACAATTAAAATCCCGCCCAGCAGCATCGCCAAATACAGTCTTGTTTCGGGATCGGCCAGATAAGCCATGGGGGTTTTCCGGTTCCAGGCCATAAAATGCAGCCCGAAATTCATGCCGGCAATGATCATAAAGAAAATGCAGATGGTGGCGATAAGCGGGCTGTCAAAATAACCTATGCTGGCATCGTGGGTGGAAAATCCGCCGATCGCCACCGTCGAAAAGCTGTGGCCGATAGCATCAAAGGCCGACATACCTGCCAACCAATAGCTCAGCCCACAAGCGACCGTCAGGGCCAGATAGATAGTGAAAAGCGCCTTGGCCGTTTCGGTTATGCGGGGTGTTAATTTGCTGTCTTTAACATGACCAGCAGCTTCTGTTCGGTACAGCTGTACGCCACCGAGACCCAGCATGGGCATAATCGCCACCGCAATCACCACGATGCCAATGCCACCCAGCCACTGTAGCTGCTGGCGATAGTAGAGGATGGATCGGGGTAAGTCGTCCAGCCCGGTGATCACTGTCGCTCCAGTTGTGGTGAGACCACTAATGGATTCAAATACCGCTTCAGTTAGCGACAGGTTGAGGGGATCAACCAGGCTTAATGGCAGTGCGCCACCCAGGCCCAGGGTCAGCCAAAACAGTACCGTGACTAGAAATCCATCGCGGGTGCGGAGTTCCGCCTGACTACGACTATTAGGCAACCAGACCAGCATGCCAATAGAAAAGGTGATCGCAAAGGCGAGAAAGAATGCCTGCTGAGTTTGTTCTTCGTAAATTGTCGCCACTACAATGGGCGGCAAAAGACTGACGCTGAACAGCATCAACAACAAACCAAGGATGCGGGCAATGACGGAAAAATGCATCAGGCTTCCCTTAGGTACATCAAGCTGGCCTTACATGCATCGATATTTCCCTAAATGCATCAATCTCCATTCAAAATATCTGTATTTCCCACGAACCATTAGTCTTTACCCTAAAACCATTAGTCTTATCCTTAAAAAAAGGTAAACCCGACCTGAAACAGTTTTTCTACTGCTCGGGTATGGCTTTTGTCGATCATAAAGACGATGGCGTGGTCATCCTGCTCAATGACGGTGTCGTGGTGGGTAATAACCACCTCACAATCACGCACCAACGCAGCGATAGTGGTGCCTGGCGGAAGTTTGATATCTTCTATGGCACGACCCACCACTTTTGAGCCTTTAGCATCACCGTGGGCAACAATTTCAAGAGCTTCAGCCGCACCACGTCTCAGCGAATGCACTTTAAGAGTATCCCCTCGCCGCACATGGGACAGCAGTGAACTGGTAGTGGCTTGCTGGGGTGAAATGGCAATATCGATTTCGCTACCCTGCATCAACTCGGCATAAACCGGGTCAGCGATCAGGGTCATTACCTTTCTGGCGCCCAGACGTTTGGCCAACAGCGATGCCATGATATTGACTTCATCATCGTTTGTTACCGCCAGAAACACATCGGTTTTATCAATATTTTCTTCGAGCAATAATTCTCGATCCGCCGCCTCACCCTGAAGGACAACGGTTTTATCAAGATGCTCAGCGAGATACTCACCTCTCTCAGGAGAAAACTCGATAATTTTGACATTGTGTTTTTCTTCGAGGGTTTTGGCCAGCCGGTAGCCGATATTTCCGCCGCCTGCAATCATGATTCGCTGATAGGGCTTATGATCAGGATAAAGCGCTTTCATGACCCTGCGTGTATCGGCCCTGGCGGCGACGAAAAACACCTCATCACCCTCCAGAATAACCGTTTCGGCTTCGGGAACAATGGGCCTATCCTGACGCCAAATAGCTGCTGTCCTCGCCTCGACACCAGATAATTGCTGGCGTATCGCCACCAAATTCCGACCGACCATGGGTCCATCTTTAATCTCTCGCACCGCAACTAGTTGCACGGCGCCATCGGCAAAATCTAGCACTTGCAGGGTGCCCGGGTATTCAACCAATTGAGAGATATAGTCAGTGACTACTTGCTCGGGGGTAATGAGCACATCGACAGGAACATTTTTGTCATTAAACAATTTCTCCCGACAACTGCTATGTGTATAGCTGCCGGAGCGAACCCGAGCAATCTTGGTCGGTGTCCTAAACAGGGAATGCGCCACCTGACAGGCCATCATATTCAGCTCGTCACTGTTGGTCACTGCCACCAACATATCTGCATCTTCAATACCTGCGGCGATCAGCACATCCGGGTGTGACCCAAAACCGTGAACCGTGCGAATATCCAGGCGATCCTGTAATTCCCGCAAACGTTCGATCTGGGGGTCAATTACGGTGATGTCGTTGGCTTCGCTAGCCAGGTTTTCAGCCAGGGTGCCGCCGACCTGACCACCACCGACGATGACAATTTTCATGCCCCCAACCTCATTGCTTTAGGCGTCATTGCTTTAAGTTTTTTCCAGCATTGCGTAATAAAAGCCATCGTGACCTTCAGGCATTGGTAGTAACTGGCGACCAAAATCTGTCGCGAAGCCTGCTTCCGTTTCAATCACACCTAAACGCGCGCTACGTTCGCCGTGTATGAATTTCTTTACCACATCATCGTTTTCCTGGGGCAGCACTGAACAAGTCGCATATAACAGCTTTCCGCCGACGCTGAGCACAGCCCAGAGTTTGGTCAAAATGCTCAGCTGTAGCTCCGCAAGCTTAGCAATATCTTCGGGTTTACGCAGTAACTTGATATCGGGATGACGACGAATCACCCCAGTCGCTGAACAAGGCGCATCGAGCAAAACACGGTCAAAGGAAACGCCGTCCCACCAACTATTACTATCTGCCACATCAGCCTCTACGAGGGTAGCGGAAAGCTTGAGACGAGCGAGATTTTCCCTGACTTTTTCAAGACGTTGGGCATCGATATCTATGGCGACCAGTTCTGCCAGTCGGGGTGCCAACTCCAGAATATGACAGGTTTTTCCGCCTGGCGCACAGCAGGCATCCAGCACTCGCTGACCTGCCTGCACATCGAGTAAAGGCGCGGCGAGTTGTGCCGCTTCGTCCTGGACGCTAATAACGCCCTGCTCAAAACCGGGCACATCGGATACCGCCTTGGGCTGGATTAACTGAATGCCGGCTGCGCTAAATCCGCAGGCCGAAGCTGATCCAACCGTAAAGTTATCAGACAAATATTGGTCACGGTTCGTTTGCCGGGCGTTCACCCTTAAGGTCATAGGAGCTCTTTGATTATTGACCTGCAATATGACCTCAGTCTGGTTTGGCCAGGCCCCACGTATGAGGTCAATAAGCCACTGAGGATGGGCCGACTTATATTCAGGGTCATCGGCTAGCGCGTTCTCTATTACCTCTCGCTCGCGAATAAAACGCCTTAACAAGGCGTTGACCAGGCCTTTCGCCCAGAGTCGTTTCAAGGCCTTGCAAGTAGCAACAGATTCATTGACCACTGCATGACTGGGAATTCGCATCTGGCTGAGTTGATACAGAGCACAGGCCAGCAGAGAGACAATATCCTGGTCTTTATTTTTTAGCGGCTTATCGAGCAACTGGGTCAATATTTTGCCGAACGTTGGGTAATGGCGCAACGTTCCGTAACATAGCTCGCTCAACAACGCCTGATCCTGATCTGGCACTTTTTGGCTAAATTCGGGCAGGCAGGCATTGAGTGAAATGCCGTCGGCAATAACGCGGGAAATAACTTTTGCCGCAGCCACTCTAACCAGCATTGCGACTAATCACCAAAGCATTTTCCCTGCTCAAACAAAGCACCGCGGCCCTGTAAAACATCGCTGACCGCCATACGCCGTTTGCCCGACAACTGAATTTCAGTGAGCAGTAGCGCATTAGCTTTGCAGGCCACCAAAATGCCTTCTCGATTGCTGGATAATATGGTTCCGGGCCGGGCTTCATGATGTTGATCAACGACTCGTGCCTGCCAGACACGTACGGTTTCAGTGCCAAGCGTTGCATGTGCGACCGGTACGGGATGGAAAGCACGAATTTTGAGATCGAGTGTCGAGGCCGAAAGACTCCAGTCCAGACGGGCTTCCTGCTTGGTAAGCTTAGGGGCGTAGGTCGCCAATGTGTCATCCTGGTGCTCAGCAACCAAGGGCTTGCCATCTCCGAGGTCATCGACATCGCCAAAAGCATCCAGCGTCGTCAGCAGGGCCTCGGCACCTATCACCGCCAATTTATCCTGCAACGTGCCAGCGGTATCAGTGTCGGTGATTGTTTCGCTGACGCAGCTAAGCATGGGCCCGGTATCAAGACCCTCATCCATCTGCATGATGGTAATGCCTGTTTCACTGTCACCCGCTTCTATCGCACGCTGTATAGGCGCGGCACCACGCCACCGAGGCAATAACGAGCCATGCACGTTAATACAACCGAAGCGCGGCATGGCTAAAACCACCTGAGGCAAGATAAGCCCGTAGGCAACCACCACCATAATATCCGCATTTAGCCCCGCCATCTGCCGTTGAGCAGCTGGTTCTTTCAAAGAGCCAGGCTGAAATGTCGGAATATTGCTTGCTACAGCCAGGTCTTTAACGGCGCTGGCAGCCCGCTTCTTGCCCCGGCCTGAGGGTCGGTCTGGCTGTGTGTACACCGCGACTATCTGGTGGTGGGAACGCTCCAGCAAAAACCGCAGGTGCTGAGCAGCAAACTCAGGCGTACCTGCAAAGATTACGTTTAGTCTTTGCATGATTGCCGAATTTCCTCGACGTAGTGGTTGGGCGGATTCAGGCAGGTTGTTGACTTAACTTTTCTAACTTTTTGCGAATTCTCTGTCTTTTTAAGGGAGAAAGATAATCGACAAATAGTTTGCCATTGAGATGATCAATCTCATGCTGGATGCAAACCGCGAGCATACCCTCGGATTCAAGTTCAAAAGGCTGGCCATCCCGATCTAGAGCCTGAACGCGGACATGATCAGGTCTAGACACCGGCTCACGAAAACCCGGTACAGACAGGCAGCCTTCTTCATAATCGCTATAGGTATCAGTGAGAATCTCTACTTCGGGATTTATAAATACTCTGGGCTTATTACGCGTCTCCGAAAGGTCCATCACCACAATACGCTGATGAATATTCACCTGGGTCGCAGCGAGACCAACGCCATCTGCTGCGTACATAGTTTCAAACATATCATCGATTAGCTGGTTCACACCTGCATCCATTTCCACCACTCGGCGAGCCCTGGTGCGCAAGCGAGGGTCAGGAAACTCAAGAATTGTTAATGTCGTCATAATCTTTGTGATGGAATTCTAGCTAAATGATATAAACCACTGTTACTATTACAGGTTGAAGGGATATATTGCTGACAATCACCCGGGTGAATACCAGTATACACCATAGAATTTCTGCACAGGATGGACCAAATGAAGAAAGTAATATTGGCTTTGCTAGGCATCTGGATCATGGTTGCGGCAATTGCAGCCGAGGCGCCATTTAACAACGATATCCCCGATAAATATACTGTGAAAAAAGACGACACGCTGTGGGACATCTCAGCGTACTTCCTCAGCCAGCCCTGGTTATGGCCAGAAATATGGCACGTCAACCCACAAATTAGCAATCCGCACCTGATTTACCCCGGCGACGTTATCAGCCTGATATACCTCGATGGCAGGCCACGTCTAACGGTAAATCGTGGTAGAGGCGTAAAACTAAGTCCGCAAATTAAAGAAATAGACAATCGAGAACCCATTCCAGCTTTACCGCTGGACGCATTAAACAGCTTCCTAACGAAAAACAGAGTTGTTGAACCTGGTGTTCTAGAAGCCGCCCCCTACGTAGTTGCAGGGCAGGAAAAACATTTAATAGCAGGTATGGGCGATGATTTTTACGCCCGTGGTGATTTTAGTAACCAGATTGGTTTTTACGGTATCTATCGTAACGGCGGGCCATATGTTGACCCAAAAACGAAGGAACTCCTGGGGATCCGCGCCGAGGATATTGGTTCAGCAAAGCTAAAATTGATCGATAGCGATATCGGCACATTTGGTACAACTAGAAGCACACAGGAAATCCGCGTCAATGACCGCTTATTACCTAACGAAGAGCGCAAAATTGATACCACCTTCCACCCCAGCCAACCTCCTGAGAAAACCGAAGGCCTGATTATTTCCGTGGAAGGCAGCGTTAATAATGCAGGCTTCCTCGACGTAGTTGCATTGAATCTTGGCGACAGAGACAACGTTAAAATAGGCAACCTCCTGGCTACCTATAAAACCGGGGAAGTGGTTAAAGACCGTATAGTAGGCGGATTCATAACCCTCCCTGCCGAGCGAAGCGGCTTATTGATGATTTTCCGAACCTTTGAAAAAATGAGCTACGGATTGATTCTTAAATCTAACCGCCCAATAGAAGTGAATGATTCCGTCAAAAGCCCTTAAGTTTCTGTCGCTGCCACGCGATAATTAGTGACCATTTAAAAAACTCATATCGCATTAATAATATATGCAAACACCCCAGGGAAGGGGTTATGTCTACTGAAACAGAATCAGCCGTTATTCTTCAGGCACTACCTGGCATAGGAGCAACCGGTCTTAGCAAGTTGTTGGAGCGATTTGGCTCCTTTGGCGAGGTACTCAAGACCGCTTCCACTGGACTGCCGAAGGCCTACCAAAAGGCGCTAAAGCAATACCGCGCCCAGCCCCGTCAACATCAGGCTATCGCTCAGCAAACCATCGCCGATTGCGAAGCCGGTGGCATTACTATTCTGACCATTCAGAACAAAGCTTACCCCAGCTTATTGAAAGAGATCGACTACCCCCCAGCAATCCTCTACGTTAAGGGCGATATAAACCTGCTGGCTTTACCTCAAATCGCCATCGTCGGTAGCCGACAGCATACGGTTAGCGGCGAAAATAATGCCCTGGCATTTGCGCAACATTTAAGTGCTAACGGTTTCACCATTACCAGCGGCATGGCGCTGGGCATCGACGCAGCAGCCCACCGTGGTGCCATGCAACAGGGTAAAACTATCGCCGTGCTCGGCACCGGAATCGATGTCATCTATCCTCGTTGCCATGCTGGCCTCTACGAAGACATCATTAACCATAATGGTGCCGTGGTGTCTGAATTCGCCCCCGGCACGCCGGCAAGACCCGGCAACTTTCCGCAGCGTAATCGCATTATCAGCGGCCTTAGCCTTGGTGTCTTAATCGTTGAGGCCGCGATTCAGAGCGGCTCACTTATTACCGCCCGGCTAGCGATGGAGCAGGGTCGAGAGGTGTTTGCCATTCCTGGTTCTATCCATAATCCCGTATCGAAAGGCTGTCACCGCTTGATCCGCGAAGGCGCAACCCTGGTCGAAACTGCAGAGGATATCGTTATGGAACTGGGCGGCATGTTGTCCTTCGTCTTAGAAGACGCGGGCAACATATCATCGCAATCCAACCTGCTCGATAGCCTTGAACCTCGGGAAGTAAAACTGCTTGTTGATATGGGCTACGATTCTGTTGACCTCGACTCGCTGCTCAGCCGATGCGGACTATCGGTAAGCGAGTTGACCGCAAGCCTCACCCAACTTGAACTCCATGGTCTAATCAGCCACAGCGGCGGAATGTATAGCCGCCTGGCCTAACTACCTGCCTCTCACCACTCTTTCAGCCAGCGTCTCCAATTACCATGCATGTTGCTAACAACGCATTCTTGCGTTAGCCTGCGCGACCTTCCCGGAACTACATTCGGGGCGTCGTAAACAACCTACAATTGAAATGCCATGAATAAACCTTTCGTTGCCATCCTTATGGGTTCCGATTCTGATCTTCCAGTGATGCAGGCCTGCATCGACGTACTGGATGAACTTGAAATTCCCTGCGAAGTTAAAATCACCTCCGCCCACCGTACGCCTGAAGTCACCCAGAAATATGTGAAATCAGCCGATGAACGCGCCTGCGTAGCATTTATTTGCGCCGCTGGCATGGCTGCCCACCTGGCTGGCGCCGTCGCCGCGCAAACCTTAAAACCAGTTATCGGCGTCCCGATTAACGCCTCTCTGGAAGGTCTAGACGCGTTGTTAGCGACCGTCCAAATGCCCGCTGGCATTCCCGTCGCGACAGTTGCTATTGGTAAAGCTGGGGCAAAAAACGCCGCTTATCTGGCTGCCCAAATAGCCGCAACAGCAGATGCTGAGTTACACCAACGACTCATCAACAACAGAGCCACCAGCGCACAAGCCGTGATCGACAAAGACGCTGCGCTGCAAGCCAAATTGTCAGGTTGATCAATTACACGCGCCACTTCCGCACCCGTCATGCCGCACGCTGCCTGCTTAATGGCGGCGTTGTCGCTTATCCAACCGAAGCCGTCTGGGGTTTAGGTTGTGACCCTGAAAACCATTACGCGGTGGCGAAAATCCTTGCGCTTAAGGGTCGGGATGTTGATAAAGGCCTGATTCTAATAGGTTCTGACATCGCCATGTTTGAGCCATACCTTACTTCGACAAGCCTCGAGCAACAGCAACGCATGTCCAGCACCTGGCCTGGCCCGGTGACCTGGTTAGTGCCCAATAATGGCCTTGCCCCGGACTGGATTACCGGCGGTCAACCCAGTGTGGCTATACGTGTGACCGCACATCCAGTGGCTGCCGCGCTCAGCCATCTCGCAGGCCGGCCTATTGTTTCCACCTCGGCTAACCCCCAGGGCTTGCCAGCGGCGCTTAGCTTGACCAAAATCAAAGCGTATTTCGGCAATAACCTTGATGCTATCGCTTCTGGACTAACAGGTGGAACCAACAAGCCCAGTGAAATCCGCGATCTTTTATCAGGTGAAATAAAAAGGGCTGGTTGAATAACGAAGTATGAAATAGAGAGGATGAATAATATTTTGATTGACAAAGAAGCCGTTAAAACCTACCTGCTAAATCTGCAAGATTCGATTTGCCGAACGCTACAACACTTTGAAACTAACGCCGCATTTCGCGAAGACAAGTGGCAGCGAGAAGAAGGTGGCGGCGGCCAATCCCGAGTCATCGAAAATGGCGATGTGTTTGAGAAAGGCGGCGTCAACTTTTCCCATGTTTTTGGCGCCGAGCTTCCCGCATCTGCTACAGCTGCAAGACCGGAGCTAGCGGGTCGCAATTTTGAAGCAATGGGCGTGTCTTTGGTCATCCATCCGCAAAACCCCTACGTGCCCACATCTCATGCCAATGTCAGACTGTTTCTCGCCGAAAAAGATGATCAGGAACCAGTCTGGTGGTTTGGCGGCGGCTATGACTTAACACCTTTTTACGGCAACATCGATGATTGCCGCGATTGGCATCAAACCGCAAAAAACGCCTGTGACCCGTTCGGAGCTGATATATACCCTCACTTCAAAAACCGGTGTGACGACTACTTTTTTTTGCGCCATCGTAATGAACCGCGCGGTATCGGTGGCCTGTTTTTCGATGACTACAATAAACAAAGTTTTGAGCACTGTTTCAGCTTGATGCGCGCTATCGGCGATAGTTATATCAAAGCCTATACTCCTATCGTAGAGCGCCACAAAGATACAGTTTTCGGCGAAACCGAACGGCAGTTTCAGCTGTATCGACGCGGTCGTTACGTCGAATTTAATCTGGTCCAGGACCGAGGCACAATTTTCGGGTTACAAAGCGACGGCCGCACCGAATCGATTCTCATGTCACTACCGCCACTGGTACGTTGGCAGTACGACTGGCAACCTGAGCCTAACAGTCCAGAAGCCGAGCTGTACGAGACCTTCCTGCCAGTCAGGGATTGGCTTAAAACATAACGAAAAAAACATATATACCTGATGGCGATGTCTATTTAATATGTCTGATAAGTATGCCGTATTCGGCAACCCCGTAGCCCACAGCCGCTCCCCGGAAATTCATGCCGCCTTTGCCGAGCAAACCGGTGAAGACATCGAATATGGCCGGGTACTAGTCCCCAAAGAACGATTTCGGGAAACTGTGCTCAAATTCATCAAGGATGGCGGTCAGGGTCTAAATATTACCGTCCCCTGCAAAAAAGACGCCTATCAGGTTGCCGACCAATTAACGCCACGGGCCAGGCGAGCCGGCGCGGTAAACACCTACGTTATCCAGCCCGGCAAAAAAATTCTGGGCGATAATACCGACGGGAAAGGCCTGGCCACCGACCTTATCGACAACCTCAAGTGGATAGTTCGTAACAAACGCATCTTGATGCTCGGCGCGGGCGGCGCTGTACGCGGCGTGCTGGAACCTCTCCTCGCCCTTAAACCCCAGTCCGTGGTATTAGGCAATCGCACTCCCGCCACTGCCCGAATCGTCGCCACCGATTTTGCCGAACTCGGTGAAATCACCGGCGGTAGCTACGAGAGCCTGCATACCAAATCTGCATTTGACCTGATTATCAACGGCACCAGTGCCAGCCTCGATGGTGAATTACCGCCCTTATCTGCTGAGCTTATTGGTGAAGATTGCTGCTGCTACGACATGATGTACGGTTCGAAACCGACGGTATTTATGGAGTGGGCCAGAGCAAATGGTGTTGAGAACATCTCCGATGGCCTGGGCATGCTGGTCGAGCAAGCCGCTGAATCGTTCACTCTCTGGCGAGGTAAAACGCCCGACACAAAACCAGTAATCAAAGCACTTCGGAAAAATATTCAAGGTACCTAAATCTTATTACCTGAATTCAGACCGGACTCAAAACTATTTGTTTGTCAGCTTACATCGCTTTAGCATGGCCCTTTGCTATCAATAATTAAGGGCCAAAAAGATGGAAGCGATGAAAGCACAACAAGTGTTCCGGGCCTACCCCCATAATATCGAAGAGGCCAACGACGCCGTAAAAACTCACTTTTGCGCGCGCTGCGGCACTCCCTGCGAACACGACCAAAGCGAAGGCGGCATACGCTCAATCTGTACAGCGTGCAATTTTATTCATTATAAAAACCCTCAGCCTGCCATTGCTGTACTTATAGAGCGGGACAATCATTTCGTCCTGGGTAAACGTATCTCCAAAAGCCTGGGTCATGGCCAGTGGTGCATGCCCTGTGGTTACGTGGAATACCACGAGGACTACCTCTCTGCCGCCGTGCGCGAAGTAAAAGAAGAGACCACGGTGGATGTGCGCATCAAATCCATTATCAGTGTGGTGACCAATTATCTGAAACCAAACATTCACTCCCTTGTAACCGTGCTGAGCGCCGAAATATTGTCTGGCGAAATAGAGGCAGCCGATGGCATGGAGGAGGTCGCGTGGTTTCCCTACACAGGCGAGTTTCCGGAAATGGCCTTTGAAGCAGATACGCATATTATCAGCCGCTATTTTGAGACTGATCTTGTTGGCGCACCGGTTGATCTTAACTTTGCCGAGTCTTAACTACACTGAATAACCTGGATCAAACATTCTTAACCAAACAATCCAGACTAAATAAATATAACTGAAACGGGGGAAAGAAAAATGAGAAAGAATATTCTCGACGGCTATAGCGTTCTTGATCTCTCCCAGCACCTCGCGGGGCCAAGCACAACTCGGCTTATGGCCGAGATGGGCGCTCATGTCATCAAAGTCGAGCTAGCGCCAGATGGCGACCCGACACGCAGAATAGGCTATTTCGAAGATGGCAGAAGCGCCTACTTCGTCCAGCAAAATCGGGGTAAAGATAGCCTCTGTATCGATGTCAAACATGAACAAGGCCTAGCAGTATTAAAAGACCTGGTGAAAAAGGTCGACGTGGTGCTGGAGAATTTCGCGCCCGGCGTCATGAAGAACATCGGCATCGACTGGCCGGTGGTGCACCAGGTCAATCCGCAGGTCATTATGTGCTCCATCTCCGCGCTGGGTCAGACCGGCCCGCTGGCCCACCTGCCGGGCATCGACTACATCGCCCAGGCCTATGCCGGGGTTACCGACCTGATCGGTGAACCCGACGGGCCACCCAGTTTGCCCATGCTCGCCATGGGCGACGTCATGACTGGCGTACATGCGCTCGCAGCGATTAATGGCGCTCTGCTGGATCGTGCGAAAACCAACGAGGGACAGTATCTGGATATAAGCCTGGTCGATAGCTATTACCACTGCCACGAACTCAGCGTGCAAATGAATAGCTGCACGAAGGGCAAGGTGCAGGCCAAACGATGCGGCGCCCATCACTCCGCCGTGGCACCGATGGGCGTATTCAAAGGTAACGACGGTTATATCGTGCTGGCGCCCCTGCGCCACTGGCGAGCGTTTTGCAAAATCATCGGTCGGCAAGACCTGATTACCAATGACAAATTTGCCACCGCGACGGCGCGGGTTAAAAATCGCTTCGAACTGGCGGAGATTATTGAACACTGGATTCAGTCCTGTGACAGCGACGCCGACGCCATCACCCAGCTGGAAGCCCAGCGTATCACCGTGGCGCCGGTATTGACCGTGGCACAAACCATGGAACATCCGCATTTTATCGAGCGCGGCACCGTGCGTACCATTCACGACCGCATTCTCGGTGACTTTCAGATTCCGGGTATGCCCCTGCACTTTTCCAAATACCCGGATCTTCCGCCGCTGGAAGCGCCGTTTTTAGGGGAGCATAACGCGCAGGTACTAGAAGGATTTCTGGGCTATTCTGCTGATCAAACTGCCGCTATCGAACAAGCGGGTATTCTGGTGAGTAAGGATCGATAAGTGCAGGAAAAGGCTTGGGATCGGTCTGACCCCTGCTAGCATATGGCTTGGATAAGGTTCGCGGGTTTCCCGGTACCGGAGGATTTCTGGAAATGACCTATGAGGCAGCGATTTATATTATCGGCTGATATTTCAAAACTGTCCTCATCCGTCCGATGGTTGATTCCAGATAAGCGCGACTATAAAACCTGGCTAATTGACGCTTAGTTACATTACATATCAAAGTTCGCCTGGGGATCACGGCAATCTAAGACATGATAGGCGATCACATCAGAATGTAGCTTTTGCTTGTCGATTATTGGACGAACAGTAAACTCGATGCCTTGTGTATCAGCCATACTGTGCATCTTCGATCTAATTCCATCATCCCATGTCACGGGAAAGCGTTCTCCTTCCGAAATTATTATTCCCCGGTGACTAGAGAAAGCAACCATATCGAGCCTGCCTAGGATGTTTAGCGTTGCAGTCAACTCCTCACGGTTTTGACCCAGGATACTTCGATCTCTTGTAGTAATCTTGATCTCCTCTTTCTCTGGGCCAAGCTCAATGTACTCGATGCTCTCACCATCAACGCCGCCAATCAGTCTATCCATTGGGTATTTTGTTATTTGGGCTGCCCAAAGTATCTTAGGGTCATTAATCGTAATTCGACCATCACCGGAATTAGCAATAGACAAGCCTGAACCAATATTTAGTTCAGTGTTATGTTGATGGTAATGGGTAACCCCTTTTTAATAGAGTCGCTCACCTCCTTCCGCAAGTCGATAGCGGAGCGCAACAACCTCGTGATGACTCCAGATAGCTGCTACCCGCCATCAGAAGCTAGAGCCCCCAAGAGTTCTTTATTCGTAAATACGAAATCTATCAGGAATTCTATAGAACCAGGGTTTACCTGAACGTTATAGTCAATTTGTTTCTTTATCGCCGGCGTGAGTTGCCTGCGACCTAGCTGAACTGCGATAAGCTTATCTGTAATAGAGCGGTAACCTGAAACCAGTAGTTCCATTTTCCGAAGGTCGAAATGGTTTCCAGAAAAAGCTGTTCCTTTTGCGTAGTACCGTAAATCATATTCCATCATTTTGCTCCCAGTATGCTTGTGGTGATTTCGCTAGGCAGCTTCGTTAAGTCGCTTTATAAACCCCTCCACGATGACCAACTTTGACGACATGTACTACCAGCACATCATCCCTGATTTCGTACACGATTCGGTACAAACCCTGCCTGACACGGTAACGCTCCTGAACAGAAAGTTTTATACAGCCTTCTCCCCGTGGCTCCTCGGCCAGAGTTTCAATTCGTTTGAGAATTCGACTGAGGTCTTTTTTAGGAATAGACCGCAGGTCTTTGGTAACAGATTTCTTAAAAGTGAGTTTATATTTTGCCATGCTTCTTCAGGTCGTTTAGCAAGGTTTCGTAGCTAATCTCTTTTTCATCCGCCCGCTCTGAAAATGCGGCCAAATCTTCCTGATCTTCATTCATCAGCAGACGAACGGCCTCATCTACTAGCTCAGAAACAGAGAGCTGAGATGAAGCCGATTTGAGCTTAAGCGCTTGATGTATGCTCGGTTCGAAGTAGATCGTTGATCGTTTAGACAAGTTGCTCATAATAGCCTCCAAATTTGCATCGCAGCATTTTGACGTTAAAACGTTTTAACGTCAAACGAATCGTGACATGCGAGTTACTATAAGGTCTGAAAAGTACCTCCCCATCCGTCAGCATAAATAACCGGGGTCATTGTTCACTCCACCCAAAGCACTTTGGTGTGCAATGATTTCAAAGTAAACTGCTTCCAGGCTTAAACAAGTAACTTTCCTGTTATGGAGTTCAATATCTAAATGAGCTGGCAAACGTCCAGAGGCGAATACCCATCCACCCGTATGCGGCGTAATCGCCGTGACGATTTTTCAAGACGACTCACCCAAGAAAATCAGCTGCCCTGTGATGATCTGATTCTGTAGGTGTTTGTACTGGATGGTCATAATCAGCGCGAAGGGATTGCTTCGAACCCGGTGTTGAGTAGCTTTCCATCAACCTCTTGCTCGCTCAGGCTCGGTAATACGTGGAACTGAGGATTTCGGTTCTGGCCTTGTTCCTGGTGACCCACCCATCACATCGCCACAGTGATATTAATGTGATGAAAAAAATAACGGGGACACCAGTGAATTTGACCCTCTTGGATTCCTAGTGGGTCTCAGGTTTCTAGTTCTCGGGCTTGGGGCCTAACCTGGCAGGAATAAATAATGCTAGAAACAACACGGGTATGGCCACGACAATAAAAACTATAAAGGTATCATTCAGACCCAGCGTAGAAGCCTGAACAGTGGCCATTTGATCTGTAATAGCCCACAGTACGTCGCCATCACCGCCACTGAGTTGCTCCATTACCTGGAATGCTGCTTCCTTTTCTGCATACGCAGGATTTAACTCCTCTATCAGATGCTGGCGATGAAATACGGTTCGCGCCTGCCAGATGCTAATACCTATAGCAATACCGACACTGGAAGCTACTGTTCGAAAGAAATTAAAAAAGCTGGCTGCAGAAACCGTTCGCTCTTGAGATACCGAACCTAGCGTAATTGCCATCAGGGGCGGAAACAATAGGGTAAAACCTATGCCCACCGCGACTCGGGCAACGAGTAGCTGTGTGAAAGTAGACTCAGTTGTGGATGATGCCTGAAGATAAATGGCATACATTGTTATAAGTGCTCCAGAAACAATGAGATACCGGAGATTCAGGCGCGCGATATTTTTACCAACTAGTGTCATGCCGACAATTGGCAGGACACTAGTACCCGCCATGACTAATCCTGATAAGGTCGCGGTGTACCCTAATGCGGTCTGCATCCATATTGGATAAAGCACCGAGCAAGAAAAATACGTCAAATTGAAAATCACTCCCATTATGGAGGAAACCACAAACACAGGGATTTTAAAGAGGCTGTAATCAATAAGGGGATGGGGTTCCTTGCGCTCCCAGATAACGTAAGCAATCAGCGCTATAACCGCAATATTAATCATCAGTCGAATATCCGCCGAACCGAGCCAGTCCAGCTCGTGCCCCCGGTCAAGAATCAGTTGAAATAACAGCACTGTCACCGCCAGCAGAAACATACCGACAGCATCGACCGGTATTTTTTTTGTTTCAGTTTCTATCTTGTGCATGCTGGTCCACACTATCCATGCCGCCCCAAAGCCAATCGGAATATTTATATAAAAAATCCACGGCCAGCTCAGATTATCAGTGATAACACCCCCAAGGATGGGACCGAGCACCGGTGCAGTGACCGAGACGATACTCCACAGAGCGATGGCCGTACCGTGTCGTTCAGGCGGAAAAATTCTCAGCAGCATAGTCTGAGACAGGGGTATTATCAGACCACTGGACAGGCCCTGCAGCGCGCGGAAAAAGATCAGCAATTCCATATTGGAACTAACGCCACAAGCCCAGGAGGTGAGCGCGAACATTAATATTGACCCAGTAAAGGTGTGGACTTCACCAAAACGTTTGCACATCCATGGACTCAGTGGCAGCACTATCGCCAGGCAAACCGTGTAAGTGGTCAATACCCAGGCACCCTGAGACGGAGATGCGCCAAGTGTTCCGGAGATTGACGGCAGCGCCACCACCGCAATGGTCATATCGAGCGCATTCATGAAGTTTGCGGCAGTGATAGCCAATGCCGTTATGATTAAAGGCAGGCGCGTGGCAGGCGTGGTTGGAACCGCGGTATCTACTGTCATGGTATGGGTTTGATCGCTAACAACTGGATTAGCAAACTACGAATAAAACCTGAGAGCCAATCAAATGAAAGAGGTACTTATTGAACAGGAAGCGAAACTACCGGTATTTAGTTGATCTGTCTACGTTAATCAAAAACTGAGCCAAGCTGTGAGTCAAGATCTGTACAGTCAAATCTGTTTTGAAAGAGTAACGTAACCACGCTCCAGGGGCAGCACCGGTAATTTTAATTAAGACCCTAAAAAGGTGTACGGGAAGCACCATTTTTTTTGAGGCCGACTGTTGAGCGCTTCAACTCAAAATCAACAACTTGTAAACGAGTTGAATTCAAAGACCTCCTTAGTCCGATAACCCAGGTTCCTTCCAGGTGTTATCCCGCCCAAACCACTTTGGCAGCCAGCGAATTCAAAGTAGACTGGCGATCAGAGTTTCCACGTCACGGAGTTGAATATCTAAATGAGCTGGCAGTTACCCCGAGGCGAATACCCCGCCACCCGTATGCGGCGTAATCGCCGTGACGATTTTTCCAGGCGACTCACCCGCGAAAATCGACTGTCCTGCGATGATCTGATTCTGCCGGTGTTTGTGCTGGACGGTGATAATCGGCGTGAAGCGATTGCTTCGATGCCCGGTGTCGAGAGGCTATCCATCGATCTCTTGCTGGCTAAGGCTCGCGAATGCATTGAGCTGGGCATACCGGCAATGGCCCTGTTCCCGGTAACGCCCGCCGATAAAAAGAGTCTCGACGCGGCGGAAGCCTGGAACCCTGACGGGCTGGCGCAGAGAGCGGTAAAAGCGCTCAAAGGCGCCTTCCCTGAATTGGGCGTAATTACCGATATCGCCCTCGATCCATTTACCACTCATGGGCAGGATGGCATTTTGGGGGAGTTTGGGGACGACGCAGGCTATGTGCTCAATGATGTCACGGTTGAAGCACTGACTCGACAGGCACTGTCCCACGCTGAAGCGGGTGCTGATATCGTTGCCCCCTCGGATATGATGGATGGCCGTATCGGGGCGATTCGTGCGACGTTGGAAAACGCGGATCATAGCAACACCCGCATTCTGGCTTACTCGGCCAAATACGCTTCGAGTTATTACGGCCCGTTTCGCGATGCGGTGGGCTCGGCGGGTAACCTGAAAGGCGGTGACAAATTCAGCTATCAAATGGACCCGGCCAACAGCGATGAGGCTTTGCACGAGTGCGCGCTCGATCTCGCGGAAGGTGCGGATATGATTATGGTCAAGCCGGGCATGCCGTATCTGGATATCGTCCGCCGGGTTAAAGAAGAGCTGAAAGCGCCGACTTTTGTCTATCAGGTCAGTGGTGAATACGCCATGCATCAGGCGGCTTTTGCTAATGGCTGGCTGGATCGCGATGCGGTGATGCTTGAATCCCTGCTGGCCTTCAAGCGTGCTGGCGCCGATGCCATCCTCACCTACTTTGCTCTGGATGCGGCTCGGCTGTTACAAGATTAACCATCTACCATGAACCCGGCTTTTGCCTTTTTGCTACCCTATCTGCAGAGCGATGCCCATCAGAGTAATCCGGCACGTTGTTTATTGGTGGCCGATGAAAACCTTATCGACGTCGATTTTTCCGGCATTCATCACACCACCGATGTTATTAGCAACCGATTTGATATTGCCCAGTCGGCGAGCACAGCGAGTTTAGCCACTCAGTTTAACGATTTTGATTTCAGCGCGTATCCTCCCGCTCATTTCGCGCGAATCTGTTATCGCGTTTCCAAGGAAAAGGCAGTGGTCGAACATATTATTGACCAGGCTTTCAAGCGGTTAATCGATGGCGGAGAGCTGATTTTATGTGGCGCTAAAAACGAAGGTCTTAAACGCTATGGGGCAGTCGCAGCCAAACGTTTTACTAGCTCGGCTGATATCCGCAAGCACGGTGCTATGTATATCGCAAAGATCATCAAACCGGCGCAGGGAATTGGGTCTACGCCGTTAACGGAAACTTCGAACAGCAATTCAGCCTACCATGAACTCATTCCTGTAAATATTGACGACGAAGCCTCCACCAACAAAACTATCCTATACACCAAAGCTGGAGTTTTTGGTTCAGCAAAGATAGATCAGGGCAGCCGGATGCTTGTAGCGTATCTGGAGACGTTTATTGAACGTTTCCAAACACCACCTCAAAGCCTGCTCGACCTGGGTTGTGGCTATGGCTATTTAACGGCCTGTGCGGCGAAGTTCGATATCGCGCGCCTTGTGGCAACGGACAATTGTGCGGCGGCCATCGATACCTGCGTCGCGAATATGACTCGATTAAATATCCCGGCGGAGGTCATTGCCGATGATTGCGCTCGGGGAATTAGTGAAAAATTTGACGCTATAGTCTGCAATCCACCTTTTCATCAAGGCTTTAAAACAGATGCGGCATTGAGCGAAAAATTCGTTAGTTCTGCAGCCCAGCATCTTAAGCCGAGCGGTACGGCTTTATTTGTCGTCAACCAATTTGTGCCGCTGGAAAAATTAGCCTGCCGAAGATTTCGTGATATAAGTGTGATTGAACGGGATCAAAGCTATAAGCTCATCATTATGGGTAGCCCTTTATGAGCAGCCCTTCAGCCGTCACTTAGCCCACTTTATTCATCCAGCTCACAGAGCCGTCACTTGCCCAAGCAACTGCTGTAAGCGGCTTCGAAGCGACGAACCAACAGCGCTATAACTGATGCCACGGCGAGCAAATTGCTCGGCCAACTGCTGTTTGCCCTGAACAAAATAACTGCTGGCTAGTATCAGATAGACTTCCGCCGACCGGGGGTCGAGCCGTTGTGCTCGTTCAGCCACGGCGATGGCTTTATCGGGATCATCATCCTGATAATGACCCCAGGCTTCATCAATCAGGCTTTGCACAGCTTTTTGGGCGGGTTTTACTGCAATGCCCGACGGTGCTATTGAATATATCGACTCGGTTGTCTGCTCGGTTGATTCTGAGGGCACTTCCGATTGGCCCTGAGGTTTTTGTTCAGGCCTGGCGGGCGCGGTAGGCGAAGAGGTATAAACCGGCACTGAGCCAGTTTGTCGAATCGGCGCACAAGCAGCGAGTAATTCCAGCATGCCAAGCAGTACAAAAATCCGGACCAGGCATTTAACACTGATAAAAATATCCACAAATAATCCTTGGCTAGATAAGACTTAGTACGGTTATAGCAGGGTTTACCAGCGGAATAAATCCCGCAACCAGTCAACGACTTTACCATCTTTAGGCTGACCACAAGTCGCATAGGCCGTCGGCGCACTGCCTTTTATAAAGGGTAAATATCGGGAGTTTTCACAACGTTCATCGGTGAGCAAACCACTATAAGGATCGATCCACCGATACACTACATTGTCAGGCTGAGCGAAATTAAAAGAAGTAACGCCAATATTTGCCATAATTTTTGTCCATAGCTTGAGTGCCCCAGATGAACCAGTTACGGGCATCTTGCCATTGTCATCGCGACCCACCCAGACCACCACCAGATAGTTGCCGCCAAAACCGCTAAACCAACTATCGCGTTGGCCATTTGAAGTGCCGGTTTTACCAGCCAGTACGGTGCTGTTGGCGAACACATGGTAGGCGCTCCGTCCAGTGCCTTCGCGCATCACTACTTGCAGGGCGTAATGAAGCAGGTGCATGGCGTCAGGCTGAATGCGCGCTGAAGTTTGAGTTGGGTATCTTTTTAGCGGCTCATTTTCTGCTGTGTAGACCGACTCGATACTACCCAGAGGGCTATAAAATCCATCACTGGCAATTGTATGGTACAGGCCCGCCACCTCAAAGGGCGACATGGTGATCGCACCCAGGCTCAAGGCAGGGACTTCCTGAATTGATCGATTAAACCCCAGTTGGCGGATGGTATCGGCCACATTATCGATGCCCAGATCCACTCCTAGACGGGCAGTGGCCTGATTATAGGAGCGCCCCAGAGATTCATATAACGGCACATCACCATGATCTATACGATCAAAATTGCGGGGCCGCCAGACTGTGCCATCGTCCAGATCAATTTTTAGTGGCCCATCATCCAGCAGGGTCGCCAGGGTATACCTGCGAGACCGTTGCAAAGCTGTTAAATACACCGCCGGTTTGATCGTCGAGCCAACCGGACGACGAGCATCTAACGCGCGGTTAAAACCCGCAAATCCCGCCTGTCGTGAACCTGCAACGGCAACCACCTCACCGGTACCAACGCGGACTACTACGGCAGCGGCCTGCAAGGAATCTTTTTTGATGCCTTTGTTTTTTTCAAGCCTGCGCAATTCTGCAGCGAGGGTGTCCTGCAAGGTGTTTTGCACTTGCGGGTCAAAGCGAGTAAAGATGCGCAAACCCTCGGAGCCGAGGTCGTCATCTCGATAATCTTTACGCAATTGACGCCTGGCTAATTCGAGGTAAGCGGGAAACAGATTGGTGTTGGTGCCTGGTCTTGCCGAGACATCGAGGACTTTATTTTTAGCGCGCTGCGCACTGCTAGTGTCGATCAGTTGCTGGTCGCGCAGCAGATCAATGACCAAGTTTCGACGTTGTAAAGCTCGCTCAGGATGGCGGCGTGGATCATAGTACGACGCGCCCTTGGCGATGGCTGTCAGTAGGGCAACCTGGTGAAGATTCAACTCTCCCAGAGGTTGCCGAAAATAATGGCGGCTGGCCATACCAAAACCGTGGATAGCTCTTTTACCGGACTGGCCGAGATAAATTTCGTTGATATACGCTTCGAGAATGTCGCCCTTGCTGTAATGCAATTCCAGCAATATAGCCATGATGGCTTCGATACCCTTGCGCAATAAAGTCCGGTCGGCGCTGAGATAAAAATTCTTCACCAATTGCTGGGTGATGGTGCTGCCTCCCTGACTCATTTTGCCAGCGCGAAGATTACCGAACATCGCGCGTGCAATACCGCGAAATGAAATGCCGTGATGCTGATAAAAATTCCTGTCTTCGACGGCTATCAAGCTTTCAATCAGGTAGGGCGGCAAACTTTCGAGACTTACCGGCTCCCGGTCTTCCAGATGATCGGGATAGATGCCACCAATCATTAATGGCTCTAATCGCACCACCGGCAGCGCTTTACCCCGAGCATTACTGAGTTTGCTGATCCTGGCCTGGTTGAATTTGAGCTGGATATTTTGCAACGGCTGCTCACCATCCCAAAACAGGAAAGCGCGGGAACGAATATCAACTTGCTGGCCATGTAAGCGGTATTGCCCCGGGCCATTGATTGATGGCACCTGCCGATAGCCCAGTCTTTTCAACTCCCAGATTAGCTCATCGCGCTCCAGCGGTAAGCCCTCATATAATTCCAGCGCCCGGCTGTATACGTGGGATGGCAACGACCATTTCGCTCCAGAGAACTTGTCGCGGACTATCAGATCAAGCGCGCCGATCAATATCACTGTGACAACCAACCCGGCGAGGAAAGCGGTCATTAAAAGGCGGCGTATCAAGCCATGCTTACGGCGTGCTGACTTCTTTTTTTTGCGCTTGCGTGATTTTTTTTTTGCCAAACTCTACACCTTGTGGCCTTTTTTCAATTTACAAAATCGCGGGGGACAGGAGCCTAAAACAAAATAGGCCTCCGCACTATTTACTCAGCCCGGATCATAGCGATAATAGCGGCCTTTGACAGAAAGGATTGACTGAAAACTATGACATCGAAGAAGAAGTATCACGCTTACGGCATTGGCGCGGCCCTGGTCGACACAGAAATCGAAGTGGAAGACCATGAGCTGGTAAATTTTGGTATTGAAAAAGGCCTAATGACCCTGGTCGATGAGACCCGTCAACAATCGCTGATGGAGCAGCTTGCCGACCACCTAACAGTTGCCCAGCGTACCAGTGGCGGATCAGGCGCTAATAGTATTATTGCACTGAGTGGTTTTGGTGGCACCAGCTTTTATTCCTGTAAAGTGGCTGACGATGAAAATGGCCGTTTTTATCTGGCCGATCTTGACGCGGCAGGGGTTCATCATCCTGGAGATAACTCGCTACCCAAGGGCACCACGGGGAAATGCCTGGTGCTCATCACCCCCGATGCGGAACGCACCATGAATACGTATTTGGGTATTAGCGAAACCGTTAGTACTGCTAACCTCGATATGGAAGCCATTGCGGATTCACAATTTATATACATCGAAGGCTATCTGGTGACCTCACCATCAGGCCGCGAGGCAGCCATTAAGGCCCGCCAACACGCTGAACAAAACGGTACCAAAACCGCCCTGAGTTTGTCTGACCCCGGCATGGTCGACCACTTCCGGGAAGGCCTCGATGCCATGATTGGTGATGGTGTCGATTTGCTATTTTGTAATCGCGACGAGGCGATGAGCTGGACTGGCGAAAATGACATAGCCGCCGTTGTTGAGGGAATGAAGTCAACAGCGGCTACTTTTGCCATTACCCTGGGTGCTGAGGGTGCTCTCATTTTCGATGGCGAAAACCTCCACAATATTGAGCCAATCGCTGTCACAGCGGTGGATACCAACGGGGCGGGAGATATGTTTGCCGGTGCCTTTTTATATGGTATTACTCAGGGTATGACCTTTAACCAGGCGGGCCGGCTGGCCAGCACAGCCGCTGCTGCGATAGTCGCGCAATTCGGACCACGGCTGCACCTTGATCAACACAAAGGAATCCTTGAGACAGTGCTAAACAATCAATAAGCAGGAGGCTATACGGCAGAGGTCTTGAGTGGCGGAGCGCAGAAAATACGCTATGACCGATAGGCGATAGGCGATAGGCGACATCGATTATAGAAATAGTTTTCCTATTTCCTGAGGGGGCGCGATGAAAAATCCCTGAGCGTAATCGACACCTAATTTTTCAAGTATGTTTAATTGAGCCTGATTTTCTACATTTTCTGCAATGGTGGCAATCCCCATAATATGAGCAAGGTGGTTGATGGTGCCCACCATTGAGCGATCAATGTCGTTTGCTTGTATGTTACGCACAAAGCTACCATCTATTTTCAGGAAATCTACCGGCAACTCTCTGAGGGACCCAAAAGAAGATAAACCGCTGCCGAAATCATCAAGGGAGAAGTAACAGCCTTTGTCTTTAAGCGCATGAATCAAATCAAGCGCCTGATCAAACTGCTTGACGGCAGCCGTTTCAGTAATTTCAAATTGTAATTGGTGGGGGTTAATCTTTGATACATCAATTAACTCAAGCAAATAGTCCTTGAAGTGTTCATCGCCAATCGTCGCACCGGAAAGATTTATCGAAATCCTTAAATTTTGATGCTTGCTTAACTTATTAGACGTTAGCTCTGTTATCACCCGCCGGACGACCCAGCGATCAATATCATCGATCAATCCATAAAGTTCCGCTGGCGGGATAAACTTACTCGGCGCCACTAACTGACCCGATTTGTCCTCCATCCTCACAAGTGCTTCGAAATGAGTATGCTCCATGACATCGCCCGCTACCGGAGTAATAGGCTGGTAATACAAACAAAATCGATCCTGCTCAAGGGCTTCGTTAATTTTAGGTATCCATTGGCTGCTATTCCTATTTACCAAGTTTTGGTTATGATGTTGATTAATAATTACTCGATTCCGCCCGATCTCCTTTGCAGCAACACAAGACGAAGCCGCTGCCACTAACACGTCAACCTCCGAACTGGTTTGATGATCAATTAATTCGACACCGATATTAACGCCAATTTTGAGCTGTTTTTCTTGCCAGGGAAAAGAAAATGACTTGACCTCCTCCAAAATTGCGTCCGTCACCCTACGTGCTTCTTCTGAAGAGCAGTTGTGTAACAGAACGGCAAATTCATCATTGCCGATACGCGCCACCATGTGCTCCCCACCAACAACTTTTTGCAATAACTTGCCACATTCAAGCAGCAAAGTATCGCCCGCCGACCGTCCACCCGTTTCGTTAACCAACGAAAAGTTGTGCACGTCGATGTACAGTAACGCTTGCTCGAGCTGATCACTTCGCGCTGTATCAACCGCATTAACTAACAGGTTTTCCAGAGCGCGGCGGTTAGGTAACTTAGTCACGGGATCATAGTTAGCTTGCAATAATAGACGGCTAGATACCCGTCGGGATTCCTCAATACTCCGAAAGACCAATGCACAACCCATTAGTTGATTATGCCGATCTCTCAGAGGTGTGGCCGCGCCACTAATACTAGTTTGCTCACGCCCTTCTACAAGCAGTAAAGTATTATCAGGCATTGAACATTCTGAACCGCAGCTAAGTGCGTCTCGACAGGGACTAACACTTCGCCCCTCGTCATCAACCATATTAATAACTGATTCAACAGCGGCGCCCTGCACTTGATCAAGGCGCATACCAAGCATCGCGAGACCGGCAGGATTAATTTGCTCAATGATCCCTTTACGATCAAGAAAAGCCACGCCGTCAGCAACCTGGTCTAATACAGTCGCCAACATTTCCCGCTGGCGCCGAACAGCATCCTGGATACCCAACTGCCACGAATACTCCTGACACAGCAGGACAAATACCTCTTTTTCGCTTATCGAAGGATAGACCGAAACTTTAAAGTTTCGAGGTTCTCCATTAGCTGCGGCAGCTTCTATCACTTCATCAGAGTTTTGCCTGATCCGAGTATCGAGAAGCTCTCGATAATCTTCGATTTCTCCGTTTTCATTCAGCGATGGAAACAACAGACGCATCGGCGCGTCAACTAATTGATGCCGCGAATAGCCCGTTTGTGTAAGTAGTTGATCATTAACATCCAGGATAATACCTTCAGCATTGACGCTGAGCACCCCAGAATCAGGGGATTCAAGACAAACCGGGAAACGTTGGCTTTCAATTTCTTGCGTGGCTGGTCGAACCGAGGGCGGTTCATTGGTATTTACATTACATAATTGGACGGGGCTAAACGGGGCTTCGATAAATTCCAGCAAACAACCTTGTCGATCATAAACAGGAAGCGACTTGATACTGATTCGCGACAAGGGTAATAATCGATCACCTCTTGTCATGGCTGCTTCGATCATATCCAGCCGTTGTGGATCCACATCCGAAGACCAGGCAGTCGATTTACCAGTCTCTATGGCACTTTTTACCGCACGAGCATATTCATCGCCAATAATAGCCGGAACAAGTGCTTCCAAACATTGACCAACAGACTGGACATTTGTTATGCCGGTCCAGGCGCTCATCCAGCTGTTCCAGATAACAATATTACCTTGATGATCCAGCACTGCAATTCCCTGCGCCTGATTATCAATGACCGCGAACGCTAGCTCGTCGGCGTCGTGGGCTGGTGCATGGGCTAGTTTATCTGCTGACTCTAATTTCAATGTTCCCTACCTGACTGAGGATTCCCGTCCTGCATTTCAACCCTGTGACAATAGCTCCCGTAAATCTATAATTGCCGCATTGGCTCGACTGATATACGAAACCATGGTCAATGAATGATTGGCCAACAAGCCGTAACCGCTGCCATTTAAGATAACAGGGCTTCTCAGCGGCGCTTGGGTGGCCTCTAATTCTCGAATTATTTGTTGCACGCTGATGCGGGCATTTTTCTTTTCCAGCACATCGGCGAAATCCACTTCGACAGCTTTTAAAAAACGGACAAGCGCCCAGGTGGTGCCCCTGGCTTCATAAAAAACGTCATCGAGTTGCAGCCATCCAGTTTTTAGATAAGTATCTGAAGGCGCGGGAGTTGCCTGCCCGGCTGCACTATCGCCCGCCAGATCAATATTCAGACGCCGCTGTCCAACACTGGCACCCAAACGTTGCGAAAGACTACCCAGGCGAGCCTCAACGGTACTGAGCCAATAGCGAAGATTGTCAGCTCGTGTATAAAACTGGGCGTTGTACTGATCGTCATCGACCAGCCGCTGCAGATATCCCTCAAGGTAGTTACGACCCTCTCGGTACTCCCCCTCTGTTGCCGGTAATATCCAGCTTTGATGATCGAAATTGAACCTTGGCTCAGCAAGCGCGAGATCTTCATCCTCGGTAGATTGGGACTGAGATCGAGCAAACGATTCTCGCAGCGCTTTGGCTAAATCTCGCACCTGAATAATCACGCCGTATTCCCAGTTGGGAATATTGTCCAGGACCACTCCGGGCGGCATGATGTCATTGCTTAGATAGCCGCCGGGTTTATCCAGCAATGTATCGACGACTCTAATAAGCGCCACGACCGTCGTTTCGCCAAGCACAACATCTTCGCCACGAGTCAACGCTTGCAGACCGGGTTCTCGACTCCAATACCAACCCAATACGACACAAACCAGGGTAATGACCACGATCACCCGTTTTAACCAGCGCCCGACGTTGCTCGCCTCACTGGTAGCAGTCGAACTATAAGAGTCCGATGCGTACTGATTATCTCCGCTAATGCGATTTTTCCAATCTTGTATAGCCATCTATCTCTCTATTACCTGTTCGCCATTTAATTACAAGCCCTTGGTATCAACCCTGCGGTATCAATTGCAATCGCTACGCCTAAATTATTCATATTGGCAATAAGATTTGTTGTGGCAACGCCAATCCAATAGCCAATCATCAACCCGTAAATAGCCTTGACTCGCGGTATCGAGAATCGCCGTGCCATTAATCCTCAAATTCGCGCGAATCCCCGTGCCGACTGCCCTCGCGAAATAAGCCTTACCTACTTTCGCATAAGGGCATCATAATAGCCGAAAACTTATCGATAATCTGTGGGTCAAAGCCCCAGATTGAGAGAGAACCGTATTAAATGCTTGATAAATATCACTTAATAAACCTAAACCGGCGAATATTGCTGGGTTTTCTCGTGATTGTAGCCCTGTCTTTATCGACGCTGGCCGAAGCCGCTGAAAAGCCACCGTTTAAACCTGACAGTTCGAGGCTATCCAGCACAACGGGGTTTCTACTCGGTGATGTGCCTCAATTCCTACCCGTCGAACAGGCCTACGTGCTGCATCCGAGTATTGATGGCGAACAACTGATTATCGACTGGGACATCGCCCCCGGCTATTACCTGTATAAACACCGTTTCGATCTTGTGCCAGTTATAGACAACGATTCTGGGTCGGCTCTCGGTTCGCCAATGGTGTTGAGTTTCCAGTCGGGGACTTTTATTTACGACGATTACTACAGTAAAGATCTGGAGGTTTTTTATAAGACCACGCAGGTTACTGCCTCACTCGCCGATAAAAACCTGCCTAGTGGCGCGCGCGCCGAACGCATACTCACCATCACGTCACAAGGTTGTGCAGACGCCGGGCTGTGTTATCCACCGCGCAGGCAAACCATCCGCGTAAATACCGCGGATGGAGTTGCCGAGGTAATCGATACACTGCCTACAGTCGTAACTGGCCCAGATTCAATTAACAAGGGCATTGCAGCCGATTTATCAGCCAACAATTTAACGACCACCACATCACCAACAAACGATGCCAACCTCGCACTGATGTTACTGTTCGCAATCGCTGGCGGAATCATCCTCAACCTGATGCCCTGCGTTTTCCCGGTGCTGTCTATAAAGGTTATGGCCACTACCTCAGCACATCTGGGTGTGCACAATAAACATTTGCACAGCCTGGCCTACAGCGCTGGCATCATTCTCTCCTTTTTGACCATTGCGGTGGTGATGTTAGCCTTGAAAAGTAGCGGCCAGGCTGTTGGCTGGGGCTTTCAGTTGCAATCGCCGGTCTTCGTTGCCCTGTTGGCCTACCTGTTATTTGTCATTGCCCAGAGCTTTTCTGGCCAACTAACACTTGGCGGTAAATGGATGAATTTGGGCCAGCGCTTCACCGAAAGCAGCACCGTGACCGGGTCTTTTATGACAGGTGTACTTGCCACTGTGGTGGCCAGCCCCTGTACCGCCCCGTTTATGGGTACTGCATTGGGCGTTGCGCTGACCCAACCTCCTGCCATTAGTTTATCGATTTTTGCGGCGCTGGGTCTCGGCATGGCCTTGCCTTTTCTAGCCCTGTCGTGGATTCCTGGGCTCATGGAGAAACTCCCCGCTCCGGGGCCATGGATGAGTACCTTCAGTCAGCTTTTGGCATTTCCGCTTTACGCCAGCGTCATCTGGTTACTCTGGGTGCTGGGCCGACAAACCACAATTGATCACGCCATCATGGTGAGTCTCGGTATTCTGCTGCTGGCTTTCGCCATCTGGTTGCATCAACACACCAGCAATATCCCTGCAAAAGCGTTTGTTATTTTAGTTTTGGCTGGAGCCGTAGGACTGGCTACCACATCAGCATCCACTGATCAGGAAAAGCTTTGGGAGCCGTATAGCCCCGAACGTCTCAGCCAGTTGCGTGCCAACAACGAGGCAGTATTTATTAACCTCACCGCCGACTGGTGCATCACTTGTCTGGCCAACGAAAAGATCGCCCTGAACTCTGATGCTTTTCGCTCGGCATTAAAAACCCATCAAATCACCTATCTCAAAGGTGACTGGACCAACAATAACCCCGAGATCACTCACTTGCTCAACCAGCACCATCGCAACGGTGTGCCGCTGTATCTTTATTTCGATGCGGAGGGCAACCCGGTCAAAATATTGCCGCAACTGCTCAACAAAAACCTGGTTCTGAGAACCTTCGGAGTCATTTGATAAACACTCGTAGATGCTGCTAACATCAGCCAACTAACATGAAAATCAACTAAAAATCCGGTAAATCACTAAAAACTAGACAAAACTCAACACCTCGTGCAAACTGCCGTGCATAGCAAAAGGCAATTGCAAAGCAGAAAAATAATGGCCACCATTCTCGTGCTACACGGACCCAATCTGAACTTACTCGGCACCCGAGAGCCTGAAATTTACGGCACCGTCAGCCTCGACGATATTAATCAACGACTCACTGAATTAAGCATATCGGCTGGCCATCACCTCCTCGCCCTGCAAAGCAATGCAGAATACGAACTGGTCGAGCGCATTCACGATGCCCGCAATGAGGGCATCAACTTTATTCTGTTCAATCCTGCTGCGTTCACGCACACCAGTGTCGCCTTGCGTGATGCCTTGCTAGCGGTCGCCATCCCTTTTATTGAAGTACATTTGTCCAATATACATGACCGCGAAGCCTTTCGAGAGCAATCTTATTTTGCCGATATCGCGGTCGGCACTATCAGCGGCTTCGGCGCTACCAGCTACGAGTTAGCCCTCAATGCAGCACTTAGCCAGCTCAACCAGAACAGCCAATAAACTACAATTTTCCTGTCAGGACGCCTTTTATGGATATACGCAAAGTAAAAAAACTCATCGAATTGCTGGAAGAGTCAGATATCGCCGAACTCGAGATTAAGGAGGGCGAAGAGTCGGTGCGCATTACCCGTAATAAAGCGGCTGTGCAGGTGGCCCAACCCGTTAGCCCTGCTCCGTCTGTCGCTGCGTCCATCGCGGCAACCGCCTCGGCAACAGCGCCTTCAAATGACAGCGATCAAACGCCACAACTCGATGGTCACGTGGTCAGCTCACCGATGGTTGGCACCTTCTATCGATCGCCAGCGCCCGGCTCCCCCGCCTTCGTCGAGCCAGGACAATCGGTACAGGCCGGTGATGTGTTGTGCATTGTCGAGGCGATGAAAATGATGAATCAGATTGAAGCAGACAAATCCGGCACAATCGGTGTAATCCTCGTTGAAGACGGTGATCCCATCGAGTTCGATCAACCCTTGGTCACCATTCTTTAACGCCCTGCTGCATAAAGTTTTAGTCATGCAGACAAGTGCCGTGCAAACAATAACTATGAACAGGGCCCAAGCAAACCAGGCCCCACCCACCGTAAGGAAGACTTAGGCCATGCTGGATAAAGTACTAATCGCTAACCGTGGCGAAATAGGGCTGAGGATATTACGTGCCTGCAAGGAGCTTGGCATCAAAACGGTTGCAGTACATTCAAAGGTGGATGTGGATCTCAAGCATGTGCGTCTGGCCGACGAAACTGTTTGTATCGGCCCAAATTCACCCACCGACAGTTATCTGAATATCCCGGCGATTATCAGCGCCATGGAGGTTACCGGCGCAGTCGCCGTTCATCCTGGCTATGGTTTTCTGGCTGAAAACGCCGATTTTGCCGAACAGGTCGAGCGCAGCGGCTTTACGTTTATAGGCCCTAGTGCCGAAGTGATCCGCACCATGGGCGACAAAGTCGCGGCCATTGACACTATGCGTAAAGCTGGCGTGCCGACCGTGCCTGGCTCAAATGGCGCACTTGATGACGACCACGAAAGAAGTCTGCAAATAGCGAGAGATATTGGCTACCCGGTGATCATAAAAGCCGCATCCGGCGGCGGTGGTCGCGGCATGCGGGTCGTGCAAATCGAGGCACACTTGATCAACGCCATTGGTGTTACCAAAATGGAGGCCCAAAATGCCTTTGGTGATGGCACTGTCTATATGGAGAAATTTCTCGAGACGCCTCGCCATGTAGAAGTACAGGTGTTGGCAGATAACCTTGGCAATGTTATTCATCTTGGTGATCGCGATTGCTCCCTGCAACGCCGCCATCAAAAAGTTCTGGAAGAAGCACCCGCGCCAGCCGTTGATGCGCTGGCTCGGGAGGAAGTTCTGGCCTCCTGTGTGCAAGCCTGTAAAGACATTGGCTACAGTGGCGCAGGCACCTTCGAGTTTCTTTACGAAGAAGGCCACTATTATTTTATTGAGATGAACACCCGGGTGCAGGTAGAGCATCCGGTAACAGAAATGATCACCGGCGTTGATATCGTTAAAGAGCAACTGCTGGTTGCCGGTGGCGAGCCATTGAGTTTTCAGCAGGACGACATTATCTTTCGCGGCCACGCATTTGAGTGTCGCATCAATGCCGAAGACGCTAAAACCTTTATGCCCAGCCCCGGCACGGTGAAAACTTTCCATACGCCGGGTGGCAACGGCGTTCGCGTCGACTCTCACCTCTACTGCGGTTACACCATACCGCCCAATTACGACTCCCTGATTGCCAAGGTAATCACCTATGGCAAAGACCGTGACGCGGCGCTGGCCAGAATGCGTAATGCGCTGGATGAATTATTTATCCTCGGCATTAAAACCAACACCGATTTGCAAAGGGACCTGGTGGCAGATTCCGAATTTCAGCGCGGTGGCGTCAATATTCATTACCTCGAAAAGAAACTCGGTCTGTAAGCCAGACTAACGTCGTCAACCACTTTTATATCGCTCCGTACGAAATAGCTGAGTACGGCTAAACCGCCCTCTCGATGAATACCTGCTGATGAGCTGGTTGCAACTACACCTCGAAATTAACGACGCAAAAAGTGGGCCGCTAGAGGCTGCGTTGCTTAATAGCGGCGCTGTCTCAGTCACTCTGGCAGACTCAGTCACCCCTGCAGACAATGCCAGCCGGCCCATCCTTGAACCCGGTGTCGGCGAGACGCCTTTGTGGCAAAAAGTCAGACTGACCGCTTTATACCCAGCCGATATCGACACCGATGTGGTGTTATTACAAATCGGCGTCGAACTGCAAACTGCACTACCACCCTGGCGCTGGGAAACCCTTGAAGATCAGGTTTGGGAACGGGCCTGGATGGAGCATTATCAACCCATTCAGTGTGGTCAACGATTGTGGATTTGCCCCAGCTGGTGCAGCCCGCCCGATCCCAGCGCGATAAATTTGATGCTTGATCCAGGCCTGGCATTTGGTACCGGCAGCCACCCCACTACCATGCTCTGCCTGCAATGGCTCGACGGTCTCGACATCGAGGGGAAAACGGTGATTGATTACGGCTGTGGTTCCGGTATTTTGGCCATCGCTGCTACCCTGTTAGGCGCCGCGCAGGTGATCGCGGTGGACAACGATCCCCAGGCACTACTTGCCACCACCGACAATGCTCAACGCAACGGCATCGACAAAGATCAGTTGATAGTCTACTTGCCGGATGATCAACCCCGGCTGGCCTGCGATTATCTGGTCGCTAATATTCTCGCGGCACCGCTGATCGAGTTGTCTGAACATTTCCTGAAATCCACCCGTACCGGCGGGCAGATATGTTTATCGGGCATTGTTGATACACAACTTACCTTAGTTACCCAGGCCTATACCCAGAATGTTGAATTTGCACCGGCTGTGAATCAAGATGAGTGGCTACGCCTGGTCGCCACAAAAAAGTGATCTAGCCAGGCCATCACGATCATGACAGTTAAAACCTGCGCGACTAGCGACTAAAAAAGGATATATATTGCCGGAAGCCATTGACACCAGTACACAGCAAACCCGCTGCCCCCATTGCAACGTGGCTTTCTTTGTCACCAATTCCCAACTCAACGCTGCGGCAGGCACGGTGCGTTGTGGCATTTGCCTGGGTCTATTCGATGCCCATGAGAACAACTGCGAATCTAAGGTCGATACCGGTGCGCTGATAGATGACCAATCACCAGACCCACAAATTCCGGACGACCAAAGCCTGAGCTTAGAGGAAACACCACAAAGCACAATTTCGACCGATCACCTATCGGCCCAGAACCCTGAACAGGAACAGGAACAGGAACAGGAACAGGAACAGGAACAGGAACAGGAACAGGAAAATTCTAAAGCAGACAAAATAGAATCCACTCCCATTCCAGACACAGAAAACATCCATGCCGATTTAATTTCGAGCTTAGAAATTGATTCAGACAAAGACCGTGAGCATCCGTCAGATGCGAGCGACACTTCACCGTCATACCATCAGCAGGAACTGGACCGGCTATCCGAGGCCTTAGGTGCGGAATCTCCGCAGACACCGGAATCAGAAAAAGTTAACACGTCCCCAGGCAAACGCCGGGGCACGGTGGTTGCCATTTTTCTCGGCAGCGTATTACTTCTGATTCAATTACTTTATTTTAACGCCGATACCCTGAATCGAGATCAGCGCTTCCGACCTGGGATAAAACTCATCTGTACGTGGTTGGCTTGCCCAATTAATCCGCCGAAGGATATTACATTAATTCAGCCAGAAGCCCTTCTGGTGCAAACCCATCCCACCACAAAAGACGCCTTGCTAGTAGACGTCGTGCTAACCAATCGCGCAGGTTTTGACCAGGCATTTCCGGGGCTACAACTGCAATTTGAAAACCTGCAGGGTAAGCCCGTTGCTCGGCGCACTTTTCAACCCGAAGAATACCTCCGGGGCGCACTAAAAAATGTTGTCGCGATGGCACCAAAAGTAGCCTACCGAATAAAATTTGAAATCGTCGCCCCCGGCGACAGCGCAGTTTCTTACTCTCTGATTGTGACTAATTAGCAGAATAGTTCACTCCTGCATCTTCCGTGACCGGAGGTCTGCGGTTATGATGGCCGACCCATCGGGCGGTCATGCCCAGGTTGAATTCTGAGAGGCCCATTTTGATCCAGATTGGCGACCATTCGCTAAACAGTCCTTTTGTCCTCGCACCTATGGCGGGTATCACCGACACACCTTTTAGAAAGCTTTGCCTCGCCTATGGGGCAGGGGCATCCACGGCAGAAATGCTCACCGCCGACTGGGGTCTGTGGCAATCGCAAAAATCCAGCTCGCGTCTGCCAAATACTAATTGGCCAGAACCCAGAATCGTACAAATCGCCGGTTCTGAGCCTCGCCAAATGGCCGAAGCCGCCCAACGTTGCGCCGACGCGGGAGCACAAATTATAGACATTAATATGGGCTGCCCAGCAAAAAAAGTTTGCAAAAAGGCGGCGGGCTCAGCACTGCTTCAGGACGAAACCCTGGTCGCTGATATTTTAACTGCCGTCGTTAAAGCCAGCCCGGTACCTGTTACCTTAAAAATTCGCACCGGCTGGAATCCAGAACACCGCAATGCAAGGTCGATAGCCATCATCGCTCAGGACATTGGTATTCAGGCCCTTGCGATTCATGGTCGCACGCGGGCCTGCCTATTTCGCGGCACCGCCGAATACGACACCATCGCAGCGGTGGTCGATAAAGTCGCGATTCCTGTGTTCGCCAATGGCGATATTGAATCAGCCGAGCAAGCCAAAACGGTGCTGGACTACACTGGTGCTGCCGGGCTGATGATTGGTCGCGGCGCTCAGGGTCAACCCTGGATATTTAATCAAATTCGCCATTTCATTGACTTTGGTCAAATCCTGCCGACACCCAGCCAGGCAAAAATATACCAGTGCATCGTCAACCACCTAACAGAAATCAGAGCGCATTACCGTGCTGAGCTGGCGGTTAAACTATCGCGCAAGCATGTGTCTGCTTACCTGGCCCGGCTCGGCGCTGGCCGAGAAGTGCGGAAAAATTTCAATAGGCTGGAACTCGCTGAGCAGCAGGACGATTTTCTCGAAGCGTATTTCTCGTGTTCGAATATAGCATTGTCAAACTCTCCTTCACCCCACAACATTAATTGGAACGAGGCTGCATGAACGACAAAAGCACGTTTACTTTTGCCCAGGACACTGGCGTTGTTAACCAGATCCCGGAGCATACCCACCGGTCAATGCGATATTGCGTAGAACGTGCCATGGAAGATTATTTTGCTGACCTCGATGGTCAGCATTGTGTCGACCTCTACCAGATGGTCATGCAGGAAGTGGAACCACCGTTGCTGGCCGCGGTATTGAAATATACCCGCAACAACCAGAGCAAAGCCGCCGAGATGCTCAACCTAAACCGGGGCACGCTGCGTAAAAAGCTAAAACAATACGACCTGCTTTAGTCGATCGAATAACTTTCTTCAGCCCATATTCATCCAATACATATTTATCCAATAATAGGCGCAGTTGAAAATTAGCAGTAATACTACGTAATACTAATAGGCGCGCTCAAACACCACTCCGCTAGAATCTATAGTTTAATCCATATCTTAATAATGGGGCTCTTATGTCTGACCAGTTCGTTACCATCCAGTCCGCACTTATCAGCGTATCGGACAAAACCGGCATTGTTGAATTTGCCCGCGGCCTTACCGATAGAGGTATAAAGCTGCTGTCCACTGGAGGTACCTGCCGCTTACTGGGCGAAAATAATATCCCTGTCATAGAAGTATCTGACTACACCGGCTTTCCTGAAATGATGGATGGCCGGGTCAAAACCCTGCACCCGAAAATACACGGTGGCATTCTTGGCCGACGGGGGCAGGACGACGCGGTTATGGCTGAGCACGGTATCGACGCCATCGATATGGTGGTAGTTAACCTCTATCCCTTTCAACAAACCGTTGCCAATCCCGACTGCACGTTGCCAGATGCCATTGAAAATATAGATATTGGCGGGCCGACCATGGTCAGGGCTGCGGCAAAAAATCACGCCCACGTTGCGGTAGTGGTCAATGCCGATAACTACGCGTCCCTGCTCAACGAGATGGCTGCAAATAATGGTGCCCTCAGTTCGGCTGCGCGCTTTGATCTCGCCGTTGCCGCCTTTGAGCATACCGCCGCTTACGATGGCGCAATCGCGAATTATTTAGGCAGTCGATTGCCCGCAGCAGATAAAGGCGACGAAGCCGATGTGAACAATAGTATTGAGGATAACTTCCCACGCACCTGGAATTTACAATTCAAAAAATCCCAGGTGATGCGCTACGGTGAAAACCCCCATCAGCGCTCGGCTTTTTATATAGAAGATCAAAGCCAGGCCGACAAACCTACTTCCAACTCCATTGCCACGGCCGTGCAACTACAGGGCAAAGCCCTGTCGTACAACAATATCGCCGATACCGATGCCGCCCTCGAATGCGTCAAACAATATGACGAACCCACTTGTGTGATTGTCAAACACGCTAACCCCTGTGGCGTAGCCACCGCGGACTCCTTACTCGAAGCCTACGAAAAAGCTTTCGCCACCGATACCGAGTCTGCCTTTGGCGGCATCATCGCTTTTAACCGCGAGCTGGATGGGATCACCACTCAATCCATTGTCGATCAACAATTTGTTGAAGTGATTATTGCCCCGAGCATCAGCGACGAAGCCGTCGCTATCGCCGCAACCAAAAAAAATGTGCGGCTGCTGGCCTGCGGCACCTGGCAGGGTGGAGACGCCGCTCAACAAGATGACGACAACTGGGACTACAAGCGCGTCAATGGCGGTTTGTTGGTACAGGATCGTGACAGCGCGATTATTAGCCGCAGCGAACTTAACGTTGTCACCAAAAGAGCGCCCACCGAAGCTGAGCTTGACGACTTAATGTTTGCCTGGCGAGTGGCAAAATTTGTTAAGTCTAATGCCATTATCTATGCCCGATCCTTACAGACCATCGGTGTTGGCGCCGGACAAATGAGTCGGGTCAACTCAGCACGCATTGCTGGCATCAAGGCAGAGCAGGCCGGGCTTGATATAAAAGGGTCAGTGATGGCATCGGATGCTTTTTTCCCATTTCGGGACGGCCTTGATAATGCGGGTAAGGCCGGCATCGTCGCGGTCATTCAACCGGGCGGCTCGATCCGTGATAACGAAGTGATCGCGGCGGCAGACGAGCATGATATCGCCATGGTCTTTACCGGCATGCGTCATTTCCGCCACTAAAAATGCTGGTGCCTACTAAGCATCGTCCAGCCAGGCAAAACGCTTAACAAGCCGACCATTACGTTCGATAGTTTCGACAAACATAGCCAACGGCCGAATCCACAACCCTCGCTCACCATATAAAGCACGGTAGACAACATATTCATCACCGGTTTCGCTGTGCCGCGCGACATCAAGCACCTCGTAGCGCTGACCTTTAAAGTGCTGGTAAATGCCAGCCTTAAGCTGCTTAGATTTTTTACCCGTAGACAAATCAATCTCCTATTGTCGAATATATTTTAAGCCAGACTACTTAAATCAGACTAGGCTTTGTGGTGACGTTTTTGCGACAACCCTACTGGCCCGGTACAATCGCCTCTCATTTTTTAACGACAACTCCAGGTAGACGCTATTAATCAATGAATATTTTGCTAATCGGTTCCGGTGGACGCGAGCATGCACTGGCCTGGAAGATCGCTCAAAATCAAAGTGTCGACAAAATCTTTGTCGCACCGGGTAATGGCGGTACCGCCCTAGAACCCTGCATGCAAAATGTAGCTATTCAAGTTGGTGACTTCGCAGGTTTGGCCGATTTTACCCGACGAAATAATTGCGTACTGACCATAGTCGGACCAGAGGCTCCATTGGTTGACGGTATTGTTGATTATTTCCAGGCGCGCGACTTAAAAATATTTGGCCCCAATAAAAATGCCGCGCAACTCGAAGGCTCGAAAACCTTTACCAAGCATTTTCTGGCCCGTCATCATATTCCCACCGCTGATTACGACACTTTTGTCGACCTCGATAAAGCCCTGGGTTACGTCCGAGAGTGTGGTGCACCTATCGTCATCAAAGCTGACGGGCTAGCGGCGGGCAAAGGTGTAATTGTTGCCATGACTCTCATCGAAGCTGAATCCGCAATCAAAGACATGCTGGCCGGCAATGTCTTTGGTGAAGCCGGACACCGGGTCGTAATCGAAGAGTTTCTTGACGGCGAGGAAGCCAGTTTTATCGTTGTCGCTGACGGCAAGCACGTCCAGCCCATGGCCACTAGCCAGGATCACAAACGCCTGGGCGATGGCGATACCGGCCCGAATACCGGCGGGATGGGTGCTTATTCACCCGCGCCGGTAGTCACCGACGCGGTGTATAAACGCATCATGAACGAAGTGATACTGCCCACCGTTCGCGGCATGGCCGAGGAAGGCAATGACTACACCGGCTTCCTCTATGCTGGCCTGATGATCGCCGCTGATGGCACGCCCAAAGTCATTGAATACAACTGTCGTTTTGGCGACCCGGAAACCCAGCCCATTATGATGCGCCTACAATCTGATCTGCTTGAATTGTGCCTGGCGGCATTGGATGGCGGCCTCGAAGACATGACCACGCAATGGGATTCGCGATGCGCAGTCGGTGTAGTCATGGCTGCGGGAGGCTACCCCGGCAGTTACGATAAGGGACTCGAAATCAGTCGCCTACCAACAGAAACTAAAGCTAGCAAAGTATTTCACGCGGGCACCATGCTTAACGAAAGTGGGCCGCATGGTGAGAGCGCAAACGTTCAGCTGGTAACAAATGGTGGCCGAGTGCTTTGTGTAACAGCCCTGGGCGACACCGTCAGCGCCGCCCAACAGAAAGCCTATCAGGTATTGTCAAATATTCACTGGCAGGACGCTGTCTATCGTAGCGATATTGCGTATCGTGCGATCGCACGGGAACAAGACCAGGCTGGCAAATAATTATCTTATACGACAAACAAATTCAGTCGGTTTTCAGTCGGTTTAATGACGTGCTGATCAGGCGATCACCACATTGCGTTGTTGCGCCCAATCACGCAGCTGAGCAATTCGCCCTGCCATAACCACTGATAACGGGCTGGTGGAAATGATCTCGTCAAGCAGCAACTCGGTGGTTACATCGGTATTCCGGGCTAGCGCGCTGTATAAGCCCGAGACAATGGCCTGCTCTATCTCGGCACCAGAAAAACCCTCAGATGCTGCGACCAGCTCGGCTATGGAGAACTGTTCGACATCCAGCTCTCGATTGTTGAGGTGTATGGAAAATATAACCTGGCGTGCATCGGCATTGGGAAGATCAACGAAAAACAGCTCGTCAAACCGGCCCTTACGGACTAACTCGGGCGGCAGGCGGGAAATATCATTGGACGTTGCCACCATAAAGACGCCGTCTTTGCGTTCCGCCATCCAGGTCAGCAAAGTGCCCAGCACGCGTCCTGCGGTACCGCTGTCATTATCGTCGCCGCCCAGGCCTTTTTCAATTTCATCAAGCCACAGCACACAGGGCGACATTTTCTCCGCCAACGACAGGGATTCACGCAAATTACGTTCGGTTTCGCCATAAAACTTATTGTACAAAGCACCCATATCGAGCTTTAGTAGTGGCACCGACCAGGCACCGGCAATCGCCTTGGCGGCCAGACTTTTACCGCCACCCTGAACACCTAGCAAGAGAATGCCTTTCGGTGCATCCAGCCCTTTCACGCTGCCCGTAAAAACCGACTGACGTTTAGTCAACCATTCTTTGAGGTTTTCCATACCGCCGACCTTGTCGAGTTGCTCACCGCTATAATCAAAGGTCAACACACCGTCCATATCCATCAGCCGAAATTTGGCCTGATTAATTTCGGGCAAATCAGCCTCAGTAATTGCGCCATCATCGACAATGGCACTGCGCGCCAAACGACGTACTTCGCCGTAGCTTAAACCCCGAAGGCCACTGACCAGTTGTTCGAGGGTTTCATTATCGGTTTTAACCCGAGTGCTGCCGTTTTCTTTCGCCCAGTTTTTCGCCTCATCCTTTACCACCTTCATGATCTGGGCTTTATTGGGCAGGGACACCTCGAAACGTGCACTTAATCGAGCCAACTCCTCTGGCAACTTAAAACGATGGCTGACCAAGACCAGGGTTACCGCACCATTATTGTTGCGCAGGGCAATATCTTTTAGCTGGCGAACCTGGGTCGGGTGGTCTTCGCCCAACCAGGGGTGAATATCACATAGCGCATAAATCCCCGGTTCGGCTCTTTTTTTAAGTTGATCGAGTAATTCACCGGGCTCGGCATATTTGTTAGGTTCTTCAACCTGCAAACCAAAACCAGCCCGCTTCAGACCATCGGTGATGGTCCACTGGTAGAGAGCGGTATCTCGCTGTCTAGCGACTCGCATAAGCAGGCCTAGCGCCCGCGGTTCGTCATAGGTTTCCAGTACGATAATTGAAACGCCAGCGGCGATGACCAAACCCAGATCATGGGCATCCTGCATAATTTAATCCCTTTAACGGATAGCAATATGATGACAAACTGTCGCATTGTTCGCCACTGGCATAGATATTGAGCGCAATTAGTGCATTGGCGGTTTACCGCTGAATGTTACCCATATAGCGACACAGGAAACCAGCGGCATCTCGTCCACCAGGAACACAAAATAAAGTAACGCCATGACCAAACGTAATTTGACCCCTTTTGATCACTTCCTTATGCAGGCCGATACAGCGCTTAGAGTGTTGGCGGGCAAACCGACGCAATCGTCCCGACCATCTCCCGAGCGAAACCACACTGGCGTTGAACTGGATGCAGACCAAAAACGTCATGCTGCTGGTTTGATGAGAGTTAATCACAGTGGGGAGATTTGCGCCCAAGCATTGTATCAAGGCCAGGCGTTGACGGCTAAACTCGCCACTACGCGAACCGCCATGGAGCAGGCCGCTAAGGAAGAAATTGATCACCTCGCCTGGTGCGAACAACGCCTCAAAACTTTGAATAGTCAACCCAGCTTGCTTAACCCGCTGTGGTACGCCATGTCATTTGGCCTCGGTGCCGGGGCGGGTTTGCTTAATGACCGCCTCAGCCTAGGATTCGTCGCCGCCACTGAAGAACAGGTCTGTCAGCATCTCGAAAGCCATCTGCAAGATTTACCGAAAGAGGATCAAAAAAGTCGGGCGGTGGTAGAGGAGATGCTGGTCGATGAAGCCAAACACGCAACCAGCGCCCTACAAGCCGGCGGCTGGCCTTTCCCAGCACCCCTGAAAAAAATGATGTCTTTGCTAGCCAGCGCAATGACGAAATCGAGCTATAAACTGTGATGGTTTACTGGTTGAACAAACCCTGTGTCACAAAACTTGCCAGCAAATTCTCTGCACCATTACACAGCATGCATAGCCGGAGGTTTTGATCGCCTCGTAAACCAAACCCGCTGATTTAATGCCATCGCCTGATCGGGCTAATCCCTACCACGATCTCGTCTGATACCCATCACTACGTTGAGTATTTTTTCCTTTAGCCAGTTATGCACAGGTGAATTAATAGTGCGCCTATGCTGTACTAAAACAGCTGGAATATCAGGATTGTGGTCAAGACCTTCAGGATAGGGTCGGCGCACAATATCGTAAAAGGCCCGCTCCTGTTCCAGGTCGTCCGTGGTCGCCAGCATTAAACAGTCGGTTGAGTGCAAGGTACTTAAAGCCGTCATCAGTTGATCGGTGACCAGGGCTTTTTTGCGCGTGGGATAACCCATCGAGGTAAGCGTCCGGTCAAAACGGCTTTCGGTCAAGGGCGACACTTTATCCGCAATCAATAGAAAATATTGGACAAATGGATACTCCAGCATTTCTTCAAGTGTCGGGTTTTTATTCGCTAAGGGATGACCACTACGCATCCACACGGCGGGCGTAAAATTGCCCAGCGGCGTGACGATAAAATCTGAGGGTAGTTGTTTCTCGACCTCAAGTATGTAGTCGATTTCCCCCGATTCAAGCTCCTGAATAGACAGATCATTAATATTGGACAATGCCAGTGTCAAACCCGGTGCCTCGTCTCGAAGAATAGTAGCCAGTTGAGGCATTATCTGTACGGCCATAAATTCAGGGCCAACGATCTGAATAGCACCCTCGTAAGTCCCTGGCTCGAATTCGGAATTTTGCAGCACTAGCGAGACGTCATTGAGAACAGTGGGCAAGGCCTGGGCAATTTCAAGAGCTCGGGGAGTGGGAACCAAGCCCCTGCCACTACGGGTAAAGAGAGGATCATCAAATAAGGTCCGCAACCGCGACAATGTTTTGCTCATTGCTGGTTGAGTAACAAACAGTCTTTGTGCTGCTCTAGTGACATTACGCTCTTCGAGCAGTACATGAAGTGCGACAAGCAAATTCAGATCAACGCGGGAGAGGGAGTCAATAGCCATAGAATAATTATTAGTTATGCAGTTTCTACATTTTATATCTTTTGTTTATAGAATCGCAAGTACGACTATTTTAGGATCCTGTAAATTTGGACTCTGTGCAAAAGCTAACACTCAGAATTATCCCTACCAGTTATGATTAACATCAAAATAATATATTTTAATTATAACAATAGAGTCAGTATATTGTCTTCAGTGGTTGGCGAGCTTTGGTCCTAGGAACCTTCGCCAGCGTTTACACTTCCTAACCCCCTGTATCATACTTTTGGGGAGCGCTAGCTCCCCTTTTTTTTGCCTGCTATTCCATACTCTCGGCTCCTTATTCCACAGACCCTCGGTTCAGTTTACTCAACCAGCTCTTTAATCTCGTAGCTATGGCTTATATCAACACCGCCCTTGCCGAGCATAATCGAAGCCGAGCAATATTTCTCCGCCGAAAGCTGCACCGCCCGCTTAACCTGTTTATCCTTTAGGTTTTGTCCAGATATAACAAAGTGAATCTTAATCGCAGTAAATACTGCCGGGACTGCATCAGCCCTTTGTGCGTTCAACTGAGCCTCACAGCCGCTGACTTGCTGCCGACTTTTTTTGAGGATACTCACCACATCGAAACTGGCACAACCACCCATGCCAATTAAAATCATTTCCATGGGTCGAATACCGACATTGCGGCCGCCATGCTCTTCCGGTCCATCCATCACCACACAATGGCCGCTTCCAGATTCACCGACAAACATAGCGTCATCTGCCCATCTAACAACAGCTTTCATCAATTAGACCAACCCATATGATACTCAGACTTTACTATACCAGCTCCAGCCCACCAACATCCGCTGCCAGCTATCCCAGCAAAAGGTTTACACGCCTTGTTGTTCAGTGCGATGATTGGCTTTCACCATTCGGGCGTTAGTATAGGAGATAATAATGGCCCTTGAGCCTATAACACCGCACATTCCAAACCATGAGGAGTTTTTGAACCACTGCCACAATCGCCGCTACCCAAATAAAAGCACAATTATATATGCGGGCGATACGGGGGATACCCTTCACTACATTATATCTGGATCTGTTTCAGTATTAATCGAAGACGACGACGGCCGTGAGATGATCGTCGCTTATCTCAATCCAGGGGATTTTTTCGGTGAAATGGGCCTGTTTGAGCAGGAGGATCGCAGCGCATGGATCCGTGCAAGGACAGAGTGCGAGGTAGCCGAAATTAAGTACGATACTTTTCACGAGCTCTCCGAAACCTACCCCGGTTTTCTGTATTCAGTCAGCAAACAAATGGCTCAGCGTCTGCGAGATACAACCCGCAAAGTCGGCGACTTAGCGTTTCTTGATGTTACTGGTCGAGTAGCACGTGCTTTGCTTGATTTGTGCAAAGAACCCGACGCCCTCACCCATCCTGATGGCATGCAAATAAAAATTACGCGTCAGGAGATCGGTCGTATCGTTGGCTGTTCAAGAGAAATGGTGGGCAGGGTGTTAAAAAGCCTGGAAGAACAGGGGCTGGTGGTAGCGAGAGGTAAGACGATGGTTGTTCACGGGACACGTTGAAAAAACAACACAAACAATAAATCAGCCTTTAATTCCTGCTTCCGTGCCGAACCATTAATTAAACATTTCCAGCAATCGAATGCCCGGATCGTCGGCACGCATAAACGCTTCACCCACCAGAAAGGCATTAACCCCGTGGTCGCGCATGGCGATCACGTCGTCGTTAGTGTGAATACCACTCTCAGTGATAATTAATCGATTTTCCGGCATGCCATCAAGCAAGTTAAAGGTTGTTTCCAGGCTGGTTTCAAAGGTGTGCAGGTTTCGATTATTAATACCTATCAGTGGGCTGGATAATTGCAGAGCAATGTCGAGCTCCTGCCGATTATGAATCTCTACCAACACATCCAGCCCAATATCTATCGCACTATCGTGCAACTTCCGCAGCTTATCTACATCTAGCGCCGCGACGATAAGCAACACGCAATCAGCCCCAATGGCACGCGCCTCATAAATCTGGTAATCATCTACCACAAAGTCTTTACGCAAAACGGGTAGGTCGGTGGCATGTTTGGCCTGTCGAAGATAATCGTCACTGCCCTGGAAAAAATCTACATCGGTTAAGACTGACAAGCAGGTCGCACCGCCTTTTTCATAACTTTGTGCAATATTCACCGCATCAAAATCTTCGCGAATGACCCCCTTGCTCGGTGATGCCTTTTTAATTTCAGCGATAACGGCGGGCAAACCTTGTTCAATCTTAAGCTGCAATGCAAAAGCAAAACCACGGGAATCAGTCTGATCTGCCATCAACTCCCTTAATTGCTCAACTGGCACTGTCTCGCTGCGCTCGCTTACCTCAATATATTTACGGGCGATAATTTTTTTTAATATGGTTGGCGTATCCACCACTGGAGGATTTTTTGACGACATTTAAATACCTAAAGCGTGTTTGATTAACACTGATTTTGCCCGAGCCACCTACATTGTATTGAGCAAATCCGTATAGGAAGCTAGCTCGACCATCCGTTCTAACGCCAGACCACTGGCGACAGTGTCCTGCGCAATAATAACGCCCTCCACGACAGTCGATGCAATACCGGCGACATAAATCGCGGCACCCGCGTTTAGCGCAATCAGATCGGCAGCTTTTATACCGGCCTCGGTTTTGCGTTTACCCAAAGCATCGCGAATCAATTTTAGCGAGTCTTTGGCATCGGTGACATCCAGGCCATCCAGAGATTGTCGAGCGATCCCAAAATCTTCTGGCTTGATGCGGTACTCAATAATGCTGCCGTTATTCAATTCGGCAACAGACGTTTCACCGGCAAGACTAATTTCATCCAGGCCATCATCGCTGTGGACGATGAGAATATGCTGGCTCCCCAGGCGAGCCAGCACCTCAGCCATGGGACGACATAACTGCGCATCGAAAACGCCAATCAACTGGCGCTTGACGCCCGCCGGGTTGGTCATGGGGCCAAGGATATTAAACAGCGTGCGAATGCCCAATTCTTTGCGCGGACCAGCAGCATATTTCATCGCGCTGTGGTGAGCAGGGGCGAACATAAAACCGATACCAACATCATCGACGCAACGGCTTACCTGCGCGGGCGTTAAGCCTAGTTTAACATCCGCAGCTTCGAGCAAATCTGCGCTGCCGCTTTTACTGCTCACCGAGCGGTTGCCATGTTTGACCACTTTGCCACCGGCCGCCGCGACCACAAAAGCGCTGGCAGTTGAGACATTAAATAAACTTGCGCCGTCACCACCGGTGCCGACAATATCGACCAGATGTTCACCGCTGACCTCAACTCCCGTGGCCAGATCACGCATAACCTGCACAGCACCGGTGATTTCATCCAGGGTTTCACCCTTCATACGCAGCGCCACGAGGAGACCAGCAATTTGCTCTGGGCTGGCGCCACCGGTCATGACCTGCTCCATCACGGCAACCATTTCTTCCTGACTCAAATCCTGACGATCGATAACACAGGCGACCGCTTGTTTAATATCCATTCTCAACCTTCCAGAAAGTTTTTCAGCAAGTCATGGCCGTGTTCAGTGAGGATCGATTCAGGGTGGAATTGCACTCCCTCCAATGCGAATTCCCTATGGCGCACGCCCATAATTTCGTCCATCTTGCCAGCCTCGGTTTCGGTCCAGGCAGTGATTTCGAGACAGTCCGGCAAAGTCGCTTTTTCAATCACCAACGAATGATAGCGTGTCGCCTCAAAAGGATTACTTAAGCCACGGAACACGCCCTCACCGCTATGGTGGATCAAGGAAGTCTTGCCGTGCATCACTTTTCGAGCACGCACAATTTTGCCACCAAAGGCCTGACCAATACTTTGATGGCCGAGACATATACCCAGCAGTGGAATGTTGCCCGCAAATGCTGCAACCGTTGCCAGTGATATGCCCGCTTCATTCGGCGTACACGGCCCCGGAGATATGACAATCTTTTCGGGGGCCAGTGATCCAATATCAGCCACAGTGATTTCATCATTTCGCACCACTTGCACATCAGCTTTCAATTCACCAAGATATTGCACCACGTTATAGGTGAAGGAGTCGTAGTTATCGATCATTAAAATCATTGCTCTACCTCCTGCTCGAGTCCTTGCGCCACGCCCTGCACCATAGCCGCCGCGCGAAAAATCGCCCGGGCTTTATTCATGGTTTCTTCCCACTCGGTGGTCGGGACCGAATCAGCAACCACACCGCAACCAGCCTGCACAAATAATGTGTCATCTTTTATCACAGCGGTACGAATAGCGATGGCGGTATCCATGTTGCCATTCCAGCCCAGATAACCGACAGCACCGCCGTAAATGCAACGCTTCACCGGTTCGAACTCATCAATAATTTCCATGGCACGAATTTTTGGAGCCCCACTCAAAGTCCCTGCTGGTAATGTGGCACGAAGCACATCGATGGCCGAGGTGTCGGGTTTCACTGAACCGATAACTGTGGAGCTGATATGCATAATATGGGAATAGCGCTCAACCACCATTTTTTCAGTTAACCGTACAGAACCCACTTCGGATACCCTGCCCACATCATTTCGTCCCAGATCAATCAGCATCAAATGTTCGGCAATTTCTTTCGGGTCGGCAAGCAACTCCTCTTCCAGGGCCAGATCCTCTTCAGGGCTCGCTCCTCGGGGACGCGAACCCGCCAAAGGTCGCACGGTGACCTGACCATCCTCCAGGTGAGAGAGAATTTCTGGAGACGAGCCAACAATTTCAAAGCCATCAAGATCAAGGAAATACATATACGGTGACGGATTGAGAATCCGTAAGGCCCGATATAAATTGATCGATTGCTCCGTAAATGGCAGGGACAGCCGCTGGGAAGGCACCACCTGCATGGCATCACCAGCGACGATATAGTCCTTTATTTTATCGACGACCTGTTCAAATCGCTGCTGACCAAAACTGGATTTAAACGGTGGGTCTTCACTACCACTACTTGCTAAGGAAATTTTATCCAACTCTGGCACCGGCTTACGCAAACCTTTTTCAAGATCATCTAACCTGGCTTGTGCCTTACCCCAGGCTTCTGGAGCACTGCCATCAGCATGAACAATAAAAATTAACTTACCCTGCAAATTGTCAAACACCAGCACTTCGTGGGAAGCCATTAACAAAATATCCGGCACCCCCAGCTCATCCGGAGGACAGCTGTCAGCCAAACGCGACTCCACATAACGCACTGTGTCGTAGCCAAAATAGCCAACCAGGCCACCGGTGAATCTGGGCATATCGGGCAATTCGGGAACCCTGTAACTTCGGGCAAAGGCCTCTACCTCGGCCAGCGGGTCGGTGGTCTCTTGTTCATCAACCACTCGACCATTTTCCTCGATGGTGCGTTGCTGACCGCAAACCTTCAATACTGTGGCCGATGGCAAACCGATCAACGAGTAACGGCCCCATTTTTCACCGCCTTCGACGGATTCGAATAAATAGGAATAAGGCCCGCGAGCGAGCTTTAGATAGCAGGAAAGAGGCGTTTCGAGGTCAGCAAGGATTTCGCGGACAACGGGGATACGATTGTAGTTTTGGCTAGCCAGGTCGGCAAATTGTTCAGGTGTCATGGTCTTTCCTTACAGCTGCTTTATAAAAGGTACGTGACGCGCCCATTCGGGCAGAGGGGATTAACCCTGTCGCCATCGCCAGCAGAGAGTGCAGAAAAATTTGATGTCCTGAATGCCAAAATTCATATTACGATGCTGATTAAGTACTCGGTCGTTACGACTTTAATTGCTGTTACTTTTATTAAGGAAAGCATTCTAATCTATTTAGACCACGCGTAAAACTGCCGGGCCGTTTTGAACCATTGTCAAATTTAGACAGCTAGGTGCTCACCAGCTCAGTACGCATCTTATCAATCACCTTTTTATAATTGCCATCGGCAACAAAAATAGCAGATCCGGCAACGAAGGTATCGGCGCCCGCCTGAGCGATTTCCCGTATATTTTCGGTGGTCACACCGCCATCCACTTCAAGACGAATGTTATAACCACTGTCATCAATCAACGTCCGCGCCTGACGGAGCTTGGCCAGCGTTTGCTGGATAAATTTCTGGCCGCCATAGCCTGGATTAACTGACATGAGCAGCAATACATCGATCTTATCCATAACATGTTCGATCACACTCAGAGGCGTCGCAGGATTGAGCACCAGTCCGGAGTTGCAACCAAGATCACGAGCCAGTTGCAGAGACCGGTCGACATGACGGCTCGCCTCCGGGTGGAAAGTAATCCAGCTCGCCCCCGCTTCGGCGAATTGCTCTATCAGCGGATCGACAGGCTCAACCATCAAATGCACATCGATCGGGGCGGTCACACCAAATTCGCGCAGCGCCTTGCACACCATCGGCCCAATGGTCAGGTTTGGTACGTAGTGGTTGTCCATCACATCAAAATGAACAATATCAGCACCGGCATCCAGCACCTTATCCACATCTGCACCGAGGCAGGCGAAATCAGCAGACAGAATGGAGGGAGCTATTAAAAAATCTATTTTTGTCATAGTGTTCTGAGCCTGACTTAAGCCGATTGCCTGGTAAGCATATATCCGTAGAGCTTTTTTAAGAGCGATTTAGACCATATAGCAGGTAAGTTCCAATCGGTTTCATTATACCTATATGATAATCTGACCGGGCGGCAATTTCGTTGTTACCGGGCTGATGCTCAACACACTCAACACAAAAAGATGGATACCCGTTTTGACCGATCTGGAATCGCTGGCCGAACAATTTCAACGCCTGCATCAGCAGTTACCTACACTGACATTCAATCCCGACATCGACCTCGTTACACCCAGCACTGCAGCTATTTCGCCCGAAGCGACCACCTATCTCAATCATTACCGCCTGAATTCGCTCACCGACAAAAATGACATCAGACATTTTCTTGGTTCAGCAAAATGCGGCAGCTACACCGTTGCCTGCCAATATTGGCTGCCTCCGGCTGCAGCCGGAACAGTTTTTGTAATCCATGGCTATTTTGATCATAGCGGCCTTTACAGGCATTTATTTCAATACCTGCTCAATAAAAACTTTGCTGTGGTGACTTTTGATTTACCGGGTCACGGTCTGTCCGACGGTGAACAAGCCAGCATTGCCAGTTTCGATCATTATGTTGAGGTATTTGAATCTCTACTAGTAATGGCACAATCGAAACTACCAAAACCATGGCACTGTGTGGGCCAGAGCACCGGCGGCGCTATCGCGCTCAAACATCTGCTGGACGAAAAGCCAGAAAAACACCTATTTAGCAATATCGCCTTACTCGCACCACTTTTGCTGCCACGGCGGTGGCAGTTTGTTCGGTTATTTCATCTATTGACCCACCGTTTCAAATCAAGCACGCCTCGAGCATTAGAGCCAAATTCTAACGATCCAGATTTCGTTGATTTCCTTGCCGGGCATGATCCGCTGCAAGCTAACCATATTCCGCTGGAGTGGATCGGTGCTATGAAACACTGGATTGAAGAATTCCGCGACCTGCCGCCGAGCGACTTTCCGATGCATATTGTCCAGGGTGATCTCGATTCGACACTCAACTGGCGCTATAACCTCAAGCAATTCAGTGGCAAGCTCCCTCTCGCAAAAATTCACGTTATCAAGGGTGCTAGACATCATCTGGCTAATGAGATTGAAAGAATTCGCGCTGAGACGTTTGCAGCCATGGGTTTCGAACATGATTAGTGGCCCGCTCAATCTTTTAACGCTTTGATTAATTAACATTCCGGGAACTCCAAAATGACCACCCAACCTGAAAGCTATTCCCATCAATATTTAGACGGCAGTCCCTGCGGGTTGCCCAACGGCAAGGTAATCTGCGTCGGCCTTAATTACACCGCCCACATTGAGGAAATGGCCAGCCAGCCCAGTGTCGAACCTATGCTGTTTATTAAACCCAATACGGCACTCGTCCCGCTGGCCGACCCAGTGTTGATTCCCCAGGATTTAGGCTCGGTACATTTTGAAACTGAGATGGCTATATTGATTGGCGACACGCTCAGCCAATGCTCTGAGCAAGCCGTACTGCCAGCCATCGCAGGCATAGGCGTAGCGCTGGATCTAACACTAAGAGATTTGCAATCCCAGCTAAGACAGGCCGGCCACCCCTGGGAAACAGCCAAGGGCTGGGATGGAGCCTGCCCCGTATCGGCCTTTGTTAAACCTGGCAAAATAGCCGACTTACAAAACGTCGGCTTAACGCTCCAACAAAATGGCGAAACCCGACAAGACGGCAACACCTCACACATGCTCACACCGGTCATACCATTGATCGCCTATATGAGCCGTTTTTTCACCCTGCTGCCTGGCGATGTGATACTCACCGGCACGCCCGAGGGCGTAGGGCCGTTAGCCCCCGGTGACCAAATCGCTGTGACTTTGGATACTCTGCTGAGCGTCACAATAAGCGATATTCGTAATCGCTGATCACGCGCTATAGCATCTCATCGAAGACGAACCGAAACCCGGTGGACACAATTAATGTCACAATTTGCTTGAATTATTTGTAGAATCCGCCGCTGTTTTAAACGGCTCGGTCACCATTCGCCGTCTATCTTTTATCCACTACGTCTTTTATCCCTCAATTATTTCGCTATAACTTATCAACGCTTAGCTAATAGAGATTAACTGATACCCACGAATTTATAACGAGGTTACCCCATGACAGAGGCAGCTTTAGATCTTGCGCTTGATCTACCAACTCGGGCAAACAAGCCCCTGATAGATTACGAAACAGTCATCGTTGGTTCCGGCCTGTGCGGCATCGGCGCTGGCATTCGACTCATTAACGAAGGTTTGGCAGATTTCGTTATTCTCGAAAAAGCCGACGATGTCGGCGGCACCTGGCGTGACAATACCTATCCCGGCCTCGCCGTGGATATTCCATCTTTGAGCTACTCCTTTTCTTTTGAACAAAACCCCTACTGGTCAAGCCTGTACGCACCGGGCGCGGAAATGAAAGCCTATGTTGACCACTGTGCCCAGAAATACGGCATTCGACCGCATATGCGTTATAACGCTGAGGTAGCAGTTTCCACCTACGACGAGCAGCATAATGTCTGGATCACCGAAACCACGTCTGGAGATGTCTACACATCCCGCTACCTGATCTGTGCAACTGGCTTTTTGACCCTGCCCAAGCTGCCCATCATTGATGGCATTGACGAGTTCAAAGGCAAAGTCATGCACACCGGGCGTTGGGATCACGACTACGATATGACCGACAAACGTATCGGCTTTATTGGTACCGGTGCCACTGGCATTCAGGCGGTACCCGAACTGGTCGAGAAAGCAAAATCCCTTGATGTCTATCAGCGCACCGCTATCTGGCTACTACCTAAAACCGATATGCTGTTTAGCCCTCGGTTGCAAAAATTCTTTGCCAAGGTTCCCGGTGCACAATGGGCAGCGCGTTTGCTGACCATCTTTTTCACCGACATCGTGATGATCAACTTGCTCATTTTCAACAAATACTTCTCGTTTGCTGGCAAGAAACTTCAGAAGATTTGTGTGAACCATATTCGCAACCAGGTGGACGACCCCGCTACTCAGGAAGCCCTGATTCCAAAATACGATTTCGGTTGTAAACGCCCTAGCTTTACCAGCAAGTTCTATCCGGTGTTTAACCGGGACGACACCAGCCTGGTCACCGATCCCATCGACCACATCACCGAAAATGCTATTGTCACCAAGGATGGTACCGTGCGGGAAATCGACACATTAATCTGCGCGACCGGTTTTGAAGTTTTCCAGAAGGGCAGCGTGCCGACCTTTGATGTGGTCGGAAGGGGCAACATCGACCTCAGCGACTTCTGGGAAGAAAACCGCTACCAGGCTTTCCAGGGTTCTTCTGTGCCGGGTTTCCCTAACTTCTTTATGATGTTTGGCCCGTACAGTGTTTGCACCGCATCCTGGTTCGGCATGATCGATACCCAGTCCAAACATTTCGTGCGTTGTTTAAAAGCCGCTAAAAAACGTGACGCAAATTACGTCGAAGTTAAGAAGGCATCGAACGACAAGGATTTTCAGAAGGTCCAGAGCCGTACCCACCTGACCATTTTTAAATTTGGCGATTGCGCGCAATCAAATAGTTATTACTTTGACCGACACGGCGACAGCCCAACCATTCGACCCACCATGGGTTTTATCCATTGGCTGCATAGCCGGTTGTTTAGCATGAAGCATTATAATTTTGATACCAAGTAGCGGGTAACCTTCTGTAGCGCCCGACCAACTGACAAATCTCGAGTTGGCTGATCCTTTGATCACCTCTAGTTTGCTAGAGTAATTGCCTTGTATTGAAATAGCTGAAGCTGCACTAGATATAGTATCTGCCATATCCGACACAAACTTATTTGTATATACTGAAGACAACAAAAAACATACACAAATAAGTTTGTGTCTGGCCGAGCATACAAAAATGAACCTCCATTATCGACAAGAATTTCCCCCCCAAGGCATAAAATTGGAGAAAGTTGTAGCTCTAATCGGAAGGGCAAATGCCAGCCTGTCCAGATATGACGGGCTATTAGAGAGCCTAGTAAACCCTGACGTAATGCTATCTCCTTTGATAATGAAGGAAGCGGAACTATCCTCACGAATAGAAGGGACAATCGCAACAGCAAACGAAGTCTATCAGCAACAAGCTGGTGAGGAATTTACGCCTGAGAAAAGTGCGGATATACAGGAGATACTAAACTACAGAAGTACTTTGCGCACAGCCGGCAATAAATTGGGGACAAATCCGCTTACACTCTATTTATTACGGCAAATGCACGAGAATCTAATGTATGGAGTTCGAGGTGCGGACAAAAATCCAGGCAAATTTAGAACTACGCAAAACTGGATAGGCCCCCGTGGCTGCACGATAGAACAAGCGACCTATGTACCACCCGCTCCGTATGTGTTGGGAGATTTGCTGGAACAGTTTGTAGGGTTCGCAAACAAATTGGATGACTCCTTAGATCCAATAGTGCAAGCGGCAATGATTCATGCGCAGTTTGAATTAATCCATCCTTTTGATGATGGAAATGGCCGAATTGGCCGGATTTTGATTCCCCTCTTTTTAGTGAGGCGGGGTAGCATCGTAAGTCCATCATTATATATAAGCGGGTATTTGGAGGCTCAGCGAGATACATATTACCAATGCTTAGAGAATATAACGGGAAAAGGTGATTGGCTCGGGTGGGTAGAGTTTTTTTTAAATGCCGTCGTCAAACAATCTGAAAATAATCTAATACTCGTTCGAAAAATAATCGAACTGTACGAACAAAAAAAGAGAGAAATTTCTGATTTACTTCACACAGACCAAGCTATCTATATATTAGATATGTTATTTGATACTCCAGTATTTCGTGCTAACGAACTACATCAACGATTAAATATTCAACGCCAAAGAGCGGCACAGTACATCCGAACATTAAAAGACGCCCACATAATTATTGAACTACGCCCCTCGCGTGGCCGCACATCCGCACTTCTTTCTTTTGAAGACCTTTGGAAAATAACTGATCGCCAATAATAGCATTCTCAATAATTACAGGGTCATGATTCACAAGGTCAGCCAGATTGATCCGCTTAAGAAACCCCCTTTGGCTTTTGCTGCTTCATAAAGCCAAACATATATCCCGCAATTCTGCGCATTTGAATTTCGTCGGCACCCTCGGTAATGCGGTAACGACGGTGATGGCGATAAATATGCTCAAAAGGTTTGTGGCGGGAATACCCCATACCGCCGTGGGTTTGCATGGCCTGATCTGCCGCATCACAACACAGGCGATTGGCAGAATAGTTACACATCGATACTTTGTCAGAAACCGAAAATGCGCCGTATTTATCCATTTTCCAGGCGGTTTGCTGAATCAGGGCTCGTACCATTTCAGCGCGGGTTTGTAGCTCGACCAGGGGAAACTGAACACCCTGATTAACAGCTAAAGGCTTGCCAAAGGGTTTGCGTTCCTGAGCATACTTTACCGATTCATCAATGCAGAACTGTGCGGCACCCAGGCTGGATGCGGCCTGGCGAATACGATTTTGATTAAAGAAATGTTGGACCACCTGCAAGCCTTTTCCCTCACCACCGAGAATAGCGGTATCGGGAACCCGAACGCTAGTCAGTGACACACGACCATGATCGGTGGGCATATTGAAGGTCCAGAGCATTTCTTCGATCTTCAAACCCTGGGCATCCATAGGGACTAAAAAGGCGGTAATACCCTGGCCGTCACCGGCTTTGCCGCTGGTGCGAGCCAGCACGAGATCATAGGGGGAGGTATGAATACCGGTGTTCCAGGTCTTTTCACCGTTTATTATCCAGTCATTACCCTCCCGCGTTGCGGTGGTTTCCATATGGGTAGCATCGGAGCCATGATTCGGCTCGGTAATACCCCAGGCAAAGCCCTTTTTTCGGGCCAGCATGTCATCTACCCATTCAGCTTTTTGCTCCTCGGTGCCATAAATCAGCATCAAAGAAACACTGACGGTATTGCCGACAATCGAGTGCTCGTTCTGCAAATCGTTATGTAAACCCAAACCTCGGGCGGCCATATGATCGCGGATAATGGCCATACCCAGGTTAGTGCCATCGCTGCCACCGTATTCTTTGGGCAGCGCGTAACGATAGAAACCTGCCTCATCAGCGAGGCGCTTAGACTCTTCTATTAAAGTCTCCCACTCTTCATTGGGCAGACCGCCGCGTTCCCAGTCAGTGCGAGCGTCTTCCCGGCGGTGGTCAAAAAAACGGATGTTGTCGTCTTTATTTTCGAGGGGTTTAATCACGTCTTCAATAAACTGGTCCACCTCGACCAAATAATCGCTAATGTCTTTGGGTATATCAAAATCCATAAGGGCCTCTCAGATTGCCTGATATTAGAACAATGGATAAACGTAAAGATTTAATGGTTTACTTAATCCCGAAAGCAATCCAAAGGACTGCCTTGGTAGTATGTGCTGCCCTATCATCGGCTTTTAGTTAACACTCTGCGCCAACTCCCCAGCGGCGTAACGTGAAAACATTTTATCCAGACTAAGCGTTTGTATCTTGCTGGCATTGCCCGCAGTGCCAAAGGTCTGGTAACGAGCCAGACAAATGTCTTTCATGGCCTGGGTCGCTGCCGAAAGGTATTTGCGTGGATCAAACTCGCTGGAATTTTCTGCCAGAAAACGCCGGATAGCGCCGGTGGAGGCAAGCCGCAAATCGGTATCGATATTGACCTTGCGAACGCCATGTTTGATGCCTTCGACAACTTCTTCCACAGGCACGCCGTAGGTCTCGGCAATCTCACCACCATATTCGTTGATCACCGCTAGCCAGTCCTGGGGCACGGCGGACGAGCCATGCATGACCAAATGCGTATTAGGAATGCGAGCATGTATCGCTTTGATGCGATCGATATCGAGGATATCGCCGGTTGGTGGTCGGGTGAATTTGTAAGCACCATGACTGGTGCCAATGGCGATAGCCAGGGCATCAACACCGGTTTTGCTGACAAAATCCGCCGCTTCGTCTGGGTCGGTCAACAACTGGTCGTGGCTTAATTTCCCGGCAGCTCCGACACCATCTTCTTCACCGGCTTCGCCAGTTTCGAGCGAACCAAGACAGCCTAGCTCACCTTCAACCGATACGCCGCAAGCATGGGCCATATCAACGACACGGCGGGTTATATCAACGTTATAGTCGTAACTGGCAGGGGTTTTGCCATCCTGTTCCAGGGAGCCGTCCATCATTACCGAGGAAAAACCCAGCTGAATAGAGCGCTGACAAATATCCGCGCTGGTGCCGTGATCTTGATGCATCACCACCGGGATATGCGGGAACTCCTCAATGGCAGCGAGTATTAAATGACGTAAAAAAGGCGCGCCGGCATATTTACGCGCGCCCGCTGAGGCCTGAACGATCACCGGCGAGTCGGTTTCATTCGCCGCTTCCATCATGGCGCGCATCTGCTCAAGATTATTGACGTTGAACGCTGGTACGCCGTAGTTATGTTCTGCTGCGTGATCAAGCAGCTGCCGCATGCTGATTAATGCCATTTCATTTTCTCCCTTAACCCTTAACCGATTTGCACCCTAAGGCTGATCTGCCCGGAGATGATATCCCGCTCCGGCCCAACACATTAACAGTAAACTATTCAACTGGCTGCTCGCGCTTCAAGAATGGCAACCGCAGGCAAGGTTTTGCCCTCGACGTATTCCAGAAATGCACCACCGCCGGTTGAAATATACGATACATCTTTGGCAATGCCGTATTTGTCCAGTGCCGCCAGGGTATCGCCACCGCCAGCAATAGAAAAACCTTTGTTAGCAGCAATGGCCTCAGCAATTACCTTCGTCCCGTTACCAAACTGATCAAATTCAAAAACCCCAACCGGGCCATTCCAGATAATGGTGCCGGCGTTTTGCAAGATCGTGGCAAGTTGCTGAGCTGTTTTCGGGCCGATATCCAAAATCATATCGTCATCGGCGACATCTTCGACTAGCTTTGTCGTTGCCACCGCATCTTCGATAAAGGATTTGGCTGTTACGACATCGACCGGTAACGGAATATCACATTTATCAGCCAAAGCGACCGCGATATCGGTAAGTTCATGTTCGCAGAGCGAGTTGCCCACAGGGTTACCCGCGGCAGACAGGAAAGTGTTGGCGATGCCACCACCGACAATCAACTGATCGACTTTATCCGATAAAGATTCTAATACCGTTAATTTGGTCGAGACCTTGGAGCCACCGACAATAGCTACCAGCGGCCGCACTGGATCGGCCAGGGCTTTACTTAAAGCATCTAACTCGCCCGCCAGTAGTGGCCCCGCGCAGGCAACAGGTGCAAATTTCGCCACACCGTGGGTGGACGCTTGTGCCCGGTGCGCAGTACCAAAGGCATCCATAACGAAAATATCGCAAAGCTCTGCGTAGGCCTTTGCTAAATCTTCGTCGTCTTTTTTCTCACCTTTGTTGAATCTCACATTTTCGAGCAGCACCACCTGTCCGCTATCTAGATTAACGCCACCGTGCCAATTCGTCACCAATACCACGTCTGTATCGAGCAGAACACTGAGACGCTTTGCCACCGGCTGCAAACTAAAGGTCCTATCAAATTCACCCTCGGTCGGCCGGCCAAGGTGAGACATCAAAATGACTTTTGCACCAGCGGTTATCGCCAATTTAATTGTTGGTAGCGCCGCGCGAATGCGCGCGTCGGAGGTAACCACACCTTCTTTAATCGGCACATTGAGGTCTTCACGAATTAGCACGCGTTTATCAGTAAGATTGAGGTTTCCCATTTGCAGCACGGTCATCGACACCCCTGGTTTATTTCAACTGACGCCAATACAAAAGAATATCGAGCATGCGGTTGGCATAGCCCCACTCGTTGTCGAACCACAGCAATACTTTAATCAGTCGCTTGCCGCCCACCCGAGTTTGACTGGCATCAACTATTGCTGAACGACTATCGTGATTAAAGTCACAGGAGGCCAATGGTTCCTCGGTGTAACCGAGAATCGCTGTCGATTGCTGAGCAACAGCTTCGCGCAATATAGCGTTGACGGCATCATCAGAAGTGTCGCTTTGCACCTGCACCGACAGGTCGATAGCAGAGACATTTTGCGTCGGCACACGCATGGCCTGAGCTTCAAAGCGGCCAGCCAACTCAGGCAGCACCCGATCAATGCCTCTAGCGAGCTTTGTTTCCACCGGAATAATCGACTGAAAGGCGGCGCGGGTTTTGCGCAAATCCGTGTGGTGATAAGAGTCCAGCACCGGTTGATCGCTCATCGCCGAGTGGATTGTGGTAATCACCCCGGCCTCAATACCCAGAGTTTCGTGTAGGACCTTAATGACCGGCACCACACAATTAGTGGTGCAGGAAGCCGCTGAAATAATGCGGTCGTCGGCACTCAATTGCTCATGATTAATACCGAACACGACCGTGGCATCTATATCCGGTTCAGCGGGTTGTGAGAACAGGACATATTTTGCCCCCGCCTGCAAATGAACTTCGGCCTCGGCCCTTGCGCTGATACTACCGCTGCATTCCAGTGCGATATCCACCTCCAGTTCACGCCAGGGCAGATCACTAATGCGCTCATGATGGCTGATTTGAATCGGCTGCTTATCGATCACCAGTTGCTCGTCAACAATATCAAGTTCACCAGCAAAACTACCATGGGTGGAATCATAGCGACATAAATAGGCAATAGTGTCGAGATCAGCTAACTCGTTGATCGCCACAATCTGGAGGCTTTCGGTTAAACGACGCTCCCACAAAGCCCGCAAGACACTGCGTCCAATGCGGCCAAAGCCGTTAATGGCAAGACGCGTCGGCGAACGGGCATCCATCAAGCGAGCAGGGCCCTGGCTCTGGCAACGGTGTTATCAACCGTAAAACCAAAATGCGCCATCAACTCGGGCCCGGGTGCAGAGGCACCGAAGGTGGTCATGCCAATGATGTCACCATCAAGACCGACATATTTGTTCCAGAAATCAGCGTGCAAAGCTTCGATGGCGAGACGCTTGCGCGCTGCCGGGGGCAACACTGCATCCTTATAGGCCTGGTCCTGAGCATCGAACAGCTCCGTGCAGGGCATAGAGACCACGCGGGCTCGGCGACCATCAGCATTCAATTGCTCAGCAGCGGCAACGGCGAGTTGTACCTCTGAACCGGTACCGATGAGAATAATTTCCGGCTCGCCGTCACAACCCACCAACACGTAAGCACCGCGACTAATATCAGCCACCTGCTGAGTAGATCGATCCTGATGAGGCAAACCCTGACGGGTAAAAATCAATGCCGAGGGGCCGTCATTTCTTTCGATGGCGACTTTCCATGACACCGCCGACTCGACCGAGTCACAGGGTCGCCAGGTATTCATATTGGGGGTAGCACGCAAGCTGGTGAGTTGCTCGACAGGCTGGTGAGTGGGGCCATCTTCCCCCAGGCCGATGGAGTCGTGAGTAAATACAAAAATACTCTGCTGCTTCATTAGTGCAGCCATACGCACCGCGTTGCGGCAGTATTCCATAAACACCAGGAATGTCGCGCCATAGTTGATAAAACCACCGTGCAGGGCGATGCCATTCATGATCGCGGCCATGCCGAACTCGCGAACACCGTAATAAAGGTAGTTGCCATTGGCGTTGTCGCCACTAATGTCATTGCAACCTTTCCAGATGGTGTTATTTGATCCAGCGAGATCAGCAGAGCCACCCAGCAATTCCGGTAAGAGTGGCCCGTAGGCATCCAGGCAATTTTGCGAGGCTTTGCGAGTAGCGGGTGATTCTCCTTTGGCCTGGCAGTCGACAATAAACGCGTCGGCTTGCTGGGAAAAATCAGACGGTAACTGGCCACTCTCGCGACGCTCAAATTCCGCCGCCAGTTCGGGAAAGGCCTGTTGATAGGCATCGAAAGTTTGCTGCCAACTGGCTTCTGCCTCACTGCCTTTGGCAGAGGCATTCCAGCCACTGGCAATATCTGTTGGGATTTCAAAGGCTGGACTTGTCCAGCCCAGCACTTCACGGGTGGCCTGTATCTCATCATCACCGAGTGGTGCACCATGACAGCCAGCTGTACCTTGCTTGGCCGGTGAACCAAAACCGATAATCGTCTTACAACAAATCAGGGTAGGTTTATCACTTTGTAGCCGGGCCGTCTCAATGGCCGCTTTGATGGCCTGATCATCGTGACCATCCACATCACGAATTACCTGCCAGCCGTAGGCTTCAAATCGGGCCGGAGTGTCGTCCGTAAACCAGCCTTCAACCTCGCCGTCGATGGAAATGCCGTTGTCATCATAGAAAGCCGTTAATTTGCCGAGCTTGAGGGTGCCTGCCAAAGAACACACCTCATGGGAGATACCCTCCATCAAGCAGCCATCACCGGCAAAAGTGTAGGTACGATGATCAACCACCTCATGCCCCGGGCGATTAAATTGCGCACTGAGAATTTTTTCTGCCAGCGCCATACCGACCGCATTGGCAATGCCCTGACCCAACGGCCCGGTGGTGGTCTCGATACCCGGCGCTTCGCCATATTCTGGATGGCCAGCCGTTTTAGAATGGAGTTGGCGAAAATTCTTCAATTCTTCAATGGGAAGATCATAACCAGTCAGGTGCAACAAAGAGTACAGCAGCATCGAGCCGTGGCCGTTTGACAGCACAAAGCGATCGCGGTTTGCCCAGCCCGGATTCGCAGGATTGTGCACCAGGTAATCGTTCCACAGCACTTCGGCAATATCTGCCATACCCATGGGCGCACCGGGGTGCCCACTTTTAGCCTCTTGGACAGCATCCATACTGAGGGCGCGAATGGCGTTAGCGAGTTGACGACGGGATGGCATGCTGAGGCTCCTGAGCGGGGCAAAAAAGGATGCGTATTTTCCCCCACTCACCGGCACCAGTAAAGGCACGGTCGATGCCACCGCGATATTTTTGGTCTGAATGTGGATTCTCGGAAAATAAAGTCAGCAATTCGCGCCACAAACGCACGATTAGATAAAATCGATTTATTTTGATGTATTGGATAAGCTGTAGTATATTCGCGCCCTATGGCAAAAACACAAACTCAGAACGACGGAAATCAGGCCAGCGTTAGTAAGCCCAAACCCATGGGCAGCGCCCCGAGCGGTTCCCAGGGAAGTTCCCGGATCAGCTCCCTGGATCTCCCCCTCCTATCAGCGACTGCGGTATTAAAAGCTGCGGGCGATGAATTGCGCGGGCAAATTTTGCGTGTTTTGCAGCGCGATGCCTTTGGCGTACTGGAGCTTAGCCGCATCTTCGATCTGCGCCAGCCGGCCATGAGCCACCACCTTAAAATATTATCGAAGGCCGGTCTTGTTGCCTTTCGTAAAGAAGGCACCTGTATTTTTTACCGACGCAGCTACTGTGCGCAGGATGGTGTGGATTTGCTGCGCCAGCAAATATTTACCCAGCTCGACCAGTGCGCCATCCCTGAGGGGCTGCAGGCACGCATTGCCAAAGTGCACAGCGAACGGGCAGAAAGCTCCCAGGCCTTCTTTCGCGACAATGCTGAGCGATTTCGCGAACAACAGGATTTGATCGCCAGCTTTGGTCAGTACGGGGATGGCGTCATCGAGTTAATCGATGAACTGGGCTTTCCCGCTTCTTATACAGCACTGGAAGTCGGCCCCGGCGAGGGTGATCTATTGCCTGAGCTAGCAGTGCGATTCGACAAAGTTATCGCGCTGGATAACTCATCCGAAATGCTGGCGCGCTCGAAAGCGGTCACGACGGCAAAAAATATCAGCAATATCAGCTTTGCCCTGGGTGATATCAACGCCCTGGCCCAGCCTCTGCAGGCCGACATTGTGGCAATGAATATGGTGCTGCATCACCTGGCTCAACCCGCCGACACGCTCAAAGCCGTCAATGCCATACTCAGTGAGGGCGGCGCATTGATTGTCACCGACCTGTGTCAGCACGATCAGGAGTGGGCTCATTCTGCCTGCGGTGATTTGTGGTTGGGCTTTTGTCCTGAAGAAATAGTGCTGTGGGCCAACGCTGCAGGTTTTAACGAAGGCAAAAGCCTGTTTCTCAGCCAGCGCAACGGCTTCCGCATTCAATTACGACAATTTATAAAATCTGCGGCCAATTAACGCAGCATCTTGCATAGCCATTGAATAAAACCCCCGCAAATGTTCTCAAGGAGTCTCATTAATATGAGCCAGTATAATATTTTTACCTCCGAATCCGTCTCGGAAGGCCACCCCGATAAAATGGCCGATCAGATCTCTGATGCCGTCGTCGATGCCATGCTTCGAGACGACCCCGAGTCACGGGTGGCGGTGGAAACCATGGTCAAGACCGGCATGGCCATTATCGCGGGTGAGGTGCGCACTAATACCTATGTTGATCTCGAAGAGATTGTCCGCCAGGTGATTCTCGATATTGGCTATGACCGCTCCGAGGTCGGTTTCGACGGCGCTTCCTGCGCAGTGATCAATGCTATCGGCAAACAGTCTGGTGATATTGCCCAGGGTGTGGATGAAGGCGACGACAAAGAGCAGGGCGCAGGCGATCAGGGCCTTATGTTCGGTTATGCCACCAATGAAACCGAAGTGCTGATGCCCGCTCCGATCTACTATTCCCACCGACTTGTCGAGCGACAGGCGCAATTGCGCAAGAACAAAATTCTGCCCTGGCTACGTCCCGATGCCAAAAGTCAGGTGACCTTGCGTTACGAGAATGGCTCGCCCGTAGCCATCGACGCGGTGGTGCTTTCTACCCAACATGATCCCGACATTTCCCTTAGCGATTTGCAGGAAGCTGTGCTGGAGGAAATCATCAAACCTGTGCTGCCCAGTGAATGGCTGCATAAAGATACTCTGTATCACATCAACCCAACCGGGCTGTTTGTTATCGGTGGCCCGATGGGCGATTGCGGATTAACCGGGCGTAAAATCATTGTCGATACCTACGGCGGTATGGCTCACCATGGCGGCGGCGCATTTTCGGGTAAAGATCCTTCTAAAGTAGATCGCTCTGCTGCCTATGCCAGTCGTTATGTAGCAAAAAATATTGTCGCTGCCGGACTGGCTGAGCGCTGCGAAATTCAGGTGTCCTATGCCATTGGCGTAGCCGAGCCGACCTCGGTCAGCGTTAATACCTACGGCACCGGTAAATGTTCCGATGAGCGGATTGAACAGCTTATCAACGAACACTTTGACCTGCGCCCAGCCGGACTGATCGCTATGCTTGACCTGAAGCGACCCATTTATCAAAGCACTGCCGCTTACGGCCATTTTGGCCGTGAAGAGTCTGACTTTACCTGGGAAAAAACCGACAAAGCCGATGAATTACGTGCTGCGATCTAGACCGAATTCATAACCCCTATTCGTCTAAACCAAATGCTTCTTTACTTAAAACCTAGTGGAAACCTGATATGAGCAACTTTGCTAACGCCCCCGATCTTCAACCAGATTATAAAGTCGCCGACATCGGGCTGGCCGACTGGGGTCGTCGGGAAATCGAGATCGCCGAAACTGAAATGCCCGCCCTGATCGCCATTCGCGAAAAATATCGCTCACAACAGCCTTTAGCAGACGCTAAAATTCTCGGCTGTATTCATATGACCATCCAGACTGCGGTGCTGATTGAAACCCTTGAATCGCTGGGTGCCGAAGTGCGTTGGTCATCGTGCAATATCTTTTCCACCCAGGATCACGCCGCTGCGGCTATCGCCCACAGCGGCGTCGCGGTCTACGCCTGGAAAGGCGAAACCGAAGACGAATACGACTGGTGTATCGAACAAACCATTCTTAAAGATGGCCAGCCCTGGGCTGCCAATATGATCCTTGATGATGGTGGTGATCTAACCGCTATTCTCCATGACAAATATCCCAAAGTGCTTGATAACGTTCATGGCATCACCGAGGAAACCACCACCGGTGTGCATCGGCTCTACGACATGCTCAAAAACGGTGAGCTGAAAGTACCGGCCATTAACGTTAACGACTCGGTCACCAAATCCAAGAATGACAACAAATACGGCTGCCGACATAGTCTGAATGATGCCATTAAACGCGCCACTGACCACCTCCTGGCGGGCAAGAAAGCCCTGGTTATTGGCTATGGCGATGTCGGCAAAGGTTCCGCCCAGTCACTACGGCAGGAAGGCATGATAGTGCGTATCAGCGAAGTCGACCCCATTTGCGCCATGCAGGCCTGCATGGATGGCTTCGAAGTTTCATCACCGTTTATCGATGGTATTAACGATGGCACGCCTGATTGTATTGATAGAGATCTTCTGGGCCATACCGACCTGATCGTCACCTGTACGGGCAACCTCAATGTCTGTGATCGCAATATGCTCAGCGCGCTGAAATCAGGGGCGGTTGTGTGCAATATCGGTCATTTTGATAACGAAATCGAAACCGCGTGGACACGGGAAAACTGGGTTTGGGAAGAGGTCAAACCTCAGGTCCACACAGTGTTCCGCGCTGCTACCAAAGAAGCTGCGAACAACGACCATATTTTACTGCTGAGCGAAGGTCGTCTGGTCAACCTGGGCAATGCCACCGGCCACCCGAGCCGAGTGATGGACGGTTCTTTTGCCAATCAGGTATTAGCGCAAATACATTTATATGAACGCAAGTTCGCCGACCAGACTTCTGATCAACAAGCGGAGGCCTTGTGTGTTGAGGTGCTCCCCAAACATCTCGATGAAGAAGTGGCGGCACATATGGTGCTCGGCTTTGACGGTGTCACCACCAAGCTGACCCAACAACAGGCCGATTACATTAATGTCGATGTCGATGGGCCGTTTAAATCTGATAGCTATCGTTACTAAATGCACATTTTTCAGTACATTTAGAACATCGGCACAAGCCACGCCCATATAAAACTGGAGATTTCGTGACGGACGAAGCCTGGCCATTAAGCTTTGAGTTTTTCCCGCCTAAAACAGAGGCCGGGCTAGAGAAGCTGGGCGCTACTCGCGTCCAGCTGGCTGGTTTTCAGCCAGGCTTCTTCTCAGTCACCTACGGTGCGGGCGGCTCCACCCGGGACAATACCCGGGATATTGCACTCGACATCCGCTCGGCTGGTCTGGATGTCGCCCCACACCTGTCGTTTGGTGGCGATAGCGAGCAGGCCGTTATCGATTTATTAAACACCTATAAAACGGCTGGTATTTCCCGCATCGTTGCTTTGCGGGGCGATTTACCATCGGGTATGGGTGGTGCCATGCAACTGGTCCACGCCAACGAATTAGTCGCGTTTATTCACCAGCATTTTGGTAACCATTTCAAGATGCATGTGGCGGCTTATCCGGAAATCCACCCTGAAGCGAAGTCTTATCAGGATGATATTTATTGGCTCAAGGAAAAGTTTAATGCCGGGGCCACCGCTGCCATCACCCAGTATTTCTATAGCGCTGATGCCTACTGGTATTTTCTGGATCAATGCCAGCAAGCAGGTATAGACCAGCCCATCGTGCCCGGCATTATGCCCATCACCAACTTCCAGAACCTGGCGCGGTTCTCCAGCAACTGTGGTGCGGAAATACCCCGCTGGATGAGCCAACAGTTGCAGCAATACGGTGATGACCTGGAAAGCGTTAGGCAATTTGGCATTGAAACCGTGAGCAGACTCTGTGAACAACTCCTCGACGGTGGCGCACCGGGCCTGCATTTTTATACCATGAACCAGGTTGAGCCCATTTCAACCATCCTCACCAATCTTGGCCGCGAAGCCGACTAAATTCACCCTCGCAGACATGCGTATACCTCGAATCTTCACCGACCAGGCGCTTGCTGAGGGCAGCGAGATAGTACTGGAACAAAATGCAGCCCGGCATTTAGTGTCGGTGTTGCGCCTCGGCCCCAGTGACACCCTTACCCTGTTCAATGGTAAAGGTGGAGAATATAACGCCCGCCTGATAACCGCCGATACGAAAAAGACGTCAGCTCTTCTTGAGTCATTTTGCTCGGGCATCGAACCTTCCCCGCTAGCTATCACGCTCGCCATCGGACTTGCCAAAGGTGATCGCATGGATTGGCTGGTGCAAAAGGCGGTTGAGCTAGGCGTCGCTGAAATCATTCCGCTGTTTACTGAACGCTGCGAAGTCAAACTCAAGGCAGAACGGGCCACCAAAAAGCTCCGCCATTGGCAGGAGATCGCCCGTAGTGCCTGTGAGCAGAGTGGTCAAAATCTGATTCCGACTATCAGCCACCCAACAAATCTACAACAATTAACCATACCGGAAACCAGCTTCAAGGTGATCCTCGACCCCCTGGCCCACACCAGTTTACTGAGCCATATAACGGACCATTGCACAACGACTAATACCGCCAGCCCCAAATCCGCATTAGTGTTATCCGGCCCGGAAGGTGGCTTGACCGCCGAAGAAATCGCCTTTGTTGGAAACAAGGGTGTATTGCCCGTCAGTCTTGGTCCGCGTGTACTTCGCGCTGAAACAGCGCCATTAGCTGCCCTCTCATTACTGCAGGCACATTGGGGCGACTGGCCTTAACACGCCTAACAAGCGCAATATCGCTCGCCCAACGCCCCTCAAAATATCATCGCCGCCTGTTCGGCTTATCATCATTCAGGCCGTCAGCAATATTAACGATTGCTACCGACACCCAATTGCAGCTAGGGTGAGGGCAACATAAAAATAGTGGCCCGTTTTTTTCAGAGGGCCATCGGTAAGGGCCAGGGGAATTACCATTATGCCAAACAGCTCATCTGCAAATACGATCAATACCGACAATCACTCAGAGCAAAGCTTTTTTGGCTGGAAAAATCTTGGCCTGTTATTTGGCGTTTACATGTTTGCCGTCGGCTTCGTGTATTACAGCTTCAACGTTATTTTTCCCGAAATGGTTATCAGTATGAACTGGAGCCGGGGCGACGCCTCCTGGGCGCAAACGGTCCATGGGCTGCTTTATGGTGTTTTTGTGCCCATAGCAGCCTATTCGACCAACAAACTGGGCGCGCGCATCACCCTTCTGACTGGAATAGTCGTGTTGCTGGTGGGCTGCATACTGCTGGGCACTGCCACTACGTCGATTACGACCTGGATCATAATTTGGGGGGTCGTGATGTCCTTTGGCTTTGCCCTCGCCGGCGTCATACCGATCCAGACCACCGTCGCCCACTGGTTTGATCGTCGTCGCGCCACTGCCATCGGGCTGGTTATGACCGCAGGAGGGCTTGGCGGATTTATCGCTCAACCCCTGTTTACCTGGATCATTGAGAATTTTGGCAGCTGGCAAACTGCCTGGCTTTGTGCCTCAGCATTTGCAATAGCGGCCAGTATTCTAGTCATGTTCGTGGTCAACAAGCCGGCTGACAAAGGCCAGCACCCGGACGGCACTCTGCCTGGCGAGGCCTCTCAACAAGCCCAACATGACAGCGTAGAAATATATAAAACCGAGGAATCCTGGACCTTAAAAGAAGCTCTGCGCACACCGACCCTCTGGTTGCTGATTGTGATTGCTGTCGGTGGCGTTATGCCCCTCTACCTGCTTGTCGTACATGGGGTATTACATCTGACCGACCTACAGTTTGAACGCATGGAAGCCGCCAGCGTGTTGAGCGCTATGCTGGCTGGTAGCGCCAGCGCCCGATTTCCAGTCGGCTGGCTAGGTGATCGCATGGAGCCACGGCGGATAATATTTACTTTATTTCTTAGCTCGGTTATTGCGCTCAGCATTATCTGGCAGGCCCCAGGAATAAGCCTGCTATTGCTGGCGGGAGCCATGTTTGGCGCAACCTACGGTGGCATGCTGGTGATGATTCCCACCATGGTCGCCAATTATTACGGAGCTAGCTCTTTTGCCAGCATTAACGGTTTTATTTTCCCTGTGCAAATCGTCATCGGCAGCGCAGTGCCGGTCGCGGCCGGCTATATGGCTGATCTGACCGGTAATTATGACCTGGCATTTATCTGCCTAATCGGATTCAGCGGCTTTGCAGCGGCGTGTGCACTATTTACGAAACCACCAAGAAAACAAACTGAAAGCTAGCTTTGTAGCCGGTTAGTCGTCGCTAGCACGCCAGATTATTTATGCTTTAAATCACCAAATGCTTTGAGGGAATTGCTGTGGATTTCTCCTTTTCCGAAGAACAATTACAAATCAAAGACAACATAGAAAAACTATGTCGCCCCTTTGACGACCAATACTGGCTCGACCGCGATACTGACGGTAAATTTCCCGAAGATTTTTGCCAGGCACTGGCCAAAGATGGCTGGCTAGGCATCGCCATGCCTGAGGATGTCGGCGGCAGTGGACTGGGCATCAGCGAAGCGGCAGTAATGGTTCAAACCATCTCAGAATCCGGAGCGGCTAACGGCGGGGTTTCTTCAGTATCCATACCGCTGTTTGGGGTCAACCCCATCAATATTTATGGCACCGAAGAGCAAAAACAACGCATGTTGCCGCCGGTGTTACGCCGCGATGATATTCCCTGCTTTGCCGTCACAGAACCCAATACCGGGCTGGATACCACACGACTGACCACGCGGGCAGATCTTCACGGTGATCACTATATCGTCCATGGCCACAAGGTGTGGACATCCACCGCCCAGGTGGCAAACAAAATCATGTTGATTGCCCGAACCAAACCCGAGGAGGAAACCAAACGGCCCATCGATGGCCTGTCACTGTTTTATACCGATCTTGATCGCAATACCTGTGATATTCGCCGCATCGACAAAATGGGTCGCAAATGTGTGGACTCCAATGAAGTCTTTATCGACGGTTTAAAAGTGCCGGTGGAAGATCGAATAGGCGAAGAGGGCAAGGGCTTTCGTTACCTGCTCCACGGCTTAAACCCTGAGCGAATTCTGATTGCTGCGGGTTTAGTCGGGCTCGGCCGAGCCGCGCTCAAAAAAGCCACGGAATACGCTAAAGATCGCGTTGTGTTTGATCGACCCATAGGCCAAAACCAAAGCGTGCAGCATCCCCTGGCAGAAAACTGGATAGAATTAGAGGCGGCAAATTTAATGGTGTTTCGCGCTGCCACTGCCTACGACAAGGGCGAAGACAGCGGCGCTTACGCCAACGCCGCCAAATACTTTGCCGCAGAGGCTACTTTCAAGGCCTGCCAGCAGGCAGTGATGACCCATGGCGGCATGGGCTACGCGAAGGAATTCCATGTCGAGCGCTATTTGCGAGAATGCATTATTCACCGTCTCGCGCCAATTAGCCCGCAATTGATATTATGTTTTATCGCCGAGAAAGTGCTGGGATTGGCTAAATCCTATTAATAATGCGGTTTACGGGTTAAGAACCCATCAAGTGCCGACCAGGCGCAAAAAAGCTCGATATTAAATAGTAGTGTTGACATTTTTTCGATTCTCTATATACATTAGATAAACCTGCTGCCCGGATAGCACGCCATGAAATACCTTATCTGCCTCTGCTTTACTCTTTTGCTTATAGCTACGTCTGCCTGTAGCGAGCAAACTGACTCCTATACCTATGAACAGAATCAGGATGACATGAACAGTGGCGGCCACGAAATGACGTCGAACCCGGATCGTTATGCCACCCCGAGGCAACAAACATCTGGCAATAACCAAGTGGTCATGCACCGGATCATGGATACCAAGCGCAACATGGTTATGAGTGAGATACCCTTGCCTGCTAACTGGCAGCTGCACAAACCAACAACCATGGAGGATCCAGCAATTTCTGGTCCCGGTGGCGTCAAGGTCTATTATCGTATGGGCGGACAATATACCTACAGCCAGGATCCCTACACGCAACAAATCTACCAGCAGAGCGGCCAGCCGATGCGCGCACCTATAAGTGCAGAACAAATAGTAGTGCACGAATTGATCCCACAATTACAAAACAACGGCATGCAGTTCGTTAAGCAATACCCCCTTCAGCAAGTCGCACAGCGGAACCAGGCCTATTCGAGCAAACTTTTTAAGAGTATGCCTTCACAAGATAGCTTCGACTCTGTTGGGTCGGAATGGACCGATAAGAACGGTACACCTGTACTAGTGATCGTGGACCTTAGGGTCAACAGCGGCCAGGGCACTACCTTCTGGTCCTATAATTTGACAGCACTCGAAGCATCCAGAAACCATTTCGAGGCTGCACGAAATGCGCTGATCTACGGCATCGTGAATACCCGCGATAACCCGCAACAGATACAGGCCTACAATGCCAGTGAGCAACAAAAGACCAATCAAAGCTGGGCGCAGCACAATAGCCGCATTCAACAGAACCAACGGAACTTCGACAGACAACAGCAGATCCACAGAAGCACGACCGACGCTATCAACAATTCAATCATGAGCACCTACAACAACAGTAATGCCGCCAGTGACAGAATGCAGCAGCGGACCATTAATTCCATCAATGAAGAAGAGACGGTGACTAACCCATACGACGGGCAACAGTACCGGGTGGGGGCAGGTGCCAACCAATATTGGATGAATAACAATGGTGAACACATCGAAAGCAACGATGCGTTCTATAATCCTAACCGCGACCAAAACCTGAACAACCAGGATTGGCAGGAAGTCGTGCCAGAATAACGCTACCGTTACTCGTGACTCCGGCGATGCTTGGTTAGCAGATTGAGCACCACCTGGGGAAATACCCGGGTTATCGGTGAGTGACGATTAATTCCACCACAGCCACAAACACACCAGCACAATCGCCGGCACGCTCATCAAGGTCGCTGCTGCGACAACACCCCGCCTACGTTGGGGTATAAAGGTGAATATAGCCGCGGTTCTTACTAACAAAGCCGCCGGGGGAGCACCTCTGATCAACTCGCGATCAGCGCCACGTAAAAAAGGCAAGATCATCCGCTGGCTAATCGGTTTCGAGTGGGATTTACCATTGCTAAGAGTCGCAGAAAGCTCCTCTATGCGGAGTAAGATCTTAATCTCCAGTTAGTAAACTTTAACTAAAGCCCGGTATGGAATTTACGCTGTGGTGATAATAAATTAGCGTTTGAGATTCTATTTGAAATCAGCGCCAAGCAATAATCAAGCTGCTACAGTTGGTGATACTCAAACGTAATGCCCTACAAACGCATCCTGCGATAACAGGCTGGAGACCACCATCAATGACTAATCCCGAAATACTTACCGTCAGTGATAAGCAAGCTGCGGCGGTTATTCAGAGCATCGTACTTGGCTTTGCCAATGATCCAATTACCCGGTGGTGTTGGCCATCTGCCGATGCCTACCTCGCAGCCATGCCTCGGTTCATTATGGCATCTGGTGGCAAAGCTTTTGTCAACAAATCGGCTTACACGTTAGAAGGGTATCGTGGTGCTGCGCTATGGTTACCACCCGGGATAGCGCCCGACGACGAAGCCCTTGAGCAATTGGTGGTGGATACCGTTGACCCCAGCAAACAAGAGGAACTAGGCGCGGCATTTAAAGAACTAGAAAACTACCATCCAGATCAACCGCACTGGTATTTACCTTTAATCGCCGTAGACTCGTACTATCAGGGCCAGGGTCTCGGTGCCTTGCTGATGAAGCACGCCGTGCATCGCTGTGACGAGGATGGTCTTGAGGCCTATCTCGAATCATCGAATCCGGCGAATGTATCTCTTTACCAAAGACATGGCTTTGAAGTCGTCGGAGAAATTGAGATTGGCAGCGTACCGCTTTTTACGCCCATGATTCGTACGCCGCGATAAGTTCAACAGTTTGGTCTTTAAAAGGCCCCGCTAGTGTTATAGCCTCGTTCGTGACAAATCACTCACCGGCCATCGCCTTTTCAATAGCCCAATGAAAGTGCGCCAGCGCTGGCTCATTTTGACCAATTAAAACTTCTTTTTTCGCACCCGATAAAAAATTGCTCTCCATTTCTACCTGGATGGCGATGTCTTCATCATCGACAGTACGAATCGCCAGATCTATATTTGCATCCCAGTATCTTTTAGCTTTTTCAGTAGTGACTGGCTCTGGCACATAACAGTCAAAATAAATCACACATTGATCGACGCGGTTTTTTAGCGGAAACACCCGCCAGGTTTCCAGGTGATCTGCCTGCATAGTAAAAATCGTATTGGGGAAAAGTTGATAGGAAATCGCAGTGTGCTTAACAAAATCCCAATCCGCCTCCGGTTTATCTCGCAGAGTTTCAATGCTTTTACGTATCACCGCCATCCAGTGATTTAAACCGTGGCCTTCAAACAAACACAGGTTGTCGTAAAAAATAGGGGCGACAGTATCTTTGTGTAAGGTAGAAAAATGGTAGGGTTCGAGAAAAGTATCGATGGGCATCTTCCAGTTTATATCTCGATGTAGAATGCGCCGTTCATAATGCACATAGCTGTCGAGTTGATAACTCTGTAGCTCTGGCAGCATGCCCTGCAAATGCTCGTCAAGATCGATGCTGCCTTCTGGGTCTGGCTGCACCCATATCATGCCGTGGCACTCAATTAACGGTAGCTGAGTAAGGCCATACTCAGCGGGTTTAATACCGGGAAAATTGCGCTGATCAGGTATGGCCTTGAGCGCGCCAGCTCGGTCGTATGTCCATGAGTGATAACCACAGATAAATCCGGCCGCCTGCCCGCAACCACGAGCGACCGGCGCACCACGATGGCTGCACATATTTATAAATGCCCGAGCGATGCCGTCATCGCCGCGCACCAACAATATCGGCACCGTGCTGTGTTCCAGCGCGACGTAATCGCCCGGCTCGGCAACCACAGCGGACAATCCCATGAACAATGGGTAGCGCTTGAAAACCGTGCTTAATTCGCGATCCAGCCATTTAGGGTCGGTGTATGCGGCCACTGGGCTACGTTTTACGCCTGGTGTAGTGGTCGTCTGTCCGCTGTCGATACACTCAAATGCTCTTTTTGTTCGGGCGATCTGTACTGCCTGGTCCAAAACTACCTCCTACCGGACATCATTGATTTGGGGGCAGGCATTATACAGCCAACATAAGATACAGCCCGTAGATGAGCACGCAATCTCGATTGCTGGCTTCATTTACTTTGTTCTTAATCAATGTAGCCTGACACAGAAGACAGGATGGTTCCACGCAACTGGTAACCTTGACCACGCGAGGCTAAAGTTTGTGCGAGCTGCGAATGTAAAACCTACCTATAAACCGAACAAATTCAGAGCTGGACGAAGTCGAGACCCGAAAACATCAGAGCCCAACAACATCATGGCCCAAAAACAAAGGAAAATAACAAACCAGATGACTAGCTTGACCATCGCCATGGTAGGTTCTGGTGGCACCGGTGTGGTGGCGCTGGGTGAGATGCTACTCCGAGCTGCAGCTAAGCAAGGTTTATACGGCATGTTGCGGAAAACTTTTGGACCGCAAATACGCGGCGGCGAGTCAGCCGCTATTGTTCGGCTGGGCTCAGAAGTTGTGGCCAACCTCAGCAGCGACATTGAATTGTTACTGGTCTTAGATTGGAAGAATTTCCAGCGCTTTGCCGACGAGATTCCATTCACTGAGTCCACCATCCTGGTTCAGGATCTGCAAGCAGGCGAGCGACCACCGAACTTACCGGAGCCAAACACATGCCTCACGCTGGACTTTCTCGGTCTTGCCAAGGCGATGGGCTCTAGCCACAGCAATCTCACCATGTTGGGCTATGTTGTAAACTGGCTTGGTTTTCCGCAGAACGCCGTTGTCTCAGCGATTCGGCACCGACTCCAGAAACATCCTCAAAATACCATCGAACTCGCCATAGCAGTGGCTCAGCAGGGAGCAGAATTGCTACGGGACAATCCAATACCGTTGGAAGCTCCACTAGCCTCTTCGGACAGGCTTGAAAATTTGTGGTTAGCCAGCGGCAATCAGTTGATCGGCCTGGGTGCTCTGGAAGCCGGTGTTCGATTTGTCGCCGCCTATCCCATTACCCCGGCTTCAGATGTGCTGGAATGGATCGCCGGTGAGATCGAATCTGTCGGTGGTCATCTGCTACAGGCGGAAGATGAGCTGGCGGCTGTGAATATGGCCATTGGCGCTAGTTTTGGTGGCGTACCGGCCATGACAGCAACATCCGGTCCCGGCATGGCCCTGATGAGTGAAGCCATGGGCCTGGCAGTGGCCAGTGAGACGCCCCTGGTAGTGGTGGATGTTATGCGAGGAGGGCCTTCCACCGGAATTCCGACCAAGAGTGAGCAGGTTGATTTTAACCTGGCGGTTTATGGTTTACATGGTGATGCACCCCACGTGGTGCTCGGCGCGCTGTCGGTGGCCGATTGCCACTTTACCGCGGGGTGGGCCACCGAAATTGCCAGCGAGAGGCAAACATTAGTGGTGGTTTTGTCGGATCAGTTTTTAGGGCAATCCTCACAAATTATGCCGGCGCTGGAGACTACTGGCTTTGGCGCCAGGTTGGATCAAACCGAAGTCAGTCAAACAAGCCAGGAGGGTAGTTCTGTAGAAACACCCCCAGACCAGCAACGACAACAACGCTACTTCCGCTACCTGGATACAGATTCCGGTATATCGCCCCTTGCTCTACCTGGTCAGCCCGGCGGTATGTTTACCGCCGATGGCCTGGAGCACAATGCAGCGGCGGTGCCCTCGCCTAAAGCTGCGGATCACGAGCAGCAGTTGGCGAAACGGCTGCGGAAACTGGACAGTTTAGTAGACTCTGATCACTGGGCAGAGCTACATGGGCAGGGCTCCGTTCTGCTGATTTGCTGGGGTTCTTTATACCAGGTGTCCCTGGAAGCGCAGACTCTATTGCGGGGCAAAGGTATCGAAATAGTTGTGATGGGCCTTCGTCTGCTATCACCATTACCCATACAAAACATTCAACAAGCTATGCAACACGCGACACAAACCCTGGTGATCGAACAAAACCAGCAGGGGCAATTTGCCCATTACCTCAGATCATTTGACCTGGGCAATCTAAACTTTAAACAGTATTGCCGCCCCGGCCCCACCCTGTTTACCCCCAGAGAAATAGTCGGACAGGTAGAGACGCTTATATCAAGTGCAGGCGCTAATAAATAATGATCGCTAAAGAATACAAATCCGGTGTGAAACCCATTTGGTGTCCAGGTTGCGGCCACTTTGCTGTACTTAATGCGATCACCAAGGCCTTTGCTGCCTTAGAACAGGCACCAGAAAATGCCGTATTGGTTTCCGGTATTGGCTGCTCTTCACGCCTACCCGCTTACATTAATAGTTATGGCTTTCACGGTGTTCATGGCCGCGCATTACCAGTAGCAGCGGGTTTGAAGGTAGCCCGCCCCGATTTAAATGTCATCGCTATGGGCGGCGATGGCGACGGTTTTTCTATCGGCGGCAACCACTTTCTTCACGCCTGTCGACGCAATGTAGATATTGTTTATGTGGTAATGGATAACGAAGTTTATGGCATGACCAAGGGCCAGGCTTCGCCGACCACACCGGAACATTGGGAACACAGTAAACTAACACCCCACGGCCCCGAAGTCAGACGTTTTCAACCTTGCGCCATCGCCTTAGCCGCCGGCGCCAGTTTTATTGCACGGGGTTATTCTGGTGACCCCAATGGTTTGGCACACATGCTATATGAAGCCGTTCAGCATCCAGGTTTTGCATTTATTCAGGTCTTGAGCCAGTGCCCAACTTTCTGTCCTGAACAGGTCCAATGGAAAAAAACCGTCCATCCGGAAGATGCATGCACGCCTGACCCCGTTCAGGCCGCAGCTTTTTTGCACGCCGATGACGGCCTGGCGAAAGGCATTTTCTATCGCAACCCAAGACCGATATGGCCTGTCAAACACCAAGCCATCAAACCCGCTAATTTGCGGCAAGGTTTCGAAATATGAACACCGACCTTTATGAGGATGTAGGCATATTTCTGGTTCACAGCGTCGCTATGGAACAGGAAGCGGCGGATCGTATGTATGAACTGGCCGAGACCATGGAGGTGCACAATAACCGGGAGCTACACCAATTATTTACCGCACTTGCCGCTTACAGCGAAACCCACGCCGCAGACATTAAAGAGTTAGCTGAGAGGGAAGACCAAACCGCGGTGTTGCCAGACTTTAAGGCATGGGAGTATTCCTGGCCGGACCAAGAATCACCGGAGATATTTCACTACGCCCACGTGCATTATCTAATGACCGCTGAAGAAGCTTTACAGACGGCGCTGGACGTCGAGCAAAGAGCCGAATCCTTTTACGAAAATATCGCCAAAACCACTTCGAACCCAGAAGTAAAACAGCTGGCAGAACCGTTTGCAAAAGAAGAACGGGAGCATGCAAAGGCAATAGCCGACCAGCTCAGTTCTTTGAGAGCAACTCTTCAAAACGATTCATCAAAGACACTGGATCAAACAGATTTCGATCCACCCCATATGCCAGAATAAAATTGCTTTTCTCGAAGTTCGATTTTTTAACAAGCCCGATAAAAAATAAAACCATCGATCAATATAAATCCCACCTCAGCAATATAAAAAAGACTTGTGCAGCCGATGCTGCGCAAGTGGTATACCCAGCGGTTTTAAACGTGCCCGAAACTTCATGCCTGCCGTAGCTCAGATGCCATAACCTTATACGCTTCAGTTCGGTATTGATGGCTGAACACTTAGCCTTCAGCCTCCCGGATCAGCCAATAGTTTTCAAGCGCTTGCTCAAGGGTAGGGTCATAGCCACCAACGGATTCAAGTTTCCACCACAGATAGGCGACGATGGCAGCTACCTGTTGCCCATCGAAGAGGGCAAAGTCCGCACGGGCATGCTCGCCCACGGTGCCGCCTCCCCACATCTGGGCCAGCTTTTTTCTTTCGCCGGCAGGTGTCACACTCAAGCAAAGTCGAACCATGGGGTCGGAGCTTTCCAGTTCATTTCTGATATCAGCAATCAAATAAGCTGGTAAATAAAACCGTAAGGCTGGACCAGAGAAAAACGATAATGCCGAACCCCAGCCGTCCGGAGCCTGGTTGAGAAACTCAATATCGAGTTCACGCCAATTGGTTTTGCCGCGAAAATCCTCTACCAAGGCCGCTGGCTCCTCCCCATACGTGCTATCCGTTAAATTATCGTCTCCCGGATAAACCGCCTCCGCAAATGCTCGCTCAATTTTGCTGATAAGTTCATTCATGATGAAAGGTTGATAATAAAGTCTTGCGCGCAGAAACTGAGGTTCATTATTATTTTCGCTCAAGCACCTCAACCTTAAAACAGGTGAAGGATAAGGCAACACCAAAGGCTTGCTCGAATGTCACTGAAATCCAGGGTGGCAAAGGTTTCCCGTCACTGTAATTCCCTCGTGACTTATGGCTAAACGTCAAATCGTAGACCGCGTTCTGGTGGTTGAATTCTTCCATCCTGATAGCGTCACAATCATGGAACTTCAAAACAGCAACAAACGGATGCTGCAATGCACACAGCTCAAATGAAGCTTCGATAACCGGGCCAACCCAGACATCGTCGTCAGGTCGGAGGTCACCGCGCCATATATTTAAGGTGTGCACTTCCGCATCATGAAAATTTGGCCACTCGCCGCGATCGAGAATTAAGCAGCTATTTTCGACATTTTCTATCGGTTTGAATGCTTTCATCATACAAACAATTTAGCTCGGCCTTGTTCGGCGCTGACATCACAAGGCTTCATTACCGCGGCTGATTTCTACCAGCTGTGGTTGAGAAATCGATAGCTCCCAAAAGCGCTCAGATAAAGATAACCACTTTCCTGATTTTTCGGACTGATGGCAATTCGCCAACCCCCGTACCAGGTGAGACTTGCTCTTAGTAGAGTAATCGGTCCGAGTTCGCCAAAGGGCTTCACCGGTGTTTGCGCCCAGCGTACTGAGCCGCCTGTATCGCGAAGTACCAAAGTACTTTCCTGGCCCTCAGCAAGCAGACGCGATTCCAACGAAAAGGCGGCGCGGCCAAATCTTCGAAGCTCGATCTGTGAATAAACGGGGAGCACCTCAACAGGGTCAACAAAGTCCGTTGAGAAGTACGGCCCATCATCGATAAAAGTCAGCGCCCAGGGTTCTACGCAATACCAGGCGCTGGGCACTATCGCGACAAAGCATACGGCAGCCAGGGGTAATTTGCGTTTCATTGCGCATCGCCGTTGTCTGTACCGTTACTTTTACCTCCGTCGCGTTCACTACCCTTACCATGGTAAACCACCAAAAATATCCGCTTATTACCCCAATAAAGAAGCAGCCCGAAAATCACATAACTGGTAACTGCCGGGACCAACCAATCTGTACCGTCAAAATACAAAAATAAAGTCAGCGCCAGAGAAATAATAGCGATGATGATAAAAATTGCCTGGCGGTATTTAGTGTCTTTGTCAGGCGTAAAGCTGCCACCACAGCCGGGACAGATTCTAAAACTTTTTGAGAAGCCCTGATGAGGAAGCTCTCGCAGACAAACCTCGTGATGGCAATGTGGGCAGGTCAACATCGGGAAAATCCCGGATCTATAACTCGACCGATTTTTCTACTGGCGGATTAATTCGACCACAGGGATCACCCGCTCAGTACGTTCTTGATAAGTCGCAAATACTGGTAAGTTATCGCAGACAGATTGAAACAGGCGATCGCGGTCTTCGCTTTTTGGCACCACAGCGCGAGCCGTGTAGGTTTCTCCGTCTTTTTCAATCTCGACTTCAGGATTTTTGACCAGGTTGTGGTACCAGGGCGGGTTCCGAGGCGAGCCGCCCATCGAAGCGATAATAATAAGTCGACCATCAATTTCCTGATAGGCCAGCGGCAAGGTTCGTGTTTTGCCTGTCTTGGCGCCGGTCGTGGTGATAATCAAAAAAGGCACACCTTCTAGCTCACCTGGGACCTTCCCATTATTAGCGCGAAGCGCTTCCATCACGCCATCGTTGACAACCTTGGTGTGCGACCTGTCCATATTCCAGGCACTTGAACCAGGCCCTTCAGGGGCACTGATCTCCAGAGCCAGCTTGTCGATGTCGCCCATTCCTATTTCTGAATCATTGCCTGACATCAATTTCTCCCGCATTTAATTATTGTATCGTCAAGCGAATTTAACGTTAAGCAAAACTGTTATCAAGACAAATTTGTGCCCGTCACGAAAGCGAGGGTCGGCTATTCACCATAATTTTATCCAGTGCTTTCTGCGCTTGTTTCAGATTATCAAGATCCCGCACCTCAATCATTTCGCATTCATCCGCAAGCATCTGCTCGATCTTCACAGGGTAGTGTTTACAATCGTCGGGGCGATCGTAATAAATATCACAGGTATATTTAACTTTGTCGGACTTATCTTGAGCGGGCGCTTCCCGCAGCCACGGACACCGCTCCAATTGCTTACCAGTATCAGGACTCATCCAGATCTTACCGTCGCTGATATAATGATAGATATTGGGCCTGAATACTTCCCAAAATTCTATTTCACTAGCCGATGCAGATAAGCCACCGTTGCCATACTTAATGCAACATTTTCCGCATTGATTGCAGTCTTTCATTTTTGGTTTCTTGCTGAGTTACCGGCTTTTGCGCGAATTAAAAACCTGGATTGTTAGTCCAACTCTAGCTTCCTGCTTGAGTACGAATAATTGTGGGAGTACACAACATTTTAACACCAGACCGGACTCCGTTATTCTGACGCGATATCCCTTAACACACGACTTGCCACGAGTGGCCGCTATGGCTATGTATGCTCGCCAAGCTTTCTCGCAATATAGACGCCATAGCTGTAATGCGCTTTATATTTTTCATAGAGAGCTATTTCTTTATTTTCTGCCTCGATTATTGCTTGTGCCTCTTCACTATCAGAGTGCCTGGCCAGGAACTCTGCAAAACGACTTTGCAATGGCCGATAATAATTTTCCAACCAACAATACTCGGGCAAAACAAAGTACCCGATCGGCGAATAGCCACTTTTTTCCAATAGTTTGATCTTCGCCGAAGCTGTATCTATTTCTGGATACTCAGCTTGCCAGTAGTTCTGGATTTGAGCCGGTCGTTCACTAGTTATCCAGGTTATTTCGGATACAACAAGTAAACCGCCGGGCTTCAAAAAACGTCTCCAGTCATTTATTCCTTTCTCGAAGCCGATGTTATATATGGCCCCCTCAGACCAGATTACATCGTATTCCTCATCGTCAAATGGCAGGTGCTCCATTGAAGCTACAAGAGGATTAATTTTACTGATTAAGCCCTCGTTTTCGGCATTGTTTTTGAGCACTTCGATAAAGTCAGGCAATAAATCTATAGCGGTGATTTGTACATTTAGCGTGCGGGCAAGCTGTAGGGTAGGGGCTCCGGTTCCACAACCAATATCAGCAATCTTTAATGGTGCGGATGGGTCAAGCCTGGCTAAGTCGATAGCCCTTCTGGTCTCGGAGGTACCTCCCGGCCCTTGCCGTTTCGCCCGCTTATGCAGGTCGGCTAAAAGTTGGTAATCGTTCATAGCTTAATCTTTATTTATACTCAAAACGTTTTGCTAAGGGGCGCATGATCGCTAAGCCAGAACCCATTATTTTGGCCAAACCCAGGGTCACAAGCTCGTGGCGTTCTATCACCCATAAAAATAACATAAGCAATTGATGCCCGGGCAGTTGGTGATATGATCAAGAGCCGGAGAAAACAAAGCAAAGGACACTGCAATGGGTCGCCATCACCCTCCTCAATCAGGCATTAACGCTCGCAACACAATGAACCTAAAGTGCTTTTATAGCTTAGCTATATTTATTGCCTAGTGATGGTCCGCCTGGATGATATAAAGCCATAGGCTTTTGAATAAACCGTTATACAACAAACACACGAAAAATGGGCGCGGAGAAATAAGTTGAGGATAAAAGAAATAAAGGCGCAGGGAATTCTTCCGGTTACCAACTTTCAAATTGATAACCTGTCTGATTTGGTCGTGATTGCCGGACCTAACGGCGTCGGAAAGACAAGATTAATCACAGGTCTTATTCAGTATTTTCAGAATCTTAGCGGGAGTAATATAAGCTTTGTAATAGAGGCAACCAACAATAACGAAGAAAATATCTTTGGAAAAAAAGAGATCGACACATCAATTCCGCAAGATGCGCAAAAGTTAACCGGTCTTTTGCAAATTAATCAACGTCGGCGCAACCTAAAAAGTAGTATTGTTTATTTTGAGAGTAACAGAAGCATTCAAAATATTAAGGCACTTGCATTTCAGTTTGAGTATCCTGACCCATGGGAAGAACAGCTTGGATGGAATGTATCTTTTGGCGGCTTGGCAAACAGATGGCAAGATACCCAGCATGCGATCTTTAAAAAAATACAAAGTCAAAAGTCTAGTATAGCTGCCCGGGCAATTCAGCTCAAAAGAGATGGTCATCAGGCAATGAACTTGGATTTTTCTGATCCTTTAACTCCTTTTCGGAAGGCCTTCTCTCAACTATTAGGCCCAAAAGTACTAGCGAATGCAGATATGCAGCGTCAAGTATTAACATGAATCGCCCCGGTTTTATCGGAGGCAGTTTTATCTGAGTCATGCAACATTGCTTGACTCAGTTTGTTGATAATACATCATCTCAACTTCAGCCGGCGGCACATCGCCAATGGGTCGTAGCAATCGGCGATGATTAAACC
>JAJFKC010000007.1 GCA_021773435.1 Porticoccaceae bacterium
AAATAGAGTAACGTTTTCAGGTAAACGAAGGTGCTTTGTAATCTGACTGGCTGCATCATGATTTCCAGCCACGATGAAGACACGAATACCAGCCTCACGCAGCCTTCCCATGCGTTCTACAAAATAGAGGCCGGTGTTGTAATCTTTCCAATCGCCGTCGTACAGATCCCCGACCAACAATACGAATGCTACGTCCTCTTCAATTGCCAGATCAATCAGATTATCGAAGGCGCGGCGCGTGGCGCTGCGGATTTCATCCACGGGCGCACCTTCATAGCGCTCTAGGCCATGGAGTGCACTATCGAGGTGTATATCTGCTGCGTGAATGAATTTCACAAAACCTTTCCCTCATGCCCCAATATTTGGAAACATTTATGCCCGTATGATGCATGAAGCACTCTTATAAGCTGCATGCAAATCCGTTGCCTGCACTCACAAATGCAGATCTCGCACTTCTTGATACAGATTAACAAGATGCTCAATAGTCAAATCCAGTATCGGCTCGTACATGAATGAATTCAGGTGAATGTTCGAGCTGACAGTAATGCTTACCTTCTCCAGTGTGCGCATCTCTGGTACCGATGGGGCCAAGGATGTGTACTCTTTCATGAGGGAACCGAACTGATTATCGGATTGGCACCAGTAGTTTGCGTCGTTCTTTAGTGTTCGCAGTTTGTTGGTACACAGGATTTCGGCTTGCAGGCGTATTGCCATAGACAGCAAAACCTTATCCTCCAAATTCAAGCCATCATGAATATTCTGAGCACATATTTCTTCGGCTTTGGTGAAGAGAAGGGTTTTTACTGGCTGCGTGTTGTTGGTGTCGTGCACAGTACCAAAAAGTCGATTGTATATGTCCAGATAGTTCCCAACAGTGATTTGTTCTGTGTCGTCCTTCCAGTGCAGCAGGCTGGTGAGTTTCAGGTAATCAGCGTCTTGCTCGCCCTTTGTGTATTCGATCAGATTTCTCGTGAAAGGAATGGTGGCGCAAAGAATGCAGTCGTTGCCAGCCACGTTATTTTTCCATTTCCCGATAAAGTAATTTTTAATACCCTCAGCTTTGGTAAGGCCGATGGAGTTGCTTTCGCGATTTGCCATAAGGCATCTTTCGTAACGAACAAAAGCGAAGCAGAGCGTTCGGAAAAAATCAAAATTATGGGTCAGAATAATCTGATAAAAAGATTCGGTTTTACTCAGATCCTCCAAATATTGAACGATGGCATGTTTGTTTTTGTAGTCGAAGGAATCGGCAACATCATCAATGATGAAAAGCGTCTCTTGGTTGGCAAGTTTTCGGGCTTTGACCTCAAAAATGAAGTTGAGAAGGTAAAGCGCCCTTTTTTCTCCTTGGCTCAGGGTTCTAATTTCAGCGCGCGACCATTCGACTGTATCGGCTCCATCTTTGCAAGTGAATTTCAGTCTAGCATTTTCCTTGCCAAGTGCGGCTTGAGTCTGATTGGCCACAGAAAGCGTAAATGGCATATCCACGAAACGGTCGTTGAAAAGCCCAACGGTCTCTACCCACCTCGGGGCGACCTGTGCGGCGGCGGCTTCAATACTCTTGATTTCGTCTTTGCTTTCGGTATATGAATCCAGATAAGCCGTTGCATCTGTACTGTTATGCACATAATAAGCCCAAAGCTCTTTGCGGAACTGCACGTGGTTTTCCGGCTTGAGTTTTTCAAGGAAAAACTCGATCTGAGTCGAAGAAAGGCGCTCTATCAAATCCGTCAAAGCCTGAGTCTGCGCATTTTTGGCAAGACTGGTGCGCAGTTTTTTTAGTGAGTCGTCACCGTCAATACTTGCGTGTATTTCTTGCAGTTTTTGATCAAGTTCCGCTTTGTCGATTGATGTAGTTTCCCCTCTCAAGTGAATACGATGGCCACCTGCAAAAAAGCCCTGCTTGTCCAGGGTCGAGAAGGATGTTTCAGCCTTCGCTGGATTGAATACACCTTTCTGATAAATCGTTCCGGCTTGGTTAAAAAGCTCTTGGTAGCGCTCGTTGAACTCGCTTGCGTTGGTTATAAATTCTTTACTCTTCAGAACTTCAGCCACTTTTGGGTCGAAAATAGTTGCGTACTCATAAGGGCTCAAGTCATCTTCAATAGTCATAGCTTTGATCTTGCCAATGCAAGTGGGCAAGTCCGTTTCACCCAAATCATTTAGGATTGTTCGTTCGATATCGCCTTTTTTGATTTTCGATTCTTTCTGAAGGGAGTTGGTTAGTTTATTTTTCAACTTGTCGAGGCTGACGAGCAGATCATCGTATTTTGCCTTGTTCTCAGGGTTAACAAGAATATCAGTGATGGCCGGACTGTCAGCACTGATGTCAATTTCTGCTTTGAGGACATAAATGGCCTCCCTTGGGATGGCGACTCCGTCCGATTCCACCACACACGTTGAAGGACGGTTGTAACGTTCCTCTTTTGGTGCTTCGCCTTTGGATAGAGCATCAAAGGTCTTGGCGAGAGAAGACTTCATCAGTCCATTTGGCGCGTAGACAGCATAGGCTTTGGCCTTTGGTTTGGCTGGATTAGAACCAATGCCGAAATCGAATTCATGATCCAACGACTGGATGCCGTAACAGTTTTTGAGACTGATTTTAAGTTGAATCATTTCATCACCGGTCCAGATTTATTCCCCTCAGCTTCCTGTTGGCAGAGTGACATAAGGTCTAAAACGATTTTGTCTGAATGCGCGGCTTTCTCCAAGAATCGAGTGGCGGCGATTTGGAGGCACTTGGGCCGTTGTTCGGTAAACCATTTGAAAAACGATGTCGAAAACTCACTCACAGCATTGCCCCTCCCATACCGACAATCTCCATCAGTTTTCCATAACTGGTCACCACGTCATACTTCACATGTTCGGGATCTATCTTGCGGTTGATCTCATCGAAGAATTTTCGGGCGCATTCAATTTTCGTATGCTCAATTGCGCGCAGTTCCATGGTGGACATTGAGCCTTTGGTCTCTGCTACGAAATAAATGTGCTTGACCGAACCTTCCTTGAAGGAAATGGCCCAGTCTGGGTTGTAGTCTCCGACAGGCGTAGGAATCAAGAAACCACGGGGCAGTTTTGCATAAACCACTACCTCGGCGCTTGTGTCCAACTCCTTCACGAACTCCCTTTCAACCTTGGAGTCGGTGATCACGTAGTCGTAAATGTGGCGCTTGAGCTTCTCGCTGGCTTTGGTGAAATCCTGGCTACTCTGCCCGGCAGTAAAGATGTCGATATCGTGAGTCTCGGCGATGCCGTCATAGCTTAGATGCTCGATGATGATGGTCGCCTTCTGCTCGTTAATCAGACGAGTCACCTCAGCCAAAAAGTGTTCCGGATTCTGCTTGAACTGTTTAAATACCGCAGGCTGAATGCCTTCCAGCATTGCGGCGATGGTTTTGCGCGTCAGTTGCGTGTTCTCTGCAAGCTTGCCAAGAAGATCGTATGTCACCATCGAGTGTATCGATGCGTTATGCGTTTCGACCGCAGTGTTCTCGAGTTGAAAACCTTCTCCATGCTTAAGTTGTGAGTCGGTAATCTGGTCGCCCTGGATACCAGACTGAATGGTGTACTGCAAAGGGGTCACCCTTAATTCTTTGTCTAGTGTGCGGATGCTGTTACGGATGAGCTCACTTGAATCGAACTCGACGCGATAAACCGCCTTCCGGTTTATACGGCTCCAAAGCTCCTTGAACTCCTTCTTCTCAAAGTTAGTGTTCAGCGGATTGGTCTTTGGCTTGCGATCATCACCCACATCGGGCAACTGGGATTCGCTGAATACGCTGTCTACAAGTGCGAAAATCTGCGCCGCATGAGGGGCAAGTTCAGGAGTGAGGGCCGCCAGGGTCCCGTTGGCTTTTGCCTCGTGATATTTCTCTACAATCTGCCGGTTTCGATCTACATATCCGTTTTGGATTAGGTAAAACTCAATGTCTTTCGCCTGGTCAGTGGTAATTTCTACTGACCCGGATTCCGTGGTGATAACCTTTCCGGTGAAATAGGCCTCATCGGCTTTACGCGGCCGTGCCGATAGCGCGTCACTGATCTCGCGCTGCAGGTTGGCAACGAAATCTTTATAGCTCTCGCTGGCAACGACGGTCAGCACATTGACATCATGTACGGTCGAAGGGTGATCCATTCGATCACCGTTCTGATTAACAGATATTCTCAGCCCACGACCGACTTCCTGGCGACGAGATATTGTATTGTCGCTATGCTTGAGCATACACAATACAAACACATTCGGATTGTCCCAGCCTTCACGCAATGCAGAATGCGAAAAGATAAAACGAACATCCTTCTTTCGTCTTGTTTCCTCATTATCACTCACTGAAGGAAGCTGCAATAATGATTCCTTGTCTTTAAGTATCAAGTCATAAGCATCGACATCATCCGACAGTCCCGCCTCTTCACCACGTGTCTTAAAACTAGGATCAGTGAGTTTCTTGGTTTTCTTGTCAATCGAAAAATATCCGTTGTGCGTGCGGGTCACCTGAATGTTGGCCAGATACTGGCGGTAATCCTCGTTGTCGAGCGCCAGTTCCCCCAGGTACTCGTCCTTGAGCTGCTCGTACTCCTCTTCAAAGATCCGACCATACTCACCTTGTTCGTCGGGCTGGGTGTAGTCGCGATACTTGACCACTTCGTCGATGAAGAAGAGCGAGAGAACTTTGATACCCTGTGCAAAGAGCCGCTGCTCCTTCTCCAGATGCGCACGAATGGCCTCGCGGATCTGGATTCTCCGCATGGTCAATTCGGTCACATCACCGGTTGCATCACCGGCGGTCAGTACAAGACCATTGGTGAATTCTACTGTGTCTTTATTGGCGTCAATCTGAGCGATGACAAAACCATGATACTGATCGAGCTCGTTTGACTCGACAAAGAGGTCTTTGCCTTTTTCGAGCCGTTTCACGATACGCTTGATACCGTTGCCCTGGCGAACTTCTATCTCTATACGGGCCACCGGTGCCTTTTTGGAAATTTCGATGGATTCCAGATAGAGATAGGCATTGGTACCGGCCAGGCCTTTCACGGCGATGCCGCGCACAGCAATCTTCTTCACCAGTTTCTGGTTATACGCATCCAGGGCATCAAGGCGGTGGATCTTGTTGTGGGTGGTGCGGTGTGTGGCCGAGTAACGCAGGATCATCAACGGCTTGAACTTGGCCAGCGACTCCATAGTCGCAGCACCTTCCATCTTCTGTGGTTCGTCGAGAATCACGATGGGGCGATTGCTGCTGATTACATCAATCGGCTTGCGTGATTGAAAATCATCCAGTTCGTCATAAATTCGACGATTGTCTGCACCACGCGAAGCAAACGCCTGGATATTAATCACCATGACGTTAATGCCCGCGTCCGACGAGAAGCTTTCCAAATGGTGCAGCTGTTTGGAATTGTAAATGAAAAAACGAACCTTCTTGCCATAGCTCTCGGTGAAATGTTCGGCGGTAATATCCAGGGATTTGAACACCCCTTCACGAATAGCAATGCTAGGCACCACGACGATGAACTTGGTCCAGCCGTAGCGTTTGTTCATCTCAAAGATGCTCTTAATGTAACAGTAGGTCTTGCCGGTACCGGTTTCCATCTCGATATCGAGGTTAACCTTGCATCCTGCGCTGGACACCAGCGTGTCTGACAGCGGCAGATTTTGTCGTCTCTGGACGGCATGGATATTTTCGATGAGCTGAGTATCGGTCAGTTGTATATCAGCGTTTTTAAATCCTGTATCAGTCTCTACCGTACTGCCGATGGTTTTGCCTTTGACTACCCGACCTGGGTCTATCCGATACGCAATGCCTGAGGTGTTAACCTGTCCGGCAAAGCAGTCAACGACGGACTCAACGGCGCTGGTCTGATAGGGCTGGATCTTGAACTTCAGCTTCATTCCATGCTCCCCTTAAATAGACTTCACGTCGGTGCCCGGAGACATCTGTTTGAATATCTGTTCGACGTTGATCTTGACGGCATCGGACACGAAGCCGTTGTCACGGAAAACGACACGCAGAGGCTCAAACCCGGCAAGATGCTTCACAAGCTCTTCATTCACGCCGGTATCGAAGCAGGCGACCAGTGCGTTCTCATCGACAAAGAAAACAGTCTTGCCCTGAATGGTTTCCTTACGGATAGGCAGTGAGAGATCCACACCCCAGTCCAACAGGACCTGAAAGAGCAGGTCTTCGGGTTTGCGGTCTGGTTTGATGTTGTCAACAAAGGCATCGACCTGGGTCTGGTCGATGGCATCCGGCGTGTAATAGACGTCGGCCATGTTCGACGAATCTATTTTCAGGACACGGAAGCCGATGTCCTTGTTCCACCCTTCGTGATATTCACCTGCTAGTATCTTCTTTCCCGCCCGGCGGATACGCTCCTTTGAAATCTCGGCAATGTTCGGCTTAATGTTGTTCTTTGTACAAAAGTCGAATGCTTCTTTTGAGTCCTTATTACTTGATGTAATTTCCTCTGGATACTGGATACTTATGAAAACACGTTCTCCTCCGTCGGCGATATTCAAATTCATTAATGCGTGAGCCAACGTCGATGATCCAGAAAAAAGGTCTAAGCAAACATCTGCATCTGAAGTGGAAAAAGATAGAAGCCGTTCAAGTAAGGCGACTGGTTTTGGGTTTGAAAAAACTTTCTTTGATTCAGGAAAAAGCTGCTTAAGATCATATGGGCCTGTCCGTCCATCAAGCTCGAACACACTGGATAACTTGTCTTCATAATCTTTGGCATATACCTTTAATTCAATAATCTTATTATGATCTTCTCCAAAGAGGATTTTTTCTTCGGCAAGCAACTTGTCCATTGTCTCCCTTGGGAATCTGTAGCCCATCAGCGGTTCTTTGCAGGGCAATTTGGTATCCGGGTGAATTACGTCATACCGATATCCTTCTTTGCCGGGGTTATGTACGCTCTGGCTGCCCGTATAAACGCCGTCACAATCTATATATTTATATCGATCAAGTGCGCCGAGTTGGCTTTTATTTTCTCTAAACCAGTTTGTATATTCGCTTTGCAATTCATCCTGCTTCTTGTATTTTTGAACAAGCTCTTCGCCAATTCTGATTAAAACATTCTTTATATCTGATACTTGTGACTTCCAAACGTTTTCTAGGGAAAGCTTTGATTTTGCATAGACATGAATGCTTTCATGTTCAACTGCAATATTGGTTGGGTTGTTATCCGTTACATTCTTCCAAATGATTGTACCGACAAAATTTTCCTCTCCAAATATTTCATCGCAGAGACGCCTGACATTTGCTGTTTCATTGTCATCAATTGCTATAAAAACAACTCCGTTATCAGAGAGAATATTTTTGGAAAGTTTAAGTCTTTGATACATCATGGAGAGCCAATCTGAATGAAATCTTCCGTTGGCCTCCGTGTTTGAAACAAGTCTTTGGCCGTCCTCGTTGAGTTGATTGGACTTCATGAGGTAATCAAATGTGTTTCCTACGAAGTCATCGCGATATATAAGATTATTTCCTTTCTTCCTGTTATAGGGCGGGTCGATGTAGATCATCTTGACCTTGCCAAGGTAGGTCTCCTGCAGCAGCTTCAATGCCTCCAGATTGTCGCCTTCGATAAACAGGTTCTTTGTGGTATCAAAGTCCACGCTCTCTTCCCAGCACGGCAGCAGCGTCTTGGCGATAGGCGCGTTGGCGGTGAGTAGCGCCTCCCGTTTGCCAGGCCAGTTGAGGTGGTAACGTTCCTGCGGACCTTCCACGATGGATTCCGACAATTCCTGCCGCAACTGATCAAAGTCCACCGCCAGCTTCAGTTGGCCATCTTCGCCCTGGGCCTCGGTCACGCAGCTGGGAAACAGCTCGCGGATGCGGGCGATATTGTCCAGAGTCAGAGCCGGAGAGTGCATTTTCAGTTTGTCCATATTTTATCCTCTTGCCGCCGATGTTTAATCAGCGGTGCAATGTATCTAGTTCGTAGTTCAGTTGCGCACTTGGTGCTGATCGGCGACATTCAAAACGGGATGTCGTCGTCAAAATTTCCGGCATTTCCAGTTGATTCTTGGTCATCTTCAACTTGTTCTGAGTGCGTCTGCTGCCAATCAGCCGCGATAGTTTCCCAGTCAACTTTACGCTCAGCCTGGCCAGACCAAACGGCCCAGAAATCCGGATCATCTGATTTCGGTCTTTGCTCCTCAGGCAAGCTGTTCATCTGCACCAACACGGGCAATTCCGATGCCCACCCCAGCAAAATGGCGTGACGGGATGGCAAAGACGGTAAATCACGGAGCAGGCCGCGCAGATTGTCGGGTACCAACTTGTGCACCAGCTCCTGGTCGCGGTCGTTACTGATGCGGTGCATCAAAAAGCTATTGCACTGAGAAAGCACTGTGGGCGACAGCTCACTCGGGCGCTGTGAGGACAACACAAGTCCCAAGCCGAACTTGCGCCCCTCACGGGCGATCTTCTCAAAGACCTGGCAGCAGATGGCGGCGGAATTCTGGTTATCCGCGTCGTCCTTGTAGCGCTTGATGAAGGTGTGCGCCTCCTCCATCACCAAAACGGTGGGTAAGGTCTTACCGTGGTTCAGTTTGCGGTAACGCTGCAAGGCTTCCAATGTCATGCGGGCAATCACGGCGGTTATGATGTGCACCACTTCTGCCGGAACCAGCGAGAGGTCAATAACAGTGACCGTGCCGTTGGAGGCCTGGTCGTCGCCGATGTACTTGCTGAGCCAGGAATCGAGTGTCAGTTCATCGCCGGCGCCAAAAATGGTTTTCATGCGACTGTCGGACAATATTGTCCGAATACGCATAAGCATTGTTTCAACGTACTCGGAGACGTTAAGAAGCTCGGCGTTTGCCTCGACACTACGTAATAGCTGATCTCCAGTGAAGGCACGCGGGACGTCGGCGTCGATAGGGAGAATATCGGTATCACTTCCCCCGAAAGCGGCATGAGCGGATTTTGCCAAGTTCAGGAATTCGTTAATTTCTGGCCTAGTGAACTCGTAGGTGGGGTATTGCCCACTACGCGCATCCGAAAACGCCGTAATTTTATCTCTCAGAGCATCCAAGGATGCTTTTTCTATCCCGTTAAAGGATGCATCTTCAGCGAGACCCTCTTTCCATTTCTTGATTTTCTCTAGAAAATTTTTCGGATGTGGAAAGTTTGCCCAAGGACGGCCTGCATTAGCTTCTATTTGAATTATGCTTACAAGTGTTCGGAGGAAACGACGCGTTTCATGGCTAGGTGTAACCTGAAGAGCAATCTCGCCATCGCGCACCGAACGTAGAGCTTGAATCAATGTTGGCCGCTGAGTTTTTGCACTCGCTTGAGTAAAGGCACTCCATTCAGCGCTATTCCAGAACCACAAAGGCACATGGAGCTGTTCAATGTCTTTGGAGGACTCTACGGCAAACACCCGCACATTGCCCATATCCTTGAAGGTGTTGGCGTACTCGCCATTGGGGTCGAGTACAATAAAACGGGCATTGGGGGCAGTCCCGTCACCACGGGCTTTCTTTGCCGTGTCCATCGACCAGCGGATCAAGCCCGCAACCGAGCAGGATTTGCCGCTGCCGGTGTTCCCCAGAACAGCCAAATGGCGCCCGAAGAGCCGGTCTGGGTCAACTTTCACTTCGGCATTGGCAGCCAGCGGGCTGGTGCCGATCATTACGTGGCGGTTGTCGCCTGATTCCACGATGGCGCGCAGCTGATTTTGAGTGGGAAGCAGTACAGAATCGCCCACGGTCGGATAGCTCTCGACACCGCGCCGAAAGCGATACGTCTCTTTGCCGCTTGCCTCGCTGCCGTCATAAAACAGGCAGCCCAGTGGGTTCAGGCTCATCTTGCGCAGGGGGTAAGGCAAGTCCACCAGCCCAAAGTCCTGCATACCCTTGCGCTTGGGATACTGTGAGCGCTCGACGGTTATCCACTCTACCTGGGCAACCAGATGGCCCTCGTCACTGGGGATTAGCACATAGCCATTGATGCGGGGAAACGGACGCGGCGTACCGGTGTTGAGCGCAACGCCATCAGGAGCCTCAATCTCCAGCAGTACTTTGATTTCATCGGGCGAGACGAAGTCGATGGTGCCAATGCGCAAAGAATCGGCATAAGCGAGTGGTGACAAGCTCATAACTGATTCTCCCCATCGGCAAGCTGATCCTTGTCTGGCGGATTTTGATCAACTGACTGTTCTGTTCCCCACCGCTGCTTGAGCAACTCACTCATGCGGAAGGTTGTTTTGTCGATGGCGGCCTTGGGAAGGTAGTATTCGGTCAGTGTACTCAGGCCGGCCAATGCCGGGCCGATCAACAGACTGATCTGCGACGGTCTGCCCAACTCTTGGTAGGTCTGCATGATACGACCGAGCGGGTCGTCAAACGAGATAACTACCAGATGGGTTGAGGGGATGGTGAGCATGTCGCGAATCACGCGGTTGATATGTTCGTCACCAAAGCTGTAGCCGTAGGTCACCAGTGCGCTGTTCGGGCGGCATACGGCCGCTGCAAGATCGCGAAAAAGTTCCACGTATGGGTAGTCGGCAGTTTCCCTATCCTTGGCTGCGTTGGGATAGATCATCAACTGGTGGGCTGTGGCCCCGCCTAGACCTGGCGCCTGCAAATACGGCTCGATGCTCTCGGCGCCGAAAGGCAGGCCAATGCGGCGAATGTCTTTGTCGGTCTGCACCCAGTCCACTGATCCATGCAGTTTGGTGTAGCGCGTAACGCCCTCCAGATAGCGTGGCTCGCCGCGTATGCCGGGCGGGTTGTAGTGCATATCCAAATCCAGCCGTGAGGAGCGGAAGATCGGCATGAGGTTGCCCAGAAAGCGATCCAGCAGATGCAGGCCGGCCAGCTCCGCTCCGGCCTCGATCAGCCGGTCGTAGTTGGTGGTGAAGATGTTCAGGCGATCACGCACACCGGTGCGACTGGCAAAACTCATCAGGAAGGTGACCAGAGTGTTGAACGCCAGCTCGCGACTCGCTTCATCCGCTGTGGCGATGCCCGCTTCGCTGCTCAGAATCGATTTTGCGAAGTCTTGCATGCCAGCCTGAAGCTCGTCGCACAGAGCTTCGGCCTCACTATCCTTCTTCAGAACCTCTAATCCACGCAGCAATTCGTTGGCAACGCGCAGCTGATCTTCCAGGTTGCCCTTCTCGCGCCCGGCCGCTTCCGCAGCTTTCTCCGCTGCTTGATCGATTTCCGCCTGATAGTTGCTAAGTGTCAGGGCTCCCATGCCGACAGCGCCTTTCGCGGTGGCCAGGTGATGCACTGCATGGGTCAGCCCCGAGCCGGCCAAAAGGGAGAGATGTTCAGATTGGAACAGTGACGTCAGCCAAGGCTCGATACGGCTGCGCAGCTCCTTATGGCCGAACTCGTCGGAACCCAACCAAGAGGCTTCCGCACCTTGTAGCCTGAATTTGTCGCCGTCGGCTGCGAACTGCAAGGGCGCATGGTCATCCCTAACCTTCAATATATTGATGCTCTTCTTAGCTTGCTCTTCAGGCGCGGCCTGATCATTAGTTTCAAGCATATCGTTAGATCCCTTGGTGTTTAGCCACTCATTGCCTCAAGTTCATTTTTCAGTTGCCGCAACTTGGCGTTGATCGCCACTTTGCGATTGAATTGTTTTTCTTTGCGCAGGCGAGCCTCGCATTTGTCCAGTTCACGCTGTCTGGAACGTATTTGCTCCATTCTTTCCACACAGGCTTGCAAGCCTTCACCTGGACGAGCCGGAAAAGGCAACAAGGGCGCCAGCAAGCACGCATTCAAGGCTTCAAGGTCAAACACCACCGGCAAAGGGGTTCTTGGTGCATCGCTCGGCAGCCAGGCGCAGTCAAAGTAGTCGCTCACCACCCATTTAGAGCTGTCCGCATCACTGGGACGCTTGAAGGCCGCGATGGTGCGGATCTTCCCCTCGTACCGCAACTCGAAGAGGATCGGAAACGGAATTGCCTGATCGATACAGCGCAACACATCTGTTTTCAGCTCACCCTCTTTGAGGAAGACGCTGAAAATCTCGATTTCCGGAACAGACCGCGTTCCCTTGAGGTTGACGGTTTCCGGGGCAAGTTTGAATTGCCATGTGATCTGTTCCACCTGGCGGACAAACAGATTTTTGACGGCCGTGCTCGGGCTTGCGTTCTCATAGATTTTATTCTTGGGCAGCACGCGTCCGAAAGCGGCGCTCTTTGGGTAGTCGAAGAGCACGGCTGTCATCCTTCCTCCTGTATCACAAGAAAAGCGACGAGTTCGAAATCATCAAGCCCGGCAATGGTGTTCACCAGTGCAGTAGTCTTGCCCCCGGAGAAGAGGCTATCGAGATCCTTTTCCTCCTTGACGTCGATCATCGATCGAATGGCTGTACTGAGCAGGTCGGAGCAGGCTTTCATGTCACGGCCTTCATCAGTCAGCTCATTGAACAAGCGACAGACCGTTTGAATAGGTTCCGACTGCCCCTTGCAACTGGAGCGCACCAGGTCGAGTAGTGATTTGACCTCGGTGTGATTGGCAATGACCTGCCCGTCGCTTGCGATATAGATCAAATAGTAGGGATGCAGTCTGTTCTGCTGGTTAATATTGACGCCATGGTTGAGATTGCGCAGTGCGAATATCACACCAGGGTGCAAACCTAGTTCGGGCCTGGCGGGTACAACCGCATGCATGCCATTGGGCACGTTGGCAAGGTCACCATTGGTTTTTACATAGTTCAGCAGGTCCATCCGAAAGTCATTCAGGCCAAGATCGGTTATGGATACGCCTGTCTTCAGATCTTCCAGTTCGATTACTTCATCCTGCAAACGCCGAAGTTGCTCTTTCCGGTACGAGATCTCGCTGCTTTTTGCCGTGAGTACGTTGTCATCACCGGTGGCCGTCACGTCGGCAATGATCATACGGTTTTCGACCCGTTCCTTGAGGTTAATGTATTCGTCCAGGGAAATATCAGGCCAGTAGTTCACCAACTGGATAGTCTTATTGATAGAGCCGATACGGTCGATACGACCAAAGCGTTGGATGATGCGGACCGGGTTCCAGTGGATGTCGTAGTTGACCAAGTAGTCACAGTCCTGAAGGTTCTGGCCTTCTGAAATGCAATCGGTACCAATCAGCAGATCCAGTTCGGCCTGTTCCCCCGGTAACACCAGATCCTTTTCTTTGGCACGGGGCGAAAAAAGCGTCAGTAATGACTGGAAATCGTAGCTCTTCTTGAGCGTTGATTTAGGTGCATCCTTACCTGTGACTTTACCCGTGTGCAGGCCCTTTGTTGCCAAAATATTTTCAGCCAGGTTGTTGTATAGGTAATTGGCAGTATCCGCAAAGGCCGTAAAGATCAGGACCTTTTTATTGCCGTCATTGATGGGGCTCTCAATCTTGTTCAGGATGAGGGTCTTGAGGTGTTGCAGCTTGGCATCATCCTCGGGTGTGACCTTTGCCATAGATGCTAACAAGGCATTGATGACTTCGAAATCAACCTTCAGGTCATGTTCCCAAGAGGGGAGATCCATGTCGGCAAGATTGATCTTTACCTTGCCGCCAATTTCGTCATCACCCAATCCTCCGTTATTACCAAGAGCATCATCGTCCTCAGCATCAAGCGTTTCCAGACCATCCGTCCAATCAGAAACGCTCTCTGCACCACCTGCAATATTGAATGAATCGATCTTGCTCAAGGTGCGAGTGTGGTTATCTAACAAGCTTTGCAGGGTAAGACGAAAAGCCTCGACAGAGCTTTCAAGGCGCTTGAGCAGGTTGGTCGTCATCAATGCCTGCAGGCTGCGTTCACGGTCAGCCTGCCTGAGTTTACCTTTACCACCTTCGACTTGCGTATCGTACAAGTCTTCATACTTTTTAAGCCGGCTGGGCAGGATGTAGCTGATCGGCGCGTAGACCGAGAGCTTGAGCAACGAGAGCTGTTCAAAAATTTCGTTGAAACTCATAACATCCGTACGCCCGGTCAGTGGCGAATGGAATGACAGGGGCTTGCGGCGCTCAGGAAACTGGCCTATGTCGCTCGTATCGTAAAAGGTCTGGATATGCTTACGTGAGCGAGCGATGGTGACACTATCGAGCAATTCAAAGAAGTCAAAATCGAGGGCCTCGAGGATAGATTTTGAGGTGCGCTGCTCCGGAGGCAGTTTTGACCAATGGTTAAATACCGCCTGTGCATGACGGAATATTTCTTCCACCGTTCTGCCCGTGCGCATTTTCTTGCTAAGTTTTTCAGAGTCGCCTTCGTACGCCAGCGCAAGCTGGTTGCGCAGATCATTGAACCGGTTGTTCACCGGGGTGGCAGACAACATAAGCACCTTGGTTTTAACGCCCTGGCGGACAACCTGATTCATCAGTTTTTGATAGCGGGTCTCTCTATCCTTTACTGCATCGTTGTTACGAAAATTGTGTGATTCATCGATGACAACCAGATCATAGTTGCCCCAGTTGATTCGATTTAAAGGGATGCCATACGACTCACCCGAGGTGCGGGAAAGGTCGGTGTGGCACAGCACATCATAATTAAAGCGATCCTTTGCAAAGATGTTGGTTGTCAGGTTGCTGTTGTAGTTTAACCAGTTGTCAGCGAGCTTCTTGGGGCACAACACAAGCACCGAGCGATTTCGCAGCTCATAATATTTAACAACTGCCAGCGCCGTGAATGTTTTACCAAGCCCTACACTGTCGGCCAGGATACAGCCGTTGTAGGTTTCCAGTTTGTTGATAATGCCGATTGCAGCATCATGCTGAAAGTTGAAAAGCTTGTTCCAAACGAGCGTATCCTGATAGCCCGTAAGGTCATTGGGCAGTACGTCTTCGTCGATATCGTCGAGGAAATCACTGAAAATATTGTAGAGCATCAGGAAATAAATACGCTCGGGGGAATTTTCCTGATAAACCGATGCAATATGATCACAGATCGCGTTGGTTACATCTTCAAGCTTTGTGGGGTCGCTCCAGATCTGGTCGAAGAGCTGAAGGTATGTCGATGTAAAGGCCGCCTCATCCACACGGTTGACGATATTGGAAACGGCATCCCCTTGTTGATAGCCAAGATCCACGGCAGTAAAACCATGCAGAGGCATATACGCAACTTCCTGCTCAGGTCCCTGGACGCAGGCAAACTGCTGCATTGGAGATCGAGTTTTGTTTGAACGGAACCTGGCTTTACGGCGCATCCACTCTGCACATTCACGTGCTATTGCACGCTGGGTGAGCTTATTGCGCAGCTGGATTTCAAACTCAGAGCCATACAGACTCCGTTCGCGGTTGGCCTTGGGGATGAAAAATTCTCGACGTTCTTTTTTAAGTTTGTCGGTAACCTCATTAGGAACAAAGGTTGGTGCTGTGAAGATAAATTCCAACGAATCAATCTTTGAGAGTTCTGCCTTCAAGGCTTCATAGGCATAGATCGAAAAGCACGATGCAGCGATCTTCAACTTGGCCTTGGGATTGATGGAAACCTTCAGGTCATCACCCAGCAGAGAATTGATGTTGTCGATAATTTTCATTTACCAGAACCTTTATCGCCAGATTCCGCCGCCCCGCCGGCCTCGACCCATGCATCCACCTGCTGTTTCTTGAATTTCCAGAGACGGCCGACGCGATGGGCGGGCATATCATGTTTTTCAATCCACCTGTAGACGGTGTCATTGCTCACGCCGAGGTAGGTGCAAATATCTCCTACGGACAGCCAGCGATCTTCCATCTCAGCCATTGCTTAATTTCCTCATAGGCGTTCGGGGTTAAGTGCCGGGCGCGCCGCAAGGCGGCAGAGGGCGTGAATCCTTGGCGCGCCTTTGACAACTTACTGAATGGCTCGAATATATTGGGGTAAAGGCCGATTGTCTACCGTTTTTTGCCGTATATGGCCGCATAATACGATGCAGCAGGCATGAATTCATAGAAAATATCCATTGGTATAGCTCGCTGAACATCCGCACATTCAGGGTATTCCTATGCCACTGCATCAGCTATCATCGAGCCATGAATAGGCGTGCAACTCACAATTTTTCATGGCCAGCGAGTGTGGGATTCGTCTTGCGCAAAGTTGGAGCGCTCACGGTCGGACTAGTAATAGCCCTGCTCGGCGTCCTGCGTGAGCTTTTTGTGTCGACGGAAATTCGACATAATGAGGAACGTCGGCTACACGATTCAGATCTGACGGGTGAGTTGAATCACCGCACCGGTCGGTTGGATGCAGGAACCGATCCTTACGGTTGGTACGACGACGACTAGCAGGACGCGACTCTAACGGCGAAGTCCTCGACTTACCGCTGCCTTTCCTATCGCACCACCTTGTCGACCAGCATCCTCTCCCGGTCGCGCCAGCGGTGCCGTAGCGTTGTTGATTGATCGCCCGACTTGCACCCCCGCCCACGCCATCATCCCACTCCATAGCAAGGGAAGGCCCAGATAAAGACTGGTAGTAATCATATTCAGTAGCATACGTTTTGCATCGTGCTCACCCGGGTTGGCGAACATTTGCAGGAATACATTTACATCGGGGTACATAGAAAGAATCAGGTTCTGATCTACCCACATGGCCAGGTACCAGAGCACACTCCAGAATTTGATGGTAAAGATGGCCATCGCGCCTACCACCATCATGGCAATGGAATAGCGCGATAGCACCACTACCATCGGTAGCAGTGCATAAATCCCCAACAACATAACGGCCTGCACCATGGGCAGGGCTTGCAATACAGCGGTCATGGTGACGGAGAAAAGTGCTGATGCAGTAATCACACCAGCTGTTGCAAGGCCTCCTTTAAGAATATTTCCGGCGGCATTTATCACACCAGAGCTACTGCCATTGTGCGCGGTTAAATCATTGTTTGACCACGCTGGCGGTGCATTGCTCAGCACGGTTTTCACTACCGCATCGTTTTGTTGTTCGCTAGCCAGTGCCGGGGCAACCGCTACCACTAAGCCGGAAAATCCTGTGGATGTTGCGTCGGCCTCGGTAATTAGTTTTTCTCGCAATCCGATGGCGGCATCTTCCCACCACTGTTTGCAAAAAGGTTTTCCCCAGACGGGTGGCGTGGTGGGATCGTATTCGGTATCTCTTGCCGCATTGTAGGCCCAGCCGCTAATTTGGCCGGTGGGACGCAAACTGTCGTAGTAGCCTGGCGTATTGCGATAAACATGGGACCCCATCCAGTCTGGGTCATCCGGCCCATAGGTCGTCAATAAGGTATTGATCGCCGCAGTGGTTGGACGCTCGGCCTGATATTTCGATCGCGCTGGAACATAGCACTGACTGAAGAAGTCGCTGACTTCCTGCCGCAAACGCGGATCGGCAATGGTCGCCAATCGCGCCTGTTGCTCGTAGGTGCGCATATCAGCAGAAATAGGCAGACCTTCCACCACTGCGTGATTGAAGCCTGAGGTCATCGACATCACGGCATACCACCACACGGGAATATTCACAGTGCCTGGTGAACCTGTAAACCCGGTGGAGCCGTAAGTGCTTTGAGGAGCGGCAACGGTCGCCGTTGGTTGCGTCGGGGCAATCAAGGTAGGTGGTGGTGTGTAGTTAAGTGTTGTTGCATTGAGTGGCGTCAGTGCCGCTGGCTGCCCGGCCAGTACCACCACTAGCAGTGCAATGAATAGCTCCAATTCCATACGACGCAGTGACAAACCAGTGACGGAACCAAACTCACCGCCCTCAGCCGGTTCACGCCAGTTATCGATTAGAATGCCAAGGAAGGGCAAAAACACAATGCCTGTACCAACCATGACATCCCAGAGGATGCCGTAGAAAGTCCAACCGAATAATGTGGTGAAGAGTTCAAGATAGCTATCGACCGTCACGCCCTACTCCCTTGGAGTACGGCCAATACCTGGCCTAGCAAGTTCTGCCCAAGCATCAATTCGATCACCACCAACCAGGCCATGACGCGCCAGCGTTGTCCTCGCATCACAATCTTCTGAGCTTGATCAATCCAGTTCAAGCGATGGAGACTATTTATTATGGAGGGCCATGTCGCCGTTATCAGAACGATCAGCAACCACCGTATTCCAGCAAAGATTGACTTCATTCCCTCGATCCGCACTTGAATTTCATTGATAGAGGAGGTCTCAAGGGAATGCCAGAGAATGCCACCCGCAAGTAATACCAAAGCAAACGCCAATAGCGTCATCAGGAAAAACCATCGACGATGCACGGCAGGCACGCTATGGAACACGGCCATTGCTCAGCGGGCGAGGATCAATCGTGGGCACTTCAGGAATATTTAAAGAGGCTTGCCGCCGAGCCGCAACACGCTGAAGCAAGGTTGCGATTGTGTCGGAGACCACCTCTTTACGGACTCTGGTCTCGAACAGGAGATTCTCGATCTCCTTGTCCAACTCAGTTATGGATATGTCCGCATGCTCACGAACCACCTCCGTGGCATAAACCTCTGGCACCTGTCGGCCAGACAGTAGCAATCGTCGTGCATATAGTGCTTTTTCGACGGTGCGAGCGGTGCTGATCTCCGAGACCAGGCGCCCCATAATCAGACCTTGCTCGGAGCCAGGCATGTCGCGAATCGCTTCGATAACCTGGCGAGTGATAGCCACACCCGGGGCAGTTATCTTAGTTAAGTTAACAAGTGTTAATGGGCTTGCACCACTGACCAGGTTCTGTATTTCTACCGTGACTGCAGTCGCTTCCTGATTCAGCTTTGGCAACAGTCCTGTGCCGGGAATACTGTCCTTGCGGCAGGTATCGCAGGTGGTGACGATATTCTCGCCGACCACATCCACGACCCAATCCCGAGCATCTGCGGGAGTTGCCCAGATCTCTGTGAGTCGAGTCGCTGACGCTGGCGGTACTGGCCCTGTCGTGGTGATAGGCCGGTTCATATTGATGTTATAGCCAGCCTTAACAATGTCGCCGGTGAACTCAAGAACCGGCTGCCCTGTTCCCCCTGCTTGCCCGCCAATCCAGGGCACGCCATTATCACCGTTGGAGGTTTCCACCGAACCCTTGGCGGTCACCGCGTCATTGCCACCGACACCCATCTGCACTTTCCAATCATTGCCTTTGGACAAGGTGATGAGATCCGCGTAGGGGTTCTTGCCCTGGGCAATTTCCGCTTCCATTTGCTCACAGGACTTGGTGGCTAACTGCATGGTTTCTTCAGCCTGCAGTAAGGCATTCTGAAACAGGTCATAGAGACCGGGATTGGCTCGCTGAAGGATCAATGCTGGAAGCGAAGCGATGGCACTCGTAGCCGCCGCCGTCATGGCGCTCATCATATTATCGACACCGGCACCGATGTCATTCAGGGTATTGGTCACCGCAGCCACCGGATCAAATTTGCCGCAGCTATAGCCCAGGCCTAATTGAGCCGAACCACCCAAGGTCACAGAAACAACGGAGGGATTAGCGGGTGCCGAAACCGGCTCCGCACCACCAATTTCGTAATACCAGAGGCCATCTTCCGTGGGTGCTTTAGCTGTATAAGCATTAATGCTCCAAAAAATGATCGTAGTCCCTGCCAGCACTTTTACCAGGGCCTTTAATAAGCTTTTATTAATCATGGCGGGTAGCTAATCCAGTTAATGTCGAATAGAAACGCTCCTTCCCTTTCACAACAGGAGTATGGTCGCCACAGGTTCCAGACGTAATCCCCTTCAGCATCTACACGACCACCACCCCAACCATTCACACTGGCCAGATCATTGGTGCCAAAAACGGCACACGTGGATTCAGCTTGGGGGAGTAACATCTGCCACTCTCCGGTATCCGGGTCATCCTCAACCAGAGGGCCGGGTGACCAAATTTTTTGGCTAGAACCGGAAGATCCGGAAATTGGCACATAGATATGTGGCTGCCCTGTACGCGTTACGATGTCGCCCGCTCGTTGCGCATTGATCGCCGCTGCCTTTGGCTCCTCTGCCTGCGTTGTCCAGCCAGTGCGTGGATAAACCCCTCCCCAGGTCTGCAAGGGCCAACTGCCAATTTCACGTAGGCCGGGAATCAAGCTCGCGGGGTAAAATATCTCCGGGACTTCCTGACGCCAGGACAGCGCGTCCAGACCTGAAAGAAAATAGGGGTAAAAAGAAGTGGTTTCCGATTCGCACAAATAACCAGTACTGGCCACGATGCCTGACAATGATATTAAAGGGTGGCCAATGACATCCGTTTCGCGAAACACCAGGTTGCGGTGATCACGGTTCCCGGAACCCTCAGTCCTGTTTCCAGCGCTATCTACTGGCACGGACAGTAAAGTCCCCAGCAATCCATTAGCCGCTGACCGTTGTGCCGAACCCAATATACCGCGCATCTCAAGCCATGGATTACCACCCAGTTCGTTATAGCTGCTCACCACCGCATCAGGTTGGTAGTGGCCGACTTTTATGGAAGTCTCTACGCTGCACTCGTAGATTGAACAGCGTAGCCAGAAACACACACCGACCGGCATCCAGCGCATACAACTCAGTGCCGCAGACGTGGTTTGAGTGATAATTTCCGTACTGGTGATCGTGCCGGACGTAGCGCTGAAAGGCAGTAGTAAAAACAAGCCAAGCAGATTACTAACCAGAAAGCGCCGTTTCATCGGATACCTTTCTCGCGCCACTGTTTGTAATAGGCAGTGGCCACATCGATATCGGTCACACCGTAAATGACAGCCTGGCCATCAAAAACAATAGCGGGGTAACGATCGACCCCATAGTCCATAGCTTTGACCAAGCCTTTTGCAGCATTTTCCAGTTGTTGGTTTGTACTGGCATCCAGTGACTGGAATCGATTGAGCACAAGTGCCTTTGCCTTCTGAGCATCGCTTGGCAAGCCCTCAGACAACGTGCGTTTTAGGAGGCTGATTCGATCAATGACATAGGCGTCATAATTCTTACTGGCCTTCTGCTTTGAATCCTGGTTGTGTCTTCCGCTGATAAAATATTGGGCGGTAGTAAATATTTCAATAGACGGTGCTGCCCCGTTACCATCCGTAGCGCTATAACAAGCAAGCGATGTCGCAAGTAGAACCACTGAGATAATTGATTTGATGCGACACATAATGGATACCAGTACATTCTGAATACCGATATCCTGGGCGAAGTCTAGCTGGGACGAAATAGAAAACCACGACAAGAAATTACGTGCTTATTAGGATTCGATAGTGTTTTTAAGAAGGTCAGCCCTGAGCTCAAACTTGATCCTACAAACATCTTCGGTTCAGGCTGGACTTAATGGATCGCGCCTTAAACCTATCATTCGTTTAGGTCACGAGGTTACCTTCGCTAAAGAGTTTTTAGATACTCTTGTCGGTGATAACAGAACAATCATGCCACTCTACTGTACTTGAGCAGCAAATTTGTTAGCTTCAAGACCTACAAAAGTCTGCAAGCCGATACGTAGTTCCTGCAGATTTTCGTCCAATTGCATCGACTCAAGACGTTTTTCCAGCAGACTTTTTTCTATAGCAAGATAAGTAAGGTTATCGAGATTGCCCCGGTCGAAGGCCTTGCGAGTGGCTATAACCATCTGCTCCAGTTCCGGGAGTTTATTACGGATCTGCTCAAGCTGACTCTTCAGTAAAAGCCTTTCATTCCATAGCTGGTGGATTTCCCGATGCGCCTCCGCCAACCGGGCCTGATAGGCGTACCATAGGTGCTCGCGTGTGGCTTCCTCAACCTCAATCGTACCGCGATTACCACTGAAAAACGGCAGACGTAAGGAGACACCAATGCCAACCGTATCAAGACCATCGGTATCTCGCCCTCGATTTAGACCAACACCAATACCTGGGAACTGCTCCAAAATGGCTTTGCGCAATTGAGCATCCTGACTTTCATACCCGGATTTGAGCGCTAATAAATCGGGGCGGCGATCAGGCAAGGTGGCGAGGACCGCATCCATACCTACTTCATCAATGTCTACTTCGGTCGCATTTTCAGACGGATTGTGCTCCGCAAATCTTAGAGTCACCTGCGAATCGAGGCCAAGCAGGCCAAGTAATGTATCTCGGGTACCGTTGATATCACGTTTCAGTACATTCACGTCAGTGTTGACGCTAAGTTGCACAGCAAGATCAGTCGCAGCCACGGACAGCGTTGAGTCGCCCGTCTGCACCAAACGCTGAGTGCTAGCGTAGCGCTCTTCGAGTCGCCGTTGATATTCCTGCAATATTTCAAGTCGACCGTCCTGCTCAATGTGGCGGACATACAACATCCGCGCCTGTTGTGCGACTTGCCATTCCTGCCACACCAATTCGAGATCCAGTTGCTGGATACGGGCAGTGGCGGCATCGCGCTTTGCACTGCGGGCTACCAACTCAGCGACTGGGTAGCTAAGCGAAACACCCAGGGCATTACTTAACTGAGGGTCGCTGTCTGTTGGATGTTCCAGCTCCAGACCCAGTTCAGGGTCGGGTAGCAATTCGACAGCAAACAACTGTGCCTGGCCAATCCCTACCCTGGCCCGTTCTACTTTAAGTTGTGGATTGTTGGCAACCGCCAGCAAGGCGACTTCGAGTTCGTCCAGGCCATCAGATGGATCGAAGGCCTGAGGCTGCATGCCTGGCAGTCTCAGAGCAGCCTTGTCTATGGTCAGACGCGGCACAGTCATCGCCAGTCCCGGCCCTTCGGGTAATGGTCGGGACTGGTAACTGGTACAGGCAGAAAGAGCTAACAATAACGTCAATGGGAAGAGCTTGAGGTGAGGCATCACTTTTCGGCCCCTTCCGTTTCCGACTTGGAGTCCATCGCCCGTCGCCAGCGTTCCGTAGCCACGTAGATGACCGGCAGCAGGTTTAGATTCAACAGTGTGCCGGCAGTCAGCCCGCCGAACAGCATGATGGCTAAAGGTTGCAACAATTGAGGCCCTGCGCCGATGCCAAGCGCCGCCGGTATCAGGGCCATCAGTGTGGTCAGATTCGATAACAACATCGGCCGTGTGCGTACTTTGACGGCCATGCGTACCGCCGCGTCCGCGTCCATGCCCTGGCGCCGATAATCGCGTGTGAAGGTCAGTAGCATGATGCCGTTGTCCATTGATACACCCACCAGTGTGATGAAGCCAATCAGCACGGTGACATCGAGGGGTTGGCGGGTAATAAACAGTGCAAGGGCTGCGCCCATGAAGTCCATGGGCAGTTTGGTGAGGACAACTGCGGGATCCAACAGGCTGCCCAATTGCATAGCCATGATGCCGTACATTAGAGCAATGGCGGCCACTAGTACCCACAATACTTGCACACCGGTGTCGAGTAGCTGCTGGTACTGGCCGGTGTAGCCAACCTGAATCTCTTCTGGCAGATTGAGTGCGTCGATGGCCTGGCCCAGTCGCTCCAGCACCACCACAGGGTTTCCATCGATCTCCGCTGTCAGCGTCAAGCTGCGAGCACCCTGTTGGTGTTCGATAAAAGGATAACTGCTCATCGGCTCAATGTGTGCCAACTGTATGAGCGGGATGGAGCGACCATCGGCGGTGCTGACCAGTACCTGGCCCAAGGATTCCAGCGATGTGCGGTCCGCATCTCCGTAACGAATAAACAGAGCGATAGGTCGCTGCTCGACAATGACATCAGTCACCGTCTCCCCCTGCATGGCAACGCGTACCGATGCTGCTACGGTGCTGGCATCCACGCCAAGGCGCGCACCGGCATCACGGTCGATCGTCACCACAATCTGATCGACAGGTATTTTGGTATTGTTAACGACATTGGCAAGACCCGGCACTTGTCTCGTCGCATCTTCGATGCGCGCAGCCGCCGCGTATAGTGCCTCCAGATCCCTGCCAAATACCGTAATGCCAAATAGCGCTGGCAAGCCGGAAAAGGATTCTTCCAGCTTTTCCGTGGTGGGTTCGTTGACACGAGTAACAATCCCCGGCAGTTGCGCTAAAAGATGCTCCAGTTCCTTTCTCACTTTCACCGGATCGACTCCGGCTGCCAGTCGCAGCACCAGTTCACCTTCGTCTGGTCCTTCTATATAGAAAGAGTCCTCCGGTGAACCCGTGCGCCGGAATACACCCACCACACCTGGCAGATTTAGGGAAATTGCATCGAGCTGGTCGCCGACACGATTGCTTTCCTTGAGCGAAGTGCCGGGCGCCAACTGGTAGGACACTAACAGGCTGTCCTCATCCAGCAATGGCAGGAACCGCACCGGGTTTAGTATTAATAAGCCCGCGCTCAACAGTAATAGGAGGAGAGCGCCGATGAGGGTCAGCGCCCGGCGCTGCAGCAGATAGGCAAGCAGACCTTGGTTCCAGTCACCGAACACGGCAATCCAGCGGGCACCGACCGTAGGTTGCGATGTAGCAGAGCGAGCTGGCAACCAGACGGCGGCCAGCGGAATCAGCGTTAGAGAAAACAACAACGACAACGCCAATACGAACCCGAAAGTGAGTCCGAAAGGCTGGAACAAGCGTCCTGCCAGTCCGGTCACCAGCACCAGAGGAACGAAGGCAGCCAATATTGACAGGGTGCCAGTTAGATCTGGCGCGATAATCTCCCGGGTACCGTCTAGTGCTGCGGCCAGACGCGTTTTGCCCAGGCCGCGATGGCGGTCGATATTTTCCAGCACCACTACGGCGTCGTCGTCAATCAGGCCGATGGCAACGGTGAGTGCACCGAGGGTCATCAGGTTGATTCCCAAGCCACTCAGTCCCATCAGCATAAACGTGCCGAGCACCACCAGTGGGAAAGTAACCGCAACGATGAGTGTACTGCGGTTCCAGCCGAGTACCCAGAACAAAGAGAGCGCAGCCAGTAATACCCCAAGCACCAGTGCATTGCGCATATTGCGATAAGCTAGCCCAATGATTGCCGCCTGGTCATAGAACTTCTCCAGGCTGACGCCCTGCGGTAAAGGCATCACGGCGAGCGCGTCATCAACGGCGCGCGATACCTCAAGCGTACTCGCCTGTGGCTGCTTCTGGATGGTAAATGCAACGGCGGGTTGTCGATCTGTTGTCACGCTATAGCGCAGTGGTTCAGCTCCGGCATAAACCGCCGCCACATCCGACAAACGAAGCGGTCGGCCATCCGCCCCACGTTTTACGATGATCGCTTTCAAGGTTTCCAGGGTCTGGATGCGGCCCTCAGTGCGAATCAGCAGGTCGCGTCCATGCTGCTCGATGAAGCCGCCAGTATCGAGCACATTTTCAGCACGAAGGCTTGCCGCGATATCACTTGCGGAGAGCTGATGCTGGCGCAGAGTCAGGGGGTTAAGATCAATACGGTAGGCTGCCTTACCGCCGCCCATGACGTCGACCCGCGCCACTCCGGTTAGCGTCGTCAGCCGTGGTGCCAGCTCATAGCGAGCCCAGTTGTACAGTGCGACCGGCTCGCTGCCCTTCAACGTGTACGTGGAGAGCATGGCCAATGATGTGCCAATGTTCTCCAGCTCAGGTTGTGTTCCCTGGGGTAGGCTGCCCTGTATTTGGGCAAGCCCAGCAAAGACTAGTTGCCGGGCTTGCAGGACATCTACCCCCCAGGTGAATTCCACGGTGACCTGGGAGAAGCCTGGCACCGACACCGAGCGGACACGGCGCAGGTCGGTCAGTCCCAACATGGCGTTCTCGATAGGACCAGTAATTAACTGTTCCATATCTTCTGCCGTACCCGCCGGGTAGTGGGTAACGACGTTGATTAGTGGGTAGTTGAGATTTGGGAACAGATCCACCGGCATTTCACGGAGACTGGCAAAACCACCGATAACAATCAGCAGGATGCCAAGAACGATAGCAATGGGGTGACGAATCAGATACTGATACACAGTTTAGCTAGTCCACAAATTTCATTAATTCTTTAACGTCTCGGTAGAGCAATTCGTAGGCACCTTCTGTAGCTACTTGATCCCCAGAATCCAGACCGGACAGCACAGGAACACGCCTATCTACCTGCGAACCTACCAATACTTCCACCGCTTCGAACGTGTCGCCCTGTTTGCGAACGCAGTAGGTTTTACCATCGCGCGCGACGACCGCCGCTTTGGGCACCCACACGACGGCCTGGCTCGGGCCTAATAGCCGGACTTTTAACCATGCACCGTCCCGCAATTGATAGTTAGGATTATCCGCGACGAAGCGCAACAACCAAAGCCCGGTGTCCGTGTCGAGGCGTGGTTCGTGCGAGACCAGGGTCAATGCCATAGGTTCATCAGCAACCACAGCAATGGCCGCACCTTCCCGCCAGGCGGAGACCTGATCGCGCTGAACACCGACCTCGATGTAGACCGTGGCAAGATCTTCCAAACGAAACAGCAAAGTGCCGGGGAGTAAGATTTGATCCGCCCCAACCTGGCGGTCAACCAACAAACCATCGAAGGGTGCACGTACCACGCTCAGACTACTCGCAACCGCCTCAAAAGATTGCTTCGCCAGGGATTGTTTGATAACAACATGATCCGATTTGTTTCCTAAAACAAGGAGTGCATGATCGAGTGCTTGCCAGGTGTCGGCGAGAAGATTGCGAGCTTCACCAAGTGCGATGTCCGCCTCCAGTTTGGTACTGCGCGTCACCGCCTTCTCCCGTAGGCTTTCAGACAAGGCGTCGGCCCGGCGTGTTGCCAGGTCGATCTCTTGCTGTGCATTGTGTAGATTCGTAAGCAGCGTGATGAGATCAGGAGCCTCAAAACGGATCAATACTTGTTCGCGGAGGACGCGATCGCCGATATCAGCTTTCACCTCGATAATGCGCGCGCTGAATGGCGCGGTCAGGGCAGTTTCGCGGAAGGGAAAAGCATGCCCAAAGGCGATTTGTTGGGGCCGCCATTGACCAGCTTCCACGGCCGCAGTTGCAGGCAGCAAAGGGCTTGCCGCATGTGATTGCAGTGGGGTAAAGCCTAGTCCGATTAGCGCCCACAATGTGAGCCAACTCCAACTGCGCAAATTCATCGTGATGCCCCCGAGTTAACGTGACCAGTGCCTTTGGACATTATGACACCTCATAGATTTTTTCTTTAACTATCTTCCAGCAGCAATATTTACTTTGTTAGAGCTCCGAAAATTACTTTGACGTACCTCAGATGATGTGGGTTTTTGTGCTCGAAAATGACAGTGAAGCTGCAGATCACGTTCGTCAACGTATATGCTTACCCATCGAGCACACGATTCTAAAGTCGCTGAACCCCCTAAATCGCTGAAAAGGGTCGGGGCGACTGCTTTTCACTATACGAAATTAGATGACGATTGACGGGCGAAAAGCAACCCATCGGCTAGTATGCAAATCCGACACAGCCTGCATAATTTGGCCTGTATCACCACAATTGATATCATCAGAAAATTCCAGTTGATTGGATTACTCAGTTATTACCGCTTTTTCTCGATCCGCTTGGCCATTTCATAAACAGCTTCCAACTCAGAACAATTTTTCTCACGCATGATTGCTGCGCGTTCGGCTTTTTCATGTTTCTCCGTCATGGCCAAAGCGAGAGAAAGGGGTGGCGGCACATTCCGAAACAGTGCTTCCATTTGATCTGACAGAACAACACCTTCAACGTACTTTCCCGGCTCCTTTCGCGCTGACAACAACAAATTGCGCTGTACGTCGGTGAGATCCTTGAACCGAGCTATCTGCTCAACCTCCTCTTTTGGCATTACCAGGCACAGCCACCACTCCATCATATTGAGCATCTTGCGACTCGCGTCTGGAAAATCCTCAAGGTTCTGTGTGGCAATCCAGAACCAGGCACCGAGCTTGCGCCACATCTTGGTGATCTTTACCACGTAGCGGGCTAATAGTGGGTTGGTGGTAATAATGTGGCCTTCGTCGGTCACCACAAGCGTGGGTCGGGCATCGTGTTGATGGCGTTCTACCAGGTCGTTGATGTGGCTCATCATCGAGATATAGGCAACGGTAAGTTGATCTTCATAGCCTTCACGAGCCAGGATGCCCATCTCCAGAATTGTCACATCCGCCTCGGGCCAGGGTGTACCGGAGCGATTAAAAAAGTGTCCCGCTAAGCCGGAACAAAACAGCGCCATGCCGTCACCCATTTCAATGGCTCGGTTGCGTCGGTAGTCTGGCAGGCTTTCATCGTGACCAATATGCTGGAGCGCTGCCACCACGTCTTCGGTGAGCACTTGCTCACGATCTGCGGCCTTAACCGTTTTGGCAGCCAGGAAAATAGCATTGCGGATAAGCAGCCTGTCGGCCCGTGTCATCCGCGCGTCTTCACGCTCATCGCCTCCAGTAATCATGATACGGGCTGCGATTTCCATCTCGCCGAGAATGTCTCGATCCATTCCCTCTTCATCCAGCTCATCCTCATCGGTCAGGACGGCTTCATCGCTAAGAGCAAGAGCGTCCAAATCCTGATGCAGCTGGTGCTGGCGTTTCCTGGCCAACACCAGCAGAGCATCGGCAAAGGGTGGCAAACTCACATCGGCATTCGGATTTAGCGTCACCTGGTTAACGACTAAGCCATGGGCCAGAAACTGCTCACCCAGGAGAGAAAATGAACCTCCTGCCTCAATAATAAAGATACGCGGGCGATACACCGCTGCCATCTGCTGTAACAGATAAACCAGAAGCGCCGACTTACCTGCACCGGTGGGGCCGAGAATAAGCATGTGAGCGTTCTTTTTCCGGTCGGCCGGATGCAGAGGGTCGAACACTAAAGGCTCAGCACCGCGATTAAAGAAAACCAATCCGGGGTGACCGCTACCTTTTGAGCGGCCATACAGGGGCAAAAGGTTAGCAGCGTGGCTGGAAAACACTAAGCGTGAACGCCGACTGGATTTTTCCAGTGCCGCGTCGTAGGCCATGGGCAAGTTGCGCATATAGCCATCAAGCGCCAGCAAATCAGCTTCATGCAAAATGGGTTGCAGGCCATTGGGTAGCAACAGCGCATTTAGCTGGTTGACGTTGCTCCGGAGTGTCTTCAAGTCATCGCCACGCAGATAGAAGGCCATGCTCAAGGGGTAGAGCTTATTGCCTCGGGCCATCTCCCGCTCGACCGCCTCCGCATCTTCACGGGTCAATTCAACTTCTGCGGAATCCCCCACCGCCGAACGTTTCACCTGGGCGATGTGATTGCGCGTGAAGTCCTGGGGTTTGGCCGTTAAGGTCATCACCATGACGGTGTGCTCGGGAAAGCGGTCAAACAGCGAGAAAATATGATCGCCGGATTGTCGCTCTGCAGTCATGTGGCCAACCTTCGGCGCTCGACGCAGACCCTGCACGGTAACCAGGGTATGTGGCAAATCGTCAAACCACCAGGTCGAGGTCGCATTATCCGAGCGCGGCATGGACAGCGTTAGGCTTTCGGCAAGATCATGACCAAAAGGCAGGTTGTCATCACCCGGATAAGGGGCGATATCGAGCAACTTATCGGGATCGCCATCGGCAATTTCAGGCTTTGGGTTAAACCACTTGAGCAGCCAGTTGTAGAGATCCTCTCCTGTACCACGTCGCACACGGATCCCGGCCGTTGCCAATGAGGCCGTCCATTTGGTGGCGACATCGTTCAGGGCTTCTTCCACTTCGACTGCTGGAGGTAGTCGTCCACTGGGCTTCAAACGGCGGTACAGCGTTGCCCGCACACGGCGAATTTGTCCCCGCCAGGGCGTACCGGTCACCGCGCTATCCTCAAACAGACCACCGGGGCGGGTAATCCTTTCAAGATGCTCCGACATCGCTTGCTGAAAATGCCGGGTATAAACCGTTTCCCGTACATTGGGCTGAGCATAATTCTCAAGCTCATGCTGGAAGCCTTTCAGGCTCGGCTCATCCTGGACATAGACCTGCAATACCCAGGGGGATTCATCTTCCTCAGGGATGGCATCGGTCAGCGCGGTCTGGATAGCATCACGTAGTTGAGTCATAAACTCAGGCGTGCGCGCCTCGGTGCCTGCGGGTGTTAGTTCGAATAAAGCACCAACGCTAACGCCGTCTTCCAATAAGAAACTACGGCTCGTGGGATCATATTCCATCCAGGGCAGCAGATCGGTGAAAGATGGCGGACGCTCATAGAGTTGCTTGATCTGTCGGGATGTGACCGGTGAATCTTCAAGCCTATTTGCCGATTTAGAGTGCGATGACCTGTGCTTGATAAAACTCACTGACTATTGGCCACGGGCTTGGCTACCAGCTCTCCCGGCAAAGCATATTCCACCTGTTCGTAGAGGGTGAAAGCTGTCGCATATCCGGGCACCGGTGCCTGGCTTTCACCGGCCAAATGCGGGAACACGTAGATCACTAGTGTTGGATTGGGCAGGCGTGGAAAGAGTGCCTCTATTTCATTAAAAGCATCTCGGGTATAGCCCTGCAAATCGGCCCCGTCCTTTACGATAGGTCGGTGGCCCAGCTCACTACGAGTAGCCTGTGGGTCTTGTGTGTTAGTTGTTCGCAGATGCGCCTCATAAATAGCCTTCATTGAGGGGCCGTCCTGCGGCAACACCGCAGTCTTGGTACTGGCACAGCCTGCCAGCACCAGGCTAATCAAGCCGAGTGCGGCGGTAAGGGTCGATGGATAATGCATGGCTTAGTTTCCTGCCGGTGGTGTCGAGATCGATGGGGAGTTCATGGTCAACGTGAATGGCTATGCGAGTGCCCGCAGGCACGAAGACCGCATCAAAGCTTTGAGACTGACGTTCCAGTAGCCACTTGGCCAGTTCATCACTGCCGCCAGAGAGGGTTTTACCCAGTACGAATGCACCGCTGTCACCGGTTACACTGCTAGAGACATTACCGGCATCACTAACAATTGACGTTGTCTCGGCACTGGCTGCCGCTTGAGCTGCAGCCTGAACGGCCATCACGCCCATCCTCTGTGTAAGAAAAGCTGGGGCATTAGTCTTGCGCGCACCGCTAATGCAAGGGATGCCCTGCTCATCAGAGATCCAGGCCAGAGGCTCCTCCTCGCCACCACGTTGACCATCCCGGTCGTCACTGGAAATGGTGCGGATCGTGCCATCTTCAAAAACGAAGGTAACTGAGTCCAAACGACCGGTGACACACGACAGCGTCCAGTCACCGATGGCCGTACCACTCCACACCATGCCCTTTACACCAGGCAAGGTAAGGCCGTTCGCCGCCAGGTTGTCGGCACCAGTGATGACCTTAAAGGGCATGGGGTCACGCACCTGTCCCTGCACGGGTACCCGACCCACCATGGCGGTCATCGCAGTTGAACCAATCAATGTGGCATTGCGGGGCACGGTATAAACAGGATGAACGGTGATTAATTCTTCGTTCAGCTTAGCTGCCTGTTTAGCGACCTCGGTACTACTCTGCTCATGAGCCCGCGTTAGCATTCCGCCGGTGGATCGGCCGACTCGACTCAATAGCCCTCCGGCGTTTGACCCTGCGGTATCCGCATCAAAGGTTTCCAAACCATCCAGCGGGTCTATCCAGATCAGCTTGTCGCTGGGAACTGCACCATCCCCTACACCATCCCCTCCATCATCAAGGCCCAGGCCTATCGGTATGTCACTACTACCTAATGTAGAGCTGCTTTGAGAGAACGACTGCGAAAGCGCATCGACACGCGCTGTCAGTGACGAGAGAACACTACTATCGATATTCCTACGCGCCTCTCGATCTTTGTCGCGAGACAACAAATCACGTTTAACGCGAGTGGCGACGTTATCCTCAATCTGATGACGGTTAGCCAGCAATTTGCTGTTGCCCTTACGCAGTTGCTCATTGTCCTTGCGCAGGGCTTTCACTTCCGTCGTCATCGCAGCGACATTGGCGGTGAGTGTTTTGATGGTATCGGCCGGGCTGTCCGCATCTGGCGCTGAAGCCTGGGGCACCGATGTCATCACCAGTGGGTCGCCCTGTTCTTCGTTACAGGATTTAAGCGTGACAAATACCAGCATCAACAACACGGCACTGGCAAGTAGGGGAAGCAATCGATTAGAGCGCGCGACAACCATGGCAATTCCTAAAGCGAGATATCGAAGGGACGAGCTGAAATAAGATAAACCGCTGTGGTATCTGCTTCGTCGCCCTGAGGTAACAAGCGGTTATGCTGAAAGGTTGCGCTCAACCAACGACCTCGCAAATTGCGAGGATCCAGAATCTGAGCCTGATCGCTAAGGTTGGTGATTTTGACGGCAGTGACATAAAGCCCTCTGGATCGCCAGGCGACCAGGGGCTTTGCCTCTACACCGCCACCGCGCATTAGCATTATGGGATCACGCGAAACCGGGACTCGAACCATACCGGGCTGAGTCTTAAGCAAGCGGGCCGGGGCGTAGAGTTGCTGAGCTGCAAAGCGGCTTAGCTGAATATAGTCGGGCGGCCTCTGGTTTAAACCATCGCCATCGATGGCCAAAGCATTCCCAGAATCACTATCCTCGCTTACAAATATTTGCAGGGGATTGGCTGAAACAGCTTTTTCTACGGAAGAGATATCTAACAGGTAAATTCTGCCACTGTCGACTTCACGCACCATAAAACGAGTCGCGGGAAATGACCCATGGGCGAGTAGATAAATCGTACCGTTAATGCTTTGTGCGCGCAGGAATGCTTGCATCGATGCAGGCACACCCACCTTCACCGCAGCGGGAAATTCAATCTGTTGTTCCTGTCCAACCGAGAGCACCAGCGGGATAGGCACTTTCTTCCATTCAATCCGTTCGACTGCATCCGCTCCCGCATAAGCTAAGGACTGCATTAACAGCAATGCCAAAGCTAGCCAGCTAGTGCTAATGCGATGGGTGACCGATACGTATTGCATACCTTGATTCCTCTTTATCTTATTTTTCTTAGTTAGGTATTTCATATTCGGTTTCTTCAGCGCGCTCGGATACGCTTAAGCGTCGCGGCCCCTCACCCTCAAAACCATCGAGGGCCAGACCCCAGGGATTGGCCTCTGGGTCAACAGAGAGACTGACAACCCTTAAGGGATAGCGGATCGCAGTCTTCTTCACCGTCATCCCCTTAACAGACTCAAGCAGATCGAGATCCAGCCAAACCACCCAAACACCGGATGCCAGTACATCGACGCGTCTTTCCTGGTAGCCGTGACCGCTAATTTCATCAACACCCCGCACCCGATAGGCAAGCTCTCCCTGCCGCCCTTTCCGATCCATATCGGCTATCAACTCTGCGCGATAGCGTGGGGTTACATAGGGTGATATACGAAAAATGGCCTTGCCGTAATCCTTCGAGCCGTTGTCAGGCCAACGATTGAGTTGCTGAAAAATATAGAATGCAAAGGCGTAAACATTAGCAGCGGGTACCTCATCGACCGACAAGCTGGCACCAGAGCGAAGATCAGGCGGCACGTGTACCGTCAGTTGTTTCGGAGCCTGGCTCCAGCCAAACCAGAGCGCAAAGATGGCGACAAACTGAAGCGCAATAACCACCCACAGCGAGCGTAAATGGGCGCGGACATTATCAATCTCGGTGCGGTAACGCCGCATAGCGCGTTCTCCCCACATCCCAGGCACCGCTGCGACGAATAAAAGAGGAACTGCGTAAGCCATGATCTGCCAGCCAGATAGTCGTCCACTGTTGGTAATAACCATCAGGGCGACCACGCTTCATACGCTGAAACAAACCTGCACTTATAATGACAGTGCCCACTACACCGATACCGGCTAAACCAAAGCCCATGGTGATCGCACCCAACAAACCCGCGATCAGTAGTGACAGCGGTAACCAGACGAGTGTCGCAACCGCAACGATCAGACCAAGCTCTGACGATGAGCAACCTTTGAAAATTGCAGGCTCTACATTGAGTCGGTCGGCAAGAATGTCATCACGCTCAGACATCGATCAGATAACGCCAGCGGCTTCGGTCAGCAAGTAACTTGCAAAGATCAGAACGATGGCGCCGACAATGCCGAACACGCCCACCTCCGCCCACTCAGCCTTGCCCTGCCGGGCTTCATTAAACTTAGCGAAACCTAGATACGCCACCCAGACAAAACCGAGTACAGCGATCGCCAACCCGAGAACTAGACCACCATCTTTGATGTAACCTTTAATTAACCCAATCCAGTCACCGGCTGCCGGTGCTGTACTGGGTGCAACCGGCGTTGGCAAAGCGGCAAAAACCGACTGCACCGAACATACCAGCAATAATCCGGTCGTACTTACCCTTTGTTTTAGTGTTTTATTTTTCATAATTTCCTCTCCAATATTTGCTCTCAAAAAACTTTTATATAAGTCTCTATACAAAAATCACCATCACAAAAACAGAAACATTCCCAAACCCATACAGAACTGAGCCCCTCCAATTAGCGCAGATAAAACCCCAGCACCATCAACACAATACTGGCCCGGAGCGTGCTCCAAACCACGTCGAACAAAGCAATTTGACCGTTCTGCCAGGCACGAAAAGTCCCCAGCGACACCCAGATCACCCAAATAAAAGTAAGCAATAAAATAATTGAAGCGATACCTGTCAGCAGGGTTGCTGGAGTAACACCCGAACCTGCCTGAAAAGCTGCATCTTGTGCTGCTGTCATGGTCAGCCATCAGCGCCGGTAATCGCCGCGTAGTGGCGGAAAAGCGCGAGGTTCGGAACGAGGTGCATCGATGTGTGATTGAATACCGAGACGGATGCGCTCGATGTCCTGGCGTAGCCAGTCGTACTGAAACCGAATACGCACATCCGGATTAGCTTGAGACGCAGCCTCAGTAATTAAGGGTGAAATCGTCTGGAGTTCGTGAATGATCCGCGCCAGAGTTGCCCGCTCGGCCTCAGCGTCTGCATATAAAACTGGAGTAACGGCAATCGCAATGATCAAGCTGATAATTTGCCGGTAGTGGCGTGACATCTAACGAATGCTCCCGTGTGTTGTTACGGGGCATAGTGGGGAATTATTTGTTATTGGACGATGGGAAATCTATTCATCAAGTGGTGTTGTTTGCCGCTTAGATTTAAATGTCACAGCTTCAACAATGGTTAACCACACACAATGACTCTATCAAAAATTTTTCCCTTCTAATTCAGCTAGTCAATTAAATTCACAAGACTCCAACAACGACCTTGCATATCTAAAACCACGTTCCTTCACAAAATCGCTATTCACAATGACACCGAAGGCAATTACAAATACGATGGAAGCAAACCCGGCTCCTATCCCAAACAGATGGCCACTAACAATCATCTTATTACCCGCTAATGTATCAACACTAAAAGCAAGCCAAACCAGATAGCTGTTTATCACCACACACGTCAATGACGTAAGCAACCCAAAGTATCGTATAGCGAGAAGATTTCGCGAAAACCCATAGGCTACGTTGTCACGGTAAACGGCAGGATATTTTTTCTTGTCTCTGGTAAATTCCCTGAGAAAATTGGTTGCACTTCGATACTTAAAATCTGCCTCCAACGGATCTTTTATTTCATCCGATGCAACCGGCATATCCAAACCAGCAACCTTTTCATCTAGCCATCTGTGGTACCGTTGCTTAGTATATTTGTCTAACAATCCGTTAGAATGCCTCAGAATAATAGTTGTAGGCACACCACCCCATATTAAAAATAATTTTTCCTGACTCCTATTCCCTAAGTTAGAAATAAACGTCGATATAAATGTCATCACACCGAAACTAATCAACACAGTTAATGAACCACCCATTACGCTCTTTGCACTTGGGCACCAAGCTAACATTGTCAGAACAAAGGGTAGTACTGAAAAAAAAGCAGGCATAAATCTAGCATTTATTGTGTAATGATCAAAATATTCTCCAAGCTCCTTCAACATACCACTCGCACTATGTGCCCTCCAGTATAGGTAAGCATTACGATGGGAAAATCGTAGTTTGCTTGTAATTTTTTCAGCGAATTTTTGTCAATGGTTGAAGGCGGTGTTGCACTGGTATGGCTGTGCCATGTACCCAAAAACGTTATTTGGCCATTAGTCCTTTCGTGAATACGCTCGAATTCTCCCGCGAGGCCTTCTACGTTTAAAACAAACCCATCCTGAGCGCGCCTGCTGCCTGTCGGCGAATCAAATAAATAGTTGACGTAGATGGTTTTTGAAAGGTGGCATACCTGACCCGCAATAACCCCTCCATTTTCTAACGCTGGATCTTCGTTACTCAGCTCTTCAATTCTTTTAGCAACCGTTCCAAGCACCCTGACATTCCAATCAAAACCATTGTTCCTGGGAATGATTAATGTCGAAGGAAACCTGTAAGTAATCCAAGTCATATCCAAGGATGAGTGATCTATTGTGCCAACATGTAGGATACCGTCTGTTGTATTCCTGCTGTGTTTTATATGTGTATTTATTCGTGATGCGTATTCTGGTGATTCCGATCACCGGTACTGGTTTTATTCGATCACCAGATCTTCCTAACGCGACGGGTCCGATGGTATCACTGTAAGTGATCGGATTGAGTCAGTTTGCTCATAATTTTACGCATCGATTCTCCCTTGAGTTTTAACTTGTGGCTGTTGTGTAAAAGACGGTCCAAGATGGCATCAGCCAGCGTGGCGTCACCGATAGCTTTGTGCCACTGCGTCACAGGCAACTGGCTGGTGACGATGGTGGATTTCAGGCCGTGGCGATCCTCCATGATCTCCAGCAGATCATTGCGTTGACTGAGCGTCATTTTTTCCAGTCCCCAGTCATCCATTACGAGCACGTCCGTTTTGGCCAGTTGTGCGATCAACTTGGCAAAGCGGCCGTCGCCGTGTGCGATGTTCAGTGCTTCAAGCAGGCGCGAGGTGCGGAAGTAGCGCACCGATAAGCCATGTCGGCAGGCCTGCGTAGCCAGCACACAGCCAAGGTAGGTTTTTCCACAACCAGTGGGGCCGGTGATCAGCACATTGTGATGCTGGTGGATCCAGTGACTGCTGAGCAGATCAGCGAACTGGCTTTTCTGCAGGCCGCGTGGATGACGATAATCGATGTCCTCCGGATTGGCCTGCAGTTTGAGTTTGGCTGCTTTCAGCAGGCGAGTGACTTTGTTGTTGCTGCGGTAGGTTGCCTCCCGATCGACCAGTAAGGCCAGTCGTTCATCAAAGCCGAGTTCTTCATGCGTGGAGGGCTGTGCCTGCTGTTGCTCCAGGCCCTCCGCCATGCCGGTTAGGCGGAGACTGCGTAACGTTTGTAAGGTCTGATTGTTCAATCGTTTGGTTCCTTGTGGTGGGGTTAATGGTAGTAATCTTCACCGCGGACATTTTCGTGGTGATCCAACGACAGCTCGTCCTGCACGGCGTCGCAGGGTGCTTCCATGGGGACTTGATCGAGCCCCTGTTTGAGGATGGATTCGACGCTGCTGCGAGTCGGCGAGCCGATCAACAAGGCCCGACTACAGGCACTGTTGAGCCGCTCCCGTCCGTACTTTTTGGCGTTGCTCAACAAGGCCAGTACGCGGCGGTAACTTTGCTCGATATGACGTTTTTCCTGTAGCAGGCAACTAACGAGCGCCCGCGTTTCAGGACCGATATCACCGGCCCAACTGAGGAAGCGTTCCGGCGACCAGTCCTGCATGGCTCGATGTGCGTGCGGCATATGTTCCTGACAGGTGCTGTGAGCACCTTGACGATAACTGCGTGGATGGCTGGCGATACGCTGGCCATATCGGTAGATCGCCACCGTGCGATCGGTGGCCTGCACTTCAACCTCCTGCTTCACCAGCGGGTGCGGCACCGAGTAATAGTGTTTCTCGTACTCAATGTGGTAGTCGATATGCACCCGTGCCTTTTTGATGTGCGCATACCGGTACGACTGCGCCGGCAAGGTCCGCAGGGCCGGTTTGTCCAGTTGCTCGAACTGGCTGCGCCGGGTACCGGGCAGTTTCTTGAACGCTCGGTGATTGAGGTCCTCCAGTAACTCCCGGATCGCCTGATTCAGCGACGCCAGGGTAAAGAAGGTTTGGTGACGCAGCCTGGCCATGATCCAGCGTTCGACGATCTGCACCGCCACTTCGGCCTTGGCTTTATCCTTTGGGCGATAGGGACGCGCGGGCACGATGGCACACTGATAATGTGATGCCAGTTGCTGATAACTGGGGTTGATGTCCGGATCATAGCGGTGCGTTTTACGCACCGCGCTTTTCAAGTTGTCCGGCACAATAATTTCCGGCACGCCACCGAAGTACTCAAAGGCTTTGACGTGTGCCTGCAACCAGTCCGCTTGTTTCTGGCTCCAGCTGGCGCAGGCAAATGTATAGTTGGAGGCCCCCAGCACCGCCACAAAAATCTGTGCCTGGCAACACTCTCCCGTGTCCGGATTGACGATGGTCATGGTCGGGCCGCAGTAATCCACGAACAACTTCTCACCAGCGCGATGCACCTGGCGCATACTGCGCCGCTGGCACCCCAACCAGATCCGGTAGCGATGACAGAACTGGGCATAGCTGTAGCCGTCATCGGCATGCTGCTGACGATACTCCTGCCACAGCAGAAGCTTGGTCACGCCCTTCGCTTTCAGTTCCACGCAGACCGTCGGGAAGTCCGGTTCCGTAAAACGCCGTTGGCCGGTAATTGTCTGGGTCGGGAACAGCAGGCGCCCCAGATCCCGCTCCATTAATCCCTCGGGAATGGGCCAACTCAGTCCGGCCCGCTCCGCCCGGTTCAGGTAATCGACCACCGTGCCATAACCAATATTCAGGGCACTGGCGATGCCGCGATAGGCCAATCCGGCTTCATATCGAAGCCGCAGAATATCTCTGATTTTACGCATTGATAACCTCTTTTTTGCCACCGCCTATCTCTCCGTCCAAAAAAGTCGGTGAGAATAGCAGTCGCCAAGTCAAATCAACGCGTTAGGAAGGATTCTGGTTCTTTCCAATCACCGATTCTGGGAATCCGACAAAAGTGATCGAATAAAACCAGAATCAATGATCGCAATGGGCCAGAATGGATGATCAGTTTAAAACAGAATCAGTGATCGCAATGGGCCAGAATATGCATCTGCCGCTGCTAGTCGTGTGTGGCGAACTTGCACTGCTAAATAACCCAGGGTTAATACTACTGCCAGTGCACCAAGTATTTCCCCTATTGCGCCTATTGCTTCCCAGTTCATCTTCCTCTCCCCTTTATTTAGAGACCTTCAATAACCCGAGCCCAATCATCTATAGCTTCAGGGTATTTCTCTGGAATCTGTATTGCCCAACGGTCAAAACCTGCATCACGCAGGGTTCGCAAGCGCTCGCGAAGTTCGTCAACTTCGCCCGTAAATGTTACATCCCGAATAAAATCACCACTGACCAGGGCTTCATCTTCGGGCCGCATAAACATGGCATGGCCACGATGAACGGTAAGATATTTAGCATCCGCCGGTTCATATTTGTCGTAGGCAGCGCGATAGCCCTCCATCATACTGGCTGTATCAGAAGCGGCATGCATATTCAGATCGCCGACCCCGGTTTCCACCAGGTTGTGAGGTATAACTGCTGCAAAGGGGCCAGCCTGCGCCTTTACCCGGGGACTATCACAGGACTCACCAGCTTCTAGTACACAACCACCGGAAAATGCGGTTTTGATATAATTATCCGGATCTTTCCCAGCAGCTCGATAGGCATCATTTATGTCATTGAGCGCCTGCACTGTCGATTCAGTATCCGATGCGGCTGTAACCCAGTGGGCACCTAATTCAGCTGTTAACTTTCGGATTTTCGGCCCCATTGCCGAGATATGTACCGGCACCGCATCACGGGTATTGATTAACCCAAAATCGGGATTTAAAAAGCCGACCTTTCGGCGCTCGCCTTCAAATTCCCATTCGGTGATTTGCTCATTTAAAAGTTCCCTGACGATGCGAATATATTCGGCCATATCGGCCAGCTTAACCGGCGCCAGGCCCATGGCTCTACGACCACTAAAGCCTGTGCCAATACCGAAATCGATACGCCCAGGTGCGAGCTGGTTGAGCGATGCCAGAGCGCAAGCTGTAGTAGGCGCTATCCTATTGGATGGTATTAACACGCCGGTCGCTAATCTGATTTTCGATGTTTTCATTGCTGCCGCCGCCATCGCCACAAAGGGGTCAGCGCAAATCATCGTCGTATCGTAAAACCAGGCATGGGTAAAACCCAGTTCTTCCGCTCGTTGCACTATTTTCCACGCTTCTGAGGATGTTGCTAACTGAATACCGAACTCCATTATTTTCTCCTGAATAATTTGTGGTTTTTTGACAGGTTCTCTATTAAGTTGCTTCCCGACAAGTCATTGCCATAAAACTAGTCAAGTTTGTTTCGTTCAATGTATAGCTCATCCATATAATGTCTGAACGCATCCGAACAGAAGGTTTTTTGTTTTTGCCAGGAAGCGTAACCTCCCGGCGCGTCGGTAATTACTCTAAATGTACGCATCAGAGCCTGCCACTGATCTTCATTTATCGTGCTTGATAGAAATTGGTGGTAGTGAGAATCAAGGTCATTGAATAATTCGAGTAGAAGCAGATCAAATCTTCCCCTTTCATCACTGCTTAAAGCGAGACGATCTTTTAATCCGCGCCGGTAGAGCGCATGTACGGCGGGGTCGCCACGAACGGAACGAAGCCAGGTATTTTGTGTTGCTCTCGCATCACGGGCGCCGGCTATACGTGAATTCGTGCTTGCCTGACGCACTTGAGTCGCCAGATAAATCAAAGTGATAATCACGGTAATTGAAGCAAGTAGCTCGGCTATTGCCCCGATCGCATCCCAGTTCATTATTATTTTCTCCCGTTCGATACAACACTAAGTGGGTGGTTTGCTGTTTAGCTCGGCAGCATTTGCGACTATATGAGGAAACCAACCCTCGCCCTTTTGGCGATCAAGGGAATCTATATATTCGATAAACTCACTGCTAAAGGGTGTCATGCGTTTGTTCCACCACTGTTCGACCAGGGAGTTTCGGAGAAATCCAAGCATCATATCGGTCTTGCTCTGCCACGAATCGGCAGAAATGTAACCTTTTTGATAGAGCTTATATTGCCCTTCAAAAATAAGAAATAATTCCGCGACAATGAAAATATAGCGACGCACTTCGTCCTTACTGAGTGCATCAGGGTTTTCCAGGGCTGTGGGCTGTATCCCAAATTCGGCCGAGCTCCGGCTGCGCTGATACTCGAGCATGCCAGTCAATGAAATCTTGTCCGAAACTGACCTCAGCTGTGGTGCGACTGGATTCGGTATTCTGACGAATCTGTGTGGCTAAATAAACCAGGGTAAGAATAACCCCAATTGCCCCCAGTAGTTCGGCTATCGCTCCGATGGCATCCCAGTTCATTGTTATTTTCCTTAGTGATTATCAGGGAACTTCTGTACTACTTTTCCTTTCTGCACTACCTTTCCTTAAAATATTGGCAATACTCTCGTAGGCGAAAGATAAGTCTCCAGACTCAATACGAAGTTTTTCGATGTATCCAAAAAATGACTCGCTAAACGGAGAGACTCGCTTAACCCATCAGGCTTCGACGAGCGGATTCTTTAGGTAACCCAGTAAAATATCCCGTTTTGGCAGCCACATATCATCGGTAATTTGCCTTTGTCTATACATTTGATACTGGCCTTCATAGATGATAAATATTTCTGCAATATATATCAGGAAACGGTTGACTTCTTCTGGTTGTAATGCACCGGGGTCTTCAGCGGCAAGATCGTAAATGCGCTCCAACTCGGGGTGCACCACCATACGGTCTGCCCAGGCAGCCATCTGTCTGGCGAATCTGTATAGCGAGATAAGACAGGGTGACGACAACACCGATGGCGCCAATAAATTCGCCGATATTGCGAAGATTTTCTAGCGTTATTTCCACGGGGTTTTCCCCTTTCATATCCGTTCTTTATTTTTATATTAGAGCACTTGATTTTTATATTAGAGCACTTGCGCCAGCAGATAGTTAGCTGATGTGCGGTGCCCATTTTTTATTATTTGTGGGGCCTCGCTTATCCTAGGGTTGGGAATTGAAAAATTCAACGCGAACTTGGTGTGAGTATATACACAACTGTTATTATTGGCGTAGCCGAAAAAAATAATATTGCAGGGAGAGTTGTTATGGGGTTGTCTCTTGAACAGGCGTCAAATTTGGCTGAGCTGGTTGGCGTAGCGCTGGTAGTAGTCTCTATTTTTTACCTGACCGTTCAGGTACGACAAAATACCAAAGCCATGCGCATACAGCCCGTTCACGAACTTTCGGCCATGTATATAGAAGTACAATCTTCAATTGCCCAGAATGGGGAACTAATGGCGCTAATTCAACGAGGCCAGCTTATACCCCGTTCCCATAGGGGATTCGCTGATGGAAGAAGTGGCTTCTGACGAAAGCACTTGAAATAAGAAATCATTTACTGCGGCTTTGTATCGAGGTCTTTAGCCGACACTACCACGCCATTACTATCGGCATAAACATATTCGCCGGGATTAAAAGTCACACCACCAAAGGTGACCGATACGTTGTAATCACCAATACCGCGCTTGTCCGTTTTCAGCGGAATGGTAGCCAGAGCCTGTACGCCCAGATCAAGACCAGAGACAATACTGACATCGCGAATGCAGCCGTTAATAATCACCCCCGCCCAGCCATTTTTAACGGCACTCTCAGCAATCATATCGCCCAGCAATGCTTTTCTTAATGAGCCACCGCCATCAACGACCATCACCTTGCCCTCGCCCGGCGTGGCGAGATTTTCCTTTACCAGCGAATTATCTTCAAAGCACTTCACCGTGACTATCTCGCCGCTAAATGCCTCGCGACCACCGAAGTTTGAGAGCATCGGTTCAAGCACTCGCACGTGTTCAGGGTTGTCGTCACATAGATCGGGGGTAATATCGGTCATTTGGTACTCCTCTATTGCACCGGGATTGCACCGGGTTTCCTGCCAGACAATTCCTATCGACAGTCAATCTGCGCTTCTAATCGGTCGAGAATTATACGCAATACAAGGCTGATCGTCGTCCGGATAAAGGGCTTACGCTACTACTCGGTGAGGCCTGTTTATTGACTCATCTTATTGACTCATCGATCAAGCATAGTTTAGTCAGTATTCGCCGCTAACCTTGTCGAATGCCAGCGCCCACGATCAGCCCTCGCGACCCCTTGTCAGGCTTCTACTCGGTTTTTTTGCTCAACAAAACAACGCAGGCAATTTTTTTCCAGCTATCTCATAGCAACTTAAATATGATCATTCGGCTGCCCGTCTGGGTGCAAACTGCATTAGTCAATTTAACCTTTATTTCTCCCGTAAGGTCGCCGCTCCGTTCACGCGGCTAAAGAGACCGTTCGGCTTTTAAGTGACATCAAAGCGCTATTTATTATGTAGTATTGTCCTACGGATTAAGCAGCAAGTATCTTGTATTACTTTACAGAAATAGCTGTATTACTTTACAGAAATAGCTTAATGACAGAGTAAAACAGGGAAGTAATAATGATGCAGATCATTGGCGGCTTACATGTCTGAATGGCAGTCTTTATCAAACCAAAGGCTCATAGAGAATCGCCAAAGCCCTCAGGCTGTAAAGTATAGGAGCTCGCGGCTAACCGGGATGGTGCAACGAGCATTAAATAATAAGGAATCGTAGCAAGACCAGCTACATGGATACGAATCTTAAACTAATATGGAAATAGACAACTTGCAAAGTGGACAGATCGATAAGCACCTTTTGTTTGCGACGGATTCAGCATTCACCGAAACCAGCGCTTACCAGGACGTTGTCGAGGCATTGTCTGAATGGATCGTCCATCCCGCAACTGATTGGCAATCGCTTGATGGTCCCTCCTCCCCCCCATCTGTTGGTCTATTTTTCATATCTGATGAAGCTGCTTCTGATGCAGCTTCACTGAGTGCTCTAAACCGTTTACTCTCAAGACATAAGGGCGTTGAGTGGATTGCAATTAGCACACAAACCCAGCTTGAAAACCCTGCTTATACAGAGCTATTGGCTCATCACGTCAATGACTATTTCACATATCCGCTTATCGATTTGACCCATCGTTTAAACGAAACATTGGGGCACGCTAGCGGAATGGCTAAACTCCGCGCAGCTCAGCATCAACACCGGCAAAAAGATCAAAGTGACTTCGGAATTATTGGCACGAGTCCTGCTATGAAGAAAATTTACAATCTGATGCCCCGGTTAGCCTCTAGCGTCGCACCTATACTGATTTCTGGCGACACAGGCACTGGCAAAGAGCTTATTGCTAACACCATTCATAATTTATCGCCAAGGGGAAGTGCTCCGTTTATAGCCGTAAATTGCGGGGCGATTCCCGAAAACCTGGTAGAGTCAGAGCTTTTCGGCCATAGCAAGGGAGCCTTCACCGGAGCTGACAGCGACAAAATCGGTCTCATACAGGCCGCCGATGGTGGCACGTTATTGCTCGATGAGATTGGCGACCTGCCTCCAAGTCAGCAAGTCAAATTACTGCGTTTTCTACAGGAAGGCACAATCAACCCGGTAGGCTGCATTAAGCCCGTCGAAATCAATGCCCGAGTCATCGCCGCTACCCACATCGATTTAGAAAAAGCTATGCTGAATGGTGACTTTCGAGAGGATCTGTTCTACCGTCTCAATGTCTTGCAAATACACACCCCTAATCTGAAAGAGCGCCCTACCGACATCGAAGTACTCGCCAGGCATTTCCTTGAAATGTTCAAAGACGAAGCCTCAACGGTGATTAACGGGTTTTCTGATTCCACCATTGCTGCGATGAAAATTCACCACTGGCGAGGTAACGTCAGGGAATTGATGAATCGCATCCGGAAGGGAGTTGTATTATGTACTACTCGCTTGATAGAGCCCGAGGACATTGGCCTGACATTAGCCCCCGAATCGGCAGACAATAACAAGATTATTCACCTTGCGGATTGCGTTGGAGTGGCCGAAAAAGAGGCCGTTCTTGACGCCTTACATGCCACTCAGCACAATGTATCCAAGGCCGCCCGCAAATTGAATGTGTCGAGAATGACTCTGTACCGCCTGTTGCAAAAACACCAGATCTCGGCTGCCAGCTAACCTCAAAATCAACTTCTCTTGAGACTCGCCAAGGGTTTCAACCCCTGATTTCCCCAGACAGCATCTTCCTTCTATAAGCGCCACTTCCCAGGTTGCAACCAACTATTTTCCAAGTCAACTTAGACCCGCTTTCCAGATTTTTCTCAGCAATTTTCGCCCAGAATACAGCCAGGTAGTATGGTAAAGAAACTGCGTGCAATTTGCTGCCTCACAACTGCACGCTAACGCGACTCACGACAGCCTAAGATAAGTCGTTAATTCCGCAAAAATATTTCATAATAAAAGATATTAATCAATAGATTAGAGAATATATATAAATTTTATATCAACATATATTCTGGCAGTGCATCAAAACTGATACACATCAGCTTTATCTTATATCTAATTGATACTTATGTGATTTATCTTTTTTCCTAAGTCGCAAGTATAACAAATTTGTTACACAACCCCCCGCTTGAAGCGATCACACATCAGACAAACCATATTTCCCGTTTACAATCAATGAGTTAAAAGATTGGCATGGTGATTGCTTTACGACTAGCAACACTAAGAACAAATTAAGAAAAACCAATACGAGAAAAAGTGGGGAAATATGTTCGTAACCAGGCAGCTTGAGCTTTCCAAAGACAGCAATCGGGTCAACGCCCACCGCTTCGGCATCAAAACCCGCCGAATCTCGATCCCAATTCTGGCAAACGCGCTGACTGCTCTCTGCCTCTTCACAACCCCTTACGTTAATGCCGCCGATCAGCAAGATGCCAGCGCAGCGCTCTCAGACAGCACTGGCAGCGGCGAAGCGGTAGCCCATATAAGCATTATTGATGGCAATGCTTTGGGCAATGCCTCGGGCCTGGTTCGCGTAAACCTCACCGCTGGCGATGGCAATGTTCAGCAGAATTCTACCGCAGCGGCTCACAGTACTGGTATCAGTGTCGCTGCCGTCGATGCTCACCAATACACCGATATGGTCACCACCGACGGCCTCCAGTTGTTGTCGGCAGAAATTAACGATCAGGCCTTTGGCAATGCCCAGGGCATTATTCAGGTCAACCAGTCGGCGGGGGCTGGCAACGCCCAGTTTAATGGCGCAGCACTGGCTATTGGCGAACTCGGTGCCTTTGCCTTTGTTGAGCTAAACGACGAGCAATTGATGGATACCTCCAACACTGCGGCAAACGGCAGTGCCAATAACGATCAGCCCGGTCAGGTTACATCGGTCGGTTTAGCGCCGGGGGCATTTAAAAATGCTACGGGTATTATTCAAATTAACCAGGCCGCAGGTAACAACAATATCTCGGCTAACAGTTTTACGATGACGGTATCTCCCTAGTCGGGGCAACCCGATGACCGGTTCCGCCATCGTTAAAAACCGGCGCGCAGTTAGCGCCTGAACCAAGGCCAATAAAGGCCAAAACCAAAAAGCTAGGAGCAGCATCATGAAATTTACAAAACTCCCTTTAACCCTGGCGGTTTCGGCCGCAGTAAGCGCGGGCACAGCCTTCGCGAACGCCGGGCAGGACGGCGACTACAGCTCTGTCGAGATAGACAAGCGTCTCGTCTACAACCAAAACATCAACAACACTGGGCAAATCCTTACGCTTGGCCTGATACTTGTTGATTCTTCGGCGGTAGCTATTTCTGAAGTCAAGCAAGAGAGCGCGGGAAACCGGGTTCTTAATCAGTTTGATACGCTTAACGACGCTGACGTGTCTAATAACGCTCTGCAAGGCGCCACCGGTAACATCGGTGTTAATGTCGCGGCCGGTGATAACAATGTGCAACAGAACTCTGTGGCCATTGCCAACGCTAGCAGTGCTGCCAGCAGCATTGCTCTGCATATCGACTACACTGAAGGTGCAACCAACCACGCTGATCGTCAAACGCACAACGATTACGATCGCACTCAGGAGCATCACGAAGAGAATGACTGGCAGATCGCCGGATCAGCTTCAGCCAGCCAGAGCGAAACCATGACTGATTCCGTTACGGTTGAAGCTTGGGATGTCAATACCGATCAGGATGTCAGCGCTCAAGGTGACGTCGTTGGTCGTGCGGGCGGCGGCGGCGGTGCTAGCACTTCCGGCAGCGCAGCGTGGGGTCAATATCAGCTCGGCGGTGGTGGTGGTGGCGGCGTTAGCTTCCTAAACGACAAAGATGAGGTTGTTGGGCAAGGAGAAGCAGGCCCGGTAGTCATTGCAGGTCACGAGTCCCAGGGCTCTTTCTCTGCTCACACCGACGCAAGCGCCAACGGTTCAGCGCAATTCGATTCAACCGAATCATCTGCGTCTCAGTATGAAGTCAGCGGCAGTGCATCACACAGCTCTGATTGGTGGGATACCACGGTTGAAGATCGAGGCGATAATACTAATCAAACTCACGACGACGACTACCGTCTGAATGTCACTTTCGATGCTGACTTCGTGTTTGGTGGATCAGCCGACGCTGAGACTTTCTCTGAGCAGTACGCTTATAACAACCACACCATCAACAACGGCGTGCGTAATCTCGCTGACGTTGGTGACTTTGTCGGAGAAGGCGCAGCTGGTAACATTGGTATTAACGTAGCAGCGGGTGATAGCAACGTTCAAACCAATCAGTTGGCTCTGGCTAACAACAACGGTGTACTTTCTACCGCGACTGCTTCTTCTTATCAGTCTGCTACGGGCAACGTTACACACAACAATTCACGTCGTGTGTATGAAACCAAAAGCGTCAGCGTTGCTTTAGGTGGTACTGCCAGCGGAACCTACAAGGGCGAAGTTAATCAGGCACACCCAACATATCTCGATATCTGGCAAGGCGAGCGTGCTCATGCTGGTGGAAGCGCCTGGGGTCATGCTGATCTCGATAGCGACCTAGGTGGAGATGCTAACGGTGACGAGAACCGCCTAGACTTCACCGAGGCAGGGGTTGTTGAACTCGACCGAATCTCGCTGACAGGTGTAGTTAACTACCGCGAAGTACGTTACCAGGGTCATCGCAACGACGCCTCACTGGGCGACAATGCGTTGGCTAACGCTTCAGGTAACATCGGTGTAAACATTGCCGCGGGTACTAACAACCTGCAGGGTAATGCTCTAGCCATCTCTAATGCCAGTATGCCTGTAGCTCCTGGTGGTTAAGACTCACTTTACCTGAGCTAAATTAAAGGTAAGGTAAGTTGTTAAGCAGTAAGGGGTGTCAGCCTTCGGGCTGGCACCCCGCTTTAACAAAGAAACGATACAAGCAAAACAGCTAAATTTTGAAAGCACAAGGCCAATAGTGGCAAGCTTTTTCAGCAAGCAATAGTTAAGTCCACCGGCATCCACTAGACCAGCCTTTATATTTAAGCATGTTTATATGACATGCATTAACTAGAACAGTATCAACTAGTACTATTATGTTGACCAAAACTGTTTGCCCGTAAGCAAGATGTTCATAGACAAGAATCGCAGACTAGAATCACAGACAAGGGCAGTGACAACTCAGTGAACATACGGCAAGTCAGGCTCCGAAAAAAAAACTCAATAGCCGCTTATGCTAATACCAAAAGCAACGGCAAGTGTGTCGCTGCTGCCAGTTTCATACTTACTTTCATGACTACCTTCTTAACTTTAAACTCTATTTCCGGCGTCGCATCGCCAATGAGTTTTTATAATATTGGTGGTGTCGGTAATTTCAATAAACCCGTGATAAGTATGCGGGAGCAAAAATTTACTGACCTGGTGGAACAAAAATACGATTTCAGTTGCGGTGCCGCAGCCCTCACTACCGTACTTCGCTACGCCTATGACCGGGATGTCAGTGAGCTAGATGTCCTGGAGGGGCTCGCTGCGGTGAGCGATGAAGATACAGTGCTTGAAAAAGGTTTCTCTTTGCTCGATCTAAGAAATTACATTAACTCACTTGGCATGCGCGGTCGCGGTTATGAAGTGGGTGTCAATATGCTAACCCGCATCAATATCCCGGCCATTGTATTGATCAACAGCCAGGGCTACAGACATTTTGTGGTATTTAAACGCCTAATTGATGACAAGGTCTACCTTGGTGACCCGGCCTTGGGCAACCGCATATTGAGCAAAGAAGAGTTTGTAGATAGTTGGAATGGATCTATTTTTGTGGTGATCGGTAAAGGCTTTGATCGCAATACCATGTTACGGCAACCCGCAGAAGCCCTCACTGCCCGTCAATTCTTACACGACATGGTGCCCCTTACTAACGCAGAATTGCTCGACTTTGGATTTACGCATGCCGACCTGTTTTAGATCGGCATTTTTTTAATACATGGAGGATTACAAAATGAAACACTATATTTCTCACGATGACACCCCTGCTCGCCGCAGTGTCAGCCGCAACAATGTTAACCGTAAAATCGCACTCGCAGCTATTGCACTTACATTGACTATGGCGAGTTATGTGCCCGTCAGTTCTGCCCTGATATTTGATGAACTCTCGCAAGCCGAGCTCGCACAAATTCGTGGCAAATTTCTGCCCCGAGGTAGCAGTTCACTAAGTTATTTCGGCCTGAGTATGCGTACTACCTGGGGCTCACCCAGCCGAAGAAATCATTACGCGGGTATGGGTCTAAGAATGAACCTTACTGGATCTTCTCCCCAAATCAGCACCCATCAATGGGGTACTCTGGGCACTGAGATTGGCTCTGACGGATACGGTGTTGAAGCACCTCTTCAGCATGTGTCAGGTAGCGCGCAAAACGTCCAGGTTGCAGGCAACGATAACACGCTGCTTAACGAAGTCGAACTCAACGTCAGGGGTACTGGGAACACAGGAAACACCGCCGCTGCTGCCGGTATCGTGCCATCCACCGTCACAACCTACCAAAGCGATGATGGCGTTGTCACCCAATATGTCACCACACCCAGTAATATAGGCTATAGCGTGCAAACCGACCATGGCAATGTTATCCAACAACTTGGCCGTAACTCTCTGAATAATAGTCAGTTGCTACAGTCCATCGTCGTAGCAGGAAACGCACAAACCATACTTAATCAGCTTAGACTCGATGTAGGTGTCGTCAGCCCCCACTTACGACAAACAGCAAAACACTTGATCGGTAATACGGCACTGATTGGCATACGTTAGGGTACAATCTCGCACCGGCGGCTGCATGACGTTACCACCACCATGTAGTAGCTCTGGGGTTTGGCTGGCCAAGCCTATAAGTAATAATGCCAACATCAACGCAGCTGTGCCAGGGTAACGAACACACTCGAATTTGGCATCATCTATTTTGATACTCATTATATTCGTTTTATAATGGGCCATTCGGTAGGCTAGTTATCACCCCATGTGAAACGTGTGCATCTCGGCAAACCTTAATCAGGGTGGTCAAGTATGCATTATTAACGGTAAACAGATAGCCACAAACTTATGACAGATGACCGGATCGTCGCTGGCCCTGTAGAGGGATCGTTTTTTATTTAAGGGGAGAGTTTAAGATGAAGTTCAACAAAATTATCGCACCCGCTTGCATGCTATGGCTGTTACAAGCTCCAATCATTATTGCAGCCGATGACAATCCCCAGGGCCAAAGTAACCCTTCTGCTAAAGCCGCTGATCCAGCACCTTCTGATTCTGCATCAATAAAAACTGAGTCAGTATTAGTAGACAGTGAGGTTGTCGCTACTGATTCTGTCCCCGCTAAAATAGCGGCCACCGCGGTGAATCAGACTGAAAACGATGCGCAACAGGCTGAAATTGTCAAAATGCGTGAAGAACTCAATTACCTCAAAAACGTTAACACGCAAATGATGCGACGTATTCAATCCATGGAAAGGCGTCTCGCCGTCTCCGCCCCAGCCGCAGCGCGACGACCCTCTGGTTCCTCTGCCAAGCCTATAGACGCTGCCAGCGATACACAGCAAAGCGCATCTGCTGCAGCCAAAACGGCAAGCACAACCGATGACGAAGCGGTCAAAAAAGCGCCTGAGCTAAGCCGTGGCGTCAGCGACCTGGTGCTTGAAGAGCACACCCTGTTTGACCAAACCTATTCCCTGGAAGTGGGTTTTGAATATTCACATTTTGACCAAAACCAGTTGGTGCTAAACGGTTTTTTGGCCCTCGATGCAATTTTCCTGGGTGATTTGAGCGTCGATGAAATTGAGGGCGACATACTCAGAACAACTGTGTTGGGCCGCTGGGGAATTAATGATCGCACACAGTTGAGCCTTTCTGTCCCCTATATCTACCGCGAAACCACCACTCGCTCAAGAGGCGTTGATCTATCCTCAATCACTGTTTCAGAGAAAACAGTTGATGACAGCGATATTGGTGATATTTCACTGGGTCTCAGCTATCAACTGTTTCCCGAGACAATGACTCGACCCGATATCGTCCTTAACCTTAGTGTGAGGGCTCCCACCGGGCGTGACCCCTATGGCATCAATTTCCTTGAAGATCCCAGCAATACTAACCTGATATTTCCGGAAGAGTTACCCACTGGATCAGGTCTGTGGGCTGCAACAACGGGTGTTTCTTTCCTGAAAACCACTGATCCAGCAATCCTTTTTGCCAGTATTTTCTATACACATTATTTTGAAGAGAGCTTTAGTGATATTGGTGCAGATCCAGACGCGCCACCAACGCCCGGTGATGTCCAGCTGGGTGATGAGATTCAGATTGCTGCGGGCATAGCATTTGCGATCAACAGACGAACTAGCTATAGCATGTCGTTTTCCCAACGCTTTATCGATGAAACTGAAATAACCCAAAGTGGCGCTGGCACCCGGAAAATAATCGGCTCTGATACCACAGCAGGAAAATTTGATATCGGCGTCACGTATGCACTGACTGACCGACTTTCCATGGTAACTGGCCTGGGTCTTGGCTTAACCAATGATACTTCGGACTATACCTTCTCGGTGAAATTCCCCTACCGGTTTTAGGCAGGCGCTTCATATTTAGTTGAACCAAAGCCCTACACGTAAAGGGCTTTGGTTCAATCAGAGCTATTTGCTGCTAATAACACCGTGCGCTTCCAACATGCGCCCAATTGTTAGAGCCTCGTTTCTCGCTAAAATGGCGGCAAATCCGCAGTCGGCACACCGCTGCTCTCTGCATGAACACATCTCCCCAGATTTAAATGTCGCCCGACTAAAATTACATCGGAAAGTCGCAGCCGCCGACTCCTTCGTTTATCATCATTGTCTTAAGAACTTTGTACCACTACTCTGTGGGGCTTGCTTTATTCGTTATTAATCGAGTCCGAAACCCATCCATGTCCACCGTTAACGTGATCAATACCCCCTACTTGCTAGACGCTGCACATTATTTCGCGGCTGTGCGTGATCTGGCTGCACCGATCTGGCTAGACAGTGGTAAACCAAGTTGTTTACTAGGTCGCTTCGATATAATTAGCGCCGCACCGCTTGTCTCTATTGAAACTAAAGGCCCGACCACCACCATTTTAAACCGGCAATCTGCGGTTTGTAATACTACGATATCCAGAGATAACCCCTTCCTAATTGCCGAACAGATACTAAATGAGATGGGGGCCATTACTGAAAGCCCAATATTACCTTTTTGTGGCGGCCTGATCGGGTATTTTGGATATGATCTTGGTCGGCAACATAGCCCATCCACGGACGTCGAGATCGAGCTGCCTGATTTGCGGCTTGGTTATTACACCTGGGCGCTAATCATTAATCATCATACCAGTAGGGCCTGGACAGTATTCCATCCCGCTTGCAGTCGTGAATTACGACAAGATGTCCTACAAAGGCTAGCCATGGCCAACACCGGTGCGGCGGATACCGATCAACCCGAAAATGGAGTCGGATTTTCACTAAGCACTAAATTTAAAGCCTCTACAGCCAAAGCTGAATACGCAAAAAAAATAGCGATGATCAAAGAATACATCTCCGCTGGAGATTGTTATCAAGTTAATTTCGCCCAGCACTTTTCGGCAACTTACCAGGGTGACCCGTGGTTCGCCTATCAACAACTGCGCACCGCCCTGCCCTCACCATTTAGTGCATTTATGGCCTGGGACGACAAAACGATTCTGTCCCTATCGCCGGAGCGGTTTATCAAACTATCGGGCCAACAGATAGAAACTCGCCCTATCAAAGGCACTACAGCACGAGGCACTAATATCGATGACGACCGGGAAAAAGCTATCGCTCTGATGAACAGCGCCAAAGACCGCGCTGAAAACCTGATGATTGTGGATTTGCTACGCAATGATTTGGGCAAAAGCTGTGTACCTGGGTCAATTCGCGTGCCTGGCTTGTTTAATCTGGAAAGCTTTGCCAATGTGCATCATCTGGTCAGCACCGTTACAGGCACATTGGCAGAGAAAAAAACCGCACTGGATTTATTGGCCGGTTGTTTCCCTGGCGGCTCCATCACCGGCGCACCAAAGAAACGTGCCATGGAAATTATTGAGGAGCTTGAACCGATAAAACGATCCATCTATTGCGGCAGTATCGGCTATATCAGCGCCTGCGGCCGTATGGATACCAATATCGCCATTCGAACCTTAGCGGCGAATGGCGGAAAGATACATTGCTGGGGCGGCGGCGGGATTGTTGCGGATTCAAACGCCGACGATGAGTACACAGAATCGCTGTCTAAAATATCTCTGCTTATGGATACACTGGAATCAGGCAATCAACTTTAAAATCGAGCGAAGTTTTACAAAGTCAGCTCACGATTACTGGCAGTGATAAAAGCCTTTTTCAGTTCGTCGTAGGTGTGCACCGCAGGAAATTGAGGAAACTCGGCAATGACATTATCCGGTGCACTAAATAGTATGCCGGCGTCTGCTTCGGCCAGCATGGTGGTATCGTTGTATGAATCACCCGCTGCGATAATCCGGTAATACAGGGTTTTTAGCGCCAATACAGCCTGACGTTTCGGGTTGGTCTGGCGCAGGTGATAATTAACCACCTTACCGCTCCCATCGACTTCAAGCTGATGGCAAAGCAAGGTCGGGAACCCTAACTGGCGCATTAAAGGCTGGGAAAACTCGTAAAATGTATCGGATAAAATAATGACCTGAAAACGTTCGCGCAACCAATCGGTAAATCCAACCGCCCCTTCCAGAGGTGCCAAACCCGCGATAACCTTTTGAATCTCGTTAAGACCCAGGCCGTGTTTATCAAGAATGGCTAAGCGCTGTTTCATCAATACGTCGTAGTCGGGAATATCACGAGTCGTGGCCCGAAGTTCGTCAATACCCGTTGCTTCGGCGAAGGCGATCCAGATTTCGGGGATAAGAACACCTTCAAGATCGAGGCAGGCAATTTCCACAGATTTAACTCCTGAGCCAGGATTTAATGACTAGATAAAATAAAAGTTTGTCGAAGAATTAAACTAGTGCGTTTACATAAAGCCATTAATATTCGGGCAACTCTATTTCGGCAAAGAACTGCTCAAGTTTTTCTCTTGAGCTTATCCCGCAAGCCTCATCGACAATATCCCGATTTAGATGTGGCGCAAAGCGTTCAATAAAATCATACATAAAACCGCGCAGGTAGGTGCCACGGCGAAAGCCAATACTGGTGACGCTGGGTTTAAACAAATGCCCCGCCTCAAGGGCAACGAGATCGCTGTCCTGTTCCGTATCATAAGCCATACGGGCGACGATACCGATGCCCAGCCCCAATCGTACATAGGTTTTTATCACGTCGGCATCTGTCGCAGTAAACACGACTTTGGGGTCTAATTCTTTCACACGAAAAGCTTCATCCAGTTTGGAGCGCCCGGTAAAACCAAATACGTAGGTAACGATAGGATATTCGGCTACTTGTTCGAGACTAAGCTCTCCAACGCTGGCAAGCGGGTGAGCTTTTGGCACTAATATACAGCGATTCCATTTGTAGCAGGGCATCATAAGCAGGTTTTGGAATAACTCCAGAGCTTCCGTCGCAATGGCGAAATCGACTTCACCATCGGATGCCGACTGGGATATTTGCGCGGGCGTGCCCTGATGCATATGTAAGGCAACATCGGGATACCGCTCGATAAAAGATTCGATAACCGATGGTAAGGCGTATCTGGCCTGGGTATGGGTTGTGGCTATGGACAGTGTGCCCTTGTCCGGCGAACTATGCTCCTGGGACAACTGCTTGATGCTCTCAACCTTAGCCAGTATTTCTCCCGCTATTTCAAGGATAGCTTCGCCGCCGGGTGTCACACGGGTCAAGTGTTTACCGCTGCGAGAAAATATTTCAACACCCAGTTCATCTTCTAGAAGGCGTATTTGTTTACTGATACCGGGTTGCGAGGTGTAAAGCGCCTGGGCCGTGATGGACACATTCAATTCGTGATGGGCGACTTCCCAGATATAGCGTAATTGCTGTAATTTCATGGCCTTCTTACCAAATGAGTTGCCGAGATCAATCACCTAGATAAGCCACCTAGATGACATCGATCTAAGAATGTAAATACGTATTCCTTTAGAGCATAGACGCTTATCCAGAAACTTACCAGTCCAATCAATCATGGCCATAAGTTGATTGCAATAGACATTCTGCCAAGCTACAAAACACCCATTCAAATTTCAACTTATTCGTTAACAATACCGTGGGGCACATGCCCGGTGGCGACATTTTGGCTGGCCGATTCGCAGTGCTGAAGCTGGTCATCAAAGAACACATCGGCACCATAAGATTTGAGAAATACGCCCTTATCCAGGCCACCGAGAAACAACGATTCATCAATACGGATATTCCAGTCTCGCAGGGTTAGCACGACCCGTTCGTGAGCCGGAGCTGAGCGAGCTGTGACCAGGGCTGTTCTTATGGGGCCTGTTTCCGGCGGAAATTCCGCTTGCAAACGGTGTAAGGCCTGTAAAAAGTTTTTGAATGGACCGCCACTCAAGGGTGTTTTTGCGGAAGCCTTTTCGCTGCGAGCAAATGCTTCGAGACCTTCTTTTTTATAAACCCGTTCAGCTTCATCGGAAAACAACACCGCATCACCGTCAAATGCAAAGCGCAGTTCATTATCGTTAGCACGGGGTTGCGCTGAGGCTAACAAGGTGGCAGCAGCAACGCCGTGATTCAGGGCGTTGCGAACGTCTTCGCCATGGGTTGAAAGAAACAGATGGCAGCCAAAGGCACTGACATACCGATAGGGGCTTTTGCCACCACAAAATGCCGCGCGGGTGATACTCAGCCCATGATGTTCAATGGAGTGAAAAATCCGCAATCCGGTATCGGCGGAATTGCGCGATAGCAGAATTACTTCGACGCGAGGTGTACTAAACTGTTCGTTAATGCGTAACAGCTTTTGTACCAGCGGAAAAGCCTCGCCAGGTTCTAGCGGCTCTGCTTCGTGTTCTATCTGATAGTTTGAGTAGGCGGCCAGTCCCTGATTTTCAAAGACATCATGGCTATCACTCAGGTCGAACAGGGCCTGGGATGAGATCGCGATAACCAGTTTGTTGTCTAAATCCTGCGGCAAAATTTATTCCAGATTATTTATTCCAGGTTAATTGTCAGTCGATAAATTCGATTTAATTCCACTGACGAGAATTGATAGCGCGAATTAACACAGCAAGCATGATGGCATTCATGCCTCGCGCTGTGCAAACCATTCTCGAGAGAGTCGAAAAACCACTGGGCTCAGCAAACCGAGTGCGATCAAGTTAGGGATAGCCATCATCGCGTTAAGCGTGTCGGCCACCAACCAGGCGATGCCCAGGCCTTGTACTGCGCCCAGATAAACGGCCAATGTCCAACATATGCGATAAGGCACGATAACTTTTTCTCCAAATAAAAATTCGGCACAACGCTCGCCGTAATAACTCCAACCAACAATGGTGGTAAAGGCAAACAAGGCGAGCACCAACCCGACAAACTTCCCTCCCCAGTCAGGAACCACGCTGGCAAAAGCCGATGCCGTCATTGCCGCACCCTGTTCCGAGCCCGTCCATACATTCGTTACAATCAGGGTCAGGCCGGTAAGTGTGCAGATAATCAATGTATCGATGAAGGTGCCGAGCATGGCGATACTGCCCTGGCGTACCGGACTATCAGTTTGAGCGGCTGCGTGGGCAATCGGTGCACTGCCCAGACCCGCTTCATTAGAAAATATACCTCGTGCGACACCCATTCGAATCGCTACCAGCACTGCTGCACCAGCGAAACCGCCCTGTGCGGCAGTGGGCGTAAAGGCGCTGGTTACGATTAGTTGTAAAGCCTCGGGGATTTCTCCGATGTTAACGACGAGCACAACACAACAACCCAGCAAATAAGTCAGCGCCATAATAGGCACCAGGCCAGAAGCCACCCGGGCAATACTTCTAATACCACCTAATAACACGATGCCGACCAGGATAGTCATAACCGCGCCACTAAGCTGTTTTGGAATATCGAAGGATGACGCCAGGACACCCGCTACTTCGCTGGCCTGAACCGTATTGCCGATACCGAAGCCCGCCAACATACCGAAGATAGCAAACAGCGTACCCAGCCAGAGCCAGCGCTCACCGAGGCCGTTCTTAATATAGTACATCGGCCCGCCCATTTTGCGGCCATGAATATCGGTCTCCCGATATTCAACTGCAAGCACGGCCTCGGCATATTTAGTCGCCATACCCACCAGGGCTGTACACCACATCCAGAACAGAGCTCCGGGACCACCAATACCGATTGCTGTGGCAACGCCGGCGATATTACCTGTGCCGATGGTCGCGGATAGCGACGTCATTAAGGCTGCAAACGGTGAGATATCGCCAGCATCTGGCCTGCCATCGCCTTTTAGGAGCTGTTTGAATCCAAAGGCTAATTTGCGCAGCGGTAAAAACCGCAGGCCCACCGTCAACCACAGGCCGGTACCGAGAATTAGGGTCAACATCATCGGACCCCAGACCAATCCATTTATTTCACTAACGATGTTTTCTAACAATTCGACGCCTCTTTATTTTTATTATTTCGTTTCATTCTTTTTTCTCATCAGTTTGAAAACCAGTCGGGTTTCACTGGAAATCAATCTCACTACGTTGGGCCAGCAAACCAAAGATACCGCCGGTATGGACAAATACGATATCTGTTTGACCTGCAAATTCTCCCTGTTGTATTTTTTCTATCATGCCATGAAAGGCCTTGCCGGTATAAACCGGGTCTAGCACCAGGCCTTCTAGCGCTGCGACCTCTCTAATCACAGTGAAAACCGCTTCGGTCGCTTGAGCGTAGCCTGGCCCGACAAATCGATCATCCACATGAATCGCTATTATTTCGGGATCAATGGGCACCGAATAAAGATGCTGCCAGTCATCAATATCTGCTCGGACTTTATTGTTGAAATACTCGGCGTTATCACAAACCGCGATGCCCGTTACCTTAGTCTCCAGTCCGTACAATTCTGCACCGGCAGAAAGGCCAGCTTGAGTGCCACCAGACCCCGTCGCGTGAATGAGCGAACAGGGTTTAATACCTACCGACTCAAAATCGCTGATTAATTCAGGAATACAGTGGACGTAGCCCCAAACACCCGTGGCATCGCTAGCGCCAGTGGGTATGGAATAGGGTTTAGCACCGGCGCTTTGATAGTGCTCGCTCCAATGCTCAAACAGATCTGGCAGACGATGTTGAAATGCTTTCTTTTCGTACAGAGAAATCTTGGCGCCGGCCAGGTAATCCAGAAACAAATTACCATCTTTGGCAGCTTCTGCGGCATCGAGTGAACGGCTGGAGCCCAGATCGTCCTGCCGAAGGATAAGATGCACTTGCAGGCCCAGTTGCGCGCCGAGTAACGCGGTCGCCCGGCAATGGTTCGACTGCACGCCGCCACAGGTAATGAGGGTATCGCAACCTTGCTCTCTCGCCCGGGCCAGTGTGAACTCTAGCTTACGTATTTTATTGCCGCTGATTGCGCAATCGGTGAGGTCGTCTCGCTTAACCCAGATTCTGGGACCGCCGAGTTTTTCAGAGAGCCTATCCAACGGCTGCAAAGGTGTTGGCAGGCGGGCCAGTGACAAGCGAGGAGGATATTCGATTTCTGTCATCTGCACCTCCCTTCAAATATGGTCGATGCTGACAGGTTACTGGCTTTTTCGATCAATGACCAAAACTTAATCGCCCAAAGCTTGATCGCCCAAAAAATTACCGCAGTCTTACAATCAAGACCTTTAAAATTATGACAGCCAGTCATAAGGTCCTAAATCATATCGCTTTGATCGTTCCCTTCGGTAAAACTGCATGGATAGCAGAACGTTGGAACTTTAACTCTACTGTGTCAGATACTTCGAGCACCAAGTATTCGCCTTCGAGTTTGGCTATCTTGCCCAGAATACCGCTGTTGGTAACCACTTCATCGCCCTTGGTTAAATTCTCGACCAGAGACTTGTGCTCCTTTTGGCGTTTACGCTGCGGGCGAATAATCATCAGGTACATAAATAGAAACAATCCGCCAAACATAACAATAGTGATGAGCGGATTCGGTTCGCCAGCTGCTGCAGCCGGAGCTGCCAGAGCGGATGGAATAAAAAATGACATAGACGTGCCTCTTTCCTGAAAATTAATTATTGAACATTTTAAAAAGGGGAGGAAAAGCTACCGGTTTCCCGACCCCAATTGAGGTTGGGAAATCTACGTGACCAATTCAAGCCAGGTTTTCGACGATCCAGTCCTGAGCATCCTGATGATGACTTTTTGTCTTCACCTTATTCATTACATGTTTTAATCGACCATCCTTACCGATAATAAAGGTCGTGCGTAATATGCCCATAAATTCGCGACCCATAAATTTCTTTAAATCCCAGGTGCCGTATTTGTCGGCAATAGCATGGCCCTCGTCAGACAACAGATCAAAATTTAACGATTGCTTGGTTTCAAAGTTAACCAATTTTTTAACCGGATCAGGGCTTATTCCCAGGACTACCGTATCAAGTTTTTCAAACGCTTTTCGTGAGTCACGAATACCACAAGCCTGAACAATACAACCTGGTGTTTGTGCCTTGGGGTAAAAATACAGAACTACATTTTTTTTACCGCGAAAATCTTTTAGTGCTATCTGTTCTTCCCGCTGATTTTTGAGTTTAAATGCCGGTGCGATATTACCGATCTTGGGAAATGCCATGTCAGCCCTCCTCTGCCTTTTACTCTACTACTAATACGCAATGTACTGTACACAATGCCCGACTAGCAACTAGGGAAGCAAGTGTTGCACCGCATCCCGTTCCTCAGTGAGTTCCTGCTCGGTGGCCTGCATTTTGCCACGAGAAAAATCATTTATCTCCAAACCCTGGACAATTTCCCAGTCACCATCTTTGCAAACGCAGGGGAATGAATAAATCAGGCCCTCAGTAATACCGTAACTGCCGTCACTATAGACACCCATGCTGGTCCAGTTGTCCGGCTCAGTGCCCATCACCCAGGTGCGCATATGACCAATAGCTGCGTTAGCTGCGGAGGCGGCGCTGGATGCACCTCGCGCGGTAATAATTGCTGCGCCCCGTTGTTGAACGGTTGGGATAAATTCTTCTTCATACCAGTTTTGCTCCACCTTATCGCTGGCTATCTCGCCGGACACTTTAGCGTGATATAAGTCGGGATATTGCGTCGCCGAGTGGTTGCCCCAAATAGTCATATTGCTGACGTTGTGAATGGTGGTGCCGGTTTTTTGTGCCAGTTGAGTCATGGCGCGATTATGATCAAGACGAGTCATAGCGGTGAACTGACGAGGGTCTATACCCGGCGCGTTACGTTGAGCAATCAATGAATTGGTGTTCGCAGGATTACCCACAACCAAAACTTTAATGCCTTTACTGGCATTATCGTTAATAGCCTTACCCTGGGCGGAAAAAATCGCGGCGTTGGCTTCAAGCAGGTCTTTCCGCTCCATACCTGGCCCCCGGGGACGTGCGCCCACTAACAAAGCGTAATCGGCGTCTTTGAAGGCAACATTGGCATCATCGGTACAAACCATGCCCGCCAACAAAGGGAAGGCACAATCGTCCAGCTCCATGGCGGCACCCTTTAGCGCTTCCAGCGCTGGCGTTATTTCCAGCATTTGCAGGATAACGGGCTGATCCAAACCCAGCATTTCACCAGCGGCAATACGAAATAAAAGAGAATAGCTGATCTGCCCGGCGGCCCCGGTTACAACAACACGTACAGGTGATTTCACAAATAACTCCAAATTTTAGGTGGGAAATGTGGAAATTGAACGGCGGCCATTATACGGAATTTATGGTGAATTTCACCATGCTAAACAGGGTTGAGCTTAAGGTGTTAAGCCACCGACGCCTGATAACGCTGAGCCAGGGCTGCGTAAAGATTATCTTTGAAATCAGGATCATTGGCATCCAGATCCAGAGCCAGCTCTACCAGATGCTCGTTATCTTCGCGGCCCGCCCAGTCTTTGTGATAGCTGCCATCTTGATAACCGTGATCCTGGCGAAAAAAATTAAGCACATTTTTGCCAATATAACGTCGATATAACTCGTCAAAACCTAGCCCGGCACCCGCTAATAGCAGACCAAATTTACCGACATCAAATACACGGCTTCGAAGCGTATCCAGCGCAAAAACTTCAAGATCTTCGCGGAAATCCTGAGCTTTTTTTGTGTTCAATAATTCAGCAGCCAGGTGATTTGATAGCCGCTCATGGTTTGTTTCGTTTAATAACAATTGGCTCATGCCAAAATGCCATATGTCGACCAGTTCCAGCTTAACCTGTTCCATATCAGGATCCTGCTTTTTCCACCACTTCCAGCCATAGTGGTCGAGCAATTCCGCACATTCTACCCAGATAGCTCGATACCACTGAAACCCCTGGGATCGCCAATCAGGATGCACCCTGATGTTCATTACTTCCTGCATCTCAAGCATGATTTCCAGGCGTTTTTGCACGTGTTGGATCCTGTCGTTTTAATCTAGGTTAGATTGCGGCCGGTTTATCGCCGGACAGCTTAAACAAGCGATCAAAATTGGCGCTGGTGATCGCCGCGAGCTCCCCAACGGAAATGTTTTTAAGTTGCGCAACGCATTCAGCCACGGCCATTAAATAACGTGGTTCATTCTGTTTGCCCCGGTGAGGCACGGGTGCCAACCAGGGGGAGTCTGTCTCGATCAACAAGCGGTCTAGGGGAATTTTTTTAACCGTCTCCCGCAAAGACTCGGCATTGCCAAAGGTTACGATTCCAGAGATAGAAATAAAAAAGTTTAAATCCAGTACCGCTTTGGCCATATCCCAACTCTCAGTGAAACAGTGCAAAATACCTGCAGCATCAGTGTCCACATGGTCTCGCAAAATAGCTAGCGTTTCAGCCTGTGCTTCGCGGCTATGGACAATCAATGGTTTGGCTAATTGCCGGGCCACCTGAGCGTGAATAATAAAGCTCTCCTCCTGCCAGGCAAGAGTATCTGCGCTGTAATATTTATCAAGCCCCGTTTCGCCAATGCCAATAACATGGTTTGAACTCGCCAGCGCCTTGAGCTCATTAGCATCCGGAATCGGTTGCGCTTCGGACTGTAAAGGATGGACGCCAACCGAGGTATAAACATTGGGAAACTGTCCGACCAGGTCTTGCAGAGATTGAGCTGATTTAAGTGTCGTAGCAACAGATAAAAAACGCGTGACGCCGTGCTCACGGCAGGCATTTATAAGTGCTTCGATTGAGCCATTATAGGGTGATAAATCCAGATGATCGAGGTGACAATGGGAATCAACCAGCAATGCTATTCAACTATTTTGGGGTCAGGATTCGGGGACAGGTTAGAGGTTCTGGATCAGATCAAAAGTTCTGTATCAGATCAAAAGTTCAGGGTCAGATCGAAACCAGGTCATACCCAATTCACATCAGGCAAGATAGATTACAGGGTATAAGTTGGTCGATCACTCGACAGCAATCCCGCAAGATGCGTTTCTATTTTGTTCACCAGCATTTCACTATTATCCTCTGGAAACTCAATGCCAACGCCCTGCCTGCGATGCCCTGAACTACCTGCGGGACTAATCCAGACAATTTTGCCTGCCAATGGAATCTTTTCCGGCTCATCCATCAACTCCAGCAAGATGAAAACATCATCTCCCAAAGAAAACTGCTTTCGAGTCGGGATAAACAAACCACTGTTCTTTAAAAATGGCATGTAGCAGGAATACAGTTCTTCCAAATCATTTAGCGTCACGTTAAGTATTCCGCTTCGAATCCCATTACCGCTATTTTTCACTAATGTCACCTGAAGCAAGGAGTATCCGCACGATCACGGAATGATAACACAACTACCCTGACTGGAGCTGCATAGGTCACGGCCCCACCTTTTGCCAGCCAAACAACAGTTCTTCAGTCAATAATTGAGGGTTTGGATTGGTCTTACTCTGCAACAACTTTCTGGCAAAAAGCAATTGATCCAGAAAAACAAAATGTGTTCGAGCAGGCTGTCCGTTTTCTTTACCAACATCTAATAACCTTTTACTGTGCCAGGTCAGCATCCATTCCACTAATTCGATGGCTGGGATGGCCTTGGATTGCTCCGCTGCCTGAACCGGTGACAGAAGTCCGCCCGCCACGTCGGCCAGCATTTGTTTAACCTGGTTGATTTGCTCTAACGCGCCTTCTTTAGCAATACTCACCGCTCGTAATGGTCGTCGACCGGCTGTCTCCAATAGCGCCTCGTAATCTTCTACGCCATCGCCAACGTTATCACGCAACCATTCCAGTGACAGCGCCCCGTTTGGGATTGGAAATAAAAATAATTGACAACGGCTGCGGATAGTCGCTAATAATTCGTTTTGCTGATGATCCACCAAAATCAGCAATGTCGATTTACCTGGCTCCTCGAGTGTTTTTAGTAACGCGTTTGCTGCATTGTGAGTCATGGCACCCACGGGGCTGACCAGCACCACACGCCAGCCCCCCAGCAGCGCTGTTTGACTGGCGAACCCAGCCAAATTTCGTATTGCGTCGACAGATATTGCCTTACCTTTTTGTTCCGGCTCGACAAGTAAAAGGTCCGGATGGGAGCCAGCTTTAACCAATTGGCAATCTTTACAGGACATGCACGCAAAGTCATCAATGGGAGCCTGACAAAGCATTCTGGCTGCAAGGGCCACAGAAAAATGGGTTTTACCCACATCCGTTGGGCCACTGATTAACACTGCGTGGGGTAATTTGTCAGCTGACATCAAGCTTTGAAAAACCTGCCACTGCTGGTTTTGCCACGGATAGGGAATGTAGGGCTGAGAAGGTTCGTTCATGGCCTTTGTCGGAATTCAGTCAAACTTTAGTCGAAGTACGGTCAAAGTACGGTCAAAGTACGGTCGAAATATTATCAAAATAAAGTATGGCCAAGCTGCTCAGACTAGCTGCTCAGCAAATTTATCTAGCACGCGGTGAATGGCTCCCGCGACATCATCAGGGCTATGCGACGCATCAATTAAGCGATAACGCTCAGGTTGTTCGGCAAGTTGTTGGTGATAGCCCTGGCGAACCCGTTCAAAAAAAGCCAATTCTTCCATTTCAAACCGGTCGGGGTCGCCTCGCTGGGCGACTCGGGAAAGCCCAATTTGAGGTTCGATATCTAGTAACAGGGTCAAATCTGGTTGTAATTCCTTATGCACAAGATTTGCCAGCGTTTGTATCAACTCAGTGTCTACCCCGCGACCACCACCTTGATAGGCAAATGTCGCATCCGTAAAACGATCACACAGCACCCAGGTTCCCTTATTCAGCGCGGGAAGGATTTTCTCATACAGATGTTGTGCTCTGGCCGCAAACATCAATAACAACTCAGTCATTATATCTACTGAAGCACTGCGATGGTCGAGCAATAAGCCGCGAATTTCCTCACCTAGCTCCGTGCCACCCGGCTCTCTTGTGCTAATAAATTCAATACCTCGAGCGACCAGCCATTGTTCAATGCAGGCGATATTAGTGCTCTTACCAACACCCTCGGTGCCTTCAAGTGTAATAAACTTACCTTTCATTAAAAATTCGCATCAGCCTTGTTTGTCCACTTGTTTGACCGGTTATTCGCAGTTTGAACCGCGTTTCATTTTGCTAACGGAGTAGATCGATAAGTTTTGGTCCGCTTATTCACCTGGTATTTACGCACCGCCTTGTTATGTTCATCTAAAGTAGCGGAAAAATAATGTCGGCCATCGCCTCTCGCGACAAAATATAACGCTTTCCCAGGCGCCGGATGCAAGGCAGCATGGAGGGCTTCGGCGCCGGAGTTTGCTATTGGCGTGGGCGGTAGCCCTCTATTCATGTAGGTATTATAAGGTGAAGGCCTGCGCAAATGCTGTCGAGTTAGATCGCCTCTAAACGCTGCGCCAAGGCCATAAATAACGGTTGGATCGGTTTGCAAAAGCATCCCTTTTTCTAAACGCCGAACAAATACCCCCGCGATCTGGCTCCTCTCTTCCGCTGCTCCGGTTTCCTTTTCTATGATAGAGGCCATAACCAGTGCTTGGTAGGGGCTCTCATAGGGCAAATCTTTTTGCCGCGCTGGCCATGATTCCGCCAGCATATCGACCATGGCTTGATGAGCCCGATTTAATATCGACAAATCACTATCGCCCGATCGATACATGTAGGTATCGGGCGCAAACCAGCCTTCGGGATTAGCGTTTTCGATACTCAAACTATTTGCTATATCGGCGGCGCTATACTCTGTAATGGTCTGCTGCAGGTTACTCGTCTCTGCTAAAACCAGGCGCCATTGGGCCAAAGTCCAACCCTCTGGAAATGTCACGGTGTACTGTCGAACCGCACCTCGGGTTAATTTGTCGACCAGGCTGACCAGGGTTTCGCCCTTGCTCAACAAATAATCTCCCGCCTTGATATCGTCAAACCCGGACAGGCGAGCATAAATTTTAAGCGGCAATGCTGAGGCAATGATGCCCTGGTCCACCAGGTGGCCTGCCAACAAATTAAGTCCCATACCACCTTCCACTTTCAATTCATAACCATCTTCAGCTACCAACAATGGTTGTGATATAACCTCTTGATACCAGCTCAAGATTAACAGTGTGGCCACCACAACCACGGCGATGACTGCGCTCAACGACATAATTATTATTTTGCGAAGCATGAGTATTGCCTCGCAAGTTCAGCGCTGATAAGTGAGGTTTGATTCTCAAAGCGCGTAGGAGTCGGTTTATACATTGTGCCGCGGCCTTCAGATCCGACCACCTCCGCCACAGGCGTTATACCGTTTACCGCATTGCAAATAAAAACCTCATCAGCGTCGCCTAATATACCGAGACTAATATCCGTAATTTTTGGTTTTATACCCAAAGCGGGCATAAGCTGCGCAACTAATAAGTCCCGCATCACGCCAGCTACTCCGCAACTATCCAGAGATGGCGTCAACCATTGATCCTGGTATAACAGGAAGATATTACTACTCAGGGCTTCGACTACCTGGCCGGATTGGTCTAGTAACAGGCCATCACAACTGGAGGGTAACTCCATTGCTGCTATCACCTGATCCAAACGGTTTAAATGCTTGACACCCGCCAGCGCTGGGTTATGGGGCAAGCGGTATTGACACAACTGTAGAGTGATATTCTCGACGCCTACAACAGGTTCGAAATATTGAACCAGGCAGCGCGGCTTTGATTCGCTGTCGGCGGGATGATAACGATAACCTCGGGGAGCATCGCCTGCAGTCAATATCAGTTTGACCAAGCCCTCACCGGCAAATTTTGGCAGGATATCCCCTAGTTGCACCTTCAACGCTTCAACGTTGCAGGGAATAACTAGCCTTTTAGCACCGCTTGCCAGTCGCGTTAAATGTCGATCGAGCAGAGGCAGCGTTCCCTGCCAAAGACGCATTGTCTCAAAAAGACCGTGCCCATAAACAAAGCCACGATCATCAGCGAGAATATTCTGGCAGAGCTTACCGTCGAGATACGTATTACCCGTCATAAGCGGGCACTCGCTGGCTGATAGCAACCATACCAACAGAACACAAAAACAGGATTGATAATCGTAGCGCGGCACCTGACCAGGAAGGCAGGTAGGCTAATACAAGTAGGCCAAAAATAAAACAGCCCACCTGTTTAGATCAGGTGGCCTGACATAGTGTGGGCTTAGCTTAGGTGTGCGGGCTTGTTGAGTGTGCGGGCTTAGCTCAAGTTGCTCTTAATGTAGTTAATGGCATCCTGAACAGAGGCTAGTTTTTCAGCTTCTTCATCGGGTATTTCAGTATCAAATTCTTCTTCGAGAGCCATGATCAGTTCTACGGTGTCGAGGGAATCAGCGCCCAAATCATCGACAAAAGAAGAATCTGGCTTCACATCTTCTTCTTTGACACCCAGTTGCTCGGCAACCATTTTTAAAACGCGTTCTTCAATGTTGCTCATGGCAATCAGTTCTCCTTAAATAGAGGTTTTGTTCAAGTTGCTGTTTCTAATATGTAGTTAAACGGCCTAGCCCAATATCTCTTCAAATACTAAGTTCAATTCATCGTAATCAAGTTGAAACGTACTGCCTACCTAATTATCCAGGGGCTTTATTTCCCGATTCAAGCAGCTCATTTATGATTTTATACCACTTCCCGATCAACCTGGTCGCGCATTTTACCTGAAAAACTTTAATACGTAACCGTTTTTATCACGGCCTCAAAAGCCACTCTTTAGTAACTCAATTCATGTACATGCCACCATTCACCTCGATGGTCTCGCCGGTGATATAGGCACCCCCATCGTCAGCCAGGAAAGCTACTACAGTTGCGATCTCTTCGGGCTGACCAAAGCGGGCCAAAGGTATATTAGCCAACATCGCATCACGATTGGCTTCATCCAGTTCTCGGGTCATATCGGTATCGATAAAGCCGGGCGCGACGGTATTCACGGTGATGTTCCTGGAGCCAATTTCTTTCGCCAGAGAACGACCAAAACCCGCCACCCCCGCTTTGGTGGCTGCGTAGTTGGTCTGCCCGGCATTACCCATTGAGCCCACCACCGAGCTAATATTGATAATCCGGCCCCAGCGAGCTTTAGTCATCCCTTTCACGCAGGCTTTGCATAATCTGAAAATGCCGGTCAGGTTAGTATCCAGTACGGCACCCCACTCATCATCTTTCATGCGCATTAATAAATTATCGCGGGTAATACCGGCATTGTTGACCAGTATCAGCGGCGCGCCATATTTATCATTGATCGCACTAATCACCGCCTTAATATCATCGCCATTGGCTACGTCTAAACGCATCCCGCAGCCGGTAATATTTTTCTCAGAAAAGCGCTGAGTAATACGTTCAGCGCCCTCCTCTGAGGTTGCGGTGCCTACCACTATCGCCCCGGCAGCCCCCAGAGTATCAGCTATTGCAGCGCCGATGCCTCTGCTCGCGCCGCTGACCAAAGCGACTTTTCCTTCTAAGCTCATAGTTTTCTCTCTTCATGGTTTTTGCTTTCATTTGACTAGATTACTGCCCTCTATCAACAGCCGTTACCTATGCTTGTACCGCAACGGCTTTGATAGCATCTTCAAGGCTGTCTGGCGTATCGCTTGATAATAGTTGCAAGCTTTTATCGATGCGCCTATTCAAACCACATAAAACCTTGCCTGGGCCGCACTCGACGGTCGTATCCGCACCTTCACTTATCAGCATCTTCACGCAATCCACCCATCGAACCGGACTATAGATTTGCTCAATCACTAAGGTGCGGATCAATTCTGGATCTTTTTCAATTTTGCCATGAACATTTTGTACAACAGGTATTTGCGGTTGATGAAAAGTAACAACAGCGAGGTCCACCGCTAACCGGTCTGCTGCGGGCTTCATTAATCTGGTATGAAATGGCGCACTTACCGCCAATGGTAAGGCGCGCTTTGCACCCGCTTCCTTACAAAGCTCAATGGCTCGATCCACTGCCGCGCTATTACCAGCAATCACCACCTGACCGGGCGCATTGAAATTGACCCCAGCTACCTCCTCATCCTGCGCTGCTTGCTCACAGCTATGACTTATCGCCGCGTCATCGAGGCCAATTATGGCCGCCATCGCGCCAAGACCACTTGGTACCGCTTCCTGCATATAGGCACCACGCAGCTGGACCAGTTTGACGGCATCGGCAAAATCGATAACACCGGCACATACCAGCGCAGACCATTCACCGAGGCTGTGGCCTGCCAATATAGACGGCTGGACGCCTTGCTTAGCTTCCCAGGCTCGCCACATCGCAACACTGGCGGTCAACAGAATGGGTTGGGTTTTTTCCGTTAGATTAATCTCTTCCTGGCTTCCGTGTTGGACCATGTCCCAAACGTCATAAGCAAGCACTTCGCTGGCCTGCTTAAAGGTCTTTTCAATGACCGGATTTTGCTGTGCAAGATCAGCCAACATACCGATCTTCTGTGACCCCTGCCCCGGAAATACGAAGGCAAGCTTGTTATTTGCTGACATAGATATCTCTATTGTTGTTAATGGTTTGCATTGCAGAGTTTAATATCACGAGGTTCAAAATTAGAGTTGAGCACCTTGTTCGTCCCACCGCGGAAGTAACAATCAATTCAGTCCAACGTTAGACTCAGCGAGATTGTTTTTCAAGGTAGCCGGCAATGCGTTCAGGGATATTTGCTGCAGCCGATCGAGCCGCTCGCCCGAGAGCGCTTACATAAGCACGTTGGTCAGCACTACCGTGGCTTTTTATCACCACATTATTAAGCCCAAGTAAAATTGCACCGTTATAAGCAGCTGGGCTATAGGTATTTTTCAGCTCGCGGATAATCGACTGCTCAGTGTCGTTGCCGAGCGCCGCACCTTTAGTTTCACTCGCTGTTGCAAAACCAGCCAACTCGCCCAAAATCATTCTGGCCGCACCCTCGCTGGCTTTTAATAGGATATTACCGATAAAGCCATCGCAAACGACAATATCGACCTCACCTTTAAGAAGTTCATCCGCTTCAATAAAACCGACGTAGTTTATTCGTGAATCGCCACTCAACAGCTGCGCAGATTCTTTAACCAGCTTGTTACCCTTGATCGATTCTTTACCGATATTGAGCAGGGCAACCGTCGGCACTACGATACCTTCGATCCCCTTTACCAGCGCTGTCGCCATTAACGCAAATTGCTGCAGTTGTGTTGCGGCACAATCAACATTAGCGCCCATATCCAGCACATAGCAGCCGCCATTTTTGGTCGGTAACGCGGTACAGATAGCTGGACGATCAACATCTTTATGGCTGCCTAACAAGGCTAAACCCATGGCCATCAGCGCCCCGGTGTTACCACCGCTAATACAGGCATCAGCATCGCTCTCGGCAACCGCCTTAATTGCAAGCCACATGGATGAATCCCGCTTATGCCTTAGCGCGGAAGAGGCAGATTCATCATCAGTGACAGATTGGCTGCTATATTTGACCCGGCATCGGTCGATACCGGCAGGATCGTGGCCGGGCAGGTGCTTGAGTAATTCGTCTTGCTGGCCGTACAGGGTTAATTCAACATCCGGGTTTTCTCTCAGGTATTGAATCGCTGCAGGGATAACGACCTTTGGCCCTTCATCCCCACCCATCGCATCTAAGGCAAGTTGCAGGCGGCTTTCCAAAAAGGCTTAGTCCAGATAGATTAGTCGTCGTTATCACTCTCAACGACTTTCTGGCCGCGATAAAAGCCATCTGCGGTGACATGATGGCGAAGATGTTTCTCGCCACTAACCTGATCGACAGACAGCGTAGCGCCCGAACCCAGGGCGTCGTGGGAGCGGCGCATGCCACGTCTTGATCGGGTTTTGCGGCTCTTTTGTACGGCCATGGTTTTCTCCTCTGGTCACTATCGCAAGTTTAGACTTAATTGCGATTCATTTACTTACTAAATGAACTTGGCTAAATGAACGCGCTAAATATTTGTTTAATACCCTACTAATCTATAAATAAAAACAACCAAATCAATATCAGGAATGCGACTAACTTTTAAGCTTCAATTCCTGCAATACATCGAATGGGCTGGGTTTTCTATCTACTTCTCCTACCATTTCGCCGGTAGAGAATGTTTCGTGGCCCTCACATTGATCTAGCGGGTGATAGCTGACAATGGGCAAGGCTAGCAAAAGTTCTTCTTCAATAATCCTGTGTAAATCACTTTCACTGTCATCAAGCAGCCACGGCTCGTAACGCTTCGGCAGTGATTTAATCTGATCTTCATCAACAACAATAATCCAGGCCACCTCTGCTGAAACTTTCTGGGGCATTGCTTGCAGGCAACGCTGACAGACCACGCAAACCAGCGTTGTCACATTACCACGAACAACAGGATAACCTGACTCATCGGCGTAAAATTCGAGATTTGCCGCAACCGGCTCGTCAATAGAGACGACCAACTCTGCTAACCGGCCTAACCTTTTTGACGGCACCACCCCCGTCAAAGTGGTGCCCTGCCCGACTAATTTCAGCGGTGTTACCGACTGGGGTAAGACAGGGCGTTGCTGCATTGCAGACGAGGGTTCTGACATAGGCGCGCAATTCTAGGGATATGACCTTGATCTGTCAAAGAAAAATAGCCATCAGCGGAAGAAAAATTGTCGTCGAAAACAGCTAAACTGTTGACTCCAGATCCTAGTCTGCCCAACAGCCAACCTATGCAACTTGTGCTCGCTTCATCCTCACCTTATCGCAGGGCATTGATGGCTCGATTAAAAGTGCCTTTTAGCTGTCATACACCGAATATTGACGAAACTCCCCGACCCAATGAGATGCCAGCCGAAACAGCCCTGAGATTAGCTCGGGAAAAAGCTGCTGCGCTTAGTCAATCCCACCCCAACCACCTGATTATTGGTTCCGACCAGATCGCCTGTCACGACAACAGCCTGATCAATAAACCGGGCACCCACGATGCCGCCGTGGCTCAGCTCTTAAATTTTTCTGGGCAGACTGTCGAATTTCTATCAGCTGTCTGCGTTCACAATAGTTTGCTGGATAGCTACAGCTGCGCAGTTATCGCTACCGAGGTTCATTTCCGCAACTTATCGAATACAGAAATCGATCAATATCTACTGGCCGAGCAACCCTATGACTGCGCGGGAAGTGTTAAAGCTGAGGGGCTCGGCATCGCCCTGTTTGACAAAATAAGCAGTGATGATCCGACAGCTATTATTGGTTTACCGATGATTAAGTTATGCCGGATGTTGCTGGAACAAGGTTACAATATTTTCGATAATATAGATTAACTATAATCATTATCCCATTGTTTTTTATATATATTTACGGATATCACCAAATGCGTCCAGATGGGCAATCGGATCATAAGTCATTAAACGCTCAAGGTCATGGGCACCGTAGCTAACCGCAACACGAGGCATACCGGAGCGTTGAGCCATTTCCATATCAAAAGTCGTATCGCCCACCATCAGCGCCTGGTGTGGCAACAGGCTTTGCTCCTCCAACAGCGATTGCAGCATTAAGGGATTCGGCTTTGATGCGGTCTCATCCGCACACCGGCTGCTATTAAAGAAATCTGCCATGCCAAGTGCCGCCAGCACCCTGTCCAGTCCCGCCCGGCTTTTACCAGTCGCCACTGCCAGCACGAAGCCCTGATTTTTCAAATCCTCCAGAGTTTGCTCGACACCAGGATAAAGCGGCGATGGCTCAGCATCCTCACGGAGGAAATGCTGGACATAATTATCGCGCAAATCTTTCAATTGTAGTGTTGAGCTGTTGGGAAACAGCTTTTCGAAGACATCATCCAAACCTAAGCCAATAATCTCCTGAGCCTGCTTCCGGCCCGGGGCCGACATGCCGCTATCTGCCGCCGCCAGTTGCAAACACTGGACGATACGCGCCAGGGAATCACACAAGGTGCCATCCCAGTCAAAAATCAACATGGAGGGCGTCACAATTAGGTTAACTGGCTGAGTAAATACTGCAAATCGTCTGGCAGCGGCGCCTGAGCCTTGACGATTTCCTCTCTCGCCGCCAAACGGAATTCCAGTTCACAGGCATGCAGGAATAAACGTTTGAGCCCCTGAGTCTTTAATATCTGGTTAAAAACATCATCACCATACTTTGGATCGCCTGCCAAAGGGTGTCCAGCCAGCTGACAATGCACTCTAATCTGATGCGTTCGCCCAGTGTCGAGCGTTGCTTCGATCAGCGTGGCATTATCAAAGTACTCTACGATTTTAAAACGAGTTAAAGCACGCTTACCCGCTTTGTCTGCACGCACCATGCGCTCACCAGACTGAAGGGTATGTTTACGTAACGGCGCATTAACCTCACGAAGGTCCTTTGGCCATTGCCCTTTTACCAACGCTAGATAGCGCTTGCCGATGGTGCGCTCACGCATTTGCGCCTGCAAATCTCGCAGCGATGCTCTATTTCGGGCAACTAATAAACAACCAGAGGTATCCCGGTCAAGGCGATGGACTAGCTCCAGACGCAACTCCTCAGGGCGCATGGCCCGCAACGCCTCAATAACGCCCAGGTTGATGCCGCTACCACCATGCACAGCAATCCCGGCCGGTTTATTGAGCACCAGACAGGTTTTGTCCTCGAACAGGATGTTGTTGGCCAGCATCTTCCGCAGACTTCGCCCAGGCGCAACCGCCTCTCGCTCTGCCACTCTGATTGGTGGAACTCGGACCACATCATCTTCTAACAGACGGTATTCAGGCCGTATTCGCCCCTTATTAACCCGTACTTCACCCTTACGCAACAGACGATAAATGCGTGACCTGGGTACACCTTTTAGCAGGGCAAGCAGATAATTATCGATCCGCTGGCCCGCCTGATCTGCATTAATGGTCAGCTGCCGAACTTGCTGCATCACTTCGCTGCGCACTAGCACCCTCGCTTCTATAAACCTGCTTATACAAAAACGCGATATTCTATCAACTCGCTAAAATTTGTGCCCACGATTGAACGACTTAGTGATTTTTGTTATATTCCGCCAGTCGCCAAACAGGTCGACCATTGGAGTCAGTACCAAAGACTATTTACACCAGTCAGCAGGATCGGTGTACTTATTGCAAAAGCTGCGGATGTACTGACAATATTGACAGAATTTTGTCGGCCAAGCGTTATAAGAAGTTTTGGCCTGACGGATAAACTTTTAGACAGACAAACCAGGATCAACCAAACAAAATGAAAATTCAGGTGTTTGCTAACGACAAAGCTATAAAGTTAATAGCTGACACTTTTAGTCACTGCGTCAAATAGATGCGACAGCTGCATAGAAATTTGAGATTTTAGGATAAAAAGAAAGGTAATAATAAATTTAGCAAAGTTCAGACTAAGGCGACGCCAATCGGCGTAGAACGTGGTCGAATTAATTAGCTGCGATAATTCATCTACCGCAGCTAATTAATTCGAGAAAAATACAGAAATTATATTGGGCAGAAGTTGTAATGGGTAATAACCATATTAAGCACAGCCCAGTATTTATCCCGGCAATTATATAATCTGGGATGGCATTACACAGTTGTCATGTCTAATACGTCGCTAAGGCAGTCATTTAAAGTATCTTTGCTAATGACCATTATTAGTTCAATATCGGTTCAAGGTAAATTGCAATATTGAGAGTGTGGAAATTATTGAAACAGTTTATTAAGCAAGCAACGCGCTACTCAAGCAACTTAATAAACTCAATAGAAATAAGCACTCAAAAAATGCATACAAAATGAGGGCAGAAACCAAACTAATCAGACAAGCAGCTCAGTATTTTAATTTGTTTTTGTCCGTTAGTTATTCCTGCTCTACTTGAACCAACTCCTATCTCGCCAGATTTCTGCAGCATTGTCGCGACGTTTGTCCGATACATAATGCAGGATTCACATGAAAAGAATGCTAATCAACGCCACTCAGCCAGAAGAGCTTCGAGTCGCTTTAGTCGATGGTCAGAGACTCTATGACCTGGACATCGAAAACCGCACCAGAGAGCAAAAAAAGGCCAATATATACAAAGGCAAGATCACCCGCGTAGAGGCCAGCCTCGAAGCCGCTTTTGTTGATTATGGTGCCGAGCGCCACGGCTTTTTACCCCTCAAAGAAATTTCTCGCGAATACTTTGGCAAAAAACCCGCCGAAGGTCAGGGCCGTATCAAAATCAGAGAATTGGTTCGCGAGGGTCAGGAAATTATTGTTCAGGTAGAAAAAGAGGAGCGCGGCAATAAAGGCGCTGCACTGACCACCTTTATAAGCCTGGCGGGCCGTTACATGGTGTTAATGCCAAACAACCCCAGGGCCGGAGGCATTTCCAGGCGCATAGAAGGCGATGAGCGCAATGAGTTACGCGACGCCATGCGCCAACTGAATATTGCCGACGGTAGCGGCGTTATTGTCCGCACAGCTGGCATTGGTCGATCGACTGAAGAGTTACAATGGGATCTCGATTACCTCACTCAGCTCTGGCAAACCATTAAGACCGAAGCCGAGCTGGCAAAAGCCCCTCACTTTCTGTTTCAGGAAAGCAACGTCATTATTCGCGCAATTCGCGACTATTTACGCCCCGATATCGGCGAAGTGATAGTTGATGGTAAAAATGTTTTTGAGCTAGCGTCTGCATTTATTCAGCAAGTTATGCCTAGTTATCATAGCCGAGTCCGTCACTACGAAGACTCCATTCCTCTCTTCAACCGTTATCAAATAGAAAATCAAATTGAGACAGCATTTCAGCGAGAGGTGAAGCTACCTTCCGGTGGATCAATCGTTATCGATATCACTGAAGCATTGGTGTCTATCGACATCAATTCCTCAAAGGCCACCAAAGGCAGTGATATTGAAGAGACTGCATATAAAACCAATCTCGAAGCGGCTGACGAGATAGCCAGGCAGTTACGTCTAAGAGATGTCGGCGGACTTATCGTCATTGACTTTATCGACATGCTGGCCAATAAAAACCAGCGTGAGGTAGAGAATCGCGTTCGCAAGGCGCTTGAAATTGACCGCGCCAGGGTACAGGTAGGACGTATTTCCCGCTTTGGCCTACTGGAAATGTCCCGCCAACGACTCAGGCCATCTCTGGAAGAAATGACCTCCAAAGTTTGCCCACGTTGTAGTGGTCAGGGCACGATCCGTGGCACCCGTTCTATTGCTCTAGCTATATTACGCCTGGTCGAAGAAGAGGCGCAGAAAGAAAGTAGCGCTGAAATTCGCGTCACCACTCCTGTTCCCGTCGCGACTTTTATACTCAATGAAAAGCGCAGCGAAATAACCGAGATTGAGCAACGCAATAACACCAAAGTTGTCGTGCTGCCAAATCCAGAAATGGAAACGCCGCACTACGATGTTCAACGTATCCGTGCCCAGGATGATGCGTCCAGCGAATACAGCTACGAGCTTGTGGCAACGACACCCATCGAAGATAAACTGGAACTGATTCAGCCCAAACCCGTACCAGCCCCGCAACAACCTGCTGTCCAGAACTTACCACCCCAGGCGCCAGCGCCTGCACCAAAGTCGAGGCCTGAAACTAAAGCCTCACCAACTAAAACTGAAAATGCTGCCGAACCCGGTTTGCTGATTCGTCTATGGAAAGGACTGTTTGGCAGTGATAATCCGCCCGCACCCGAAATCCCTCAGCCGGCAAGACAAACGAACAAAAAATCGAACGATCAACAAAAGCGCAATAATCAGTCGCGCCAACGAAATAATGATCGCAACCGGTCACAGCAAGCGCCCCGCCCTCGTAGCAATGATAATCGGCGTGAAAATAATGCTGATAGTCGAGCTAACGAGCAAAGGGCAAATAGTCGTTCAAATGCCACAAAAAAAGAACCGTCAACGCGTCGCAATAATGGCCAGCAACAAGAGGGTCGCTCTCACATTGAAAATGCCAACAAGCTACAAAAGCGCTCGGATGGACATAAGGCTGCGCCCAAGCGACAGCGTAAACGACAGCCGGTGCCCAAAAGCTCCAGTGTTTCCCCCGCTGCAGAAAATGATCAAATCGAGAACGCTGCAGTAAACCCCACAGCAACGGTACAAGGGGAGACAAACCAAGTTACAGGCATATCGCAAGCAACTACTCAACCACAAATTCCCACGGCCGATAGCCAGGCGATGGATACTGCCCAAGCAAGCAAACCTGCGGTTGGGGATGCCGAGGATATCGGGCCCTCTACGAATGACTCCAGTAAGCGTGCAGTATCAGAGCCGGCTATCTCTGCCAGCGAAATCGCGGATACGGGTAATGATGATTCGTTCAAGCCTGAACAAACTACCGACGAGACGCCCGCTTCGAGTTTCGAATCATCTGTTTCCGAAGGCATGACTAAGAATATCAGTTCCGAAACACTCGAAGTACGTTCAACAGACGACAGACAGCGCGAGTCAGAATCCGAACCGACACCCACTCAACAAGATATGAGTATTGAGGCCTCAACAGAAGCCGCAACAGATCAAGCCAAAACGGACAAACCGGAAGCTGAAATTAAGACTAACCAAGAACCTGAAATCGAGGGGGTCTCAGAAGTCGAAGCTGCGTCCGAAATAATTCCGGCTGACGTAGAACCAGCTACGGAAGCAACTGTTCCGCTTTCTGCTGAAGGCTCTGGGGCCGCAGCTAATGTAGAAACCTCTGAACCAGTAGCCACTGATGAATCGGAATCGCCCCTTACTAGCGAGACCCAAAGCCATAGCCTGGAACCCGTCAGGGCGACCAATGATCCGCGTTATAAAGCGAAACCGATGGATGAGCTAAAGGTCGAATCTCAATCCATTGATCTTGGGCTATCTCAACCCTTAAATACCAGCCAACCGGCACCTGTAGCCGATAACAATACCGATTACAATGCCGATAATGACGTCAATACCAATGCCGAACAAACCCGGCCGAGCAACGACCCCCGACAATCTCGCCGTGATGAGGCTCCAGTTGCTGCTGAACTAGAAGAATAAAGGAAAAAATCACGCCGTATTTACTTGTCTGGTGTAAATGTGGCGTTATAATTCCGCCTCTTCGGAGGGGTGGCAGAGTGGTCGAATGCACTGGTCTTGAAAACCAGCGTGTCGAGAGGCACCCAGGGTTCGAATCCCTGCCCCTCCGCCATTTATGAAGGCGGCATCTATTCCCGACGACTGCCAACTAATAGATAAAACCAGGCATCACCGATAAACAAGTTCTCGCAATATTTCTAGTGTCAGTTCAGTACCCAACTGAAGATTCTCTAGCGATATACTTTCGTTATCGCCATGCACACCTCCCGTCTCACTTTTCGTCATAATGAGCGGTGAAAATCCGTAGGCTGCAATACCCTGCTCACGAAAAAAATGGCTATCGGTAAAGCCGACATTTAATTTCGGTAGTATCGGTGTCTCTGGATAGCGTGAGGTGAGGACTTTCTCCAGGGCTTGATATAAAAAGTTATCCGTCGATGAGCTGCCTGCCCCGAAGGACAGCGTGGCCTCAACCGAAATCCCCTCTTCGATTAGTGCATTACTAACTATTGCCAAAATTTTATCGGGGTCTTCATCGGGTAATAATCGACAATCGACCTCGGCACTTGCCTGGGGTGGTACGACATTGATCTTGCTGCTACCTTTCAGCCGCGTCAAAGCACAGGTGTTAATGAGCAGCGCGTATAGGCGATGATCATAGGCTTGCAGTTCAGCCATCATCGCCTGCGATGCGGCGAGTTTATCAGGAACCAACAATCGTTTATTCCAGGGCTCTGGCGCATCTTTTGCGATGCGTCGTAAGTAGTCAGAGGCAGCGGGTACGGCTCGTCTCTGAAACGGTATTTGTTCCAACTTCGCTAGCGCGCGAACCAGCCGCCGGGGCGCACTATCTTCCCGAGGCACAGCACCATGGCCGGGCGTTCCCGACGCGGTGATCTTTAACCACAGGGGTAACTTCTGAGTGACCTCAATACCAAAACTCAACTTACCCTCACGCAGCGCGCCGTAACCACCCTCATTCAGCACAGCCCCGATGCCTTCAAACACATCGGGGCGATGCTCTACCAGCCAGCCAACGCCTTGCTTGCCGCCAGCCTCTTCATCGGACGTGGCCATAAAAACCACATCGCGGCTTAGGGGTTTACCGGCTTTGTGCAAGGCCAAAAACGCCTGCAAATGAAAGATGCCGGTAGATTTGTTATCCAGCGCACCGCGACCATGCACCCGTCCATCGACAAGTTTCGCCTCAAAGGGTGGGTATTGCCAACGTGATGCATCGGCGGGCACAACATCCATATGGTGTAAAAGCAATACGCCTGGCTCACCGCCACCTTCAAGTCGAGCCCAGATATTGGCCCGACCTGGTGCGGACTCAAGCATTTCGTACGTGATCCCCCTGGCTTCAAAAATATCGGCAAAAAAGCGCGCACCACGAATTTCCATGCCCGGAGGATTAGACGTATCTAGTTGAATATATTGCTGAACTAACTCTACCGTAGAAGGTTCGGCGTTCTGATTAGCACCGAGACCACCGATAATCGTAGACAACCCAAATATTGTCATCGTTATAAACATTCGCAAGGATTTGATCATTGGTATTCTCAATAAACGTATTTTCAATAGTAAGCAGTCTCAATATAAGTGCTCTGAATAATTTTTTGACCAGAGTTTACCAGGCTCGGCAAGCGATTCAGGACAGAGGAAAAAACGCGCCCATACTGATCACCCCATATACCGGTTTATCGTCAATCAGGCGTTCTTCCACCATATCCGCCAGCTGGTAATAGACAGCACGGCTGATCAACCCTTCAAGACGATTACGCACCATCAAATAGGGCGAAGGCTCGCCACTTTCTGCATCAACCGTTACCCGAATCGGGTGCTCAGTGCTGGCTAACACCGTGTCGTCAGTCAGCGTGGTGAACAATAGCGCCTGTTGCTGATCACGCGTTACAAGGCGGACATCGATGACATGAAGCGGCACATCGTCAACAGTCAGTTGCCACTTCTCCACGGGGGTGACTAAAAAATAATCGTTGCCCTCGCGCTTTAAAATACCGGCAAAAAGTTTCACCAGCGGCGCGCGAGTGATCGCCGTGCCTTCGTGATACCAGGTGCCATCCCGAGCAATGCGAATGTCAATAACGCCGCTCAAGTCGGGATTCCATGACTCAACCGGTGGCAGCCCGGAGCTACTTTGGCTGTGTTGATCAAGTAAATCAGCGTAAAGCTGATCGAGGGAATCTGCGCTCATTGAGTCGGCTTTTTGGTGCGCATTTGACCTTTATTACCCATCGTCATGCCAATATCAGTAATAAACTTGAGCAGACCTTTTTTACTGTCAAGTTCATCGTCGAACTCACGGTTAAAACACACATCCACCGCACCTTGGGCTAAGGCCCAGCAGGCCAGGTAGTGGTAATGCGGTGGTACGTCTTCAAGAATGCCCCCACTAATCAACTTTTCAACCATGTCATTTATACTCTTGACGGAGCTTCGCCGAATATCCATTAACTGCTCCATTTGATCACTGACCGAAGCATCTGCCTCTAATCGAATTTCCAGCTGCTGAACCAGGCGATCTAAAGCAGGGTTGGCCAGACGCGACTCAAAATACGCTTTCACTACTGCACCCGGATTACCCTTGTCAGTCGCCTCAATGCCTACCCTCAAGCTCGCGGCAGTGGATCGTTGATAGTCGAGCATGATCCGCATCATTATCTGGGCTTTACTTTCAAAATGTTTATACACAGTGCCCTTGCCGATGCCGGCTTTGCTGGCTATTTCCGCCACAGTCACTTTTTCAAGACCCCGGTCGATCAACAGGTTCAAAGCAGTATCGATAATTAACTGCTCGCGGTCTAGAAATCGCTGCTTTTTTTGCCGAATTTTTTCAGTGCTGGAAAGGGTCACAAACACTCCTGAAGTCGGGAGAATCAATGCTGGAAAAAATGGCTTATCGAGTCATCCCTGCCGTTATCGTTATTGTAATATGATAGTCTAGTTGTGATGAGCCGGGAATTACCAATCGGCCATCATAGTCCAGAATAACTCTGGTGGCTCGGCCTATCCAGCGATGAATATACAGAATTTTAGCAGCTATATTGGTGCCGCAGGAATCGCCGCTACCGAGCGTCCTGTCGCCCGACGCATTGGTATGGTATTCGAGGTACCACTGCTGATAGCCGCGCTGTGGATTTTGTTGTCATGGTGGTCGAGTCGGAATGAAACCCAAACTGAACAGCAGTTTTATGACCTGGTGTTGTGGGGGATTTTTGTTGCTGAAACGCTGGTTCTATCAGTGGCCGTCCAGAATACCGCGTACTATTTGAAGACCAATTGGCTCAACCTGGTGATAATCGCGCTTGGTCTGCCCCTGCTATTTGGCTTACCGCTCTATTTCGGCGCGTTTCGTCTGCTCCGGCTAGTCATCATCTTCGCCCTGTTTATGCATGTCGGCAGTCGGGTACGACAGATGCTGTCACGTAATGAACTCGGTGCGACCTTGCTGGCCACCGTCATTGTCATTATTTTATCGGGCATCATGATGGCCGCATTAGACCCGGCTATCGATAGCCCACGAGATGGCATCTGGTGGGCCTGGGTCACAGTGACCACTGTGGGCTATGGCGACGTAGTCCCGGAGAGTTCTGTGGGCAGAGCACTAGCTAGCGTAATCATCCTGTTTGGCATCGGACTGTTTGCGATGTTAACTGCCAGTTTTGCCGCCTTCTTTATTCGCCAGGATGAAGAAAAAATTATCAGCGCAGAAGAAGCACAGCTACATCGCCTGGATACTATTGAGCAACACATCGCCCAGTTAGAAACTAAAATCGATCAACTAATCAAGCAAAAGAACGATTGAGGAAATTTGCTACAGGAAACAGGCAGCAATGCTCTTTAGCCTGACCAACAAGCCAGCATCGCCGCCTCAAGGCATTGATATAATAACCCCGCTTCGCAACATCTGGTACACATTATGACACTAACGGAGTGTAGCTCAGCCTGGTAGAGCACTGTCTTCGGGAGGCAGGGGCCGGAGGTTCAAATCCTCTCACTCCGACCAAATAAGCGCCCGCTAAACGATAGCAATGGTAGCGAACGCTTAGTGGACTGTTCAGTATTTATAGTTTCTCAGGCGTCTGAAACACATAGTCTTTCTGCTCACCCTGCTTGCGAATAGCGGCTCCCAGAGCATCGTTCATGGTAGTTGCGCTACTTGCTGGTGCAGCGGCCTTAGCGGCGGCCACATAGTCATCACGCTCCTTACTTTGGGCCATAATCTCACTTTTGATTGCTTCACGCTCACGGGCTTTATTTGCGACGTAGTTTGCTCGGCCGGGGGCATCAAGGGCACGCATCTCGCTCGGGAGTTGATCTTTATCCATCTTTTCAATATCGACCTCGCCTTCTTCCATAGCGTCGACTAAATCCCAGCTGGTGTTTCTGTACATTTCAGAGATCTTGGATTTGGCGCGCTTCGCTAACAAGCCCAGAGAAATCGCATCACTTTTTTTATCCTGCATAATCTGTCGCTGAACTTTCTCTGCGCCATCTTTGCCGTAGGGAATATAGGTCTCATTCAGTTTGGTGTTTAATTCTGCAATCTTTTTATCCTGGGGTGCCACGAAATGTGCAACCTGGTGGTTGTAATCAATACTCATATAACTGCCACCAGCGAGTAATGCGCCCTGCTCCCAACCGGAACGTACACCTTCTTCGTAAGTTCCGGCATGAATGGTGTTAACGGCAATATCCTTCCCCTGTGCGCTTGCTATTGCTTCCCGAAACGATATCGGCCCCTGAGTGAAAGGCTCGTTACCGGCGATAAAAATCGCTTTGATGTCATTATCAGAGTTGCTCCACGCTAGCTGTTTGACGGCTTTATCGATGGCGTAACCACAGTATTCGTCGCCACCATTGGTGGTCAGGGAAAACAATGCTTCTGAGACCTGATCAAGCTCTGAGGTCAAACCGGTCACCTGCCTTGTGTAACCACTGAAACCAGCAAGCCCGCTATTGCCGTATTCATAAACGGCTACTTCCAGCTGCGGTTTCACGCCATTTTTGGTGGATTCTGAAAATTCATTAACCACTTGCCAAAGCTGGTTGCGAGCCTGGTCAATCAAGCCGCTCATGCTACTACTAGTATCGAGCAAAATAGCCAGTTGTATTTTGGGTCGCTCCATACGTATGGCTGGCGTATCTTGGGCTGTTAACGCGATAGCTTTAGCGTTGGCACCTTGAAACATCGGGTAAAACCCGACGATTGCACCGGTGATGATAAAAATACTTAATACAACGATTTTTGCAATGGGGTTACGTTTCATGTTGCTACCCTCCTGGGCGATTGTTGGTGGAATACATTGATTAATAAAAGTGTTATTCGGAAGTACAGGCTAATGGGGATTGGAAATTAATTTGCGTAATGCGGCTTCTGCAGTTACATGAGCCGTCTCAAAATCGTCATCATCAATAAGGAGGACCGAATCTGCCGATAGCATGAGATCCCCTCTAGCTTTCAACCACTGGCGAGGAATCAGCACAAATAGCGCCTGAACAAGAAAGAAACACCAGAAAGTGAGGAATAAACTACCGGAGCTAAACCACGCCCAGATGGCGGCGATCAAAGAGAATCCGGTTAAACCAAGATCAGCCAGGGCAGACAAAACGCTGCTATAGAAGTACAGAGAGCGAATCAGCCACAGAGCCACTATATGAATGGAAATGTAAATTAGCAGGGACGGCGCTAATAACCAGGCGCAAGCAGCGACAATTAACCAGGCGCTGATCACGGTTAGGCGCCCTACCCGCTCCTGGCTACGACTTAGCAGATACAGGACATAGGCAATTCCTAGCCCGGCAATTATCAAGCGAAACACACTGGCCCCCGCAAATATGCTGGTCAGGATGACGAAGATGGCACTGCCTGTAATGCTGGCAAGCAGTGCGACAGCAATACCTTCAAACAGCCCGCGCTGCTTCATGACTGCACCCTCCGTTGCTTTTCACCGAGGAAAGCGACTTCGACATCATCGTCACTCACTGCATCCTGTGCAGCTGTGTAATCAGCGCCGTACTCTCTATCCTCACCAAACTGCCCTTTGCTTCGGGACTCAGCATCCTTGACCAATTCCAGCTTTTGCTGAACCGATGCCAGGCGCGCCTGATTTTCCTGCAAACGTTGTTTGAGTTGAGAGACAGCGGCAACCGAGCCCTCACATTTGTCGTCAACGAGTTTTTGAGTGAATTTTAATTCCAGTTTCTGTTTGATCAGGCCCCGAGCCAGGCCTTCTTCGTTTGAGTCAAAACAAATGTCCAGTTCATCATCAAGATGAGATAGGGATTCGTTTAAGTCCTGACTACGTCGGCTCAACTGCGCCTGCTCGTGTTGTAACAATGCAAGACGACGTTCATCATTACTGATATCTACTTCCATCTCGCGTACCGCCTGTCTGAGCAGGGCCTCCGGCTCTTCGATTCGGTCAAGCATCGAATGCAAGTCAGCGCGAAATAAGCGGGTGATGCGATTAATTAATGCCATGTTGACTAACCTCATTTGGTGAAAATACTGAGGAATAAGTCTAGGCAGTCACTTGCCAGCGCAATAGACAGGGTCTTGTAAAATCTCTATCTGATTATTTACATAAAATTTACGTTATCCGGCGGCGTGTAGCTGTTACCCTTTGTCGCTACCAAAACGCCGCTAAACAACACCACCCAGGTAATCGAACACAGCAATTAAGCCAATGCCTCGAAAAGCCCAGATATTAATTGTCGAAGACGAAGTCGCGATCCGCACTGGCCTGCTTGATGCGCTGGTCTATCATGGCTATGAACCCGAGGCGGTGGCAGACGGCCAGAGCGGCCTCGATAAAGCCCTTAGCGGCAACTACGACCTGGTTTTGCTGGATGTAATGCTGCCAAAGATGGATGGTTTTGAAGTCTGTGCGGGCATCCGTGCCGAAGATAAAGAACTGGCGATTATTATGCTTACCGCAAAGACCAGCGACGAAGATATTATTCAGGGTCTACAATTAGGCGCCGATGATTATGTCGCAAAGCCATTTTCTGTCGCTCAGTTGATGTTGCGTATTGAGGCGGTATTGCGGCGCTCGCGGATCGGTATTGAAGCGGCCCACGTAATAGAATTTGGTAAAGACGTACAGGTAGATACCCGGAACTTATCCGGCATGCGCGGTACCGAAACCCTGCTATTTACCCGGCGAGAAATCGATCTGCTGCAGTATCTAAGCGTCAACGGAGGCAGGCCCGTCCCCCGCGATGAATTGTTGACCAAGGTCTGGGGTTATGCCAAAAATCTTGAACTGGAAACTCGGACTGTAGATATCCACATCGCCAAGCTCCGCCGTAAAATAGAACTCGACCCAGCGAAGCCCCACTTTCTACTCACCGTGCGCGGCGCTGGCTATCGTCTAATGGTGGACTAAATGCGTACCGCCAGGTTAGCTAGCTGGAGTAAAAATAAATTCGGTATCATTATGGGGCTGTTTTTTATCGCCCTGGCCATACCGACTGCTATTCTGATATATCAGGCTTATAGCCAACTCAAATGGGAGGCATTTTATCAACATCGTGTTATGGCCGAAGAACTGGTTAATCGCATCGATGAAAAAATCAAAACGCTTATTGAAACGGAAAATAAACGGGCCTTTACGCAATACACCTTTCTTAATATCACCGGTGATTCGAAGGTTAATTTTCTCCAGCGATCACCTTTGGCGCACTATCCGATCAGGTCGTCTATCCCCGGGCTCATCGGCCATTTCCAGATAGATCACCTGGGTGGTTTCAGCACGCCGCTATTACCCAACCCAATACCCACAAAAATAAAACTTCAGCAGAATTACGGGCTGAGCGAGAAAGAGTTAGCCCTCCGAAAAAACATCAACGATCAAATCTATAACCTGCTCAGTGATAACCGTCTAGTTGAATCCACAGAGGGGATTAAACCTGGCTCGGCAGCCTTAAACGACATCGTGAAGAACGACTCAGATAAAAATCGATCCCAAAAGAATGAATCCGAAGTGGCCGATAGCCTTGAGGAAAAAGTCCATGGCCTCTTGTCACCAGACCGAAAAGATAAGGCCCGTATTAGCAGCGAAGAATCAAGCAGTGACGAATCTTACCTGGACGAACAAGATGTCGATGCTGTAGGTGCCCAATCTGGTTTCGATAAGCTACAGCAGCAAAGAGACCAGCCGCGTGCGTCAAAGGGCTTGCAGGCAAGCAGGGCAAAGTTATTGGGTCGCGTATCCGATTTAAAGCTTGAGAACCGCTATCGAGAGAAACTGGCTCTGAACGAACGGGAAGCGCTGAAAAAATCTGCCACAGAAAACAAGCGAGCGCCTCAGGAAGCACCGGCAAAATCAAAACGGCCTCTGCGAAAAGAGCAAAATATCTTGCCGTCTCAAGTAGCGGTGCAGCCAAGGCCATCTCTGCTCACTCCCGAAAAAAGTAACGAGCAACATGCAGCCGGTAGTTTTTCGGATAGCTTTTTAGATGATCAACTGAAAGAAAATCGACAGCTCGTGGCAAGCCGCGCGCCGGTCGATATATTCGAAAGCGAAATCGGGGCTTTTCAACTTAGCCTGCTCGATACCGGCCATTTTGTACTGTATCGAAATGGCTGGCGGGATGGACAACGCTCTATACAGGGACTGCTGATAGAAGCCGAGCCATTTATAAACTCTGTAGTTGCAGAAAATTTTCTTCAAACCGCCCTGGTCAAAACTACCGAACTTACCACTGCTTATCGAGGCAATGTGCTGACCGTGCTCAGCAGCATTAACGCAGGCAGTTATTTGAGTAATGCAAGCGAACTGGAAGGCTCTTTGCTGCTACAACGACAACTGTCTGCACCGCTGGACCAGATGGAGCTGCTCTTTAGCGTTAACAACTTACCCGCAGGGCCAGGTGCCCAGGTCATCAACTGGCTGTCCATTGTGCTACTGCTCATTTTACCGCTTGGTATGTTGTTAATATATCGGCTCGGTTTAAAACAGATCAACCTGGTACGCCAACAACAGGACTTTGTCTCAGCCGTCAGCCATGAATTAAAAACACCACTCACTTCCATTCGCATGTATGGCGAATTGCTTCGCGAAGGCTGGGCAAGCGAGGACAAGAAACGCACTTATTACGATTTTATCTATGATGAGAGTGAACGGCTGTCCCGACTGATCAATAACGTGCTACAACTGGCGCGCATGACCCGTAGTGATCTAAAGCTTGAATTACTACCCTGCTCAATTGCTCAACTTGTCGATACACTTCGCTCAAAAATTAGCTCACAAATTGAGCATGCCGGATTTGAACTGGAGATTGTCTGTGATTCGGACATTCTCCAAAGGGTTGTTGACGTAGATGCCGATGCTTTTGTGCAAATCATTATCAATCTGGTCGATAACGCCATTAAGTTTTCGGCCAACGCTACGACGAAAAAAGTTGATATAAATTGCACGGCCTTGCGTGATGGACGAATCCAGATTAGCGTACGAGATTACGGCCCGGGTATTGAAAAGAGCCAGATGCGCAAGATTTTTAAATTATTTTACCGATCTGAAAATGAATTAACTCGGGATACGGTGGGCACGGGTATTGGGCTTGCGCTGGTGAATCAGTTGGTGGCTTCAATGAATGGCCAGATTGATGTGGTCAACCAGAATCCCGGGGTTGAGTTTAGAATTACCTTTGCTACTGCGATCCAAACTTCGGCGTCATAGCGCGACCAGGACAGGTTCACATCAAGAGCTTCACTCAACCAACCTCAGCCCACCAGCATATTTCCACCAGCCAAAGGCACTAAAGCTTAAGCTCACTATCAAAGATAACCAGACTATCAAACCCAAAAGGAGAAAATCACCATGAAACTATTTTACGCCCCCGGCGCTTGCTCAATGGCTGTCCACATTGCGATGAATGAAGTGGGTATCAATTACGCCCTGGAAAAGGTCGACCTTGGTGAAAAAACCACTGAATCCGGGGACAACTACCTGGATATTAACCCCAAAGGTTATGTGCCCTGCGTACAACTCGATAACGGCGAATACCTCACTGAAGTTGCCACATTGCTACAGTATATTGCCGACCATAATCCGGACAGTAATTTAATACCGCCGGTTGGTGATTCCGGTCGTTACCGCGTCCTGGAGATGATGAATTATATTTCTACTGAGCTACACAAAAATTTTGGCCCAATGTTTAATCCGGCTAGCAGTGACGAACAACGCCAGGCAGCTCAGGATATGGTCACCATGCGTCTGGGCCTGATTGATCAGCAATTAGCAAACGGTGCTTATATCACTGGCGAGCAATTCACCATTGCCGACGCCTATCTGACAACCGTACTTGGCTGGACACAGTTCGTTAACATGGATTTATCACCCTGGCCAAATATTGGTGCTTATGTCGGCCGAATGATGGCGCGACCTGCCGTTCAGGCGACGATGAAAGCCGAGGGTCTGGCCTGATCGTTGATAAAATCTCGCTAAAATCATGGGCCGTAAAAAAACCCGAAGCCTGCTAAAAGGACTTCGGGGTTTTTAGCGCTCGGCTTATTGAAGCGAGACTAATTGAAGCGCGGCTAATTCAGCTCATATTCGTAAAGCTTCGGATTATTCAGGTCATCTCTGAATTTATGAGCCGTCCAGGGCCAAGATACCGGCACACCGCTTGCATCGAGATACCAACTGGCACAGCCAGTTAACCAGACGGTATCTTTCATGTTTTCAACCATATCGGTATTGAAGCGCTCGGTGGCTTCCTCCTTCGGTGACAAGGTTTGAAACTTGCCATCTGCCCACATTTTCATAAACTTGGCAATGTGTTTGGATTGCGTTTCAGCCACCGACGCCAGTGAAATATTACCCACTGGGCTATTGGGGCCCATCACCATAAAGAAATTGGGGAAACCCGGCATAGAGACGGTGCGATAAGCACGGGGGCCACCTTTCCACATATCAGCCAGGTTCGGACCATTCTCAACTTGCATCGTCATCGGTAGCATATGCTCTGCTGCGTGATAGCCCGTCGCCAAACAAATAACATCTAACTCATGCAACTTGCCATCTGAGGTGACGATGCCATTGGCTTCAACACGATCGATACTTTCAGTGACTAGCTCAGCATTGGGCTTTTGTATAGCAGGATAAAACTCCGATGACATAACCAGACGCTTGCACATCGGTGTGTAGTCAGGCGTCAACTTTTTGCGTAATGCAAAATCTTTGACGGAATTCAAATTCCACTGGCAGACCCGGGCGATATTTCGCCGTGCCCAACCGTCGTGAATAACACCAACACCCATCACGCGCTCCATGATCGTGCGCAAGCTGTAATAGTAGAATTTAGAAAGCGGCGGAAATAGTTGCTGTAGTTTTTTGCCAAACGCCGTGTACTTACGATTGGGTACCGGCACGATCCACTGGGGCGTGCGCTGGAAGGAATAAACCTTTTTACAGATATCGGTCAGCGGCTTGATCATCTGAATGCCCGTTGATCCATTGCCAATTACCGCGACGTTTTTATCTTTCAGATCAAGGTCGTCATCCCAACGGGCCGTATGAAGAACTTTGCCAGCGAAATCGTCCAGGCCAGGAATATCGGGATACTTTGGCCGCACCAAAATGCCGCAGGATGCGATGAGGAAATCGGCTGAGTCGGTATCGCCATTTTCCAACTCAATGTGCCATTGACCATCACGGTATTCGGCGTGCTTGACGCCGCTGTTGAATTTAATGCGATCGTGAAACTTATATTTTTTAGTGATATCGATGTAGTACTGCTTAATTTCAGGGCCGCCACAAAAACGGTGGCTCCAGTTGGTGGCCGGCGAAAAGCTATACTGGTAATAGTAAGAGGGCACGTCGCAACGCAGCCCAGGATAATGGTTGTAATGCCAGGTACCGCCAAGATCTTCGGCTTTTTCGTAGGCTGTGAAGTCGGTAAAGCCCGCCTCCATCAAACGCACGCCCATGGCTACACCGGACAGGCCCATGCCAATGATGATAGTCCGAGGTTTTCTGCCCCCGACGTCCACCGAACTGATATTTTCGCTTTCAGAAACACCCATTTATGACTCCACTCAATTGTTGACTACGCTGAAAAACCGTGCATTTTAGCCTAAGCTGGCTGCACTGCCTATAGGCCATTCGCTCGGACCGATCGCGTATAAAATCACTTTAATAATAAGTGTTTACAAGGTCAGAAGGGCTTGACCTATATCAAGATAGCGGGACAGATTAGAGCCTAGAGCATCGTACTCAGTTGACGCATAACTCGGCGTTGACCGGGGTCCCAGCTATCACGCCGATGCAAACTACCCAGGGTATCAAACATCACCGTATCGCCCACTTGCCAGTCGTGGCAGTAAATATTGTCCTCATGGAGAGAGTGCGTGGTTAGCTCTTCAATGAGGGCATCACTCTCCTGTTTCGGCATACCGACAATATGCTTGATTATTTGGGGGCTGACATAAAGTATTTCTCTGCCTGTGTCTGGGTGGGTGACAATCAGTGGGTGCTCAGCCTGAGGGATTTGTGGCTTTGCTATACCCAATTCGGCATTTCGCTTGCGCTTAGCAAGAAAATCGGCGCGAGTTTGTCTGGTGACTGCCGATCCCGGTTGTGCTTCGCACTTTGGCGTGTCTGTTGTTTGAGGATCTTCGCCAGAGATGTATTGGGTAATGCTGTGAAAGGCTCGCAATGATCTAAGCTTTTCGACTTGTTCTGGAGGCAGCGTTTCAAGGGCTCGATATTGATTGCAAAAGCAGGTTCGCGGTGGGTCCTTCGGAATTTCCACCGCGTTGAGGAAACTTTCTTTACCGACGCGCGGCACATAAGAATAATCTGAATGCCAACCCAACTTATCAGAACCACCCGTGCCCTGAGCAATCCCCTGTTCATTATAAATATTATTAACTCGCAATATTTCCGGTCGCGGGCCGTTGTCCTGAAACCATTCAGAACCCTGGACCAGATCGCCAAAACCGGAGGCAAAATTGATCAAGGCATCGTCACTGGGTTGTGGATTACCGCGAAATACCAGGACGATATGCTCGCGAAGTGCAGACAATATGGTTTGTCGATCTGAATCCTCCAGGGTCGATCCTGGTGCCCAACCCTCAACGATTGCGCCCAGCGGCTGATCCAACGGAAATATTTGTAGTGACATAACTCGCTCCTCTCCATAAAGATCAAAAAAACTATAGTCCATGGCATATTGATTTGCCACCGGCTATACACGCTAACGAGTTTTGTGCTTGACTTAGTTATGTCGAAACTATGCAGAGCCTGGATGGTATGCAGACAAGCTTTCCCCACCAGGTATTACTGTCATAATACTTGGCGACTAACTGACATTCGACTTCAAACAGGCAGATAACTAACTGAACAACTGTCACTCTGAATTTATTCTGAGTGACACCATTAGGAGACCAGCATGGCATTTACCGGCGTTGACTATATCAACAATTTTGATCTTTATTTTGATGGTGCAGACATGACCAACGCGAGCCTATATCTGTGCATTGGCGAGCCACTATCGCCCGGACATGCACATAGTATTGTTGACGCGATGCGCAAGGCCGGACTGTGGTCAACCGAGCCGGCCAAGACGGTGCCGGACGAGCAAAAACCCATGTATGCAGAACAGATGCAATTTATTGGTGCCGTAGAAGCCGCTCTCGATGGCAAGCCCTTTTATGCTGCGGCATACGATCACGATAAATTCAAATACACACCGTCTCGCTGGGAGGAATGGCAAGCTTTTCTCTCTGAGAACTACTAGACATGAAGGATAAATAACGGCTCAAAGATTAGGTCACCTGAGACAACACCATTCGCACAACTGCGATCACAACCACAACAAATGTGGCCGCAAAAATTAGCCCCGCCATAATAAAGTGTATCGGCTTACCCCGGCTAAAATCCCGGGTTTGGTTTGCTTTTGACTGAACTCCAAGCGCTGCGGCAAGGGTACTACCCAGCACCTCGAAAAAGGTCAGCGGTTTGTCGTTAGACTCCACACTGTCGTCTTCAGTAACTTGTGTAGTCGGGCTTTGTGTCTCCAGAAGATCGCTTGCTGCGTCAGGTGATTCGCCGACAGCTACCGAGCTCTCGTTGTCTTTGTCCATATCCACTCTCAATTATACCTAGTTTTAGCTTCATATAAATACTATATCTACTTGTTTTAATTATCTTTTATATTAGATAACTCCTCAGTTCCGGCCAGCCATTCCCGCCCCTTAAGCATAAGCTGCCAATAAATAAATGGCATCATATGGCGCTTGAGGAACCAGGCACTACGACTGGGTTTAGTGTTATCGACAGGAAAACTCGGCAGCAATTTGCCACCATAACCAAATTCGGCTAGCACGACTTTGCCGTGCTCTACTGTCAAGGGACAGGCGCCATAACCGTTATAGCCCGCTTCAAACGCCTCGCCATTGATCGCCGCAATAAGATTTTCGCAGACCACTGGTACCTGCTTGCGCACCGCTGCAGCCGTCTTGGCGTTGGCCGCATTAATAACATCGCCAACACCAAAGATATTAGCGTAATCAGAACTGCGCAGTGTATGAGGATCAACAGCCAGCCAGCCCGAGTCGTCAGCACAGGGGCTATTTCGAATAAATTCAGGCGCCACCTGCGGCGGCACAACATGAATAACGTCGAAGTCTAATTCCACTTTAGTTTCGCCCTGCTGAAAAACTGCTTTCTTGCCCGGCCCATCGATAGCCACTAAATTCGATTGCAGGTTCAAATCAATATTGTAGCGTTCTATATAACGAGTCAGTGGTGGTACAAACTCGGATACGCCAAATAGCCCCGGAGTCGCCGTATAGAAAGCTATTTCATAATCGCCTAGTCGCTGCTGTTTCTCCCAGCTATGGGCAGCCAGATACATGATTTTTTGCGGAGCACCGGCGCACTTGATCGGCATGGGCGGTTGGGTAAATAACACCTTGCCTGATTTGAGCGATTGCAAACACTTTCGCGTATATTCCGCGTATTGCAGGAGGTAATTGCTGCACACACCATTTTTACCAATGGTTTCTTCAAGACCCTCAATGCCTTGCCAGTTAAGCACCAGACCAGGGCACACCACCAGATAATCGTAGGTCAAGCTTTTAGTCGTATCGAGTACAACCGTGTTGCTCTCTGGATTCAGTTTTTCCGCGCGAGCTTTAATCCACTGAACATTATTTGGCATCACGTTTGCTTCACTTCGAACGGTATCTTCAGCGTTAAAAGCATCCGCTCCAACCAGAGTAAAAGCGGCCTGATAATAATGCTGATCAGCGGGTTCTATAATCGCGACGCTTAGCCCGCGCTGACGCTTTAGCAAGCTGGCTGCAACAGCAATACCTGCCGCACCACCGCCAATGATTAAAATTTCATGGTGTTCAGCTTGCTCGCCTTTAGTCATAGTCATTACTGGTCTCCAGTGTCATCCATTTGGATCAGTTATTACATAGTACAAAACAACTATGCTATCCATAGTTAAAGCGCCATAGCTAAAGCGCCATAGTTAAAACGCTGAGGCCCGCGAGCATCGGAAGTTACCAATCACGGCTATTTAGTCGACTCAGCCCACAGGATGCTTGATCGCCGCCCAGTCCGGCAGTAAGCCAATACCACTTTGCTGTTGGTCAGCACCTGCTTAAAGCGCTCTAACTGAGTATGAGCTGCCTCTGGGTTGGCCATCGGCAAGTATTCAAATCTAATACCTTCAACCTGTGCAGCTGCCGCAATGATCGTCGAGCTAGTTTGATCAGCCTCGTCATCAGGCCGGTTACACACAATCGTGGTCACCCCCAGCGTAACTGCTCGCTCAATATCGGCGATTTCAAGTTGCCCTGCTGCATACATTCCTGGTGCTAACTGCGTGATTTCTGTTTCATTACTCATTTAGTTGCTCCTCTTAAAGTCTATGTCAAATTTGGCGAGATCTGTTGGGTGCCGATTCGTACTCTACGGAGGTATCATTATCGATCATATATATTATATTGTTATAATATATATGAATTGAATAGTCTGCATTAAATAAACATAATCACATCTTTAATCGACATGAGCTTAACAAGCGAAGGTCCGAAACAGTAACTACTCAGGATTGCTATGAGTGACGCCAAATCAACCCGTCAGAATTTGAATCAATTTTTAGGGGATTACTGCAGAGCCTTTCGACCACACAATATGCCCGCGATGGCCGACTTCTTTAATGTGCCCGTAACCATGATAAGCGGCGGTCGGGCCAATACATTAAGTACCGAAGAGCAATTGACCAATAGTCTGCAGATCGTTATGAATGGCCTGGTTACACAGGGCTTCGATCATTCGGAAATTGATGAAGTGCATATTCACCCACTCAGCGCTAAAACCGCACTACTAAGCGCAATATTCTCCAGATTAAAAACCGACGGCAGCTTATTACAAAAAATCGGCGCAACCTACACCGTGATAGATTCAGGCGAGGGATACAAAATTGCGACGCTCGTCGCGCACGACACCGATGGCCTCGTAAAAGAGGCGTGAGCCTGGACCTATCTTGAAACTTTAAATAACATTTCAAGTAAACCATTTGAAAGCAAAGTCGCTTTGGCCACAGCTATACCCGATAAAAGATCATTTAATTCCGTCTGCGGGCGGGGGAAGCAAAGGGCCTGCGGGGGCCTGCCTGGCCGCGCTTTAAGTTGGTCAATCTTCACGATTGAATACTGCTGATTGGGCAACTGACTATTTGCCTTCAAAGTATTAAAGCCGTGAATACGAGTCGCTGCCGTCAAACTAGGATGGAGTGCCTGTGTGAAGGCGCGTACGGCTCGGTTATCTAAATAATTCAACACATCCCAGAGCAAGCAGATATCGAACCGAGTTTGAGCCGGACAATTAATGGCCGTGACAAATTTATCGTGTAATTCTGTATCACTACGCTCATCGCTTTCTTCAGTCAACAAACTATCAGCCAAAAAATCTTCGCTATATAAATCAGCAAAGTAAAGACGGCATTTAAATTGAGCAAAGAAATCGACAGTTTCGGGCGAAGCCGGGCCGACATCGAGAACCGTCAGTCTATGGTTTTCATCGACATCGGCAAATAACGAATGCAGTAGGCTCGCACGTAGGTCCAATAGAGTTGGATCAAGCCCCTGAGGATGCGGACGGCGTGATAGATTCCAATGCTTCCCTCACTTCAGCGCTCGAACTCGCTGAGCGGATGCCACTTGGTTGGCTACTCATTGTCGCGCTTTCGGAAGGATCCATATCAATGCTACCTTTGAATTTGGCACCGTCTTCAAGCGTGACGCGGGGAGCGACGATATTGCCCTTAACTTTACCCGTTCTGGAAATAACCACCTTTTCATCACCGGAAATATCGCCGTTCACTTCACCATCTACCTTGATGGTTTTAGCGGTAACATCAGCATTGATCCGACCAGATTGACCGATGATTACTTCATTGTTGGCAAAAGCTATAGTGCCCTCAATAACGCCTTCAATGATGAGATTTTCGTCGCCCGACACGTCACCTTTAATCTTGATAGATGATCCGATTACAGCATTCCCTTTTGCTGAGGGTCGGGGCGAGACAGTTTCCTGCGTCGCGGCAGGCACTTCATCAAAACTGGAGGGGTCTTCAGATTTACTTGTTCGTTGTTTTTCAAACATAATGTCATCCTGTTAACTGGTTTTAACGATACTCTTAATTATCCCAATCAGAGCATTTACCACGATGAATATATTTAATGTTGCATAGATAAGCCGCGCAGTAATTATAGTGTAGTCGCTTATTCCCATAACAGGCGAGAAACGCGTCACTATATCGACCAATGACAAGCCATCATCAAAATTAATTTACACGCTAAAAACCCGTCACGCCTTTATCCAGCTGCACACCAAAACTGTTCAAAGCCATGGACACCATATTGTACTGACCCACAGTAAATACCACATCCATCAACTGCCGTTGGTCATACTGTTCGCTGAGTTCGGCCCAGGTAGCATCGCTGATCAGTGCATCGCTGTGCAGTTCATCAACGGCTCGTAATAACGAGGCATCAAATGCACTCCAGCCCTTGGCGTCCGGACCTTCTTTAATTCGAGCCATTTCTTCCTCTGTTAGTCCGGCCTCACGACCGAAAATCACATGCTGACCCCATTCGTATTCTGCCTGACATAACCAGCCGATGCGCAGGATCAATATTTCCCGCTCCCGTGGCGCCAGGGTCGAGGTATCGCCCATGATGTGGTACGCCCACACCATAAACTTCTGAGCGGCATCCCAATGCCTAGAAAGCGTGCCCATAACATTATATGTTGGTCCGGTTTCATGAATCGGTGCCAGTACTTTGCGTTGCTCCTCCGACCACTCGCCAGCGGCCATGGGCGTAATTCTTGGTTTGGATAATTTCATTGAATATCCCCTTGTTGTTTGTTGTAGGTGGTTGTTTGTTGTAGGTGGTTGTTTATCTGCGTCAGGCAAATAGCATGACATTGACCAGTCAATACAGGGCGAGACATGACAGAGTATCAGCATCGGAAGATGGCAAACAAGGCTTTCCCGATATCCGAAAATTAATTGCGATTGCCCATCTCAATCACTAACAATTGCAGGATTGGTTGGCCCCACCTATCATGTCGTCTTTTTTTCTTCGGCTCATTTTTTCGGATCCGGTTTTTAACATTATTCATTTTAAGGACACTTGGCAATGACAATAAAAGCAGTACTTTGGGATTTCGGAGGGGTCATTACCTCTTCACCTTTTGAAGCCTTCAGCCGTTATGAGCAGGAGCAGGGCTTACCCAAAGATTTTATCAGGGGTATTAATGCCACTGACCCAGATACTAATGCCTGGGCGCAGTTTGAGTCGAGCCAGGTATCGCTAGACGAATTCGATCAGTTATTTCTCGCTGAATCTACCGCAGCGGGTCACCCGGTACCGGGCAGCGAAGTGGTGAAATTATTAGCGGGCAATGTGCGACCAAAAATGGTTGAAGTACTCAAGCGCTGTAAGCAGGATTATAAAATTTCCTGTCTAACGAATAATGTCCGTTCTGGTACGGGCGCTGGCATGTCTCGGTCACCAGAAAATGCCGCTGCGGTCGAAGCCGCCATGGGGCTGTTTGACCATGTGCTTCAATCCAGCAAAGAAGGTATGAGAAAGCCACAGCCTGAATTCTATCTTCTTGCCTGCGAGCGTATGGAGGTCAAACCTTCAGAAGTCGTTTATCTGGATGATCTAGGCATCAATTTAAAGCCCGCTAAAAAGCTGGGTATGACGACGATTAAAGTCCTGTCTGAAACGCAGGCGATTGAGGATCTTTCGACGACGCTAAAGATTAATTTTTAGCTGACATAAACGATGAGGCCTGTCCTTAGCCAAATTAATCAATCGTCATATTTTGGCGATATCCGCAAATGCTGAACTTTGACACCATTTTTTAGATGGCTTTCGAATATTTCATCGAGGTCTTCTTTCGATTTATAGCGGTACCAGGTCTCGTTGGGATAGACCACCATCACAGGCCCCAGCGCGCAGCGGTCAAGACAACCGGCATTGTTAACCCGTACCCCCTGCCGCCCAGCCAGACCCTCTTCTTTCACCTTCTTTTTCAGATAAGCACGCAATTCTGTCGCATCGTGATCCTGACAGCAGGCGCGGCCATCCTCGCGAAGATTGGTACACATAAACACATGTTGTTGGTAGTACGGCATGGGCCTTCCCTAAAAATCAAAGCTCGCATTGTAATGAACGGAACCCGGGTGTATCCAGTCGATTAACTGGATACACCTCCAATCAGCAGTTACCATAACAGTCACAACAGGACATATATCGAGGCCACAGCCGTGAGTTACAAAGCCATAAAGTTCGAGCGCGAAGGCGCTATTGCCCGCATCACTCTGAATAGACCCGAAGCGGCTAACGCATTAAATTTTGATATGGGCGAGGAGTTAAATGAAGTAGCCAGTATTTGTCGAGATGACACGGGTATACGCGCGGTGGTTCTCGATGCTGAAGGTACCATGTTCTGTGCCGGTGGTGATGTAATGGCTTTCGCGACCGCAGGCAAAGAACTCCCAGCCGCGCTGCGCAAATTGCTCGATACCTTCCATCCAGCGGTGGTCACGCTTTCGACCATGAATGCACCAGTGATAGCGAGCGTGCAAGGGGTGGCAGCGGGAGCGGGCTTATCATTACTGTCATCCTGCAGTTTTGTTATCGCTAGTGACAAGGCCAGTTTTATGATGGCTTATACCGGCATCGGCATGTCTCCCGATGGCAGCGCTACATACTTTTTACCACGCCAAATTGGCCTGCGACGAACCGAGGAGATGATGGTCACCAATCGACGCTTAAACGCTAAAGAAGCAGCAGACTGGGGGCTTGTCAATCAGGTTGTTACCGCTGACAAACTGGTCGCGACCAGCCAACAACTGGCCGAACAACTCGCCCAGGGCCCCACTCTGGCCTACGGCACAACTCGGCGTCTGCTGCTCGAAAGCTTTGATAACAGTTTTGCCCAGCAACTGGATGCCGAAGAATCAGCTATTCTCGCGATGGCCAAAACCAGAGATGGGCTCGATGGGGTGGCGGCTTTCAAAGACAAACGCAAACCGGACTTCAATGGCACCTAATTAATACTCAAGGAGCAATGTGGCCTCAAGGAGCAATGTGGCGTCGCTGGACCAAATTAGACTGACTGACGCGGCCAATCGCACCTTGTTCGTCATAGAGTAACGTATCGACCATGGCGAGCCCAGTGGTCTGGGGGTAGGCAGTAGCATCGACACACAGCCACTCGCTCACTGGCATTCGATAAAGATTAATGGTCAGGTCGGCATTGATGAAACCGACCTCATCGCTGAGCCGGACCTGAGAGAAGCCGTTAGCAAAATCTGCTAATACGGCAACGTTCAAAAGCGGCGAGTTTTCGCGGCCCTCGACAACATTGATCGGCAGTTTTACCCAGCTACAACCATGACCAATACCAATATTTAGAAACACCGGTTTCAGTAGAATAAGGGCCCGTAGGCCCGTTATCGCGCCGCCTTTTATCATGCGCTCAACTCCACTCAGGCCAACGATCTCCGTCTGGCTGAATGCTCTTTCAATCTCCTCTGGAAGCGTTACATCATTCTGGGCGTATTCGGGTATTTCAACGGCATTCTTCTGCAGAATTAGTCCGCTGGCACGACCGACTTCAAGGTCTTCGTTATATAACGACACGTCAAATATTTTTATCCGCTTGCCATCACGAATAGTTTTACACAGCACTCTGAGCGGCGCCATCGGAACCGGTCGAAACAGGTCTACCGTCAGCCTGCTTAATTGCATATCGTCAGATGAAAAACGATCTTCCATCGTCGCCACCATCAGTGCTGAGGACGCACCTCCATGAATGGTCTTTGAGCTCCAGACACTGGCGGCAATCTCATTGGGAATAAAACAATCGCCATCGCGAACGAAAAGTGCGGGCATAGGTGCTACTTCCTGCTAAAAGCTGAGATCATGGAGAGAGGGATCCGGTTAGTCAATTCGCACCCGACCGCGCAAGGCCTTGTTTCGACCGTGTTTGGTCTTGCGATCCATACGCTTCGTTTGTGAATTCTTGCTTGGCCGTGTGGCTTTTCTTATTTTAGATGTCGTCGTGCTGGACAAAATCAGCGCCTGCAGACGCGCTCTAGCGTCCTGTCGATTCATTTCCTGAGTGCGATATTTCTGGGCCTTGATAACAATGACACCGATACTGCTTATGCGTTGGTCATTGCAGGTAAGCAAGCGCGCCTTGTAGTCATCGGGCAACGACGAGGCTTTAATATCAAAGCGCAAATGAATAGCGCTGGAAACTTTATTGACGTTCTGGCCACCCGCGCCCTGCGCACGAATGGCATTTATTTCGATTTCGCTATCGGGGATGACGATATGATTTCGTATGTTTAGCACGACAGGCTCGGTAGTTTAGATTCGCTACTTAGACACTTAACTCGGATATATCACCGGGAAAACGCTGCTAATTTACGGCGACTTTAGTACCAAAAATAAGATCAACGTGTTCTTTGGGTAGCGATTTGCTGGCCAGCGACACAACCACCGTCACTAAAATGGAAACGCCTTCACCAATGGTTGTACAGGCAAAGGGGTTACCCGCCTGACTCGCCAGCTCAAACAGCAGCTGCTCGATAAAACCGCCATCCGCAGCGCCTGCTGGTAACCAGGTATTGCGCAGTGCGATAAACGCGACAGCCCCAGCACCGAAGCCCCAGATAGCGCCCTGTTTTGTCACACCGCGCCAGAACACGCCGATAATCATCGGTCCAGCCAGCGCGGCCATCATGCCACCCAGGCCGACCCAAACCATCAGGGCAATATTCTGCCCGATGGAAAACCAGGCCAGCACGGCGGCACCAACCAGAACAAAAATGATTGACCAGCGGCTAATGCGTAATACGTTGTGATCCACCTCGGCCTCGCTGGCATCTGGATGCAGGATGCTAGACAGGGTGCGACGATAGATATCGTTAGCGAAGACCTGAGAGGTCGAGATCACCAGACCATCGGCTGTTGACATGATGGCCGATAAAATCGCGATACCAAGAAAGGCCGCCAGCCACACAGGAAATAATTCAATAAACAGTGCGGGAATCGCCTGATTCGGCCCGCCGGGTTGATCCAGCAGACTATCCCCGAGCACGGCCCGCGCCAGAATACCGCCAAAAATCATCGATGCCAGGACGATGCCCATCAACAAACACAGCACCAGAAATTTAGTTCTGCCGACACCTTCCTTTAAAGCCCAAACTTTATTACCGATATGGGGCAACATACCCAGAGTCAGGTGAGCAAGAAATATCGCCGCGAAGTCCCAGTGAGAATCGAACAGGCCCGAGCCTTCGTAGTGCACCATTACCGTCTTGGCATCCAGAGTTTCCAGACGCTCCATAAGCCCGGGAAAACCGCCCTCGACACCAAAGCCGATACTAAAAAGTATGACGATCATCAAGGCCAGGCCCAGCATCATGGCCCCCTGCACACCGTCGGTAATAATATCGGCATGAGCGCCACCCAGGACCACGTAAACCAGTAACACCACCGTGGTTACCGCCAGCGCCCAGACCGGACTCAGGCCCAGCATCTGCTCAAACATGACCAGGCCCGCGAGCAATTGGGCCGCCAGATAGAACATCAGCACCATGGAAAACAAGGCAACAATGACCCGCATGGCTTCAGACTGATAACGGTCACCCATAAATTCTGGAATGGAGCGATTACTAAAATTATTACCTGCTTTCTGTACCTGCTTAAAGCACAACCACACACCTAAATATACGGCGAAAGGGTAAACCAGGGCATAACCCAGGGCCGGAAAACCAAAACGATAACCGAGACCGGGGATGCCCAGAAACGTCGCACCCGAAGCCGTGGTCGCCGTCATCGCAAAGGCCAGAAACCACATGCCGTATTCCCCGCGGGCGGTTGAGAAGTCGTCGCTGGTTTTCACGTGGCGCATGCCCAGATAGCCAAAGCCAATCATGGCTCCAACATATAAAAACAAAAACACCCAGGACCAAATACGCAGCTCGTCCATTAATTATTCCTCTGCGCTTATCAATTTAAGACTATTAATTTATGGCTATTAATTTAAAACTGCTTGGCTTACAAAAGCTGCACCCAAAAATTGTACGAGATCCCGCAACCCAGATATTTATATCCGGCTTTTTTATAAACGACAGCTAATGAAATCAAACGAATTAAGCGAAACGCGCTAATAAATCGCGATTGGATCGATTACCGCCTGCACCGTGCCACGAATACGTGTCGGCCCCAACACAAAGAAAAACTCATAGGCTTTGTCACGCACCAGCGGCCCGGTCTGCATGGTCTCGAGCATATAAATACCGTTTTGCACCATGAGTATCAGATGGCCACCAAATATATTGTCTTTATTTTGCGGCGGCACCACATCGACACCCCAGGTATCAGCACCCACGGCGACAACGTTTTTATCGGCCAGATACTGGGCAACCTGTTCGGACATGCCCGGTTCTGTGCTACCCCATTGCTTCGGATCTTTGTCTAGCATGGCGTCGGTCCAGCCGGTATGGAAGAGCACCACATCACCCTCACGAATGTCCGTACCCTGAGCCTTTTGCGCGGCTTTAACATCAGCAACCGAGAAATATTCACCACCCTTCAGGTATTCGACACCCGCCTGGGCGGCCATATCCAGCACCACGCCACGAGCAACCATGGGTGGTACTTTCTCGATACCCATTTTCGTCACACCTTCAGTGCGCACAAAATCGACCCCTTTATTGCAGTTGTAAAACACCCCGTGCTGTCCCGGATGGCCGAGGCCATCCAGCTGAGAACCGATGCCGAACCACATCTGAACGACTTCATCGTTGTAATTAAAACCATTGGCAAACGGCGAGCGGCCCCACTCCTGACCAGGCTGGACGATTTGCAGATTCAAACTGCGCGGGCCAAAGGCTGGAGTATTTTTGTCGATGATGATACCCAAATGTTGGGTTTTACCCTGTTTAATCAGGCTAGATGCTTTCAGCACGCTTGCGGCAGTAATCAAATTAGCTGAGCCGATCTCGTCCTCAGCGCCCCATTTGCTGGTTTTACACTCTTCCGCCTGAACCGATATCGCCAATACACTGCAAACCAGTCCCGATAACATCAGCTTACCCAGATACATCATTTTGTTTATCCCCTATCCTATCTTTTTTAATAGCTCGACATTGTAACCTGCCGTCCATTGAAGACAACTCTCCAGTCTGAAAGCGACTCATTAAGAGGCTTATCCCCATGCACAAAAAAGGCCTCATCAGAGGCCTTTCCGGTAACGCTGTTTTAACTAACAGCAGCGATCGCTCTATCAGGCTACGGCTTTGGGCGCTTCCACTTCCGGCAGCTTCTTCAACTGAGGCAGCACTTCTTTACTGAACAGGTGATAGCTTTTTTCCGCCACATCAAAGGGCATATCCGCATAGGTAAAAACACCGCTAAACCCACCATTACCAACTTTATTGCGGATATTGAGGATTTTCTCGTAGCACTGTTCAGGTGTGCCCCAAACCTGTAGGTCCATAAACATATCGGCGATCGCATCACGGCCAACGTCGTTGATCACATCTGACATATTGCCGTAATATTCGTAACCCTTACGGCTTTTAAAGTAGTCCTTATTCATTTCGTAATGATCGATCACGCTCTGCCAGTAGCCGGTAATGTATTTCTCAGCAGCGGCTTTAGCGACGGCCTCATCTTCGTGGCAGTAGGTCCAGCATGCGGCTATGGGGGCCGGCGGATTGATTCCATGAACCTTGTTAAACAGATCGCGATAGTTACCGATATCCACCGCAACTTCATCCCACGGTTTGTGGGGAACCAGTAGTAAACCCAGCCCCAGCTCGGCCATCATTAGGATAGAATCAGGCGACATAGAGGCGGCGTAGCTACGGCCCTTAAAACTCTTGAATGGCGCTGGACGGATGGGCGCTTTGGGTTGCTTGATGTGTTCACCATCCATCTCGCAATAGCCCTGCTCCAGACCTTCGCAAATCATTTTGGTTGACTCGGCAAAGGTCTCCTTGGCAACACTCTGGTTAAGTCTGAACGTATCGAATTCGACCCGGGCCAGGCCGCGACCAAAGCCCATAATGACCCGACCATTAGACAGGTTATCGAGCATCGAAATCTCCTCTGCAACACGGACAGGATCATGCCAGGGCAGGATAATCGCCATGGAACCCAACTCAACCTTTTCAGTTTTAGCCGCAACATAAGTCAGCCACTGGGTTACATCTGGGCACATGGTGTAGCCAGTGAAGTGATGTTCGACACCCCAGATAGAGTCATAGCCGAGGTCTTCTGCCTGTTCGGCCATTTTGATTTCGTGCTGATAAACATCGAAATCGTTAAGGTTGTTCCAGGGATTTTGAAATATACAGGACAGACCTACTTTCATACTGATTCTCCATTTAACCCTGCAGAAAGTGCAGGAAGGCATGACTATTCGCTAGTCAAAAAGGCCGAGAACAGTACCGATAATTACTTATTGTGTAAAGCGCCTGCGTTATCTTCCAGCCATGGAGGAATCCTGAGTATTACCACCTGAGTCTTCCAGCCAGGTATGCTGCGGCGAACTCCGAACATTTAAAAAGCGGTACTGCAATCCGTCCCAGTACCGCCATTATTTGAAAGCCTTTATTTTAGCTAAAGGCCTTTTATCAGCTCAGCGTCTTACCAGCTTAACAACTATGCAGCCATATAATCAGGCGCCTCCCATGTTTGTACCGTTGGAATCACTTCATTGGCAAACAAGGTCAGGCTGTCTTTGGCGTAGTCATAGGGCATACCGGCGTAACTGAAGCTAGCATTAATATCCATCGCGCCAATAATATCCTGAATACCCATAATTTTTTCCATGCACTGCTCGGGGGTACCCCAAATCTGTAGGTCGGTGAATCCTTTACCCATGGCTTCATCACCAGCTTCCCGCGCATATTTTGCTGATTCATGATAAAAATCGTAAGCACCACCGCCTTTTTTGGCGAAGTGATCGCCGGTCATTTCATAGTGGGCCATCGCTGACTTCCAGTAATCCGACATATATTTATAAGCCATATCTTCGGCTTTTTTCGGATCTTTATCACAAATCACAAACAGGTTGGCACTAGTGGGAGGCGCCTGCTTACCCCACTCTTTCTCATAGTGACCGCGCCAGATATTGATCTCTTTCGCCCGTGTTTCCCAGGGTCCAATGGCAAAGGTCATGATTGAGCCACCCAGTTTGGCCGCGTGGGGTGCGGTATCGGGGGACATGGAAACAATCATCGTTCTATCTTTAAAGGACTTGAAGGGGCGCGGGCGAATCTCGCGACGCTCCTGCTTAAAGAACTTGCCATTACCTTCCATAAAGCCGGTTTCCAGGGCTTCAATAATCATTGCCGCTGATTCGTTCATGCGGTCACGGGACTCGCCCATATCAATGCCAAAGCCATCGTATTCAATTTGCGCCAGGCCACGACCCAGGCCCATTAACACACGTCCCTTTGAGAGGTTGTCCAACATTGCGATACTAGTGGCGATACGGATCGGATCTTTATGCCAGGGCAAAATAATCGCCGCGGTACCGACGTTAATACGGCTGGTTTGACCGGCGATAAAAGCCAGGAACTGGGGGATGTCCGGGCTCAGGGTGTAATCGGTAAAGTGATGCTCTACCGCCCAGATGGAATCAAGCCCCAGCGGCTCGCTCATCAGCGCAATTTCAACCTCATTCTGGTACATGTCATAGTCCGACTGAGGCAAATTCGGGTGATTCTGAAACAACATTAATTGACCGACTTTCATGGGAAAAGCTCCTTACCAGGTGGGTTATGTACAAAATTTTTGAACGACCCTATTGAACCTAGAGCAAAGAAGCTCACATATGACCTATGACAACAGATCTTGAGTTTTCTGAACTGAATTAGCATCAGAAATCTCTCGGTTTTTTTGACTAGCTTTTGCTCAATAGCACTTGCCACTCACTGGTCAACGAAGCCTGGAAATCAGGATGGGCAATGCCGATCAAAGCTTCAGCACGTTTTTCAAGGGACAAGTTCGACAGCCGCGCCACACCGAATTCGGTAACTACGTAATCCGTATCATCTCGCATTACAGTTACCGGCCCGTCTCTTAATAAAGGCACTATCTTAGAAATACTGCCTTTGCGAGCGGTGGAATGCAGCGCAATAATGCTGCGCCCCCCTTTCGATGTCCGTGCACCTCGGAGGAAATCCACCAGGCCACCGACACCACCAATTTGTTTGCCCTTGATGGTTTCGCTATTTATCTGCCCGAACAGGTCTATCTCCAGCGTCGTGTTAATGCCCACCAGACGGTCAATACTCGCCAGTACACCGCCGTTATGGGTGTAATTAACGGGCTTCAAGCGTATATCTGGACAAGTAGCACACCAACGATAAAACTCCGTAGTCCCGGCGGCGATACCCGTAACAATTTTACCGGTATCGATGTTCTTTTTACTGCCATTAACCACACCCGCTTCGACCAGAGGCATAACCGCTTCGGTAAGTAAACCGGTGTGAATCCCCAAATCCTTTTTATTGCTGAGACTCTCCAAAATCGATACGGGCAAGGTGCCGATGCCTAATTGCAGGCAGTCGCCATCTTCCACCAGGTCAGAAATAAAGCTGGCAATTGTTATATCTGTCTGGGAAGCCGGTGCAACGCTATACTCAATCAATGGCGCATCACTGGTCACGCAATAGGCGATATTAGCTACGGGAATTTTCAGACCATCCTCAATATAAGGCATCGAAGGGTTAATCTCTGCGATGATCAAATCAGCGTTGCCCAACATAATCTGAGAATAATCTGCGTGCAGCCCAGCACTGCAATAACCCCTGGCATCCGGCTCCGACAATTTCAGCAGCGCGATATTGATATCATATTCTTCGTCAATGGCGCGAAAGCGTGCTGAGTGGAAAGCGGGCACAAATTCGACTTTACCCTGAGCGTAATAATCCCGGTAGCCACCGACAAAAAACCCTGTGTTTAGCAGCGCCCCTGAAGAGAACTGGTTAGGGTTCAGCTGGGTCATGGTGGGCAGGGAGTCATCGATAATGCGTAGGCGCGATGTCAGAGCCGCCTGTTCAATCACATTAATCAGGGCGTCAGGTTGACCGGCCCCACCGGAGACAAAAACGTTTAGGCCATCGACAAAGTGCTCTTGAACTCGCTCTACCGTCAGGGTTGCGGGAAATTGTTGTGTTGTCATGCGTACTTACCACCTCTTTTACTCAAGTCGCTTGTTTAAATTAAGTTGTTAGATCAACGTTTCGATAGGGGGCCACTGTCTTCTATAAGGGGTCACTACTGGGAACTCCACTGGAAACACATAGCGCCTATCTGAGTCGATGCAAAAAACTGGGCCGATACAAAAACCTGATCAATACAAAACAGGCTGGCAATTTATCACAGCGCTGACCTCCCTCACCACCACGGTTCGACCTCTTGGTCTAGAAAACCCGAAAATCATCGTTCTGTCTTGCCTACCCAGCCTACCTGCCCAACTTACCTACCCAAAAACAGGCGCAACCCGCCCCGCCATGACGCAAAAACATCCAAAACTGCGCCCAAGCACCTATCTTCAAAACGTTTAAAGCCCCTATAAGCAGCTTTATAAAGACCTGGCACGCACTTTGCTCAACTAACATCGCAAGCTTTGACAAGGCGTTTAAACATTCTTGTCAATTGGGCAGCGCAGCCCACAGATCATGTCCTCCCCTTCAATGATCTGTGGGTTTTTTTTGCCTGACAATCGCTAGCCATTAAGTACGCCGACAAAGGCCAAGGCAGCGATTGAAGATTTATTGCAGTAATATTTAACACGAGGAGAGTTGGAATGTTTATGAACGTTAAAAAAGCCATCCCAGTGGCCGTGAGCCTGGCCGCACTAGGTCTATCGGTATCTGCCCATACGGTGGCTGAACCTCTGGCAGAGGGTATCAGCAAAGCTCTCGATGAGAGCGATATTGGCCTGGAGCTACGCTATCGTTATGAGTTTGTCGACCAGGACGGTGCGCCAGAAGATGCCGATGCATCGACCCTGCGTACCCGAGTCAATGTTAAATCTGGAAGCATAGGCGGATTCCAGGGCTTTATCGAGGTAGACAATGTCAGCTATGTAGGTAGCGACAACTTCAACAATACTGAAAACGGAGCAAGCGATTACCCGGTGGTCGCAGACCCAGACTACACAGAGGTCAACCAGGCTTTTGTCAGCTATGCCTTTGACGACAAGAACAAAGCCACTGTGGGTCGACAACGGATCAATCACAGCGGACAACGTTTTCTCGGTGGTGTCGGCTGGCGTCAGAATGAACAAACCTTTGATGCCGCCAGAATGCAGCTGGCACCTGTTGAGGGCTTAACTGTCGACTACAGTTATATTTGGGGTGTTAATCGTATTTTTGGCCCAGAGGGCGCCGATGCAGATTTCGAGGGCGATAGCCATGCATTAATCGCCAGCTACCAGATTGCCGAGGGACATAGCATTTCTGCTTTTTCTTACCTCCTTGATCTGGAAGAAGCTCCCGCGCTATCCAGCAGCACCTACGGCCTCGAATATCAGGGCGCCTTCAAGGTAAGCGAAGGTATCGGCCTTGGTCTTAACCTGGCTTATGCGGAACAAAGCGATTATCAGGACAGCGCCCTGGATTATGACGCTGGCTATTATTTCGGCGAACTGAGCGCCAAATTCCAGGCGGTGAGTGTTGCCATCGGTTACGAAGTGCTGGAAAGCGACAACGGCGTCGGCTTTAAAACGCCTCTCGCGACATTACATAAATTCCAGGGTTTTGCCGACAAGTTTTTGGTGACTCCTGCGGGCGGTATCGAAGATAGTTATTTGAAAATTGTCACCAAAGTGGCTGGCGTCAAACTGATCGCCTTCTACCATGACTTTGAAGCCGAGACTGGCGGTATGGACTACGGCAGTGAATTTGATTTTATAGCAGCTTATAAATTCAACCAAAACTACAGCGTGCTGTTTAAATACGCAGCTTATGATGCTGATGACTTTGCCACCGATACCGATAAGGCCTGGCTAATGCTAAGCGCCGCTTTTTAAGCATCACATGTTAAGCACGACTTGTTAAACACCACGTGCGCCCTTAACAAGCTAAAGATCGCTTGCTTGTTAAGGCCATCCTGAATCAAGCGCTCTTTAATTACAGCCTATCCAAACATCGGGAATGGTAGCCTGTTGGATTTTTAGGTTTTATCGGTAAGCCCTATTGCAACAGTCTGACAATAAAGATATCCGTGTGATGCTAGTTGACGACCACCCTCAGCGTGGTGCGATGGTCGAACAAGCATTAAATGCCAATGGCTTTGAGGTGGTATCGATGCTCACCACCGCGTCTGGTCTACTGTTCCAGATCCAGCAACACAAACCCCATGTAGTGATAATTGATATTGAATCACCGGATAGAGACATACTGGAAAGCCTGTCAGTAATTAACCAACATAACCCGACACCCGTAGTGATGTTTTCCAACGAAGACGACCCCGCATTTATTCACCAGGCTATTCATGCTGGCGTCACAGCCTACATGATCGAGGATATTAACCCCGACAAAGTAAAACCAGTCATTGATGCCGCTATCGCCCAGTTCGAAATGTTCCAGGCTTTGCGTCGACAGCTCGATGACACTCAGCGCGAACTAAATGATCGCGACGCTATCGACAACGCCAAACGTTTATTGATGAAGCATCAAAAAATATCGGAACCCGATGCCTACAAAAACCTTCGCACCCTGGCCATGAACAATAGCCAGTCTATCGCCACTGTCGCTCAAAATGTCATTGCCATTTTAGACAAAGCTAAACCAGAGAAATAAACTGATGAACCCGAGTGACCCAGACTCCTCAGAACCAGGCTCCTCAAAACAGGAGTCTTCTATAACAAGCTCTTCTATAACAAGCTCTTCTAAAACAGGCTGTCCTGAACACAGCCCTTCTAAAGCTGAGCTTCCTGAACAAAGGATGTCTGAACAAGGCCTTTCCCGACAAAGCATTTCTCGACAAGCTCAGCTAGACCAAAATCCCCCTGAAAAAATTCACCTGGATATCGGTTTTATGCGCTTAACCGACAGTGCGCCGCTGATCATCGCCCAGGAACAGCATTTCTTTGAACGTTTTGGTTTGCAGGTCAAACTCTGCCGCGAAGTCTCCTGGGCAAATATTCGCGACAAAGTCGCTATCGGTGCGCTTGATGCTGCACAAATGCTGGCCCCGATACCGCTGCTGAGCACACCGGGACAGCAAGCTAACAATAACGCTTTTATTACCGGGCTGATGCTTAGCCTAAACGGCAATGCCATCACGCTGGCGACCGGTACCATCACGCTGGCGACCGGTATATGTGAGCAACTCGATTTACCGACTGATGATTCACCTTGTGATCGCCCAGAGCCAATACTCGCTGCTCAGCGTCTCAAACAATTGATAAGCGTCCAGCCCAAACAACTCACTCTCGCTACTGTCTATCCTCACTCCATGCATACCTTCCAATTGCGCCATTGGCTTGAATCAGGCGGTATTTGTCCGGATAAGGACGTACAAATCATCGTGCTACCGCCCGAACAAATGGTGGAAAATTTAGCCCGAGGCGCCATAGATGGCTTCTGCGTAGGCGAACCATGGAATACCGCTGCTGTGCAGGCCGGCATTGGTTGCACTTTAGTCTCTGGCTATCAAATCTGGAATAATGCGCAAATCTGGAATAATGCGCCGGAAAAAGCTCTGGTAGTGAGCGAGCACTGGCATCGACAACACCCCGGCTCCCACTTGCGTCTGCGTATGGCCGTTATGGAAGCGGCAGCCTGGCTATCTGAGCCGCAAAATCGCCTGGCTGCGACTGACATTCTGGCCAGCAAAGAATATCTGGATCTCCCCGAACACCTCATTAAACCGGCCTTGCTAGGAAATTTTCAGTACAGCAAGCAATGTGAGCCTGTGAGTAACCCAGACTTTATAGTCTTCCACCGTTACCACGCGGGCTTCCCATGGCGCTCAAGAGGCGAATGCCTGTTAAGACAAAGTTACGCCTTACTGGACAAAACTGCCGAGGATAACGAAATTAGCACTTTGGTAAAAAATGTCTATCGTACCGATCTCTATCGTCAGGCCGCATCTTTGCTTGATTACGCTTATCCCAATCAGGACGCCAAATCTGAAGGTCACCACAGTAGCGCTTACACCTTTGAGGAAGGTATCGAGCTGGGGGCTGATTTAATTCTAAGTGCTGAATAAACTAAATTTAAACCGGATATTTATTTCATTGCGTTTTATTTTTTCGATCATATTCGCACCTTTATCACCCACGCTTCTATCATCCATACCTTGGCATCAACGCCCGCTAATAGTGCAAATAGTTCAACAGATCCGAACAAAGGCCTTATTGCAGCACCAAAACCATCCCTCTCATTCGCTATTTGCCGCCTAAATTTACACCGCCTTCACCATTAATCACGATTCTCACACGCTATTGCGCAATTATCGATAGGAATTTATTTCTGGCATATAAATTGTATTACTAAGTATCGTACCAGCAACTGCACCGCCCCATCTTTAGCTTCATGGCAACGAGGCCTGACAATCACAACCAATTGATGCTTGTGAACGTTGGGCTTTTTTATTTTTTACGAGCGCATATTTTTAATACCGTATTTTGTGGAACAGATATTTTACAAAAATTTATACAGCATTATGTTGCAACACTTTCCAAAAATTTTATGACAACAGCATCATCACAGAGGAAGCTTTATCCATGAGTAGCAAAGCAAAAATATTGATTTCTCCAACATTATCCCATTGTCGAAAAATGGCTTCTTCAATTGTGTTCACCGGCGCAATAGCGATAGCCTTTGCAGGCTCCTTGCTGTCCTTCACTGCCTGGTCAGCCAGCGATATTGGTGAGCCAGAAAAAGAGGATCTCAAATTCGGCTTTATCAAACTCACCGACATGGCGCCCCTGGCTATTGCCTATGAAAAAGGTTATTTCGAAGACGAGGGGCTTTACGTAACACTAGAAGCCCAGGCCAACTGGAAAGTTCTGCTCGACGGCGTAATCGATGGTCAACTTGACGGAGCTCATATGCTTGCCGGGCAGCCCCTGGCCGCGACTATCGGCTTTGGCACCAAGGCCCATATCATTACGCCATTCAGCATGGATTTAAATGGTAATGCCATCACCGTATCCAACAGTATTTGGGAACAAATGAAGCCCTATGTTCCCCTTCAGGCTGATGGCAAACCGGTTCACCCTATTAAAGCCGATTACCTGAAACCGGTGGTTGATAAATACCGGGACGAAGGCAAGCCTTTTAAAATGGGGATGGTCTTCCCGGTATCGACCCATAACTACGAATTGCGTTACTGGCTGGCAGCGGGCGGAATCAACCCCGGTTACTACGCCCCATCGAGAGGTGATATCAGTGGCCAGCTCAATGCCGAGGTGCTGCTCTCGGTAACACCACCACCGCAAATGCCCGCCACCATGGAGGCGGGTACTATTTTTGGTTACTGCGTCGGCGAGCCATGGAACCAACAGGCTGTCTTTAAAGGCATCGGGGTGCCAGTCATAACAGATTACGAAATCTGGAAAGATAACCCCGAGAAAGTCTTCGGTATCACCAAAGAGTTTGCAGAAAAATATCCCAACACCACGACTCGCATGGTCAAAGCCCTGATTCGCGCTGCGGCATGGCTCGACGCTAACGACAACGCTAACCGTCCGGAAGCAGTAAAAATACTCTCGCAATCCAATTATGTGGGCGCAGATTACGAAGTAATCGCCAATAGCATGACCGGTACCTTTGAATACGAGAAAGGCGATAAACGTGCGGTGCCCGACTTCAATGTGTTTTTCCGCTACAACGCCACCTATCCCTACTACAGTGATGCCATCTGGTATCTCACGCAAATGCGTCGCTGGGGCCAAATCGACGAATTCAAACCCGATAGCTGGTACATCGATGTAGCCAAATCGGTCTACCGTCCGGATCTTTATTCGACCGCAGCCAAAGCCTTGATAGCCGATGGCGCACTGAAGGCATCAGATTTCCCTGACCTTGATAAAGAAAGCGGCTTTCGTCCACCCCAGGACACCTTTATCGACAACATTGCCTATGACGGCTCTAAACCCAACGCCTATATCGATATGTTCCCTATCGGGCTGAAAGCGAAAGAGGCCGCTAATTAAGCGAAATTTTTCCAGGTTCTCTATGGATGCCATACCAGGCGGTGTCGCATCCGACTGCACAAACACAGGGTATGGATTTATTTAGGCGACCCCCACCTCGCTTAAGCATTACTGATATTGAAATGACTAACACTGACATGACTGGCACAAACATGACCGACATAAGCGTAAACGATTTAAATAACCCAGCTGCCGCTCTAGATAAAACCGCAAAAACGAAGGAGAAAAAAGCCGTGACTCCCCAAAGTTCCGGGACGGATTCAATTGTAAAGGCACCTTTAGACATACCCCCAGCATCAAAAACCACGCCAAAAAATAGCACACCTATTTATGTTCGTATAAACAAAGTGCTGGATCTTATTGGCTTCACCTGGTTTATACCCCTAATTAAATTATGTGGTGGTGAAAGCCCGAAAACTCAATTTAGAGATTTACTCACCGCCATCGGCGCACCGGTGGTGTTTTTTATAATCTTCCTGATGTTCTGGAGCTGGGGCGCCGCCCAGATTGAAACCAGTCTTGGCGTTATTCCGGGGCCTGCTCAGGTTTATAAAGAAGCTCAGGGCTTGATGGAGGAACATACTGCCGAACGGCAGAAAGAAATCGCCTTCCAGGAGCGTCAGGAAAAACGTAATGTAGCTAAGCTAGAAAAGAATCCAGACGCCGTTATCAAAACCCGAACCTACACGGGTAAGGCAACCTATATAGATCAAATTTTTACCAGCCTGTTTACCGTGTTTACTGGCTTTATCATTGCAACCCTGGTCGCCGTACCTCTGGGTATTATCTGCGGGATGAGCCCTATTTTTAATACCGCGATAAATCCTATTATTCAAATATTTAAACCGGTATCACCTCTGGCATGGCTACCTATTGTGACCATGATTGTGAGTGCCTTATATGTAACAAGCGACGATTCCTGGTTTGATAAATCATTTCTGACCTCAGCCATCACCGTAACCCTCTGCTCGCTTTGGCCAACACTGATCAATACCTCGGTGGGTGTATCGTCCATTGATAAAGACCTGGTCAATGTCGGCAAGGTACTCAAACTGAGCAAGATGACCCAGGTCACTAAAATCATTTTACCCTCCTCCTTACCCCTGATATTTACAGGTTTGCGGCTATCCCTGGGCGTTGGCTGGATGGTCTTGATCGCGGCTGAAATGCTCGCGCAAAATCCGGGCCTCGGTAAATTCGTTTGGGATGAATTTCAAAACGGCAGCTCCCATTCTTTAGGCCGCATCATGGTGGCGGTATTCACCATCGGCTTGATCGGCTTCGCCCTCGACCGAATTATGATGACTTTACAAAAACTATTTTCTTTTGGTGATACCAATATCTAGGAGTTCATGATCATGGCATTACTTGCCCTTAAAAATGTTGGCAAATCCTATGGTCAAGGCGCTGACAAAACCGCCGTGCTCAAAGATATTAATCTGGAAATAAACGAAGGCGAGTTCGTCGCCATCGTCGGTTTTTCCGGCAGCGGTAAAAGCACATTAATTTCGGCTATTGCGGGGTTGATAGACGCTGACGAAGGTTTAATCACAAAAGACGGAAAAGCCATCAGCGGCCCCAGTGCTGACCGCGGTGTGGTGTTTCAGAATTACTCACTGATGCCCTGGCTCACCGTGCAGGGTAACGTCGCACTCTCGGTTGACCAGATATTTTCTGACCGACCAAAAAATGAGCGGGGAGAGCGTGTCCTAAAATACGTTGCTATGGTGGGCTTAAGCCCAGCCCTGCACAAACGACCGGCCGAGCTGTCCGGCGGAATGCGTCAACGGGTCAATGTCGCCCGAGCCCTGGCAGCCAGCCCCGACATCCTCCTGCTCGATGAACCCCTCAGCGCACTGGACGCCCTCACCCGCGCCAACCTTCAGGACGAAATACTGCAAATATGGGAGCACGAAAAGAAAACCGTTATCCTTATCACCAATGATGTTGACGAAGGCCTGATTATGGCCGATCGCATTATTCCGCTAAAACCTGGGCCTAACGCCACCTTCGGGCCAGAGTTTAAAATTGATCTGCCGCGACCACGTGATCGTAGCGCCATGAATCACGACCCCGCCTTCAAAGCACTTCGCGCTGAGGTAACCCAGTATCTCATGGATATCGGCATCCAGGACAGCAGTAATGAGGCGACAGTTAAACTACCCCCGGTAAGACCCAATACCAGTATCGACTGGAAACTCGATACCACAGCTCTGAAGCCAGAAACCGGTGGTTTTATTAACGAACGTTATCTCGAGTTCACTGGCCTGGATAAAATTTATCCGACACCTAAAGGGCCAATTGCCGTTGTCGAAGACTTTAATTTAAAAGTCAGGCAAGGCGAGTTCATCTCCCTTATCGGTCACTCTGGCTGTGGTAAATCTACCGTACTGTCCATGTGCGCCGGACTTAACGAAATCAGTAATGGCGGGATTATTCTCGACAATAAAGAAGTTGATGCCGCCGGGCCAGATAGAGCCGTGGTGTTTCAAGCGCCTAGCCTTTTCCCCTGGCTCACCGCTATCGAAAACGTGGCGCTGGGAGTAGAAAGTGTCTACCCACACGCACAGAAAAGCGAGCGTGCCGATATCGTCGAATACTATTTAACCCGGGTCGGCCTCGGTAACGCTCTGCACAAAAAAGCGGCTGATCTTTCCAACGGCATGCGCCAAAGGGTCGGTATTGCTCGGGCTTTTGCCCTGTCTCCCAAGCTACTCTTGCTCGACGAACCCTTTGGCATGCTCGATTCACTCACCCGCTGGGAATTGCAGGAAGTACTCATGGAAGTATGGGAGCGCACCAAACTGACGGCGGTAATGGTCACTCATGATGTAGATGAGGCCATTCTATTGGCCGACCGCGTCGTGATGATGACCAATGGGCCTCAGGCAACCGTGGGCAAAATTATCGATATTGATCTACCCCGCCCGCGCACTCGCAAGGCCTTACTTGAGCATCCTGATTACTATGATTATCGAGAGAGTTTGATTTCTTTTCTGGCTGAATGTGATCAGCATTGAACTCGGGTTGAATTCGGGCTTGGTGTTAGCGACCTCTCGGCCAGGTTAACTACTTAACCCTTATTGGTTCGCCGTTTCGAAATCTTTAAGCGAAGCCATCACAACATCGAGGTCACACAACAGGCCGTCCTGTACGGAGTAAATCCACCCGTGAACCGACAGGGGCTGGCCGCTGCGCCAGGCATTTTGGACCACCGTGCTACTGCATACGTTTAACACTTGTTCAACGACATTCTTCTCACAAAGGCGATCAAGCTTGTCACCCTCATTCGCACAGGCATCAATCTCAGTGCGATAATAACGATAGACATCGCGAATGTGGCGCAGCCAATTATCGATCAAACCGTGTTCCTTATTTTCCATGGCAGCCTGCACGCCACCACAGCCGTAATGTCCGCAGACGATAATGTGCTTAACCTTTAGGACTTCGACGGCGTATTGCACCACCGACAGGCAATTTAAATCGGTATGAACCACAACATTGGCGATATTGCGATGAACGAACACTTCGCCCGGTGGTAAATCGATAATCTGATTGGCTGGCACCCGACTATCGGAACAACCAATCCACAAATAATCCGGTGATTGTTGCCGGGAGAGCTTACTAAAAAATTCCGGGTTATCACTGGCTACGCGCTTGGCCCAACGCTTATTACTATCTAGCAGGCTTTCTAATTCATTCATTTATAACGCTCACTAATATCTATAACCACAACACAGGTCGAAGCGATCAACTAACTAACCAGGGCAAATATTACAGGTTTATGGTGCTCGTGGCTTTGTGCAGAAAGCGGGATATTTTACGTTTCTGCTCTACCATCAGATTTGCAAATGTTTGCCAACTACCTCATCAAGCATCCGCTGTGCTGGACTCTCCCAGCGCCAGGTCACATGACTGCCCTGATACCACGCTATGCGGCATTTATCCCAGTGACGCCATAACTCAGCAACGTGATCCGCAGGCACCATGCGATCGGCAATTCCTGCAAAGATATAACGTTTATCGATTTCAATTCGAGGCTTCATTGCCAATGGCGAGATAACGGTAAACAGACGTTCTATCTCTTTTAATCCAAGGCCTCGTTCAGCCAGCCCTGCGCTAAACCTCGGCTCCGAAAGTTTAACGATCATCGGTGCTAATTGACTCGCCGGGATACCCGCCACTGCACAGGCCAGATTGGATTCCAGACTGCTTAGCAACGCAGTGGTATAACCACCCAACGATATACCATAGAGACCCACATTCGGCTCGCCCTGCTCTCTCACCCAGGCCAACATTTGTCTGAGATCCCAGGCGGCCTGAGACAGGCCAAACAGGGTGTTCGTCAGATGGCCGCCAATTAAGCCGACCCCATTCATTTTGCCAATGCGACGCGGTCCGTGCAGAGGCAAAACCGGCAATATCACATTCAAGCCGTGGTCACGGTGAAACTTGGCCGCCTGCATACCCACCAGATTGAAGACGTCATCACCCATACCACCACCGTGAATACACGTCATCCAGGGCCGTGGCGGGCCGGGATGTCGCAATATGATTCCATGGGCCGTGCGATTATTTTTTTTACCCTGCCAGCGCTCAAACCCAGGAAACTCAATGGGTGCCTGGTAGCCGCTGTTGAAACTCATTTTCTGGTAACCAAGTCCGCGAAAGGACGCTGGCCTGAAGATAATATCTTCAGGCACTACTGGATCACGGTGCCAGTCAGTCGGTGCGTCAAGAAAGCCTTCTTTATCCAGCAAAGCGATGGCCTCATGGCTCTCCTCGGCGATTTTATCGATTAATGCCGCGTCGGAAGATCGCAGCATTAAGCGGATCACCGCGCCGAGGGCCACCTCGTCAAGAGCAGCTTTAGCGGCTACTGCAAGGGGCCTGGTATTCTCGGGAATGTCGGCCTGCGGTGGGTATATATCGAAACCTCTTCCCGCAACTAATAATGAAGCAAAGGATAAGGACAATACGCATATAAATGACCAGAAATCGATGCTCGCAACCAGACAAACGGCACTTACTATCCCCACCAAAGCTCCCATCGCGACCACTTGTGGTGTCCGAAAATCGCCTCTTAGAAGCAGTGCCGACACTCCGCCACCGAGCAACAGGGATCCCGGTAAAATACTGTATATCGACAGAATAGAATCCGTATACGCGATTAACCAAACCATACCGGCGACAATAGGTATGCCCGGCAGCAGGCGAATTAACTTAGCAGAATTCATAGCTCAACATCCCAGGTCAGTCCGTGAAAATTTGGGCGGCAAAATTGACATCTAATATGACCCCGGACAACACAGCCAGCAAAGCATCAAGGGCAGTCAAGTAGATCAGACATTTATATGAGCATAACTTGTTTTACTTCAAAGGTTGGTGCCGTCTGGACATAATATTTCTTTCAATATCGCCATTGGCAAAGGTATTATGTCAAGGTGTTGAATTAAATTAGCGATGAGATTCCTATGAAACTAGCCTCATTTTTACCCAAACCTCGCGATCTCCCTGATGTCCAGATCCCTACCTGGATTCCCGGCTCCGAGACCATAAATGACATATTGGACTGGCCTGAGAACGCGCCTCGACCAAAGGTGACCTTGGGTTCAATGGCCATGGTCGGTGTCGATGAAGCCCTGATGGTGGGCTTAGGCCTGGCCTCGAGACTACGTTTTCCAACACCGGGGTTCCGTAAGCGTTGTGCCGACGAAATGGAGGACGCCCTCGAATTTTTTGAAGCAAAAGGCTGGCTGGATAACCCTAGAGGCTACCATCAAACGCCGCCAGAGATGGATAAGGTAAAATTCAAAAAAGAAACCTCGCGGGGCGTCCACTACGAACATATGACTTTCGATAGCGGTTATGTTCCCCATATGGGCGAATCAGGACGCAATCGGTGGCTGAGTTACACAGCCAATCATACCGCCCATTGCTGGGTATTGCGCCATTCTGGGCCTCAACGCCCCTGGTTGATCAATATCCACGGCTACCGGATGGGCGTGCCCTATATGGATTTGCCCTTCTTCCACGCCAAAGCCTTGCACGAAAACAAAGGTCTTAATGTCCTCCAGTACGTCATTCCACTGCACGGACCTCGAAAAATAGGGCCTACTAGTGGCGACGGTGTGCTTTCTCCAGGTTATGTAAACCTCATTCATACTGAAGCCCAGGCGATGTTTGAATTGCGGCGAATTATTGCCTGGCTTCGCAAGGAAGGAGCGCCAGAGATTGGTGTTCATGGCATTTCTCTCGGCGGTTATACCACCGCCATGTTGTCGGGCCTGGAAGGCAATCTCGCTTGCGCCATTGCCGGTGTTCCCGCGGTTAATTTGGTGCGCGCCGCGCGGCGTCTGGGCAGCAGAAACCTGCTCTACTTTCTCGATAACATCGGTATGCCCTGGGACGACATAGAAAGAATGACCCGTGTCATCTCACCCACTGCCCTGAAACCGAAGGTCGCCGCCAAACGGCGCTACATCTATGCTGGACTCCTCGATCGACTAGCCAGACCAGAAGATCCTCTCGACTTATGGGAGCATTGGGGACGACCAAAAATAGAGTGGTATCATGGCAACCACGTCACTTTTCCATGGGAAAAAACTGTCAACACCTTTATTGATGAAGCCCTCGACGAATCGTTTACCGGATTGAAACCGCTGAAATCAAAACACTAAATATTAAGTACCCATATCCTCTAAATGACCTGCAAACATGCATTGCGAAAACTGATAGGCGCGTTACTTAAACTTAAAATAGGTGTGTTACTTAAAACGAGTAACGCACCTATCCCGCGTCCCTACCATATTCCATAGACTGCACATTACCTGCTTGCGCCAACACCGATCAATGCAATTGACTTAAATAATCCAGCTTGTTAACAGTACTTCGCTCGTTTTGCATCGCCCAGGTTTTCAATGTTGTCGCTGGCAACATAAACTAGATCAACTCATTTAGAATCGTCCGGTCGGAACTACGCGACCAGCCATCGATGGCTGATAACCGCAACAAAGCAACACCCATCAATTAATATAACTACAATTCATTATTGCGATAAGAGTTACGCATGATTAAATCACGTGACTAAACACCAAAAACTTTACTGTAGATGTTAAGAGGTTGTAGTAATGAAAAAGAACGGATCTGGATCTGAGCTATTAGGCGCAACTTCACGTATCAGCATGGCCTTAAAAAACGCCTCGGTGATCGCCCGTTTCGGGCGGCTCGAGCCACGTACCGGTGCGGTCTATTACGTAGCCAACGAAAGTCCTGATTACCGTTTACGCTGCTACGAAACAAAAAAATCTACTACTAAGCGGACACCTATCATCCTGGTCCCACCGCTGATGATCTCCGCCGATGTCTTCGACGTAGCGGCCGACAACAGCGCCGTCACGTACCTAACCGAGCAGGGGTTTTCGGTCTGGCTGGTCGATTTTGGTTCCCCAGAGCACCAGGAAGGTGGCCTGGAAAAGGACTTGACCGACCATGTTCTCGCCGTAAATGATGCCATCGACTTTGTCTATGCCGAAACGCGCGTACCTGTGCACCTGGCAGGATACTGCCAGGGCGGTATATTTTGTTATCTCGCTACAGCCTTTCGTAACTCAGAGAATGTTGCGTCAATAGTCACCTTCGGTGCCCCAGTTAATATTTACAAAAACTTTCTACCCGGTGTGCCCGATGAGGTGACCACCAAAGTTTTTGAAGCCATTGGCAGTGTCTTTCCAAAAAGCCTCACTCCCTCTGTAATCCCTGCAAACGTCACAAAAAATCTGTTTAAACTGATGAGCCCAACCAAGGAGGTTAAACGTTGGTTTGACTTTATGGGTTCCTTACATGATCGCGACGCCCTGCTACAAACCGAAGAGGGCAGAAGCTTTCTAGGTGGCGAAGGATTTGTCGCCTGGCCTGGCCCGGCTTTACACCAGTTTTTGCGCCAGATGCTGGTTGGCAACCGACTGGTTGCTGGCGGTTGTGTCATCGAAGGCCGGGCCATTTCTCTGGTAGAGATAACCTGTCCCATCCTGGCCGTTATCGGCAGTCATGACGAAATCGCCCGCGCAGCTGCAGTGCGTGGCATCGCCGATGCCGTGCCAAATGCCGAGCTGTATGAACTACCGGTTATTGGTGGTCATATGGCGATTGTGGTCGGTTCCCGTGCTCTGAAGAACACCTGGCCAACGGTTTCCCAGTGGGTAAGCTGGCGGGAAGGCAAAGGCGAACAACCCGAAACCATTAGTCCATTGGGGGAAAATGTTGAAGTCGGCAAGATCGCTGACAGCCGCAATGACGCCTTGCCAATTGCCATGCTCAAGAGTGCCTTTGGAATGGGCAAAGGTTTTGTTGAAACCACTGCCGATATATTCGGAATTACCACCGACTCGCTCCAGGCCATTACCAAAAATTTTAGCTCTCATATTTCCACCCTAAATCGCCTGGAGAATCTGAATAGTGAAAGCGAAGTCGGCTTCGCACTGGCGCTAAGCGAGCAAGCCCAAAAAGCACCAACAGACACCTACTTCCTTTACGATGGTCGCGCCCACTCCTATAGTGATGCCAGCAAAAGAGTCGACAATATTGTCCGCGGTTTAATTTCCCTGGGCATTCGTACCGGTGACCATGTTGGTATTCTTATGCACGCCCGGCCCACCTCGCTGGCCACTGTCATGGCTGTGAACCGCCTTGGTGCTATTGCCGTGTTGCTGCGTAACGAGCGCACCAGCCGTCAACTGAACATAGAACTCAAGTTAGGCAGCGTTCAGCACCTGATTGCCGACCCGGAAAATGCCCCCGCTGCGGTAGAAGGTTATTCAGGCCAGGTATATGTCCTCGGTGGCTTTGGTCGCTCACAACGAGCACTGCCAGCAAACGTGATCGATATGGAGGAAATTGATCCCGCACGCATACCGCTGCCGGATTGGTATAGACCTTCACCAGGCAAAGCCGATGACCTTGCTTACATTCTCTTTGCTGGCCACGATGTCGATACCCATTGCAACCGTATATCTAACCACCGTTGGGCATTATCGGCACTGGGCACCGCATCCTCAGCAGCCATGATGTCATCAGACACCGTGTACTGCTGGACACCCCTGCACGATCCCTCCGGTTTACTGGTCTCGGTCAGCGCCTCTTTAGTGGCTGGCGCACGGGCAGCGGTAGCCCGGGAGTTCGACGCTGACACCTTCTGGAAAGAAATACGCAGCTATGGCGCACAAATCGTCTGCTATTCCGGCTGTATGCTGCGCGAACTGGTTGACGCCCCCGTACACAAACTGGAAAAAGGTAATCCGCTGCGCATCTTCGTCGGCCTCGGGATGCCTGAGCCTTTAAGCCAACGCGTTCTAGAACGATTTAAATCGACTCGGGTAATGGAGATATATGCTTCAACCGACAGCAACGCTTATCTCGCCAATGTCACCTGCAAAAAAGTGGGGCCGGTGGTTCAACCCATTCCCGGGAGCAGCGATGTGACGCTGGTGCATTGGGACTATGAAAAAGATCAGGCCTTTTACGATGCCGCAGGCTATCTATGCCCAGCTCCCGCTGGCACTGTGGGTATGATGCTGTGCCAGGCCGACACGGGAATCGGCTATCAGGATAACCGAACTATTTTTAGCGCCTTTGAAAAGGGCGATTGCTGGCAGGTGACCGGAGATCTATTTGTCGTCGATGATGATGAGTACCGTTTTGTTGACAAGGTCGGTAACCTGATCCGCGCTAAAGAAGAAAGACTACCGACCCTGCCGATCGAGAATGTCGTTTGGCAGCTGGACAGCGTCAGTGCCGCTGCAGCTTATGGTCTTGCCATTGAAGGCTGTGACTTTGAAGTACCGGCGGTGGCAGTGCTGTTAAGGAAGAAATCCAAATTTAGCCCTGGAGAACTCGCAAAACTGGTGACCCAGCAACTCGATAAAAAGAGCCGTCCGGTAGTAATCAGGATAATGAGGGAACTGCCAATGACTTTAGGCGAACAGGTGCAAAAGCAGACACTTCGTAACCAGGACATGCCAAAATCAGCTCTACAAAAGGGTCAGTCATACTGGTTAAATGAAAAAACCGGCAAATACGAGCCACTTAATCAGACTTCTTACAAAAAACTGGCGAAAAGTCTGATCGGTAAAACAGCGCCGGTTAAAGCTGTCAAAAAAGTCAAAAAAGTAGCTACTAGTACCGCCAAGCCATCAAGCAAAAGCAAAACGGTCCCCAGTAAAAAGGCGGCACCGAAAAGAAAAATTAAAGTGGCAAAAAAACCGATGGGCAATAATGGCGCCAATGGAAACGATAAGAGAAAGCCTCTTCGCGTTAAAAAAGTTAAAGGCCCTGCCAGTATTCAGGATAAACCAGCGGTCCGCGAAAAGGTTGTTGCAATATCAAAATCAACAAACCTGGGCGCACCTGGCGAATCGCCTGTACCACCCACACGGGAAGAATCGGCTATCCCAACTAACCTCGTTAATTTGAGCGATGCTAGCTGATACTTTATCCAGGGTAGAATTAGAGATATTAATAAATACGTATTACCTCTGAAATAAAAGCCGTGCCGTAGGCATTAAAAAGGATCACCTTTATCATGCGATCCTTTTTTAATTTTGTGCAGCAAGAATTTTCCCCGTGTATTGCTTACAGCAACTAAGAACGGGGCTATATAACTAAACGACTATTCTTGCTTGCCTAATCTGTAGTAGCTCAGACTTTATGCCGCAACCTTTTTAGCCCTTGTTTTTTTAGCCCTTGTTTTTTTAGCCGTTGTTTTCTTGGCAGCCACCTTTTTTGTTGCAGGCTTACGCTTGACAACTTTCTTTTTCACCACAGGTTTTTTCTCTGGCGTCGTATCAACGTATTCTTCAATCAGCTCAGTTAAATTTTCAACCTGTTGTGAAAGTGTCTGCAAGGCATTGACAGTAGGTACCACACCGAGGCGCTTGAGGGTTTTGGCAACCCGGGAATCAAACACGTCTTCAATTTTTTCTGATGGGTTGGGAATTTTATCAAGTAAGGTAGTCACTGTTTTCAGGGCGGAGTCACTACTTTCGTCAACAAAACTTTTATAACGATCTTCAAATTTCTCGCCAGACTCAACCAGCTTATTAAATAGCTCACCACTTTCTTCGCGCGCTTTAGAAAAGGCACCCAGACCGGCCAACCATATATCTCGATTTCGCTCCAGGGCTTTTTCCGTTAGCTCCTGGCTTTTATCAACGGTTTTATTAACCAGCGCATCGTTTTTATCCAGAATCTTCCTCACTCTCTCGTTTTTTAACACTTTTGCAGTAGCCATGATAACCTCGCTTCAAATTTGTTTTTTGATAAAACTATGCAGCAAACTGCATAGTTTTTCTCTGCAAAGCTCAATGACTTTGCAGCATGGTAAGCAAGATACTCAGTTTATTTAGAGTAAAATAACTAAAACTCCACTAAACACAGAAAACTTTCCAACAAAGGGAGGTTTTCACCAGGCAAGTGTTACCAGGCAATCCATTACCAGGCCATCACGTTTGAGCAAATTCAGCACCAAACAGCGAATTCTCGACACCACCCTGGTGTTATTTAACACACTCGGTACGCCAGCAGTATCGACCAATCACGTCGCTCTCGAACTGGACATCAGCCCTGGCAACCTTTATTACCACTATAAAAACAAGGATCAGTTGATAGAACAGCTATTTATTCAATATGAGCAAGAACTAAGCCCGCTGCTGAAGCAAACATTCTCAGAACAACCGACCATTGAGGATATCTGGTTCTTTCTGCATCTTGGTTTTGAGTTAGCCTTACAGTACCGATTTATCTATCAGGATACGGATTACATCATCTCAAAATGCCCATCACTGGTCCCAAAATTTCGACGTATTTTGCAGAAGTTAAACACTGCCTTGCTCGCCCTGCTCAAGCAACTTTCCCTGTGCGGGACACTAGCCGTCGACTCAGAAACCTTATTGAAAGATCTCAGCTTAACGATGCTATTGATCTGCACTCAATGGATCAGTTTCAAACAACACTTTAGTGCCACATCCAAAACAGGCCTCACCGGCGATGATTTGAGCCAGGGCGTTTATCAAGTGCTCTCGCTATTACTACCTTATCTTGACCCGCCTCATCAGGCGCATTTAAATGCCCTGAGGGAAGAATACAGGTGAATCAACTTTCGAGTTCGGCCTGATCCAGGCTTCAAGCCGACTCACCAGAATAGTTTGATCAGCAAGAGACCGTTGATGATAAGACTGATGGTGGTTAAGCCTCGCCAAAACGCCAGTGGATCACGAACCAACAACGGCTCACTGCCCACCCCTAGAAATGCTTCGTTGGGATTGGCAAGATCGTGAATAAACTCTGAAAGCTCGCCGTAGCGTCTTTGGGCATTTTTGTGCACAGCTTTTTCCAGCGCACCATCAATCCAGACAGGCAACTCGGGTAGGCGCTGGCGAGCCGGGATATAGTTGACCCTCTGAATAGACCCTTCGTCATACTTATCACCATAGGGCAGTTTACCGGTGAGCATTTCGTAGACAATAACGCCTACCGAAAATATATCCGAGCGTGTAGAGCAGGGGTAACCCTGTAGGTATTCTGGGGCGGTATAATTTTTTGTGCCGAGTAATGTCAGGCGATCCAGAGGCGTGGTAATTTCTTCTATCCCGGCAATCTTGGTCGAACCAAAATCGATAATCTTAACGGTGCCCTCGCTGTCAATCATAATGTTTTCAGGCTTCAAATCCTGATGAATCATTTCCTTGTTATGGAAGGCCATTATTCCACGGGAGATTTGTCCAACGATTTCTCTGACCGCGTTTAGATCGGGCTCCGGATTATCATTCATCCAGCCTCGCAGGGTCTGACCATCGATGTATTCAGATACGTAATACAAAAAATTCCGTGGTCTCTCCTGATCGACAACGCGTAATACATGGTTGTTGTCCAGGCGACCGCCCACCCATTCTTCGTGCATAAACATATCGAGAAACACCGGATCATCTTCATAGTTCACCGAAGGGGTTTTCAATACCACCTGCTTGCCGCTGTCTTCATCCAGGGCCAGATAAACCTGGGTGCGGGTACTGGAATGCAACTCCCTCAATATTTTATAACCGTCAAGTATCATGCCTGCCGACAATTCAGGGGGGAACGGCAATTCGGTGAGCTTCTTGTAAAGACCTTCCTCGCCCACACCGGGTATCTGCTCAATACGAATTATCTGGCAGGTAACATTGTCGGGACTACCATTTTTGAGGGCGACGGTCGCTATCTCTTTCGCTGCCCTGTCCAGATTGTCAGGGTAGCGAGCGATGAAGTCTTTGATTTGTGTGGTCGGCAAATACTCATGTACCCCGTCGGTAGTCAAAACAAATAGATCACCCACTTGCACCGGTATTTTTTTATAGTCGATGTCCATACGCAGGTCGATGCCAACCGCACGGGTTAAATAGTTTTTATCCTCTGATGCCCAAATACAGTGATCCTGAGTCAGCAACTCCAGATCATTGTTAGATAATTGATAGATCCGAGTGTCACCAATATGGAACAGATGGGCCGTGGAAGATTTAATCACCATGGCACTAAGGGTCGTAGCCATACCTTTCTGGCCATGGGGGTCTTGCTGCCCGTGGCTGTATAGCCAGCGATTAGTGGCGAGCAATACTTTTTCGATAGAGGTCTTAACCGTCCAGGAATCCGGCGTGCAGTAGTAATCATGCATCAGGCTATTGACGCAAGTCTCACTGGCGACTTTGCCTTCGTCACAACTACTGACGCCATCGGCAATAACCGCAACAATACCTTTGTAATCGATAGCCGGGAAATTGGGAACCAGGACGCCATAGCTATCCTGGTTCTCAGCTTTGGCACCGCGGTCTGAATACTGACCAACGCTGATTAGTTCGCTCATTTCCATGGCCCCAGTTTACTGCCTTCTATCTGCAAAGAGCCATTCCGATGAGCAAGCGCCCTTGTTGCAGCACTGATTGTTTCAGTACTATCAGGCGACATCTATCATCTGTACCGTGCCGTCTTCCAGAATCTCTGCGGTCTGGCCTTTAGGTTCTTCTAACCAGAAAAGAATACACGCCAACACCACGGCAGCAACGCCGCCAATGACCAGAAAAAACACCTGAGGCGCAACAAAGGACAGCACGGTTAAAAACACCAGGCCACCGACATTACCGTAGGCTCCCGCCATCCCTGCGACCTGCCCGGTCATGCGCCGACTGATCAAGGGCGCCATGGCAAAGACTGCACCGGAACCGCCCTTAGCGAATAGGCCACAAACCAGGGTGATCACTACGACCACGGGAACCGCCCAATCGGAAGTCACCTGACCCAGCACAAAAAAGCTGCCGACAATGCCTGAGAACAGAATGATCAACGTACGCCTGCGGCCGACTTTGTCGCTCATCACGCCGCCACCGGGGCGGGCAATCAAATTCATCACTGGATAAGCCCCCGCCAGTAGCCCGGCACTAACCGCTGAGAGACTGAAGGTGTCCACATAAAACAGCGGCAACATCGATACCAGTGCTAACTCTGAACCAAAAGTCACCAGATACGCCAGATCGAGAATCGCCACTTGTTTGAATTGATAACGGAAAATCTCAGGGACTTCTTTTTGAAAAATTTCCTTGTTCACCTGGACAATTTTATAAGCCTGGATAAGATAAATAGCCGCTATGGCTGTGTATAACAAATAACAGGCGGTTGCACTAAACCAGCCAACACCAACCGGTGACAACTTCCATACCAACAAACTCAGCGCGCCATAAATAGGCACACTCATCACCAAATAAAGCATCAGGTCGCCCTTGCTGGTGACCTCCATAGCGCCCATCTTTTTGGATTTAAAATACGTTGAGCCTTTGGGGCTATCACTCACTGCAAAAAAATAGAATATGCCGTAAGCCACTGAAATAGCTGCTGTACATAGCAATGCATAGCGCCAGCCATTTTCGCCACCAAACCAAAGCGCCAGAGCCGGCAAAGCCATAGCCGAAGCCGCCGAGCCAAAATTACCCCAGCCGCCATAAATACCTTGAGCCACGCCCGCTTGCCTGGCAGGAAACCACTCACCAATCATACGAATACCGACCACGAACCCGGCACCGACAAAGCCTAATAGAAATCGCGCAATAGCCAATTGTTGAAAGTTCTGGGCCAGAGCAAAGAAACAACATAGGACACCAGAAATAATCAGGATGCCGGAGAACAGGCGTCGTGGGCCATAACTATCCACCAGCATACCCACCACAATTCGAGCCGGAATGGTTAATGCCACATTGAGCAACAAAAGAACTTTGACTTCTTGATCGCTGAGCGCAAAAACTTCGCGGATAACGACCATTAAAGGCGCGTGGTTGAACCACACCATAAAGCTGATAAAAAAGGCCATCCAGGTGGTGTGTAAAATTCGATACTTGCCAGAGAACGATAACAAACTCAATTTTTCAGACGGTGACTTAGCGTTTTCCGACACGGTGACTCCTCACTATTGTTTAATTCAACCGGGCATCCCGGCGCGCACCTGGCTCAAGCTTGTAAAAAGAAGGCTTTTTACCAGGAAAGCCTTTATCAAAAGCTATGAGCAATAGCTGTGCCAAATTGGCGCAACAAGGCCAAAAGTCTAGTCAGAAGCAGCAAATCCACCCACAAACACCGCCCCGTAGATTCATTCTCTCCGCCGATTTTGGCAAAGCTCAACCCAGTTCGACGCATCGCCAGGTGCCTGAGCGCACCAAACCGTTGCCCAACTACGAGGCGCATGCACCATAAACAGTCACAGCAAAATATATAGCACCTATGCCACTCAGTTATTTATTGTGTAACTCTCTGAAAATGTATCCAGCAAACACTTATACCCCACACTAGTGACCCCGAACCTTCTCAAAGACTTCCTTATTCACAGACGCAGCTACTCACACAAGCTATTGGCACAGAGTGTGCTTTATCTCTTTTTACAGTATTTACAGAAAACATAGCACCGCCTCATCAGCAAAATTAGCGAGGCACTCCGTTTTAACAAAGTCTATAAATAGGGGTTTTGAATACATGGCTTCGAAGCAAAAAGTTCTGGTTATTGGTAACGGCATGGTCGGCCATAAATTCCTGGAGGCACTGGCTAGTAGCGAGACCGGGGCCGAATATGAAATCACCACATTCTGTGAAGAAACCCGCGTCGCTTATGACCGGGTTCATCTCACTGAATTCTTCAGTGGCCGCTCGGCAGAAGATCTATCGCTGGTCGAGCCGGGTTTTTACGAGGCAAATAATATTCGGGTGTTGCTTGGCGACAAAGCGACCACTATTGATCGCGACGCCAAAACCGTAAGCTCTGAAAACGGCGAAATCCTGGCTTATGACAAACTAGTGCTAGCCACCGGCTCCTTTCCCTTCGTACCCCCTATTCCTGGTCACCAGCGCGACAACTGCTTTGTCTACCGCACTATCGAAGATCTGGAAGCCATCCGTGATGGAGCAAAAGGTGGTTCAGTTGGAGTGGTGATCGGCGGTGGTCTGTTGGGTCTTGAAGCTGCAAAAGCGCTAAAAGACCTGGGTCTGACCACTCACGTGGTGGAATTCGCGCCGCGTCTAATGGCGGTCCAGGTTGACGACGGCGGCGGTGCCATGCTCCGCCAGAAGATCGAAGAGCTGGGTGTAAAGGTACACACCGGTAAAAATACTCAGAATATCGAAGACGGCGAGGAGCATTTCCACAAAATGACCTTTGCCGACGGCGATGTGATTGAAACTGACGTGCTGTTATTTTCTGCTGGTATCCGTCCCCAGGATCATCTGGCTCGGGAATTCGGCCTTGAAGTCGGCGAACGTGGCGGCATCGTCGTTAACGATTACTGTCAGACTTCCGACCCGGATATCTATGCCATTGGCGAATGTGCGCTGTCAGGCGGTCGTATTTACGGACTGGTTGCCCCCGGCTACAAAATGGCGCAAGTGGTCGCTGAGCATATTATCGCCGCTCAAACTAAGGCAAGCAGCAACAATACCTTTACCGGCGCAGATATGAGCACCAAGCTCAAACTCATGGGTGTCGACGTTGCCAGTATCGGTGATGCCCATCGTAATACGCCGAACTCCCGCGAATACACCTACATTGACGGCACCGATGAGATTTACAAAAAGATCGTCGTTAACGAAGACAACAACCGTCTGCTCGGTGCAGTGCTGGTCGGTGACGCGACAGATTACGGAAACCTCCTACAACTCATGCTTAACGACATTCCACTCCCGGAATATCCAGATGCCCTGATTCTGCCGCAACGAGATGGCAGTGGCGTCACGGGTCTTGGCGTGACGGCCCTGCCCGACTCTGCACAAATTTGCTCCTGTAACGATGTCACCAAAGGCGATCTATGCCAGGCGATTTCCGATGGCGCAACGCTATTAGGCGACCTTAAAGCCTGCACCAAAGCCGGTACCAGTTGTGGTGGCTGTAACATCCTGGTTGGGCAGGTGTTAAATGCCGAGCTGGAAAACATGGGTCTCGAAGTCAACACCGACATCTGCGAACACTTTGCCTACACCCGCCAGGATTTGTATAACCTGGTGCGCGTTGAAGAAATTAAAAGCTACTATAACTTACTGGCAAAACACGGCACTGGCCGAGGCTGCGAAATCTGTAAACCCGCCGTCGCCTCAATCCTGGCGTCCTGCTGGAATGACTACGTGCTGGAGCCAAAGCATGCTGGCTTGCAGGACACCAACGACCGCTACCTGGGCAATATGCAGAAAAACGGCACCTACTCCATTGTGCCGAGAATCGCGGGCGGTGAAATCACCCCGGAAAAACTCATCGTACTCGGCGAAGTCGCCAAAAAATATAATCTTTATTCAAAGATTACCGGCGGTCAACGAATCGATTTATTTGGCGCGCGCCTTGAACAATTACCGGAAATCTGGAAAGAACTCATCGATGCAGGTTTTGAAACCGGCCACGCCTACGGTAAAGCCCTGCGTACCGTAAAAAGCTGTGTCGGTAGCACCTGGTGCCGTTACGGCCAGAATGACAGTGTCGCTTTGGCTCTCGACGTTGAGAATCGCTACAAGGGCCTACGCTCCCCGCACAAACTAAAGTCGGCAGTGTCGGGCTGCACCCGAGAATGCGCCGAGGCCCAGAGCAAAGACTTCGGCATTATCGCCACCGAGACCGGCTGGAACTTATATGTGTGCGGTAACGGCGGCATGCGTCCTCGTCATGCTGACCTTTTCGCCACCGACCTCGACACTGAAACCCTGATTAAATATATCGACCGCTTCCTGATGTTCTATGTGCGCACTGCCGACCGCCTGCAACGTACCTCCACCTGGATGGACAATATGGAGGGCGGTCTCGACTACCTAAGAGAAGTCGTTATTGATGACTCTCTCGGTATTTGTGAACAACTCGAAGTAGAGATGGCGGAAGTGATCGGCGCCTATCAATGCGAATGGAAGACTACTCTTGAAGACGAGGAAAAATTACGTATGTTCCGCCCCTTCATTAACAGTGATAAAGGTGACAGCAACATTGTCTTTGTCGAAGAGCGCGGCCAGATTCGACCAGCCAACAAGGACGAAATAATTAACCAGGAAGGGGTGTCCGCATGACTGACCTGAGTAAACCCGTAAACGATGTGGATGAGGGCCCCAGCGCCAGTAAAACGCTTACCGATACAGCACTCAGCGATAGCTGGATAGATATTTGTGCGCTGAGTGAACTACCCCACGATGCAGGCGTCGCCGCTTTGCTTAACGAGAATACCTCGGAGGAAACCCAGCTAGCTCTGTTTTTGCCCACGGATTCGGACCGGGTATACGCGATCAGTAACTTCGACCCCTTTAGCGATGCCAATGTTCTGGCCCGAGGCATTGTCTGTAGCATCGGTAATGAAATTGCCGTGGCCTCTCCCATACACAAAGAACACTTCTGCCTCACTACGGGCAAGTGCTTTGAAGACAACACCGTCGCCGTAGCCACCTACCCGACCAAAATACACCAGGGACGGGTATTCGTGCACGCGAATCCTGTCGCACTGTCGGGAGAAGCCTGATGACCAAGCATCGATTTTATACCGCAGACGTATTTACCAGTCAGGTATTCCAGGGCGCGCAAATCGCGGTGTTTCCAGAAGCTGAACAAGTCACTGACGTCCAGATGGGCTTGATAGCCGCTGAACTGAATCTATCAGAGACCGTGTTTGTCACCAAAGACGGCTGCGAGGGAGGTGCGAGCAATAAATTCCGCTTGCGTATTTTTACCCCGAAAGGAGAAATTGATTTCGCCGGGCACCCCATACTGGCAACGGCCCAAGCACTGCTCGAAGCCGGACGGCTGGATATATCTTCGGGCAACTCGGCACCCAACTCTGCCCTCACTTCGACCCTGATATTTCAGCAGAATACCGGCGATATCAATGTTAACGTTACTCAGGATACCGATAAGCCATTATTCGTTCAGTTTTCGCTGACAGCCAGTCCGGTCATTGATCATTACACTCCCACGGAAAGTGAGCTGGCGAGCTTACTGTGTATTAATGAAAGCGCCATCGACACACGCACCTTCCATACCCGCCTCGCCTCCATTGACCTACCTTATCTGGTGGTGCCGCTGACCTCACAACAAGCTGTACGCAAAGCCCGCTTTAGCCTCGACGCCTGGAGCCAGTCCAGTGCACCGGCAATGGCTGCCCAGGAAATCTTCATTTTTAGCAGTAAAACTGACAACCACGATACCGACTTCCATGGTCGTCTGTTGGGACCGGGTATAGGCGTTAACGAAGATCCACCCATCGGTTCGGCCATGCCCTGCTTCGCTGGCTACCTGGGCGAACACGAACATATTCGTGAAGGCACCTACACCTTTAGCATTGATCGCGGCACCGCTGAAACACGGCGCAGTTTGTTACAGCTCGAAATGGACTATCACAAAGATAAACCCACCACACTGCGTGTCGGTGGTGAAGTGATACTGGTTAGCGAAAACACTTTGCTGATGGGTAACTAGCAAAATGTTATTTGGCCGCCATCGCAAAAACCCCATCAAGATCGCCGACAAAAAAGTCGTCGACTGGACCTATTCCACCTGCGGTTATTGCTCCACCGGTTGCGCTATCGAGGTCGGTAAAAATGCTGAGGGCCAGGCGGTTGCCTCGCGCGGTGTCGGTGGTGCCGATGTAAATCGCGGCAAACTCTGTTTAAAAGGTATGTATAGCCACGAGCTGTTTAATTCTGATGGCCGGGGCGAAACACCCCTGCTACGAGAACACATTGGCGAAGACTTTAAACCGACCAACTGGGACGGGGCTCTCGGCCATATGGCCGGAGAGATCAAACGCATTCAAAGCAGTTACGGCGACGACGCCTTTGCGATTGTTTCCACCGGGCAATTACTCACCGAAGAATTTTATACCCTCGGTAAAGTCGCGCGAGGTTTAATCGGCACTAACAACTACGACGGCAATACCACTCTATGCATGGCCTCGGCGGTATCCGGCTACAAGCGCTCCTTTGGCTCTGACGGCCCACCCGGTTGCTATGAGGATTTCGAGCACACCGAGTGTCTGATGGCCTGGGGTTCTAACCTGCCCGAGCAACACCCCATTATTTACTGGCGTTTAAAAGAAGCCCTGGAAAAACGCAAATTTCCTCTTATTGTGATTGATCCCCGTGTCACCATGATCGCCCAGTTTGCCGATATTCATCTGCCCATAAAGCCCGGCACCGACATCGTTTTACAAAACGCCCTGATGCATGTTATTTTTGACGAAGGCCTGGAAGATACTGAATACATAGAAGCTAACACGGTCGGACTGGAAGCCCTTAAAGCCGAGGTAGCCAACTACGACCCCGCCACCGCCTATAAAATATGCGGTATCGACGAAGACACTATTCGTCACGTGGCCCGGCTTTATGCCAAAGCCCCCGCCGCGATGCATATCTGGACCATGGGCATTAACCAGAGCACCCACGGCTCCGATGGCGTGGTGGGCCTTAATAACCTGAGTTTAATTACTGGCAATATTGGCAAGCCCGGTGGTACCTCGTTATCGATTACCGGCCAGTGCAACGCCATGGGTACGCGCGAGTGGTCATCCTGTTCCGGCCTGCCCGGTTATCGCCAACTGGAAAACCCGGAGCACCGTGAAGAAATCGGCAAGTTCTGGAATGTTGACCCGGAATTTTTTCCCAAAAAACGCGGGCTTTGCCAGACCGATATTTTCCCCGGCATTGAAACCGGGCAAATTAAAGGATTATGGCTGGTGGCCACCAACCCCCTGACCTCCATGCCCAACACTCCGCGCATGCGCAAAACCCTGGAAAAGCTGGAATTTCTGGTGGTGCAGGATGCCTACGCCGATATGGAGACCAATCAATACGCTCACCTGTATTTGCCCGCAGCGATCTGGGCTGAAAAAGAAGGCACCTTCACCAACACCGAGCGTCGGGTCAATATGGTTCGCCAGGTGATACAACCAAAAAACGACTGTAAATCAGATCTGGATATTTTTAACGACCTGGCTACTCGCCTGAACCCGGAAAATAACATTACTTTCCCGGAAAAACCGGCCGATGTATTCGAAGAAATGCGCGAACTTTCGAAAGGTAATCTGAATGACATTTCGGGTATGGATCACGAGCTCATCGAGAGCAGTCGCGGCATTCAATGGCCCTACACTGCCGAGCAGCGCAACAACCATGAGGCACCATTACCCGGCGGCAAGCGACTCTATACCCAAGCCGCCACCTTTCGCCACGCCGATGGCCGGGCCAAATTAATTCCCCTACCCTTTATCGACAACAACGAAAAGCCCGACGAGAAATTCCCCTTCTGGCTCAATAACGGTCGCCTGGTTGAACACTTCCACACCCGTACCCGCACCGGAAAAGTCGGCAACAACAACAAGTTCAGCCCCATTCCCTTTATGGAAATCAATCCCGATGCCGCTGCCGAGATCGGCGTGCAGCATCAGCAATATGTGCGCTGCGTGTCTAAACGTGGCGACGCTGTGGTCATGGCCATGCTGACCCAGCGCGTACCCAGGGATATGGTGTTTATTCCTTTCCATTTTTTTGATTGCGTCAACCGCCTGACCCTGGGGCTACTCGACCCCCACTCCCGACAACCGGCATTTAAACAATCTGCCGTGCGCATCGAGCTTATCGAAGATCAGGAAAGCGCAGCGCGAATAAATCGGGAGCTAAGAACTTACTAATGAACGAGACCCAAACCCACATCCAAACCCAGGAAGATTCTAAACCGCTTATTTTTGAGGTGCGTAGCGACGAGCCTGCTCATGCTTTTTTGTGGGATGCCGTTCCCGAAGAATCAGCGGAGCCTTCTAGTAACTGCCACGGCAACTTAATCGATCTGGTCAATGAAACTAGCGAACTGTACGGTGAAAGCCTAAATATTAATGGCAACGATGCGATTGGCGACAATCCCAACCGCTACAAACAGCACGGCTTTTTCTTTAATGCCGACAATTGCATCGGTTGCCATGCCTGCGAAACCGCCTGTAGCGAGAAGAATGACAACCCGGCCCACATCGCCTTTCGCTCCGTCGGCTATGTTGAGGGCGGCACCTACCCGGATTACCAACGCATTAATATCTCCATGGCCTGTAACCACTGCGACGATCCGGTTTGCTTAAAAGGCTGCCCCACCCGTGCCTACACCAAGTTCGCCGAGTACGGTGCGGTGCTGCAAGACCCCGATATTTGCTTTGGCTGTGGCTACTGCACCTGGGTGTGCCCCTACAACGCACCCCAGCTAGACCCGGTAAAAGGCGAAGTCACAAAATGCAATATGTGTGTGGACAGGCTCGAAGTAGGCCTAAAACCCGCTTGCGTTTCCGCCTGTGTCGGCAACGCTCTGGATTTTGGCGTGGTGGAAAACATTCCCGAAAATCGCATTGAAGCCAAAACTGAAATCCCCGGCTTTCCCTCCACCGATATCACCCAGCCCAATATTCGTTTTCAGCAAACCCGCAGTACCCAGCGCGAAATGACGCGGCCCGATGGTATGCCAGTGAAATACCACAAAGATGATAAAGCGGGACACTTTAAACCCGAAGTCGATAGAAAACTCGGCAACAAAAAACAGTGGAACTGGCGCAAGCTGCTCACCTCCCACGAGAGTGCTCATGTCATATTTACGCTGTCCACGCAGGCAGTACTCGGCGCTTTTCTGTTGATGAGTAGTGCCCTGTTATTACCAAAGAGTACTTTAGCTGCGCTGCAAGCACCGATTGTCTCGTTGCCTATGCTTGCGGTAATGATTCCCTTGATCAGTTTCGGTCTATTCAAGTTGAATATGCACCTGGGTAAACCCCACCGCTTTTATCGGGGCTTTAATAATTTACGCTGGTCCCCCTTAAGCCGAGAGATCGCCGGGGTTTCGGGCTTTTACACCTTCCTGCTGGGTTTTGCTTTATTCGCTCTGCTAGACGCATGGCTCGATATTGGCATTACGAGTTGGCTGAAAAACCTGTGCGCGGGCCTGGCTAGCCTCAGTGGTTTAATCGGCCTCTACTACATGTATCGCATCTATCGCATTAAAGCGCGACCATTCTGGGATCACTGGCAAACCGCTACTGCCTTTGTCGGCAACACCCTAAGCATTGGCGCATTACTCACCGCGCTGGTAGCTCTGCCAGCATTGCTAATCAGCGGCGAATCAAATCCGGTCAACACTCTAAGTATGAGCCTCGCCCTACTCGCTCTGGCTGGGTTAAGTCTTGAAGCTGTCGGCCACGTTTGCCATGGCCGCGCTATGAATAAACTCGGCAACGAGGGTGCCGCCTCCTGGTACCTACAAATTACTCGCTATGGTTATCCCTGGTTAATACGCAATGCCCTGTTAGCGATCAGCATCTTGGTAGCGGGCGGCATTGCCTTACTGACCTCGATCAATGCCATCGAAGGAGGGACCGCCCTGGTCCTGTGGGGCACATTAACCGCCCTCACACTAGTCACGGCCACTATCAGTCGCTCGCTGTTTTTCGTACTGGTTATTCCCACCACCATGCCCGGGGCCTTCTTCTGGAAAAACCAGGACTTTGTCGATCATGCCCGGGAAACCGATTTGGTTGATATGGAACAGGTGGGCGTCGTGCGTGAACAACACGGCAAATTTAAAATAGATGAATTAATCGACACCATTAAAACCACCAAGCCCAAAGAAATGCTTTCTCATATTAAAGAGATTGTGGTGTGGAAGAAGTTGCCATGACAGGTTCAGTCATTAATCATTGCCATGTAAAGTAAAAAAAGTTGCTTATTGCTTTGTAAGGAATAGTTGGGGAAAAGCACTTCCTGAGGCCTCGGCTCCCACATTCCACGTTCCATATTCCATATTGTTGAGAATATAAAAGGGCGATTGTAGTGGTGATATTGAACCCACCCTGACTTTATGTTTAGAACTCGCGACACCCTGTCTCTTCCTTGGCCATGTCGCATCTGAAAGTGCGATTCCATTTTTAATCTACACTAGGCTTTGTCAAATGCCACATCCCTTGTCTTATTAGCCCGGTGATCTTTGCCAAGAATAAGATAAAAAGAAGGAACCACGAACAGAGTAAATAGTGTTCCGATACCCAGACCACTGGCGATGACCAGGCCAATATCGAAACGACTCACCGCCCCTGGACCAGTTGCAGTGAGTAGCGGAATCATCGCCATGATCATCGCCATCGTCGTCATCAGGATAGGTCTCAGCCGAATCGCGGCAGCTTGCTCCAGCGCCTCTCTTTTTTCCAGAGCTTTGCTAATTTGTAGCTCGTTTGCGAACTGTACTATGAGAATACCGTTTTTCGATATCAAACCAATCAGCGTGATAAACCCCACCTGGGTATAAATATTCATGGTCGCCGCGCCCAACATAATAAACGCCAGCGCACTGGCTATAGAGAGCGGAACGGAAATCAAGATGATCAAGGGGTCACGCCAACTTTCAAACTGGGCAGCTAACACCAGATAAATCACCAGCAGCGACATAAAGAAAGTGGGCAACAGTGCTCCGCTTTGTTGCTTAAATTGCCGGGATGGCCCAGTGTAGTCCCAGTGGTAGCCACGAGGAAAGGTCTCGTCGGCCTGTGCTTCCAGATATGCCAGGGCATCGCCGATAGTATTGGGCGGAATCATCAAACCTTGCACAGTTAAACTATTCAGCTGTTGAAACTGTGTACGCTTGCTGGGTTCGACAGATTTCTCAACACGCACCAATGCTGATAGCGGCACCTGAGCACCATTTGCTGTTTTAAGGTAATAGTTATCTAGCTTATCCATGTTCAGCCGAGAACTATCATCGACCTGTGGAATTACCTTGTAGCTTCGACCTGCCAGGCTGAAACGATTGCTATCGTCCTCTCCAAGAAAGGACGATAGATCGCGGCCAAGCTCCTGCATCGAGATTCCTAAGTCAGCGGCAAGGTTGCGGTCAATAACCAGCGTGCCTTTGGGGCGCGAGAATTTACTGTCTTTTTGCAGAAACGCAAAGATCCCGCTGCTCATGGCATTACCAATCAGTTGGTCGGCAACTGCATCAAGTTCGGCGTATCCTGCATCTGAAGTGATGACAAATTGAATGGGTAAGCCGCCACCGGTACCAGGTAGGCTTGGGCGAGCAAAAATTACGGTTTCTACACCCGCTAGCGTACTAACTTTGCGCTGCAGATCCGCATGCACTTCAAACTGAGAGCGCTCTCTCTCGGCGGTGGAGTTCATGGCAAAACCACCAAATATGACGTTAGGCTGATCCTGAAAACCAACGGTAATAAAGCTGTGGTGATACTCGTCCTCGAAGCTCTCGAAAATATCGACCAGCTCGCGGGTATAGGTATTGCTGTAATCAAGCGTTGCGGTTTGTGGCCCGGTCGCCATATAAAAAACAATGCTTTGATCTTCGTCCGGCGCAAGTTGCTTTTGTGAAAGCGCGAACATGAGATAAAGACTGGCGAGAACCAACACCGAAAACAGCATAATGGCAGAGGGATATTCGAGCACCCAATGCAGCGCTTTGCGATAGCGGCTCGCCAGCATTCCAAAAAGATGTTCAACCAATTTTTCAAATCGGCTTTCGGATTCTTTGCTTCTTAACACGCGGGAGGCCAACATCGGCGCTAACGTCAGCGCCACCACCCCGGACACCAATACTGCAGTGGCGAGTGAATACGCAAATTCAGTGAACAGTGTGCCGACCAGGCCGCCGAGAAAACCGATGGGGGCATAAACAGCAATGAGAGTGGTCGTCATGGCTATAATCGGTAAGCCCAGCTCGCGAGCGCCTAGCAGCGCAGCGCGATAAGGCGTTTCTCCCAACTCGATATGTCGGTGCACGTTTTCAACCACAACAATGGAGTCATCCACCACCAAACCAATGGCGAGCACCATCGCCAATAATGTCATTAAATTTAGTGAATAGCCGAGCGCCAACATCAATAGCGCTGCGCCAACCAAAGACAGCGGCACACTGACGGCTGGCAGCAAAGCCGCCCGAAGGGAGCCTAAAGACAGAAGAATAACCAGCAGGACAATGACAACCGCCTGCCCGAGGCCAACAACAACTTCGTTAATGGATTCCTCGATAAATTTACTGCCATCAAAGGGCAAGTCGGCTATTAGCCCTTGCGGCATATCTTCAACGATCTCGTCATATGCCTCGCGTACGGCTCGGGCAACGGTTAATGGATTCGCTCCGGGCGCTTGCTCTATAGCGATAAACACCGCTTTTAAACCCTGAAATAAATTCAAGGTGTCGTAATCTTCGGAGCCTAACTCAACACGGGCAACATCTTCGAGGCGCGTCAAAATGCCATTTTTCTGGCTGACTACCAACTTTTTAAAATCCTCTGCGTTGCCGATATCAGTGGTGGCAGCAAGATCTACAGCAAAGTATTCGCCTTTTGTCCCACCCACTCCGGACAAATAATTATTGTTCTGGAGCATTGTCGTAATCTGGCCCGCGGTAATATTCAGCGCCGCCATTCTTTCCGGGTCTAACCATATACGCATGGCAAAGGTTTTATTACCAAACGGAATCGCTCTACTGACACCGGGCACGGTTTGAAATTTGGGCTGCACCACCCTGACCAGATAATCGTAAATCTGAGAAGGCGTGAGTGATTCACTGGAAAAGGATATATACATCAGTGCCGTGTTACCGCCGGTCCTGGAGCTAATAACTGGGTCATCAACATCGGCTGGTAGCACATTGCGCTTGCTGCCCACCTTGGATTGAATCTCGGACACCGCCGCACTGGGGTCAAAGTTGAGCCGCATGTGGGCCTGAATAACCGAGCGACCCTGACTACTGATGGAGGAGATATAATCTATACCATCTGCTTCTGAGATAGCCTGCTGCAATGGCGTGGTAATAAAGCCCTTCACTAGCTCGCTGCTAGCGCCGGGATAGGTAGTAGTAACCGTAATAACGGTATCTTTGGTTTCGGGAAACTGACGCACCTCCAATGAAGTAAGTGCCCGTAAACCCAGCACCATAATCAGCAGGCTGATCACCGAAGCCAACACCGGACGTCGGATAAAAATATCCGTGAAGTTCACCACTGGTCTCCATCAACGTTGGGTCTTTCTCCAGGAGCAGGCTTGTCGTCTAGCAATACCGGAATACCATTCCTCAATTTCACCTGGCCTGCACTCACAACTGTTTGTCCAGCCTCTAAACCCTCGCTAATTTCGACGCGGCCTTCCCGAGATTGACCAACCGTAACCTGCTGTCTTTCGACTCGATAACCGGTTTCGTTTTCGATAATTAAAAAAACCGAGTCGCCATAGGTGTTAAAGGTAATAGCGGTATCTGGCAAGGTCAGCACGTTTTTCATTTCCCCTAGACGAACGACCACCCGGACAAACATGCCGGGTCTCAGCAAACCTTCCATATTGCTTAGTGTTGCTCTCAGATTCACATTGCGCGTTGCGATATCAATACCAGGGTTGAGGGCATTTACCACGCCCTTGAAACGCTGGTCAGGGTAAGCTTGAACATAAATATCGATGCTTTGGCCAGGCGCAAGCTGGGCCAAATAACGTTCCGGTAAGGCAAAATCTGCGTACAGGGATTCTATCATTTGCAGCGGCACCATTGCCGTACCTGCGGAGAGATATTGACCAACATCAACGCGACGAATACCCAGCTTCCCGGAAAAAGGGGCACGGATTTTCTTTTTCTCAATAAGGGTTTTCTGTAGCTGTAAAGACGCCTCGGCCTGCGCCAGTAAGGCTTTGGTTTCATCATAATTGGATTTCGATACAAAGGACGTGCTGACCAGCTTCTCTGCCCGTTTATATTTAATATTTGCTAAGCCGCAGGCGGCTTCCAGCCGTTTCAATTCGGCCTGTTCAGTAGCTATATCCAGTTCAATTAGAAGCTGTCCTGCTTCAACGCTTTGCCCCGACTGGAAGTGAATGTTTGTTACCTTTCCGGATAACTCATTACTCACGTCGATGCCTTTGACAGCCACCAAACTGCCTACCGATGCATGGAAGGGTTGCCATTTTTCACTAGCCACTTTAGTGATGGCAACCGTGGGCGGCGGAGGCGGCTGATGGCTTTCCTGTGCCTCTTTGATTTGCATAAATCGCCAGGCGAACAAAGCACCGAACAACAAAATAGTGAGCGAGCCAATTAACAACAGGCGTTTAATCATGGTGTTTAACTCTCCCACAGCGGGTATTAAATACTCGCCGGCCGACATTATTTCTTCAGGAATATCTGTTTTTCTTCGATACAATATAAGTCGCGTTATGGTTTAGCACAACTAGTTACCGGGCGGGTCAGCTTTTAACCGATCTGGTTTCAATCCTATTTGCTTATCGAAACTTAGATAAGCGAGCTCTGACAATGGCCTTCTATTTAATCAGCCTTGTTTCTGGGTAAGCCGCGTGCCACCCAAACCAGAAGGCTCGATGATAAGGCAGACGTTTTAGGGATTGTCCCGTGGTCGATATCAGTGATTGCTCCGTCACTCGCCAATGACCACCATTTGCATCTGTTACGGTATCTAAGCCGTCATACGCTACAAAATTAATTCGCTCTGGGTCGTAGACTCGATTGGCACCCGACTTATCAGTTAATACAACAAATTTCTGTTGGCCGATGGCATCACTAAATACCGGATTTTTGTTTAAATACTCCGTATCAATAGCCAACTGCTCACCGGGAGCCGCAAAGAATCGCAGGGCCAGCACTTCACGCTTATTGCTTAGGCGCTTGTCCTGAAAGGGTGTATTAAACATCAGACGGTCGGTGGCAAAGTATTCCTGATAGGCCGCACCTTCACCATAGTCGCGGCGATGACCAGTATTGAGGGAAAGCACCAATGTGTCGGGATGTCGACGCCGCCATTCCCTCCAGGTGGTAGTCACCACACCTATATGTTCAAGGGCGATACCTTGCCCGGCAAGGGGGCCGAGCACTGGCTCACCGCGTACAGTACTCCACAGCGATTGCGTGGCCTTGTCATACATAAGTTTATTAGAGCGATACAAAAATCCGCTGGTGCCTAATTGATGGGCCACACCTTTATGTTCGGTTTTATAAATAATTACGGTGCCACATAAAGTGCAATAAACACCGGCGATAGCCTGTTCATCATCGCCTTTACCAAAGGTATCAATAAACATTTCGTGCCAGGCCAGAATACGCTTGGGGTAGGCCCGAACATCACCGTTGACCTCTACCCCAAAAACAATATTGTCGTCATCGAGATAAGCGGCTTCTGAGGCTTCAATCATTTCTGGCTGACGAAGTGGTGGGATGCCGTCCTGGGCAACGCCACCCCAGGCGATTTCGTCCAGCCGTATTTGCGCAGAAGCCTGGCGGCCACGAAAGTACTGCTCAAATCGCGGATCGACAAGGCCATATAGTGCCGCTTTAAAGTCACCGTAGTCTGCTAAATGAGAATCAGGTAACTGGTTTGCCGGCTGGTTCCATAACCATTGGTACCAGCCGCTCACGCCCTGAATTTGATCCTGACCAGTTTTTTCAACCAGCATCGCGGTCAGATTGCTTCGCACAAATACCGACGAGGAATAGTTTATGGTCTCCAGGACCATCGGAATAAAGACTGACGACCAGTTTTTATTTAACTTCTCAAAAAAGCTCTGTGCGTAGGCTGAATCCTGATTTTGCAGCAGCTCGATAAACTCTTCATATTTAATAAGCTCCGTCTCCTCTACTCTGGAATTCTCCGGGCCGGCCGCTACAATCAAACTTACAAACATAGTAGTGCCAAAAAAAATGATCGCTAACATTCGGACAAAACCATTTTGATGTTTATGCATCATATTGACCTTCCGCTTCGAATTTCTGTCGATCTAATCAAGGCTTATCCAGCCGCCGACCGCCTGTACAGGCTTGCGGCTCATGGTGTCTTCCAGCCAGGCAACCACGGCATACCTTTCTGCCTTGGGTAAGTTGTTTGAATCCAATATCAAACTGGCATGGTAGTTATCTTCAGCACGCAATAGGCTGCCCGTAGATCGCAGCACTACAAAATTATGTGGCAACGTAAGTCCGCTGTTCTCACCTCTTTTTACTTCGCTATCAAGACCCATACCAAGCCAGGCAAGCTGTAGTTCGAGCGCGCGTGGCTTTTTGTTGCCAGGTAAATCGGCGGGTATATACGTCACATCAACATGGCCTTTGTCGTAGACAATTTGCAAATCGCCTGGCTCGTTAGATTTTTGCCTCGGCCATGCCGCACCATTAAAAAACCCGGTCCACTCTCTGCCGTCAATCACAAAACCGGGGGTATAAACACTGCGCGTATTTCCAAGCCTTTGATGCAGCCGTTGTCGTTGGCTGTGCTCAGGTTTTGCGAAAGGGTCTTTCCAGCCAACGTAATCCCAGTAGTCGACATGAAACGCTATTGGAATACGGGTCTTCCACAAATTCTGATCGGTTAACAACGCACTAATATGCTTATCGGCGGGTGGACAACTACTGCATCCTTCTGAAGTGTAAAGCTCAATCAGCTGCACTTGTTGCGATCCGCTCTGGAAAATGGTCGGCGCCGCATGGCTACATACTGCACAGAAACTTAACCATGAAATAGTGACAAGACTGATAATCAATCTGGACTTTTTATACATCGTATTTCATTTGATCAGCTGTCTATTTTTCGGTCGATTGTTGATGAACAGAGTGTTTATAGACCACTTAATAAGACGAACATTCCGTTCTTTAGAAAGAACGGGCAAAGAGAAAGGCAAGGGGGAAAGGGCAAGCCCAGTCTCGGACAATTGAGTCAACAGACCCAGAGCCACAAGCTTTTGACTCTGTAACTCGATGAAAAAAATGGGGCCATAAGCACCGCAGCGATCGCTGAAGGCAAACAGACTTAAGCGAAGACACCCTCTTCCAACAAACGTTTTAGCACATCTTCAACATTTGTCTGCTCACTCACAATCTCGATGGCTCCACTAAAACCGCCATTTGTGTCAGACGAAAGGCAAATCACGATCAAGCATCCAGATTCAGCAATATCAGCAAGCCTGGCGGCATCACCACTACTGACATCTTCAAGCAACAAGCAATGGCAACCACGCTCAAAAAGATGTCGCTCCAACGCTCGACCCAACTCTGGCGCATCACTACCGGTCAGGCTTAACAGCGCAGGCTTATGACCTGTGCGTGCCCGTCGCTCAGCTCCGCTAACCGGCTCGAAACGCTGACTCGCGGCTCCACTCGAGCCGGTAACCATCCCGGCCCCAACGGTAATGTTGGTCAGCCGGTCAACTAAAATAAAGGCCCCAGTGCTTTTAACCTTGGCGTAGGCATCAAAAGCCAGCGGCACGTTGGTGGTGATCTGGCAATGGGCAATTTCGTTGAGCTGTAGTTCGTTAATATCTTTGTGCTGCTCGAAGGTATTAATATCGGTTCGATAATAAATGCTGGAGATAGACCCCGTAACCAGATGAGTGGCCAATTTTATATAATACTGTTTGCCCGGCAGGCAGGCGGCCTCGGCCATCCAGACAATGCTTGCGTCAAAACGATGGCCAATTTCAGCCCGATTATTAACGTGGGCGATGGTGTCACCGCGACTGATGTCGATCTCATCTTCTAGCGTCAGCGTAACCGCCATGGGCGGGAAGGCTTTATCAATTTCACCTTCTGCGGTAATAATTGAACTCACCTTTGTGGTTTTTCCAGAAGGTAATGCAACCACCTCATCGCCCTTGCGAACCACACCTGCTGCCAGCGTACCGCAAAAACCGCGGAAATCCAGGTTAGGTCGATTGACATATTGCACGGGTAGACGCAGATCTTCGAAATTAGCGTCATTGCCAATCTCAATAGTTTCGAGAATTTCCATCAGGGGTTTACCCTGATACCAGGGCGTTAGCTCACTCGGGTTCACCACATTGCTGCCGGTTAAGGCCGACAGAGGGATATATCGGATATCGTCAATTTCAAGCTCCTGGGCGAGCTGCTGGTAGTCGGCACAAATTTCGTTAAACACGTCCTCGCTGTAATCGATCAGATCCATTTTATTCACAGCGACCACAACATGCTTAATGCCCAACAGCGAGGTGATGTAGCTGTGTCGACGGGTCTGGGTGAGAATACCGTAGCGGGCATCGATCAGAATAATTGCCAGATCACAGGTCGACGCGCCAGTGGCCATATTGCGCGTATACTGCTCGTGACCCGGCGTATCGGCAATAATAAATTTACGTTTGGCGGTAGAGAAATAACGATAGGCAACATCGATGGTAATGCCCTGCTCGCGCTCAGCCTGGAGACCGTCTACTAATAGCGCCAGATCAATCTCATCGCCAGTGGTGCCGGACTTGACGCTATCGGCTTTAACCGCAGCAAGCTGATCCTCATAAATCATTTTAGAGTCGTGGAGTAATCTCCCGATCAGCGTGCTCTTGCCATCATCGACACTGCCACAGGTTAATAAACGAAGCAGCTCCTTACGTTCGTGCTCGGCAAGATAGCTTTCAATATCACTGAAGATGAGTTCTGACTGGTGGGACATGTTTCAGTAATTCCTTTGGCTCGGTTTGGGCTGCGCTAGTTGCTAATAGCTAGTTGCTAATAATCGATAACTAAAAATAGCCTTCTTTCTTTTTCTGCTCCATGGAACCGGCCTGATCAAAATCGATCACCCGACCCTGACGTTCGGAACTTTTAGTCAGCAGCATTTCCTGGATAATCTCTGGCAAAGTAGTGGCGTTGGATTCAACGGCACCGGTCAACGGATAACAGCCGAGGGTTCGGAAGCGCACCATTTTCATTTCTGGCACCTCGCCCTCCGCCAATGGCATTCGATCATCATCGACCATAATCGACACGCCATCGCGTTGTACGACGGGTCTCTTTTTGGCTAAGTAAAGCGGCACGATAGGAATATCTTCCATATAAATGTATTGCCAGATATCCAGTTCGGTCCAGTTAGAGAGTGGGAACACGCGTATGCTCTCACCTTTCTTTACTTTGCCGTTATAGAGATTCCACAGTTCGGGACGTTGGTTTTTGGGATCCCAACGATGGTTTTCATCGCGAAACGAATAGACTCGCTCCTTGGCCCTGGATTTCTCTTCATCGCGGCGCGCGCCACCAAAAGCCGCATCAAATTGATACTTGTCCAGGGCCTGCTTGAGTCCTTCGGTTTTCATCACATCAGTATGCTTCTGACTGCCGTGGCTAAAGGGGCCGATACCGGCATCTACTCCGTCCTGGTTAATATGCACCAACAACTCCATGCCGACCCGCCTGGCCTGCTCATCGCGAAAAGCGATCATCTCCTTAAATTTCCAGGTGGTATCGACATGCATTAACGGGAACGGCGGCTTACCAGGATAAAACGCTTTCATGGCCAGGTGGAGCATGGTCGCTGAATCCTTACCCACTGAATAAAGCATCACCGGTTTATCAAACTCGGCGGCTACCTCGCGGATGATATGGATACTTTCCGCTTCAAGCTGCTTCAGGTGGGTAAGTTTGGATGCCTTCGTCATTCTGTACGTCTCAATCAATGATTCAATTATTCGGCCAAATATTCAGCTAATTATTCAGCTAAATATCGCAGGGGCGCTATGTAAGCACGAATGCCATCGGACGGCATAAGAGCGATGTATTATATCGTTATTGCGCCGTCATAATTCGTTTTCACCCTGTCATCAATTCGCCACTTGCGGCAGCCAATATTGGCCGTCCGGCAGTGACCATTCCCAGGCACATTTTAGCTCGGTTCGGGCCGATCTGGTCGGGCAATTCAATCGTTACAGGCCACTGCATTGATCTCACACTCGACGACTAAAAATAGCCATTGAATTCTCTTACCCTTCAGACAAGAATGGGCAACACTTTTGGAGATCTATTATGAATGCAGCACTCAGTCCGATTCCCACAGCCAGCGCCGGTGCCCCGCTATATCAGGAGGAGTATGGACAATTTATTGGCGGCGTATGGGTGGCTGGCGACAGCGGCAAAACCATCGACTTACTTAATCCTACCAATGGCCAAACGCTATCGCGTATTGCAGCGGGTAACGCCACCGATGTCGACCGAGCCGTCAGGGCCGCCGCCAAAGCCCAGCTCACCTGGGGACAGAGTGCTCCTGCAGAGCGGCAAGCCATTTTATTGGAAATGGCCCGTCGTTTACAGGCGCGAATATCGGACTACGCCTTACTTGAAACGCTGAACAACGGCAAAACGCTGATGGAATCGCAGATGATGGAATTACCCGGTTGTGTCGAACAGCTGTCAATGTTTGCGGGAGCGGCTTATTCACTCGAAGGTAAAAGCCGAGATTATCCCGACGCGGTGGGCATCATTCATCGCGAACCCATTGGTGTTGTCGCACAGATTATTCCCTGGAATATTCCAATGATGATGACCGTCACCAAGATCGCCCCGGCGATTGCTGCTGGTTGTGCGGTGGTGCTGAAACCGGCTGAATCGGTGTGTCTTTCGGTGATGGAATTCTTTCGCGAAATGCAGGATTTGATTCCCCCCGGCGTCATCAACGTGGTGTGCGGTTACGGTGCCGATGTCGGTGAAGCCCTGGTCACCCACCCCGAGGTACGCAAGGTCGCCTTTACCGGCTCGAGACCCACGGCGCAGACCATCATGCGCTACGCCGCTGCCAATATTATTCCGCAAACCCTGGAGCTGGGTGGCAAATCTGCCAACATCGTCTGCCCCAGCGCTGATATCGACGCGGCAGTCGAGGGAGCGGTGATGTCAAACATCATGAATAAAGGCGAAATATGTCTTGCAGGCTCCAGATTATTCCTCCACGAATCAATCCAGGAAGAATTCCTCGCCAAACTCAAAGGCGTGCTTGAGCATGTCCAGTTAGGCGACCCAACCCTGCCCACTACCCACATGGGCCCCCAGGCTTCGGTGATGCAACGGGACAAAATAGAGCGGTATCTTGAGATTGGCATTGACGAGGGAGCGACAGTGCTCACCGGCGGACAGCGGGCCACGGGTGAAGGTTTAGACGCAGGCAACTTTATTCAACCAACAATATTTACCAATGTGCGCAATGATATGCGTATCGCTCAGGAGGAAATCTTCGGCCCGGTGACATCAGTACTGATCTGGAAGGATGAAGAAACCCTGCTGGCTCAGGCCAATGACTCAGTTTATGGCCTTGCTGGCGGCGTCTGGACCCAGGATTTAAATCAGGCCCACCGGCTGGCCCGCGCGTTACAAACCGGCACTGTCTGGGTCAATCGTTATTACAACAGTAAAACTGGCATGCCGCTGGGAGGCTATAAACAAAGTGGTTTCGGGCGCGAGTTCTCCCTGGAAGTACTGAATCACTACACCCAAACAAAATCGGTGGTGATCAACCTCGCACCGGGGAAAATTGGGCTGTTTGATCCTCGGTAACTGGCTACGTCAATCTGTGCTTATTTAAATTGTTCGCATTCGTCTGCGAGAATATTGCTCGAAGACCACACTCATCCTGACTGATGTAAACCGTTTTTGTCCGTCAACGTTGAATAGTCAGGTAGTTTTCAAACACTCATTTAACGAGAGTAAGCAAATGAAGAAATCTATAGTTTTGAGCACGATTGCAGCTGTAGCAACTTCTCTGGCGATTGCCAGCGAGCCGGTAGAGCGCGACAAGGACCATCAACGGGCCAAATTGGGTCAGATGATGATGAAAAAAATGGACACGGATAACGATCATCAAATTAGTCTGCAAGAGTTCACCCAGTTTCATAAACAACGCTTCGAGAAAATGGATGCTAATAACGATGGCTATGTGACACCCGAAGAGGCGAAAGCCCATCATCAAAGCGTGCGAGAAAAATGGCGTCAGCGAAGGCAGGAAGCTGAGTCTAATGCAAGTCCGGAAACCTAGATTTCAATTGTGCTTCGTAGCGAAGCACTAATACTACGAAACCCTAATACAATCGAACAAATTCCGTGCGATATCTAATCGGCTAACGCACAACATTAGACTGATAAAGCCGGTCGATATCGCTATCTTCGAAGCCACAATTTGCCAATATTGATCGGCTGTGTTCGCCCAAACCCGGTGCCGAACCCTGAATTTTTGCCGGTGTTTCAGAAAATATTGCGGCGGGTCTGGCCTGCCTGACGCGACCCAGGCTATCGTCATCTAGCTCGACTATCAGCTGGTTCGCAAGGATTTGTTCATGATCCAATAATGTCTTTCTGCTTAATACCGGTGCGCAGGGCACTCCGTGGTCATCCAGCTGTTTAAGCCAGTATTCGCTTGTATTGGTAGCGATCACTGCCCCGGTCATGGTGATTCGTTCATCAACATTTTTAATTCGCCCATTTGGCGTATTAAAACGTTCATCATTCAACCAGCTCTCGCGATCCAAAGACCGACACATGCCCTCCCATTCGGCATTGGATACCGCACCCGCGGTGATGTAACCGTCCATAGTTTGATAGACAAGATCGGGGGCCAGCTGTGGTGGCGGCTTGCACTCATCACCGACCACGGTATATCCCGCCATACCTTCGGCCCAGGTCAGCGCAATCATGGCATCAAGCATCGCCAGTTTTATGTGCTGACCCTTGCCGGTTCGCTCACGAGCAAGCAATGCGGCAGTTATAGCCTGGGCAGAGGTGATTGCAGTGGTCTTGTCGGGAATAACCGTGCGAATCATTTGGGGGCGACCGGTGTCTCGGTGCCGTTGGATATCAGCCAAACCGGATAGAGCCTGAATGACCGGATCGTATACCCGTTTATGTGCATAAGGGCCATCTTCACCGAATCCAGATATCGAGCAATAGACAATATCTGGCTTGACCTGCTTGAGCACTTCATAATCCAGGCCCATCCGCTCAATAGCCCCGGGCCGAAAATTTTGCACAAATACGTCTGCGGTCGCGGCAATATTTTTGACGATTTGCACGCCCTCTGGCGTCTTCAAATCCAGAGCTATACTTTTTTTGCCTCTGTTTGCGGATAAAAAAGAGGGTGATGTGTCCGCTTGGCCTCCGCCCATCTGGCGGACAATATCACCGGCGAGGGGCTCAACCTTGATGACTTCGGCACCCTGATCACATAAAAGCATTGTCGCCAGTGGACCAGACAAAACAGCCGAAAGATCAAGAATTCGAAAACCGGATAATGGCCCAGCCATGCTTTGCTCCAGATTATTTAGCCGCTGATAACGGCTCTGTCGATACCAGGTTGGGTATTCTGTACTCAATTAAAACCGGTAAGGTCATTGTCAAAAAACGTTACCATCAATTTTTTGAGGATAAGCAGCCAAGCGTCAACGCACTGCCAAGTATGAATTGCCTCAATCAATTTAAGGCCACCATTGACGATAAAAATGGCAGTCTGACTATTAAGTAAAAGACCGCAGCTAATGGCCTGATAATCAAAGCTTCGCCAATCAAATCTTCTAATTGGCGATTATCAAGCAGCCTCAATACGAATAAGCGCACCGAACACATCTTCTCTGGGTACTTCAAGAGTATCGGCTGAATCCGCCGACGGCTTAACATTAAGACCATTACCCGTTAGGGCTTTGGCTGTGCCTGCCAAATCTGGAGACTGCAGTACCAGGGCGTACATACCCTCTTTACCATCTTCCAGAAACTGGGCGATGGCTTTGGCAAACGGTTTGGATGCATCCTCAACTTCAACCAGTTCGATAGCGCCGCCAGTTGGCGGTCGGCAAATAGCAGACCGCACGCCCCGCTGCTGGTCTAATTCAGCATCGACTGCGGACTCGTCCATAGCCAGTTTGAATTGCTCAGCATAAACACTCACCGCGTGATCCAGATCCTGAACAGCAACGATCACTCGGACAATACCCGATAATTTTGGCGCGCCGGACTCGTCTATCTTGCCTTTGTAAGGCGTATTAAAAGATTTCACCGGGTAAACACGAATCAATACGCCATGGGTAGAGCTCGGGTGGACATCGCGACCAAAAGCGCCGGACATCAGGGGCATCACGTTCAGTCCTCGCTCTGCCAACTCAACCGCTTCGTCATCCGGCACCGGGGCTTCCAACATTAGCGCAAATAGCCCTTCGCCACGACTATCCAGAAAGCCCTGTAAGCTCTTGCTCAACGGCGTATCGGGATCGACCGGAGACATCAATTCAATATTACTGCCGCCCTCGGGCACACACATCCCCAGGGCCGCGCCGTAATCCCTGGAACTCATTTTGGCCATGTCGATAACCGGCATAGCGAATTTATCTCGGAACAGCTCAACGATGGCGGGATAATCGTGAACAGCAATAGCAATACGAGGCATTCCAGTAATCATGGTCTTGGCTCCTTTTCTGTAGCACAGAAATATTTATGATCGTTTGAATTAGAACTTGTTGCCTAATTAAAGCACAGGCTGGCATAGTAGGACTCAAATAATAGTATCGAAACCAACTAAATTAGCTGATAAAACCGACATGGCAAATTCACTACTTGATCAATTACAAAAAACCGGCCTGGTAGACGGCAAAAAAGTTAAGCAGGTAACCAAAGATAAACGCAAGCAAGAAAAGGCTCAGCGCAAAGGCCAACAAGCCCCAGGTGATGAACGCCAGGCACAATTACAACAGGCGAAAGCCGAAAAACTGGAAAATGACCGACAGCTGAACCTGGCCAAAGAGGAAAAAGCCCAACGCAAAGCCGTGGCCGCACAAATCAAACAATTGATCGAGATGAATGCAATTGCCGCCACCGGTGATCAGCCATTTAATTTTGCTGATGGCAAATATATCAAACGCATCTACGTGGACGATGAACAGGCCGGGCGCTTAAGTCGGGGCGTGTTCACCATCGTCAAGCAAGGGGAGAAATATATTGTCGTGCCCTCCCCCGTTGCCGACCGAATCGCCCAGCGGGATCCCGGGCGAGTCATTTTCAAAGCGGACAAAAGACAGCAAATTGCCGACGAAGAAGATGCCTATGCAGATTATAAAATTCCGGATGATCTGACCTGGTAGGGCCCGTCAAGTCGAAACCGAGTTAGGCAGCGTATCTGTAACTTATCGGGCTATGACGGCCGTCAAGGACAGCGGCAATCAAGGGCGGTAACTGTGACAATGACAATGACAAAAAAAGAATACACAGGACTTATCTTAATCATCGTTGTCTGTGTGATTGCCAGCATAGCCGTATTTAACCAGGGGGCCATCCCGCAGGATATTAATTACCACCACTTTAAAGATACCAACCCTCGGTTTGGCATTGCCAATTTCTGGAATGTTGTGTCTAACCTGCCATTTTTATTTGTCGGTTGTTTGGGCCTGTACAGATTACGGGGCAGTAAAAACGTGGCGGTACTTGGTGAGATGAAATATGCCTACATGATATTGTTTGCCGGGGTGGCTATGGTCTCGGTTGGCTCTAGCTATTACCATCTGGACACCAACAATCAGACTCTGGTCTGGGACCGATTACCTATGACCATTGCCTTTATGGCGCTGTTCTCGATTGTTATTGCTGAATTTATTTCGATAAGTACAGGCAAAGCATTACTTCTACCACTCTTGATAGCAGGGGTTTTGTCCGTGGCTTACTGGCATTTTAGCGAGCAGTCCGGTCGGGGTGATCTCAGGTATTACGCTTTGGTTCAATTTCTGCCAATGCTTATCATCCCCATCATACTTATTTGTTTTGGCTCCCGTTACACCGGTGCTTCGGCGGGTTACTGGGGCTTACTGGTCACCTATCTAATCGCCAAAATTTTTGAATATTATGATGCGGGAATATTCGACATACTCAAATTTATCAGCGGGCATTCCATAAAACACGTGATGGCCGCAGCGGGCATGTATATATTGCTAAAATCTTATGAAGACCGCGACCCTCAGGGTACTGCTAACCCTAGCGCAATCGCAATATAGCTATCGTCTTCTAACGAAACCCTTACCACGTAACTAAGACGCCATTGAATAAGCAAGACATGGAACAAGCTAAAACAAAGTTGCTTGAACTTCGCTCAGAATTACAGGCCCTTGAACATTCCGCTAAAACGAACCTCCAGGCTATAGAGCTAGATCAATCCAGAGTTGGGCGGCTATCGCGAATGGATGCGATGCAACGCCACGAAATGGCTTTAGAAACCAGTCGGCGACGTCAGCAGCAACTACAAAAGCTGGAAAGCGCCCTCCGTCGTATCGAATCGGATGATTACGGATACTGCTTCGTCTGCGACGAGACGATAAGCCTGGATCGCCTGATGATAGACCCTAGCAACACCCGCTGCATTCGTTGTGCAAGCGCCTAACTTATTCACAGCCAACTAATTCACAATTAGTCGCTGTGGCTTGTTGGCGTAGGTATAGACATGGCTATACGCTGAATTAACTATCGATAGCAATCTTCTTGCTTTTGCGCTTTACTAACCTGTGTTACTAGCATTTATAGATTATCAATGGAACATCCTGCTGCACCGCGTTCAACTCAAGAGCAACCGAATTTTTTACTATTATATACATTAATAAACAATCTTAACTAACTATTATATAAGGATAATTAACATGAACAAACCTATCATTTCAGCGGATTCTCATATTTCTGAGCCGCCCAACTGTTATGTTGATTTTATCGACCCTGCCTTTAAAGATCGAGCGCCACGGATAGAAGAACACGAGCGATACGGCGATGTATTCATCGTTGACGGCCTCAAACAGCCAGTGCCCATGGCACTTTCAGCGGCAGCCGGTAAGCCACCCGAAGAATTGAAACCGGGCGGTGTCAAATTTGAAGACTTACCTAAAAGTGCCTGGAGTGGCGCGCACCGGGCCGCTGACCAGGATCGTGACGGCGTTGCAGCCGAAATCATCTACCCCACAGCAGGCATGTTGCTATGCAATCATCCCGACACCGATTATCAGGTTGCCTGTTTTAACGCCTATAACCGCTGGCTCGAAACATTTATCGGTGACGCTCCTGACAATCGCCTGTTTGGTCTGGGCCAGGTCGCACTGAGATCTGTGGACGAAGGCATCAAAGAACTGGAAGACGCTAAAAGCCGCGGCTATGTCGGTGTGATGATGACCGGCAATCCACCGGAGGCAGATTACGATGACCCCATGTACGACGCCCTATGGGAAGCAGCGGTCGATCTCGAATTGCCTCTGTCGTTTCATATCCTTACGTCCAAAACCGACTCACTTAAGCAACGTGGCCCGAAAATTAATGGCTTCCTCGGCATTATGAGGGGTTGTCAGGACATCATGGGCACCTTCGTCTTTGGCGGTGTCTTTGAGCGTCATCCCAAGTTAAAAGTGGTTTGCGCCGAAGCCGATGCCGGTTGGGTTCCACATTTTGTTTATCGCATGGACCATGCCTATGACCGGCACCGCTTCTGGATGAAGGCTCCACCCCTGGAAAAGATGCCCAGCGAATATTTCCTGAATAATATCTATCTGACTTTTCAGGATGACTGGACAGCCTTCAAATACAGGGAAGATATGAATCCGCAGCGTTTGATGTGGGCCAATGATTTCCCTCATAGCGACTCTACCTGGCCGTGGTCACAGGGCCTCCTGGCTGAACACACCAAGGGTATGAGCCAGCAGGAGAAAGACTGGATTCTCCACGATAATGTGGCCGAGTGTTACAACCTGCCCATTTAATAACTGGAAGGCCATAGACGTTCCCGAATAAAATCAGCAATACTTGCGCCCGGTTGGAGTTTTCTAACCGGGCGTTTTATCTTGTTCGCAGTATAAAATTAACGGTAATGAACTCATGGTGCTTCTCTGTTGTAAAGAGTCTGTGGTAATAGATTCTGTGGCAGAGAACTCTTGTCGCTAATAAATATCACCACTAAAACCGGGCAATTAGTATCATGAAGTATTTAAGTGTCGATGAAGCCAAACAAATATCTGGGCTACGCTTGGTGCTGTCTGTCGGTGGTCCCTTTGCCTATGGCCAGGCCGTCAAAAGCGTACTGGAAGTAAAAAACATCCCCTATCATGCGGTAGCTCAATTCCCGGGACAAAGCAACGATGAATTATTCGACTGGTCGGGCTTTCGCAACGCCCCAGTGGCCATCTATGAAGATGAATCGCCTAAAGCTGACTGGATGAAATTACTGTACCTTGCAGAACGCCTTAATCCTGAGCCACGTCTTATCCCCACGGATACAGGTGATCGAGCACTCATGTTCGGACTCGGTCATAAATTATGTTCCGAAGACGGCTTTGCCTGGTCATGCCGATTAATTCTTATCCAAAATATGCTCGCAGCGCCGGATAGTTCACCCGCAAGACAAGTCGGCGAAGTATTAGCCGAAAGGTATGGCTACTCCGATGCAGCGGCCTTCGAGGCCCCCTCTCGAGTCACTGAAATCCTGGCCATACTAGCCTGGCAACTGGAAATGCGCCGTGATGCGGGCAGCGAGTATTTTGTCGGCGATACATTAAGTGCGGCAGATATCTACTGGGCGACCTTTGCGCTGATGGTTGCACCGCTTCCGGAAAAGGACTGCGCTATAGATACCGATAGCAGGGCTTCATTTGAAGGACTTGGACGTTTGGTCGAAGCTGAACAATACCCGATATTGATTGAACACCGCGATATGATGTATCGGCGCCACTTGAAACTACCCCTGGACTTTTAATCAGAGGTGTAGAATTGGCGAAAAAGCTCATGTGAGGAATTAGGTTAACGACCAAACCGTTCGTGAGCTATTGGCAATTCCGCAAGCGCGTTAAAAAATAAAGAGAAGCCTGATGGCCGTCCAATAGAGTCCACCCGCCACACCCGAAATTGAAGAGTCTCAAATTGAACCTCTGGCAGAAAATCTGCCACAAGTCGCTGACTGGCTACCGGAATCATGGCTGCCATTTTGGGGATTGGTAGCCGACTACCCCCTGCTTGGTGGACTCATCGTGGCATTGGCATCCGTGGTGTTGGCCCTGATTGTGCGCCTGGTGATATTCCGCTCTTTAGCCCACCTTACCGGCATCACCAGCGCTTTAATCGATGATCAATTGATCGAACACCTCCGCAAACCGGTCTGCACCTCGGTGTTGTATTTCGGTTTCACTCTGGCAATAAACACCACGCAACTTACCATCGGATCCGGCCTGATCATCAATATCCCGCTGTCGGTGATCGTCTCCAGCTGGATGCGCGCGGCACTTCGGGTTTCCACATCACTGCTAAGCTCACTAGGCACTCAGGATCGTTTCACAATCATTGAATCCCGTACCGTCCCTCTATTTGATCTCACCGCAAAGCTACTCACCATCCTCGTCGGCAGTTATGCCCTGTTGCTGATCTGGGGAATAAACCCGGTAGGTTGGCTGGCGTCGGCGGGCATTGTCGGAATCGCCGTGGGTTTTGCCGCCAAAGACACCCTGGCTAACTTGTTCGCCGGGTTCTTCATCGTTGCCGATGCACCCTATAAAATAGACGATTACATCAACCTGGATACCGGCGAGCGCGGCAAAGTGACGGCCATTGGTCTGCGCAGTACACGCTTGCTTACCCGCGATGATGTTGAAGTCACTATCCCCAACGGCGTCATCGCAAATGCCAAAATAGTCAACGAGAGGGGCGGCCCCAACCTGAAAATGCGTAATCGTATTCAGGTGGGCGTGGCCTACGGCTCCAACGTGGATCGGGTTTGTGAGATTTTGCTGGAGATCGGTAGAGCCCACGAAGAGGTATGCGCCCAACCCGAACCGCGGGTGCGGATGCGTGGTTTCGGACCATCGAGTCTGGATTTCGAACTACTGGTATGGATCGAGCATCCAGAATACCGGGGTCGCCTGTGACCACGAAATTTATATGCATATCTATAAGCGCCTGGCTGAGGAAAGCATCGAAATTCCCTACGCCAAACACGATATATTTATCAAGGAGTTGCCCGGTGGTGCAAATCGCGGTGGAGATGAAGGCGCTTAAAGCCTGACCGGCTAGTCTAATTCATAAGCAATTATAGAGAATAACCATTCTCTTATTGTTGAGCCTGCCACCAGTCTCGATAAGTATCATCCGGCGCAAGAACCTTAGCTTTTGCACTGGTAAGCCGCTCACCCGTGTCGCTATTAATCGTAATATCGACTTCCAGAACCGCCCCCCTGATTCGGGTAATCACAAAATGAATCTCGATCTTGTCGTCAGGACAAACCGGACTACGGAAACGTTCTGGGACAAACGACAGCCCGATGGCACCATCACCTGGGAATTCAGTACCGAAGAATCCTGAGACAGTACTTTGAATTAATCCACCCGGCACGATGATGCCCTGAACACCTGGAAATCGCACCTGAGCCGCCTCAGGCTCCCGGTGAATGGCGTTACGGTCGGCGGTCAGCTCACAGTAAACGTCCACCTGTTTGCGACTAAATGACAATGTTTTCGTATACTCATTACCGACTTCAAACATATCCGCTGTCATACATTTAGTGTTTATCATTGTGGAACGAATCTCCTACGAATTCATGTCGCTAGCTACACCAAAGCAATCCGGGGCTCAAAGCTTCAACCCAGGATTGTATGTTTAGATGGCCTGTCTATTTATAGATAAAACCCTTCAGCGCTTTAGTAATTTATATAATTCACTGTACTGCTGGGTCAAGGGGTGGGTGGGAGCAAGATATATCAAAGGGCGAAAGCACTCGTGAGACTCCCGCATCTTCACTGAACTGGACAGATAAACTGGAAATACCGGCTGACCGTCACTGATAATCTCTTCCACAATTTGATTAGGTAAATTAGCCCTGGATTGAAACTGATTAATGATCACTCCTTCGACAAAAAGCGAATCATTGTGATCTTCGCGAATTTCATCAATCACATCCTGCAACATATAAAGAGAGTTTCGCGCGAAGGCATCACAGTCGAAAGGTATCAAACAGCTATCGACACTAATTAATGCTGACAGCGTAAAGAAATTTAATGCCGGTGCGGTGTCGATAAATATCCAGTCAAATTGATCTTCCAGCTTGTTTAGCAAATCCCTTAATTTATAGATCTTGTGCTTGCTCTCAAGCTTGGATTCAAGCTCGGCAAGTTCAGGACTGGCTGGAATCACAGACAGATTTTCAAAGGCTGTGCTATGGACAAAATCCGTGGGATCGTTTTTAGTCATCCGGGCATTAAGAACCTGCTTAAAATAATCAGCCACATCCGGTAGCGCGTCTTCAAAGGCATCACCCAATAGATAGTGGCTGCTATTCCCCTGAGCATCGAGATCGACGACCAGGGTCCGCAAACCGTCGTTTGCAGCGATGGCTGCGAGATTACAGGTAATGCTGGATTTGCCCACACCACCTTTCTGATTAAACACGACTCTCTTCACAAGTTGCTCTCTCTAATCGTCACCCATTAATTTGTTCACGCTATGTATCTCTGATTATCATTATTGTGTTTGTCGCCACGATTAAGTTGTTCTTATAAGGCCGTTCCTATACTTGAAGACCCCTATAACAACCATCACGCTGTTATGCGGCACCAGTTCCCCAGCCTTCCGCCAATGGCACCCAGTGGTAAAGCTGAAAATCTCGATGGGCGAACTTCCACTCGCCATCCACTCGCCGGTAGCTATCATTGTAATGGCCACAAGCGGTCACCGCCTGACCTTTATCAATCAAACGAATTTCAACAGCACAATTGCCTGTCGCCGTGTCACCATTCACTTCCACAACATGGCTTTGGATAAATGGTTTTGGACCGACTTCTCCAATCTTGTCTGAATACAGCGCGGTTAACTCTGCCCGTCCTTCAAAATGCATATCCGGCGACATGTCGAATACCCCATCTTCGGTAAACATATTGATCAACGCCGCTGAATCCTGGGCCACCACTGCGTAGCAATATTTTGCCGTGAGCTCGCGAATTTCATCTTTATCTTCTATGTTCTGAACCCGTTCTTCTAATGAAGCCATTTGAATTACCCCTGTCTTGAATTTACCCGTTTATAGGTTGGTTAATAATAATGTCGTTTATATGTACTAGAGCTAATCGGCGTACTCGCTAATATAATATTCACCGAGTCAGCACTGTTAATGTGGTCACGGCGGTATCGTCCTCAATCCAGCCACCGCCATTTTGGGCCAGCGCCACTTTCGCACCTTCAACCTGTCTTTCACCACAGCGCCCACGTAGCTGATTGGACAATTCGACAATTTGAGCACAGCCCGTGGCACCCACGGGATGCCCTTTGGCAACCAAACCACCGCTGGTATTAACCGGCACCTTGCCACCGAGGTCAGTCTGACCTTCGCGAATCATTCCTACGCCTTCGCCTTTCCCACACAGGCCTAGTTCTTCTATATATATCAGTTCTGCTGGTGAAGCAGCATCGTGCAACTCAACCACATCAATATCTTCCGGGCCTATGCTCGCAGCGTTGTATGCCTTTTCACTGGCTCGATCATTACAGTTCGGGCCACCCGGCATACCGGTGACCAGGGTTATGGTTTCAGCAACCACAGCATCACAACCGTGCTTTTTAACAAAATCTTCTGAGGTAAAAACAAGCACTGCTGCACCGTCACCAATAGGTGAACACATGGCTAGCTTTAAAGGATCAATAATATCCCGGCTGGCTAATATGTCTTCTACCGACAAGGCTGTTTGAAATTGTGCTTTAGGGTTGAGTGAACCAAATTTATGCGATTTAGCAGCCACCCGGGCAAAATCTTCTATCGTCGCGCCTGCTTCCTCCATATATTTACGCGCCTTACCGGCGTATATATCCATAAAGCCCGAACGACCCGGCGCACTGCCTGCTTCCAGGGGATCATCCGAACCCGTTTCTGCTTTGATCTGCTCCAGATCCATGGCCGCAATCAGGGCCTTGAAGGGTACCGACTTATCCTTGTTGGTCATTTTCTCTGCACCAATGGCCAGGGCGACCTCGCATTGACCGGAAGCCACCGACAACCAGGCCAGGTGCGCGGCTGTTGAGGAAGATGCACAGGCGTTTTCGACATTTATAATAGGTTTACCCATCAAGCCTGAGTCACGGAGTGCGACCTGGCCTGGGATCATCTCCTGCCCTGTCAACAAACCCGCAGCGGCATTGCCAAAGAAGATCGTATCGACATGATCAGTCGTTGCGTTAGCATCAGCGAGCGCCTGCACCAATGCATCATTGGTAAGACTACGAATAGTGGCATCCATATGCTTGCCAAAGTGAGTCATCCCGGTACCCGATATCATGACTTTTCTCATTATTTATCTCCTGCTTAAGTAATTACCAAGGCCGAATTCCCGCTTGATTATGGCCTATGATAGAGCCAAGTCCAGCACCATCGCTGACTTATTTCCGTTGATCGATTGCGCGATCAAATGCCTTCAACCATCAGCACTTGAGTGCACAGGCAAGCCAGCATTCGAGTCAAAATACCATCTTGAATGTTAGCTTAGTCTATCCCCTTCGTCGTTAGCGCGGCGGCTCCATCGCCAATATCCGCCTAATTTCAGGTAGTTGACGTTCGACACTAGCCCGCCCTTCGGCGATGGCCTCCTCTGCCCTGAAGAATTCCAGCAAACCAATATCTACCAGATCCGGCGTAATGACGATATCGGGGGGATCACCTGCCATACGGCTACGGGTAATTCTGTCCTGGACAATATTGATCGAGCTTGCCACCGCTTCAAACAGTCCCGGCGAGGAATTTTCGTTCGCGTTGTCAACGAGGCTTTCCTTGCCCAGCCTGGCTCGCACGTTGTCTGTGGTATCGCGCCAGAAACCGGGTTTCCCGCTATGTTTACCGATCAGGGCGCCGTTAAGATTCACGGCGATAACGACATCTGCGCCCATGGCGCGACACACAGAAACGGGCACCGGATTAACCAGACCACCATCGACCAACCAGTGTTGATGATGCTGGATGGGCGGAAATAAGCCCGGTACCGAAACCGATGCCCAAACGGCTTCCAGCAATGGACCTTTGCTAAACCAGATTTCCCGCCCGGTGGTCAAATCAGTCGCTACTGAGGCAAAGGCCTTACTGTGATCTTCGATCAGCACATCATCGCTGGCCAAATGCTCATTAAAAAAAACGTGTAACCGGGCTTTTTTGATAAAACCTTTGCGGCGGGAACTCAACTCAAGGAATTTCGCGGTTTCGAATCTGTTCAGGGAGCGCACACCGGTTTCCAGGTCGGCAATTTTGCCAGTGAGGTAAGACGCACCCACCACCGCACCGACGGAGCAGCCGCAAATGATATCGGGTTCAATGCCATGCTCCTCCAGGGCCTGAATAACCCCGATATGCGACCAGCCCCTTGCCGAACCACTGCCCAGCGCCAGTGCTATTTTAATGGCCGGCTGGCCTGACTGATTTATTGCCATCGAATCACCAAAATCCCCTGAGATCCTAAATATTATCTATCATGTGAGTTTCAACTAAGCCATCGGTTTAGCGCGCTAACATTACCAGCTCTATGGATAATTGCGCCAGATTCAGGCCAGTTCATCCCGGCAGGAAATCTTTGATACACTGAATTTACTATCATCAACACCACTTAATACAGCGTTACTTAAGACAACCCTATTTACGACAGCTATTTACGACACTACGTCACCAGGATCAGGAACCAGACCAACACAGATGAAGCGACTGCTTATTTGTTCCGATGGCACATGGAATACGCCAGAATCACGCAATGTCACCAACGTCGCGAATATGGCGCGCGCCATTAAACCACGAAGCGCCGATGGTACCGAACAAGTCGTGTTTTACGACTGGGGAGTCGGCACCGATGACAAACTGGATTCATTGAGCGGCGGAGCCATTGGCGCGGGCATCGATAAAAACATCAAGGATGCCTATCGTTTTCTGGTTCACAATTACCAACCCGGCGATGAACTCTGGTTTTTTGGTTTTAGCCGAGGGGCCTATACCGTACGCAGTTGTATCGGCCTACTTCGAAACTGCTGGTTACTGGACAAGGCGAAAACTGAACTCATCGATAAGGCCTACCATATCTATCGAACCAAATGGCATGCCGACGCAGACAACGCCCTGCAGTTTCGCGAACCCAATGCACTACCTGTCACCGTGAAATTTCTCGGTGTCTGGGATACGGTCGGTGCCCTGGGTATCCCTCTGAGTATGTTCAAAAGCATGGACGAAGATCGCTACCAATTTCACGACACGACTATTAGCAGCACCGTTGAAAACGCCTACCACGCGCTGGCCATTGACGAAAAGCGCAAACCCTTCGCCCCCACTATCTGGCATACAGCCAAAGATCGAGAGCGTACCGAGCAAAGTTGGTTTGCCGGCGTTCACAGTGATATCGGCGGTGGTTACCGCGAGGCTGGCTTATCTCATATCGCCCTGCAATGGATGGCGGAAAAAGCCAGTATGTCTGGGTTGGAGCTGGACGAAAATTACCTTTCGAGTCTTTATCACCAGAATAATAAGGTTCAGCTACACAACTCTTACAAAGATGCTATGCGAGCCTTAGGTTCCTTCAGGCGACCCATCATGGCAACCAACTCAGACGAAACTCTGCATATCAGCGCCGAGCAGCGCTTTTTTAACGATGGACGCTATCGGCCAAAGAATCTGGGCGAGTATTTAGCGAAGCAAGAGCAAATCCGACTGCCGTTATAAATCACCTAAACTATAGGCCTCATAAACTATCAGCCCCAAAAACCAATAAAGGTAAGCCCAACCCGTGGGTAAGCACTATCACTAATTGGCGAGCATGTTCGGTACTCCAAACCACTAATCGCTGCCATTAAAAGACCAGGCTCTAGGGGATAGGTCAGAAGGAATAGCTTCGGGCGGATACTGGCTTAGCAAAACTCGGTTTAGACCTACCATCAACACAGATTAACGGTTTCAGTCAGCAAAGGGAGGGGCTATAATTTGCGGCTTCAAAATTTTCTAAGCTGCCAGAATAGATCATGCTTAATATTGCCACTCATAAGCTTAACGCCTGACCATAACGCTTTTACGATTTGATCTTACCTACGACCACACTTGCTGCAAAGGTTAACCATGTCCTACCAATATATTCAGTATGAGGTCAACGACTCGCTGGCCCTTATCACGCTGAATCGCCCAGATAAATTGAATGCGGTATCGCTGGGCATGCTCGACGAATTACTGCCTGAGCTAAAGCGCATGGCCACACATATTTCAGCGTTCGCACCGCTGGTACCTCAGTTCATGAAAGCAATGGTTAATTACGGCATGGAGGGGTAGTAGCGCAGCCGGATTGGCACTTGAGAAATTTGCACAAAGCGCTCTGTGTAGCACCGCCGATAAGGAAGAAGGCTTAAGAGCTTTCCTTGAAAAAGGTCCGCCTGTATGGGACAAGAGTTAACTTTAACGCTGGCAATAAAACCTACTGATCTACTGATTACAGACTTCTTACTAAGGGCATTCTGGTATTTCACCTAAGTATGCTTACCTGGCCTCACCCGAAACACCATAAAAGGGTCACCGGAATCGATTAATGACACTTATAAGGCCATAATCATAATTCATAGATCTTACGCTATTTCCTTGCTATTTCGTCTGCCCGATTTCCTATCTATACCTCAGTAAGCTTCATCTCATCCACCCAGGCCTGAAACTGCTCCAATGTCTTTTCATGACGGCGTTTTAATTTAAAAACGTTACAAATGTAATTTACTGGATCACTAGATGAGTTCTCTAATGCCAATCGGGCTAAACCTTTTGCTTCTGGATACGGTACTTCACTCCAATCGCGCTCATCGCCCCATGGATCAAGCCCTCGCCAGGCCATCTCATCTACGATCTCTTCAGGACGAGACCAGACTACAGTCTTATGCACACCATCCCGCTTTAAGCCCGCCCAGGGTTTTATTAAATCGAGAATATGCTTAAGTTGCTTTTTACTTGTTCTAGATAAACCATGAAGATTGGCAATATCCAGTGCCAACTCATGGAGCGTAATACCATTTTTTTCTACAAGAATTCCCTTAGCAATATCAACAAGTGTGAGTTTGTAGCCATCATCAAAATACCTAGAATGATCGTATTCAGCAGAAATTCCACTCGCTGAATCCTCCTCGGATTCTATATCAGAAGAAATGCCATTGGGGCTGCTATTTTCCATATTATGAACACTGTCCAAGTTGGACTCTTCGGAAGACTCAAGATGGCCAGCATCATTCTTTTCTTTCAATTCGGCCTTGCTTCTATCTTCTTCTAGAATTTCATTTAGGCGACGATCTATCTTTGCTATCGCTTCTTCAGGGTCCTGAAAATAATCAGTGGACCATAGACGGACTAACCGCCACCCGAGGTTTTCTAGAATCACATGACGTACACGATCACGATCCCTAGCTGACGGAGAACCATGATAGGTAGCGCCATCGCACTCAACCCCTGCCAAGTACACACCCGGGTGGTCTGGGTGAATGACCCCAAGGTCAACCCTGAACTTGCTAACACCAATTTGGCTCTGAACTTGCCATCCTTTCCCCCGTAAGACCCAAGCGACTGCTTGCTCAAAATCACTATCGAATTGATCTACGCCATAAGCGGCTGTCGATTGCTCGGCCAAGGCAATCGGTCCTTTTTCAGCAAACTCCAAGTAGTGCTTAAGATGTTCGATAGCCAATGCTGATGTACGACTTAAATCAATCATTGAAGAATCAAAGCTGGAGAATAACAATACTTCGCTCGTGGCCCTAGTTATGGCGACGTTCAATCTTCGTTCGCCCCCCGATTTATTTAGCGGACCAAAGTTCATGCTCATGGTACGACCGCCTGCTACTGTCGGTCCGTAGCCTAAGCTTAAAATAATAATGTCGCGTTCATCACCCTGTACAGACTCAAGGTTTTTCACAAAAACCCCATCATATGTATCAGTAGACTGAAAATAGGGCTCAATTTGAGGATGCTTTCTACGAGCATCATCTAACAAATCTTCAACTGTTCGCTGTTGTTCTGTGTTGAGCGTAACAACCCCAATGCTTTGATGACAACGCGCTGGGTCTGTAAGACGCTTAACTATCTCTTTAACTACAGCTACAGCCTCGATCGGGTTATTCCGCCCCTTACCCTTCGAATAAACTCCATCTACCCGGTGCATGGTAACCGCAGATTCTTTGGTATCTGAAGAAGGGTATGTAACCAGCGAGTTTTCGTAATATTTACTATTCGAAAATGCAATCAGGGTTTCATGTCTACTTCGATAATGACCTTTCAACCTAAGATGGGGCAACCGCGCAGCTAGCGCCTGATCCAGAATTGATTCCAGATCTTCTTCATCGGGATCATCAACATCCACCGCCCCACTAAAGAAACTGGTCGGCGGCATCTGCTTAGGATCGCCCACAACAATAACGTTTTTGCCTCTTGCAATAGCACCAACTGCGTCCCAGGTAGTGATCTGAGAGGCTTCGTCAAAGACCACTAAATCAAACCCTTTGAAATCAGAAGGGAGAAATTGAGCAACGGATAAGGGCGACATCATCATACAAGGGCACAGATCCAATAAGTGGGACCCCATTTCATTAAAAAGAGATCGTACCGGCTTGTGGCGAGTCTTCTTCTGGAGCTCTCTGGCTAACACACCAAACTCTTTGGGACTATCTTTAGAAAAAGGGTCAGGGACTGTTTGCGCAGCAATAGCTGCCACGTAATCACTGGTGGTTTCCGAAACCTCAGCATCGAGTTTCCGGAACTCTTGAATCAACTGCTCATGGCTTGACGCCTTAAACTGACGCAAATCATCACTTTCATCAATTAATTGCGGCGCGATCCACCTACAAAATGCTGTTAATACTTGATCCTCAGCGTCATCAGGTAAAATAGTTCGAGCCTCAAGTCCTTCCGTTAACATATTGAGCTGATATGCTTCAGCAGCCTCCTTAGCAGCTAGCCACTCACTCCAGGCTTTAAATTTAGATGCGCTAGCTATTAGGGCATCGATTGCAGGGTTAACAGCTTCAAGGGAGGAATTTTTATCAAAATTTAGCTCTAGCTTCTTGGCTTCATCCCCTACAGAAATGTAAGCATCCCAACACCGCCTAAATTTATTTTTCTGGCTGACGACTTTGGAACTATCGAGAAAGTCTCGCCCACCAATGAGCTTAGATTTTACCGCTGTAAGAACCACAGCTGGGTCATCGGTCAGGCCTATAATGTCTGACAGTGCCTTATGAGCAGCTTTCCCTCTAACAGCAGCATCACTTAAGCTCTCAGCTGTTGTATCCCATCCTTGCCATATTTTATCTTTTTCAAACGGAGCTGCTAATGGCACGATAGCTTCTTGTAGGAGGGCTCCCTTTTCTATATCGGACAACAAACCCAAGTCTTTGAACCTTTCATAGCCGAGCTTTTTAGCCGCACTATTAATTCTTCTTTTTGCAAAGAAGCGCTTAAACCAACTCTCTTTTGCTCCTTCATAGGTATCCACCCATTCAGCAACCGGGCTGTTGGCCAAAATCTCTGGGGAGATATTATGTCCAACAGCGTTAAGCGTCTGGTCAAACTCCTTCTTAGTTGCACTTAATTTTTCGAGATTTTTTAATAAGTCACGAACACCTTTGGTGACAAGGTAACTTAAGGGGTAGGACTCAGCGGACTCAATCAACTCCGCCAAAGAATTTACACGTGCAACACTAACAATAGTTTTTTCTTGCAAGCCAATATTAAAATTTGATGCCAGTATTACAGCACGAGGGTAAAGCTCGTTGAGCGCCGACTTATACCGGTTCAAACAATCCACAACTTGGCTTTGCCAAGCATTGGACCAACTTCTAGCTCTAAGAATACGAAACTGAGAAGGATTAAGGTGAGAAATATCACTATAAGCTAGGGCAGCTAATTTAACGGTTTCAAGCATTTCATCCAGTTTTTCAGCAGAATCAACTGGGGCAGACTCAAAGCCCAAAGGCCATGGCATGAGTAATAAATGCGTGTCTTTATAGAGAACGTCACGAGCTATCGCATCACGGGTGGATAACCCATAAATAGATTTCTTATGTAGTGCTTGTACAAAATTATTAAGTCGATCTCGCTTCTCTTTTAACGTTCTTACAGATTCAACCCACCCATCACTCTGGGCTTCATCGCGCCTATCCGTTGCTACCCTAAGCTGTTCAAGAACAGCCTTTTTGTTGGCTTTATTGCTGTGCAGCTCTAAACACAAGTGGTCGAGATCGATTTTTTCTATGCGACGGTACACCACATGAAGCGCGGCCATTTTTTCAGCCACAAAAAGCACCTTCCTTCCGAGAGCAATGTTGTGGCAAATAATATTTGCTATTGTTTCAGACTTTCCGGTCCCAGGCGGGCCTTCCAAAACAAAATCCTGAGGGTGCCCAGAGGCCTCTACCGCTACTAGTTGAGAGCTATCACAATTCAGCGGTGTAAATATTTTTTCAGGGTCAATCTTTTCGTCAACTTCATCGCGCAATACGAAGCTGGCATTCTGAACATATGCATCCTGAGGATGATCAACCAGGTGCTTAACAAAAGGGTTTTCTTTTAAATCGTCAATCCGGTCTTTGAGATCCTTCCACATCAAGTATTTGGCAAAGGAAAATGACGCGAGAACTAAGTCTTCTACAACTTCAAAGCCGGGCTGTTCCGCTATCGCGGCCCGGACAGAACTCCAGATTGAATTTACATTAACGCCAGACTCATCTTCAGGTAATGACTCTCGAAAATGATTGAGATCTATACTGTGTTCAGAGTATAAAAATTCAATCAGCGTCATATTGAAAATAGGTGTTTCATCAGGCAGTTGACGTACTTTTACCGGAGCCCTTGCGCTACTTCGGGTTAGTTCTGCGGGTATTAATATTAGAGGAGCACGATAGGAACGGTCATCTTCAGGGTTTTCCTTCCAACGTAACATTCCAAGGGCCAGATACAACGTATTCGATCCGCCTTCCTCTAGATCATTTTTGGCTTTACGCAATAGATTAATGGCATTCTGATCAAGCTTCTTCCTGGACATGTTCGCTAGAAGAATGTTCTTATCAAGCTGTTCTAGCGCATAATCTTTATGAATATTCGATCCCGCCTGTAATCTAAAAGTTTCCTCACTTCGTTCGCTATCGTTTAGTGGGCTTTCCTCTGCCGACAAGAATCTAAAGGAAACTCCATCGGCCAAACTATCTTCCATTGAGCTGATATCTGGACAATATAACTTAATGGCTATCGCTCGATCTTTAAACGCTAACAATGAATTTCGCTTGGTTAGATCCAATAGCTTACGCTGCCAAGCATCAATACGAGTATCCGCCGTTTCAGTAATGACTTGCTCATTAGCCCTAACTGGTGGTAACGGAGGGACAACAGGCAAACTCAATTCATTATCTGATTCAGAACTTTTCTCTTCTGGTTTTTCCTCAACAGTAGATATAGGTCTAATCTTTCGCGCTCTGGCTTGCTTTATATCGATTACATAGACAAAGTCGTCTTCCTTTTCTTCGCTTATCAGCTCACGAGCGTGGGCTTTAGCTTGCTCAAATGTTACTGGCGTATCATTGGTCACCAAAGTACTTTCAAATAGCACTAGATCACGAGCATCAATCCGCTTTCGTAGATCCATTGGATCGTCATTCGTCAGCACTGGAAAGCGCTCATCAATCAGCCAAACACCTACAAATGCGTGCTCTTTCCCTAGCGCAATGACTGGATTTAGTCCCATTAACTCAATACAACTGGCAAATAGGAGAGATGTGTCAAGACAGGCACCTATTTTCGAAGCGCTTATATCAGCAGCTAATCGGATACGTTGTCCTTCCCGAGCAAAGTCTTGGGGAGGAGAAACATACGCAATTCGTTGAGAAAAAATAACATTCCACAGTGCAGCGGCCATCAAATACGGTTTTTCTCGTGTATTGGACTGATAACCATCAGCACTTCTTCCATGACCGCCTTTCTCAAGAACCTCCGTCACTTGCCTAACTAGAGATTCGACATAAACACCATTAGGTTTTACGAAAGCGGCCAGAAGATCCGGCTGCCGACTCTCTCCGCCCCAAAAGTTGGCAGGAAGAACTACTATAGAGATCTCTTTTGTAGCAAGTACGCTTTCAGGTGAATCAAGGCAATAGGCCGTTAGAGTGATTGAAACCCTCATCTCCTCTGTCAAATTAAAGAGGATATTGTGTGGGATATTCAAAGGGCGCTGCTGAAGTGAAATAATCTGACCAGAACGAATCTCATCAACCAACCATTCTTCAGGAGAAAAAATTTCAGGTTCAGAAGTTAATTTAACAGTAAGCTGTCTCAAAAGAGTCTGATCTACTAACAACTCACTATCTAAAGACGGATAATGTAAGCTCAAATTCCGAAATAGTGGGTAAGCATTTTGCTGAGCGGCCAATGAAAATGTAGAAAGGTTCTCGATTATAATTTTTACTTTCGGTTTCATATCTTCTCGAAATTCCATATACAGAATCCATCAACGCATAACTATCTAAGATAGCTTATAACTATTATTGGTCACCACACGCTTCATATGTTCGGAATGCATACAGGTGTGCATGACGTACCCCCATTCGGACATAAAAGCGCAGCTGCAACATATCATTCCCTGACTGATTAATTATCTTTGCCACAATACCTTGATTTTAAAGATTAAATCAATGGGCTATATACTTCTCTCAAATAGGACGCGCGTGCTCAATGATGGCAGGCATTATCCAATGGGCCTCCGTGATTGTTTGGCCAGGGATGACCAAACTCCAATGTATTTATAGCGCAAGCTGGGCCAAAGGTTTCAGCCAATCACTGTCTTGATTAGCTTCCACCACATAACGAAACCTTGCTTCGCCAGCGATGCCATCAAAGGGCCAGCAGGTGACTAGCAGTAAGCGGTCAGAACCAATGTCCCCAGCAATCAACATATCCTCTGGCACGATATGGATCGCGGTCACTGAGTATTGATAAGTCTGGCCACGCGTATTTTCCAGAGAAATGAAATCACCAACAGCCAGCTTTTTAAGAAAACGAAAATGGGTATCTCGATGCCCGGAAACCAGCACTGTTCCACTCTGCCCCGGCAGCGCACTAAGCGATGTATGCCCCGGACCAAAAGCCAGTGCCTGACCGCTATCACCGGCTAGAACAAACTGCTCAACATTAATATTGGGTATTTGGAGACGGGCCACCGGCCAGGTATCGGCCCAGGGCCAGGGTTTTTCGTTTTGTCCAGATTGCTGTGTTTGCTGCCAGGCATGGGCGATCAAGTATTGTCCCAACTGGGCTTTAGCAAGAATGTAGGCGCTATGCCCCCACAACGTTAGGCCCGCGAGGACCAGCGCTATACAAAAATACCAGGCGATATCACGATGAAAAGCGCTTCCGATAAACCTGGCCATAAAACCCTCATAAAGCCTTTTACCAATTTAAGTGATCGGCTTTAGATCCTTATAAGGGCGCTGTCCAGATTGCGCCTTCGCCGAAAGAGAGCCATCAGCGCTGCTAAAGCTACACACAACAAACCCAGCCAGTTATATAAACGTATGGGCGTTGCTGTTTTGGGCAAGCCAAAGGTGGTGCCCCTGGGCGCATTAATTTTTAGCTTATGAGCAAACGCCTGTTTGTTTTGAGGTCTTACGGGCGTGGTATCAACAGCGACCAGGCTGGTAAAAGGCGATACTAAATGATGCTGTAAGGCCAGCTTAAGTACATCGCCCTTTAATTGACCTTTTACCTTTACATCTCGACTCAGGGATCGCTGGGTGAGCAGGGAGGCGATTCGCTTTCTCGCCCATTGGACATGGATTCCGCTGTGTGTGGTTTCTTCATTAATACTTTCAATTTCAAGATTATTTTTAAGTTCAGTTCCCGCGAGGCTCTTTTCCATTAGTTCGTAATCCGGCATATCCAGATCAGTCTGCCAGGGCCTGCCGTTCAGTGAACCACTCAGCGTTATTTGTTTGGGCAAGTGTTTGCTCTTGATCGCTAATACCAGGGGTGAACCGGCGTAGAGATCGGGTATTGGTGAGGGGGTGACTTCGTGGCTTGCGCCCTGATTATCGTCGGGTAGCTCCAAGCGTAGATTGGTGAGCACCGGCGCTTCAATGCTGGCGAATAAAGCCTGCATTTTTTCATTGACCTCGTCAAGCTTGCCGATGTAGGTGAAGGTGCCTCGACCAATCTCAGCGGCGCGGCGCATAAAATAGCTGTTGGGCGCAGAGCCTATACCCACCGTGAATAATCGCGTGTGACCGAGTTTGTCATTGATGATGGCAAACAGTTGCTGCTCATTACCCACGGCACCATCGGTGAGAAATACCACCTGACGCAAACGTTCTGGCGACTGGCAGCTCGCGCATAGCGCCAGATCAAGGGCGCGTTTCATTTCTGTACCGCCCCGTGCTTTGAGTCCTTTAATAAAACCCAGAGCTGTGGCTTTGCTGTTTTCATCTGCCGCCTTAACTGCATCAAACAGCGCCCAGGCACCGGAATTAAATTCGATGATATTAAAACGATCTTGCCCAGCCAGTCGCTCCACTGCCCACATTAAGGCCTGCCGCACCTGGCGAATGGATTCACCCCCCATGGAGCCGGAGGTATCGATAACATAGGTGATATCACGGGGCATCCGTTGCACATCGTCGGTATCTATCGGCGGCGAGACCATCAGCAACCCGTATTCGCTGCCTTTATAGCGCTCGGCAAACAATTGCACCTGAGGGATGTCCAGCTCGCGGCCCGACCAGTCAAGCACGAAATCTGCATTAGCGTGGTGCTGGTCTGCCGGAAGGCTTGCCTGCCAGTGTCTCGGGTCTATTTGGGATTTATCAATTTGATGATAGCGACTCTCTACATGAGCGATTTCAAAACCCGGCTGGACACTGACGCTAATTGCCGTGGGATTATGGTGTTCGTGACTTAAACCCCAGGGCGGTGATATTCGCTGGGTATCGGTTTCAAGCTCAGCAGACTGAGACGAGTCTGGGAATCTCGTACCAGGTGTGTAACGAGGCGTAATCGTCATGGGAAAACGCAAACTGTATTGATTGTCCTTGCGCCTCCCTTTGTGATGAGCTTCGTGCTGATATTCGATGATGACTTTTATAGACTCGCCGGGGGGAATATTTGCCACAGAGGTAGTAAATATGTTCGGCCGCTCCTGCTCTACCAGGCTTGCGCGGCGACCACTTTGTTTGGCCTGCTGATAAACCTTTTTCGCTGCGGCCCGCTCTTTAATCTGCCCCTCAATAATGCGCTCACCGATTTGCAGACGCATATGATCAACCGCAGCGTTTTCCGGTAACGGGAAAACATAAACACCCTCTGCCCAGTGCTGGGCGGGATTAGTGAAGGTCTGGGTCAACACTACCCGAACCAGGGGGCCGGTGACTTTAATATCGACCTCGGACTCCAGTTGAGGAGCGACCCACTGAGATGCATCGCTCTGGCTTCGCTCTGCCTGCCCGGCTTCTTTATCAAATCGTAATAACAACGTACCGCTCTGGACTTCGGCGATAGCATCTGCCCGCCCTTTTTCATCAGCCAGTGCACAAGCGCAAACCAGGAAAGTGAGGGCAATTAACCACTGAATAAACAGACTAATTTTTTTACTCATAATCCGTCGCTCGCGTCATGGGTTGCTAATAATGGGTCGCCGGATACCGGACTTTCTGGGTAACCCGTCACCACTATCTCCACCCTCCGATTAGCAATACGACCATCCATGCTTGTGTTATCGCCTACTGGTCTGGTCTCACCATAGGCCTCGATTCGTAGCAAGCCAGCTTCGACGCCTAGTTCTTCCAGCCGATCTGCGACGGCATTGGCTCGACCCAGAGATAACAGCATATTGCTTAACTCCGACCCCTCACTGTCGGTATGACCGACCACCTTAACCTCGCGGACTATTACCCTATGGACAGAGTCCCAGGCCAATAAAGTTTTCATCAAGGGCCGCAAATAGCTGTCCATATCATCCAGCTGCTTTTGACCACTATGTTTTATGGGAATAAGCACTCGATGCTTTCTTACGAATAGTGAAGATTCTTCCCCGGTGACCTCCCTCTCGATTTCCGGTACAACTTGAGACTTAATTTTCGGCTCCGCATTGGGTGACGAGGCGTAGTGCAAGTCCGACCTGAAATTTATAGTTTCAGATCGGACATTGCCGCTATCGGCCTGACCATCGTGAGTGGTCTGACAGGCAGTCAATAGCAGTCCTGTGAATACGGCCGAATATAATGCCGCTTGATTACTTGCTTTTATGGTTGAGCTAAACATAACTTCACTCCCTATCAAGACCCGTTGTACCTGCCCGTTCGCCGTTGCTGTGTATTTGTACCTGCAAATCAGCAGGCGTTAATTCAAAAGACTGGGCGTATAAACGACGGCATGTATAGTCCATGTGGTAAGGCACCAGGCGATTAAACAGGTCCGGCGCTTGGTCGAGAGATTCATCGCTGACGGGTACAAATTCTTTCATGTCACACCTCCATCCAAATAGGTAGGTCATTCGGCAATGGCTTTGCCGAGTTCTATTCAAACCGAAGAAAATGCACCAACATTGAAGCAATAATGGAGAAACCATGGAGTTGGTTAGCCACTCACTGGTAATGTACGACGCAGCAGGTATGCTTAGAACCCTGCCTATATGGCTTAATAAAGAAGTACTCCGCCCAATGACCCACAACATCGCCATCGTCGAAGATGACCCTGACCAACGACACAACTACACCGCCGCGATGGAGAACAAAGGCTTTGTGGTAAGGGCCTACGGCGACAGACTGTCAGCTCAGAAAGGAATAGCAGAGCATCTGCCCGACCTGGTTATTCTCGACATTATGCTTGGCCACGAAGTGGATGCAGGATTTCAATTGTGTCGAGACCTGCTAGCTGAAAGCCCGCATTTGCCAGTATTGTTCCTCACCGAACGGATTGATGAGATCGATCAAATTTCCGGCCTTCGCTTAGGCGCGTGGGATTATCAACCCAAACCCATTAGCCTCGCTTACCTGGCAGAACGGGTAGCTTCGCTGTTGCGCCTTAAGGAAGTCAGGCTTAACCCACAATCGACTGAAAAAGCGCCAAAACAGATCGGCGCCATGAGTATTCAGGAAGATGCCATGCTTGTTAGCTGGCGTGAGGAAGTGCTAGATTTAACGGTCACAGAATTCAGAATATTATCTCGCCTGGTAAGAACACCGGGACATGCCCTCGCCTATGAAACATTAATGCAGGCGACCATTCAACAATATGTCACCAATAACACCATCAACACGCATATGCGTAATATCCGTCGAAAATTCGCCAGCATCGATATTGAATTTGACTGTATTCGCAATGAGTATGGTTTTGGTTATCGCTGGGTCGATGTCAGTTTATAAAGCGACACAAGCTATATGAAAATCGGTGGAAAAATTATTGGCCTGAGGTTAACGCCTAAACTGCTTCTTGCTGGCACCACCCTGCTAATCATTCCCTGGCTCGGCCTACAAACCCTGAGCGCAATGCAACAGTTTCTGATCGATGGTCAGGCTCAGGCGCAATTACTCAGCGCCAAAGGCATCGCCACTTTGTTGCATGGCCGTGATGATCTGTTCGACGAGCCAGGTGATGATTCAAGCAGTTATGCCGATTTTCCCTTATACCCTTTGCCCGGAAAAATCCTGCTGGATGCTTACCAGGAAGACTGGCAAACGCTAGGTGATAAAAAACTTAGCTTTGGCAAAGCGGAAGACGTTCATTTCTCGCTGATTCTAGGCCAGGCCGACGACACGATTTATGGCATGATCGAAGTAAGCGACTACACACCGATTTATCGCCACCCTGGGTATTTGCGCCTCGACCACAGTGACCATATCCGTCTGTATCTAAAAGGCACCGATTCCAAAGTTAAGGATTCCATAGAACTGCGCTATTTAATGACCTTTGAAGGCAGCGGTCGAATTTCCACATACCAAATGGATGAGACCTGGCAACTCGCTAGTCCCGGCGCACCAGAATACCGTATTCAGGGCCAAGCCCGAATAACTGCTAATGGTTATATCGTCGAGTTCGCTCTGCCCAGTAGCTTCCTCGACAGCAGTCATCAATTGGGCATTGCAGTGGCCGATGTTACTGATCCGCGTGAACGAGTAATCAACACCCTGGTCCGGAGCTTCCCCAGTATTGAACAGGGTCAGTACAACCGCCTAATTATCCGCTCGCCAGAAACTGAACGAATTCTGCAAAGCCTCGCGCAAACCGAGGCTCAAATCTGGATTCTTGATAATCAGCTGCGAGTGCGCGCTACCGCTGGTGAATTACAGCCTGAAGACAATTATGAGTCGCTCGAACAAACTGACTTAACACAACAGGACGAGTCATTAGTGGCGCTGCTGATTAACTGGTTGAGCGGTGTTAGCAATCGTCCTTTAGACGACTTTAACCCCGCCCAGACCCATGCGCGCGAAGACGAATTTATCCAGGCCGCGCTATTGCGCGAGGGCAATGTGTCGAGAAGATCAACGCTTGATGGCAATCACGTGATTGTCGCCGCTGTGCAGCCCATTCTGCACAGTGACAATCAATCCGTGCTTGGTGTTGTCTTACTTGAGCAAACCACCGACGCTATTTTAAACCTGCAAAGCCAGTCGATGCAGCACATCGCTCTACTGTCGCTGGCTGGCCTGGTTGCCATTACCTTTATAGTATTAATATTTTCCAGCCGCTTAACACTACGCATCAAACGCCTCGGCATCGATACCCAAAAAGCCAGCGATGAACAGGGGCGCATGCAGATAAAAACCGACTTTCGTGGTTTAGGGGCCGCAGACGAAATTGGTGACCTAACCCGGCATATAGATCAGCTATTGGCCCGACTGGATCGCTACCAACAATTTTTAATGGCGATACCCCGCACCTTGAGACACGAAATCAATAATCCCCTTAATACGGTTAGCACCTCATTGGAACATCTGGAAGGACTTGAACACTCTCAGGGGCACACTCCAGATAAAACCTACCTCGCTAGCGCCAAAAGGGGCTTACAGCGCATTGCGATCATTACCGACAGCCTTGCCGAAGCCGCTAGCCTGGAAGAGGTACTGACAGCAGAAAGTCTGTCACAAGTCGACCTAAACCAACTGCTCAAAAGCTATATCGACAATCAAAAGCGGCAGCACAAACATCCAATCGAACTGCAAACACCGGACCATAAAGTGTTGATAGTAGGTTCTGACATTCACCTTGAACAACTATTAGATAAACTACTGGATAATGCCATCGATTTCAGCCCACCCGAGCGAGCCATTGAAATCAACCTAACCGCAACCAAAACCCACTGTTTTTTGAGTGTTTTGAATCATGGGCCTCCTATACCAGAAGCCCAGTTGCCGGAACTTTTTCGGCTGTTCAATAGCCGTCGAGATGGTGAACAGTCAAACGAAAAGAATAGCCAACACCTCGGTCTGGGCTTATATATTGCGCGGGTGATCTGCGAAAGGCATGGCGGTGATTTAGTAGCGGAAAACCTTGCTGACGCGGTAGTTTTCAAAGTTTGTTTACCGCTTACTGTATAAGCAGACAAACGTCACCATAATTTCATCATTAAGGCGCCTTTGACTAATTACAACCAGCTCACTCTGACCTGGCTGCATTAATTTTTTCGATTAGCTCAGTCGTCATAAGTACTTTATTGTGCGCGTTGTTGTACGCGTTTGTCCTTTGAATATATTCGATAACGATTACTCCCGCGTACTCCAATAACAATGCTAATCAAACCTGGGGGCGACTTCCTCGACAAAACGCCGTTTTGACTCCCTCCAGTGGTCAAAATGATCGAGGTGATCATAGGCGGTGGTTAACAGGCAGCCAAAGCCACCAGATTCGTCGATGACGTTAGCCAATTTATCGCTAACGGTATCCGGAGTACCGACGAGCCAGTTGTGATCGGCCAGATATTCCAACGTCACATCTGAATCAGCAACGTCAGGCTTGTGTTTCATAATACCCAGCAAGCCAAATTTGGTGAACAGTGGCAGCAAATATTCTCGCCAGGTGATGCCCATGGGGCCTTCCAGAGCACGCTTTCTCGCTTCCTTATCGGTGTCGGCAATAAATATATCGCGCCCTAGTCGCCAAATGCCGCGGTCAGCTTCGCGCCCGGCTTCGTTAACGGCCCGCTCATAGGTATCCCAGTTTTCTTTCAAATACTGATTGCTCAAACCCAGGTTTAACGGGATATAGCCTTCTGTACCGGCCATGGTCATTGCCGGTGATTGCGGTGTTAACGCAGTTATTCCTAGAGGGGGATGAGGCTGCTGGAAGGGCTTTAGGTGGAATCGGGTCGGGTCTTCTGTCGCCGGTCGCTCGACAGTCCAGTATTTACCTTCATAACGAAATGGCTCGTCGCTGGTCCAGAGCTTCGTCAGGATTTGTACAGACTCAAACATCATATCGCGGTTTTCGCCAGACATAGCATCAACGTTGAACAACTGCCAGTCACCGGGGAAACCTCCTGCGCCGACTCCCACTATGAGTCGGCCTTCAGACATATGGTCGAGATACGCTATGCGCTGGGCTAGCTCAGCGGGATGATGGTAAGGCAATAAAAAAGCACCCGTGGCCAGCTTGATATTGGTGGTCCTCTCGATGGCCTGCGCGATGATAAGGTCAGGCGAAGGACAAGGCTCCCAGGGCGTCGTGTAGTGCTCACCAATCCAGACTTCATCGTAGCCGACCTCATCGAGAAAGGCGATGTAGTCTAGATTGTGCTTGTGACCATCGAGAATACTGCGATGCGGTGGATTATTTGGCATCATAAAAGCGCCTGTTTTCATTTTATGCTCCCCTTATCATATTTTTGATACGCTATTAGTCTTGTCAGTCTAGTCTCTTTTCCCTGCGCTTTAAAAGAAAAACCCGCATCTTTCGACACGGGTTACCTAAACACTGCTCACCACGGGAGCAAACTCTCTACATATATTTCTTCAACTCCAGGCGAGCAATCTGATTACGATGGACTTCATCAGGACCATCGGCGATACGCAAAATCCGGGTATGCGCCCAGGCTTTTGCCAGGCCAACATCTTCAGTAACCCCGCAACCACCATAAACCTGAATGGCATCATCGAGGATTTTCAGGGCCATAATCGGTGCCGCTACTTTAATCATGGCAATTTCAGCACGGGCCACCTTGTTGCCGACAGTATCCATCATATGGGCGGCTTTAAGAGTTAATAACCGAGCCATTTCAATATTAATACGGGCATCAGCGATGCGTTCAGACCATACCGACTGTTCAGAGATCTTTTTGCCAAAAGCAACGCGGTCCATAGCTCGTGTACACATCAGCTCCAGGGCCCGTTCAGCAACGCCGATAACACGCATACAATGGTGAATACGACCCGGCCCGAGACGACCCTGGGCAATTTCAAAACCACGGCCTTCGCCGAGTAGAATATTAGATGCCGGGACACGAGCATTTTCAAAAACCACCTCACCATGACCGTGAGGGGCGTCGTCGTAGCCGAATACGGGCACCCAGCGTTCAATACGAACACCGGGAGTTGTTGGCTCAACAAGAATCATCGATTGCTGAACATGCTTGGCGGCATCAGGGTCAGTTTTGCCCATCACGATCCATATTTTACAGTTGGGTTCATGGACACCGGAGGAAAACCATTTGCGCCCATTAATGACGTATTCATCACCATCACGTTTGATGCTGGTTTCTATATTGGTGGCATCCGATGAGGCGACCGCTGGTTCGGTCATACAAAAAGCCGAGCGGGTCTCGCCTTCAAGTAGCGGCTGAAGCCATTTTTCCTTGTGTTCTTCAGTGCCGTAACGCTCAATGGTTTCCATATTGCCGGTATCGGGCGCGGAGCAGTTGAATACTTCTGGCGCAAATTTGCATTTGCCCATAATCTCGCACAGCGGCGCGTATTCGAGATTGGTCAAACCTGCGCCACGTTCACTCTCAGGCAAAAACAAATTCCACAAACCGGCTTGCTTGGCCTCGGCTTTCATCTCTTCCATGACCGGTGGCACACACCAGCGGCCACCCTCTTCTAGCTCGCGATAATATCTCGCTTCATTGGGGTAGACCACACGATCCATAAAATCCTGGACGCGTAACTGTAGCTCACGTACTTTATCTGAATACTCAAAGTCCATCGTTGTCTCCTCTTTTGTCACCCAACGTCGCGATCTACTGGGTACTTAAAATTTGGCGTTACTTTAACGCTTGAGCAGCAAAATGTCGCGACATAAAGGTGCCAGTAGCCCCGGAAACCGACCAGCTAATTTATGTCCAATAATCACTAGCGCACAAGGAACTGTTTCCCCGAGGCGGCCTTATCTCCGTAAGCGATTGCATCCATTGGGGATTACTTGCTACCGTACTCGCCCGAAAATCTTTAACTAAACAACGTCAGCCGCAGAGCCTCTACTCTCGGCAAACAGGAGAGTAACTTATGAGTGGCCCCCTAGCAGGATACAAGGTAATCGAACTGGCTGGTATTGGGCCAGCACCGATGTGCGCCATGATGCTTTCTGATATGGGAGCAGAGGTGGTTCGCGTTGACCGCCTGGCAGACGCAGGGCTCGGTATTGCCATGCCCAAAAAATATAACTTCCTGGGCCGTGGTCGCAAATCCATTGCCATCGATCTGAAGAATCCAGACGGTATCGAAGCCCTACTAAAACTAATAGACGGTGCCGACTGCGTGCTAGAGGGCTTCCGCCCCGGCGTTATGGAGCGCCTGGGCATGGGTCCAGATGTTTGTATGGAACGCAATCCCAAACTGGTTTTTGCCCGCGTGACTGGTTGGGGCCAGGAAGGACCGCTATCAAAATGTGCGGGCCATGATTTGAACTACATCGCCCTTTCTGGAGCACTACACGCCATTGGTCGCAGCAACGACGAGCCGCCGACACCGCCACTGAATCTAGTGGGTGATTTCGGCGGCGGCACCATGTTTGTCTTAACCGGTATTCTCGCCGCTTTGCTTGAAGTAAAAAGCTCTGGTCTGGGCCAGGTGGTCGATGCCGGTATGGTCGATGGCGCGTTGTCACTGATGACCTCGATCTATGGCATGCACGCAGGTGGTGTGCAGCGCGATGAGCGGGCCTCAAATATCCTCGACAGCGGTTCGCATTTTTATAACACCTACGAAACCAAGGATGGCCGTTACGTGTCTATTGGCTCCATTGAGACCAAATTCTACGCGGAACTGCTTGATAAAATGAATATCGAACCGGACTCTATGGCACCCCAGATGGAACGGGAAAGCTGGCCAGCGATGAAGGAAAAACTCAAAGCACTGTTTTTAACCAAGACTCGCGATGAGTGGTGCGCGATTATGGACAATACCGATATCTGCTTTGCGCCAGTGCTGACCCTGGAAGAGGCCCCTGATTACCCTCACAACAAAGAGCGGGATGCTTTTGTCGATGTCGAAGGCGTTATGCACCCGGCCCCAGCACCTCGATTTAGCCGCACACCTTCATCCATTAAAGGGCCAGCTCCAAAAACAGGTATGCACACCGACGAAGTATTGGCTGACTGGGGGGTCTCCAGTGATGAGATTAAAACCCTAAAAGCCGGTGGTGCTATCAAGTAATTAGGTTTTTAAACGGGGAAGGCAATTGCTTTCCCCGTTTAACCTTTTCCACTTTACCTTTCCCACTACAGAAGGAACGGGCGGCGCTTGATTGGGATGCTATCGGCGCGATTGCTGAACTCTTCGCGGCTGTAGCCGTTATTGGGTCACTGCTTTTTGTTGGTTCCCAGCTACGCCAGGCCAGCTATATCGAGCGTTCAAACGCCCAAAGGGATATGATTAAGCAAGCATCCGACTGGATGTCATCCACCTCAAGAGATTCAGAACTGTTCGCGGCGGTCCGCGAATGTTTGCAGGATTTTGACGAGGCGACCCCACTGACGAGAGATAGGTTTAATGGCTGGGCTTTTGCCGCTCTTTTCATGGTGGAGTCGGTTTATTACATGCGCGAAAATGACTTTGCTCACGACCAATCATTCAATAGCTTTGAACAAGTAGTACTTTCGATTATCGCCACCAAAGGCGGCAAGCAATGGTGGACTCTTGCCTACCCAATAGTTGGCTCTGATGTTGGCAATCATATTAAAAAACGCCTGGATGAAACTGACGGAACCATCCCTCCATGGGGCGTACTTATGCCTCAATTGAAGGCCGATACGGGCGACAATGCCGATCAATAGCTAGTCACACATTACTCTAATCATTGCCCACGCTATGCACTCGGCGCTCTAAGTGCTCGGGGCAGTCGGTAACTGCCAATCTATAGCCTTTTGGGCTCTGCTCGTTAAATACACATTGGTTTGTGAAAAAGGTTTGCTGCCAAAAAAACCCCGGTAGGCCGACAATGGCGAAGGATGGGGTGAGCGGATCACACAATGTTTTTGCTGATCAATAAAACTGCCTTTCTTCTGTGCGTAGCTGCCCCATAAAATAAAAACCAGGCCTTCCCGCTCTTCGTTTAAGGCTTGAATAGCTCGATCCGTTAACGTCTCCCAACCCTGGTTTTGGTGGGCACCAGCCTGCCCGGCAGTAACAGTCAGCGTCGCATTCAATAACAACACACCTTGATTAGCCCAGTGGTTCAGGCAGCCGTGAACTGCTGGCGGGATACCCAAGTCACTTTCAAGTTCTTTATATATATTTGCAAGCGAGGGTGGTATGGCAACACCCGGAAGCACTGAAAAACACAAACCATGCGCCTGGTTTGGCCCGTGGTATGGGTCCTGACCGAGCACCACCACTTTAACTTTGTCAAAAGGCGCTTGATCAAAAGCTGCAAACCAATGATCGCTGGCGGGAAATACCTGTTTGCCCTGCTGTTTTTCAGATATGAGAAAAGCGCGCAGAGTCTTCATATACGGCTTATCAAACTCCTCGCCCAGAACCTTTAACCAGGAGGGATGGAGTTTCACTGCCCGCGCAGGCTGAATTTGGGAAGACTGATCAGCCATAACAGGTAAAATTGTCGTGCTTATTCAGACCGCATATGCGGGAATAACAGTACGTCCCGAATAGACGGCGAATCCGTTAACAGCATCACCAAACGATCAATACCGATGCCTTCACCGGCCGTGGGTGGTAAACCGTATTCCAGCGCTCTGACATAATCAGCGTCGTAGTGCATGGCTTCATCATCACCGGCATCTTTTTCTCTAACTTGTTCGAGAAAACGCTCGGCCTGATCCTCGGCGTCATTCAGCTCAGAAAAACCATTGGCAATTTCTCGCCCGCCAACAAAGAATTCAAAGCGATCAGTCACAAAAGGGTCGTCATCATTGCGACGGGCCAGCGGTGACACCTCGGTAGGATAAGCGGTAATAAAGGTGGGATTATCGAGACGATGCTCAACGGTTTTTTCAAATATTTCTATCTGCACCTTGCCCAGCCCCCAGCTGTCTTTTAGGGGGATTTCCAGCTTTTCGGCAACGCCACAAGCACTATCGAGATTATCAATATCGCCTATTTTCAAATGCTCGTTGTAATGCAGAATGGATTCAACAATGGTCAGGCGATCAAAAGGCTGAGCAAAATCGTAGTCGCTGCCCTGATAAGTCACCGTCGTCGAACCCAACACTGTTTCACAGAGTTTACGGAGCATGTCTTCGGTGAGATCCATCAGATCGCAGTAGTCGGCATAGGCCTCATAAAATTCCAGCATGGTGAATTCGGGATTGTGCCGCGTGGACAGACCTTCATTGCGGAAACTTCGATTGACTTCGTAAACCTTTTCAAAGCCACCCACCACCAGACGCTTTAAATACAGCTCCGGGGCGACCCGCATATACATTTCCTGGTCAAGCGCATTATGGAAGGTTACAAAAGGTTTCGCCGTTGCGCCACCGGGAATAATCTGCATCATCGGGGTTTCGACTTCCATAAAGTCCCGTTGATTTAAATAGTGACGGATAAAATCAATAATTTTTGAACGCAGCTGAAAGACTCGCCGAGAATCACTATTAACAATTAAATCTACATAACGTTGTCGGTAGCGCATTTCCTGATCAGCCAGACCATGAAATTTTTCAGGCAGAGGCCGAAGGGATTTGGTTAATAACTCGTATTGATCAAGATTGACATACAGGTCGCCGCGCCCGGATTTATGCAGCGGCCCACGAACACCCACCAGGTCACCGATATCCCAGTGGCCGTAGCGGGCTTTAATATCTTGCTGGACGGTTTTATCGGCGTAGAGCTGGATTTGCCCGGAGACATCCTGGAGCACCATAAACGGCCCACGTTTGGCCATCACACGTCCAGCGACACTGACGATATGGTTCAGGTTTTCCAGCTCCTCTTTGTCTTTATCGGCAAAGCTTTCCTGCAATTTGTTGGCAAAATCAGAGCGGCGAAATTCATTGGGAAATGCCGAGGCATTATCCTGCACGCCTTTTTCACGAATCGCTGTCAATTTACTGCGCCGCTCTGCAATCAACTGATTTTCGTCAACCGGCGTTTGATCGTCTTTACTCATTACGTTATTTCACTCTTTATCGTCGGGTCAAAAATATTTTGGGTGGAGGTTTAGCCACCATTTTGTGGGAATTGCTACAAACCGGCCTTCAGGCTAGCCTCGATAAAACGGTCCAAGCCGCCATCCAGTACCTGTTGGGTATTGTGGGTTTCAACATTGGTGCGCAAGTCCTTAATACGGGAATCATCCAGCACGTAGGAGCGTATCTGACTGCCCCAGCCGATATCCGATTTATTATCTTCAACAACCTGGGCGCTTTCTTTGCGCTTTAATTCTTCCAGCTCATAAAGTTTGGCTTTGAGCATCTTCCAGCATTTATCTCGATTCTGATGCTGGGAGCGCTCGCTCTGACATTGCACCACAACGCCGGATTCCAGATGCGTCATACGCACGGCGGAATCAGTTTTGTTGACATGCTGACCACCGGCACCGCTGGCTCGATAGGTGTCTTCCCGCACATCAGATTTGCTAACATCAATGTCAATATCATCGTCAATCTCGGGGGATACGAAAACCGCGGCAAAGGACGTATGCCGACGACTGCCTGAATCAAAGGGCGATTTGCGCACCAGGCGGTGAACACCTGTCTCGGTCCGCAACCAACCAAAGGCAAACTCACCCTTGAATTGCACGGTGGCACTTTTAATACCTGCCACGTCACCCGGTGAAACTTCTATTAACTCGGTTTCAAACCCTTTGTCGTCGCCCCAACGTAAATACATACGCAATAACATTTCTGCCCAGTCCTGGGCTTCAGTGCCACCGGAGCCGGATTGAATATCCAGAAAGGCACTATTAGCATCCATCGCGCCAGAAAACATTCGGCGGAATTCTAACGCTTCGAGGCGAGTCGTTAACTCTGCAATTTCGGCTTCGACTTCCGTTAGGGTCTCAGCATCATTTTCTTCTACAACCAGTTCGAGTAGCTCATCGGTATCTGATACGCCTCGATCCAAAGTCTCAATGGTCCGAACGACCAACTCCAGAGCAGCGCGCTCTTTACCGAGTTTTTGGGCTTGCTCAGGTTCATTCCAGACATCCGGTTCGCCGAGTTCAAGCTCGACTTCTGCCAACCGATCCTTTTTATGGTCGTAGTCAAAGATACCCCCTGAGCACGTCGGTGCGTGCCTGAAGGTCTTCGAGGGTGATCCGTATTTGATTTACTTCCAACATAAAAAGGTCGCTTGGCTGTGAATGGCTTCAACAAAATGGGTGCAACGAGACAAGTCCGCTAGTCTAACGAAATGCGCTTGCTCAGACTAGACGGCCGAACCAGATTGCCAAACGAGCTCACCACACTAGGTAGCCCGACTAAACAGCGCTAAAAGCCCGATCCACCAGTCCAGGCTATACCTTCAAGCTATAACCCCGGCCACAGACCACCGGACACTGGAATCGTCACACCGGTGATGTAACTGGATTCTTCACTGGCGAGGAACAAGGCAGCATTGGCAATATCTTCCGGCTCGCCCATACGTTTAAGCAGGTTTTTCTCAGCAAATTCATCAGCCACATCCTGGCCAACATCTTTCAGAGCCAGGGTACGAATAATCCCCGGGGCAATGCAATTAACATTAACGTGGGGCGCTAATTCTTCAGCCAGACTTCGCGTCAAAGAAGTCACACCCGCTTTGGCTGCACCGTAGTCGGCGTGTCCTGCGGCACCGGCATATTCAATGGATGAAACGTTGACGATTTTCCCGTATTTTCGCTCAAGCATTGCCGGAGCGAGCTTTCGGGTGAGGTGGAAGATACCTTTCATATTGACGGTAAAACACATGTCCCAGCGCTCTTCCTGAACATCGATCACCGAAGTGTATTTTGCATCCAGCCATAAACCGCCAACCACGTTGATAATAATATCCACTCGATCAAAGTGTTCCCGGCTGCCTGCCAGCAACTCATCCACTTCGCTTTCAACCAGCACGCTGCCGCGTTGGGCGAAAACCTTTGCACTTTTTGCCAGCAATGGTTCAACCTCCTCCACTCCCTGGGCCAGGCGGCTACCGGAGATATCGGTCATGATCAGCGACGCGCCTTCTTCCGCAAAGCGTTTTGCAACGCTCATGCCCATTGGCCCACCGGCACCAGTGACCAATGCTACTTTGTCTTTTAATCTCATCGTTTTCCCCAATTTAATTGATTGTGCTTTCAAGTAATAATTCGTTTAAGCCTGATTACTCAGGTCCACATATGAGTTGAATCTTGATGATTTTATCTCGTCAAATTGAGTCTTTATTGAGAATGGCTACTAACCCAGATCCACAAAGTCAATATCCGCAAAACCAATAAGTGAAGCCCTTATGCTATGCCGATTGGCCCTTGATGATTAAAACACGCGGTCATAACACGACTTAAATCATAGCCGTCTTTAGAACCTGCCAGCTCCCGTATTGAGTGCATAGCAAAGGTTGGCACGCCGACATCCAGGGTTGGCACGCCGATTTGCGTGGCGGTGATGGGGCCTATGGTACTGCCACAATCTAGATCGGTGCGCGTGACAAAAGATTGTAAAGGCACGGCTTCAAGCTCACACCACTGGCGAAATAGTGCTGCCGTGACGCTCGTGGTCGCATAGCGCTGATTGGCATTAATTTTTAACACCGGGCCACGATTTAACACCGGCACATGGTTGCCGTCATGTTTACTGACGTAGTTCGGGTGCACACCATGGGCATTGTCAGCAGAAATCATCAGCGAATGACTGATCGCTCTGCGCCTCTGCTCACTGTCTGGTAGCACGCGCTCTAACGTGCTTTGCAGCATTGGGCCCTGGGCGCCGCAAGCGGAGGCGCTGCCGACCTCCTCATGATCAGCACAAACCAGAAAGCAAGTTTGTCTGCCATTTTTCTCGCTGGCCTTGAGTAAGGCTTGCAAGCCACAATAACAACTCAGTAAATTATCAAGTCGGGCTGATGCCAGAAAATCATTATGTAGCCCGATCCGGCCTGGCCCTTGCGTATCATAAAAACATAGTTCGTAGTCAAGCACTTCTATTTCGCTAAGGTCCGAATATTCGCTACTCAATTGTTGGGCTAATAACTTACGGAAATCGCCGTCAGAGCCGTCACCATCACGACTAGCGTCACTGCCGGTTTCAAACAGTATTGGCAGGATATCGGTTTGTGGATTTACGGTGCGGTTTTTGTTGGCTTCTCTATCCAGATGGATGGCCAGGCTCGGAATTGTTGCTACCGGACGCCTGAAATCAATCAATCTTTTGCCAAGGCCACCGACTTGCTTGCTGTCATTAGATACATCTCTATAAACCACCCGTCCAGCCAGCGACAAATCCCGATCAAACCAGGGATTAAGTAGTGCACCACCGTACACCTCTACACCCAACTGAAAATAATCCTTTATCTTTTCTGGCTGAGGTTTAACCATCAGGGTCGGACTATCGGTGTGTGCGCCAACCATGCGAATGCCATTGTCGAGCATGCTTGACGTGCCGTAGACAAAAGCAATTATCGAGGAGTCGTTACGAGTTACGTAATATCTACCGCCCGCATGTAGTGACCATTCATCGCCTTCCGACAATTTCTCGAAGCCACCCTTTTCTAACGCGTGAGCAATATTATTAGTGGCATGAAAAGGTGTCGGGGAATCCGCTATAAAGGCCAGTAACTGCTCATTAAAATTATCGGTGTTAGTTTGCGATGCCATAGTTCTTTACTGCCTGCTACCTACTAGATTCATTTCGATTAGACTGTTTTGTATTAGATTATTTTTGTCTCGATAGCCTACTGAGCAAACTCGAAGTATCCCAGCGGCCACCGCCCTGAGCTTGAACATCTGCATAAAACTGATCGACCAAAGCCGCAAGCGGTATTTGCGCACCATTGGTACGGGCTTCGCTGAGCACCATACCCAAATCTTTACGCATCCAGTCGACCGCAAAACCATGTTCGTACTCGCCGGCCAGCATAGTTTGATGTCGGTTTTCCATCTGCCACGATTGTGCAGCGCCTTTTGAAATCACGTCGACGACCTGTTCTGCATCGAGACCCGCACATTCTGCAAAGTGTAAGCCTTCGGCCAAACCCTGAACGATACCTGCGATACAAATTTGATTAACCATCTTACAGAGCTGTCCATCGCCAGCAGGGCCCATTAACTTAACCGTCTTTGCATAACTCTCGATCACTGGTCGCGCTTTATCGAACACATCTTTATCGCCACCGCACATCACGGTTAAAAGACCCTGCTCGGCACCCTGTTGACCACCGGATACCGGGGCATCTATAAACGACAATTGCCGCTCAACACAGGCAAGGCTTAACTCCCTGGCCAAAAAAGCTGAAGCTGTGGTGTGATCTACCAAAATACTGCCCGGACTCATTGCGGCAAGTGCGCCGACATCGCCATAGCAAATTTCACGAACGTCATCATCCTGTCCTACGCAGCTAAAAACCATATCAGCATTAACAACGGCTTCAGCAGGTGTGGCAGCTAAACTACCTGAATACCTATTTATCCAGCTTTCCGCTTTGAGCCGAGTTCGGTTATAGACTGTGACCTCAAAACCTGCACCACTAAGGTGACCCGCCATGGGATAACCCATCACCCCGAGACCGAGGAATGCGACTTTAGTGGTCATCTAAGAGTGATCGTCTAAGAGTAGTCATCTATGTATTTCCCATAAATAAAACACCAAATAGAAAAGTTCCAAGTATCAGGCGATACCAGACAAAAGGCATCATGCCAATTCGATTAACCAGTGCAAGAAAAAAATGAATGCAAGTTAAAGCCATTATGGCCGAAACAACGGCCCCGATCATCAAATCGGCCCAGGACACAGCCATCGTGACCGCCTGGTTATCGGTGAATATTTGCAACACCTGGTAGCCACCACTGAGCACGATAACCGGTATAGCCAGCAAAAAAGAGTAGCGGGCCGCTTCTTTTCGGTCAAAGCCCAGCGCCAGAGCTGCAGTCATGGTGATCCCCGACCTTGATGTGCCAGGCACCAGCGCCAGGGTTTGTGCCAGACCAACCATCAATGCACCGCGCCAGTTTAAACTCGCGATAGTTTTTTGTTGTGAGCTTTTTTTATCGGCAATCGCTAAAATAACTGCAAATAAAATCGTCGTCGTGGCAATTACTGACAGAGAGCGCAAATGCGCCTCGACTAAACCGCCAAATAATAAACCACCGAGACCGATTGGCACCGTACCGATAACCAAATACCAGACCATTCGGCTTTCGGCCGAAGATTCCCCGTCACTAATTGACGTAAACCATCCGACAGCAAGAGCACATATATCTGCTCGTAAATAATACAAAACAGCCGCCAATGACCCGACATGCACTGCAATATCGAACGCGAGCCCCTGATCAGGCATATCAAATAACTGGGCGGGGATAATTAAATGGGCGGAACTTGAAATCGGTAAAAATTCAGTCAGGCCCTGAATAATAGCTAGCAGTATCAGATGTAAAATATCCAAAGGGTCCCTTTTTCGCTAATTATTCTCTCGAATCCGTTGGCGCTTGACCCAGCTCACTGTATTACGCAAATAAAGCGGCTCTACCTGGTCGACCGATACGCTCATGCCGCGCTTAAATGCGTCCAGAGTCAAGCCTAGCACTTGTTCAGCATCACTCGTTAATTGCTCATCGATTGTAGCCGACTTAAGCGATATTCGATCTCTGTATTGCCAGCCGTCGCCAATGCCCACATATCGACTTTCAGCAAAGTCACTAATATCATCTGATGACAGATCGGTGTTGTCTTGAATAGTAGCGTGGATTTCTTCTGGTTTGTTGAGGGCATCGCTACATACTGATTGAGCGTACCCACCAACATTTTTGTATATCCCCCAATAAACCTCGTTCATGCGAGCATCTATGGCGGGCATAATAAATTGGTCCTCTTCCGCTAATGAGTCCCCAACCAGCCCCTTATCAATCGCCGCCTGGGCCATGGTCTGCAAAGTTGATATCGGTATGACTGGAATATTGGCACCAAACGCCAGGCCCTGAACGACCCCCATACCGATACGTAAACCAGTAAAAGATCCTGGCCCATGATTAAAACCGATTACGTCAATATCGCTGAGAGATATTTTGTTTTGGTTTAGCAATTCATCAACCATAGGCAAAATAAGCTTCATATGCTGTCGTGGGACATCTTCATGTAAAGACGAAATTTTTTCGTCTTTACAGAGTGCTACTGAACAACGACTTAAAGCTGTGTCTATTGCAATTATTGTAGCCACGATTCTTATATCACCAAATAAAAACCCCCTTATCCGAGGGGGTTTATCGCCAATTGATTAAGAATTTGAGCGATTTTCCATTTACTATTTGCTATTTTTTTGGTGATCGACCCTTTCGTTTAGTCACCTTGGCAGCACTCGCCAATTTTGACGGACGACCTGCTTTCTTAGCCGTGGCGGCTTTTCTTGCCACTGACCTAGTCTTGACTTTAGCTGGCCGACCTCTTTTCTTGACCAAACCCGCTGATGCTTTACCAGATTTCGCACCCGGCGGACGACCGCGTTTTTTAGGGACTGTTTTTTTAACTGTAGTCGTTGCTACGGTTTGCTTTTTTGGTCGCCCTGGTCGACCCGGGGACACAATCGGCTTAGCTGCCCTTTTTGCTGTCTTTCTCTCAACCGCCCGTACTTCAACCTGTGCTTTTTTGACTGCTGTCCTGGCTCTAGTTGAGGCAGATTTCTTTGCCACTCTCAATTTCCGGGCATCAGTTAAGGTGCGTTTTTTTCTCCATCGCGCTTCAAATTTATCCAACGCGGTTTTGAGCTGCTCCTCTGCTTGCCCAGCAAGCATTTTCTCGAAAGCTAGTACTTTTTCTTCTGCTCTTAGCTCAGCACTCTCGGCCTGTTGCATTATTTTTTGAACTTTATATCTGGCTTTGGCAAGACTCGCACTTCTACTTGATTTATCCATGGAGACAACATTCTTTGCAACAACTTTGTAAGCCTGCTCAACGAACCTAATAGAAGCACGTGTGCCTCTTTTCGCTGCCTCTTTTCGTCTGCTGCGCAACGCATCCCGCGCCGCACGGAGGTTTTTTTGCTGAAGCTTGACTTCCTTCTGAGCAGACCTGAAGGCCATTTCGACTTTATTTACTGAAGATTCCTTATTACTTTTTCGAGCCACCTTTTTATTAATAGGGTTTTTTTTAACTGAGCTATTTTTAACTGGACCCTTCTTAACAGAATCTTTCCTAGCAGAACTTTTCTTTACTGATTTCTTTACTGATTTCTTGGGGACTGGACGCGCCATAATTCTCTCCTAAATACGAAATAATTTTCAATTATTATTCTTATGAACTAATAGTCCACTGATTTTAATACATCAGTATTAATTAACCAAGAAGTATAAATCTTTCTTTTATTACAAATTTCAGGCTAGAATATTTTAATACATGCAAATTCAATAATTATAATTGAAATAACCAATCCTTTTACCAACCGTACTCTCTAATAAGCTCACCCATGAGTCGAATATGAGAGCGGGCGTCATTTAAACAGGCAATAAGCGACATTGTTTTGCCCCCTGCCTGTTTAAATACATGATCATACTGCATGCCTATCTCGTCGAGTGTCTCCAGACAATCGACGGAAAAAGAAGGACAAATAACGTCAATGTCGCTGATATTATTCCGCGCCCAATCTGTTAATACTTCATTTGTGAAAGGTTTCACCCAGGCGGCCGGCCCAAAGCGGGATTGAAAGCTATAACCCCATTGCTCAGCACTGAGTTGTAAGTTTTCAGAAAGGAGTTTTGCTGTTGTCTTGCATTGGTCAATATATGGATCACCTTTCACCGCGTTACGTTCGGGCAGCCCATGAAAAGACATAAGCAATTTCTCTTGCCTACCCGTTCTCTGCCAATGATCCCGCACAGAGTCTGCCAGCGCCTCTATATACAGAGGGTGGCCGTAATAAGCCTGCGCACATTGAATATCAGGAAGGTCTGTATTTTCAGCAGTAATAGCGGTTATCGCGTCGATTACCACACCGGTAGTCGTGTATGAGAACTGAGGGTAGAGAGGCACGATGAGGATTTTGCTAACACCTTGCCCTACTAGTTCATCAATTCTATTGTTGATAGACGGCTTACCATAGGTCATTGCCCAGGTGATAGCAGGTGTGCCTTCTGTGGCCTGGTCTTTCATCGCCATGCTTAGACCATTGGCAAGAGCGCGGGTGTGCACTTGCAGTGGCGAACCCTGTTCCAACCAAATACCTTGATAAGCGCGAGCTACTTTGCCTGAACGCAGAGGAAGAATTATGCCGTTCAATAATATCTGCCAGGGTATGCTCGGCAAATCGACTACCGCGGGATCAGACAAGAATGCTCGTAGAAATTTGCGTACGGCACGGGGTGTCGGTGCTTCCGGGGTACCGAGATTAACCAGGACTACGCCAAAATTGGATTGAGTCACTAGACACTACCGCTACAGATCACGAGAATTTTGTATACTTTCCAATCTAGGCTTGTCTTTTAAACCGCTACACTCAACGCCGTTCTACACCTTATCCAGATCTATCAACCGGATCTGACCAATCGGCTTTAAGCGCAGCAACAAGCCGCTGCTGAACAGCTTCTAACTGCCCAACACCATCGACCTGGACATAGGCTTCTCCACTGCCGCTAGCGGCAAGCTCAGTGTAGAAGGCAACTAGTGGCTCAGTTTGGTCATGATAAACCTTGAGCCGATTGCGAACCGTGTCGGCGCTATCATCTGCGCGCTGGATTAAGGGTTCACCGGTGACATCATCCAGGCCTTCTTCTTTCGGTGGATTGTGGCTGACGTGGTAGATTCGCCCGGAGCCTTCATGAACTCTGCGCCCACTGAGCCTAGAGACTATCTCATCATCCGCCACATACACTTCAATGACGTAATCAATCTTAATACCGGCGTCAACCAATGCCTGAGCCTGGGCAATGGTTCGTGGAAAACCATCAAATAAGAAACCGTTAACACAATCAGGCTCTTCGATGCGTTGCTTCACCAAAGCAATAATTAACTCATCAGAAACCAGGCCACCAGCATCCATTACACTCTTGGCCTGCACGCCCAATTCCGTTCCTGCTTTCACTGTTGCACGGAGCATATCACCCGTTGAGATTTGAGGAATACCATACTGTTCACAAATAAATTGGGCCTGGGTTCCCTTCCCGGCACCCGGTGGCCCGAGTAATATTATGCGCATAGAAGTCCTCCATGGGACGGTTTAATCGCGCCAAACGATAGCGTCGCGGCAGTGCCAAAAAAAGGCAGGAACCTTACACCGTATATTTTTTATCTACAAGTCTGTGTTGCGACTATTGCTTTGTGAGACTTAACCGCCAAACCTGTTTACAACAGAGCTTTATATGACTTGGGAGTTGCGCCTGGACACAAAACCCGTCTTCATTTCTGATCAGCCAACAAACGCTTCTTTTCTATCAGCTTGGCTGCTTCCCATAGCTGGTTTTTCTGTTCGGTATTCAATGATTCAAAGACAACCTGCTTATCGTTCGCCTGACTTTCCATTGTTGCAAAACGGGTTTCAAATTTGCGATTGGCCTTGCGCAGCACTGTTTCAGCATCAAGGCCGCTATGTCTTGCGAGATTAACGCAGGCGAAGATTAAGTCGCCTAATTCCTCTTCGATATGTGTGCTCTGATTTAACTCTATGGCCTCTTTGAGTTCGGCCAGTTCTTCATCTATTTTGTCGACCACTGGCTCAAGCTCGGCCCAGTCGAAACCATGGCTTGAAGCCCTTTTTTGCAACTTACTGGCCCTCGATAATGCCGGTAAAGCCAGAGGCACATCAGCCAGACGCCCTGACTTGCCTTTATCACTACGATCTTTACGTTTCAGTGCTTCCCAGGTCTGTTTTATCTGCCCTTCTTCAGGGTTCAGTTCCGGGTTGCGTTGACTACTCAATGTTTTATCTGGAAATACATGGGGGTGCCGCGTTACCAGTTTACGAACCAGAGCGTCGACCACCTGGTGGAAATCAAACAATTCATCCTCATCACCGAGTTGGCTATAAAATATAACCTGAAAAAGCAGATCACCTAGCTCTTCGCGCAGGTGATCGTAGTCCTGCCGGCCAATGGCATCAACCACTTCATAGGTCTCTTCCAGGGTATGAGGCACGATACTGGCAAAATCCTGTTTTAAATCCCAGGGGCATCCGGTATCGGGATCTCTCAATCTCGACATTAAATACAGCAGATCTGCAATATCGTATTTTTGCTTGTCGGTCACAGCATTGTCCCGCTAATTCAGGCTTTATATAATCCCGATGATAAATACCGGTCACCCCGATCTGAAATAGACACAACTACCACCGCATCACTAAGTCCCTCGGCAAGCTTCAAGGCACCTGCCACTGCCCCTCCGGACGACACGCCACAGAATATACCTTCCTGTCGCGCCAGTGCCCGCATCGTGTCTTCCGCTTCCTGCTGACCAATATCAAGCGTTTGATCAACCAGTGTTTCATCGAAAATACCCGGCATATACTCTGTCGGCCAGCGCCGAATACCGGGAATAGCCGCTCCTTCGGCAGGCTGCAAACCAATAATTTGTATCTCAGAACTTTGCTTTTTCAAAAATTTAGCCACCCCCATTATGGTGCCGGTGGTACCCATCGCGCTGACAAAATGGGTAACAGTTCCCTCAGTTTGTCGCCAAATTTCGGGGCCCGTCCCCTCGCTATGGGAGAGTGGGTTGTCGTTATTATTAAACTGGTCCAGCACCAGCCCTTTGCCATCTTTCTGCATTTCCAGCGCCAGGTCGCGCGCACCTTCCATGCTCGCTTCTTTGGTAACCAGGATTAGCTCGGCACCATAAGCCAGCATCGCCTCTTTGCGCTCTTCGGTCATATGATCAGGCATGATGAGGATCATGCGATAACCTTTGATCGCCGCCACCATGGCTAAAGCAATACCAGTGTTACCACTGGTAGCCTCTATTAATGTATCGCCGGGCTTGATCAGGCCGCGCCGCTCAGCATGTTTTATCATGCTCAGGGCAGGCCGGTCTTTGACCGACCCGGCCGGGTTATTGCCCTCTAATTTAACCAGCAGCGTATTATTCCTGCCGGCGTTTAACCGCTGCAGTCTAACCAGTGGGGTGTTACCAATGCAGGCTTCTATGGTGGGGTACTGAACAGGCATGATTGGGACTCAGAAACATAATATTTTAGCTGCTGGTGCGGTGGCTGTCCCGCCCTCTGGCCAATCATTTGAGAAGGCTTTCATCTATCGAAATAATGGATTTCTCCAAAGACGCCGAAGTTAGAGCGAGATCCTTCGTTCCAACTATATTAGCAATCCAGGCAATACTAGCAGCTAGCAACTCAACACCACAAAGGCCAGTGCATAGTCCTTCTCGTCAGTGATACTTAAAAACATCTGCTTGCCGCCCAGCTCGCCGAATACCTTGCGAGCATGTCCGGTCAAAGCTAATTCCGGTGCCCCAGTAGCTGAGCGGGAGATATGGATATTCTGCCAACTCACTGCACCGATTCCCGTTTGCAAAGCCTTGCTCAGCGCTTCTTTCGCGGCAAAGCGCTTGGCGAGGAAGCTCGCCTGATAATGATGCTCCTTAAAAACACCGAACTCTGTGGGCGTTAAAATGCGTTGCGCAAATCGATTACCCAAATGATTTAATACACCGCTTATACGCTCGATTTGCACTATATCTGTGCCCACACCTATGATCACTGGGCGTTTCCCGGACTACTTCTTGACTGCTGATAAAGCTCGCGACTATGCAAAGGTTTGTTGCCCAGATGTAAAGCCAAAGCACTGCGAATTAAGCGTTTGGCACTTTGTCGAACCGGGACGCTATCAAATTGGCGCGCCTCTATAGCTCGCAGGTGGCTGCCAGCGAAAATATCTCGCCTGGCATGGTCACTGACCCTTGAAAAACCTTCGCCAGGCTCATACCGATAATCAAGTTCATCGATGATGGCGGAACCATCCTCAAGATTGGTACAGAAATTAATCCCGTGGCCCAGCTCACTTAGCAAACGAAGTTCAAAGCAGCGTAGTTCCGGCTCCATATCTACACCATGGCTGAGTATGGTGATAAGTTGCGCATAGTGGTCAAAAAGGTCGTGATTAGGAATAAATTCAGGGAGTAATCGCGTTAATAATTCGTTAACGTAAAAGCCGACATATAAAGCTTCTCCCTGAGGCATCTTTACCGTCGCAGCAGGCTCAAAACCGGTTAACGTCTTTAGATCGCTCCTGCCACGCCAGCTCGCGAAAAAGGGTTGGAACGGATTTAGAACTGGCCCCGTTGCGGTTTTTTTGACCCTTGCACTGGGTCTTGTACCGCGTGCCACTACCCGCAATCGCCCTGCTTCACGGGATAAAAAGTCCACCAATTGGCTGGTTTCCCGGTACTTGCGCGTGTGGAGCACATAGACCAGTTCGTTGTTTGCAATCAATCGTTACTCCGTGAGCGATCTATTGTTGCCGGCAACAATCGTGCTAGTCGGTGTAACCAAGGCTACGCAAAGCCCGCTCATCATCTGACCATCCACTGCGCACTTTTACCCAGAGCTTGAGCATAACCTTGCCATCGAACATACGCTCCATGTCGAGCCGCGCTTGCTGGCCAATACGCTTCAATCGATCGCCTTTAGTGCCGATCACAATTCTTTTCTGGCCTTCTCTCTCAACCAGAATAAGGGCGTTTATATGTAATACATTTCGGATATGTGAGAACTCTTCAATCTCTACATTAACTTGATAGGGCACTTCGGCACCAAGCTGCCTGGTGATTTTTTCGCGGATTATTTCGGCGGCAAGAAACCTTTCACTGCGATCAGTGATCTGATCCTCCGGAAATAGATGTTGCCCGTCGGGGATATACCGGGCGATTGCCGCTTCCAGTGTATCCAGATGTTTACTTTGCAATGCCGATACTGGGATTAGCTCTGCGTCAGGTAAAAAGTCATGGAGCTTCTCTAATGCTGGCAGCAAAGCTTGCAGGTCATCTACACGATCAATTTTGTTAATGGCAACAATCACTGGTTTATGCGATTGAAGTAGTTGCGTTGCGACCAGCTGATCTGTTTCATCCCACTGTTGCCTGTCAACAACAAAGACGACAACATCGACATCCTGAATAGCATTTTCAGCGGCTTTGTTCATCACGCGATTCATTGCTTTTTTGCGATCTTGATGAATGCCCGGTGTATCAACAAATATTAGCTGTAATTTCCCTTCTGTTTTGATACCCAGCACATTGTGTCGAGTTGTTTGCGGTTTACGCGAAGTGATGCTGAGCTTCATTCCCAGCAAATGATTTAATAAGGTCGATTTTCCGACGTTGGGCTGCCCAACAATCGCGACATACCCACAACGCTCAGCATCTTCATCAGACATTTTTATAGGCCGGATCGCTTATCGCCTGAATACCTTTTATTTTTTGACCAGCACTAATCATTTGCTGGAGAATATTTTCGGCAGCTGCCTGTTCAGCTTTTTTTCTGCTGCTACCTTGTCCTGGTGAGTGTTGTTTTATATCTGGTAACAAGCATTCAACGGTGAATACTTGATTGTGGTCATCGCCTGTCGCTTCAATCAGCTGGTAGATGGGTAATTCATGACCAAGCCCTTGCAAATGCTCCTGGAGACGGGTTTTGGCGTCTTTATCCAAGGTTTCTAAAGACAGGTTATCAAGCCGAGTGCTAAACCAGTCTTCGATTCTGTCTTTGCATACGTCGATGCCAGCATCAAGAAAAATGGCACCAATGATGGCCTCGACTGCATCAGCCAAAATTGAGTCGCGTCGGGCGCCGCCGCTCTTCATTTCGCCACTGCCCAGTTTTAGGTGTTCAGCAACGCCAAGTTCTCGCGCCACCTCAGCCAGAGTTAGCCCTTTAACCAGACTTACACGCAGCTGGCTAAGTTCACCTTCACAGGCATTGGTGAAGCGTTGGTACAAAATCTGACTTATTACAGCGCCCAGTATTGCGTCACCGAGAAATTCCAGTCGTTCATTATTGTGCTTGCCAAAACTCCGATGAGTTAATGCCTGATCAAACAACGATGAACGGGAAAAACTATAGCCTATACGTTGCGATAATGGCTGATTGTTGATGTTCACTATTTATTTGTGTTTTTTACAAAGAGGTGTCATGTAGATTTTCAAACACAACAACCACATCAACGTTGCCCATAAAATTAACCCTTTTCTCATAGTTTAATGAAACCAGTGTGTGAGTTTTTTTCCTATCAACTTTAAGTGCACTTATATTTATATCTCTAACATTATTAAGTGTCAAAGCAGCGCTAACTTTTCGACGAATATCTCGCTCACTCATCTTATGAACATCTTCATTGGCAAGCGCTTGTAATGAACCATTTACAAAATAGTTATCCATGAATAAAGGAGCAACTTTAAATGCAGCTGTCAGCATGAATCCACCTACAAACAGCAACACTAGAAATCCAATAGCGGATAAGCCTCGCTGATTACGTTGTTCCATCACATCAACTCCTGTTTTTATTTATCGTTACTTAATAGCGCCAACTCTATCAAAACTTGGCACACTAAGCATTTTCTCCCAATGCATCCAAACAGCAAATGCTTTACCGACGATATTTTCCTCCGGCACTGGGCCCCATACCCTACTGTCACTGCTATTATCCCGATTATCGCCAACCATAAAATAATGTCCTTCCGGAACAATAGCAGCGTAATTTCGGCCATACCTGCCCGCTTCAACATGCTTACGAATCAGATGATCAACTCCTTTGAGGCGCTCCCCGATAACCGTGTAATTCGTGGTTTCAACGCCAATATCCGTATTGTTTAGCTGCATCGCCTGTGGCATTTTATTACCATTTATATAGAGATAGTTATCGATAAACCTGACTTCATCACCCGGCAACCCTACCACCCGCTTTATAAAATAACGATCATCATTGGGCGGAATAAATACCATCACATCGCCGTGCTTTGGCTCACCAACATCAAATATTTTAATGCCACTCACGGGCAAACGTAGACCAAAAGCATATTTGTTCACCAGGATAAAATCACCTACTTCCAGGGTCGGAATCATTGATCCAGATGGAATTTGAAATGGCTCAACGACAAAGGAGCGAACCACCAGCACGATCAATAAAACCGGGAAAAACGGCGCGGTGGCTTCGACATACCAGGGCGATGGCTTATCTTTATCTCTCTGCTTAGAGAGATAAACTTTGTCCGCCAGCCACATCGAACCAGCTATTGCTGTCAGGACAACCAAGATTAAGGGGAAATCTATATCCATATACTCAATCTACCCGTTGTCAGATCTTAGAACCGCCAAAAAAGCTTCTTGAGGAATCTCCACTCTACCTACCTGCTTCATACGCTTTTTACCCGCCTTTTGCTTTTCTAGTAGCTTTTTCTTTCGAGAAACATCACCACCATAGCATTTTGCAGTGACATTTTTCCGCAGTGCTTTTACCGTCGTGCGCGCAATTACATGCCCGCCTAACGCTGCCTGAATTGCCACTTCAAACATTTGCCGAGGAATCAATTCTTTCATTTTATCGGCTATTAGACGGCCTTTTTGCTGGGCAGTATCTCGATGCACGATCAAGGCCAGCGCATCGACTTTATCGCCATTAATCAGAATATCCAGTCTGACCAGTGGCGCGACCTGAAAACGGGAAAAGTTATATTCCAGAGATGCGAAACCCTTACTACAGGATTTTAGCCGGTCAAAAAAATCCATTACCACTTCGCTCATCGGCACATCATAGGTGAGGGATACTTGATTACCCGCATATTGCATATCTTTTTGTACACCTCTTTTTTCGATACACAGGGTGATAACATTACCCAGGTATTCCTTAGGCACCAAAATGTTGGCTTCGCAAATTGGCTCCCGCATTTCATCAATATTGCCTGGATCTGGCAGGCTAGATGGGTTGGAAATATGGGTGATTTCACCACGACCATTAAGCACTTCATAAATAACTGTCGGGGCGGTGGTAATTAAATCCAGATCGTATTCTCGCTCCAGGCGCTCCTGAATAATCTCCATGTGCAATAAGCCAAGAAAACCACAGCGAAAACCAAAACCCAGGGCATCGGATGTTTCCGGCTCGTAAAATAGCGATGCATCATTGAGGGTCAACTTGGCCAGAGCGTCACGGAAATCCTCAAAATCGTCGGAACTAACTGGGAACAAGCCAGCGTATACCTGAGGATTAACTTTCTGGAAACCAGGCAAGGCAGCCGTCTCAGAAGTTGCTGCATGGGTAAACGTATCGCCGACCGGCGCACCCTGAATGTCCTTGATACCAGCAACAACAAAGCCCACTTCACCGGCCCTGAGTACACCCGTTTCAGTCCTTTTGGGGGTAAATACGCCGACACTATCAACTACATGGGCTTTGCCGATAGTCTTGCTGATGACTTTATCCTTGACCCGCAAGCTACCCTGACTGACCTTTACCAACGAGACCACACCGAGGTAATTATCAAACCACGAATCAATAATCAATGCTTGTAGCGGTGCATTCACATCACCCTGGGGAGGTGGTACGCGCACCACCAATTGTTCAAGTATTTCCCGGATACCGACCCCGGTTTTAGCGCTACACGACACCGCTTCTGATGCATCAATGCCGATGATTTCCTCTATTTCTGTTTTCACCCGTTCCGGTTCAGCCTGGGGCAGATCAATTTTATTTAATACCGGAATTACCTCCAGCCCCTGAGCAATAGCTGTATAGCAATTAGCAACCGATTGTGCCTCTACCCCCTGAGCTGCATCAACAACCAATAATGCGCCCTCACAGGCAGCCAGAGAGCGCGAAACCTCATAGGAAAAGTCGACATGGCCGGGGGTATCAATGAAGTTTAACTGGTAGATTTTGTTATCTTTGGCCGTATAGTTCAAGGTAACGCTCTGAGCCTTGATAGTGATACCGCGCTCCCGCTCGATATCCATCGAATCAAGCACTTGCGCGGCCATCTCGCGATCGCTCAGTCCATCACACTGCTGAATAAAGCGATCAGACAGAGTCGACTTGCCATGATCAATATGGGCAATGATCGAAAAATTTCGAATATGGTCGAGTTCAGACACGTTGTTAGCGACAACCGTAGGACAGATACGCCTATACCTATAACAGGAATAGACAGGTATTGTGAGCGGGGCGCAGTCTAGCCTATTTGACTCCGCATCGCTATCTGCCCGCACCGATTATGAGTCACCACATCGATTAACTACCGGATTGACTAAAGGACTAATTATCTGCCATCCACCCGGTGTTAGGGTGTGCGACCGTCAATCAATTTCTATGGTTCTAAAAACTGACCGTCCTCGCCTGAAAAATCGTAAAGCTACAGGCGTGCCGCTGGGCATTTCTTCCAACACGGCCTGGTAATCAGCTAAGTCTGCGATGGTACGGTAGCCCAATTGTACGATGACATCTCCGACCTCCAGCCCAGCATTAGTTGCGGCTGAATTTGGCGCTACTTTGGTCACCACAACACCACCCGATATGCGCCACTTACTTTGCAGCTCTTCCGATATGTCCTCAATCGTGAGACCCAACACATCACCCAGACCATCCCGAGTCCCAGCACGTCCATCGCCCGGACGTGTGCCGACAGTCACGCCCAACTTGCGCTCCTTACCCTTACGTATAACCAGGACCGTTGTTTTCTTTCCGGGAGCTAGCGTGCCGACCGTATGGGGCAAATCACTGGCATCAATAATTTTTCGACCGTCAAACTCAATCACTACATCACCAGCTTCCAGCTTAGCCTCATCGGCAGGGCTATCCGGTTCGACCTGGGCAATCAATGCGCCGCTTGGCTTTTCCAGGCCAAGTGATTCCGCCAGATTTTTGTCGACATCCTGGATATATACACCCAGCCAACCACGATCCACATGGCCTTTGTCCTTGAGCTGCTCAACCACTTCAGCGGCAACATTGGCCGGTATCGCAAAAGACAAACCGATAGAACCACCCGAACGGGTATAAATTTGAGAGTTAATGCCGACGACCTCTCCGTCTAAATTAAATAGCGGCCCACCTGAATTACCGGGATTAATCGCCACATCGGTCTGAATAAAGGGCACATAGTCTTCACCGCGGGCGGTCGGCAGACTGCGGCCAATCGCGCTAACAATTCCAGCACTGGCTGAATAATCAAGTCCAAAAGGTGAACCAATCGCAACCACCCATTCCCCTACTTTTAAGTTATAGGCTGAAGCCAATTTAAGACTCGGCAGTCCGGTCTCGTCTATTTTCAATAAGGCCAGATCAGATCTGGGATCTGCACCGACCAACGTAGCCTTATACTCCCGCCTGTCATTGAGTCGAACAGAAATCTCACCTGCTTCTCCAATAACATGATTGTTGGTTAATACATATCCATCACTGGAAATAATAAAACCCGAGCCCATTGCTGCAGATTTTCGTTTAGGGGCATTTCGTTGACCATAATTGCGTTGCCCGAAAAATTCCCGCAACGCATCGGGCATTTGGTCCTGTGGGTATTGCTGACGCCTGCGCTCCCGCGCCTGTTCAACAGCTCGGATTTTAACCACCGCAGGTGAGTTATCTGATATTAACTGGGTGAAGTCTGGTAAATTTGCCCAGCTCGTCGGCAAAAACCAGGCAGTAACAAGCAGTACTGCGAAAAAGCGTCGAATCATTGCTTAAACTCCTGCAAACAAATGAAAGTGTCGTGGCCGGAAAGCCAACGGTTTAAAGTAACAGCTTACTAGTTGGGGTTGTGATTATATGAGTGGCTATACTTGCGGCCATACTTGAGGCTCTAGCCAAGCGCACCTATATCAACCGAGCGCTCCTATATCAGCCGAACGGTCGAAATCGATTCTTGCGGATCGGTCGCGGTAACGACAACCGGCTGAATATTAGGTTTATTTTCCAGGTGTTTTGAAACCACTTGCACCAGCAATCCACCGATGCCAAGCCCCAGTACGCCGAAACAAATCGTCAACCATTCCTTGCCAAAAAGGTGTTCGGCTATTGCGCCACCAAATAATAGACTTAGTAATGGGCAAAGGTAGATAAATAGAGACCCTTTAACCACGACATCATTTGGGATGCCTATTTCTAACGCTTGGCCAACCATGTAGTCGGTTTGATCACCAGGATTAAGTAATACCCGAATTCGAGATGCTCGAACCCTTATGCCAGCCAAAAGGCGTTGGCCGCATCCGGCTCTTGCACTACAGGTGCCACAGGTCGAGCGCTGTATCCCCTCGACCCAAAGACAGCTCGACTCAATACCTACGATAGTTGTGGTTTCTTTAATCACCAATAATCACCAATAATCACCAATAATCACCGATATGCTTTAACTTTATCACGTGCAAATGCTCTTCATGGCCCTTACTTCATGGCCCTTAAATGTGGGGGCCACGACAACAGTTATAACGGAGAACAAACGCGTACAGACAAAACAAATAGACAGCTCTCCTAATCTTGCGAAGAGTCACCTGGTAATGAGGCAGCAGACGATTGCGATCCTTCCGGGACAGACACATAGCTAATAGATGACACTTGTGTAGCATGCTGGAGCATCATTCGACTGAGGTAGTTTTGAATCTGCCGGTCGGCGTCTTTTTGCGTGTGATTTTGAGAAGACAGAACTGGTTTAAACGAACCCTGAGTTCCCTGCGACGAACCGGTACTCACCGTTCGCGTATTAATCTGGGGCAAGGCAAATCCCGATGGCATTTGAAATTGAGGGCCAGGATTATCCGTAGGCTGGGCTGAAACGCCCGCAGCTGGGGCCGCATAGTCGGCAATGCTATTTGTCGACTTATTTAAACTATCAGGGCCTAATTCAAGTTGTTGCACACCAAATACCGCAACAACCGCTACTGACGCAGCGACGGCAAATTTTCTGAACAAGCCATTCGATGCCACTGTGTTTTTCGAATGTAGCTGGTCAGGCGATGCATCGAGAGCCTTGTGAGCTGAACTGCTGGAAATACTGTCTGAAATATCAGGGTCAATATCTGCTGACATTTCCGGCTCCAGCGCGACAGCGCGAGCTATTTGCTCGGACAAATCGACTGTAGTTACAGCCGTCTGGCGTCGCATGGCCAAACTGATCAAATGGTAGCGATGCCATGTCCGTTTTAATTCATCATCCTCAGATAGTTCTTTTGAGGTGCGGAAAAGCTCTAACTCGGATGCTTCATTATCCACCATAGCGGAAATGCATTCTCTCGTTTTGCTACCCGTTTGATCGCTCATAAATCACTGACCCTTTGTCAAAGCTTTCTGTCTAGTTGCTTGAAAGCTACTTTTCTAATTATACCGCCTAACTATACGATTTACTGCCGATTATACGGCCCAGCTATCCGGCGCACGTTTTATCCGGTGTTTTTGATTTAGTACTCTATTCGGCGCTTTTTATCACGCTTATATTATCCAGTTCCTGATCATTCGCAACTCACTAGTTGCTATCTCCTTGCCGGTCTCCGTTACCAGTTACCAGTTACCAGTTACCAGTTACGGTCGAACGTCGCCTGGTATCTCCCTATAACCCTGCTGATCAGACCAGGTTGAGTCAAAAAGGTTCCACCCCGGGGGCGGTATACATAAATTGCTCAACATTGCAGCTATAACAGCCCATTACTCAGCGCTTTCACCTGTTGATCAATAGCTTCCCGTGCCCGAAAAATACGTGAGCGAACGGTTCCGACCGGGCACTCCATGATTGAGGCAATATCTTCATAGCTTAATCCTTCAAACTCTCTCAATGTCACTGCTGAACGAAGATCCTCGGGAAGGTTTTTGATAGCCTGATTGACGACCTGCTCAAGCTCGTCGCGATAAATAATGTTTTCTGGGGTGTCGACGTCTTTGAGGTTATCGTTACCGGAAAAATATTCGGCATCTGACGCATCGATATCACTGGCAGGTGGACGCCGACTCCTTGACACCAGATAGTTTTTCGCCGTATTGACGGCAATTCGATAAAGCCATGTGTAAAACTGGCTATCACCCCTAAAATTATTCAGCGCACGATAGGCTTTGATAAACGCTTCCTGAACAATATCGTTAACTTCTTCTCGGTCATTAATATACCGACCAACAATAGCGTGAACCTTGTGCTGGTATTTCAACACCAGCAAATCGAATGCTCTTTTATCACCCTTTTGTACCCGTGCGACCAGTTGTTTATCCGTATCCTTCGGTTTGTCAGCTGACATATCAGCTCCCACTTTTTTCCCCTCTCGTATCAATCCCACAGACTGACAATATTAAGCGATATTGGTTCGGCACCCGGCATAAATAGCGCACCTCCCTTCCCAGGTATCCTGCCAACGTCTCAAAAGGCATTTCAAAAGATATCAGTGGATCGATTGGGTTTTATACGACCATATACTATCATGGCCTATGTTTTTGACAGTCGCTCTTTGCAGTCAAACTCTTGACCCCCTGAGGCTCCCTGATTTCTGGTGAAAAAAACCTACCACCACGATGTCCTGATCATTGGTAGCGGCGCTGCTGGCATGGCCCTTGCCCTGCAACTTGACCCTGAACTTCGCGTCGCGATACTCAGCAAAGATCGACTCCAGACCGGGTCTACCTGGTTAGCTCAAGGCGGTATCGCTGCGGCGCTGGATGAATCCGACAGCATTGATTCCCATGTCACCGACACTATCAAAGCCGGTGCCGGTCTGTGCCACGATGACGTTGTGCGCGCGACCCTGGAGCAAGGCCCTGCGGCACTGCAGTGGCTTATTGATCAGGGTGTTGAATTTACCAGGGATGATCACGGCAATGATTTCCACCTCACTCAGGAGGGAGGCCACAGTCATCGCCGCATCCTCCACACTGCTGATGCGACTGGGCAAGCAGTATCCGGTACCCTGGCCGATCAAGTTCAGTCAAAGTCTTATATCGATGTTTTTGAGCATCATGTTGTGGTTGACCTGACTACTCAGGCAGATTCCGATTCCCGAAGCCTTCGGTGTAACGGGGCTTATGTGCTGGACAAACATGCTGAGCGGGTCTCTCTGTTTCAGGCCAAAATAGTCGTGCTGGCGACGGGTGGTGCCAGCAAGGCCTACCTGTACACCAGCAATTCAGATGGTGCCAGCGGTGATGGCATCGCTGTCGCCTGGCGACGTGGTTGTCGCGTCGCTAATATGGAATTCAATCAATTTCATCCAACCTGCCTGTTTCACCCTAAAGCCAAGTCCTTTCTTGTTTCCGAAGCATTACGCGGCGAGGGCGCGCACCTGCTGTTACCCAATGGCAGTCGCTTTATGCATGACTTTCATCCAGATGCAGAACTCGCTCCTCGAGATATTGTTGCCCGGGCTATCGACCATGAAATGAAACGCCTGGGTGCAGACTGTGTGTATCTCGATATCAGTCACAAACCCGCTGAATTTATCAATACCCACTTCCCGACTGTTAGCGCCCAGTGCCTCGAATTCGGCATTGATATCACCAAACAGCCAATCCCGGTAGTGCCCGCAGCCCATTACACCTGTGGCGGCATCGTCACCGATATCGACGGTCATACCGATTTAAAAAACCTCTATGCGATCGGTGAATGCTCGTTTACCGGGCTCCACGGTGCCAACCGCATGGCAAGTAATTCGCTGCTGGAATGTCTGGTCTTCGCAAGCTCTGCCGCACAATCTATCGACCGGGAAATTCACGCTGTTGCAGCGCCCAGTTATACCAAGGCCTGGGATTCCTCCCGCGTCACCTCTTCGGATGAAGATGTGGTGATCTCCCACAACTGGGATGAATTGAGACGCTTTATGTGGGATTACGTGGGTATTGTGCGCACCCGCAAGCGACTGGAACGGGCCGAGCATCGGATTCGATTGTTGCAGCGGGAGATTCAGGAATACTACCGAAACTATAAGGTTAGCCGCGATATACTGGAATTACGCAACCTTGCTGTAGTGGCAGATCTGATTATCCGCTCCGCACTGTTACGCAAAGAAAGCCGCGGCCTGCATTACACGCTGGATCATCCGGAACTATCTCAGGTGGCGAAAGACACTATCCTGGTACCGATGAACTTTGCCGGTCAGGACATTATCGTTAGTAAAAGCTAGGTTAGTAAAAACTAGCAGCGTCGGAAATGCTCAAGTCTGTTTCGCATTACAACCTGGCCATTGATCTGGCAACAGCCAGTAATCGGCCAAAATCTTCTTGTCCAAGCATGCCAGGAAATATCGGCAACTGACTGTATCGAAAAAAATATCGAGGCAAATAACAACAGCGCTGGCGATAACTTTCAGGAGTCGGATAAGCCAGCATCACTAACCAGTGACTGACATATTTTACCCGACAACTCAGGCGCTCTTCGCTCGGCTCACTATTTGGCAAACCGGCAGATGAAAGTCTCGTAGATGGTAGCGGGGCAGATAACAGCCCGGCAGAAATCTTTTGTTCAACAATATCAATCAGCAAATTATCAATATCGGGATAAGCCCAACGTCGTCGCCACAACATAACGACGTATAGACCTAACAGCCCGCACAACGACAACTTCACCCCTGGCTCAAGCGGTAACAGTATAAGCAAACCAAGGGTTATCAATGCAGCCATACCCTGCAAACGAGACAGGCTTGTGGTTGGGCTGCGCTTGAACTTAAGAAGCTGCGTCACGGTGACTCAAAATCACGTTAACAATTTCACGAATCTCTTTATCTTCAGGCACTTTGCTGCGCAATAACCAGCCAAACAAGTCTTGATCCTCACAATCAAGTAACTGCTGATAGCGCTGTTGATCTTCGACTGGTAAGCCTGGATAAATATTTTCGGCAAAGGGCAGAAAGATGAGATCAAGTTCCAGCATACCCCTGCGACTAGCCCAAAAAAGCCTATTTTTATCCATTCAGCGAGTCTAATAAATTCACGAAGGGTAATTATAATAGAATGCACTCTAGACCCGCCATGGTTGGTAGTATTTCCCAACTTCGATAATAGCTATCGTGGCTACCAATACCAGTGCTGATAGACCAGAATGCTGGTCTATCAATATGAACAAGCAACAATGAGTATTCGGCAATATGACTAACTGGCAACAATTTCTTGAAGCATCCGGCGCCCAGTGGCGCGATGATGTCGTAACGTCCTTTGGCGAAATGCCCGGGGACTATGGCAATCTAACCAACACAGTAAGTGACCTGGGCAATGTAGCGATATTGTCGGCTCAAGGATCCGATTCAGCTAAATTCTTGCAGGGTCAAAGCACCTGCGATTTACTGGGCCTCGAGCCAGGCCGTTCTACGCCGGGGGCTATATGCAACCCGAAAGGCAGAATGATCACCACGTTTCTGGCTTATAAAGTATCGGACAAACAAATTTTACTATCGATGGATAAACCTCTGGTTGAAACCAGCCTGGCAACCCTCGACAAGTACGCTGCGTTTTTCAAAACCACCTTAAGCGATTGTAGCGACACCCACCGCCAATTCGGCATCGCCGGGCCGTCAGTCAAACAGGAATTACTTAAATTTTTCCCGGCCGTACGAGCTCCGAATCATTTCGTTACAGACGATGTCGGCAATATTTTAAACTGCCTCAACGACAGTCTGTTCACCATCGTCACAAAAACTAATCAAGCTGAATCCCTGTGGCGAGATCTGACAACGACCTTGACAACAGCGGGCCTCCCCTGGTGGCAATTGCAGCTAATTCGAGCGGGCCTGGCCTCGGTTAGCGCCGAGTTGAGCGAACAATTTGTGCCGCAAATGCTGAACCTCCAGGCTACCGGGGCCATCAGTTTTAGCAAGGGTTGTTACACCGGTCAGGAAGTCGTTGCCCGAATGCAGTATCTGGGCAAACTCAAACGCCGTACCTATATTGTTGAAGCGGCATCGCCAACGCCCCCGCCGGCCGGAACGGAGATTGCGACGATACACGGGAAATTAGTCGGCACCGTCATCAATGCTGCTGCTTCAGATGCAAGCAACTTCTCAATGCTCGCCGTGTTGCGAGAAACCGCTTTAGCGCAGGATGAATTAGTAATCGCCGAGCAGACAATTCCAGTCAAGATAAGTGCTCTGCCCTACGAGCTCGCCGAACAGTGATCTCGTGGTTGTCTCAATACCAGGAAATATTTACCTGGTTGGCCCTGGCTTCTGCCATCACCTTTGTGGTGAGCCTGGTGTCACTACCCTGGTTGGTGGCAAGGATCCCAGAAGATTATTTTCTGCATAGTGAGCGCCATGGTGGCCCATTCAAAGTAGACCACCCCATCGTCAGAGTCTTGCTCTTAATTGGGAAAAACACGCTCGGCATTACCCTGCTAGTCGGCGGTTTCATCATGTTGTTTATTCCCGGGCAAGGCCTGTTAACTGTAGCCATGGGTCTGTTGTTGATGGATTACCCCGGCAAATTTGAGCTGGAGCAGCGCCTGGCCAAAAATAATGCAGTGCTTAGTGGCCTGAACTGGCTGCGTGCTCGCGCCAACACCGCTCCGTTAAAGATAGACACACGGGATAAAACTGACGACTGTACTACCGACTGACAACCTTACTCCTGGTCTTTTGCTGATGGCCAGGTACTAATGATCAACGGACAGAAGTTCGATTTTATAACCATCGGGATCTTCTACAAAGGCCAGTACAGTGCTGCCATGCATCATTGGCCCAGGCTCTCTGACCACGCTGCCTCCTTTCGCACGAATTTCTTCGCATGTCGCGTAAACATCTTCGACGCCTATAGCAATATGGCCGTATGCGGTGCCAAGATTGTAGCTTGAGGTCTCCCAATTGTGGGTTAACTCCAACACGGTGTTATCTTTTTCATGGCCATAGCCCAAGAAAGCCAGCGTGAATTTACCGTCGGGAAAATCCATCTTGCGCAACAATTCCATACCCATAAATTCCGTATAAAAACCAATGGATTTTTCCAGATCACCAACTCTTAACATGGTGTGTAAATATTTCATTTCTTCTCCTCTCGCTATTTGATATCACTTGCACACGGGTATTCTTATCAAGAAAGTTACACCCGGATAGCGACACACTAAAATCAACGCCGATTTTTGTCCGCAGCAATCCGCAATCGCAGGGCGTTGATTTTAATAAAGCCCTCTGCATCCTGTTGATCGTAGGCACCAGCATCGTCATCGAAAGTCGCGATACGTTCATCAAACAAACTGTCGTCAGATTTTCGACCGACTACAATGACATTGCCTTTATAGAGTTTTAATCTCACGACGCCATTCACGTATTGCTGGGATTCATCGATCATGGTTTGCAACATCCGTCGCTCCGGCGACCACCAGTAACCGTTGTAAATCAAGCTGGCATAACGAGGCATTAGCTCGTCTTTAAGGTGGGCCACTTCGCGGTCGAGAGTGATCGATTCAATCGCCCGATGGGCTTTGAGCATAATGGTACCGCCAGGGGTTTCATAGCAGCCCCGCGCTTTCATACCCACGTAGCGATTTTCGACGATATCGGTGCGGCCAATGCCGTGTTCACCACCCAGTTCATTAAGCCTGGTTAGCACTTCAGCAGGCGTCATGGCGATGTCATCAATGGCAACGATATCGCCCGCCTGATAGCTGAGTTCCATGTAGAGCGCCTGGTCTGGCGCCTGCTCGGGAGACACACTCCAGCGCCACATGTCTTCTTCCGCTTCGGCCCAGGGGTTCTCAAGAATGTCGCCTTCATAGGAGATATGCAGCAAATTAGCATCCATGGAATAAGGCGATTTTTTCTTTTGACTGGCAAAGTCGACCGGGATATTGCGCTCCTGACAATAGGCCATCAAGGTTTCACGGGATGTTAAATCCCATTCTCGCCAGGGCGCAATAACCTTTATACCGGGCTTCAGCGCATAGGCTCCCAACTCAAAACGCACCTGGTCATTACCCTTACCGGTTGCCCCATGGGAGATCGCATCAGCGCCAGTTTCGTTGGCAATCTCCACCAGCCGTTTAGCGATCAACGGGCGAGCAATGGATGTGCCCAACAGATACTCGCCTTCGTAAATAGCATTAGCGCGAAACATCGGATAAACGAAATCACGAACAAACTCCTGACGCAAATCATCAATGTAGATTTCTTTAATGCCCATGGCCTCGGCCTTGGCTCGCGCTGGTTCCACCTCTTCACCCTGGCCTATATCAGCGGTGAAGGTCACCACCTCACAGTCATAAGTGTCTTGCAACCAGCGCACAATTACAGAGGTATCAAGACCGCCGGAATAAGCTAAAACAACTTTATTGATCTGGGATCGATTCAATTTGGACACACTGCGCTCCACTGAAATATTCGGGCATTGGGGGATTCAATGTACAACAGTGAATTTTAGACTGCCTGCGCATTGATTAATAGAATAGTGACGGCTAGCGCTTTAATTAATGACAACTCTGGGTAAAGATCAATGAGTCCCTCTGGCAAAGCAGACTTATGAAAGGCAGCGTCCAATAATGGATAGCCTGTCGCGACCAGGTACTTTCCGGTAGGATGCACGCCCAGGTAAAATGCCCAATTCTTCAGGTTCAGACAGGTATTAAATCAACTCAATGGACACACTCACCATCACTCGCCCAGACGACTGGCACCTGCATTTACGCAACGGCGCCGCTCTGGATAATACTGTCAGTGATGCCGCCCGAAATTTCGCCCGGGCAATGGTCATGCCCAACCTGGCACCGCCATTGGTAAATACCGATCAGGCGAGCAATTATCGAGAACAAATCCTGGCCGCCCGACCCCAGGGCAGTGCCTGGCAACCGTTGATGACACTCTACCTGACCGATAACACCACGGCTCAGGACGTCGATGCAGCGGTGGACAGCAGCATTATTTATGGCATCAAATACTATCCCGCCGGGGCAACGACAAATTCCGCATCGGGTGTTACCGATATTAAAAAGACCTATAAAGTGCTGGAGCACATGCAGACATTGGGCATGCCATTGCAAATTCACGGTGAAGTCACTGATCCCAATATCGATATCTTTGATCGGGAAGCGGTGTTTATTGATCGCTTACTGACACCGCTGGCAAAGCGCTTTCCTGAGCTTAAAATTATTCTGGAGCACGTAACCACTCAAGAAGCGGTGACCTTTGTCATCGAAAGCAGTCCCTCAATTGCTGCTACCATCACCCCCCAGCATTTACTATTCAACCGCAATCACCTGCTGGTCGGCGGCATACGTCCCCACCTTTATTGCCTGCCCGTGCTAAAACGAGACATCCATCAGCAAGCACTGATTAAGGCCGCCACAAGCGGTAATACGAAATTCTTTCTCGGTACGGACTCCGCACCCCATTCTCAAACCAACAAGGAAAGTGCCTGCGGTTGCGCGGGCTGTTATTCTCATCACGCGGCCATTGAGCTTTATGCCGAAGCCTTTGATCAAGCTGACGCTCTTAACATGCTAGAGGGTTTTGCCAGCCACTTTGGCGCTGATTATTACGGCCTGCCTAGAAATACCGAGACCATTACCCTGAGCCAAAAAGCCTGGCAAACGCCGAATATCTGCCAACTCGGCGGCGAGGTTTTGACCCCACTGCATGCGGGGCAGCAACTCCGGTGGCAAGTCATCGAGGAGGAACAATAAGTGGCAAGTGTTACATGACCAATCAGGAATCCTTTCTAATCAGCGACGATGACGCGTTTATGGCCACTCGATTCCGGGGCTTTTTGCCCGTGGTGATTGATGTGGAGACTGGCGGATTTGACGCCGATAACAATGCTCTGCTTGAAGTCGCCGCTGTTATGCTGACCATGGATGACTCGGGTCAGCTGGTTATCGCTGAGACCATATCCCATAACGTCGAAGCTCACCCGGAGACAAGCTGCGAGCAGTCAGCCCTTGAGTTTACCGGTATTGATCCCGACGACCCGGCCCGAGATGCCCTGCACGAAAAAGATGCCCTGCACGAAATATTCCAGCTGGTTCGTCGCCAAGTTAAAGCCAGTGGCTGCAACCGCGCAGTTATGGTTGCCCACAATGCCCATTTTGACCTCGGCTTTATTAACGCTGCGGTAGCGCGTAGTGATATCAAGCGAAATCCTTTCCACCCTTTCTCATGCTTTGATACGGCGACCCTGGCCGGTCTGGCATTTGGTCAAACGGTGCTGGCAAAAGCCTGCCAGGCTGCGGCTATACCTTTTAACAACGACAAAGCTCACAGCGCTGAATACGACGCAAAACGCACCGCGTTATTATTTTGTCATATTGTCAATAAATGGCAGAACCTGGGTGGCTGGCACGAGCCCAGTGTCGACTAAATGTAAAAACCCAGGAATATTACTGGCCATAAAAAAAGCGGGCATGGCCCGCTTTCACTCTATCTCAGAAAACACTATCAATCGTCAGCGGCTACCCTATCGTCAACAACGGCAGCTTCTTTTACCAGAGTCTGTAGCTCACCGCTTTCAGACATCTCAGTGATGATGTCACCACCGCCCATTAATTCACCCTTGATCCATAATTGTGGAAAAGTCGGCCAGTTGGCATATTCGGGCAAGGCCGCACGAATTTCGGGATTGCTCAGAATATCAACATAGGCGAATCGCTCACCGCAAGCCATCAAAGCCTTTACCGAGTTGGCTGAAAAGCCACACTGGGGCTGATTTGGCGAACCCTTCATATACAGAATGATCGGATTAGTTTCGATTTGATCCCGTATGGTATCGACGACGTCCATAGCAATGCACCTACATAATAGTTGATCAAGTTAGTGGGGTATTCTACCCTTACCTGCCCGTCAGGCATAGTGGTAAATGATTCGAAAAATAATTTGGTCGCTGATCAAATAGGTGTATGAAGTCCGTCAAAACTTCTTGTGAAGGCCGGGTATTGACTATAAAATGCCCGCCTTTTCCGGGCAGCAAACAGCTGCCTGTTTTATTTTGGGGTGGGCAATAATGGGTGGACAATATTAGCCACCTAAGCATAGCCTCGCCACCCGTAGGACCGCCAGGCCGCACAATGACTAGCGATGCACTGATGAATAATTACGGAACACGCACCATGAGCCTAGTTAAAGGTGAAGGTGCCTGGGCGTGGGACGACCAGGACAAACGTTATCTCGACGCCCTGGCGGGTATCGCTGTTTGTGGTTTGGGCCACGCCCATCCGGCGGTTACTGCCGCGATTCAGGAGCAAGCAGGCAAGTTGGTGCACTGTTCAAACCTGTATAACATCCCTGCTCAGGAGCAGCTTGCCGACGTTTTGAAAGGCGTATCCGGCATGACCAATATGTTTTTTGGCAACTCTGGTGCCGAAGCCAACGAAGCGGCGATTAAGCTGGCTCGCTTACACGGTCATCGCAAGAATATCGATGTCCCTACGATCATCGTTATGGAAAACTCCTTCCATGGCCGCACCCTCGCAACGCTTACGGCGACGGGCAATCGAAAAGTTCATGCCGGTTTTGAGCCTCTGGTACGTGGTTTTGCCCGCGCGCCTTTTGATGATATTGAGGCGCTGCAAACCATCGCCGCCAACAATCAGAATGTCGTCGCAGTGATGGTCGAACCCATACAGGGTGAAGGTGGTGTTTGTATTCCCGCCGACGATTATCTCAAACAGTTAAGAGTGCTTTGCGATGAAAACGACTGGTTACTCATCCTCGATGAAATTCAGACCGCCAATGGCCGCACCGGTAGTTTTTTCCATTATCAACAACATGACATCTATCCCGACGTGGTCACTATTGCCAAGGGTTTAGGCAACGGCATGCCCATCGGTGCTTGCCTGGCCCGAGGTCCGGCCTCTGAATTGATGCAGCCGGGCAATCACGGCTCCACCTTTGGCGGTAATCCCGTTGCCTGTGCAGCGGCGGTGGCTACTATCGCCGCCATTCAGCAAAACAGGCTTTGCCAGCGTGCCGCTACATTGGGCGCGAATTTGCTAGAACAGTTTGCCACGCAATTGGCTGACTGCAATACAGTTAAAGAAGTTCGCGGCAAAGGACTTATGATCGGTATTGAGCTGACTTTGCCCTGTGCCAAACTGGTCGGCCAGGCGGCCAATGCCGGTTTGCTTATTAATGTTACCGCAGACAATGTTATACGCTTGCTGCCCCCCCTTACCTTTAGCGACGATCAGGCCCTGCAGCTGATTGAAATTTTGGTACCACTGATTAAGGCTTTCTCAGCGGAGAGCTAATATGTCCGTTCAGCATTTCTTAACTCTCTCTGATTTATCTGGCGACACCTTAAAGTCGATTATCGACAATGCCATTCATTTAAAGCAAAAGACCGGCACGAGCACGATGTCTATGCAAGGCAAGGTCCTCGGCATGATTTTTGAGAAATCCTCGACCCGTACCCGGGTTTCTTTTGAAGCTGGCATGGCTCAACTCGGCGGCCACTCCATTTTCCTGTCGCCCACCGATACCCAGCTGGGTCGTGGTGAACCGGTAGAAGATACCGCCCGGGTGTTGTCGCGCATGGTCGACCTTATTATGGTTCGCACCTTCGCCCATGAACGCATCGAGATTTTTGCCAGGCACGCCAGTGTGCCGGTCATAAACGCGTTGACGGATGATTACCATCCCTGCCAGCTGCTCGCTGATATGCAGACTTATAAAGAACATCGTGGTGATATCGCTGGCAAAACCGTGGCATGGATCGGCGATGGCAATAATATGTGCCAGTCTTATATTAAAGCTGCGGCACAATTTGATTTCGAACTGCGCATCGCCTGCCCAGACGATTACCGACCACGGGCTAATGTGATAAAAGCGCATAGTTCACGAATTAGCATAAGTGATAATCCGCAACAGGCGGTCAAAAATGCCGATCTTGTGGTCACCGATACCTGGGCTTCGATGGGTCAGGAAGCCGAAAAGGCCAAGCGAGAAAAAATCTTTGCCGCCTATCAGGTCAACCATGAACTGATGGCTGAGGCAGCCAACGACGCACTTTTTATGCATTGCCTACCCGCCTATCGAGGCCTCGAAGTCAGCGCAGAATTGCTCGATGATCCAAATTACTCCGTGGTCTGGGATGAAGCCGAAAACCGTCTCCACGCACAAAAAGCCCTGATGCTGCATCTGCTCGATTTCTAAACCCCTAATTCGAACTGAGTTCAAATCGCAATGATTCAGAAACCGGATTATTCTGAAGTCCATAAATCGCAAGCTCAATTTTCCAAGCCTCTATTATTGCCGTTGCCTCTAATCCAGCCTCGACTAATCTACCACCTCAGCCGACAGTCAATTCGAACAGCTATGGCCTGGCAAAAGGGCTTGAACCCGGTCATCTCTTTAAGGTTATTGAGCGATAAAAAAAGACGATTCAAAGCCCAATCGATCTTAAAAAGTGTTTGCTTACGCAGGGGCCTAACAAAGGTGCCAAGTTAATAAAACAAAGCACTCTAAGATCCTGTTTATCGACAGTATCTTGTCATGACCATTCTTGTCAAAATTGTCAATAAAGCACTATATTTTCCATATCTTGTGTTGCATTAATCCACGAAGCCCTTTATGTTGTGGCATACCAATTAGCGCACCCCTATACACATCGATCAACTCCGTGACCAACTCTATGATGAGCATTTCCATAATCAGCCAACCATCTCCACATCTAAGGGTGCTAATTAACTGGCGGTACGAATGCCAGATATAACTGGGATCGGATAAACCCAGTCAGATAAACCCAGGGTCAGATAAACCAGGGACCAGATAAACCAGAAAAGAAATTTCTGGAATCAGCATTTAGTTGATCTATAGGTGACCCGTAAAAGACTCGACGCAAGACACGAATTACCAAATTATTAACCACGAATTATTAACCACGAAAACAACCAAAATAAAAAGCATGATATTTACCCCGGACAACTACCCCTTACGACGTAAAAGCAACATAAAACCAAAACAAAAAATCAAGGTATAAATACTATGGAAGCCACACCCTCCATCCCCCCAGAAAATGAAATCACCAGTCAGGCGGGCACCTCCACCTTGCCAGCAGGCACTCCCATAACCACATCGGTTCTGGCTACTGCGCCGGGGCAGCTAAAAGTCATCAAGCGTAATGGCACTGTCGTGTCCTATGACGATACGAAAATTGCCGTCGCCATCACCAAGGCTTTTCTAGCCGTCGAAGGCGCTGCTGCGGCAGCCTCCGGGCGCATCCACACCACCGTCAATGAACTCAACACACAAGTGACGGCGACCTTTAAACGCCGTATGCCCTCCGGTGGCACGGTGCATATTGAAGATATTCAGGATCAGGTCGAACTCTGCCTGATGCGCAGTGGCGAGCAAAAAATAGCCCGCTCCTACGTTATCTATCGCGAACAACGGGCCAGCGAGCGAAGCGCTCAACAGGACGAAGCCCCTGCAGAATCTACTGCGTCAATTAGCCACGAATCCAGCATCACTGTCACCCACCCCGACGGCAGCATACTGCCCCTCGATATGGCCCGGCTGCACACCATTGTCAGTGACGCCTGCGCGGGCCTTAAAGATGTCGATGCCGATGCGATTTTGGGCGAAGCCCTGCGTAACCTTTATGACGGCGTCTCCATTAGCGATGTCAACACCGCCCTGGTGATCACCGCCCGCACCCTGGTCGAGCAGGAGCCCAACTACACCTACGCCACTGCACGGCTTTTGATGGATAGTTTACGCAGCGAAGCGCTGACTTTTTTAAACATTGCCAACGCCGCTACCCAGGAGGAAATGGCCACGCTGTATCCCGATACGCTAAAAGCCTATATCAATAAAGGCATCGAGCTGGAGCTGATATCGCCCGAACTAGCCACCTTTGATATGGACAAAATTGGCCAGGCCATCCACGCCGAGCGAGACTTGCAATTCACGTATCTGGGTCTGCAAACCCTTTACGACCGCTACTTTATTCACAGTGACATTCATAGCGACGAGACCCGTTTTGAGCTGCCCCAGTGCTTTTTTATGCGCGTCGCCATGGGCCTCGCCTCTCAGGAAGACCAGAGTAATGGCCATCGAGAAGACCGAGCCATCGAGTTTTATAACTTGCTGTCATCCTTCGATTACATGAGCTCAACCCCAACTTTGTTCAACGCTGGCACCCTGCGCCCACAATTGTCGAGCTGCTATCTGACCACTGTACCCGATGACCTCGAAGGTATTTATGGTGCCATTCAGGATAACGCCATGCTCTCCAAATGGGCCGGTGGCCTGGGCAATGACTGGACCCCCGTGCGCGGCCTCGGCGCTTACATCAAAGGCACTAATGGCAAATCCCAGGGTGTGGTGCCCTTCCTTAAAGTGGTTAACGATACCGCTGTTGCAGTCAACCAGGGTGGCAAGCGCAAGGGCGCAGTTTGTGCCTACCTGGAGACCTGGCACATCGATATTGAAGAATTTATCGAGCTGCGCAAAAACACCGGTGATGACCGCCGTCGCACCCATGATATGAACTCGGCCAACTGGATTCCCGATCTCTTTATGAAGCGGGTTTTCGAAGATGGCACCTGGACATTATTCTCGCCCAACGACGCCCCCGATCTCCATGATTTATACGGTGCCGCCTTTGAGCAACGCTACAACGAATACGAGGCCATGGCCGAAGCTGGCGAGGTCAAACTGTTCAAGACCATCCGCGCCCAGGAGCTATGGCGAAAAATGCTCGGCATGCTATTTGAGACCGGCCACCCATGGATGACCTTTAAAGACCCCTGCAACTTACGTTCACCGCAGCAACACGTCGGTGTCGTGCACTCATCCAACCTGTGTACTGAAATCACCCTGAACACCAAAGCTAATGAAGAAATCGCCGTGTGCAACCTGGGTTCAGTGAACCTCGCCCAGCATATTGATGAAAACAGCCAGCTCGATAACGCCAAGTTGCGCAAAACCGTCCGCACCGCCGTGCGCATGCTCGATAACGTTATCGATATTAACTACTACTCCGTCGATACCGCACGGCAATCGAATATGCGCCATCGTCCAGTGGGACTGGGCCTGATGGGTTTTCAGGATGCTCTGTACCAAATCAAAGTGCCCTACGCTTCCGACGCTGCGGTCGAATTTGCCGACCGCTCTATGGAAGCCATCAGCTACTACGCTATTGAGGCTTCGTCAGAGCTGGCCGCCGAGCGCGGTAGCTACCAGACTTTCGACGGCTCGCTGTGGAGCCAGGGCATACTGCCCATCGACTCACTAGATTTGCTCGAACAAAATCGTGGCAGCCAGTACCTCGACGTCGACAAAAGCCAAACCCTCGACTGGAACAGCCTCCGTGCCACCGTGCAAAACCAGGGCATGCGCAACTCCAATGTCATGGCCATTGCGCCCACCGCCACCATCGCCAACATTACCGGGGTCAGCCAGTCCATCGAGCCGACTTACCAGAACCTCTACGTTAAATCGAATCTGTCTGGCGAATTCACTGTGGTCAACAGCTATTTGATCCACGATCTGAAAGATCGTGGCCTCTGGGATGAGGTCATGGCCAACGACCTGAAATACTTCGACGGCTCAGCCCAGCCCATCGATCGTATTCCTGATGACCTCAAAGCGCTTTATGCCACCGCCTTTGAAGTCGGCCCCCAATGGATTGTCGATGCCGCCAGTCGTCGCCAGAAATGGCTCGACCAGGCGCAGAGCCTCAATCTGTATTTAGCCGAAGCTAATGGCAAGAAATTGGATATGACCTACCGTATGGCCTGGTACCGTGGGTTAAAAACCACCTATTACCTGCGCTCGCTGGGGGCAACCAGTACTGAGAAATCAACCATTCAGACCGGTCAGCTTAATGCCGTGTCATCTGGCCCTGCCGCTACCAACACAAGCGCGGTAGCACCTGCGCCAGTTCCCGCGGCGTGCTCCATTGACGATCCCGATTGCGAAGCTTGTCAGTAACCGATAAGTACCGAGATTTTAAATATGATCAATAACAACCAGAACGACAATTCTTTCACCCTCACCTCGCAATTAAGTGAAGGCTGGGGTTGGGAAAGGCAAAGATTATCCGATGGCCGGCCTGGTAATTTACATCGACTAGTCAAGAAAAAAGAAAACAAACAAAGGCCATAGCCGTAACGTAAAGAATTAGAATTAATGAGGAAATAAGATGTTAAGTTGGGATGACTTTAACAACGACACACCGATTAAGACCTTCAAGCCCCAGGACCTACCCGGCTCCTTACAAGTACCTGAACCTGCGCCCATGATCGCAGAAAAAATCGCTCCTGACGTTCAGCCTCAAGCACCGGTTAATGCTTCTCCACTAGATTCCCCGGCGGCTCAACCAGCACCTGTCGAACCAGCCCTGACCGAGCCAACCCCAGCCGACCCAACCCCAGCCAAGCCAACCTTAGCCAAACCAACGCTGGCGGCCGACACATTAACCAACAACGACGCTAACTCAGGGCTTTCAGCTGAACAACGCGCCAAAGCCAACCTCGAGGCCCTCGATGTCACCCCCGGCCTGGACGAGTTAGAAATGGGTGCTGCCCGCATCCAGGTCGATGACAAAGCCATGATCAACTGCCGCGCCGACCTCAATCAACTGGTGCCCTTCAAATACGACTGGGCCTGGCAAAAGTATCTCGACGGCTGCGCCAACCACTGGATGCCCCAGGAAATCAACATGACCGCCGATGTCGCCACCTGGAAAAGCGAAGACGGCCTCAGCGCCGACGAGCGCCAAATTGTCGAGCGCTCCCTGGGCTACTTCTCCACCGCCGACTCACTGGTCGCCAACAACCTGGTACTGGCGATCTACCGTCTTATCACCAACCCCGAATGCCGACAGTATCTGCTGCGCCAAAGTTTTGAAGAAGCCATCCACACTCACGCCTATCAATACTGCGTCGAATCACTGGCTATGGACGAAGGCGAAGTCTTCAATATGTACCGGGAAGTGCCCTCGGTTGCCAAAAAAGCCACATGGAGCCTCAAGCACACCCACTCACTGAGCGACCCGACTTTTAATACTGGCACCCCCCAAACTGATCAGGAATTACTACGCAACCTCATCGCTTTTTACTGCGTTACCGAAGGCATCTTCTTCTACTGCGGCTTTACGCAGATATTATCCATGGGCCGCCGCAATAAAATGACCGGTGTCGCCGAACAATTCCAGTACATCCTCCGCGACGAGTCGATGCACCTGAATTTCGGTGTCGATGTCATTAACCAGATCAAACTGGAAAACCCCCACCTGTGGACCGAAACCTTCCAGAGCGAAGTGCTGCAAATGGTTATCGAAGGCACCGAGCTGGAAATCGCCTACGCCCGGGACACTATGCCCCGCGGCGTACTCGGCATGAACGCCGCCATGATGGAAGAGTACCTGCACTTTATTGCCAACCGCCGCTTAAACCAGCTAGGGCTTTCTGAGCAGTATCCCGGCGCGCAAAACCCTTTCCCGTGGATGTCAGAGATGATGGACTTAAGGAAGGAGAAGAACTTCTTTGAGACGCGGGTGACTGAGTATCAGACGGGTGGGGCTTTGAGTTGGGATTAGGTCTGTTACCTGAAATAGGGCTTTTTATTTTGTGGCATTGAGAGCAGACCCTATTTTTTTGGGCATGCGGCACTGCAAGACCTGTCCCCGTTACTTCACAGCATTATGTAGAAAACAGCTAAAAGCGGTATGCGCTATAACGCTAAAGGAGTTTAATTTATGGTTTTTTCAGCTTCCTTAAAGATAGAAAACGCAAGTTTTCGCTTATAAGAGAGCTTTTAGAGTTACGCATGCAAGACAATGGCTTTAATGAAGCCGAGTGTCGACTACAAATAAAGAAAATGACAAATACCCAATTAATGGGGACACCTGAAGCCACATTGTTCACGATCTTACAATCCGTCATTAAGCTTCAACGTAAGGGAATATTATTAACCCCGATACTTAATAGAATCGAGCAACACAGGAGCTTTTTGGGCGGCAGCGACCCGTCCAAAATGAATGAATTAGTAGAAATAGCATCAGGACCTGACGCTGGAACAATAAAAACCGGGTCACTAAAAACCGGGTCAGGTCTAGAAACGCTAAAAACCGGGTCACGCTAAAAACCGGGTCAGGTCTAGAAACGTAGCCTTCCCCGAAATCATCGGGTCCGGTCTTGCAATACAACATAAGCTCCCCCTTCCACAAAATACCGAAAGCCTTGGGAAGTTTCGGACGACCGCAAATAAGCAGAACATTCTGGTCTAACAGAGTCCTGTCACATCGTAGACGGCGATCAAAATACGGTGTTTTCTGATAAAGTTACCCGCTTTATTAGCAGACTGGATTAAGAAATTGAACGGGCTTATTTCTAAGAATATCTGCGTTGTGGCCTTATTGGGACACAAGAAACTCGGCAATTTGTTGTATGTGTTTTTTTGCACTGCTCTCAGTGCAAACGCCCATGAACCGGAGGCGCAAACGCGGTTCGATCATGCCCATGCGCACAAAACTATGGACATTCACTTCAAGACTGGGCTGGAGAGCCGATATTCCTTAGAGGGCCGAGACAGCCTTGACGGCGATGCTATCTCGGCGACCAGTCTTGACCTGGGCTGGGGCAGATTTACTGGCGGTCTCTGGTATGGCTGGTCTCCCGACCAAAATTATGAGGAGTCACGACTCACACTTGGCCTGACCGAGCAGGTGGGCGATTTCGAATTCTATGCAAGTTACACCCATTTGAAGTTTCCCGATTCCCACGACAACGAGGTCGGCGTCGGTGGTGTCTGGTCAGGTTTACCTCTGCAATTTGATGTGGCCGTGGACACTTATTATTCTTTCGATGCTGACGGTGCGTTTTGGGAGTTGAGCTTGAGCCGCGCAGTGGAGGTATTTGAGCGCCTCACCTTCACAGGCGCTGGCATGTTCGGCATTAATGATGGCTACATCCCGGGTGGTCACAGCGGCGCTAACCACCTTGGCCTGCGCCTTGGCTCAGAATACTCACTGACCGAGTCGCTGATCATTACCAGGCACGCGACTTATAGCTGGGCCCTGGAGCGTAACTCACGCTTCGCCGGTGATGAGCAGCTGGGTGACTTTTTCCACGGCGGCCTTGGTCTGGAATGGTCGTTTTAAGGCAATAATACACGAGGAAAAGGAGTCAACCAGCAAGATATCGATGTGCTGAATCTCGCCGTTTCACTCCCGACAGGTGAGCGGGCCCATTAAATTAAAGGAAATTTTGCTGAGAACCATCGGGACAACCAACGGGGTCAGGTCTAGCGGGGCGGAGCCCCAATATCAGGCGTTGCGAAACACCACGCTTTGCTCCAGCGGCGCTCGTACCGTTCTCGCCTGGTTTGCCGCAACGGTGGGATCCTCATAGCCGAAACTGATTCCAAACAGTACCTTTATCGTCGGATCCAGGTTAAAGGTTTCCCGAACCAGGTCCGGGTGGTGGGCCATGGTGCCCTGGGCGCAGGAAGCTAAGCCATGCGCCGTCATTGACAGCATCAGCGTCTGCACGTACATGCCAAGATCGGCCGCTGCTGCCATACCAAACACTTCGTTCATACACAGAAACGCAACGTGTGGCGCATCGAATAGCTCGAAGTTACGAAAGGCAGCGCGCTGGCGACCCTCTTTATCTTCCCAGGCGATATCCATCGCGGAATAGAGCGCTTTCGCACAATCTCGTTGACGTTCTCGCCAGAGTTCGCCCAGTTTCCCTCTATTTGTATAATCAAGTTTTGAGGGTTGTCCGCTTTGTGCGCGACGAATGAATTCTGTGCGCAGCGCGTCACGGGTAGCACCGGAGGCCACATATACCTGCCACGGTTGAACATTGGTGCCTGAGGGTGCCCACTGCGCAAGCTCAAAAACTTTGTTCATAAGCTCCTGAGGTACCGGATCCGGCAAAAAGCCCCGCACCGAACGCCGGTCTCTTACGGCCTTTTCAAGGGAAATATCGGTCATGTTAGTCCTGAGTGTATTAAAAGCGCGCACTATATACCTGACGCACATATGGGACAACGAGGTCTGGAACAACGCGCGGACAACAGGGTCACTGACAATAAGGTCTTACATTGCCATATGGTTGTCCCGTTGATCGTTGAAGACTAACGGCGTCAGTTCTTTCGTTACTGCAATCAAGTGTAGTAGCTCAGATCTGACGGTTACCCGTTTTTTGCAGTGCCTGTCAGCTTAGATTTGGGCTAAATTCTTTTCTGCCCAAATCGGTTTGCCATCAAGTAATGTGTCTATTGGCGTTAGCCCAGAGCACATTTTACCTTGATGAGCTCGGTCATTGTTGTAGGAATCATGAGAGTTACCTAGTTTTGGTTTAAGATTCGCACCTTTATCAAGGCGGGTAACTCTCTTCATTTCAAGCTGAACTGTCAGATGAGATCGGAACTAAGACAAATAATCAGACAAGTTGCGGCACATGGACTCCGTAATCTGTCGCGGTTTTTGCAAAGAACTGCGGCGGCTTTCCGCCGGTGAGTAACGCGTTAGTTGGTCTCCAACACCCACTCAACCAACGTCGAGGCATCTTCAGGACTTACCCCAGGGTTAGAGTTCATCGGTAAGGTTCCCCAGTTTCCATAACCGCCTTCAATCACTTTGACTGATAGCCTCGCTACCAGCCTCGCCTTGTCTTCCTCCTTAGAATAGCGCTGGGAAATTGCCTGCCATGACGGCCCAATATGATGCTTCTGAGCACGGTGGCATTCATAGCATTTGTGCATGACGTAAAGCCTGGCACCGGCACTGGTATCTTTAATCTGGACCGAGCCTTTGTCGGCCGCTTCCGTCGCTGATTCTGCAAATATAGGCGCAGACAACAAAACACAGAAACCCAGAGAGAATATGCAGATGAATCTAGCCATTATTATCAATCCCTTTTTTTATTGTGCGCTCGCGGTCTTATCAATAATTTCCGGCTCGCCGGGTGTGATCTCAACAACCATGTTGGGGCCATTTAACTCAGCGACAGGGGCGTAGGAAAAATACACCTTGCCGGTTTGGTCATCGATAGCGATAGCTCTAACAATGGTGCCTTCACCGGCGGGCAACGGGTATTCCATAAAACGTTTGGTATCGACATCGAAGCGATAGATCAGGTTACTGTTGCCCGAACCAAACCAGACGGCATTGCGGCCCGGATCCCAGGTCACTGCATATGGAGCCGCCGCACGATCCGGCAGTGGGAAACGGCCTATCTCTTTTTTGGCTTTGGTATCGTAGACATACAGTTCACCAGCACCAAACAGGGGCATGTAAATAACGTCATTTTTGTCGATGGCAAGGCGCCTCGGCCCAGAGCCACGGGGAAAACTAATCACCGTTTCGATCTGCTCTGTTTCGGTGTTAAACGAAAATAAGTGACCCTGAAGCTGTGTGAACCAGACGTGCTTGCCGTCGGCGGTCATCACCCCACCATAAAGACCACTGCTAAAGGCGGAATCCCCCTCGGTGGGTGGTGCTGCAAAAGTTTCTGTCGAGCCAGTGTCAGGATTCAAGGCCACCAATTTGTTGACACCACCGAGGCTCGCCCATAAACGGCCTTTGCCATCAAAGCCCAGATTAAATTTTGCGGTATTGGCAAAGGAATGCACCAGGCCTGCGCCACCCTGAGTCCAGCCGCGATTACCAGTGTTCCAAAGCTGCCATTTTTCGGTGGCGGGATCAAAGCGACCGATTTGACCGGAGACCTGAAAGGTCGCCCACAATTTGCCTTTGGTATCTGGCACCAGGGTGTGTGCACCAATAATATCTTTGGGCAGGGCGAATATTTTTACCTGCCCAGTATCTGGAAAGGTGCGCGCCATGCGCCGGTTAATCCAGTCCACTGACCAGACGCTTAACCTGCCCGCCCCGTCTCGATGGATATTGCTGTCGTGAAACATGGCCGCTGCGGGCGGCGGCAACTGGAATTCGCGAATCTGAGTGTCGATGTTGGCTAGCGGGGCGCGGAGTTTGTCGTAGTCCTGAGCTGCAAAATGGCTAAAGTCGGTTTTCATATGAGCCGCGAGGATCGGCGCCATCGTGTCTTCATCGCCGTGGCTAAAACCGTTATTGGCGTCGTCATTAAATACTTCAATCGGCACCGTGGCCAGATCAATATTCAAGCCCTCGGGCATAATGCCCACAGCCTTGACCCGCATAAAACGAAAGATATCCCGCCACACCTGCTCTCTCTGGTCGATGCTCAAATCAGCGAGCTTACTGGCGTAATCCTTTACCGTGGAGTGGGGATACTGATGGCACTGAGCGCAATTGAGCATCACGGCGTAAGTCGCTCGCTCGTTGGGAAAGTGGGCCATCCACGCCGAAGGCGGCACCTGGTGGGCAACGTTGTCGATGCGTCGCATGAAAAGATCGGCAACGAGCGACTTATCAGCACCTTGTTCAATTGCCGACACTTTAAGCTGCTCGTAACCGATGACCTTGGTTTTGAACTTTAAACCTTGCGCGTTGCTCACCGGCAAGTCTTTGAATCGATAGCGACCGGCTGAATCCGTAAACACGCTGACCGTGCTAGCTCCCAAATTCTCGCCGTTTAGGGTGACCATCGCGCCAGACACTGCGCCGCCCTGCTCGTCTGTGAGTTGACCACTAATATCCAGGGCATTAGCTGTGTTCACACCAACACAACTTGCGGCTAAAACGGCAATCCTCAATAATCCCGGAACATTAACTTTCAGCTTAATCATGACGATACTGGCTCCGAATGTGGTTTTTTTAATGGCGTTAGTTTGCTTTGCGGGGCTTATTTTAAATGGATAAATTTAAATGGATAAGTTTAAATGGATAATTTTAACGGAATAATTCCATTTAAAGGGTGGTCTGTTGTGTCAGCTATTATTTTCACACAGCCAGATGCTTACGCAACTAATCGGCTTCGGCAATAAAATTGGCCACCGATACATGGTTGTGCCGCACGGTGATCTCTTCATCACATAACTGAATATATTTCAGCACACCGCTCTCCATCATTTGCTGGGTGCCTTCGAGGGTGCTCATGTCTTCGCGCAGCACGTCACGTACATGGGCCAGGGTGTATTCCTGACTAATCACATCCCCTGGCGTTTCCGGTTTGTACATGTAGGTACAGGCTTCAAACAGGGTTTTGTTGACGGACAATGGCCAGTAGAAAAACACCAGGCACCAGCCATTGGCTGCCCCGAATTGAAGGTTCGGAAAGACCACATCAACGTCAAAAGCCCAGGCTGGATTGCGACTGGGATTTACCCCGGGCGGTAGATGTCCCGTAGTAGCAGAAGTCGCAGGATAGAGCGGAGTCTCGGCAATTTTAAAGGTCAACTCTTCCATGGGGTTGGGCTGGTAGTTGGGATTGGCATAAACCGAGCCAATGCGGTGGCGACCAAATAATCGCACGGTATTGAATGCACAATTGGGATTATCTGGGCTGGCAAAAGAATCGCGCAAACTGCGCGAATGTAAGGTCGGTGCGTGATAAGCCTCGGTGTTGGCATCGACATAGAGCTTCCAGTTACAATTTACCACCGCGCTCCATTTACCACGTAGCTCCATCTCGTCCCAATAACCCTCGAACTGATCATTCAAATCACCCAGCCATTCCCGAAGATTTTCTTTCGGCTGCTCGGCGACATTGATAAAAATAAAACCTTCCCACAGATCGGCATGAATGGGCGGCAGGCTAAACTTGCTTTCGTCAAAATTTGTAAACAACTCTTTATTGCTGCAATGGCTGAGCGCTCCATCCAAATCAAAGGTCCAACCGTGGAAGCGACACATAAACTTGCGGGTATTACCCTCGCCTTCTGGCACCAGCTTGTTTAAGCGGTGGGGACAGACATTATGGAAGGCACGAATTTGGTTATCCTTGCCCCGAACAACAATAGCTGAGGTTTGCAGAACATCCAGATCCCTGACCAGGTGATCTCCGGCATTGGGGATATCACCTTCTCGGCCGACACAAATCCAGGCGCGTTTAAATAGTTTCTGACGCTCCTGTTCAAACAGCTCTGGGCTGACACAATCCTCCGTGGATAGCGGCTCGGTTCCTAATTTATACATCTCTTCGTATTTAAGGTTTTCTGGTTTATTCATCGTGAATCCCTCTGTGCCTGATACCGGTTATTCATTGCCTGGCCTGACGATAGAGGGCCAGTTATTGATCGATATGCACTCGCTCTGCCGGAAACGCATAATTATCAGGCGCATCCCACAATTCAACGGCCCGTGAAATCTCGACACCGCTGAGCGACATATACAACAACGGCTGAGACGCCTCGGGAATGTCATCCACCGGAAACTGATTGAGGTGGTCAACGATAGCCTCCATTCTCGGCATGATCGCATCATAGTATCGACGGATATCATCGATGCTGCTGGTGTAGCGCTTTTTAAAGCGGTCGGCCCGATGTTCTAGCGCCCACTCGCTAACAAAGTCTTGCAGGTCACTAAACTCATCGGGCAATTTTGCCGTCTTCATTTTAATACCGCCTTTTCCTGATTTCTTGATAGCTTTTGTCTGGCCACTTCCGCTTCAGTCAATGGCCAGACATTTACTAGCAGAGACTGACTCAGGCGCTAAAAAAGTCCACGCCAAGTTTATTAAAATCATCTCTACGCTCAGCCTGCACCCAGTGCCCAGTCTCGGAATAGATCGTCATTTGGGCATTGTCACATTCGGCAAGCATCTCCAGACCAGACTCCAGCGGACAAGCTTTATCATCTCGACCCCACAGTATGCGTACCGGCAAGTCCTTTAAGATCGATAGTCGCGGTCGCAGGTCTTCGATATCGAGGGTCTGGAATACGCGGGCAGGCTGTGTCTGGAGCACTTCAAAGCGCTCTTCGATCAAGTCATCATCCACTACAGAGGGGACGCTGGTTAGAAACTCAAGGAATGTTCGGAGCTTTTCTCTGGTCACCCCACCACCCTGCTTACCCAGATCCTTGAGCATTTGAATAGCTGGCATTTCGAGATAACGTTTGCCCGGGCCAAGACCGCCCGGGCCCATGACTATTAGTTTATTAACGCGATCCAGATGATCCTGACAATAGCGAATCGACATGGCACCGCCCATGGAATTACCGACCAGATTGACCTTGTCAAAGCCCATGCCGTCGATAAATTTTTCAAAGCAGTCCATCAGGGCCGCAAAATCAAAGGTGCCGTCTTCAGGCTTGCTCGACAGGCCGTAGCCCAAAGCATCGGGCGCGATTGCATGAAAACCCGCCTCAGCAAAATGATCGAGATTGCCCTTCCAGTTGGTCCAGCCACCGCTACCCTGCCCGCCACCATGAAGAAAAATAACCGGCTCGCCTTCGCCACGCTCGTGATAATGAATTTCTCTACCATCGCCGACATCCATATACTTGCCAACTTTTGCATGTTTCCAGTTCATATTGTTTTCCCTCGTATTTATCGGCCATCGGCCAGTAACTTATGTAAACCAGCGCTGCCAGTTTTATTTACAAACCCACAATTGGCCACGCCCGGCAGATAGAAAACTTTAAGTATAGACGCTCCGCGTAGTCGCGAAACAAAAACACACCCTATCCACCTCGCCTCAACACCTTAGTCACGTTATGCGGCAGAATCAATCACGAGTGCGTTCACCTATCCCTATGGGATCGCACAACTATGCAATTATTCAGGCTTTTCGTAGCTGGTTATGCCGGCATAACCTTCTCTTTCGTAGTCTTTGTACTTTAAGTAATCTCTGAATAATTTTATTGATCCTGGTGAGACTGCGGCCCGTTCACAGGCTTGCCTGCCCCCGGGCGCATTAAAAATATGGGCAAATGATCGAGCCAATGCTTGCCAGTCTTCTTCCGCAAGAGCTCCTGTATCGTAGTGTTTTTTAATGGTGGAGAAATGATTGAGATAACTTTGTGTGAGAAACCAGAAGCGCGTATTTTGAATTTCGCTCAGGCTATCTGGGTCTAAGAATCCCTTTACCCAAATTTCCGCGAGTTCCGGGTTATTCATGATATTAACATTGACTGAATTAAGGCCCGCGCCAGTTTTCTCCACCGCGTTGGATTCTGCAGTTAAGCGGTTATGTTTAATCTGGAATGCCAGATAAGCAAGCGTAACCACTACTGCCACAGCGCCGACCAGTTCCCCTACCGCGCCAATCGCATCCCAGTTCATTTAGCTATCCTCTTCTTTTGTTTGTTGTTCATACCAAAACTGGAGCACTGTTCTTCTAGCTAACATCGCCTGGCAAGCAATATCGTACCCTTATTTTCAAGAGTGATCCTTGTCACTGATCCATATTGTTGGTTTGTGCTCTATGCACAGATAGCGCAGAAAGATCACTACTTGTCACTTCTTCCTTCAGTTTTTCGATCTCTTCCTGGAATGAAGCGTTAAACCAGACTTTACGTTCGTCCCACCATCGGGAGCCGTTTGAAGTAGCCAGAATTCCACGGGTTATTACTTTGTATGGCCTTGTCACTTCTGAAGATTGCAAACCTAGTCGTTCGTCTTCCAGGGTTTGCTCGAAACCCTGGAACCACATCGCCCAAATCAAATCGAAACGCCAGCGTTCACCAACGGAAAGATTGGTTAGCTCATCGAAACCGGTGGCTGACAACTCTGCATGGTCTATCTGAGCGCGCAGAGCCAGGGAGTTTTGCATTGATGTCTGGCGCGCACTGGCTCGCTTTAGAGCATTAGTGTTTTGTCTAATTTGAACAACCAGGTAAATAAGGGTGACTAAAACGGCAATGCCCCCTAAAAACTCACCCAGTTGCGCAAGTGTCGATAAGTTCATGCTGGCTGCCCCATAGCTCTTACAAATCGTCCAAATACATCATATGTCTTTACCAGGCTCCTATTATTTTTCCCAGGGTCAAACTCATGACTTTTTTCCAATTGTTCGATTTATAGCTATATTTCCAATACTTTATAGACACTTATAATTGAAACAATAGCATGGCCTTTTCCAGGGTCTGAGAAATTCCCCATATCAGGGGAAGACCAACCAGGGTCCAACTGATTGCCAGCTTATAAACCAGCATTGGCGAGTACTCTGAGTCTTCCATGTTTGTTCCTTTTAAAAGCCCGGCCAGTTTTGGTTTATTCGACCTTCATATGGTGTCGGGCAGCCACCGGCTTGACAGCGAGATTGCATAACAAGCCAATCACTAGCAGGCCCGCCATGATATACATGGTGACACTGTAGGCCTCCACTTTGGGCACGCCACTATTGATCTGATATTCACGAATGTAGTTGACCAACACGGGACCGAATATGCCCGCTACAGCCCAGGCAGTTAACAAACGACCATGGATCGCTCCTACGTTTTCGGTGCCAAACATATCCCGCAAATAAGCGGGGATGGTGGCAAAGCCACCACCGTACATACTCATAATAATGAGGTAACCAATGACAAACAGAGTAATACTGCCAATTTGGCCTGTAGTAGGAACCAGTGCATAAAGGATCATACCCAACAAAAAATAAATCATATAAGTCCGCTTACGACCTAAATAATCAGAGGCCGACGACCAGATAAACCGCCCGGCCATATTGAACAAACTAAGCAGGCCGACAAAACCCGCTGCCATTTGCACTGTGACTCTGCCTGGAAACATCTCCTGGCTCATTACCGATGCCTGCCCCAGCACGCCAATACCTGCCGTGACGTTCAGGCACAACACACCCCACAGCAGATAGAACTGGGGCGTTTTTACCGCTTCATTGACCAACACATTATTGGTCGTGATCATTGCGTTATCCTTAGCGGGTGGGGTATAGCCCTTAGGTCGCCAATCTTTTGGTGGCACCCTGACCATCACCGCACCAGCCAACATAAAGATCAAATAAATGGCGCCCATGGTGAGCATGGTCTGGGCAACACCTACACTGGTCGGCGTGGCATAGTGCCCCATCAGGCCAACCGCCAACGGCGCTCCGATCATGGCACCACCGCCAAAACCCATAATCGCCAGGCCCGTGGCCATACCCGGCCGGTCGGGGAACCAGTCGATCAAGGTGTGGACCGGCGAAATATAACCAAGGCCCAGGCCGATACCGCCCAGCACACCATAGCCCAGATAAACCAGCCAGATGGAATGCAGTTCAACTCCAATTGCAGAGACAAAAAACCCGCCGGAAAAGCACAGCGCGGAGGCCAGCATTGCCTTGCGTGGCCCGGCGCGTTCCAACCAGCCGCCACAAATTGCAGCTGACAGGCCCAGAAAAACAATGGCGGTGCTAAATATCCAGCCGATGGTAGTCAACTGCCAGTCTTCCGGTGCTGATTCCGTGACCCCGACAATTCGGGACAGCGGCAGATTGAATACACTGAAGGCGTAGACCTGACCAATAGATAAGTGAATGCATAATGCAGCAGGAGGAAAAAGCCAACGGCTATAGCCCGATTTCGCCTCGGTATTTTTCTTATCTAAAAAGGAGAAGCTCATAGAAACTTAAAGCTCTGATTACTTTTGTTATTTTTTTAACTTCCTGATGCCGTTGTTCGAGACGGCAGGATCATTAAACCAAACGCTAAAAATTTATAACCCTATTTATCGCCAAGTGCCTGCTTACACATGCTCCTGATAATTAGCATTTTGATCAAGGCTAATGTAACCAGCGCGCTGCTCTGGATCACCGTAAAATGTCGTCCGCTGTTTTGCCTTGCGACCAAGGCTTTCTATCACTGCGGCCATTCGATCGGGCGTCATCTCCTGGCCGTGGCTGGCACCGGCGGCACGGGAGATACTCTCGTTCATTAAAGTCCCACCCATATCGTTAGCACCGGCCTGCAAGCAAGCCTTTACTCCGGCCTCTCCTAGTTTGACCCAGGACGCCTGTATATTGGTGATATGGGGATATAGCGCCAAGCGCGATACGGCATGCATCAACACCGATTCGCGAAAGGTTGGCCCGCGCCGTGATTTTCCGCGACGATAAATAGGTGCTTCCATAGGCACAAATGGCAGGGGTACAAATTCGGTAATGCCGCCGCTTCGGGCCTGTAAATCCCGTAGTCTTAACAGATGGCGCGCCCAATGCTCCGGCCTATCCACGTGGCCAAACATGATGGTAGAAGTGGTGCGGATGCCTACTTTGTGAGCCGTCTCAATCACCTCAAGCCACTCATTGGTTTTCAGCTTATCGGGGCAGATGATATCCCGCACTTCGTCATCGAGAATTTCTGCAGCGGTGCCGGGTAGGCTATTGAGTCCGACTTCTTTCATCCGGGTCAGATATTCCTCCAGAGTCAAGCCCAGGGTTTCTGCGCCCTGACTAATTTCCAGGGGTGAGAAAGCATGGATATGCATATCTGGCAGCGCTTCATGAATAGCTCTGCAAATTTCGTGGTAGGTATCGCCGGTATAATCGGGGTGTATGCCCCCCTGAAGGCAAACTTCCGTAGCGCCTTTACGCCAGGCTTCTTCCGAGCGCTCAACCACTTCTTTAACATCTAGCACATAGGGTTTGCCACGCAGATTCTCGGCGGTTTTGCCTTTGGAAAATGCGCAAAACTTACAGGTATAGGTGCAAATATTTGTGTAGTTGATATTACGATTGATGGCGTAGGTGACGGTGTCGCCCTTGAGTTGACAACGCAAGGCATCTGCGGCATCGCAAACCGCCTGAAAATCATTACCTCTGGCACGAAACAAACGGGTAATCGTAGTTTCGTCAAGGCGCTCACCGGCCAGAGCCCGTTCAATAATTTTTCGAATATCTGTTGATTCTTTGGGCGGCTCAGCTTGCCAACCTTCATGGCGAGTATTACTGGGCGGTTGCAGCTCTGAACCGGGCGTCCAGTCATCACGGCGAGCCAGGCCGTCGCTATCCATACGTTGCAACAAGGTTTTATGCAGTGCTGGGGCAACCCATTTATCCAGTTGATAAGCGTGGACAGGATAAATCGGCAGGCGCTCGACCAGCACTTTGCCTGCCTGGGCGGATTGCTCAGCTAATTTTTCCAGGGTCGGCCATGGCTTTTCTGGATTGACAAAGTCGGGCGTCACCGGGGACACTCCGCCCCAGTCGCTGATACCTGCTGAGATAAGTTTTTCGAGCATGCCTTCATTCAGGTTGGGCGGTGTTTGCACCGGCATATCCGGGCCGAAGATCGATCGTGCAACAGCAATGGTCCAGAGTAATTCTTCGAAAGGTGCATCGGGTTTATCGGCCATTAAAGTGCCGGACTTGGCACAGAAATTCTGAATAATGATTTCCTGGATATGCCCGTATTGATCATTAATATCACGCAGCGCCAACAGGGATTCAATGCGTTCGCGGCGGGTTTCGCCAATGCCAATTAAAATGCCACTGGTGTAGGGAATGTTTAGCTCGCCCGCCAGACGTAGCGTTCTGAGACGCACCGCTGGCTTTTTATCGGGCGAGCCATAATGAGGCTGACCCTTCTCGCAGAGGCGTTCTGAAACGGACTCCAGCATCATGCCCTGGGATACCGAGACCTCCCGGCAGGCTAACAATTCAGCTTCATTCATCACGCCAGGATTTAAGTGGGGCAATAAACCGGTTTCTTCGAACACCAGTTTCGCCATCGCGATCAGATAGTCAGCGGTGCTGTCATAACCCAACTCGGCAAGCGCTTCTCGGGCAGCGCGATAACGCAGCTCAGGCTTATCACCCAGAGTGAACAGCGCTTCGTTGCAACCGGCTGCGGCACCCTGTCGGGCAATTTCTAACACTTGCTCGGGCGACATAAACGGCTGATCAAGGGTGCGAGGCGGCTGGGCAAAGGTGCAGTAATGACAAACATTGCGGCACAGCTGAGTGAGCGGGATAAAGATTTTTCGGGAGTAGGTAATCAAGCCATCATCTGTCTGATCACGCAAAGCAGCGGCACGAGCCATAAGGCTGTCAAGATCAGCATTCTCTGCCAGGGCAAGTGCTGACTCGGCACTCATACGCGGTGATACCAACGGTGTGATCGCGCTATTCAACCGGTTTGTCTCCCGTTGTGATCGATACAGGGCGTATTGAAATCGTCCTGATCGAGAAATTCGATGCGTTGCTGTATGTCGCTATCGAGCAAGTAGCGCTGGGTAGCGCTACTCACCGGTGCGGCCATAAGCTCGCGTAAATCATCCATCGTATCCACGTCCAAGCCTAGTTCTGGCAGGCATAATACCTCTGGCTCGATACCGATTGCACGGGCAAATTCGCCATGGCGCAAGCTACTTTGTTGACCAAAACCCGGCGCGATCAACTGGGGTGGCGAAATCATCAGGGCATTAGTACCGCCATCGGCACTGGCGGGCACAAGGGTCACGCCGGGTCGGCTATGATGGTTGACCAGTCGGCGAATATTATTGGTATTGATCAAGGGTACATCGACGGGCAATAACAATACGTCTGTTTCGCCGTCTTCAACGAGGCAAGCTACGGCCATGGCAAATATCTGATTGAGGCGGCTGGCGCAGGGCAACGCCTGAACAAAACTTGTCTCAGCTAAATTTGTCTGGATTTGATTTTCATCTGCAAATATTAGTTTGTTTGATTCGCTCAGCGCGGGTTCAGACAGGATTCGCGCACCATAGGCCTGTGCCTGTTTGCGAACTTCCTGATCATCACTAATTACCACCAACCCGTCGATATCATCCGACTCAACAACGGTGCTAAGCACATCGTCAATCATGTGCTGCATTAGTTCTCGTCGTTCAGCTTCAGACAACAGCGATGACAATCTCTGTTTAGCCTGAGCCAGACCTTTTATGGGGATAATCGCTTTCATTTATTCGCAGTTCTTTACTCTCAGTTATTTGTGTGAGTTCTTTTATAGAATTTCTTTTATAGAGTTTCTTTTATAGAAGTCCTGGCTCCTCTCAGTTCCAGATCGACCCACATCGATTTTGATTTTGCTGTATTAGCTATACCGCATCAACCGCGACGCGCCTTTTATCATAGCACCCTCTACAGCTTTACTGGCAACCCGCCGAGAATTCAATAATGGCCCGGGCTAAGGTCTTTTTATGGTCCAGGGTCAGCATCAGCGTATCTCGCACATCGACGTGGGCGACCAGCGATTTAATTTGCTCAAGATCATCCAGGTCGCGCTCATCCAGCACAAAGCCATCGAGCAAATCGCGATAGCGCTTTAACACCTCCACCGAGGTCGGTGCCAGGTCAAGTTCGGTCATCATTTTTGCGGTTGGTCCTTTGACGGCCTTACCTCCGACGATGGGTGACACCGCAATGATCGGTGCCGGGCAATCACGCAAGGCCTCACGCACACCTGCCAAACTCAGGATGGGATCGATACTAACAAACGGGTTTGATGGACAAATAATTACGCTATCCAGCGCTTGATCAGCCAACAGGGCCAGCAAATCGGGATGAGGCTTCGCGTTATCAATCCCGTCAAAATAAAACCCAGTCACCTTTGGCTCGCAGCGCTCACGGACGAAATAATGCTGGAAGGCAAGGGTGCCAGTTTTCGTTTCAACCATAGTGGCGACGGGATCATCGCTCATCGGCAGGATGCGCGGGCCTATGCTCAGCCGTTTGGCGATACTCTCAGTAATCTGGCTCAAAGATTGCCCGGCTCCCAGGCGATGCGTTCGCGCCACGTGGAGAGCCAGGTCTTTGTCACCCAGATAAAACCAGTCTTCACCACCCAGGGTGTCAAGAGCCTCCATAAAGCTACCGGTTTCATCTGCCCTGCCCCAGCCGGTTTCTGGGTTAACAATGCCCGCGAGTGTATAGGTGACCGTATCGATATCCGGACAAATCCGCATACCGAGATGATCAAAATCATCGCCGGTATTAACGACAATTGTCAGCTCGTCATTGCCAAGAATATGGCTTAGACCTAGCGCTAGTTTGGCCCCACCGACGCCGCCGCAGAGTGCGAGAATTTTTTTAGCAGCCGTCACGTGTGATACCTCGCTCGACAGATTTTTCGGCTGATATCGTTAAGAGCATCATCGAAACAAATCTTTTTCTTTAGGCCGCAATAAGGCTGCACCATTATTAAAAGAAGCTTGCCCCATGTTAGCGATATCCAGGCCACTTATTAATACCACTGGTCGACCCTCGTTACCCTCGCCCTGAAGCAATGAAGCCGCGCTGGCTAATTCATCGGCCAGAGCCACTTCAGTGACTTCGAGAGTGCGACCGAATAAGTCCTGCTCACCACGTCGGTCTCGCAGTGCAGGTAAGCCCGCCACTCCCAGCGCCATGCCGACTGTGCCATTCCGCCAGGCTCTGCCAACACTGTCGTTCACCACCACGGCAATATTTACGCCAAAGAGTCGGGCGATTTTGGTTTGTAACTGTTGCGCAAAATCATCCGGAGATTCCGGCAATAGAAGGACTCTCTCGACGGCATCATTAGAGTCGTGCTCAATATTAGACGCGTCGATGCCTGCGTTCGCCATCACATAACCCAGCTTATGCTCGACGATTATCACGCCTGGGCAATGCCGTACGACACTATTGGATTCACGGAGTATCAACTCGACCAGTCGCGGGTCTTTATCGACCTGGATAGCTAATTTCTGAGCCTGGTCAGAAGGTTCTATCTCGTTAAGTACCACGTAGCAATCTTCAGCTTTTGACACTATTTTTTGGGCGATAACCAGAACATCACCTGGGTTCAGCATAATTTGCTGTTCGCCCAGATTTTGGATAATCAGGGTGATTAAATCGTCACCAGGGTGAACCAGCGGGAAATTTTTTAACGCCAATAATTGCAGTTGATCAACGGCCATCGGGCGGTCAGCCTCAGAGAATATTTAGGGTTGGTGTGGTGACGCGCGGCGGAAGTCCTTCAGGCTTTTGGCGTGCCGGTAATTTGAAACCCGGAGCCGGGGATTTTGTAGCGACGATTCAAGGTAATCAGCACCGAGGTCATCGCCTCGGCAACCACGGCATTGGCGATAGGTCCGGCGTGCCAGCCTTTCATGCCCGCCGCTTCAGTAAGCTCGACCACGAGCGCACAGGCGTCTTTATCATTACCGCAAATCAACACGTCGCAGTCGGGGTCATGGCTCAGATCATTCAAATGGTCAGCGGCGACATTTTGATAGGCCGACACCACACGCACCTCGTCACCCAAATAGCCCTGGGCCTGTACGCAGGCGCTACCACCTTCCGGTAATTGCACGGTGCCGACTTTCGGTGGCACCAGGGGCACGGTGACATCGATAAAAATTTTACCCTGAACGGCATCTTTGACCGACTCCAGGGTACTTTGGTGGTTGGCGAAGGGCACGGTCATCACCACCACTTCACCTGCAGCGGCGGCCTCCGGGTTGGCCATCGCTTTGACCTTATGAACCAGGTCACGGGTATTTAATTCCGCCGCTGCAACATCGGCTTTTTCCTGGGTTCGCGAACCGATAATCACCTCATAACCAGCCACTGCCCAACGCAGGGCCAAACCACCGCCGAGATCGCCACTGGCGCCCAATACAGCTATGACGGTTTTATTCACACTTTCACTCATTAACGGTTTCCTTAAATGCAATCGATAGGTTGATAAAACTGTGGCGTGCGCCTTTTTAAAACATGTCCATTTATGGCGAACTTATTTACAACGCGCTTTGAGTTCGGGCATCACCTCTTTGGCGAATAGTTCGATGCTATTTCGCGTGCGCTTTGGGTCTGCCCCCGGCATCGACATCATCAGCGATAGATGCGTACCTGGCGATTCCTCCTGGGCGGCGACCAGTTGTTCCAGCACACTCTCAGGGTCGCCAATAATAGCGTTTCGACCAAAGCTTTCACAATGTTGGCTGGCTCTAAGTTCGTCGGGGGACGGCACCTTGGCTTCAGCAATACCGTCGCCGGTAACATCACCAGACTCCTCAGCCCAGGCCTGATATTGGCTCATAATATGGTGTAGAGGCTCAGCGCAATCGTCCCAGGCGCGGTCTTTGGTTTCTGCGACGTAACACATCAGCAGGTGGCCAATATTAAAATCCTTCGGGTCGCGTCCGTGGCGTTTGAGAGCCTCAATATATTTGAGCCGGTGTTCTACTGCGCCGATAGCCGCTAGATGACAGCCAAGGCGTGCGGCCCGATCCAGGGCTTTATCGCCCCGGGCACCGACCCATATAGGGAAAGGCTCCTGCACCGGAGGCGGAAAAATCTGCGCATCGGTGTACTGATTAAACTTGCCATCGAGGGTGACTTTCTCGCCCGCCAACAAGGATTGCACCACCGGCAAACCCTCGGCAAAGCGGGCTGCACGTTCACTGGAGGGAATACCCATACCGGTAAATTCGCCGGGTCGGTAGCCGAGGCCGACACCCAGATCAAAGCGGCCTTTTGAAATCACGTCGACGGTGGCGACATCCTCGGCTACCCGGATCGGATTGTGTAATGGCAGCAGCATCACGTAACTGCCAATACGCACACGAGAAGTTCGTGCAGCGATGGCTGCGGCGATGGGCATAAGAGAAGGCGAATAACCATCCTCGACAAAATGATGCTCGGTGAGCCAGATATGGTCGTAGCCTAGCTCTTCGGCCGCCACAGCATGATCAATCTCCTGCTGGTAGATATCCGTCCAGCTGGAGCGATTAAACGGCGGGTTGCGAAACATAAAAATAATGCCAATATCGAGCATATCTACTATCTCCTCTGCACCGGTATTTTAGTCGCTGGATAAGTTAAACCGCTGACAAGATTATTACAATGGTGGGTAGACGATATCTCTCTAATAAGCCCAGACCACTAGCATCCGGTTTCCAATCCATCTAACATAGGAATTATTGACCAAACGGTCAATAATTCCTATGTTCGTTAAAGCTGTTAAAGCAATGACTGTAAAAAAATAATCAGAACAGGTCGAAAAGAATGATGACTAACCCGGTCTCGACGGTATGTCGATGGTATGTCGATGGTCTTATCTGCACGCTTAAATTTGTTGAATATCAACTTTCCTACGGAGCTAAGAAATCCTGATGAAATTAATATTTGCTGTTTTTAGACACCTTTATTTTTGCTTGCTCGTCTTTGGGTCAGTTATTTCGACGCACGCTTTCGCAGGGGGCGGCTACTTTGTACTGGGGTATGGCCCGGTTTCCTGGCAAACCGCGGGTGCAGTCACCGCCGTTGCCCAGGACGCTTTCGCTGGCGCCTCTAATCCGGGAAAACTAACCGCTGCTGGTAATCAGCTGGATATGAGCATGACGTTCATGAATCCAAACCGCAAATTGAAACGAACAGGGGCAACTGGATCAGACGCGATCTATAATTTTTCGTCCCGCAGTGCAAATTCCCTGTTCCTTATCCCCGAACTGGCTTATTCCCGGCAGGTCAACGACCAACTCGCTATTGGTCTTACCTCTTACGCAAATGGAGGGCTAAATATTGAGTTAAACGATACGGCCGGGGTACCCGGCAGTAACGGCAACGTAGCAATGTGCGGCGACAAACCAGGGAATTTTTTATTAGGCTGTGGAAAGCTTGGTTTTGATTTGTCACAATTTATCGTCGCGCCTACGGTTGCATGGACATTTGCACCCGGGCATAGTTTCGGTATTTCGCCTTTACTTACTGTGCAGATGTTTAAAGCCTACGGCTTGCAGGCCTTTGCGCCAACTTCACGCTACCCAACACGAGTATCAAACAATGGTTATGACTATGCTTTTGGTGCGGGTGTTCGATTTGGCTGGTTCGGAGAGATCAAGCCCTGGTTGAGCCTGGGGGCCGCTTACTCAACTAAAATTTACATGGAAGATTTTAAAAAATATAAAGGACTGTTTGCCGAAGGAAGCTTTGATGTACCAGCCAACTTTAGCGTCGGAGCTGCGTTTAAACCCTATGACAAGTGGCTGGTGGCAATTGATATTCAACATATTAAATTCCGCGATGTCAGAGCGCTTGACAACAGTATTCGAGCATCGCTATTAGATCCCGTGGCCAACCCTCTCGGCAGCAAATCCGGTAGCGGCTTTGGCTGGCAGCGCAATCAGACTAATTTCAAACTGGGTCTTATTCATCAAGTAACACCAAACCTCACATTGCGCGCTGGGTTTACCTATGGGAAGCGGGCAAACGACAGTGATCTGGACGCAGTCACATTTGGAGTATTAGCGTCAAACCCAATACGGGCCGGTACCCTGGGCTTCACCTGGAAGACAAAAAAAGGCAGCGAATTGCATGTGGGCTACGCGCGTATAAGCGGAACCAACTACAGTGGGCCTTCGGCGCTATTCCCGGGAGCCCGTGAATCCGTGCAGCCGTATGTCAATGCCGTGAATGTCGCCTGGAGCCGGCGTTTATAAATTATGTCCATATTCTCAAAACAATTGATACGAATGGCCACCGGACTTTTTGTACTGTTATCCGTCAAGTCTGGGCAGGTTTGGGCAGGTGGTGGTTACTTTTCTCTCGGCTATGGCCCAGTCGCGCGGCAAACTTCCGGTGCCGTTACTGCGGTAGCGCTGGATGCCTTTGCCGGTTCCTCCAATCCCGCAAAACTCAGTTTTGTCGGCAACCGATTCGACGCCGGATTTGAAATATTCAATCCACATCGTAAAGTTAAGCGACGGGGAGCGACCGGTGCCAACGATATCTATAATTTCAGCTCACGCAGTAGCAACTCGCTGTTTCTGATTCCCGAGTTTGCCTATGCCCATCAGGTTGACGACCGGTTAGCGGTAGGCGTCACTGCCTATGCTAATGGGGGATTAAATAGCGAGTACCACCGCTCCACCGGCATTCCTGCTACCAATGGCAATCCATCACAGTGTGGTAGTCGGCCGGGCAATTTTTTGCTTGGCTGTGGCGAACTCGGCTTCGATCTCTCGCAATTTATTATCGCGCCCACAGTGGCCTGGCGATTCGCGCCGGGCCGATTTGTACAGAGTCAAAGCATCGGTATGTCACCTTTAATCGTCATTCAGCGGTTTAAAGCCTTCGGTCAACAGGCATTCGCAGCAACTTCGCGATACCCCAACAGAGTGTCCAATCAAGGTTATGACCATGCGCTCGGCGCGGGGGTGCGTATTGGCTGGTATGGCGAAATCAAATCCTGGTTGATGCTCGGCGCAGCCTATTCGTCAAAAGTTTATATGGAAGATTTTGACAAATACAAAGGCTTATTTGCAGAAGGCAGCTTTGATATTCCCGCTAATTACAACGTTGGTGTAGCAATCAAACCCGATGCAGACTGGTTAATCGCACTTGATATACAGCGAATTGAATTCGCCAAAGTGAAAGCACTGGGTAACAGCATCTTGAATTCCCTCAGCGACCCGATGACAAACCCCCTCGGCAGCGAGTCTGGAAGCGGCTTTGGCTGGCAGCGTAACCAAACTAATTATCGCCTTGGTATGTCTTATAAGGCCACGTCCAGCCTGACCTTGCGCTGCGGCTTTGCTTATGGAAAACGCCCGAATAATAACGGCCTGGATAGCGTTAGCTTTAGCATGTTGACACCCAACCCACTTCGGCAATTCAGTGCCGGATTGAGCTATAAGACCGACAGCGGCGATGAATTGCATGTGGGACTGTCGCGGTTTGTGAGAGGGACCTATCGTGGGCCATCGGCGCTTTTCCCGGGTGCAACTGAGACCTTAGATGCCTATGTAAACACATTGAGTGTGGCCTGGACGCGACATCTATAACTTAACCAGACATACCAGATTTGCTTGTATCTGGAGCCGAAGAGAGAGGTTTTCTCAAACATAGACTTGAAATGCGCAGCACCCGCGCTAAAGTAAGTAGCAACCCTCACCAGTTTATGAAGACTACCCAAAAACAGGAAACCCTATGAAACTTGGCCTTATGACCGGCTACGCCGGCAGCACGGTAAGAATACCCGTAGACACCATCAAACATGCTGAGAGCCTCGGCTACGACTCGGTGTGGACGGCTGAAGCATACGGCGCTGATGCCGTGACCACAGCGACCTGGATATTAGCCAACACCTCAACCATTAAAGTCGGCACAGCCATAATGCAAATGCCCGCTCGCTCTCCAGCCATGGCGGCGATGACCGCGATGACCTTAAGCCATCTATCGGGCAACCGCTTTATAGTGGGCCTCGGTGCCTCGGGACCCCAGGTGGTGGAAGGCTGGCACGGTGTGCCCTACGGCAAACCAGTGACACGTCTGAAAGAATACATCGCCATTATGAAAACCATCTTCGCCCGCGAGGCACCCGCCACCTTTGACGGCGATCAATACCAGCTGCCTTACACCGGCGAAGGTGCCACCGGTATGGGCAAACCACTGAAAAGCATATTGCACTGCAACGATAAAATTCCTATTTTTGCCGCCACCATCACCCCAGCCGGCGTCAAGGCAGCCGCCGAAGTGGCTGACGGTTTCTTCCCGGTATGGATGGATCCCGGCCAGTTTCATGTCTTTGAACAACCCATTAAAGACGGATTCGCCGCCGCCGGGAATAAATCCCTCGATGATTTTCAGGTTGCGCCCTTTGTCCGTGTGGTGATTGGCGATGATGTCGAAAAATGCATGGAGCCCATCAAAAACAATCTGGCGCTGTACATTGGCGGCATGGGTGCACGCAGTAAAAATTTCTATAACGACTATGCTAAACGTCTGGGCTTTGAAGAACAGGCTGTGAAAATTCAGGATCTTTATCTCGATGGTAAAAAAGCTGAGGCGGCGGCCCTGGTACCCGATGAATTAGTCGATGCCTGCAACCTGGTCGGCCCGGCGGATCGCATTAAAGATCGCGCCCAGCGCTGGATCGAAGCGGGCAAAGCCGGTCATGTCTCGACCATGTTGCTGGGCGCAGACACCACTAAAGAAGGCCTGGAATTAATGGCCGGTATTGTTGGTTAAATTAGGGCGAAAGTTGTCTACGGGATAAATAAACCGTCATTTTAATGTTAAGAGGACAGTCATTATGGAAATAGGAGCCACTCTGGTATTTCAAAATCCTGGTCGTGCAAAAAGCGACTTCGAGATTTATCAAAATGATTTAAAACTGGCTAATCTGGCCGAGCCCCTGGGCTTTGATTCTGTTTGGGGCATCGAACACCACTTTACCGATTACACCATGATGCCTGATGTTATGCAGTTCCTGGCTTATATGGCCGGGCGCACCGAGCGGGTCAAACTGGGTTCCATGGCGGTCATCCTGCCCTGGCATAACGATCCTATCCGTGTCGCTGAGCAAATCAGCGTGGTGGACAATATATCCAAGGGTCGTGTCATCCTGGGCATGGGTCGCGGCCTGGGTCGGGTCGAATTCGAAGGCTTTGGCATGCCCATGGAGGAAGCCCGACCGCGCTTTAAGGAAGCCGCCAGGTTAATTCTCGATGGTCTTGAAAACGGTTATTGCGAAATGGATGGCGAAGTCATTAAGCAGGAGCGTCGCGATATTCGGCCCGAACCCTACAGGTCTTTTGTCGGCCGTCGCTATGGTGCAGCGGTATCGCCAGAATCCCTGTCTATCATGGCTGAACTCGGTTTGGGAATCCTGGTGATTCCGCAAAAACCCTGGGGCACTGTTGCCGAAGAATTAACGGATTACCGAAACCTGTTTTTCAAAGAGAACAAAGAGCAGGCTCCGCCACCCTTTGTGGCCAGCTTTACTTACTGTGACGAAAATGCTGATCGAGCGGAGGAAATCGCTAACAAACACCTGGGTGCTTACTGGCATTCAATGGTCGAACATTACGAAATGGATGGCTCCCACTTTAAGGAGATCAAGGGTTACGAGTGGTACGCCAACGCCGCTAACCACATTAATATGGATGGCGCTGATGCTGCCCGGCAGTTTTTTGTTGATTTACATGTGTGGGGGACGCCCGAACAATGCTACGAGAAAGTGCTGAATATCCGCAACTTTGTCGGCAATGATAAATTCAATGGCATGTTTTCGTTTGGTGGCATACCAATCGATAGGGCGGAAGCCAGCATGCGGCTCTTTGCTAAAGAGGTGATGCCTAAACTGCAGCAACTGCCTGCACCGGAAATTGCACCGGCTAAATCTGCCTAGGCGTGTTAATTCTGGATCCCGACTGAAAACTGAGGCTTGCCTATATCACTTGAACAAAAAATATCCCGGCAAATACCAGTATATTTTTTGTTGAGAGCAAGGCTCGACCTTTATTGTCAGTAGCTATTAAATTTTGCTAATCACAAATATGCCCATCTGATTCATCTTTATCTTCACCGCCATTACCACCAGGGTATGGAATCTTGGGCATCATACTGCTGATATCCGGCATCAGATCACTGCACTCACGCATTGCTTTTACTGCGGGGTCATTGGACATTTTTAGCCCTTCGCGCATCGCGGTGCTTAATGCTTCATCGCGTTTGCCTGCGGCGCACAACTCATTTATCTCTGCCTCTAATTGACGACCCTTGTTTTCCAGCTCTTTGAGTTTTGACCGATCGACGTTGGCCATACAGGCCTGCATCTTTTGCGCCTGCTGCATCATTTTTTGCATATCTGCCTCGTTGATGCCCTGAGGTTGCGCCAGTGCAGTTGCCGAACCTAAAACGAAAAATAATCCTGATAAAAACTTCATTCCTTCCTCTCCCTTTGTTAATTTGTTAATTTGTTAATTTGTTAATTATAGAGTCTGATTCAGATGAAATAAATCACGACTGACCCGCTGCCATCCGGCAGGCCGCAGCCCAGTCATCAGCTAGTTGATCACGAAATTTCGGCGCGGCAATGGCAATCAATCGTTCGGCCCGCTGCTGCACGGATGCATAGCGTAAATCGGCAATGCCGTATTCGGTGGCAATGAAATCCGCGTCACTGCGGGGTACGGACACCAGTGCATTTTGCGGGATTCTTGAGACAATCCTTGACACCTCACCTTTGCCGGTGCTCGCCTGCAGGGCCAGAATAGACAAGCTGTTTTTGGCACGCTTTGCGCCACGGACAAAATCCAGTTGACCACCGATACCCGCAATTTGCTGACCACCCATAAACTCACAATTGACCTGGCAAAATAAATCCACTTCGACGGCAGAATTCACCACGCGGAAGTTCTCTATCTGGCTGAGTATATTTACATCATGGGTATAGCTCACCGGCTTGAAATCCACCACATCACTGTTGGCGATAAAATCGTAGAGTCGCTCAGTGCCCATAGCCGAACCGGTAACAATGCGGCCCTTGTCGATAGGCTTTTTGGCTCCGGTAATGGCCCCCGCTTCGACCATATCGACCAGATTATCGGGCACCAGGCCAGTATGAATACCCAGGTTCCGATGTCCGGTCAATGCTGCTAGAACAGCATCGGAGGCAGTACCGACACCCATTTGAATGGTATCACCATCATTCACCAGACTCGCCACATTGTTGCCTAAAGCGGCCAGCTCATCTTTGGCAGGTCGTGAAGTCCAGATTAGCAGCTCATGATCCGAGTCCACGTAGTAGTCAATCTCGTCAGCAGAAATGGTTGGTGCACCGGGGCAAACCAGTAGCGACGGGTTAACCTCAGCCACTACCACCCTGGCTCGGCTGCTCACAGCGGGAACGTAGTCACCAGTCATGGCAAAACTGTGCTGGCCGCGATGGTCAGCTGGCGCGACCTGTATGCAAGCGATATCGATATCGGCAACCTCTGCTAAATAACGATAAATTTCGCTCAGGTGAAACGGCAATATGTGTAATCTGGCCGGGTCGTAGCCTTTACGCAGAAACCCTGACATAAAAAATGTTTCCTGCTCAGTCGTCGGGTGCAAGGTTGTAAAGTTATTGGGATTGAGTCGATTGACCATACTGATAAATTTGATCCCCTCAGCACACTGCGGGTTGTTCTTCATTGCTTCAACCAGGGCAATGGGCTGGGTACAACCATTTTGTATGTAGACTGTGTGACCGGGTTTTAACAGCTCGGTAAATTGCTGATCGGTGATTGTTTGGGGCATGGGGAACCTGCTTTCGTGGCTCTAATCTGGTGAGTTTAGTATGGGAGAAATTGCCAGTGATCTTAGCCTCTGGCAACAGAGGCGTCACCACACTTTCAGCCTTCGGGCAGAAAAAAGCGCCACCTGAAGTCAGACGACACTTATAAGCTTTGATATTATTTATTTATATTGTTTATATTCAATGGGTCATAAGTTAATCATAACAAATAAGATTAACTAGTAACTCTTTGGCAATCCGAGTATAAATTCACCGATATAGTTCAATGTCATCTCCCGATTTATGGGTGCGACCTTACCGAGACGTGCGCCGATAAAGTGGCTTACCATGTCGTAGCTTTCACAAAAACCGTATCCGCCAAAACATTGAAGCGCCGCATCAGCCGCTTTAAAAGCGGCGTCGGTACCTACCAGTTTGCCCATATTGGCGATGTCGCCGACCACTTTGGCGTGGTGTCCGCTATCTTGTAAAGCCGCTGCTTTTTGCACCATCAACGACCCACATTCGAGCAAAGCCTTGGCCTCCGCCATAGGGTGCTGTAGGCCTTGATAAGCCCCGATGGGGCCATTAAAGATTTCCCGCTCATTGGCGTATTCGGTTCCGCGATTAAGCACATGCCGACCTCCACCAATGGAACCCGCCGCAACAATCATCCGTTCTGGGTTCAGCGCATCAAAAAGCACGTTGACACCACCACCCACTTCACCGAGTACATTCTCTTTGGGCACTTTAACGTCGTCAAAATAAACAAAGAACTGGCCCTCAGCATTTAACAGCATGGTATCCATGCGATCCCAGGTTAGCCCTTCCGAATCGGTATCAACCACAAATAGTGTCAGCCTGGCTTTCTGGCCCGGCTCGCCGTCATCAGTACGAGCGACCACCAGCACCTGATTAGCATCATTAATACCACTGATGAAGAGCTTGCTGCCATTAAGCATAAAATGATCGCCCTCTTCTCTGCCGGTCGTCGTAATTTTAAAGGTATTAGTGCCCGCATTTGGCTCGGTGATGGCGAAACAGCAACGCTTCTCACCAGAAGCAATAGCTGGCAACCAGCGTTGCTTTTGCTCATCAGTGCCATGACGAGAAATGCTCGGCACGGCGATGCCCTGGTTGACAACAAAGAACAGCGGCGCAACGCCATGCTCGGCCAGACGCTCCTGCACCAGCACCAGGGCTAACATGCCCATGCCAGAACCACCATATTCTTCGGGCGTATTAACCCCAAGAATTCCCGCCTGCCCTAACGCATCCCATTGCTCCTGAGGAAAGGTTTGGGTTTTAGCGTGCTCAACGTAATATTCTCGGGGAAAATCCCGGCCAATTTTATCGACGGTATCAAGCAACATCTGGTGTTCTTCGGAAAGGGTAAAATCCATCATCAGTTCCTGTTGGTCAAATTTGATTTCGAATAAGTGTGGGGTGTCTAACCTGTGCGTTAATCTCTCAAAAGCTGGCAAAGCCGTGTGCCCGCTCTAAACTATGTTAAGGCCTTTCCATTTTAATTTATATTACGCATCTAAAGTAGTCTGTGTCAGAACAATTAAACGAGACTAAGTTGTGAATTCAACCAATGACCAGAAACGTGAGCAATGGGCATCCCGGAGTGGCTTTTTGCTGGCATCCATCGGTTCTGCCGCAGGACTGGGAAATATCTGGCGTTTTTCTTATGTCGCTGGCGAGAATGGTGGCGCTACGTTCCTCGTCATTTACCTGCTCTGCATTCTGTTTATCGGGCTACCCATTGTCATAGCCGAAATAAGCATCGGTCGAAATGCACAGGGAGACGCGGTGCTGGCCTTTCGTCACGCCGACCCTGACCATCCCTGGTACATAGTTGGCGGGGTCGCCGTGCTGGGGTGTTTTATTATTCTCGGCTTCTACGGCGTCGTTGCCGGCTGGTCGCTGAAATATTTCGTCAGCGCCTTATCCGGTCATTTGTGGGCGACCAGCGATTACAATAATTTTTTCAGCGGTTTTATTTCGCAACCGCTTGAACCCGTCATCTGGCAGGCAGTCATGATGACAGCTACTGTTACTGTGGTGGCAGGTGGGATACAAAAAGGCATAGAAACAGTAAACCGAATACTGATGCCCATACTCGCTCTGATCGTGTTTATTTTAGCTATATATTCACTGACTCTGGATGGTGCGGGAAAGGGTCTGACCTTTCTGTTTAGGCCCGACTGGAACGCTTTTTCCAAACCTTCGGTCTATATCGCCGCCATTGGCCAGGCATTCTTTTCCCTGGGCATTGGTATGACCATATTCCTTACCTACGGCGCCTATCTTCCAAAGACTTTTTCAATTCCCGGCATCGCAAGCACCATCGTTGTTGGTGATACCCTGCTCGCCCTACTGGCAGGATTAGCGATTTTCCCTGCAGTATTTTCATTTGGCCTGAGCCCTGCCCAGGGGCCAGAGCTCGCCTTTATTACACTACCTGGATTATTTCAGCTTATGCCTGGCGGCAATCTGATTGCTGTTTTGTTTTTCGGTCTGCTGGTCGGGGCCGCGCTGACCTCCATGCTATCGATTCTGGAAGTACCTGTGGCCTACTTTATTCGCAAGACAGGTCAGTCACGGCGCACTGTTACGACTAGCCTTGGGCTGGTGATATTTGTCGTCGGTATTCCCGCATCTTTGGGTTATAGCGTTTTTAAACCCGCAGGTATTGGTGAGCGCAACATTTTGGAGATTTATGACTACACAATATCAAACTTGCTCTTGCCGTTAGGCGGCATCGCCACCGCACTTTTTGCCGGCTGGGGCTGGGGCAAAGCCCAGGCTCTTGCCAAATCTGGTTTTCACGAGGGTCTTGCTGGTCAAGTATGGTTATTTTGTTTACGCTTTATCGGGCCAATTTTTATTGCATTAGCTTTTTTTAGCGCTTATTTATTCTAGCTGATAGCTTTGCATTTTCCCTTAGTTAAGCCCTTACTACTAATTAGAAAATCGCTGAAAGAAGTCACTGGGTCGTGCCGCACCTGGTGACACGAATTCGATCAGGGCGCGTGCTGAGCCATAAAATCAGCCATCGCTTTGATAGCGAGTTTCCCCTCAGGGATAATCTTGGCCATCAGGTGCCAGACATGCATCATGCCATCCCACACTTCCAAGGTAGAATCGACGCCCGCAGCTTTAGCCGCCTCATGAAGGCGCAGCGCATCATCAAGCAACACTTCATCACCACCCACTTGAATCAGCAGCGGCGGCAACCCAGATAAGTCGGCAAATATTGGCGACGCGAGAGGATGACTGGCGTCTTGCCCGGCCAGATACAAATCGCCCATCCACGCCAGGGTTTCTTTGCTCAGCATGGCATCGCTCAGCGCTTTGGTATGCATGGATCGCCCGGCGAAGGTCAAATCCGCCCATGGAGAAAGACAGACACCGCCCGCCGGCATGGCCAGGCCCGCATCTTTAATGGCAACCAACGCTGCTGCCGTCAAACCGCCACCGGCTGAATCGCCGGCCAGGAAAATCTTTTCAGGCAGCTCGCCCTCATCAAGCAAACCTTTATAACCAGCGACCGCATCATCCACAGCACCGGGAAAGGGTGTTTCGGGGCCGAGGCGATAATCGAGAATGAGTGCTTTCGCCTGTGCCGCATCAACAATGCTACCGACCAGGTCACGGTGACTATCCGGGCCTCCGAGCGCATACCCACCGCCATGGAGATAGAGGATAGTGCGCAGCGCGTCACCGCTCGCACAATGCTGCCACTCACCCGGCACGCCACCAATATTGGTCGACTGCCCAGGTTTGCGACTGGCCATTAAGCCGGACATTCTGTTCAATGACGCACGCTCTTTTTCGACGTTGCCACTGCGGCCTAACATTTTTTTCATGGTGACGCGCATGGTCGATGCCATCAATTTGCTACGTATACTTGCCATTTTCCTTTGCCTCTACATCTGAATTGGTGGGGTTTGGAATGAATTTTTTTCAGATTCTAAAACACCGTAGTTTGCTACAAAACCGAAGTGCTCGCAATCGCCCTGGGCACTCAACGCGAACCGCTTGTCTCGATGAGTAAAAGCGAAAAACTAATCAAAAGCCGAAGTAATAAAACACCCATCTATGGGTCCTTTAGAGGAACGGCCGCAAGCTCAGCTAAGCGTCTAAGAGTCAAGTTAAGGCAAGCTAAGGCTCTCAGGCGCTGGCTTTTTTCTCCTCCGGCGCACAGGACCACTCGTGCACCTCTGGTAGAACTTTTTCAGCAAACAGCCGCATGCTTTGCTCGGCATAATCAAACGGCATGCCGCCAAAGCTAAACGAGACATTGAGATTCATCGGGCCGGCTTGCTCGCGAATCCAGTGGATTTTATCGAGAATCTGCTCGGGCGCGCCGTGAACCTGATTATTGGTGAACAACTCAGTCACTGACTCCCGACCCCTGTCGCGCATAATCTCAGCGCTCTGAGCATAGAAGTTGTAGACTTTTTTGTCGGCAAAATGAGTGCCATCCATCTCGTAGTGATCCAGCGCTGAAATCCAGTAATCGTGCATATATTTCATCGCCATTTCTTCAGCGCGGGCCTCGTCTTCATCGCACACGCAAAAAATATTGGCAAGAATGGGTGGTGGCTCAGCAGCCTGAACTTTGCGAAAGCGCGCGCGGTAACGTTCGACATCTTTAGCCCGAGACTTCCACGGCGAGATGGCAAAAATCATCATCGTTGCACCCAGGTCGGCCACCACATCGGCTGAGTCCGGAGACTGACAAGCCATGTAGAGCCTATCCTTAAATGACTTAAAGGGTCGGGGCCGAAGCTCCCTGCGCTCCTGCTGAAAGAACTTACCATCGTACTCAATAAATCCAGTCTCCAGGCCTTGAAGAATTATCTCGGCCGACTCATCAAATCGATCACGGGATTCCTCCATGGGAATACCAAAACCATCGTACTCGACCCGACCAATGCCGCGACCAAAACCCATTAGCGCCCGGCCATCGGACATATTGTCAAGCATGGCCATCTCCGCTGCGATACGACCGGGATCTTTATGCCAGGGCAAAATCAATACCGCCGTACCCAGACCAATGCGCTCGGTGCGCCCGGCCATGTAGGCCAGCAGTTCAGTGACACTGGGGCACATGGTGTAATCGGTGAAGTGGTGCTCCGCCGCCCAAATGGAATCGTAGCCTAATGGCTCGACCAAATCACAAATGGCCAATTGTTTTTTGTAGACTTCTAAATCAGACAGGTTCTGGTTTAGCTCCGCCTGAAACACGCTTAACATGCCGACTTTCATTTTTATAACCCCGCCTTTTGTTTAGTTTAAGTTTCGTTAAATTCCAGCTAAAAATTCCAACTGAATAAACTTCAGTAGTCCTGAGATTTTTCGCAATTACCAATACGTTGACATAAGTCTATAGTCTCCATTTCTACTTATTTCAACCTACTTACAGGTAGCCCTAACAACATAGCCCTTGCGATGCATAACTATTCATTCGAGATAGTACGCCCACCATCCATGGTTAATGTTTGACCGGTGACAAAATTTCCTGCCGCAGAGGCCAGAAAAACCACGCCCCCCGCGATTTCTTCCGGGGTGCCGATGCGACGTAAGGGGCAATTAGCCGTAGCGGCCTGCAAATATTCCGGGTTATCCCACAGCGCTCGAGCAAAATCAGTTTTTATCAGACCCGGCGCGATGGCATTGGCGCGAACATTTTCCGGCCCGAATTCCGCTGCAATGTTGCGAGCCAGAGCAAAATCCGCCGCCTTCGAGATGCCATAGGCACCCAATGTGGTGTGGCCAACTAGCCCGGCAATGGATGAAATAATAGTAATCGAACCATCTTTTCTTTCTCGCATTTCAGGAATCACCATGGAACAAAGCCAGTGGTTAGACTTAATATTATTGTCCATCACCTTGTCGAACTGGTCATCGCTAATACCGAGCATTGGCCCGTAGTATGGATTAGCCGCCGCATTACACACCAAAATATCTATTTTGCCGTAATGCTCACGAGTTTTATCAACTAGATTTTGCAGATCTTCTTTACTGGAGATATTGGCCGGTACAGCGACAGCCGAACCGGCTCCATCTTTGGTCATTTCGTTAATGGCCGCAGTCACTTCGTCACAGACTTCCGCCTTACGGCTCGATACCACCACATTAGCACCGTGCTGGGCCAGTTGCTCGACGATTGCCTTACCAATGCCTTTGGTCGAGCCGGTAACGATGGCGGTTTTGCCGCTTAGATCAAATAATTTCATAGTGCTTTTTCCTGTGTCATGCTGGTTGCGTTACTTGCCATTTGCTCGTATTTTGGCAGCGTTCGAAGAAAGGAATCAACTCAGCAAAAGGATACGCACAATGTCTACTCCTGTCCCCGTAACAATCCTCGATAAAAAAATGACGGCAATCGACTCACCTTTCGAGATGGATGAGATCGAGATAGACGGGTTAATAACTCGCATCTGGAAAAATGCACCGCCCAGCCTACGCACCATATTTGAAGACACTCAGAAATTTGCCGACCGCGATTATCTGGTCTACGAAGATGAACGCGTCACCTACGGCCAACATTACCAGCAGGTAGTGGCGCTTGCCCATAGTCTGATCAATGACTTCAATATAAAAAAAGGCGACCGCGTAGCTCTGGCGATGCGCAATTATCCAGAATGGCCGGTGGTATTTTGGGCGACTGTTTCTATCGGCGCAGTCATTGTGCCGCTCAATGCCTGGTGGACTACGCGAGAGCTGGAATTCAGTATTGACAACTCTGGCGCGCGCCTGGTATTTGCAGATGATCGCCGAGCGCAGCTGTTAAGCGAGACCGATGATCGAATCCCATCCCTTGAACACCTGATCGTTGTGCGTAGCGAGCCAGTAACAAACAACACCATCCATTTCGAACCTCTGCTTAACGCCTACGTCGATCAACAACACTTGCCGGATGTGGATATTGCCCCGGATGACGATGCCAGCATTTATTACACCTCCGGCACCACGGGCCAGCCCAAGGGGGCGATCAACAGTCACCGAAATATTTGCTCAAACCAGGTCAGCGGCGTTTATCTGCGCGCCCGTACCGAATTCCGCTATGGCCGAGAACCGGTCATGCCCACCGAACAGATGGGCCAGTTAATCAGCGCGCCGCTATTTCATGTCACCGGCTCTCTGGCCATGCTCTGCGGCAGCACCATTGCAGGCAGCAAAATTGTTTTTATGTACAAGTGGGATGCCGATGCCGCCATTCGTTTGATCGAAAAAGAAAAGCTCAATTCCTTTGGCGGTGTGCCATCAATGCCTTTGCAGGTACTCGAATCAGCCATCCTTGCCGAACACGATACTTCGTCGATAAGAGCCGTATTGTTCGGTGGTGCTCCACCCGCCCCAGAGCTGGCCGAACGTATCCGCGTCGCCTTTCCCAATTCCAGCTCCAGCAACGGCTATGGGCTGACCGAAACCAGCGCCCTGACCAGTGTTTGTGGCGCCGAGGATTTTCTGGCCAGACCAGAAAGCGCAGGGATGGCAGCCCCGGTGTGCGAAATAAAAATTATGAACGACGATGAAAGCGAATTGCCCAGCAATGAAGTCGGTGAAATCTGGATTAAAGGGCCGCAGGTGATTAAAGGCTACTGGAACAATCCTGAAGCCACCGCAAAAACCATTACCAATGGCTGGTTACATACCGGCGATCTAGGCTATCTCGATGACGAAGGGTTTTTGTTTGTGGTGGATCGCGCCAAAGATATGTTGTTGAGAGGCGGGGAAAATATCTACTGCATAGAAGTGGAAAGTGCGCTCTATGATCACCCTGCCGTAATCGATGCTGCGGTAGTGGGTATTCCCCATCCGGTTTTGGGGGAAGAGGTTGGCGCTTTGGTACAGATTCGGCCTGGCATAATGGTGACAGAAAAAGCCTTACAGGATCATGTCGCCACGCAAATTGCCGCCTATAAAATACCGATCCGTATCGACCAGCATCCGGAACCCCTGCCCCGCAATGCCAACGGTAAAATTGTGAAACCCGCCGTAAAAAAGCTAATGGGAATCGTGATTTCCTGATCTAAATCAATCATATACGCCCTTTGTCTGGACGGACCACCTGACTTTGTCGATACTATTATCCGTTCTAATCCGTTCTAATCCGTTCTAATCCGGTTGTTCTAGGTGAAGGGTAACAGCATCCACAACACGATGCAGGGAGTCCCACGATGTACAGTTCTATTTTATTATCGGTAGCACTCGACAGGGAAGATTCAGGCCACGCAATACTCGCGCGTGACACCGCTTTGGCGCTTGCAAAAGGCACAGGCGCCGCGGTTCAGGTGTTAACCGTCGAAAACTGTGATGCCCCTGTAATTGACCATTTAAAGCCCGAAGCAGAAGAGCAATTTGAAACTGCTGTTAGCGAACAGCGTCATGAAGAAATAGAAAAAAAACTGCGTGAGTTCGCTGCGCCGCTACTATCAGAAGGGTTAGACGTTAAATTTCTTCTGCGTCATGGTAAGCCCAAGGAAACAATTATCAACACCATTGATGAGGTTGGCGCAGATGTGTTGGTGATTGGCAGCCATAGCAAACACAACTTGTTAAATGTCGCGCTTGGTAGCACTGCCCATCACCTGAGTACACATGCTTCCTGCCCAGTCATTCTGGTATCGCCAGAAACACCTAAAGCCAATATCCTAAGTCTCAGCAGAGTGGGAATGATGCGCGAAACCCCTCTCTGAATTACGGTTTAAATTTGAGCACGAAGAATACCGTTTCTGCTGACTATTCTTTCCTGAAGCGCCCTAATCAGTTAAACCGTATCCTGTCGTCACCATGATTCCGTCAAGATGAGCTTTGAATGCATCGTCAAACGCATCGCAGTTAAGCAACCACATTTCGCAAAAAACAGGTGTTGATCTCGCTACTGCAATGTATCCCTGATTTTGTTTGTACCAGATACTTGCATCGAGCAAGCCCTTTTGCTGAGAGTCGAAAGCAAATTGCCACTGATTAAAGTGGTCGTAAAAAAACATAAGTCAGGCGAATCAGTTCCGCGGAACTTATCCCTGTAAAATTTTGATTGGCTCGGTCAATTAACTCACAAACTTCGGCGCTACTGCTGATCGCCTGATTGGCGCTCATTGGTGTGGTGACAAACTGGTGATGAGTGGAACTCTGCTGAGGAAAGGTGTTATGCCGTACCAAAAGCAAGATAGAGCAGCGAAACAAATACCGCTACCGCACCGAGGATTTCTCCCACGGCACCAATTGCGTTCCAATTTAGCTCCATCTCAAATTTCCCGGTTCGATATTCTTTATTCTCGTTTTAGCTGCGATTATAAAATGCAGAGAGCGGTGCTTCCACAGTATCCTCCTGGCTAGCCAGGCTTATATACTTCCTGCTCCAGGAAATCTCGGAACTCGGTGGTAAAACTGTAGGGGTTTTGCTGCCATCAATATTGTCCTCCAGGACTGTTAAAAATGTAGTCGATTGAGCTCCGTTCAGCATTCCAGAGCCGCGGAGCTACCGTACCCATTTCGTTTTGCATAAAAATAGTTTCCATAACGTGAAAAGTAGATAGTATAAAAAAAGAAAATTGCATAAATTCGTCCTCACTCAATTGCTCTGGATCATCCCGACCGATTCGCCATATCCTGGCCATCGAAATATCTGAAATAATCCAGTTATTTACATATGGCAACGAATTCTGCACTTCATGGAACGATGACGACTGTATGGCTTTATTGGTCTGCCTGAGTTGAGTAGCCAGATAAATCAGCGTAACAATTACTGCCAGGCCACCAACCAGTTCTCCAATCGCGCCCCAGTCCTGAAGTGTCATAGTCTTGATGCTCGCCCGGTTAGTCAGAAGTCCGCACCCTGATCGACTACCATCCTTACAGGGTTTAGGAGTCAAATATTATCGTTATTACAATTGCCTGTCAGCTTATCCAACCTTACCAAAGTTTGCTATCTGAGCCTTCAAAATCCTTAGCTATAGAAGAAACCTTTTATCAGATCGTAGAACTAGGCGGCAGATTCTTTTCTCTTTTGGCTAGCCACCCGGCAACGCTCAGCGGGTACAAACAGTTGCTCCAATAGATAGGTCTTAAAATCCGGGGCGTAATCCTGCTCTTCGACAGCTATGTTCATGCAAGCCAACCAGGCATCACGTTCGGCTTCTTCAATATCAAGGTGGGCGTGAGCTTTGGGGATCATGATTGGCCCGTACTTTTTAGAGAAGAGTTTTTCGCCGCCAAGCCAGCCGCAAAGGAATAAGGTCAACTTGTCGCGAGCGACGGTCAGATCAGTCGGATGCATAACGCGAATCGATTGCGCCTCAGGGAGTTCATCCATCACTTCGTAGAAGCGGTCGACCAGCTTGCCGATGCCAATCCGCCCCCCTGCCGCCTTGAACGACGCATCTTCTACACCATAAATACCTGCCATAATCTAAGTTCACTTATCTACTGGACAGGCTCTATAGTAACTGATAGCACCTGAGCAAAACGCAAAGCAGACGGTAACTATGGCCCTTATGTTGATCCCGCTAGATCCATGGATAAGAATTCGACACAACGGATGACAACGCTCGCTGTCCTGTTACTATGTCAATACCTTGCATTAAAACGCTAAGCTAATAAGAAAAAGAGCTGTTCGGTATCAAAAGTTATGTCCACGCATAACGCTGTTTTCAACATGTTCCATTCGTTTATTTCATTAGTTAAAAGGGGTATTAGCATGTCACGCAGACACGTTCTTGACGGCGTCAAAGTTCTTGATTTTTCTCACTATGTTGCAGGCCCACACTGCACGCGGTTAATGGCTGAAGCCGGCGCTGAAGTTATTAAAGTGGAAGCACATGCTGGCGATACGTCACGGCATTTGCCGGTTATTAAAGAGGGACGTAGCGGTTATTACATCCAGCACAACCGGGGTAAGCGCTGTATCAGTCTCGACCTGCGCACCAAAGAAGCCCAGGATATTTGCCATGAGCTGGTCACGCAGGTCGACGTAGTGATCGAAAATTTTACGCCAGGCGTGATGAAGAAATACAACATGGACTGGGCAGCACTAAGCAAAGTTAACCCCGATCTTGTGATGTGCTCAATTTCCGCCCTCGGTCAGGAAGGTCCCCTGTCTAAATTCCCCGGCTTTGATTATATCGGCCAGGCCTACTCAGGTGTTATGGGTATGACCGGGCAGGCAGGTGGCCCACCCGCCCTCTCTGGCATGGCCTTTGGCGACATTTCCACAGGCGCCCACGCCTATGGTGCGATTGTCAGTTCGCTTTTCCACCGCGCTAATGGCGGTGGCGGACAATTCCTCGACATCACGCTACTCGACTGCCTGTTCAGCTACCATGAGATGAATGTGCAGGTATACGACGCCTCAGGCGGTCAAATGGTACCCAAACGCAGTGGCCATAGGCACTCCTTTGTAGCCCCACTGGGCCTGTTCAAATGCGGCGATCGATATCTTATTATCATCGCCATCGGCCCACAGTGGGCCAACCTTGCCAAACTGTTAGGTAGAGAAGATTGGCTCGATGACCCCCGTATGGCTGACCCGGTAAGTCGTAACGAAAATAGTGATGAAATCAATGCGGCTATCGAAGCCTGGTTGGCCACCATTGGTGATGCTGAGAAAGCCGTTAAAATTCTGATAGAGGATCACCATATTCCCGCTGCGCCGGTGCTGGATGTACCGGAAGTGATGGAGCATCCACACATGGTTCAGCGCGGCATTGTGCAAACCATCAAAGACCCGGTATTTGGTGATTTGAAGATTCCCGCCTCGCCGATGAAGTATTCACAATTTCCCGAACCTCTGGAATTACAGGCCAGTTCAGTGGGCCAGCACAATGAAGAGATATTACGCGAGAAGCTGAACTACAGCACCGAACAGATAGCCAGCCTGACGGAGTCTGGTGTGCTTGGAGCAAGGGATGATACTTAACACGCCAAATGGATCTGGATGTAACTACGCCCCTTATCGATTGAGTGAGGGTTGATCCGGATTCCCGCTATCATCCAACCGAACACAGACGTTATACATAAAGTACGGAAATAACCTGAACCGGAGCCAGCTGCCTTGTCAGAAAGCCATATACTAAGTGGTATCACCGTGGTGGACTTCAGCCATTATGTCGCTGGCCCGCACTGCACCAGGCTGCTGGCCCAGCAGGGTGCAGAAGTTATTAAGATCGAATCACCCAGGGGCGATCCAACGCGCACCTTGCCACTCATTAAAAATCAGCGCAGTGGTTGTTTTATTCAGCACAATATCGGCAAGAAAAATCTTTGTCTCGACCTGCAACTGCCCGAAGCCCAGAAAATCTGCCACGAGCTAATCAAGCAGGCCGACGTGGTTGTAGAAAACTTTACACCAGGCGTCATGCAAGACTTCAATCTCGACTGGGCGACATTAAAAGATATTAATCCTGAGCTGGTCATGTGCTCCATTTCCTGTATGGGTCAGACCGGTCCCCTCGCTAAATATCAAGGCTTCGACTACATCGGTCAGGCTTATTCGGGAATTTTGGGTTCTACCGGCGACAAAGACGGCTACCCGTCGCTTTCCGGAATGGCTGTTGGCGATGTCAGCACCGGTGGCCATGCCTACGGGGCCATTGTCAGCGCTCTTTTTCACAAACTCCACGGTGGCGGTGGGCAATATCTCGACATGTCGTCGCTCGACTGTCTGTTTAGCTATCATGCAGCTCATGTACAAATGTATTCAGCCTCCGACGGCACAGTTGATCCGCCGCGTTGCGGAAATCACCATGCGCTATTAGCCCCCCTGGGGATTTTCCATTGCCATGATCATTATGTTGTTATCGTCGCCATCGGTCAGCAATGGGACAACCTGGTCAAGCTCATCGGTCGTGAAGATATGCTCACCGACCCACGTTTTACAGAGTTATTGGCGCGGGGCGAAAACCAGCAAGAAATTATTGATGCTATAGAAGCCTGGCTAGCATCGACCGCAGACATTGATGAAGCCCTTAAAAGATTGCAGGGCAATCACGTGCCCTGCGCGCCGGTATTAAGCATACCCGAAGTATTGGAGCATCCCCATATGATCGCCCGAGGCATTGTGCAAACGGTAAACGATGAGGCATTTGGCCCGGTAAAAATACCTGCCTCACCATTTAAATTTTCACTTTTCCCAGAACCCCTTGATCTACAGGCTGCTGAGCTGGGCGAACATAATTACGACATATTAAGTCGGCATCTGGGCTACAGTGACGAGAAAATCAGACAATTAGAAACTGGTGGGATAAGCGCCACGAACCCTGTATAAAAGTACGCAGAATCACGACACACTATAAAAATGACCAGAAGTAGGAGTTCGCCATGACCCAGAAAATGCTAGAAGGCTTTAAAGTCATCGATTTCACCCATGTTGTCGCTGGCCCCCACGCCACCAAAATACTCGCCGAGCACGGTGCCGAAGTCATCAAAATTGAGCCTCTCGACGGAGATCTCTCCAGACTATTACCCACGCACAGGGAAGGTCGCAGCGGCTATTTTATTCAACACAATGTCGGCAAGAAAACCATGGCTATGGATCTCGCCACCCAAGAAGCTCAGGAAATCTGTCATGAATTGATCAAAACAGCTGATGTTGTTGTCGAAAATTTTTCACCCGGTGTTATGAAAAAGCACAACATGGACTGGGAAACCCTGAAAAAAATTAACCCTGGATTGATCATGTGTTCCATCTCCTGCTTTGGCCAAACCGGACCACTGGCAAACCTGCCCGGTTATGACTGGATTGGTCAGTCCTATGCAGGTATTGTCGATTTAATGGGCGAGCCGGGTAAAAAACCTGTATTTGGCGATATCGCCTTTGGCGACGTCAGTACCGGTGCCCATGCCTATGGTGCCATCGTAGCTGCACTGCTCCACAAAAGCCGCGGGGGCAACGGCCAACACATCGATATCTCGCTGGTGGAAGTGCTGTTCAGCTACCACGAATTTAGCGTTCAACTCTACGACTCCACTGACGGCCAAGTGTTGGCGACGCGCTCCGGCTCTTACCACGGCATGTTGTCGCCGGTAGGCATCTATCAATGTAAAGATCGCTACGTATTTATACTTGGGCTCAATCATCAGTGGGAGGGCTTAACCAGGGCTATGGAAAGGGAAGATATGTTCAATGACCCTCGATTTACCGACGTGATGGCCATGGCTAAGTACAAAGACGAAATTAATGACGCCATTGAAGAGTGGCTCGATAAAGTGGGCGATGTTGATAAAGCTTTGGAGATTTTGCGCGCCAATCGTGTGCCCTGCGCACCCATCCTCAATATTGCCGAAGTGATGGATCATCCCCACAGCAAGGAAAGGGGTACGGTGCGGACAATTTCCGACCCGATTTTTGGCGATCTTCGCGTACCCAGAACGCCACTTCGTTTTTCGGAGTTTCCCGATATTCCCGATGATCAGGCGGGTACGTTAGGACAATATAATCACCAAATACTCCGTGAGCAGCTGGGCTATAGCGAACAGAAAATTGCCGACCTGGAGACTGCTGGGATTATCACCTCGAAAAATATTTAGCTCGGCTTAGGTGTGAAGCTGCGCCAAGGCCGGGCTTGAGAGAACAGGTCTGTAATCTGGGACTCGTAGAATCCAGCCAATGCAAAAAAACTGATTGAGCATGACTGATTGACCATAAGTGTTAGCTTACCTATACGAGTACCAGCGGTCTCACACTAACTGCCTAAGAACGGCACCTATACAGTAATGCGTAAATTCATGGTATCCAAATTAAAAGTATCTGATTCATAGTCATGGCCTTACCCGGATGCCTGGCGCTCCCTTATGTTTCCCGTGGGCAACCGATTGTTTTCAAAGACTTAACACCCTTGCCGACTTTTACTGGCAATTGGAAACCTCCTCTGTAGAATCTTTTTCATCGTGGTTTGTCCGTTTGAGCTTATCTGTAGCTCGCTGGATAACGGATTCTCTGATCTGACTTAAATCCAAACTAAACCTAAAACTGATATTTAGCTCAACAAAAATTACTATGGAATCAAATATGTCCAATCCAATGCTGGAAGGTTTTAAGGTAGTAGACTTCTCCCACGTCGTCGCAGGCCCTCACTGCACAAAAATACTCGCCGAACATGGCGCCGAGGTGATAAAAATCGAACCACTGGGTGGCGAGCCGTCGCGGTCACTACCGGCGCAACGCGAAGGTCGCAGCGCTTATTTTATTCAGCACAATCTCGGCAAGAAAACCATGGCCGTCAACATCGCATCGAAAAAAGGTCAGGCGATATGCCACGAACTGATCAAGCAGGCAGACGTTGTCGTCGAGAACTTCGCCCCCGGCGTTATGAAGCGACACGGTCTCGATTGGGAAACGCTCAGTCAGATCAACCCTGAGTTGATCATGTGCTCTATTTCCTGTTTTGGTCAAACGGGGCCACTCTCCCATTTACCTGGCTACGATTGGATAGGCCAGTCCTACGCCGGCATTATCGACCTGACAGGGGAACCTGGGCGAACGCCGGTGTTTGGCGAATACGCTTTTGGCGATGCTTCCACCGGAGTGCACGCTTATGGCGCTATTGTCGCGGCACTCTTACACCGCATGCGCGGGGGCGGCGGCCAGCACATCGACCTGTCATTGCTCGAAGTGCTGTTTAGTTACCATGAGTTTGCCGTAGAAATGTATGACTCCACCGGCGCAATCACCAAACGCCATGGGCCGGAACATTCCCTGGTCGCACCGGCAGGCATATACAAGTGCAAAGATGACTATATTTTCCTGCTTGGCATAAATCATCAGTGGCAAGCGCTGACCAAGGCCATGGGCCGGGAAGACTTATTCAATGACCCCAGATTGAGCGACCTCGCTGGCCTGGGCGAGCACAAATCGGAAGTCAATACCGAAATTGAAGCCTGGCTCGAATCTATCGGGGATGTTGATAAGGCCATAGAAATACTTCAGGCCCACAAAGTGCCCTGTGCGCCAATACTGAGCATTCCAGAAGTAATGGAATTACCCCATGCCAAAGAAAGAGGCATAGTGCGCACTGTCTCCGATCCGCTATTTGGTGATGTGAAAATCCCTCGCACACCCTTCCGGTTTTCGAATTTCCCAGACACCCCTGATCTGCAAGCGGGTACGCTGGGGCAATATAATCACGAAGTGCTGCGTGAACAACTGGGTTATAGCGAGCAGCAAATTGCCGACCTGGAGACAGACGGAATCATAGCTTCAAAAAATATCTAACTCAGCTAGCTTTTATGGCAGGCCCGTCTATGCCGGGCCCGTGATCACAGAACCGTAGAATAAAGTTAGGGCTGGTGCTCCTCAAAGCATAAAACTATTATAAAGCTTGATAAACACTACCTGGGGAAACAACTATGTCAAAACGAATGCTGGATGGTTTCAAAGTCGTCGACTTCACTCACGTTGTGGCTGGCCCACATGCCACCAAGATTCTTGCCGAACACGGCGCTGAAGTAATAAAAATTGAGGCAGTTCATGGCGAGCTTGCACGCAGTTTGCCGTTGCAACGCGAAGGTCGTAGTGGCTATTTTATCCAGCATAATATTGGCAAAAAAACTATGGCAATAGACCTTGCCACCCCGGAGGGTCAGGAAATCTGTCATGAACTCATTAAACAGGCCGACGTTGTTGTGGAGAATTTTTCTCCCGGCGTGATGAAACATCACAACCTGGACTGGGAGACACTCAAAACCATCAATCCCGATCTGGTGATGTGCTCTATCTCCTGCTTTGGTCAGGACGGCCCGCTCGCTCACCTGCCCGGCTTCGACTGGATTGGCCAATCTTATGCGGGCATTATCGACCTGCTGGGCAAAAAGAATGACACGCCCATTTTTGGTGATTTTGCTTTCGGCGATGTCGCCACCGGCGCTCATGCCTACGGGGCTATTGTCACGGCATTAATGCATCGCCTACGCGGTGGTAGCGGTCAATATATCGACATTTCCCTGATTGAAGTGTTGTTCAGCTTTCACGAAATGGGTGTCCAACTCTATGACTCAACCGGCGGTCAGTTGATCCCCACACGTGCTGGTGCAGATCACTTCTTATTGGCCGGCGCAGGCATTTTCAAGTGTAAAGATCGATATTTATTCCTGGTTGGCCTCAACCAGTGGGCAGGTTTAACTAAAGCCATCGGCCGCGAAGATTGGGCACGTGACCCGCGCTTCAAAAACCCTGCTGACACCGCGCAGTATAAGGACGAGATAAACGGTGCCATTCAAGACTGGCTCGACACAATAGAGAGCGTCGATAAAGCGATCGAGATACTTGAGTCACACAAAGTTGCCTGTGCACCCATCCTCAACATTCCGGAATTTATGGATCACCCCCATATCAAAGAGAGGGGCTGTGTCCGAACCGTTTCCGACGATATCTTTGGTGATGTCCGCATTCCACGCACACCCCTGCGATTTTCAGAATTTCCTGAGCCACCCGACCTGCGGGCTGGTACGCTGGGCCAGCACAATCATCAGATACTGAGCGAACGACTCGGCTATACCGCGCAACGAATTGCCGAGCTTGAAGCTAAAAATGTTATCCGCTCAAAAAATATTTAGGCGACTATCGGCGCAAGTATAAGCACCAATAGTCCGGCATACGCTGATTCGGTCTGGACGCTAATCCCACCGATTCTCAACCCTGCCTGCATGAACTAACAGGAGCACACTTTGACAAAAAAAATGCTCGATACATTTACCGTGGTCGATTTCACCCACGTCCTCGCCGGCCCACACTGTACAAAAATGCTCGCAGAATTTGGTGCGGAAGTACTCAAGATAGAACCGTTGGGCGGTGAGATGATACGCATGTTCCCCACTATACGTGACGGTAGAAGCGCGCACTTTGTACAACACAACATCGGCAAAAAAACCATGGCCATCGATATTACGACTACCAAGGGCCAGGGCATCTGTCACGAGTTGATCAAACAGGCCGATGTCGTGGTAGAAAATTTCGCACCGGGGGTAATGAAAAAACACAATCTAGACTGGGAGACTCTCAGACAACTGAACCCGGAACTGGTCATGTGCTCCATTTCGTGTTTTGGGCAAGATGGTCCCCTGTCACATCTTCCAGGATTTGATTACATCGGGCAGGCTTATGCGGGCATCATTGATCTCACCGGCGAACCAGGTCGGCCACCGGTTTTCGGCGAATACGCCTTTGGAGACCTATCCACCAGTACGCACGCTTACGCGGCCATTTTGACGGCCCTGATTCACCGCATGAAAGGCGGTGGCGGCCAATATCTGGACATCTCCCTAATGGAAGTCCTATTTAGTTATCACGAGATGAATGTGCAGCTATACGATACCACCAACGGAGAATTTACCTGTGAACGATCCGGAGCGTTTCACCCCTTATTTGCACCGGTCGGGATTTATCCATGTAAAGGCCGCTATATTTTTATTATCGGTCTCACCCACTCCTGGGACTCACTGATGAAAGTCATAGGTCGGGAGGATATGCTCAGTGATCCGCGCCTGGCCGACCTCGACGGCCGCGGCAAACACACCGACGAAATCAATGCTGCTATTGAGGCCTGGCTGGAAACAGTCGACGATGTTCATGCCGCCGTAGCTACATTGCAGGAAAAGAGGATCCCTTCTGCGCCCATCCTCACTATTCCGGAAGTGATGGAGCTGCCGCACACAAAAGAAAGAGGCATTGTTAGAACGGTGTCTGATCCGGTTTTTGGCGAGGTGCAAATCCCCCGCACACCGTTAAGGTTTTCAGAATTTCCTGATTCTCCCGATCTGCAGGCGGGAACCCTCGGCCAATATAATCACGAGATACTCAGCGAACGGCTAGGTTATTCTGAACAACAAATTACCAGCCTTGAAGACAACGGAATCATTGGCTCAAAAAATATATAGTACGATCACCAATAATTAGCCGTCGCACCGGCACCGGTAAACACGCTCATTTTGCGCCTTGTCGATAATGGCTTTCTTTACAAATTGCTAATTTGGAGATTTGAGCATGCCGCAAATGCAAATACTCGAAGGAATCAAAGTACTGGACTTTACCCATATTGTCGCAGGCCCTCACTGCACCCGATTAATGGCTGAACACGGCGCTGAGGTTTTAAAAATAGAACCTATTACTGGCGACCCGGTGCGTGGCTTGCCTTTCCACAAGGATGGTCGAAGCGGCTGCTTTGTACAGCACAATATCGGTAAAAAAAATATGTGCATAGACATCAGCACGCAACAGGGCAAAGATATTTGTCACAAATTGGTGGAGCAGGTAGATGTCGTCGTAGAAAATTTTGCGCCCGGGGTAATGAAACGTCTGGACATGGACTGGGAGACCTTACGTAAACTCAACCCCGATCTGATCATGTGTTCGGTATCCTGCTTTGGCCAAACCGGCCCGTTAGCGGAGCTGCCCGGCTACGATTTTATTGGTCAGTCTTTTGCCGGAGTACTCGATATGACCGGCGAGCCCGATCGTGCACCCGTATTCGCCGACCTGGCATTCGGCGATGTTTCTACCGGCACCCACGCTTACGCAGCTGTTGTCTCGGCGCTTTTCCATAAATTCAGAGGTGGTGGTGGGCAATATATCGACATCTCTCTGATGGATGTGCTGTTCAGCTATCATGAAAGCGCGGTGGAAGTTTACGATGGTTCTAACGGCAAAGTAGAGGTCAAACGATCAGGCCAACATGCCGCTTTATTAGCACCCCTGGGCATCTATCAATGTGGTGGCAGGTATATTTTCATTATCGCCAGTCGCGATCAATGGGATAGATTAGCTAGCATAATAGGACGTCCGGACATGGTGGAAGACCCACGATTTGCTAATATCATGGATCGTGCAAAAAATCGTGGCCCCGTGGATGAGGCTATCCAGAGCTGGCTGGATAAAATCGACGATGCAGATGAGGCCGTGCGTCAACTCCAGGAGCAAAGAGTGCCCTGCGCGCCAATACTTACTGTGCCCGAGGTGATGGATCACCCCCATATCAAGGCTCGGGGCACTGTCCGTACGGTTTCAGATCCGGTCTTTGGCCAGCTAAAAATACCCAGCAACCCTTTACGCTTTAGCCAGTTTCCCAATCCCCTGGATTTACAGGCGGGTTTTCTCGGCGAATGTAATCACGAAATTCTTCGTGAAAAATTGGGCTATACCGAGCACCAAATTAACGAACTGGAACAAAGCGGCATCATCGCCTCAGAAAATATTTAGCAAACCGGCCACTTTTCCAAATAATTCGTGCCTAACAGCGAGCAGTTTTGAGAGCATCATCTTTTCCAGGTGGGCTGCCAGCGCTCAGAAAAAGCCTCGATCATTATCGACTGAATCATAACCCTATTCATGACTACCGGAGTCCAGCTACTAGCAATGAAAATTTATTTGGTGATCGTTTTGTCAATGCTTCTATCAATGGTTTTATCATCACAGGTCGCTCTTGCTAGCACCGCTATCACGCTGATCAATGGCGATACACTCCAGGGCAATATTATCAAGCAGGAGAACGGCACGGTGACATTCCGCCATTCCGTACTGGGCGAGTTACTTTTGCAAGATGATCAAATTGCAAAACCAGCGTCTCTAAACGCTGACAATATCGATATTACGGAGAGCCAGGATAAGAAGGCAAATGTGGCGCCCCAGCGAATAGCTGTCGAGACCACCAGGGAAGCATCGCCCGGCTGGTTACTACCGAATTGGCAAAGGCAACTGGATATCGGTGTCAGCGGCGCCGATGGCAATTCTCAATCACAGAATATTCACACCGCGCTCAACGCTAAAACTGAATCATCGGATCGTCGCTGGAGTATCCAGGCTGCCTATGATTCCAGTGAGGAGGGTGGCAATAAATCGCGGGATGAATTCTTTACCCAGGCAAATCGCGACTGGTTAATTCCAGATTCACCTTATTTTTATTTTTCTTCCGGGCGTTTTGACTGGGATGACTTCCAGGACTGGGACTATCGCCTAAACCTGGCCGGCGGTGTCGGTAAAGACTTTATACAAAGGCAAGATTGGACACTGCGTGGCAAAACCGGCCTTGGTCTTAATCGTGAATTTGGCGGCGAAGACGATAGTATTTCACCAGAAGGCCTGATTGAACTCGCCAGCGCCTGGCAATTATCCGACGACCACAAAATAGAGTTAATTACGACCTTCTACCCCCAGCTGGACGAACTGAAGGAGTTTCGAAATATCACCTCGCTAGCCTGGGTGAATAAGCTTAATGGCGCGATGCGTCTTAAAGTCGAACTCACTAATGAACACGACACCGACGTACCGGACGAGGTGAAGAAAAATGATTTTAAATACGCCACCTCATTAAGCTGGGATCTGTAGCGACACTGGCGAATGACGACCCAGGCAGCAATCTAGATATCCAGGGCAGCTATCCCGGCCTCTGCCACCTGTACATCCTGCTGTGAAGAAGCGCCACTGACGCCGACCGCGCCGACCAACAGTCCATTCACCATCACAGGCACGCCGCCTTCGAGGGGCACCATGCCTGGGATCGATGTGATAGCAGGTCGGGTCTTGGCCATGTCGTCAAATATTTTGGTCGGGCCTTTAAACGCCGCGGCAGTACGAGCCTTCCCAAGGGCGACGCCAATGCTCCCCGTGGGGGCACCGTCTAAACGTTGCATATAAATTGGATGCCCGCCGTCATCGACCACTACTATCACTACATTCCATTTATTCCGCATCGCCTCCAACTCCGCAGCTGCAGCGATTTTTTTCGCACCACTCAAATTTAGAACCTGCTTGCTTGTTAAGTCGGCGTGGCTGTGTAAAGCCAACAAAGCCGATACAACAAACACGCACAACAATCGTAATTTTATTGATGAAAACATGGTTTTATCCTCTGATAATCGTGGTTAACGTTTTTTAAGTAGTGATCGTATATGGCCCTATCCCAATGCAATAATCCTCACAGGCGATTTATTGTAAGTAACTATAGTCCAATTATTAGCCCAAATATTATCGGCCTAAGTCACGCTTATCTGACGATCAGTTTTCGACTATCTCTCAATGACGACTCAGCGGCAACTCGGTAATCGCATACAAAGTCTCCAGCCTTATCCGCCACTGAGGTTTTCCTTTATAGGAAGACTTATAAACCCAGCCTTCTATTTCGAATGTCCGGCCCTGCCACTTAGCCACCCGATTGCGATCAAAATACTGTTGATTCTCCGGATAGATCACAGCAGTTAAACCACTACTAAAATTTATCCACCAGGCTTTTTTCAATGTGACCCGCATTACTTCTCCGCTAATACGTTGATAGCCACCTTTAATTGATACATCTCTATGCTGTCCAGCTCTTAAAGTTGCCGCTTTGGTGTCGGCCCATAAACCGCGTTTATGCCATTGAGCAATTTCTTCAGCTTTTGCCAAACATTCCGCCAGGGCAATATTTGGCGGGATCACTACATGGTACGCCAGGCCCTTAATTAGCAGATCCCGTTCCAAACTCAACACGCTGCCATCGGACTGTTGTTTGTAGATATGGGCGAGGTAACGATGATATTTGTCCTGAGTTTCTATGTCCGTATAAATGAGTGTCTTACCGTCGATAGCGAGAAAATCTTCCACAGCATTTTTCGCCTGCCTGGCAAATTTCTGATTCGGCGCGCCATCGAGGCCTAATTCTGGCGTATTGATGCTAAGCAGGCGCACCCGTCGACCATCTTCCAGGCGCACCGTATCGCCGTCATAGACATGAGCCACTGTCACCACCTGCACCATGCCTTTTGGGACACAATCAAGAACCCGGCCATGGGTTGGCAAGCCTGGAATAAGTATCGAAAGTAACAATGCTACGGGGGGAAAAATACGTCCCATAAAAATATGGCCTACAAGAGTCCGACCCATATAAAATGCGCCGAGGGCAAAGACCCTGAGCGCATTTTTTGTACCTTGCATAGCCAACGGCTTTACATGGTGACTATTTACCCGCTAATCAGTAGCTATTTCTTCCCGCTGCTGATACTGCCAAAGCGTTTATTGAAGCGGTCAATACGGCCACCGGCATCCGCTGCTTTTTGCTTGCCAGTGTAGAATGGATGGCATTGAGAGCATACATCAAGGTGCATCTCTTCAACCCGCGTGGAGCCGACCTCGATCACGTTACCGCAACTGCATGTAGCGGTTAATTTGCCATAGCTTGGATGGATTTCAGCTCTCATTTGGATACCTTTTAATTTGGTGCTGTCTTTTTTCGTAATGTCGTTTTTGGCAAAGCCTTTTGCTACTGATCGTCTAACGAGGTACCTTTTTAACTTAACACAGCACCTGTTTCACTTAACGTAGTACCCGTTTCACTTAACATAGTACCCGTTTCACTTAACACTTAACGTAGTACGCGTTTAACTAAGTACCACTACCAAGCTAGACTGTACTCAACAATTTTTACCTGGCAATTTATCCGACATCTGTCAGCCATTTAATAGACAATATATGCCCCAGCTAACAAGATCGCGCATACTACCAGAAAGTAATCAGGTTTCAAGACGTTAGTGAACAATTCCCCCCATCCTGCCAACCTGATTTATCAGGTGGCTATCCCCTCGCCTCTGCGTCGTTTGTTTGACTATTTGCCGTTAGTAAGCGATGCGGCTGAACAGCAGGTAGCTGAGCCAGGCATGCGCGTTCAAGTATCTTTTGGTAAGCGCAAGGTCATCGGCGTTATCATCGCAGTTAACTCTGATAGCAATTTGCCTTTAGATAAACTTAAAGCCGTGTCTGCCGTGCTGGATACCGAGCCGGTATTCTCGACCAGCCTGCTCGCTTTATTACGTTGGGCCGCCAGCTATTATCACGCCCCGTTAGGCGAGGTGCTCGCCGCCGCTTTACCCACAGCACTGCGTCAGGGCAAAGCGCTGCCCACTGAGCAATGGTGGCGATTAACTCAGCATGGTAAAGGACTCCCGGAAGGTGCTTTAAAGCGCGCGCCGCGCCAGGCAGAATTAATCAATCTTTTGCAGCAAGGCGAACACAGCCATAAACAATTGCTCGCCGATGGTATAGGTACGACGAATCTGCGCACCCTGGCGAAAAAGAATCTTATCAAAAGCTATCAGCAAAACCTTCACGCGGAACCATTCGCCACCGATAAATTGCTCAATGAACAACCCTTAGCTCTCTCATCCGATCAGGAGATTGCTCTCAACACTCTCGACTTACAGAGCTATCACAGCTACCTGCTGGAAGGGGAAACCGGCAGCGGCAAGACCGAAGTTTATCTACAGGCGATCGCCAGGGTGCTAAGTGAGGGGCGCCAGGCTCTGGTGTTAATTCCGGAAATAAGTCTTACCCCCCAAACCCTACAGCGCTTTCAAAGCCGCTTTAATTGCGCCATTGCTGTTATCCATTCTGGTTTAAGCGATGGCGAGCGTTTAAATGCCTGGTGCGCTGCGGCTAATGGCAGCGCGGGTATTATTATCGGCACGCGCTCTGCCGTGTTCACCCCGCTGTTAAGGCCGGGCATTATTATTATCGATGAAGAACACGATGCCTCGTTCAAGCAGCAAGATGGCTTTCGTTATTCTGCCCGCGATGTTGCTGTCATGCGGGCAATGCGCGAGCGCATACCCATTATGCTCGGCACCGCAACACCTTCGCTTGAAAGTCTGTACAACTCTCGGCAAGGTCGTTACCAACATCTACAATTACGTGGTCGACCTGGCCCTGCCCGTCAACCGACCTGGCAACTGGTTGATATTCGCAAATTACAGTTAACGACTGGGTTTTCCAAGCCCGTCATCGCCGCCATGGAGCAGGCGCTTACTGAGGGCAATCAAGTATTGGTGTTTTTGAACCGCCGAGGCTACGCCCCGACCTTGATGTGCCACGACTGCGCGTGGGTTGCCGACTGTAAACATTGCGATGCACGGCTGACTTTTCATCAGCACAACGCCCAGCTCCGCTGCCACCATTGTGGCCACCGGGAAGGGGCGCCGTCTTCCTGCCCGCACTGCCGCAGCGATCAGTTACAATATTTAGGTCAGGGCACAGAGCGCGCCGAAGCCACTTTGGAAGCACTGTTCCCCGGGGTTCAGGTGCTACGCGTCGACCGAGATACCACTCGCCGCAAAGATGCTATGTCGAATGTGGTCACCAAAATTCAAACCGGTAAACCCTGTATCTTGATCGGCACGCAAATGCTGGCGAAGGGTCATCACTTTCCCGGCGTTACTCTGGTGGTGGTGTTAGATGCCGACAGCGGTCTATTTTCTCCAGACTTTCGCGCCACTGAAAGGCTTGGCCAGTTAGTAACACAGGTAGCCGGACGCGCTGGACGAGGTGATACACCAGGGCGAGTCATGATGCAAAGTCATTACAGCGAACACCCCCTGCTCACCTTACTTGCCCAAAACAAATACCCGGAATTTGCGGAACGGCTCTGCGCTGAACGACAATTTACTAACATGCCGCCCTACGCCAATCTGGCCGTGGTACGTGCAGAAGCAATTTCGGCATTTGACGCTAACTTGTTGTTGGAAGAAGTCAGAAAATATTGTGAGGCTGCTATCGCTAGCAATCCATCACATCGCTACCTGGGGCCATATCCGGCAGCCCTTGAACGCCGCAACAAACGCTACCGATATCAGCTGCAGATCATTGCCGAGCAGCGGCAATCATTGCATAACCTACTCAGCCAACTGAGCACCTGGCTGGAAACCCATCCGAGCGCCCGGAAAGTACGATGGTCTCTGGACGTAGACCCTCAGGATATGACATAAATAATATATAATTATCATTAGCTTATAGATTTAATCTAAATTTTTATTAAGGTTTAGTGACATCCCTCATCATGTCCGTTTACAATGCTCATTCGCCGCAGCCGAGCCGTAGAAAACATTGTCTCCGAATCTGAGATATCAGGCTCATCGACCCCATATCAGACATCACAGCAATGCCAGAAGATTACGCAAGCAAAGCCCAAAAAAAGCGCAAAGCGGCAACGCGTAACAATGTGCGCAAAGCGCCCGCCAGGCCGAAAGCAAGGTGGCCATGGTTAGCGAGCGGATTTGTGCTTGGCATCATGACAGTGGTGTTATTTCAACGCTGGGACAATCCGCAGCAGGATATCGTCCAGACCATTGACGACTTCGCGGGCAAAGACGCCCCTAAATCAATCAAACCCCGTTTTGATTTTTATCGCGCTTTGCGGGACGCTGAAGTAATCGCACCGGATGTAGAACAGAATCCAGTTCGCGGCAGTCATACAAATGGCGATATATTTTTGCTTCAGGTGGGTTCGTTCCGAGATACCCGCGACGCCGATAGCCTCCGCGCCCGGCTGCTGCTGCTAAACCTGGATGCCCACGTCGAAGCGGCCAGCGGTGCATCTTCTGGCACCTGGCACCGCGTTATTGTTGGCCCCTTTATTTCGCAGTCGAAACTTGCCAAGGCCCGCTCCACATTGCTGCAAAATGGCATCGATAATCTGGTGCTAAAACGGAAAGACGATAGTTAGATTTTGGTATTAGCTTTCTGATTAGATGCTCTACAATTTAAACTCATCGATTTACGCTCGTCATTTCAAATTCATTGATCCATCTTTAATAAACGTATCGATAAACGACACGACTTTGCACCCCCGTCAACAGTTCGTAGGCAATTGTGCCTGCCATTGCTGCTACCTCTTCGACTGGCAAACCTTCGCCCCACAAAACCACATCATCACCCACGCTAGCGGTTAGCAGATCGCTTAGATCGACGGCAATATAATCCATCGACACGCGACCGACCAAAGCAGCGCGCTTACCAGCGACCAATACCGGCGTACCATTCCGAGCATGACGGGGATAACCGTCGCCATAGCCCACCGCGACAACACCAATCCTCGCTCCGTTTTCGGATCGCCACTGCTGACCATAACCCACCGATTCTCCAGCACCGACATCCCTGATTTCGATCAAACGCGAACGCAAGGTCATCACGGGTGCGAGATCACTCTCAACGACAGTAGAGTTTCCAAGAGGATTTGCGCCATATAACATAATACCTGGCCGCACCCAGTCGTAATGCGTGTTGGGGTGATACATCACGGCCGCTGAATTTGCGAGGCTTATAGACACCTTGAATTCAGCTACTGCTTTTGCAACCTCCGCAGACTTTTCTTGCTCGACTACCTGATTAAAAACCGCGAGCTGCCGTTCCGTCATACCATTGTCAAGCTCATCGGCGCAGGCAAAATGGCTCATCAATATTAATTCGTGGACTTTACCGCTCTTTATTAAGGCATGCCTGGCAGGGCCAAAAGCCTGGGGAGAAAAACCCAGACGATGCATGCCAGTATCCATCTTTAACCACACAACTATTTGCTTAGCATCAGCAAATTTAGTGGCTAAAAAACTATCAAGCTGCTGCTGGTTGTGAATCACCACCTGCAAATCATAGTGCTCCACATCCTGCCATTCGCAAGGAGCAAACACTCCTCCTAGCAAGACCACGGGTTTGACTACACCGGACTCCCGCAATTCAACTGCCTCGGTCAGGCTGGCTACGCCAAAGGCATCGGTATTGCTTAAGGCATTGGCGACGGCTTCAGCGCCATGACCGTAAGCATTGGCTTTAACAACCACCATCACCCGCGCGTCCACCGCCGCCTTTTTGGCCAGGGCAAGATTTTTGCGAATATTGGTCAGATTAATAACAGCTTCGACAGGGCGATTCATAAATTACACATAACGGGCGAAAGAAAAGTATTGTGTCGGGCTGCCGATGCATACGCAAGCCACAGGCATAACAGCCTGGCTGCCAGGTAGCCTTTGTTTGCACAAGCGGTAACGGTATAGTGCGCGCTCAATTTTTCTTGCGTGGAGATTCCTATGGCTAGCGACTGGGGCACATTTAACTGGCAGGATCCTTTCCTGATCGAACAGTTACTCAGCGAAGAAGAGCGCTTGATCATGGCTAGCGCTCGACAATATGCCCAGGAAAAATTATTGCCCCGTGTCCAGAATGCTTTTCGCGAGGAGCACACCGACCGAGAAATTTTCAACGAGATGGGTGCATTAGGTCTGCTCGGCTCGACCATTGATGGCTACGGTTGCCCCGGCGTGAATTATGTCAGCTACGGATTGATCGCCCGTGAAGTGGAACGTGTGGATTCAGGCTACCGCTCCATGATGAGCGTGCAATCCAGTTTGGTGATGTACCCCATTTACACCTATGGCACCGAAGCGCAGCGAGAAAAGTATTTGCCCAGACTAGCCAGCGGCGAATGGGTCGGCTGCTTCGGATTGACCGAGCCAGATCATGGCTCTGACCCAGGCGGCATGCTCAGCCGCGCCAAATCGGTCAATGGCGGTTATTCGCTGACCGGCACAAAGATGTGGATCAGCAACTCCCCCATCGCCGATGTGTTTGTGGTTTGGGCAAAAACGGATAATGGCGATATTCGTGGTTTTGTACTGGAAAAAGGCATGCAAGGCTTATCGGCGCCGAAGATAGAAGGCAAGCTGGCCTTGCGCGCCTCGATAACCGGCGAAATTGTCATGGATGAAGTCTTTGTTTCAGAAGATCACTTGCTGCCCAACGTTAAAGGCTTAAAGGGTCCTTTCGGTTGTCTGAACAGCGCAAGACTCGGAATTTCCTGGGGTGCCCTGGGGGCTGCTGAGACCTGCTGGCATGCGGCCCGGGAATACACCCTGGATCGGAATCAGTTCGGCCGACCGCTGGCAGCCAATCAGCTGATTCAAATGAAACTGGCCAATATGCAAACTGAGATCAATCTGGGCCTGCTCGGCTCACTGCAGGCAACTCGCTTAAAAGATCAAGGTCTGCTGGCACCAGAATTAATATCGATGATGAAGCGCAACAACTGCTCGAAATCCCTCGATATTGCGCGCCAGGCTCGGGATATGCTCGGCGGCAATGGGATCTCTGATGAGTATCCGGTAATGCGTCATATGGTTAATCTCGAAGTGGTCAATACCTACGAAGGCACGGCGGATATTCACGCCTTGATTCTTGGCCGTGCACAAACGGGTATTCAGGCTTTTTTCTGACTTATTCCGTTGCTGTAGTTTTTAGTTCTTCAGCCCCCGGCCCGAGTGGTTGCCCATAGCTAAACTCCACATAGTTGCCGTTGGGATCGCGTAAACCACAGTAATAACCTACCGGATAAGGCTCCTCCCTCGGTGGCCATACCAAACAGTCCACATGGTCGGCCGCAGCGGCAATTTTATCCACGTGCTCTCGACTAGCCAAGGCGAAACCAAAGTGGCGGTAATCCTTATCAGGAAGTCTTAGATCTTTGCCGCCCTCCATCATCACGAAAATAAAATCTCGTTCTCGACCCGATTCTGCCATCCAGACAATTCGTTGGGTTCCAGCAACACGTTGATGCACCACCGCCATCTCACAGAAGGTCTGATAGAAGTTTATACAGGCATCGAGATCGGAAACATGCAATGCAATATGGGTGATACGTGGTTTCACGATGGCGACTCCGATGCCCTGGGGGCCCCTGAAATTAACATCTTACGAATTTTTGGGTGTCACCTGAGCATACAAGTTCTGAATATGATCGATGTCGGCATCCATATTATCACTGGGAATCATCACCTCCCCCAGGTGAATCACCTTGTCACCATAATCAATCGTCGTGATCAACAAGCGTGTATCGGACATTGACGCAATTCTCAAAAACCCGGTTTTTAAACGACCAACTTTGCTGCGCGTGCCTTCAGGTGTGATGATCAACGCCATCGTACCCGCCTCGCGAATTTTACCCGCTACCTGTTTGGCAATGCCCTGGGGGTTAGAGCGGTCTATCGAGATGCCACCCAGCCAATACATCAGGCGAGTCAACGGTTGCTTGAATAAAGTATTTTTGCCGAGCCAATGAATATCGACATTCATCGCCAGAGCAGCAGACAAGCCATAAACGAAATCCCAGTTAGAAGTGTGAGGACCAGTGACAAAAATAAAACGCTCTACCCCGGGCACAGCACCAGTGACTCGCCATCCTTTTGAGCGCAAAAAAAGCTCCGCAAGCTTACAAGTAATTGCCGCTCTCTGGCCCCGGTGCTGATCAGGAACGACTGGAAATGGCGCTTTGGTCATTTTTCTTGTCCCTCGACAAACCGAGACTCTGGTCGGATTCCAACATGCAGATTCGACTTACTTAGCATCGCCTAATTTCGCTCGTTCCTATGGCGACCCATTTCGACGGCCGTTTTAATCGCTGATCATCACTTATTAATCGATATTTAAATATCATAACAAGCCTATGATTACTAACAATTTTGCATATCTAAATTCTGATTAGACCAGGCACTTTGCGTAGTAGGCAGGTTTAGAATACCGTACATCTCGTGCTCAGGGGTTTTGCCGGAGGCCTCGAAAGTCTGGAAATCGATAGCCGGATTCCTTGCCAGCGCCATTTTTGTCATTTTCAACCACGCTGGTTGGCCAAATTAACCTTCCGTAGAGGTAAAACTAGGTGCTATATTAGCTAAATGAATTTTTCCGGTACCCGCTGAATTCGCAGACAGGCTGGATATGCTTATTAGCAGCGCTTACCGACAACGAATAGCAGCACCAAATTGTCCAATTAGGCAGACCACACATTCTAAAATTTCTTTTATTTCAATCAATGAGCAATTTTAACTTCTGGAGAATAAACAATGACTGAAAAATATGATATTCACATCAAAGGCGGCACTGTCGTCGATGGTACCCGTGCACCTCGGCAAATTGCCGATGTGTGGATCAAAGACGGCAAAATCGCTCGCATTGGCGAAGATACTGAAGGCACAGCGTCGCAGGTTATAGAAGCCGAAGGCCTGGTTGTCTGCCCTGGCTTTGTCGATCTGCACACCCATTACGATGCTCAGATTCGCTGGGACCCCTACTGCACAATCTCTGGTTGGCACGGCGTTACTTCGGTAGTGCTGGGCAACTGTGGCTTCGGCTTTGCGCCGGTTAAACCCGAGTATCAGGAGCGCTCCGTACTCACCATGGTACGTACCGAAGCCATTCCTTACGACTGCATTAAAGAAGGCATGAAGTGGGACTGGGAAACTATTCCCGAATACCTCGATTCCCTGGCCCGTGCGCCATTGGGTGTTAACTGCATTCAATATATGCCTACGGCCTCATTGATGACTTACGTGATGGGTCTGGAGGCAGCCAAAACACGCGTTGCCACCAAGAAAGAGCAAAAAGAAATGCAGCGGCTGCTCCACGAGGGCATGGATGCTGGCCTGTGCGGTTTCTCCATTCAACGTCTCGGTGAAAATTCCACCCAGGCTGACTTCGATGGCACACCCATGGTCACAGACACTATGTGTGACGAAGATATTTTTTGCCTGGCCGAAGTATTGCGCGAACGCAACGAAGGCTTTATTCAGGTCACCCAGTCCACGGGCAATATGAAATCCGATCTGAACTTTCTGGAAAAACTGGCCGATGTTGCTCGACGACCCATCCTGCACAATGCCATCGTACCAACTCGCAACAATCCCCAGCCTCACCAACGTAGCATGGCGTGGCTGGATAGAGTCCGTGAAAAAGGTCTGCCAATCTACGGACAATGTGGTACCGGCCGTACTGGCTTTGCCTTCACGCTGGAGCACTGGAATCTCTATGATGCCAGCCCCGCATGGCGTGAAATCACAACCGGCACCAAAGAAGATAAAATGGAGAAAATGAAGGACAAGTCACTTCGCGCCAACGTTATTGCCGAAACTGAAGAAGCTGACAAACGCCTACAGGTAATACAGGCTGGCGTTGGCGGTGCCGTTCCCAAGCTGGTGATCACTGGGGTTAATAAACAGCCTGAACTCGAACACTATCAGGGCAAAACACTGGGCCAGGTCGCTATTGAAGAGGACAAGCATCCTATCGATGTCATGCTCGACCTGTCTGTCGCCGCTGATTTGAATGCGGAATTTACCGGTCCAGATCGCGGCTCCAACGCCGATTTCATGGCCGAAATGATGAACGATTCAGACTACACCATCCCCGGTATTTCCGATGGCGGCGCGCACACCAAGTTCTTTACCGGTGGCGCATATACCACGGATTTCCTAAGGTGGTTGGTTCGTGATGAAGCCAAGGTCACTCTTGAAGAAGCACATTTCCGTTTATCTGCATTGCCCGCTAAAGCGGCTGGCTTTAAAGATCGCGGTACTTTGAAACAGGGTGCGTGGGCAGATATCGTGGTTTATGACCTCGAAAATCTCGACAGTGGTGGCGGTTGGGTCGGTGATATCGCTTACGATCTGCCAGGTGGCGAATGGCGTCGTATTCAGAAAGCAATTGGCTATCGTGCCATTATGGTTAACGGTGTCGTTACTTTTGAAAACGGCGAGTGCACCGGCGCGGTACCTGGCAAGCTGTTGCGCAAAGGCAGTGCTGAAAAAGCGGCCGAGAAAGCAGCCTAGCTTAAAAAATAGCAAGGTGCTCGTAGAAAAGCCCGGACATTGTCCGGGCTTTTTTTGTGGAATAGTCTTAATAAAGCCTTCGGTAACACTTATAACACAGCATAAGAAGTCTTCCTTAATGATGAAAAGAGGACTATATTTAACCGATACAATTATTTATAAACACGCAATATCAAAATAACCAGGTGGTACGAATAACATTATTCGTCCTAATCTAAATTCTTAAATACCAACTTACTAGCACATAGGAGCAAAAATCATGGGCGAGAAATACGATATTCACATAAAAGGCGGCACTGTCGTCGATGGTACCCGTGCACCTCGGCAAATTGCCGATGTGTGGATCAAAGACGGCAAAATCGCCCGCATTGGCGAAGATACTGAAGGCACAGCGTCGCAGGTTATAGAAGCCGAAGGCCTGGTAGTCTGTCCAGGTTTTGTCGATCTGCACACCCACTACGATGCACAAATTCGCTGGGACCCCTACTGCACAATCTCTGGTTGGCACGGCGTGACTTCGGTTGTGCTGGGCAACTGTGGCTTCGGCTTTGCGCCGGTTAAGCCCGAGTTCCAGGAGCGCTCGGTACTCACCATGGTACGTACCGAAGCGATTCCCTACGACTGTATTAAAGAGGGCATGAAATGGGATTGGGAAACTATTCCCGAATACCTCGATTCCCTGGCCCGTGCGCCATTGGGTGTTAACTGCATTCAATATATGCCTACGGCCTCATTGATGACTTATGTGATGGGTCTGGAGGCAGCCAAAACACGCGTTGCCACCAAGAAGGAGCAAAAAGAAATGCAGCGGCTACTCCATGAAGGTATGGATGCAGGACTGTGTGGGTTTTCCATTCAACGCCTGGGTCCGAATTCCTCCCAGGCCGATTTTGATGGCACACCCATGGTCACCGATACCATGTGTGATGAAGATATTCTCTGTCTGGCTGAAGTCCTGCGCGAACGTAACGAGGGCTTTATTCAAATCACCCAGGCCACGGGTAATATGCGCTCCGATCTCGACTTTATCGAGAAACTGGCTGATGTCGCAAAACGACCCATCTTGCACAATGCCATCGTCCCGGGAAAAAGAAACCCCGTGCCCCACCAGAAAAGCCTGGAATGGCTGGAAAGCGCTCGCGAAAAGGGTTTACCGATTTATGGTCAATGCGGAACCCTGCGCTCGGGCTTTGCCTTTACGCTGGAACATTGGAATCTCTATGACGCAAGCCCGGCCTGGCGCAAATTAACCACCGGCACCAGGGAAGAAAAGCTGGAAAAAATAAAGGATGCCAAGTTACGTGCGAACGTTGTTCTCGAAACCGACGAAGCTGACAGAAAACTCAAAGCTATTCAGGCAGGTGTCGGTGGCGCTGTGCCCAAGCTTGTTATCACCGGTGTCAACAAGCAACCCGAGCTTGAGCACTACCAGGGTAAATCGCTGGAGCAGGTGGGCGAGGAAGAAAACAAACATCCTGTCGAAGTGATGCTCGATCTATCCTTGCAGACAGATTTAAACGCCGAATTCACCGGGCCGGACCGAGGCACCAATGCCGAATTTATGGCGGAGATAATGAACGCCTCAGACTACACCTTTCCCGGTGTTTCTGACGGCGGCGCGCACACCAAATTCTTCACCGGTGGCGGCTTTACCACTGACTTCCTGAAATGGCTGGTTCGTGATGAAGGCAGAATCACCCTGGAAGAGGCGCACTATCGTCTATCCACCCTACCCGCGAAAGCTGCCGGATTTAAAGATCGCGGTACTTTGAAACAAGGTGCCTGGGCAGATATCGTCGTCTATGATCTGGACAAACTCGACTGCGGTGGTGGCTGGGTTGGCGATATTGCCTATGACCTCCCCGGTGGTGAATGGCGGCGCATTCAAAAAGCCATCGGTTACCGAGCCATTATGGTCAATGGTGTTGTGACATTTGAAGACGGGGAATGTACCGGTGCGGTTCCAGGCAAATTGTTGCGCAAAGGTAGCGCCGAACAGGCGGACGTAAAAGCCGCTTAACAAATACCATCTGTTCAAAAAAAGCCCGGATAGTTTCCGGGTTTTTTTTATTCGGGTTTTACGATAACGCTGTCCTTTTATTCAAGCACGGCCAATACCTTTGGCTATCTCCCGCTGAAAATGGATCAACGCCGGTTCACATCGACCAAAGGTGCTGTGGGTAAGCGCCCCACTACTTAAACCCACCTGAATTCCCTCAACCCCCGGGATATCTTCCTCTATAACCGTGCTCACCGCTAAATCCATATTGCGCTCCCAGTGATCTTTCGCCGACTGGGTCTCGGCTGGCTCGGGAATATAATAATCCATCTGCACAATGCACTCGTCGGGCTTATTCGCCACCGGGTAAGACCGCCACAACTCGACGTGATCACGCTGCATAATCAGGCCTGTATTGGGAAACATCATATAAACGAGAGCGGAATGAAGGGGGAAATCCCAACTGTCTTCGGGCTGATTTTTAAGGTCGTCAACAGAGCGCCGAATCAATGCCTCACGCAAGTTCTGTCCGTAGGTATCCAGCAGACACATGTTGTGATGTACCAGAGGACCCACCGTGGTTGGATGCAGAGGGGCGAAATGATAGGGCTCGAGAAAGGTATCCAGCAATAATTTCCAGTTCATCTTGCGGTGCATGCGACGTTGGGCGTAGGGATGATAATCCTGAAAACCATAATGCTTGAGATCATCGACCATGCCGCTGTCAAGACCACCGAGCTGGGCATCGATGTCAAAAGTTTTACCCGGTGTCGGACAAACCCAGATCATGCCGTACTTTTCGACCACTGGCAGCGGCACCAGCGAACGCTCAACTTTATCTACGTCAGGGAAACTGACCGCATCGGGGATAACCTTAAGCTGGCCGTCAAATTCGTAATTCCAGGCATGGTAGGGACAAATCAAACCGCTCTGAGCGCGGCCACAGCCGGTTACCAGTTTAGAACCTCTGTGTTGGCAGGTATTAAAAAATGCATTGATCTTACCGCTTTTATCGCGGATGACTAACAGCGGCACACCGACATCATCGTTGGTAATAAAATCACCGGCGTTTGGTAAGTCGCAGGAAAACGCCATCAGCAGAGGGTAATCCTTAAATAGAATGTGTTTTTCCTGAGCCAACCACTCTGGACAGGTATAGGATTCCACCGGGCTCATATAGAGATCATCCGCCCGCGTCGTGTCCCCACACTCCACTAAATCAAGCGCACGACGAGTCAATTTTATGCTGGTTTCTTTTCTCATAACTTAACCCTCAAAGATGGCTCCTCATGAAATACGCCCCATGTTTCGCGCTTCAACAAAGCGATTCAATGCTCCCGTGTCGCGACAAACTCCACATCGGGATAACGCTCTTCAGCCAGGCTCAGGTTGACCCGGGTAGGGGCCAAATAAGTCAAATACCCGCCACCATCCATCGCCAAATTATCGGACACCTTGCGCCTGAAATTTGCCATCACTTTAGCATCTTCACAATGCACCCAACGAGCAGTATAGACGCTCACAGGTTCGTAAATTGCCTCGACACCGTACTCATCTTTCAGGCGATAGGCCACCACTTCAAACTGCAATTGTCCAACTGCACCAACGACAATATTATTGTTGTCGATGGGGAAAAAAACCTGCGTCGAACCTTCTTCAGATAATTGTTTAAGTCCTTTTTGTAACTGCTTAGTTTTTAATGGATCTTTAAGCCTTATCAGGCGAAATAATTCCGGCGCAAAGTGGGGAATTCCAGTGAAATTTAGCTCCTCATTGCCGCTAAAAGTATCGCCAATTTGTATGGTGCCGTGGTTATGCAAGCCAATAATATCCCCCGCGATAGCCTGCTCTACGTGGCTGCGTTCACCGGCGAGAAAACTCACTGCATCGGCAATACGAACATCTTTGCCGATGCGGACATGGCGCATTTTCATACCCTTTAAATAGGTGCCTGAACAAATGCGCATAAAGGCGATGCGATCACGATGACGCGGATCCATATTGGCCTGAATTTTAAAAATAAAACCGGAAAATGTTTCTTCGCAAGCGGCCACTATCCGTTCATTAGCAACGCGATCAAGGGGCGCTGGCGCCCACTTTACAAAATGGTTAAGCATTTCCCGCACGCCAAAATTGCCCAGCGCGGTGCCAAAAAATACGGGGGTGAGCTCTCCTGCCAGGTAAGCCTCCAGGTCAAACTCATTGCTCGCCCCCCGTACCAGTTCTATTTCATCACAAACGTTTTCGTAATCGAAACCCAGTAATTCGCGTGCTTCATCTGAATCAAGTCCGTCTATTTTTATATCATCGGGTACCTGACTGCCCTGCCCCTGCCTATAAACATGGATGCAATCCTGATAAAGATCGTATACACCCTTAAAATCTCGCCCCATGCCCAGGGGCCAGTTGATGGGAGCGGCACCAATTTTCAGCACCTCTTCAATTTCATCAAGCACTTCAACCGGGTCACGAATATCCCGATCCATTTTGTTGATAAAGCTAAGAATGGGCGTGTCACGAAGACGACACACGTCCATAAGTTTGATGGTTCGGTTTTCCACCCCCTTGGCACCGTCAATCACCATTAACACAGAGTCCACAGCGGTCAATGTTCGGTAGGTATCCTCTGAAAAATCTTCATGGCCTGGAGTATCGAGCAGGTTAACGACACGCTCGTTATAGGGGAACTGCATGACCGATGAGGTTACCGATATACCCCGCTCCTTCTCCATTGCCATCCAGTCGGAAGTGGCGTGCCGATCACTCTTTTTGCCTTTCACAGTACCAGCGATCTGAATGGCGTTGCCAAACAGAAGCATTTTCTCGGTCATCGTCGTCTTACCCGCGTCCGGGTGGGAGATGATGGCAAAGGTTCGCCGTTGGGCGAGGTCTTCGAGGTAAGAACTCATGGGACAGCGCTATGGGCCAAAGCTGGCAGTGGTTTATGGGCCGCGCATTATAGCCGCGACAAGGCCGCTTGTCCCTGATCGTCGCAACGATGCAGGCACGCCTGCGACAATTTGTCACATCCTCTGTAACCATAGACCAAGCTATTATTTCGATATTGAATTACCTGGACTAAAAAATGAAACAACCAAACACTAATTTGACGAGGGTTAAGCTGTTATCGACGTTCATCGGTTTACTAATCACATCGTCAATTAGTTTTGCAGACGGCTGGACATCGACCCGGCCAGATGGCCATGCACCTATCGGTGTCATGGGTGACCACGCTCACAAGCAGGGTGAATGGATGTTCTCCTACCGAACTATGCATATGGGTATGGATGGCAACCGTGACGGTGATAGTAGTGTTAGCACTGCCGAGGTGTTATCAGACTTCGTCGTATCGCCCACCAGCATGACCATGGATATGCAAATGTTTGGAGCAATGTATGCCCCAAACGACAAGCTTACGCTCATGGTAATGGCACCCTATGTCGAGCTGGAGATGGATCACATCAACCGGATGGGCGCCAAATTTACCACCAAATCCAGCGGCCTTGGCGACATCAAAATAGGTAGCCTATATACCCTGTCTCACGGCCGCAGTAGCAGCCTGCTATTAAATTTCTCTATCAGCTTGCCCGCCGGTTCCAACACAGAAGAAGGTCTCACCCCAGTTGGTAAAGTCCGACTGCCCTATCCCATGCAATTGGGTTCCGGCACCTACGACTTTATGCCTGGATTGACCTATTTATCCCAGTCCAATGACTACTCCTGGGGAGCACAGGTCATCGCCACCATTCGCACGGGCAAGGACGAAGGCTACCGACTTGGCAATCGCTTTGATAGCAGCCTTTGGTTATCAAAAAAACTCTCGGACTCGATAAGTATTTCTGGCCGGGTTTCGGGCGAAACATGGGGTGACATCAAAGGCTCCGATGACAAAATATCCCAAACACTTATGCCTATGGGCATGGGACCATTCCCCAGTGTACCCACCGCCTTGCCAAACCTGAGGGGTGGCAGTCGCATCAGTTTTTCCGTGGGAGCCAACTATTACATTCGTTCTGGCTTCGCCCAGGGTCATCGCCTGGCGTTGGAAGTGGGTGTGCCGATCTACCAGAAACTCGACGGACCACAACTTGAAACAGACTGGACCGGCACCCTGGGTTGGCAGCTAGCGCTGTAAGCTGCTTGTCAACCAGCCCAACGTATCTTCTGTAACAAACCCCGCTTTAGCGAAATCAACTAGACAGTCGGTTTTTCAATAATTATTTAGATCGACCCCTGCCGGGCGAGTTTTGATTGTGTACCTACACTATTGATAGCATAGCCCAATGGATAAATTGGTAAACAATATTTCGGCAATGCGGCAAAACCTGCGTCGTCTGGTTTACATTCGCTATATTGCCCTTGCCGGGCAGTTGGCGGCACTGTTTGTGTTCTCCCAGCACTACGACCTCAACTTGCCGCTCAACACGCTCGGCCCCCTGATTGCTTTTTTTACCACCATAATTATTCTGAGTCATGCTCGAACGTACTGGATGAAGCCACTCCAACAAACCGAGTTTTGCGCTCATATACTGATTGATATTGCCGCCCTGACCGCCTTGCTCTATTTTACTGGCGGTGCCACAAATCCTTTTGTCTCCTATTATTTAGTCCCCATTAGTATTGCCGCTATTACGCTGCCAACCATAATGACCTGGGGAGTCACCGCCGTATCGTTAATCGCCTATAGCGGTCTGGTATTTTTCCATTATCCTCTGGAAGGTTTAGCTCCTCAGGCAATGCATACTGATCACGATCAAACCCTTGTCGGTGTATTCGGCGTTAATCTCCATATTTTAGGTATGTGGGTAAATTTTGCTTTAAGCGCAGGATTAATTACATACTTTGTAGTGCAGATGGCAGAAGCACTGCGCCGCCAGGAGGCGGAATTGAGCGCGCAAAAAGAAGAACAGATGCAGGATGAGCAACTGCTGGCTATCGCCACCCAGGCAGCCGGTGCTGCTCATGAGCTGGGCACACCACTCAACACCATGAAGCTGATTATCGATAACCTCCAGCATGAACATCTGAATGGATCACAGCGTAAAGATATCGCTATCCTGGATCAACAAATCCACCGCTGTCACACCACCCTACAAAACCTGATCCGTGCGGCCAGCTTCGACGACAAAGGTGACAAATCCATTCTGGTATCGATATACGTAGAAGAACTTATGGATAACTGGCAATTGATGCGCCCCGATGTGCATACCGTCATCATCCTCGATGACAACAGTCCTCCAATAAAAGCGAGCTTCCACCCTGCGATTCAGCAGTCTTTACAGAACCTCCTGAATAACGCGGCAGACGCGAGTCCAAAACAAATTGAAATAAACATTAGCTGGAACCGCAAGGAACTACATGTCGAGATTCGCGATTACGGCCCCAGTATCAGCGCCGAGCAAATAGAGACGTTGGGCCATCTGACCAGCCCCACCGCCAGCAATAAGCCGGGCGGTCTGGGGATCGGCCTGTTTCTTAGCCACCACAGTCTCAACAGACATGGTGGCCATGTTAGCTTGAGCAACACAGAAGGTGGTGGGCTGACCACATCTGTTGTGCTGCCTCTGCGGCTTGTGCAAGACTCATGACAGAAGTAACAGCCGATAAAAACCATTACCTGGTGGTTGATGATGATCAGGTCTTCGCTGATACCCTGGCGCGGAGTCTAACCAGGCTTGGCCTGACTGCTCACGTTGTCAACGATCCAGCTAAAGCACTGGTAGCAAATAATCATTATCAACCCGCACGTATTATTCTCGATCTGAAACTTGAGAAGCACTCGGGCCTGCACCTCATCGCGCAGCTCAAAAAAGATAACGCTAAGGTATCAATCGTTATGCTGACCGGTTATTCCAGCATCAACACCGCTGTGGAAGCCATTAAGCTCGGCGCGGATAACTATCTGTGCAAGCCGGCCTCCGTCACCGACATTATCGCTGCCTTTAACAACCCAGTAGGGAACCCCAACGCTCAGGTCGCCGAACAGCCGCCGTCGGTCAATCGTCTTGAGTGGGAGCATATTCAGCGGGTGCTGGAAGAAAACAATGGCAATATTTCGGCAACCGCCAGAGCCCTGGATATGCATCGCCGAACTCTACAAAGAAAACTGCAAAAAAAACCCCGCCGGAACTAAGCAAATAAGTTGATGGCGAGATTTTTAATTCTTAATAATTTTACAGATTTAGAGAAGCGCCGGTTTAAAAAAGTACGGGGTTAGAGAAAGACCTATTTTAGACTACCCATCAAACCTCGCACCGCTGCAGGTATATCGGCCGGTAGAATCATAAATTTGGCATTATCTGAGTCAGCCATGCCCTTAATCGCATTGATGTAGTTTTCACCGAGCAGATACATCACTGGTAAATCGTCCTGCCCTACGGCAGCCGTGACTTTTTCAATGGCTTCCTTACTGGCTTCAGCGATAACGATTTTCGCCTCGGCATCACGCCGGGAGGCTTCCAACCGACCGTCGGCCTCAAGAATAGCGGCGGATTTTTCTCCGTCAGCACGCGTTACCGTGGCACGACGCTGTCGCTCAGCAGCTGCCTGCTCTTCCATAGCCGCCTGCATAGTCACAGACGGGTTAATATCCTGAATCTCGACAGTTTTTAAGGTAATACCCCAGTCGGCAATATCATCAGAAATCGAGGCTTTCAACGACACTTTAATTTTATCTCTCGAAGACAGCGCATCATCCAGTTTCATTTCGCCAACGATAGAACGCAGTGCAGTTTGCACCAGGGTTCTGATGGCAATTTCGTAATCTTCAATACCATAAACCGCCTTTTCGGGGGACAGGATATTAATATATGCCACGGCATTGGCAATAATAACCACGTTGTCGAGGGTAATGACTTCCTGAGATGGAATATCGAGCACAATATCTTTCGTGGTAACTTTGTAAGCAACACTGTCGACATAAGGCACAATAAACTGTAGCCCCGGGGCCAAGGTACGGTGGAACTTACCCAGACGCTGGATCACCCATTTGCTGCCCTGGGGTACTTGTTTGACGCCCCGAAATACTGTGACGACAGTCAACGCTAATAACGCTAATAAAATAATATTGCCATTCATCCCTTGCTACTCCTTTTCAGCTTCGATTAACTGCTATAAATAACTTAAATTGACGACAAATATGCGACTTAAATAAAACCGACTATTAGTCATCAAGTTTTTCAACCACCAGTGCATTTCCCGAAAAATCGACGATAGCAACTTTGTCCCCAGCGACGATGGACGCATCACTATCCTTGCAGACAAATTGCCATTCATCCTCACCAAGTATCGGCAAGCTAAAACGTACAATGCCCCGTCCGCCATCGAACGGCGGCTTTATCACCTGACCCCGTTCGCCCATTGCAGCTTCACGTGACACACCGGCCTTGGTTTTATCGACCATTTTAGGTTTGAAATACTTAAACCAGATCAATACAAATACACCGGACGAAACTATCCATATCAACACTTCTACCGAAAACCCCGTTTGCGGAAATAGCCAGGCGATTAGCCCAACAATAATGGCACCCAGGCCAAACCAGAGAGAGATAAAACTAGGTAAAAATATTTCCAGCGTAGTTAGGGCGATGCCCAGCACTACCCATTGCCACCACAATATGTCGAATTCCATCACATCGCTCCTTTGCGCTACCCTTTTGGTCACGCTTTTTATACAGTGGATAACGCTATTTTACACAGTGTACACGATCAACTGCGGGCTCTTATCAAACAGTCCCGCAAAACCCGTGATTCTCAGACGGATACAGCACCGTTTTCCAAAAAGTTGTAGGCCATAAGTAAAGCATCTTCGCGACCCATTTCACTGCGATAGTAAGCGCGCCGTTGCCCGATTTGCTTGAAGCCGGCTCTCAGATACAAACCGATAGCGGTGAAATTACTAGCTCGCACTTCAAGATGCAGTTGAACGGTCGTGTCGCGCAAAGTATCCATGCACATATTCAGTAATAGAGAACCCAGTCCCTCTCCCTGAAAACTAGGCCGTACGGCTATATTTAGCAACTCAGCCTGATCAAGCACCTGCTGATAAAACAGGTAGCCAATGACGCGCTTACCTTTTAACAGCACACAACCATCATGATCATCGATGCTCTCACCAAACTGGCGTGCACTCCAGGGGAAGGGAGAAACTTCCGACTCAATTTTCAGCAGCGTTGGCAAATCGTCTCGCGTGGTTTTACGAATTGAGAATCCAGTATCCATCTCGCTCATAGTCAGCCTTTCTTTGGACCGGCTTGCAAAGATTGATTATTATTCAATTGTTTATTTGTCCTGGATCTACTCACTAAATTTCTAACGAGTGGAAACTTATAGACACAAAAATCGAATCGTCGCCCACACATCCTTTTTACATGAGGGGGTCGCAATCATCTCGCTCAACGAATGCGTGAAGATGACCTCTGCACCGCAATCGAGGGGCATTCGGGCATCCCCTTGTTCGGGGTTTTTGAGAACCAGTTTCAGATAAGCACGAATATCCTCACCCATCGCCAGCAGCCACTCAAACGGTTGCTGGTCATAACGGCCCTGAACGAACATCGCAAGGCTCTCCTGTGCGCCGGACAGGCTTAGGTCATTACTGAATGGCCAGTCGAAAAATTCTGGCTGCATCAGGGTAATTGGTTTTCTTTTGACAGCTTTCAACATATTACCCAGCAATTGCGAACGCCGGTTGTCGCTATCTTCACCCTCCGGCCAGACATCAATAACCAACAAGTCCGTGCTGGGTCGCCAGCATGCCAGTCGGAAGGTTACTGTTTGATCGGATGTTACCGATGATCCCGTAGTTGTATCCGCTACAAGTGGCAATAGGCTTTCCGGTAGAGGAGTGCTGACCGAAGCGCCAGACGCTTCGGTCCCACTAGTTGGCTCAGTGACCAATTGGCGCAGGGACTTAGGTATGCCTCCAGCTTTGCCGTACGCAGCTCTAGCTAGCTGGTCGGTTCCAGGGACAACCTTAGCCTGAGCCTCTCCTTGCATCCGGCCCAAATCAGAAGATGGTATTTGTTGACCGGTTTCAGATAACCCTTTAGCGATAGGTTTCCCGCGCAGTCGATAGGGCACGATACCCATCGTAGACAGATACCAGTCGCGCAACGTCGGCTCCACGGGGTCGTGCCTACACGCCATCAAGCTGAGGATGCAATCGGTCGGGGCTCTCCATCACATTAAGCGCATTCAGATAGGCTTTAGCGCTGGCGACTAGTATGTCAGTATCCGAACCTTGTCCATTAACGATCCGACCTTCCCTGGCCAGCCGCACGGTAACTTCACCCTGAGAATCCGTGCCGGTAGTGATTGCATTAACCGAATATAGCTTGAGATCAGTTTTACTTTGGGCGATTTTTTCAATGGCTTTAAAAACCGCATCAACCGGCCCATCGCCTTCAGAAGCCACTTCATGATCTTTACCGTGGGTGCGCAACACCAACGATGCATGGGGTGCGCGACCTGTCCTGGTAGACACATCAATGGTCACCAACGTAAAGTTTTCCTCTGCCTCACCCATTTGCACTTCTGAAACCAGCGCCTGAAGATCTTCGTCATAAATCTCGCGCTTTTTATCCGCCAATTCTTTAAATCGTATAAAGGCTTCGTTCATTTCAGCCTTGGTTTCAAAGGGAATACCGAGCTCTTCGAGACGAGCGGCGAAAGCCGCCCGGCCTGACAACTTGCCCAAAACCAGCCGATTGGTATTCCAACCGACATCCTGAGCTTTCATAATTTCATAGGTTTCGCGATATTTAAGCACACCATCCTGATGGATCCCTGACTCATGGGCGAAGGCATTGGCACCCACCACAGCCTTGTTCGGTTGCACCGGAAAGCCGGTAATGGTCGACACCAAACGCGACACTGGGACTATTTGCTCGGTATTGATATCAGTATGCACGGGATAAACATCGCCCCGTGTGCGTATTGCCATAACGATTTCTTCCAGAGAAGCGTTGCCCGCCCGTTCACCCAAACCATTGATGGTGCACTCCACCTGACGAGCGCCGTGCATGACGGCTGAGAGTGAATTTGCCACCGCCAAACCCAGATCATTATGGCAATGCACTGAAAATATCGCTTTGTCTGAATTCGGCACATTAGCGATCACTCGGCCAATCATTTCCCCATACTGGCCCGGCTCGCCGTAACCGACCGTGTCGGGAATATTGATGGTTTTCGCACCCGCATCAATTACCTCTTCGATAACGCGACACATATAATCAAACTCGGTACGACTACCATCTTCGAGAGAAAACTCTACATCATCGACAAAATTACGCGCAATCTTTACAGCGCCAATGGATTGCTCAAGCACCTCATCAGCACTCATTTGCAATTTATATTCCATATGAATCGGCGAGGTGGCAATAAACGTGTGGATTCGAGGCGCGACGGCATTTTTCAACGCCTCGGCTACGCGCTCAATATCACCATGTGTGGTGCGAGATAAACCGCAAACGGTGCAGCCTTTAATGGTGTCGGCGATGCTCTTTACCGCAGCGAAATCTCCTTCGCTAGAAACGGGAAAGCCCGCTTCAATCACATCCACACCCAGCTTTTCCAGTGATTTGGCAATCCGCAGTTTTTCTTCTTTGGTCATTGCCGCGCCAGGACTTTGCTCGCCATCGCGTAAGGTGGTATCAAATATAACTAACTTGTCATTGTCCATAATCAGACTCCGGAACTACCCGCTATTGTTGCGGTGTAGATTTTAAATATTCAAGCGGCTATTTAACAGCTTCTTTAACAAACCGTTAAACAAATTGTCCGCCAAAATTTTAAGATATAAGGCTAGATTTTACCGGCAAAAATTCTCGGTAAAAAAGGCTAGATGCAAAAAAATTGATGTGGAAGTTGAATGCCCCTCAGGGCAGGATAGGTAGCAGACGAGCATCGACAAGCATGGCTAACGCGCGGCGGCGGCCTGAGATTTTGCTTGTCGTTATTTGAAAATTCATTTTACGAATCACTTAATGTCATTCACTTAACTTAACTTAACTTAAGTTGGGCCATTTAACTTAGATCACTTAACCTAAATCACTCACAATATTGCCAAAAACCAATATCTTGATTGGTTTAGTAAGGCGGCTATTCAAACAGATAACAGCTAGCCTGCCAAGCGCTTCTTTTCTTATTGATTATTTTTTGTTGAATCTTAAATGGGCGACTTACCGATGTTCTTATAAAATTAAGCCATACTTTCGGCTAGTCTGAGCTACGCCGTTTATATTTACGCCATGCACCTCCGAGAGGACCAGACACAGCATAGATAACCGCCATGGCCAGCAGCGTTCGAGGCGGATCGATGAGAACGATCGAGACCAGTATTACCATAAAAAATATAGCCCTGAAAGGCACTCGGCCTTTGAAATCTACCGCTTTTAAACTCCAGTAGCGGATCGGCGCCACCATTAATAGCCCTGCGGTAGACGTAATCACCAGCGCGACAATCGCCAGTGATCTGGTCGCCTCGGCGTCGTCGCCAGTCCAGACCATAGCGGCAATTAGACCGGCGGCGGCAGGGCTTGCCAGCCCTACAAAATAACGGCTATCGGCCAAACCGACCTGGGTATTGAAACGCGCCAGACGCAGCGCTGCACAGGAAGCATAAATAAACGCGCCCGCCCAACCGACTTTGCCCAGAGTAAAAAGCATCCAGCTAAAAGACACGACAGCCGGCGCAACGCCGAAGGAAACCATATCCGAGAGGCTGTCATACTGCACGCCAAAATCGCTTTCGGTGTGAGTCATACGTGCCACCCGGCCATCGAGCCCGTCAAACAGCATAGCGACAAAAATGGCGACGGCAGCAGACTCAAATTTGCCGTTCATTGCCGACAAAATGGCGTAGAACCCACCGAACATGGCTCCAGTGGTCAGGAGGTTTGGTAACAAATAAATACCACGGCGACGCGGGGTAATGCCTGGCAACAAGTCGTCGGCAGTATTATCAGAGATAACCGAGAACGGTTGCTGGTTATCGGGGTCGGCTTCAGGTTCAGGTTCAGTAGCCATAGCTCTTTACACTAATAATCGAGATAGGAGTATAGCGTTAAACGGCTATGCGTAATTCGAAATAAAAAAGCACAGCCGCTTAACACAGGTCGAAAATTCGCTAAGCCTTCAGTTAAAGGGTTAGGAACAGTTTCAACTACAGGCTTCACGACAAATTTAACGGCAATTTAAATTACAAAATTAGTTACGCGCCTTATCGATTAACTTATTAGCACCGATCCAGGGCATCATGCCTCTCAGGCGCGCACCCACCTCTTCAATGGGATGTTCGGCGGAATGACGACGTCGGGCTTTAAGAACAGGATTACCCGCCTGATTATCGAGGATAAATTCACGGGCGAATTTACCGCTCTGGATGTCTTCGAGTATGCGTTTCATTTCTGCTTTGGTTTCTTCGGTGATAATCCGCGGGCCGCTGGCGTAATCACCATACTCTGCAGTATTAGAAATCGAGTAACGCATGTCAGCAATGCCGCCCTGATACATCAGATCAACAATCAGCTTCAGTTCATGGAGGCATTCAAAATAAGCCATCTCTGGCGCATAGCCCGCCTCGACCAAAGTTTCGAAACCTGCTTGCACTAAAGCCGTTGCACCGCCGCAAAGCACTGCTTGCTCACCGAACAGATCGGTTTCTGTTTCCTCCCGGAAATTGGTTTCAATAATACCGGAACGACCACCGCCATTCGCAGAGGCATAGGACAGGGCGATATCTTTGGCATTACCGCTGGCATCCTGGAACACCGCAATCAGCGACGGCACACCACCACCTTCTTCGTAGGTGCTTCGTACGGTATGACCCGGGCCTTTTGGGGCAATCATAATGACATCGAGATCCGCCCGCGGCTCAATCATTTGAAAATGAATATTCAAGCCATGGGCAAAAGCCAAGGCCGCACCCTGCTTCAGGTTCGGTTCAATATCCGCATAATATATGGTTTTTTGATGCTCATCTGGAGCCAGGATCATCACTACATCTGCCTGGCTTACCGCGTCGGCAACCGGTGCTACGGTCAGGCCTTCGGCCTCTGCCTTCGCGGCGGATGCAGAACCTTTACGCAGGCCGACGATCACCTTGTCAACACCCGAGTCTCGCAAATTCAGCGCATGGGCATGGCCCTGGGAGCCATAACCAATAATCGCCACAGTCTTGCCGCGAATAATTGAAACATCACAATCTTTGTCGTAATAAACCTGCATATCGATTTACCTACTGTCATTAATTTAGGGTACTTGACCCGCCATATTTGAAATATTCCGTTACGAATATTTCTGTTTTAAACCTATTTTTCCGAGCTGATTTTTCTTTATCGTTTTGAAATTGATCAATTTAAATTTCGCATCTCCGATGCCCGGGCTATGCTCATTTTAAAAAGACTATACCCAATATTAAAAAGACAAAGCACGAAATTAGAGCTTTAACGATTTTTCACCCCGTGCAATGCCGGACACGCCCGTGCGCACTACTTCAAGAATAGTCGCATCGCCCAATGCATCAACAAATGAATCGAGCTTGCCGCTATTGCCTGTCACCTGCACCACGTAAGTAGTCGGCCCAACATCAACTATCTGGCCACGAAAAATATCGACACAACGTTTCACCTCTTCTCGAACAGAGCCGCTAGCTTTCACCTTTACCAGCATGAGTTCCCGTTCGATATGAGCTCCCTCGGTGAGGTCAAGAACTTTGACAACATCGATAAGCTTGTTTAACTGCTTGGTGAGCTGTTGAGTAATGACATCATCACCATGAGTGGTCAGCGTCAATCGCGATAAGGTTTCATCTTCTGTCGGGGCAACCGTCAGCGTATCGATATTGTATCCGCGCTGGGAAAACAAACCCACCACTCTGGAAAGTGAGCCGGACTGGTTTTCGAGCAAGACTGAAATGATCCGTTTCATCAGGTGCGCTCCGTCTTATTCAACCACATATCACGCATGGAGCCAGGTGCTATAAGCATAGGGTAAACATGCTCATCCGGATCAACCTTTATATCAAGAATCACTACCCGGTCTTTATGACTGAAACACTCTTCAAGACCACTTTCCAGCTCATCCAGATGATTAACTCTCATACCAATGTGGCCATAGGCCTCGGCCAGTTTGACAAAATCCGGCAAGGAATCTTCATATAGCACATGGGAATAGCGGCTGCCATATTGCATATCCTGCCATTGCTTGACCATGCCCAGGGCCTGGTTATTAAGGATAATAATTTTCACCGGTAATTCATGCTGGGTGCAGGCCGATAACTCCTGAATACACATCTGGATACTGCCTTCACCGGTTATGCATGCAACCTGTGCATCAGGCAGGGCCATCTGCACACCCATCGCCGCAGGTAAACCGTAACCCATCGTGCCCAGACCACCGGAGTTAAACCACTGGCGAGGTTTATCAAACAAGTAGTATTGGGCCGCAAACATTTGGTGCTGGCCAACATCTGAGGTGATATAAGCCTTACCTTTAGTCACTTTGTACAGCGCTTTTACGGCATCCTGCGGTTTGATCAAATCGCTCTGGCTGGATTCATAGCGCGATTGAGTATAAAGCCCATGGCTTTCGCGCCAGCCATCTATTTGCGTCCACCACTCGGCTATCGCGGCTTTGTCTGGTGTGTCATCTAACTCTTCCAGCAAAGCGATCATATCATTGAGCACAGCGTCGCATGGACCAACAATAGGGATATCAACCTGCACTGTTTTTGAAATTGACGATGGATCCACATCGATGTGGATGATTTTTGCCGAGGGGCAAAATTTCTCCACTGTATTGGTCACGCGGTCGTCAAAGCGAGCACCGATGGCCAGAATCACATCGGCATGATGCATGGCCATATTGGCCTCAAAAGTGCCATGCATCCCCAGCATGCCGAGGAACTGCTGGTCCGTCCCGGGAAAGCCACCTAAACCCATCAAGGTATTGGTCACCGGATAATTGAGCATTTTTGCCATCCGAGTTAATGGCTCAGAAGCATTGCCCAGCACGACACCGCCACCGGCATAGATAATCGGTCTTTTTGCCGACACTAAAAGCTTTACCGCGCGCTTAATCTGCCCAGAATGACCACGCAAAGCAGGTTGATAGGAGCGAATTTTTATCTTATCGGGAAATTGATAAGGCACCTTGTTATTGGGGTCGGTGACATCCTTTGGCACATCAACAACCACTGGCCCGGGGCGACCGCTGCCGGCAATATAAAAAGCTCTGGCAATAGTTTCGGCAATATCTGCCGGGTCTTTAACCAGAAAGCTGTGTTTCACGACCGGCCGGGATATACCGATCATATCGGTTTCCTGAAACGCATCCTCACCAATTTTTTCCTGAGGCACCTGGCCAGACACCACCACGATAGGAATAGAATCCATATAAGCCGTGGCAATACCCGTTATCGCATTCGTCGCACCGGGGCCGGAGGTGACCAGGCTCGCACCGACCTCACCCGTTGCCCGCGCATAGGCATCAGCGGCGTGCACCGCAGCCTGTTCGTGACGCATCAGAATATGATTGACGTCATCCTGTCGAAATAAAGCGTCGTAAATATGCAGCGCGGCGCCACCAGGGTAGCCCCACAGATGTTTGACACCCGCGTCGTGTAACGCGCGAATAAGAATTTCACCACCGGAAAGAAGTTCCACAAGCCCTGCCTCAGCTGTCACAAATCATTTATATCAACGATATAAACCAGGAGGTGAAAGCTAACGCCGTGACATCACAGGAGGTTTGCTAAGGCAATACCGCAGTCGCCGCTAAGCGTGGTTCCGACTGCCGCAGGTAACGTCGGTTAACATTACCGTTGTTCTGAAGATGACCAGCGAACGCTGTTATCGCCCATCTGGTATAAAAATCTGCATCTGATATTCAGGAAGTTTCCAGAAATAGATGCCGCTTAATGAATGGTGCGCACCGTACTTATTTGGCCCTGATTAGTCAAGCTTTCCAGGACCTGGGAGGCAATTACTCAGATAAATAGCCAAAATACCGGATAAGTCGCACCTTTCTATTACAATGTGGTTAAAATAAATCATTCTTAGTACTTGGGAAGCGCCAATTCATGCCAAAAACAGTTCTGGTTTTGCCCGTTTTCATATTACTCATCTTTATCAGCGTGGCAGCTGATGCAGCCAAATACTACAAGTGGCAGGACGAACAGGGCCGTACTCATTATTCTGCCATTTCACCTGACGGTAAACGCTCGGAAGAAATCAATATCCGAACCAACAGCCAAAATTCCTCAAAGAATGCTAAAACCAATGAAGCATCAAATAAAACAGCTCCCATCACTAAACAAGAACCAGCCACCACCGCACCCGAGGCAATGCCCCTAACCGAAACGCAATTAGCACAAGTCCGCGAACAAGAGAAAAAGAGTTGCGAAGTCGCGCGAAAGAATCTGAAAACTCTAGCTGCTCACGCACGGGTGCGGGTCAGCGATGAGGGTACAGGTGAATTGCGATTCTTAAGCCCAGATGAACATGCCGAAAGAAAAGAGAAGTCGCAAAAAGCCATCAAAGAATATTGCAAATAAGTGGAGTTTGACCCAGCAAGCATTGCAGGAAAAATATCACCGGTGCGGCCGACTGACTGAAGTGTGGCCTGCTGACTGAATAGGCGTCATGGTTGCCGGAAGGTCGCGAACAACTCCTATCTTTGTCTACAGGCTCTAGCTAAGATAGAACGGTGCTACCCGGTATCGAGATTCAGGTATTTGTTTCATGACGATGTTTGATTCCATATCCCGCCCAAAATGGCAGCATAAAAACCCAGAGATTCGTAGAGCTGCCATCGACCAGCTAAACGACCAAAAGCTATTTTTTGAAATAGTCAAAACAGACCCGGAAATCACCGTACAGTCACACGCTTTAAATCGAATAACTGATCCTGAAATCCTGGATAAATTAGTAAATACACCGCAGCAAGACCTCTCCCAGATTCTGCAAAAGCAGGCATCGACCCAACGACTGCATCAAATATTACCAAACCCGGAGTTACTGGCGACAATCACCGACGACGGTATTTTGCTGAAAATCGCCAGCCTCACCGAGGATCCGGCTTTATCTAGCACTGTCATTGCTCAAATAAAAAATACAGCTTTTCTCAAAGATATCGCGGCTCAGCATAGTCTGGCCAAAGTCCGCCTCCAGGCGGTTCAAAACATCAGCGATATCGACGTGCTCAGAGAACTTATGCTTGACAGCAAAGGTTCTGACAAAGCGGTTTACCGCCATTGTAAAACCCAGCTTGATGCCCACCATGTCAAACAGCAACAAGAGTTAGGCACGCAAGAAAAAATCCAGCTGCTCATAGACGAAGCAAATAAATTGGCTACAGCCGCCGACTCACCCGAATATCAGGGTCGCTATCAGCTGTTGGAACAACAATGGTCGGCCGTCAGTAATTCTGCCAACAAATCACAAATAGAAAGATTCGAAAAGGATATGGCCATCTGCACAAAGCGCCTGGCCGATGATTTAGAAGCGCGAGAACGAACAGAACAAAAACAGACCGATCTAAACACTGCAACTCAAGCCTTTAAAATTATCCTCGACGAACTCGAACAAATTAGCATCGACACCTCGCTCTCTTACAAAGCAGGGGGTAGCAATCAATTAACCAATATCCTTGATAGCTTAAATGATCGTTGGCAATCTGCCAGTACAGTTTGCCCTTCCGACCCAGAACTAGCAGCTAGTTTCAAATCATCCATAGAAGGATGGCGATTAATCGCAGTCACCCTACAAAAACTGCTAGATAATGCGCCAGACATTGATCGGCACCTGCTCAAAGCGCAGCAAGTAGATCAACTGGATTATCTATCTTTAGAAAAAAAAATTGGCCAGCTCAAAAAACTGCTAACCACTTTGTCGTGGCCAGAATTACACAAAATTCCGCCGCCGCCACCATTAAAACAACTAAAGCAGGCTTTAAATGACTTGGGCACCCACCTGATCTCACTCGATAAAGATCACAAGAAGTATTTGGCAAGCACAGAAATAGCGCTAAAGAATTTGAACCTGGCTCTCGACCAAAGCCATAGCAAAAATGCAGATCGAGCCTTAAAGAAAGTCAGGCTCGCAATCAAATCACTGGCCCCGCAACACCAGCAATGTTTTGAAAAGCAGCTGGACGGGCTAAGCGCTCACCTAAACGAAATACACGACTGGCAGGGTTTTGTCATAGAGCCAAAAAAGGTGGTACTTTGCCAAAACATGACTGCCTTGATAACCAGCGAAGCAGACCCGGATGACCTCGCTGCCAACATCAAATCCCTGCAGGACGAATGGAAACTACTCGGCACGTTACCCGACGCCGCTCGTGACCAGGCACTATGGAAGCAGTTTAAAGCCGCTGCCGACCAGGCCTGGCAGCCCTGTAAAGCCGCATTTGCGGAACAGGCCGGTTTAAGACGAGCAAATTTCAAAAGTCGGATGCAGCTGGTCGGACAATTAAAAGATTACGAGCAGCAGATGACCTGGCCTCAATCGGAATCTGATGTCTTCCAGATAGACCCCGCTCCCGAAACTACAATCAACGCTGCAGCCGAAACTAAACCTGGCATGCCGCCAAGCGCAAAACCAGACTGGCAGCTGGTTCAGAAAACCCTTGATGCGGCCCGTGAAGCATTTAACAACATTCAACCCCTGGACCATCGTGGTGAACGAAAAAGCCAAAAGGCATTTCGCGACATTTGCGATCAAATCTACCAGCATATTAAAGATGAGTATGGGCGCAATATCACCCGCAAAAAACAGCTGATCGGCGCAGCCGAGCAACTAGCAAACCTTGATGATCTGCCTGATGCCATCAATCAGGCCAAGCGTCTTCAGCGCGACTGGAAAGGCATTGGCATAACACCCATGAAGCTTGACCGTAGGCTATGGAAAACCTTTCGTGCCGCCTGCGATGCAGTATTTACACGACGAGATGAGCAACAAACTCAGCACAAAGCGGCAATTGATTCCCTATGTAAACAGGCCGAAGCTTTTCTTGAACAGGCAAAATCGTTATTAAGTACAGGACACGATCAACAATTTCAGGGGCTTGTGAAAAATATCGCCGAACTGAAAAGCAAGGTTCACGCACTCGAATTGCCGGGCAATGTTAAACAACGCTTGAGTAAGGATTTTGAGAAAATCGAACATCAAGCGCGCGACATTATCGATCACGCCCGTGCCCTAAAGGAACAAGCTGGTTGGGATCGGTTGCTGGAAAAAATGAGCGCCTGCGCAATAAAAAACACTGCCCCAGAAGCCGCAAATAAGCTTTGGGAAAAAACTGGCGATTTACCCAAAGGTATTAATACCAAAGCACTGGAACTATTCTGGCAACAAGGTTGCACCACGGGCATCGACGATCAACTTCGCGACGCTTGTATTGGCCTGGAATTATTTGGTGATATCGACTCACCCGCCGAAGATAAGGAGGCGCGCATGAATTATAAAATGCAACGCTTAGTTAGCCAAAAGGGCAATCGTGTGCCCGAACAAAGCCTGCATAGCCTTATTAATGAATTTATTGAACTGCGCCCTGGCGATTTTTGGGCGCAGCGTTTTAATGCGACGGTGTCAAAAATACACACCTAAAATTCGGCGATACAACTCTTTCCAACACCCGCCCAACACTTATCCAATAACTAGTCGATTACCCAGCACCGAATTTCAATTCACTACCGTCCACATCTATTTTAATAGTTTGCCCAGCGTTGAATTCAGCGGCCAATACGGCCTGGGCCAAAGGGTTTTCGATTAACTGTTGAATCGCTCTTTTCAAAGGTCTGGCTCCATAGACTGGATCAAAACCCGCATCACAAATTATATCCAGAGCGGCATCACTGATTTCGAAACCTAGTTCCCGATCGGACAGTCGAGCTTTAAGCAGATCCAGCTGAATTTCGGCAATGCCACGAATTTGTTCTTTAAGCAGCGGATGAAACACCACCACCTCATCGACACGGTTGATAAACTCCGGACGAAAGTGGACACCGACCACGTCCATCACCGCCGATTTCATCGCCTCATAATTATCTTCGCCAGCTAGATTCTGAATAATGTCGGACCCCAGGTTCGAGGTCATCACGATCACGGTATTACGGAAATCAACAGTACGGCCCTGACCATCGGTCAAGCGACCGTCATCCAGCACCTGCAGGAGGATATTAAACACATCGGGATGAGCCTTCTCTACCTCGTCCAGCAGCAAGACTGAATAGGGACGACGGCGAACGGCTTCAGTGAGATAACCACCCTCCTCATAGCCTACATAGCCCGGTGGCGCCCCCACCAAACGGGCAACCGAGTGCTTCTCCATAAACTCCGACATATCGATCCGCACCATGGCATCGTCGCTATCGAACAAAAAAGTGGCTAGCGATTTACACAATTCGGTTTTACCAACACCGGTTGGGCCAAGAAACAGGAAAGAGCCATTAGGCTTACTCGGGTCAGATAAGCCGGCCCGCGATCGGCGCACGGCATTAGCCACAGCGATCACCGCCTCATCCTGACCGATCACACGCTCGTGAAGAGCATCTTCCATACGCAGCAATTTGTCTCGCTCGCCTTCGAGCATTTTTGAGACCGGAATACCGGTCCACTTGGACACCACTTCGGCGATTTCTTCCTCTGTCACCTTGTTTCGTAACAGGCGTTTTTCAGGTTTGTCTGATCCATCCTCAGCGGCACTCACCGATGCTAACTGCCCTTCCAGACCTGGAATGACTCCATACTGCAGCTCAGACATCTTCTCTAGATCGCCTGCTCTTCGGGCCGTATCCATATCCAGCCGCGCCTGCTCAAGGTCACTTTTAATCTGCGCTGAACCTTGTAGGACAGACTTCTCAGCTTTCCAAATCTCCTCCAGATCAGAGTATTCCTTATTGATTGCTGCGATATCTTCTTCCAGCTTCGTCAGTCGTTTTTGTGATGCTTCATCTTTATCCTTTTTTACCGCTTCCCGCTCAATCTTTAGCTGGATTAGACGACGTTCAAGGCGATCCATCTCCTCGGGCTTGGAGTCGATCTCCATACGAATACGGCTCGCCGACTCGTCGATAAGGTCTATAGCTTTGTCAGGCAACTGACGGTCAGTGATATAGCGTTGCGACAGGCGTGTCGCGGCAATAATCGCCGAGTCTGTTATCTCGACACCGTGATGGACTTCGTAACGTTCTTTCAAGCCCCGCAATATAGCGATAGTGTCCTCTTCCGAAGGTTCTTCGACCAGGACTTTCTGGAAACGTCTTTCCAGCGCGGCATCTTTCTCTATGTACTGTCGATATTCATTCAAAGTCGTCGCGCCGACACAATGCAATTCACCTCGCGCAAGTGCTGGCTTCAACATATTACCTGCGTCCATCGCACCTTCGGCTTTGCCAGCACCGACCATCGTATGAAGCTCATCAATAAATAAAATGATGCGGCCTTCCTGCTTACCCAACTCATTGAGCACGGCTTTCAGACGCTCCTCAAACTCACCACGAAATTTGGCTCCAGCCAGAAGGGAGCCGAAATCGAGGGACAATACGCGCTTATCTTTGAGCCCTTCGGGCACTTCAGCATTAATAATTCGCTGGGCGAGACCCTCTATAATGGCCGTTTTACCGACCCCCGGTTCACCGATTAATACCGGGTTATTTTTTGTCCGACGCTGCAATACCTGAATGGTGCGGCGAATCTCATCATCGCGCCCAATCACCGGATCAAGCTTGCCCTGCTCGGCTCGCTCGGTGAGATCAATAGTGTATTTATCCAGTGCCTGTCGGTTTTCCTCAGCATCAGGATTATCAACAGATTCACCACCTCGCACTTTCTCAATCACTGCCTGCAAGGCCTGTTGATCACCTGATTTCTTGAGCAAATCCGCCACGCCATCTTTATTATCAAATGCGGCTAGAAGTACAGATTCACTGGAGATAAACTGATCGCCCTGTTGCTGGGCATGTTTGTCGGCAAGATTTAACAGCCGAGATAACGCTGGAGAAATACTGACATCTCCGGTGGCGGAAGCAAGCTTCGCCAGACCATCCAGCTGCTTTTCAAGCCCTTGTATTAAAGTATTAACATCAAAGCCAGCTTGCACCAACATTGGCTTTACACTACCACCCTGTTGATTAAGCATGGCTAACAAGACATGCGCAGGCTCAATTGACGAGTGATCTCGACCCACGGCCAAAGACTGGGCATCGGCCAAAGCATTTTGTAACTGATTGGTTAAGCGTTCCTGACGCATTGATACACTCACATATAACTAATTAGGATTAGTTAATATATTGGGATAAAAAGAGGTTTTACAATCAGGGAATTTAGTCGGTTTGTTTTAAATCAAAGTTTGCTGGTATTTCTAACTAGCAGGTGTAACGAGGAGAAACAGTTTTAACCCAAGATTTCAGCTACAAGCGTTAACTCATGACAAATGAATCTCAATTATCTAAATCTTAGACCTTTTTAATTTTGTTTTTTGCATAATCTAAAGCTTCACTAATATACGCTTGGTATTTATCTTCAAATTCGAGCGGGATTTGAACCCATTCCTTAAAGCGCTTTTTCGTATAGTTGAATTCCATACCCACGCCTTCGGCAATCAATTCATTAACCCGCTCGGGAGAGACTTTGACAATAAGCACATCGTGATCGACAAACATCATTGCTACAAAACCTCCCAGGTAACGCAGGCAGGGTGTTTTCATCATGGTTGATAACTCGACCCCTTCCTCCAAAGCTAATTTAGCGGCGATATCGTCGTAGGTCACAGCAGCTCCCTTATAACGGCCCTACCATAATAGCTATCTCAGATGGCAATGCCCTTTAAAAAATAGGCCAATATGGCAGCCACCTTATATCAACGCCGCAAGCATTTCCTGGCCCGAAAGCTTCAGCCCGTAGTTGCGCATAATTGTGTCGTGATTCATGACCAGGTGTTGCGAGAGCGCGTGGCTATCGCGCCAAAAGCGTTGAAGCGGCGCATCCATATAGATGGAACCAGCGCCGCCGTTTTGAAACAACTCTGCGATCACACCCCGACAATCTTTACCGATTTGAGCACGCCAGCCAGCGACCCGTATTTTGAACTCTTCAATATCAACATCGGTATCACCGCCGTCTTCGCTCAGGATTGAATTGCCAACCATCATCAATTCTTCGGCGTAACTACGCAGCATTTGCCGGTCAAAATCGAGGCGCACACTGGATTCAGCTAACAACGCCTGTTGAGTGGCCAGTTGAGACTGCACCTGATCGGTAAATGTCGGGGTGCGCGTGGTCATGCGCTCTTTGAACACTTCAAGCGCGCCCAATGCGCCACCCATCACCGGTGGCATCAGAGAGATAGCCAGGCCGGATACGATGGGCACCTGGTAGATAGCGCCTTTATTAACTTCCAGGCCCGGCATGGATGCCCCAGCCATAATGGCGCCCAGATCCAGTGCTCGATGTTCGGGGACAAAGACTTTATCAACCGATACGCTACAACTGCCGGTGCCGCGCATGCCGACGGTATCCCAGTCATCGAGTACGGTGTAATCGCTCTTCGGGACAAAACACATAAGATACCGAGGTGGCTGGCCATCGCCGGTGGGTATGATCGTGCCGCCCGCGTACCATTCCGACCAGAGAATTCCGCTGGCGAAGGGCCATTGCCCAGACACCACATAACCGCCGTCTACCGCCTCACCCGTGCCCAGCGGTGCAAAGGCATCAGCGAACAGGCAATGTGGGTTGTCGCCCCAGATTTCTTCCTGTAACTGCGGGCTAGTCAAGGCGCCCCACCAATGGTGAATGGCCAAAATATTTGCAATCCAGGCAGCCGACATATCATATTGACCTAACACTAAACCCACTTCGACCAGTTCCGGAAAACCTATTTCCAAACCGCCAAGACGCTCTGGCTGCAGGATTTGAATCAAGCCAGCATCATTGATGTCCTGCACCAGTTCGTCCGAGAGCTGTCCGTTTTTTTCCGCCGTGCGAACTTCAGAAGCAGCACGTTCGCCAATGCGGTGCGAACTGGCAATCAGGTCATCGAGCGTAGGTCGTCTTGTGGCGTTGGGCATGGCGTCTCTCAATATGATTAAAAAGGCTTGGCAGTGTCGATAAAGCTGCCGGTTCTGTCAAGATTATGGAGCGCCAGGCACAAAGCAATTATATTAATGATGGTGTAGTCTGATATTACAAACCGTATATTCGGGTGATAAATGATGGCCATCTTGATTACAGCAAGTTTATTTTTCGTTCTGATTCACTTTCTGATTAGTGGTACGCGGCTGCGGGATCGTTTGGTCAACAGCCTCAGTGAGGTCGGCTTCAGATGGCTATTTTCAAGTTTGGTCGCTGTCAGCCTGGTGATCATGATCATTGCTTACATCCATAGCGATGGCACTGTCATTTGGGCTGATAGTTTGCTGCCTCTACCGCTTATATTGATCGGCAATCTGCTAGCCTTTGCCCTGCTTGTGGTCGGCACGCTCACCCCCAGCCCCAACTCAATATTATCTGAACAGGCGTTTCGCCGGGGCAAGATTCAGATTACTGGCATTCAGCGTATCACCCGCCATCCAGGTATGCTCGGTATTGGGTTGTGGGCGCTGCTGCATGTGCTGGCTAATGGTGACAGCGCATCCCTGGTATTTTTTGGCTCGCTAGCGTTGCTGGCGTTGTTGGGACCCTTGTCAATGGATCGAAAAAAACTTCGGCTCGAGGAAGAGCCTTATGCGCAGGTAATGGCGCAAACTTCATACCTGCCATTTGTGGCGATACTGCGCGGCAAAAATCAGCTAGTGTGGTCTGAAATCGGCTGGAAAAACCCGGCTTTAGCCGTGTTGGTATTTATTGTCCTGGTGGTTTTACATCCATGGATCGGGGGAATTTCAATTTTTTAAGGCCACCAACATACGAGTGGGGTTTAGCGTTGAAACTGGTGTAATGCATTGCATAAAGTGGACGGGCGCGCTATAACAAAGACATAAATTAATTTAAAAATATGCATTCACTCAGGGTAGCTCAGGAGAAAGATATGAATGATTTATCCAACCCAGGTATCAACTCCCAATTAGGTATCGAGTGGCCGAAAAATATGAACGAAGTACCCAAGGAAGTCTTCGTCCGCACAGACCTCTTTGATGTCGAGCAGAAACGGATTTTTCGTGGTCCCGAGTGGCACGCCGTCGCTCATGTGGGGGAACTCCCTGAACGCGGTGACTTTAAGACCTACACTCTGAGTAACGTACCGCTGTTAATTGTCCACGGCCACGACGGCGAGCACCGAGTGTTTTATAACGCCTGTTCTCACCGCTCAAACCAGCTCGAAACCGCTAGTTTTGGCAATAAAACTGAATTTGAATGCCCCTATCATCGCTGGTTGTTTAACCCCGAGGGCGAGCTGATTGGCTGCCCCAACAGCAAGGAATATTCCCCCGGATTCAAACAGGAAGATTACCCCCTGGGCCAACCCAGGGTGGACAGTTTTTATGGCCTTATTTTTATAACCATGCACGATGATACGCCGCCTCTCACCGAATGGTTGGGTGAGGTAAAACCAACCTTGATTAAAGCCCTGGGCGATGATGGCCGCCTGCGTTTACTGGGCTATCAGAAGGTCAGTTATAAATCCAACTGGAAAGGCTATAACGATAATGATGGTTACCACGCACCGCTGCTGCATACCGCCTTTACCCTGCTCAATTGGCAGGGCGGTGATGGTCGGCAATACATGGATATGGCACGCGGACATCTGGGTTTTGAAGCGGAGCTGAAGCGGGTACCGCGATCCGAACTGATTCAAGATCACTCGTTGGTCGATTTTATTGGCGACGAAGCCAACATGGGTTCGCGCCTGATTCAGTTGTTTCCAACTCTGGTCATCACGCGCCATCTGAATGTCTACAACATACGCTTTGCCATCGCCAGCGGCCCCGAGGAAACAGAAGTGCACTACGCCTATTTTTGTCATGAGGACGATGACGAAGAAATGGTAAAACACCGGATTCGCCAGTCCTCCAATTTGTTGGGCCCCTGTGGCATGGTCAGCATGGAAGACGCTTCGATATTTCATCGCATCCATATCGGCAGCAACACGCCGGGCAATGCCATTTTTCAAAAAGGCGTCAAGTCCTTTGATAAATTGGAAGCTGAGATCAAACAAAATGACGAAACCGGCAACCTGGCGCGCTGGGAGTATTACCGTAAGGTGATGGGCTTTGAGAGGGCGCTGGCATGAGCGCCGTCGCCGCCAATACCATTGACCATGAGGCCGTCGCGCAGATTGACGCTCTCCAGGCAGGGTATATTCACGCCCTGGATAGCAAGGATTTTCATGCCTGGGTCGATACCTTCGATACCGCCGAGGATACCGCCTATTTCTGCATCGCCGCTGAAAACGCCGAACGTAATCTACCCATTGCCCTGATGTACGACGATAACCGCCTGCGCATAGAAGACCGGGTAACATTTATCGAAAAAATCTGGGTAGGCACTTTCCAGGACTACTACACCCGGCACTTTATCCAGCGCACCCGATGTTCCCAACAAAGTAACAACATCTATGCAGTGGAAACCAATTTTTCGATAATTTATACGCCCGAGTCGGGAAAATCAGATGTTCAGGTCGCAGGTTTGTATAAAGATGAAATAATAATAAACGGCAGTGGCGCCAAATTTAAAAGCAAAAAAGCTATTTACGACACCACGGTGTTACCGCGCTATATCGTTTATCCGTTCTAATCTTGTTCCAAGCAAGCTAAATTAAAACACCCTTATTAAGACCGTTTGGTGAAATCAACCCTGGGGAGGTCAAATGTGAACGAGTTAGACATTAACCACTTAATCGACAATAAAACCGGGCGCCAGAGCCGACTGATCTTCCATGAAAAACAAATTTACGAGTTGGAGCAAGAACGGCTGTTTGGCCGGTGCTGGCTATTTCTGGCCCACGATTGTCAATTGCCTGAACCTGGCGATTATTTCAGAACCTTTATGGGTGAAGATGAAGTGTTGGTTATTCGCCAGAAAGACAAGTCAATCAATGCCTTTCTAAATACCTGTACCCACCGGGGCAACCGGATCTGCAAGGCTGATCAGGGTAATGCCCGCAGCTTTGTCTGCAGCTATCACGGCTGGAGTTTTGGCGCCGACGGCTCATTGGTGGGCGTACCGCTTGAGGAGGAGGCTTATCACAACCAGCTCGACAAATCCAAATTCGGACTACGCAAGGTCGCTCGGGTAGCAAGTTACAAAGGCCTTATTTTTGGAAATTTTGATCCCGAAGCGCCGTCACTGGAAGACTACCTGGGTGATATCAAGTGGTACCTCGACGTGTGGCTCGATGCGATGCCGGAAGGCAGCGAATTGATTGGCACCACCCAAAAGATAGAGTACGCAGTCAACTGGAAGATGCCGGTCGAGAATGTCTGCGGTGATGGCTATCATGCTGGCTGGGCTCATGCCGGTGTAATGACAGTGGCTGCATCAATGAATGTCGGGCTGAGTGTGGGTAATACCGACATGGACGCGTCGTTGGGGGCTTCTATAACCGGCATGAACGGCCATTCGGTACTGGCCATACTTGATGGCTACGCAGGTTATGCGTTTTATCCAGACCCCTCCAGGGCGATCAGTTACCTCGATACCAATCGGCATACGGCGATTGATCGTCTGGGAGAGTTCAGAGGGCGTAATTTATGGGGCGCGAACCAGAACATCACCATATTCCCCAATTTGCAAATATTACCGGGCCTAAACTGGTTACGGGTCTATCATCCCAGGGGACCGGGCAAGATAGAGATGTGGACCTGGGCCATGGTTGAGAAGGAGATGCCGGACGATCTTAAGCAAATGATACTCGATAATGTTTGTCGCACCTTTGGCGGGGCCGGCATGTTCGACAATGACGATGGCGACAACTTTGTTGCCAGCACCCGACTCAATCAGGGCTGGCAAACCCGTCAGCAGGATGTGTACTGGAATATGGCAGTGGATATGGGTAAAGAGCACTCCCGTCCCGAAATGCCAGGAGTGGTCAGCGAAGGGCTGGTCTGCGAGCAAAACCAGCGATACTTTTACCGACGCTGGCAGGAGGTCATGTCGGCCCAGAGCTGGGCGGATATCCCAAACTACAATGGCCTGGAAGAGGCCCGCGCTACGGAGCAACGTTGATATGAGTCGCTTGCCTGTCAGCAGCCCCGTAGACACTGAAACTTATCTCGCCCTGCAAGGCCTGTTGTTCGCCGAGGCTCGCTTGTTGGATAACGAGCAATACGAAGACTGGCTCGATATGCTGAGCGACGATGTACATTACTACATGCCTATGCCCGTGCGTTATCAGCGGGACGAAAAGGAAAATGCTGCCCGGGCGCTAGACGCGAATATTTTTAATGATTATAAAGACCAGCTGAAATTGCGGGTATCGCGGTTTCGCACCGGCTTTGTCTGGGCCGAGAACCCACAAAATCATCTGCGCCACCTGGTGTCTAATATAGAAGTGTTTCCGGGCGAAATAGATAGCGAGTGGCGGGTGTTATCGGTAGTGACCGTGCATCGAAATCGGCTCGATAGTGAAGAGCATCGCATGATCGTGTCGCGGACCGATACCTGGCGAACTGAAGGAGATCAGGTGAAGCTAGCCGAACGGAACATGGTGTTTAATCACGCCGTGATCCCCGATAGCAATCTCAATATATTCTTTTAAAGAGCGACAAAAATCGACAGACAATTTAGAAAAACTCTCACTCAGGCTGGAAAAGTGCATCGCCAATCAATTTGCCGCTAACTATTATCGACCATTATCATACTGCTGATTATAGCCTGCACATCAATTTTAGCTTTGTTATCAAGCAGCACCGCGACCCCATTAATGGTCGCGATCACCGATGTATATTGGCCATGAACGTAGTAAGAATCGACTGGATAGACCACAGTTTTATCCTGACTGGCACGCTGATAGCTCAGCTGACTGATGCCAAATACCGCCATACCTGCGGCCTCAGAATGGGCCATTAATCGTTGTGCACGGTCTTCGGAAATATCGCCAACATATTCAACCAACAGCGGCGGCGTTGCGGTACTACTCACCACTGAGGGCTGCCAGCGGACTGCGCCCAGCACTCCTGACGTATCCAGTAAGGCGTTCAACTTAATGGGTTTGGGCATAATCATTCTCCTTCGACATCCGCTTCTGTTGACGTAAACTCATTGCGAACAACTAATTTTGGTGTTGGCCAGCTGCTGCCTAGGTGAGCCATCGGCAAGGCAATCCGCCGTCCACTGTACTGAAAGGATAGTCTAAAAAATCTTATGGATCATTCAATACTGCTGGTCATTCAACAGGCTCTACTACCCAGTGCGGTGATTATCCTGGCCGGTGTGATATGGCGACGTGTTGAGCCAGGCGGCGTTAGCACTGGAGAAGTGCGTTCGGTTATCGGTAGCCTGGTGATGAATTTGTTTTACCCGGCTTTGATTATCGCCATTATCCCCAGCGTCGTATTGTCCTTTGAAGCGATCTCCGCGCCTATGCTCTTTAATGCCGGCATGATTGCTGCCATGTTGATCAGTCTACTGTTTAAGCCCTATCTCAAATCCACTGGCATGGGCAAACCCGAGCTGGCCGTGCTGCTGTTGGGCTGTGCCTATGCCAATATTATTTCTCTGGGGGTACCGTTGCTCCGTGCCGAACAGGGTGAGGCAGCGACTCGCTTTGCCATTTACATGGATGTACTCGCCGTCAGCCCGATGTTGTGGATAGTCGGCATCTGGATTATTTCCCGCTGGAGCGATCTGGACACTGACACGGGTGGCCTGCGTAGCTTTTTGAAAACGTTTTTTAGCCTGCCACCTATCTGGGCATTTTTGTTTGCCATTATTTTAAATGTTGCCAACATTGAGTTGCCCGACTTTGTACAAACCTCGGCTCGTATGCTGGGCAACACGACGATGCATGCCATGTTGTTAGTCGTAGGCATGTCGCTCTCGATGGCCGGTATGGTTCGCTACTGGAAGCTATCGTTGCTAGCCTCGGTGGTAAAGCTGGTATTAGTGCCGGGAGTGGTATTTACGCTGGGTATGGCAACCCTTGGTGAAGGCGAAGTCGTTAAAAGCACCGTGTTGCTGGCCGCTACGCCAACCATGATGGCGACGCTAATATTGAGTGAACGCTTTAAGCTGAACACAGAATTGCTCGCAGCCATCCTGGTGACTAGTACCGCGCTATTTTTCGTCTCCCTGCCAGTCTGGTTGTGGGTGCTGTAAGCGTTTAGGTTGCTGAAGCGCTTATGATGGGTGGGCTTTCATCAATTCCAGAAAGTTGCTTTAATCATTTCGTTGTTGTTAGTGAATACCGGCATGGTGATTTAAAAATTCTTCGCCTAGTAATTGCTTTACATTTACCTAATAAAGGATACAGGACATGACTGATTCAAGACCTACCATCGTTACTATGATTGGCGACCCCTGCGGCATCGGCCCTGAAATCATTGCCAAAGCCTGGGCTTCTGGCGAGGTTCATAAACACTCCAAACCTGTACTACTAGGTTCGGCGGCGGCTATGGAAAGAGCGGTTGGTTTTGCGGGGCTGGACTTACCGGTTCGGGTTATCGAATCCGTTGACCAGCTGAGTGATTCCTCCGATGTAATCGAAATACTCGACTCCGGCAAGCTCGATATCAACGATGTCACCCTTGGAGAAGACAATGCCATCTGCGGACAGGTGTGTGCGGACTGGCTGGATGAGGCCGAACAGCTGGCCATGTCCGGCGAAGTAGCTGGCGTGGTCATGGGGCCGATAAGCTCCATCGCCATGAAAATGGCCGACGTGTTGGACAAGGTTATCCAGGTGGTGCCTGGGTCTAGTTATCTGTTTTTGATCAGTGGCCCGTTGCGGGTCATGCACGTTACCGATCATATTCCCCTGCGTCAGGCTTGCGATGATATTAGTAGCGATCTGGTCTTTGATGCACTGAAAGTCATGCACGCTCGCCTGGAAGAATGGGGTATCAGTAACCCACGCATCGGGGTGTCGGGACTCAACGCCCACGCTTTTGGCGTAGAAGATGAGGAGGAAATTCAGCCCGGTGTCGAGCGCGCCAAAGCCATTGGCATAGACGCCAAGGGGCCAATCGCGCCGGATAGCATCTTTCGACATTGTATTGAAGGCGTCTATGATGCCGTACTCGCCATGCTTCACGACCAGGGCCATATCGCTGTCAAGACCTGGGGGTTTGTTGGCAATTGCGCCTTGATTATCGGCCCTCCCTACCTGCAAATGTCGGTCGCCCACGGCACCGCCTTCGATATCGTCGGTAAAGGTACCGCTCACCACGAAATGATCCAAACGGCGATGATCCAGACCGCGAGCCTGGCGGCGGGCAAAGGTTTTATTTGACTTGAGGCTTTGCTTGAATTAAGAATCGGCTAAACAAACTTTCCGATTCGGCAGCTGCTAACTTGAACTTTTAGAGCTGCCATCTGTTGGAGGGACTCTATATTTGAGAGCCAGCTCCTGGGGAAATAATAAATGAATGCTTCCAGATTTACCGACAAGTCGGTTATCGTCACCGGTGCGGCTCAGGGTATTGGTAAAGCCTGCGCGCTGCGGTTTGCTGCCGAGGGTGCGCGCGTCACCATTGCCGACCGCGCTGAACCGCAAGCGATAGAAGTGTTAGCAGAAATCGAGGCCGCCGGGGGCACTGGAAGGATCAGCCTGGTCGATCTTGAAACCAGCGATGGTACTCGACAATTGATGTCGGAGGTCCAGGAAGCCTACGGGCGCATCGATGTGTCGGTACACAATGTCGGCGGCACCATCTGGACAAAACCGTTTTGGCAATACGCCGATGATGAGATCGAGAAAGAGATGCAGCGATCCCTGTGGCCGACCCTCTGGAGCTGCCGAGCGGTGATCCCCTATATGATCGAACAGCGTGCTGGTGCCATTGTGAATGTTGGCTCAGTTGCGACCCGGGGTATAAACCGAGTGCCCTATTCAGCGGCCAAAGGCGGTGTTCAGGCGATTACCACCTGCCTGTCGATGGAACTGGCGGACTATGGGATACGTATCAACTGTGTCGCCCCCGGCGGTGTCGATGTCGGCGAGCGGGCCATCCCCCGTAACCCCAGCCCGCTCACTGAGGTCGATGAAAAGGGCATGATGGATGTCTATGAGCAGACCTTGCGGGATACGCCTATGGGCCGATTTGGCACACCCGACGAAGAAGCCGCCGCGATCACTTTTCTGGCGGCAGATGAAGCGTCTTATATTACCGGACAAACCTTGCATGTTGCCGGTGGCGGCATGGGCTAGGCGGCATGGGCTAATAGGTGCGGAGCTTGAGCCTGTCGAATCAAGCTCCCCTCTCTATTCAGGGGTTTTTATTAAGATTCAGGCGTTTTTATTAAATAGTCCTGCACACAAACCACTGACCCCAGGGCGATGCAGCCATCAAGGCATTGCAGTATCCGCGGCCTTAGCCTTACGCCATACCCATAAGCCGCTGACGATGATAATGATGTGAACCGTCATGGTGATCATGGCCAACGATACCGCCTGGTAGCCCATGGCGCTGTAGACATCCCAGATGCCAAAGACGATTTCGGTGAGAATAACAATGGGGATTAGCGCCGGGTAGTAGCGCAAAGGTTGCCGAGCACCCGCTAGTAGAACGACGCCAATGGCTGCAAGACCCAGGCCGACCACCAACCAGGCGTCGAGCACTAGCTGAAACACAGGCTCACCCTGATAGAGATTAATGTCGGGGTACATATTCGGAATTTGTGCTGCCCACAGCGAAGGCCAGACCATAACTAAATTAAGTACATAAAATATGCCAACACAAATCATCCAGTTGCGTAACGCTTTCATAGATTTCCCTCGCGGGTTAATGGTTAGATCGCCAATATAACCCATTGCAGTAATCGTTCAAGGCTCTTAAATTTCACTCATGTCTATAAAAAATAATTCCAGCTTAAAAGCTATGTTGCTGTTAAACGCTGCCTGCTTTATGTGGGCTGGAAATATTTTGTTTGGCCGAATACTCCGAGATTTTGTTGGCCCTCTGTTTATTGTGGCGGTACGTTCAGTTATTGGCGCGCTGGTTTTTGCCGGAGTGGTATGGTTTTTTGGCCGCAGGGATCTATGGCGGCGTGTGACCGATTGGCCTGCGGTCATTATGATGGGCATCTGTGGCGTAATTCTATTCCAGGTATTATTTTATTACGGACTCCGTTATACCTCGGTGTTGAATGTTGGCCTGCTCAACGGTTTTATTCCCATGGCCACAGCGCTGTTGGCCGCTGCGGTACTTGGCGAAAAACTGGGCAGAGCGTTGTGGCTAGCCATTGTTGTCACCATTGCTGGCATTACCTGGATTGTGAGTGGCGGCAATGTAATAGCGCTGGTACATCTGGAATTTAATCGTGGAGATCTGCTCGTGTTGGGTGCGGTCTTTACCTGGGCAGTGTACGGCATACTGGGTAAACGACTGATGAATCAATTGACCGCCATGGAAGTCACCGCTCTGGGTCTGTTTGTTGCAGTGTTACCGGTACTGCCCATGGCTGCGTGGGAAGCAACTTATATCACACCGGAAATAAATACTTTCGTGCTATTTGCCCTGGCATTTGTATGCATCGGTCCCTCCATACTATGCATGTATTGGTGGAACCAAGGGGTTCAACTTATTGGCCCAGCCCGTTCTGCGATCTACATGAACCTGATACCGGTCTACGCGGCACTAATGGCTTATTTGATTCTGGGCGAACCCCTGGGCTGGCATCACCTGGGTGGGGGTTTAATGGTGCTCGGCGCCAGTCTTTATATTGGCCTCGCGACGATTCAGGCGACCAATACTCAAGAAGCTGCCCTTGACGGGAAAGCTATTGAGGGAACTAACCTTAAGGATAGAGGCGCTAACAAGACCGAGGCGAACTAAATATAATCGTTCTATCTGGCAGGCTTCATTATTAGATTTATTTGATATACTTGAGAGGTTAATACTGTAACGATTATTCGCTGACTTGATTTCACCGTAGATTTTATGAATCGATGTCTTCCAGTTTAATTACATCGAAAGCAGGTTCTTCGTAGGGGTGAGCTGCCTGTAATGCGTCAATCACAGCGCCAATAAACTTATCCTGACAAACCAGTTCAACCCGGTACTCTGCAACTGTCGTTAACTTATTTAGCTCGCCGATATGTGGGCTGCTTCCGGCCAAAGGTCTAAACTGGCCCTCCCCCAAAGCTTGCCAACAACAATATTCGTAATCGCCTATTCGGCCTGCCCCGGCGGCAAACACAGCTTCTTTAATAATATCCAAATGACTTTTCGGGACATAAAAACAGAGCTTAAACAAGGCTGCGCCCGTCGATCAGCAACGGCCTATGACTAAAATTCCAGTCCAAACTAATGGAGGAGATTAAAGTACTTACGCTGGTAATCCACTGCAACTGGATCACCTTTACCCAGCCCAGCCAGAGCTTCAAGAAAAGCCTTTTTCGCGCCGCCGTCTTTAAACTCTTTGTTTTTCGTCAAGACATCAAATAACAAAGCTAGCGCGTCTTTGAACGCATTGGCGCTGGTGAGCTGGACGGCGAGTTCAAAAGCTAATTCCATATTGTCGGGATCGGCACTGACCTGCGCTTCCAGAGCCTGAATTTCCGGCGATTTACCTGACAGTCGTTTTAGCTCTATTTGCTCCAGAAGTTGTTCATGCTCAGCAGTGCACTCTTCATCAGGGATAGCCTCCATGACCGTCTGGGCCTCATCACAGCGATTTAGTTGCATCAGGGTATAGGCGAGGGACATGGAGATATCGTAGCGCGGTGTCTCAGCGTGGGCCGGACGCAAATCTTCGAGAGCGCCCTCAAAATCTCCGTCGGCAAGTTTTTGCTGTATTGCCGCCATCATATTTTCGCCGCCGGCACCCAGGTGCTGGGTTAATTTTTCTCGCACCCCAGCCTCGGACTCAGCCCCTTGAAACGCGTCGATAGGTTTACCGTCTTTCATAAATATCACGGTGGGCAGGCTGCGAATACCAAATTGTCCCGCGATTTCCTGTTGTTCGTCGGCATTAACTTTGGCCAGCAAAAATTCGCCATTATATTCGTTGGCAAGTTTTTCCAGGATTGGCATTAAGGCTTTACAGGGGGCACACCAGTCGGCCCAGAAATCTATCACCACTAGCCGTTTTGCGGATTCCTCTACCAATATCTGCTGGGCGTTATCCTGTGTAATTTCAACAATATTACCCAGTTCATTTGCTACTACTTGTTCATTCATTGTGTATACACTCTTGCGTTTCTGAATAGCCGTAACCAGGCTCCATCTTCTCCCTCACCTTCGGGATACCAGGAATTAGTCGCGGCTCGAAATACTCGTTCCGGATGGGGCATCATGATCGTCACCCGCCCATCGCTAGAGGTCAAGCCCGCCAGACCTCCCGGGGACCCATTGGGATTTGCCGGGTAGCTTTCGGTTACCACGCCATGATTATCACTATAGCGCATGGCTGCAATGCCGGATTTATCCGCCTCTTGTAGCCCATACTGACCAGTCGGATCATCGGCAAACTCGGCCCGGCCTTCACCGTGAGCCACGGCGATGGGAATATAGGAGCCCGCCATGCCATCTAATAACACGGATGGGGATGATTCTATTTTTATCAAGGCGACGCGGGCTTCGAATTGCTCTGAGGTGTTGCGCACGAATCGCGGCCATAAGTCGGCGCCGGGAATCAACGACTTTAAATTGGATAACATCTGGCAGCCATTACAAATACCCAGGGTAAAGCTATCGGGTCGCGCAAAATACGCGGCAAATATGTCTCGCACCTGACTGTTATACAGAATTGTTTTTGCCCAACCCTGCCCCGCACCCAGGACATCACCGTAAGAAAAACCACCACAGGCCGCCAAACCTTTAAAGTCGGCAAGATCAATATCACCGGCGATAATATCGCTCATATGCACATCAACCGCAGAAAAACCCACGCGATCAAAGGCTGCAGCCATTTCGAGCTGGCCGTTGACACCCTGCTCTCGAAGCACTGCCAAACGTGGTCTGACGCCAGTGTTTATAAATGGCGCGGCGATATCATCGCTAGCATCAAAACTAGTTTGCAGGCTGAGGCCAGGATCATCACTAATGATGTTCGCAAATTCCTGCGCGGCGCAATCCGGATTGTCCCGCAACGCCTGCATCCGATAGCTGGTTTCCGACCAGGTTTGCTGTAATTGGCTGCGCTGTGCATCTACTAAAATACTCCCACTACTTTTAATGGTAATCCTATCCCGGCTATTTACAGCGCCGATGACAACTGGCGAAATAGTCGCTCCGTGGCGATTCGATGCAAACAGGGCGCATACGCGATCTTCATCCCGGCTGCGTACTTGAATCACCGCACCCAACTCTTCCGAAAACAGCATAGCTAAGGGATCGTCTGAACTGGGCAATCCAGCATCAATTCCAACATGGCCGGCAAAGCTCATCTCCAATAGCGTGGCAATCAGTCCGCCGTCGGAGCGGTCGTGATAAGCCAAAATAAATTCCTGTTCAAGACATGCCTGCAAGCCGGCAAAAAAACTCTTCAGTACGGCGGGATCATCCAGATCAGGCGCCTCGCTACCGAGCTGCCCATAGACCTGAGCAAGCATTGAACCACCCAGTCGATATTTACCCTGCCCTAAATCTATATACAGGAGCACTGTTTCGCCGACATCAGCGCGAAGCTGCGGCGTCACGGTTTTACGGACATCAACAACCGGACTAAAAGCAGAAATCACCAATGACAAAGGCGACGTGACGGCCCGCGTTTCATCGCTCGGCTGCCATTCGGTGCGCATGGACATAGAATCTTTGCCCACGGGAATAGCGATGCCGAGTGCGGGACATAGCTCCATACCCGTCGCTTCTACAGTGCGATAAAGCTTTTCATCCTCACCCGGATGGCCCGCCGCGCACATCCAGTTGGCTGACAGTTTAATATCACCTAGCTGGCCAATTCGGGCCGCTGCGATATTGGTTATCGCCTCGGCAATGGCCATACGCCCTGAGGCGGGCGCGTTCAACAGGGCCAGGGGTGTACGCTCACCCATGGCCATGGCTTCACCAGCGTAGCTATCGAATGTCACGGTGGTCACCGCGCAGTCCGCCACCGGCACTTGCCACGGCCCCACCAACTGATCTCGGCTGACCATGCCCGTAATGGAACGATCACCGATGGTGATTAGAAAGTTCTTACTCGCGACCGATGGCTGGCGTAATACCCGTTCAACTGCCTCGGTAATGTCAATATTGGCCGTCGAAAACTTCTTAGCCGTAATTGCCTTACTCTTAACATCACGATGCATTTTCGGTGGCTTACCGAATAACACTGACATGGGCAAATCTATCGGTTGGCTATCTGCGTCCTGATCGGTGAGTCTTATATATTCTTGCTCAGTCGACTCGCCAACCACAGCGTAGGGGCAGCGCTCACGCAAGCAGATGGTTTCAAAATCCGACAGGTTCTGTTCGGCAATCGCTAGCACATAACGCTCCTGTGCTTCATTACACCAGATTTCCAGTGGCGACATACCCGGCTCAGCATTGGGCACATCGCGCAATTCAAAACGGCCACCGCAACCGCCGTCTTTAACCAACTCGGGGAGCGCATTGGACAGACCGCCGGCACCGACATCGTGAATAAAGGCCAGCGGATTGTTATCGCCTAACTGCCAACAAGCGTCGATAACTTCCTGACAGCGGCGCTCCATCTCCGGGTTCTGACGTTGTACCGACGCAAAATCCAGGTTTTCGCTGCTGGTACCGGAAGCCATAGACGATGCAGCACCACCACCGAGGCCAATCAACATAGCGGGGCCACCCAGTACCACCAGTTTATGACCTGGCGCAAACTCGGTTTTTTGCACATGCTCGGCGCGGATATTCCCATAGCCACCGGCCAGCATAATCGGCTTGTGGTAGCCGCGACGCTCGCCATCGAAGTTCATCTCAAAACTGCGGAAATAACCGCACAGGTTGGGCCGGCCATATTCATTATTAAAGGCGGCACCGCCGATAGGACCTTCGAGCATGATGTCGAGAGCCGAAACAATACGACCAGGTTTGCCGTAGTCGTCTGCCTCCCAGGGCTGGGTGAAATCAGGGATGCGCAAATTGGAGACACTAAAACCCGTTAAACCGGCCTTGGGTTTAGAGCCCCGACCCACTGCACCTTCGTCACGAATCTCACCACCAGAACCCGTCCCAGCCCCGGGAAAAGGCGCAATCGCGGTGGGATGATTATGGGTTTCAACCTTCATCAGTAGATGCACAGGCTCTTTATGATACTGATAGCTATGCTCGCCCGGCACAGGGAAAAAACGCCCGCCGCTACTGCCGGTAATGACCGCTGCGTTATCTGAGTAGGCGGACAACACACCCTCGCCATGTTGCTCGCGGGTATTTTTAATCATCGCAAATAGTGATTTGGCCTGCTCCTGTCCATCCACAGTCCAGCTGGCATTGAAGATTTTGTGCCGACAATGTTCGGAGTTGGCCTGCGCAAACATCATCAATTCAATATCGGTTGGGTTGCGGGCTAGAGAGGTAAAATTATCCAGCAGATAATCTATTTCATCGTCGGCCAGGGCCAAGCCAAGACTTTGGTTGGCGTCAATAAGAGCAGATCGACCCTGGCCTAGAATATCGATACTCAGCAGCTCCTTGGCGGGATAACTGGCAAACAGCTGCTCGGCCTGTTCCAGGGCAGTCATCACCACTTCTACCATGCGGTCATGCAGCAAAGCCGAGGCGGTGGAAACTTCAGATTCTGTCAGCTCACGCCTGCTTTCGAGATAGTAAAGCACACCTCGCTCGATACGTTTGACGCTTTGCAAACCGACATTGCGAGCAATATCGGTGGCCTTACTGGACCAGGGTGAAATAGTGCCTGGGCGGGGTACAACCAATAAAGTCTGCCCCTCGGGTCGCTGCCGAATCTGATTCGGACCGTATTCAAGAATAGCTTCGAGTGTCCGTGTATCGTTATCAGATAGTGGCGTAGCAACGTCGATAAAGTGTACGTATTCCCCATAGACGGACTCAATCGCTGGGATTGTGTCGGCCAGAACAGTATGCAATTTGGAACTGCGAAAAGCCGATAACACCGGAGCGCCACGAAGGGTCAGCATTAATTGATATCTCAACAAATTTGGGGGAATAAATTGCCCGCGTATTGTACTTGAATTGCCTCAAGCGGCTAGCCTTTGGCGCAATTTCAGGCATCGGCTCAGCTACCGACACAAATCGGTTAATGTGATTTGTCGAATACGTCCTGTAAGCCAGTGACAAAACACTTTACCCTAGCACCATGAAATTGCGTCTATTAGCGTCCCAAAAACTGGCGTACCGATTTGCCCTGTTGTTTATGCTGACGGCACTAGCCCTGATCACCAGCACCAGTCGCAGCCGGACAGTGCTTGAGCAGGTGATCGGCGCGAATACGCTCAGTATTATTACCTTCGAGGGGCCACAGACCTACTTCGAAGATGCCAAAGGCAGCAATGGTTTTGAGTACTTTCTCGCCAAAGCGTTTGCTGACAGCCTCGGCGTAAACCTCGAAGTGACGATCATTGATGACCTGGACGCTCTGCTCTACGCCCTTGGCGGACCACGCGGTCAACTTGCCGGCGCAGGCTTAACCGTCACTGAAAATCGGCAGCAGTATCTGCGTTTTTCAGAACCCTATAGTTTTGTTAGACAAACACTGGTCTACCGACTGGCCCAACCCCGCCCCAAAACCATTGAAGACGTCATCGGCGGTCGCTTTCTGGTGGTTGCCAATAGCTCCCATGAGGAGCACCTGAGAAAACTTCAACCCAAGTATCCACAATTGCAATGGCAGGCGCTTCGCGATACTGAAATGCTTCAACTGATGCAGATGGTGCACGAGGGCAAAGCCGACTATGCGCTGATCGACTCCACCGCCTATACCATAGACCGGAGCCTGTACCCTAACGCACGTGCTGCTTTTGATCTGACCGACGATGAACCCGTTGCCTGGGCATTTCCCGGTCATGGCGACGCCAGTTTAATTAAAGCCGCCAATCGATTTCTGCGAGATTTCGAAGCCAGTGGCGACTTACAACAACTCAAAACTCGATTCTATGAGCATACCGATGAGTTTAGCGTCGGTGGCTCGCAACTGTTTATGACCCGGGTTAATCAGCGCCTCGGTGATTTTCAGGCGCTATTTGAATCGGCTGCAAGTGAACATAGCATAGACTGGCGACTACTGGCTGCCATGGCCTATCAGGAATCCCACTGGAACCCGCTAGCGACTTCACCTACTGGCGTGCGCGGCCTAATGATGTTGACCCAGACTACGGCGACAGAACTAGCGATTGAAGATCGTCTAGACCCCGGTCAAAGTATTAACGGTGGCGCGCGATATTTCCAGAGTATACTTAAGCGCATTCCCGATGATATCGAAGAGCCGGATCGAACCTGGTTTGCTCTCGCCGCCTACAACATCGGCATGGGCCACTTGGAGGACGCCAGAGTATTAACCGAACGAGCAAAGCGTGACCCGCATTTATGGCGTGATGTCCGCGAGTATCTGCCATTATTACGGCAAAAAAAGTATTTCCAAACTGTCAAACATGGTTTTGCCCGGGGCCATGAGCCGGTGCAATATGTCCAGAATATCAGGCATTTTAGAACCATTTTGCAGTGGCATGACGTTCAAAAAACCAGGCACAAAGCCTTATTGGAAAATGATTTATCAACGGTAGATAATTTTCATAGCGATCTCGTATTACCGCTGTAATGCGCTGACGCTCAAATCACGCCGCTATCGGAAAAGCTCTTAACGCAAAGATAATCCGCAATAACTATTTGGTCTGGCGTCTATGACGAAAGAAATCCGTCAACATGGCACCGGCCTGATCGGCTAACACTCCCTGACGCCAAGCAATACGATGATTGAAATGGTTCAGGTCTAGCAGTGACAACTGGCTAGTCACCGCACCAGCACGGGGTTCAGTAGCGGCAAATACCAGACGTGAAATTCGCGCATGAATCATCGCGCCAACGCACATTACACATGGCTCCAGAGTGACAAACAGAGTTGCACCAGGCAGCCGGTAATTACCGGCCTCCTGTGCTGCACCGCGCAGTGCGACTATCTCTGCATGGGCGGTGGGGTCGGTGCTATTTATCGCCGAGTTCCAGCCTCCTGCCAGTATTTTACCGTCTCGAATAAGCACAGCGCCAACCGGCACTTCCCCTTCGGCCTCCGCCCGCTCAGCCAGGCTAAGGGCATGGGTCATCCAGCGCTCATCTTCAAGATTATCTTCAAAATGTCCTTCAAGATTGGCTTCAAAATGACCTTCAAGATCGGTGAATTCGTTAGTAACTGGACAAACCTCAGCTTAGCGAGTGACTTTGTATATAAACCTTGTATATAAACGTCGATGCCTGACAGAGCAGTGAGAGCCGACCAACGGGGTTTGCTTTAGAGCGCCTTGACATTAGCCTGTATTTGTTCAAATGCTGCAATGCTTGCATTTATTTCCTCTTCGCTCATGTGCTTGAGACTTTCTTGATAGAACTGTTGAGTCTCATCACAAGCCTTACCCCACACTTCTCTACCGTGCTTAGTCAGTCGTATTTTTCGTGATCGCCGGTCATTGGGATTAATGACCCGCTCAATATAATTCAGATCTTCCATACGCTTTAGCACGCCGTTAAGGCTTTGCCGGCTTACCATCAGATATTCCACCAGGCCATTCACCGTCATGCCTTCGACGAGGTCTGGACGAGACAGGGAATCCAGGATGGACCACTGCTGGGGACTCATACCAACACCAATCAGCACCCTGGATACCGCCCGCAAACTGATATTGACTGTTTGATAAAGCCTCAAAAATAGTCTCTGGGCTAGCACTCTGTTTTCACTACCCTGACCTAACTGTGGCTGTGTCATCATCATACCCGCTGGTTGTTATTTGTTGTTTTTCCAATTGCGTAAATATACATCAACTTATGAAACTCTAATACCTAATTTTGGTGCGGTGTTGACACATATCAGGGCCTGTTCTTATGATGCGCGGCTGACTTTTTGCCCAACCATTGCCGCTGCACGGATACATAATTATGGATTTTGGTTTATCAGACTTTCAGGAGTCGATACTCGACACCACCAGAAAATTTTCTGCTGAAAAACTCGCGCCTTTTTATAAAACCCGTGAACAGGAAGGTGTCTTCGGTCGAGACCTAATTCTGGAAATGGGCCAGCTGGGCTTTTTAGCACCGGAAGTGAGCGAGAGTCTTGGGGGCAGCGGCCTGGATGTTCTCACCTCAGGCTTGATCACTGAAATCATCGCCGAAGGTGATATGAATGTCGCCTATGTGCCCATTAATCATTCGCTATTATCGAGCTGTATTGTCAGGCACGGGCGGCCCGAGGTGATCGAAGAGATCATCCCGAAAATGTGTAGCGGTGAAATCCTCGTCTGTGTCGGCCTTACCGAGCCCAAAGGTGGTTCAGACGCGGCGAATCTAAGCCTGAGTGCGGTACGGGACGGCGATAGTTATATCCTTAATGGCGAAAAAACCTCTATCTCTATGGCTGAACAAGCCGATATGACCGTACTCTTTGCCCGTACTGGTACGCAGGAAGAAAAGGCCCGAGGCGTCTCGGCATTTATTGTCGACCTGAACACGCCGGGGATTAGCCGGGGGCGCTTTGAAGATCTTGGTGAGAAATCAGTCGGGCGCGGCTCGCTGTTTTTTGACGACGTAAAAATCGATGCTCGCTATCGGGTCGGCGATGAAGGCCAGGGCTTTATTCAGGTCATGCAGGGCTTTGATTTTAGCCGCGCTTTAATCGGCTTGCAGTGCCTCGCCGTCGCCCGTAATTGCCTTGACGAAACCTGGCAGTACATTCAGGAGCGAGAAACATTCGGCAAGCCCCTGGCTGCAAACCAGGGCATCACCTTTCCTCTTGCCGAAGCTGAAACCCAACTGGAAGGCGCAAGGATGGTTTGCTTAAAAGCGCTGTGGCTAAAATCCCAGGGTTTAGATCACACTAAAGAAGCGGCCATGGCCAAATGGTGGGCACCCAAGCTCGCCTTCGATATCACCCATCAATGCCTGCTTATTCACGGTCACGGCGGTTATAGCGAAGAATTACCCTTTGCCCAACGGCTACGCGATGTCTTGGGCATGCAAATTGGTGACGGTACCGCACAAATTATGAAAATGGTGATTGCGCGAAGTTACGTAGGAAAAATCTAGGGCTTACGCGCTAAGTTAAACACTACTAAAATAACAAGAGGATAAAAAAATCACAGAAGACGTTGTTGTCATAGAGCGCGCGAACCAAGTCGGCATCATGACTTTGAATCGACCAAAACTCTTCAACTGCCTGTCTATGGCGGCTCACGAGGCCATTAACGCAGCCCTTGATGAATTTGAAACCGACGACGATATTCGCTGTGTACTGATCAAAGCCGAGGGTAAGCACTTTTGCACCGGTGCCGACTTGCAGGAAGTGTCTTCTTTTCGCGGCGAAGCGAGTGCCGTCAAACACTTTTTGCAAACGGGACTCGATACATTTAGACGACTGGAAAATAGCCCGTTGCCAATCGTGGTCGCCCAGCAAGGCCTGGCATTGGCCGGTGGGCTCGAATTACTGATGTCCGCCGATATTGTATTTTCGGCCGAAAGCGCGCAACTCGGTGATCAGCATGCTCAATTTGGTCTGGTACCCGGCTGGGGTGGTAGTCAGCGTTTAACTCGCCTGATCGGCAGGCGTCGAGCCATGGATTTGTTTTTCACGGCGAAATGGATTTCTGCTCAGCAGGCGTTGGAATGGGGTCTCGTCAACTATGTCGTGGCGGATGCCGAACTATCTACCGCGGCGCTCGACTATTGCCAGGCGCTTACCCTGAAAAGTTCCTCTGGCCTGTCAACTATGAAACAATTGGTCAATCGGGGCCTTGAGCTAAATCTCGATGCAGGGCTGCAACTCGAGCTTGACCTGGCTGGGCCAGCACTGGCCAGCGACGATGTTAAGGAAGGCACCAAAGCCTTTCTCGAAAAGCGCCAGCCCAACTTCAATTAACTGATTTATTCCACCAACCCGCGATCCAATTCGCACGAATAGCCGAGGAAAACTGCACCATGGACTTTCAAGATATTATTTACGAAGTAAAAGACACCACCGCCTATATCACCATTAATCGTCCAGAGGTGTATAACGCCTTTCGCGGCACCACCTGCGAAGAGTTGATTAAAGCTTTTCAAAAAGCAGGCTGGAGCAATGACATAACCGCTATTGTGCTTGGCGGCGCCGGTGACAAAGCATTTTGTACCGGCGGCGACCAATCCTCCCACGACGGTCAGTACGATGGTCGTGGCACTATCGGTCTGCCGGTGGAAGAATTACACACAATCATTCGCGACGTGCCCAAGCCGGTTATCGCCCGCGTTCAGGGCTATGCCATCGGTGGCGGCAATGTGCTGGCCACCCTGTGCGATATCACAATCGCGGGCGAGAGCGCTCAGTTTGGTCAGGTAGGGCCGAAAATGGGTTCGGTCGATCCAGGCTTTGGTACTGCTTATTTAGCCCATGTGGTCGGTGAAAAGAAGGCCCGAGAAATCTGGTATATGTGCCGACGCTATAGCGCCCAGGAGGCTCTCGAAATGGGCTTGATTAATGCTGTTGTCGCCGACGATAAGCTGGATGAAGAAGTCACCGCCTGGTGTGCGGAGCTAGCCGAACGTAGTCCAACGGCCATCGCCATTGCCAAAAGGTCCTTCGTCGCCTCAACCGAACATATCCGCGGCATTGGCAGCCTCGGTCTACAGGCGCTGAAACTGTACTATGATACGGATGAATCTCGCGAAGGCGTCAATGCCCTGCAGGAAAAACGCCCGCCGGAATTCCGCAAGTACGTAAAGTAAAGTTACGTAAAGTAGAATTACGTGGAATAAGGCTACTTAAAAAGCGCTATAGGAATCCAACTATTTAAACCATCTGCCCAATTTCCAGGAGCCATCTCAATGGATCTAGACCTTAAAGAAAAATCTGTGATTGTTACCGGCGGCGCATCCAATATTGGTCGTGCTATCGTCCTTAAATTCGCCGAAGAAGGCGCCAATATCACTATTGCTGATCTCGATACCGAGGCAGGTGAGCGAGTCGCGGCTCTAGCGAAAAAGGCCGGGGCCTCGGCTGTGCAAGTCGTAAAGACAGATATCACTGACCTGGCTAATGTCGAAAGTATGTTTGAGCAAGCGGCAAAGGCCTATGGCGGCGTCGATTGCCTGGTTAATAATGTCGGCTGGGACAAACTGATGTTTTTCACCCAGACGACGCCGGACCTGTGGGAAAAACTAATCAAAATAAACTACGTGGGCAATCTAAACTGCACCAAGATCGCGCTTGAATATATGGCCCCCAATGGCGGTGGCTCGATCGTTTCGATCAGCTCTGACGCCAGCCGCCAGGGCGAACCCCGAGAGGCGGTATACGGTGGTTTAAAGGCTGCCACCAATAGCTTCATGAAAACCATCGCCAAGGAGAATGGTCGCAACAATATTCGTTGTAATTGTGTCTGCCCCGGCGTAACCGTGCCAGCAACCACCGACGAAACCAGCGAAAACAGCATGTGGGTAGACAAAGACTCCATGTTCACTGAAGACCAGTTCGCGGCTATCGCCAAATCCCTGCCTTTAAAACGCATTGGCAGGCCAGAAGATGTGGCTAACGCCGTGGTGTTTTTATCTTCTCAGAAAGTTGCAGGGTATATTACCGGTCAGGTACTTAGTGCTAGTGGTGGCTACAGTATGATTGGTTAATGCTCTTTCCTTGCTATTGGGTTAGAAACTCCCTCTCAATCGTAAAAAAGCCCTTCAAACGAAGGGCTTTTTTACGATTTCACTGGCACTTTTACCAATACCTGTCATTGCTAATAAGCAGCCTGTCTCCGCCTTGACCAAAGCCAGTAACAAACCACCATCGCCAACACGCCAAGCACCGGGATCGTCGTTAGTAGTACGTTTTGCCAGCCGATTCTGCTCAGCAGCCAGCCAGCCATCAAAGCGCTACAGGATTGCACACCAAATATGGTGAAATCATTAAAAGCCTGCACCTTAAACCGCTCTGATTCTCTATAGCTCTGTGGTAACAGGGTGGTGCCGCCAACGAATAAAAAATTCCAGCCGATGCCCAGCAAGACCAATGACAACCAATAATTAATAAATTCATAGCGGGAAAAAATTACCGCCATCGCCACCAGAAAAGCCGCTGCACCCATACCGATTAAACCCACTTCGCCAAAGCGCCTTATCAGGCTCGGCACAAACAGCGATGGCAAAAACATGGCGACGATGTGACTTTGAATAACCCACTTGGTATCAATTAGACTATGACCGTTTTCAAAGTGCATGTGTAAGGGGGTGGCAGTCATGACCAAGCTCATTACTGCAAAGCTTGCAATACCAGAAAGCACCGCCACCCAGATTATCGGTTGGGTCAAGATCTCTGTTAAATCACGTCCTTTTTCTGCCGCTGCCTGATGAGTGACGGGTGATTCTTTAAAGAAAAGCAAAACCAGCATCGCACTTATAATTACGCCGATCAGCAGTCCAAATGATCCAGCATAAGCAGTTTCAAACAGGTTTTCGCCCCGTATCGCTATTTCTGGCCCCAGAAAAGCAGCAACAATTCCGCCAATAAGCACTCTGGACGCAGCCTTTGCCATATCTTCAGCAACGACGCTTTCCATTGCCGCGAAACGGTACTGCTGTCCGGCAGCCAGACCGAGTCCCAGCACGACAGCCGCCGCTACAAACCACACGAAACTCTGAAGAATCAGACTATGGATAGCCATCAAGGCGCCAAAAGCCGATATAAAGCAGCAAATAATAAAGATTGATTTTCGACCCCAACGGCGCATGGCCAGAATAACCGGTAATGTCGCTACCGCAGAACCTAACAGAAAAGCGCCAACTGGCAGCGTTGCATAGCCCGGATCCGGAGCCAGCTGTTGACCAATAATACTACCCAAAAACACCAGAAAAGAAGCTATTGACATGGTCAGTGCCTGGCAGCACATCAACAACCAGACATTATTGTTATTGTTATTGTTATTGTTCAAATGAATGGACTCCTCGTGCCGAACTTCATAGAGTTAGGAATAAAAATCGGACTCGATTTTTATTCCTGCGCAGCTAACGCACAAGCTCATCGGCTTGCTCAAGACTTTTGTCAGCCTGTTCCTGCAAAAGCTGCTCAACGCCACGGGCCTTTTCCAGCTCCTTTCCGTAAATCACACCGGCACCCTCGCCTTCGGTCGGCGTCACCTCTTCCACTTGACGCATAACCAAATACATGGTGATACCCAAAGCAAGAATTAAAACGATTATTCGCATGATGATGGCCTTCAATAATTGATCTATAGAGAACTATAACAAACCACCCAGCGCCAAGCTCCATGGGGATAAAATCCAGAGAGATTTAACTACAGCCCCATAGCTATACCCGCAGTTAAAGATTATTAAGTTCACCCCAACGGTTCATGTGGAAGCCGATACCACCGAAGGTTTGCTCGGCGACCCTCGCCCGTTTGAGAAATAAACCCACCTCTTCTTCGTCGGTCATGCCTATACCGCCGTGCATCTGGATAGTTTCGTTACTCACGAGTTTAAAAACTTCCGACACTTTCGCTTTGGCCAGACTGGCTTGCTCAGCAATGCTAGTTCGATCGGCGCCATCATCTAAAGCAGTCAGTGCAGTGATGACCACTGATTTTGCCAATTCTACTTCACAAAACATCCTTGCAGCTCTGTGCTGTAAACCCTGGAAGGTACCGATCTGCACGTCAAACTGCTCTCTCATTTTCAGGTATTCAACGGTTCGATCAAAAGCTTCCTGCAGGCTGCCTAACATTTCTGCAGACAAACAGATCCTGCCCACATCCAGGATAAAATCCAGCAACTCTGCACCCTGGTTTACTGTCCCCAAAACTTGAGTTTCTGCTACCGAGACCTTATCGAAATTAATGCGACAGGCATTCCTACTATCCACCATGACACTTGGATGGTAGCTAATACCCTTTGATTGCGCGTTCACCAGAAATAGCGTGATGCCTTCTCTGCTAGTGGTGTCGCCACTCGTGCGAGCTACGACGATTAGCTCATCGGCCACATGACCGTCTAGTACAAATATTTTCTGTCCCGACAGTACGTAATTGCTGCCCTCTTTAAGTGCTTTACAGTCGATATTAAAGGGCGCATGAACGGATTGTTCATCGACAGCCAAAGTCAGAGAGATTTCACCCCCCACAACAAGAGGCAACAAATCCTTTTTGTGTTCAGAGCTTCCGCCCTCCACAATCGCGGTAACACCTAGTGCACAGGTGGCCAGTAGCGGTGAAGCAGCGAGCGTTCTACCCGCTTGTTCCATGATCACACCCAATCCTTTATAGCCAAACTCTAATCCACCGAATTCTTCCGGGATAGTGATACCTCCCCAGCCCAGATCGATCATCTGTCTCCAGGCGTCGGTGGAATAGCCGGTTTCATTTTTTTCGTCGCGAAGCTCCCTTAGATTTGAAACCGGCAAAGTCGTTGTAAAAAAGTCCCTGGCTGAATCGCGAAGGAGACTTTGTTCTTCTGAATAATTTAATGGCATTGTAAGTTCCTGGAGATCATTATTTTGGTAGACCCCTATTTTGGTAGACCCCTATTTCGCTAAACCTCTATTCCGACAAATCACAAATCCGGCAAAGCACTATTCCGGTAAATTTAGGACCCGTTTGGCAATAATGTTCAATTGTATTTCTGAGCTGCCACCGTAGATCGTCGTCGCTTTACCGCTCAGCCAGCTTCTTAAGGTTTCCAGTTCAGTGTCAGAAAAATCTTCACCCTCCCACGCCAGCGCATTAGTGCCCATCGCTTCTAACATTAACTCGTGCTGTATCTGGGCATTTTCAGATCCATAAAACTTAAACATTGAAGTGGTATCACCCGAAGATGCACCTGCCTTTGCTTCATCAAAGGCTCTTTTGGTAGTCAGCTTAAACGCTTTTCTATTCATAAGGTGTCGAATGATGTTAGTACGCAGTTCAGGGTTATCGATGCGTCCGTTTACTTCACCGTGATATTGCTTGGCCATTGTGACGAGTTGTGGCACCTTCAAATTTTCACCAGATGGTTGGGTAGGAGAATTGCCGATAGAAGAACGCTCATGTTGCAATAAGCGCTTACCAACAGCCCAGCCATCATCTAGTTTGCCAATCAGGTTCTCTTTTAGCGCCTTGACGTCATCAAAGAAGGTTTCGCAGAACGGCGAATCACCACTGATGAGTTTAATCCGCTTAAGGGTAATCCCAGGCTGATCCATTTCAAACAGTAAGAAGCTAATGCCTTGTTGTTTTTTCTCGTACTTTCCGGTTCTCACTAAACAGAACATCCAGGTGGCAAGGTGGCCGCCAGACGTCCAGGTTTTTGAGCCGTTAATTATAAAATGATCGCCTTTATCTTCTGCTTTTGTTTGTATGTTCGCCAGGTCAGACCCCGCATTAGGTTCGCTGTAACCCTGGCACCACCGAGTATCACCCGTGATGATATCCGGCAAATGGGCCTGTTTTTGTGCCTCCGTTCCCAGGTCTAAAAGCGTAGGCCCTATCATGGATAAGCCCATACCTAGCAATGGCTCCGGAGCGTTAACCCTTGCCATTTCACTTTGCAACACCGCATTTTGATGCCGAGTCAGCCCGCCACCACCGTATTCCACAGGCCAGGTGGGAGCCGTCCAGCCTTTTGTGATCATCGCTTCCAACCAAAGAGCCGAGTCGCCCGTTCTCAGTTTTCTCAGCACACTAAATTCGGCAAATGGATCAGGCCAGCGTTTTCTTAGGCTCTCAGGGCAGTTTTTCTGCAACCACTCACGAACCTCTATACGAAATGTTTCAATCTCGGACAATCCCTTCTCGGGCATCTGTTGTACCTCTTGCTAAATATCGTCAATCCAGACAGAACACCATTGATCACTGTTAAAAACAACGACAATATGCTTATCTGATACGTGGATTCAACTTTAACTGGTTAAAGCCGATGCAGCCTAGCCAATAAAAGAAAGCCACCAAATAATTCTGCATTAATTTTTCAAGTGTTTCAAAGATCAACATAAGACCCAATGAAACGCCAATGCCTCAACCAATGCCTTAACATTGGGGGAAATAGCAAGGGAAGTAACATGACCAGCTTCAGATTAGACGAATCACAACGCTTACTACAGGACACCGTACGCCGTTTTGCACGGGAAAAAGTCGCTCCCAGAGCCCAGGCCATCGATGAAACCGCAGAATACCCCCAGGATATGTTCGACGCACTGAAAGAACTCGGCTTATTCTCAATACCGTTTCCCGAACAATACGGCGGTGCTAACAGCGTATTGTCCGCCTGTGTGGCCGTCGAAGAACTCGGGCGAATTTGCTACAACACGGCCTATTTATTAATCGTCCAGTGGGTACCTTTCGGCGCCATTCTGGCCGGCGGCACCGAAGAACAAAAGCAGCGCTTTCTACCCGGTTTAGCGGACGGCACACTGCGCTCGGCAATATCGGTTACTGAACCGGGCGCTGGATCTGATGTTGCAGGCATTACCACGCGTGCAGAAAAAGTCGCTGGCGGTTATAAGCTAAACGGCAGCAAATTTTTCGCGACAAACTCCAGCATTGCCGATTTCGTTATCGTCGCAGCCAAGACAGACCCCACCCTTCGCCATAGTGGCGTCAGTGTCTTTATCCTCGAAAAAGGCATTGAGGGGTTTGAAATTGGCCCGAGTGAACGCAAGCTAGGCTCACGGGGCGTGCCCTCCTCGCCCATTTATTTAAGCGACTGCTTTGTACCCGAAGCCAACCGCTTAGGCCCTGAAGGCGAAGGCTTCGCCCTGGTCATGGAAGCGTTTAACAAAAGCCGCGCCATTATCGGTGCCCGCGGTGTCGGCCTGGCCCAGGGTGCCCTGGACTTAGCCACTGATTATGCGCGGGAACGAGAAGCCTTTGGCCAGGGCGTTGCCAGTTTTCAGGGCGTGCAATGGATGCTCGCCGATATGGCCACCAAAATTGAAGCCGCCAGGTTGCTGGTTTATAAAGCTGCCGCAGAAGCTGACGCAGGCGTAAAAGGTAAAGAGCTGGCACCTATTGCCGCCATGGCCAAATTGTTTGCTACGGACATAGCCATGGAAGTGGCGACAGACGCTGTACAGCTATTTGGTTGCTCTGGGATTTCGAAAGATAATCGTATCGAGCAATATTTTAGAGATGCCAAGGTATTGCAAATTATTGAAGGGACCAATCAAATTCAACGCAATATTATTGGTAAGCATGTGGTGAAGACGTACTAGTTTAAGGTGACAGTTTTACCTACAGATAGAGCCGCGATGCGGTCTGTATCTTTCAGATCCAAATCAACGAGTCTGACCTGAATGGCACTTACTTAAGAGTTAAGTCGTTGAATACAGGCTGTGTTTAAGGGAAAAAGAGGCTGGCTAACGAGCTAAAATTTGGTTGACCAAAACTAGATTCAAGCTCAGGAGCCAGCCTTTATGCACTCTA
>JAJFKC010000008.1 GCA_021773435.1 Porticoccaceae bacterium
ACTTCTCCTTCAAGTACTCGGTAACGATACTTTGTCACCCATACAAAGTAATACTCTAGCTTGTATTTCGTATGTGAGCCTGTTCGATAATCCATCCTCAAACATTAATTCAACTGCTAGCTGAAAGCTACTCGCCTGAAGGCGAGGGTTTAAACCTTTAGGACGGACGAATTAATTGATCTCACTATCTAAACTCCCTCCAACCACTAAAGCTCAAATATATTATTTGCCAGGCGCTCACACTCGGCTGTCGTTGGACTCATAAACCAGATTTGGCAATTGCGTTCATGCTCACCCGAATATAGCCGTTCATATAAACCAGCTCTGGAGCCAAATTCTGTCCCGGTCATATCCCAGGCTAATTTCATCAACTCTAAGCGATGTAGCGCTGTGGTATCGGGGCCTATCAGCCATCGATCCAATAAAGATTTTACCTCGGGGTTTTCGTAATCACCTTCGGTCATACTCAGCACACCGGAGCCAGCGGCCAGGCGCAGCACATCGGCCGCTTTTGTTGCGGCATAGGGGAAAAACACGTTCAAGGCGGCGAAGCCAGACATACCCTGAAATTTTGCTTCACCCAGACCATCACCCTGAATCGCCTTATGCCCTTGTTCATAGGCCTCAACTTTACGGATAGAGTCAACAACAGCACCAGAGCGTATGCCTTCAGCAACATTAATCAGGCCCATCAGTTCACCAATCGCAGTTTGAAAATGTGGCGTTTTATCGCGGCCATTAGCCCGTGATATGGCCGTAGCCAGGCCAGCCAAAAAGCGCAATTTCATCGTTGATCGAGTGCAGGCCTGAATGGCGGTATAGCCAACCCCGAATCTCATCATGCCGTTATACGCCGCTAGATCCCCGGCAACTACGAGCCGTTCGTTGGGGATAAAGGCTTCTTCAAATACCAGGATGGCATCGCCCTCATCAAAGCGACTACTCAGCGGCCGATCAAATGTCCCCTTGCCCTGATCAAACGATTCCCTGCCCAGGATCGAGAGACCAGGTGTATTCATCGGCACCTGAAACGCTAGCGCATAATCTTCCTCACCTTTTTGGCGCGCCAGATAAGGTCCGATGTAACACTCATTTGCAACGGGCGCGAGCGTCGATAACATTCGTGCACCACTGACTACGACGCCATCAGAACGACGTTCGACAATGTGTAGCGCTTCGCTGGGAGCCTCCGGTTTAGATTTGTCGGATTGTGGATCGACCAGCGCATGAGTCACCTGCAAATCATTTTCTCGACTGTTGTCTAAAATCGCCTGAGCTTTTTCGGTGGCTTCCGTTTTACCTAGCACCCGCAGCCCAGTTAGCTGGTCCAGCAAATATCCCGACATAAAATCAGTTAAACGCCCCATCAATCCGAAAGTCGACTGGGTTCTTAAATGAAAGCATGCTGAAAGCTCGCGAAATTCTTCTGAGGTCTTCGCCTCAAGGTAGGTTTTGCTCACCACGTCACCGCTGCTCGGTGACTGGTAGGTCAGCATGTCCTTATGCTTTTCGTCGTGCTGCTGGTCATATACTTTGGCAATTGTGTCAATGACGCCTTTCAAGGGTGCGTGTGTCGTTACATCACGCACCAGCTTTCTGTCGATATACAAGGATCTATCGTCGCGTAATGACTCTATATATTCAGCACCTGTTCTTATTGCCATATGTCACCTCTGACTAATCAGCTCTATTATTAAAAAAATCAAAATATAAATTAAGCGATATCGCTTAGACTTCATCAACTTGCATAATGGCTTTTTAGGTGCTGTCCACAAAAACTTTTGACCGAAAAGCAACCTCGGCAGGTACGAGTCAAACCAGTATCGCCACTAAAGTATCGCCACTAAATAGCTGGGTCGTTTGATTGAAGGGTACCCAAACCAGGCGAATTTGGCGAGCGTACCGCAAGACCGTTTGCGATTCTATCCGACTCCGGTCGAGATCGATAAATCACAGCGCAAAAACCTGGATAGTTACAGTCGGCGAGAAAATATCAACATACTTCCCCGCTGGGAGCTTTATACAAACCGGCTCGCCGGGAGCTGTCCCCTGGAGTTCTGTCAATAACTGTACGCCGGAGTGATCCAAACATTATACCGTCAAGCGATCAACGGGACTCAGCACTCCTTTACCACCCCGATTAACGACGTGGGTATAAATTTCGGTTATAGAGACATCAGCATGGCGCAATAACGCCTGGATCGTGCGTAAATCACAACCAGCCTCAAGCAAATGGGTGGCAAAACTGTGGCTGAACGTGACCGGTTGATAGTCAAATCTGCAAGAAAGGCTTCAATCTCGGAATTTCCCATTTGTTTGGAGTGGCGTTTGTTGTGAAAGAAGATAAAGCGTTTTATCCAGTGGATATAGGTTTTCCCGGTTCGGTAGGCTAAACCATTCTCCCTTATATGCAGGCGCAAACAGGCTATAAAGCGCGTGGGTGTGGCCGGTAGTTTGTGTCGGATGTCATCCATGACTTTATCTCGCGATTACTGTTGATATATATGGGGTATCGCGTTAGCTCCACCTGCCACTAGATGTTGTGGTTACGCTTGCGTAATTTCCTGATAAGTCACCGGCGCGGTCATTATTGCCTGCTCAAGTAGTCGGAAAAACAACAAGCCCCTGGATCGAGAAGTACGTCG
>JAJFKC010000009.1 GCA_021773435.1 Porticoccaceae bacterium
AAGAGTACTTGTCTCATCATTTTGAGGCGAAGCCCAATGCAGATTTCGAGATTGAGTAATAGACCGGCAGGGCCGGTATTTGGTGGGACTTTCAGTCCCTCAATCGAACCCACCGTCTTTTAGACGGTGGTTGTTAAGTAAAAACAAAAGTGGGCCAACACTGGGCTGGCCCACTTTGTTTTTTGTAAAGATTCTAGTAGAAGTACGCTAAAAAAAGCGATTTTCATAATGAAAGCACAAACTAACTATTTAAACGGTACACGCGTTCCGCTGTGCCATAAAACATTGCGTTTTTTTCATCTTCCGAAAAATCTTTAACAATTTTCTTCATGGCGTTAAAGAATACCTGGTAGGAAAGGGACAATTTGTCCACCGGGAAGTTACTTTCAAACATACAGCGATCCGGCGTAAAGCATTCGATCACGTGGAGATAATACGCGGCCTGGGCGGCAACCACTTCATCTGAGTTAGGTGGCGTTGCGCGGCCCATCCAGCCCATGCCGTTGTCGGGCATAGCGAAACCACCGAGTTTGGCGATGGTGTTTTCACAACTGGCAATATCGGCGATATCTTTTTTCCATTTTTCGAACACTGCCTTTTGTTGATCAGCGTAAACACCCGTTCCCACCGGTGTGCCAATATGATCGAGTACCATAACCGTACCTGGTACGGCGCGAGCGATAGCGGCGAACTCCTGGTTTTGATAATGATAATGCCAGGATTCGTAGCTATGCCCGCGGTCGCCCAACACCTTCATGCCCCTTAAAAAGTCGGGGTTTTTGTACATATCTTTGGGGCTATGGGCTTCCAGCATTAAGCCTTCGTTAGGGCGGGCATTCGCTAATGCCTGGCGAATACCACGGAACATCCCAGTGCTGGTTTCTTCGTGGGCGTCAATCAGTTCGTTAACATCGGGATAGTGCAAATCAAAGTGCGTAACCATGGCACTGATTTCGGCGCGGCCGGAGCCATGGGAGCGCTCCGCGTTATCCCGGACATATTCTACTTCGCCGAGGGAGCGTAAATGTTCAGGGCCATCCTCGCGATAGCTGGCGTGGCATTCCATAAACACGGTTTTGACAATATTGTGGCCGCTGTCGGTGTCCGCATGTAGGTCTTCCAGGGAGTATTCAATTAAACCACCGGCGGGCCAAAGATGGTGATGGGTGTCGATAATGGCTCGGCCTGGGTCGACAATTTCTTCCTGTACGCTGGCTAGCCAGTCATTTCTTAGTACCAGGGGATTATTAACGTCGATACCTTCCATTTTGCTATTTGCCATGATTTGGATTCCGTATGTTGGGGGGTAAGGTTGAGCGTGTCTTTACCGGATCTGCAGGGTCGCAGTGTTAGCGATAAATGTAAACATTCACAAGTAACTATTGGCGCTGGTTAAGGCTCATCACTAACCTGCACCAGAGTCTTGCCAAAATTGTCGCCAGAGAGCATGGCAGAAAAAGCGTCCGGGGCATTCTCAAGACCTTGCCAGATATCTTCCTTGTAGGTGATAAGGCCATCCTTAACCCAGGCACCCATTTCCGACAAAAACTGATCCTGGTAGTCTTTAACAAAATTGAATACTGCCAGTGGCTGCACAGTGACATTGCGCTGGTCAAATACCGCTTTGCCAGCTTCAGTCCATGCGCCATGGAAATGTTCAAGTGTACCGCCGATTTGATCATTGCCATACATTGAGATCAACCCACAAAGGCTGATACGGGAGTCCTGGTTCAGGAGACTTTTCACCACATCAAACACTGCACCGCCGACATTTTCAAAATAAATGTCAATGCCATCGGGGCAGGCGGCGGCCAATTGTTCAGCGAAATCGTCATCTTTGTAATTCACTGCGGCATCAAAGCCGAAGGTGTCAGTCACCAACTTACATTTCTCGGTCGACCCAGCAATGCCCACCACCCGACAACCCTTAACTTTGGCAATTTGTCCGGCATTTTGGCCGACTCCCCCGGAGGCGGCGGAGATCACCACGGTTTCACCCGGTTGAGGTTGGCATTGAATATAAACACCGGCGTAGGCAGTGAGGCCGAGCATACCAAGTACGCCGACGGCAGTAGAAATCGGGGCCAGGGCGGGGTCGATTTTTCGCGGGAACATATAATCAAATACAGAGATGCCTTCGCCGGTTAGGCCGTAATCCTGCCAGCCATTGGTGTTGAATATAAAGTCTCCCTCAGCGTAATCGTCGACGCGGCTTTTAAGCACTTGCGACACTGTGCGGCCGTGGCAGACATCGCCGGCTTTTTCGGCACCGACTCTGAGCCGAATCCATTGATAAGGATCCATGGATAGGTAGATTGTGCGAGCACATAACTGATTTTCGCCAGGGTCGGGGATGTCAGTCGTGATAAATTTAAAGTCGCCCTCGCTGGGCCAACCTTGAGCCGGGCTGCGAGCGACTTTCCATTGACGATTATTCGACGTGTTCATATTTCCCCCTATTGTTCGGTGCTGATATTTAGTCAGCATAGCGTAACTTTAAGTGCTGTAAAGTCCCGGAACGTGAGTCTGTTTATTTAACGCGGCTTTGACAACCCTATACAGGCCGATGCAATATCGTAAACCGACCCCTGATTCAAAAGAAGCAGACCAACATTGAGGAGTCTATTTGGAGGAATATATAATGCATGAAGCTGTCATGATTAGTCCTATTCTGGCGCCAGCGGCGATACTTGTCCTTTGGTCGCTCATCGTATTGATGTGGATGGTGCTTACCCGATTCCCGGCATTTAAAAAAGCGGGTATGGACCTTTCAAAAGCTGAAGCTGGCATCCGTTATCAGGATGTTGAAGCGAATTTACCCGCAGACGTTAACTGGAAATCCCACAACTACACACACCTTATGGAACAGCCGACTCTGTTCTATGCCACGGTTGCCATTCTTGCACTGGCTGGCGAAGGTAGTGGTTTGAATGCCACTTTAGCCTGGGTATATGTGGGCTTGCGAATTGTGCACAGCTTATGGCAAATCAAAGTCAACACGATATCAATTCGGGTCAGGCTATTTGCGCTTTCATCAATGGTATTGATTGTGCTGGCGATTAACGCAGTGCGTGTGACACTTTTTTAAAGATACTTCGCTAAAGATGCTGTTCTAAAGAATATTATTTCGATTCGTGGATCACATGCTCAATGCCATACGACATGGGTGAGTTGGCGAGATCGATAAAATTCTTTTCATCCTCATACAGCGCGGCGAACCCGGCTCGTGCGGCTTTGGTGGCCGATGCCCTGGTCATGGTTTCTTCATCTTCCCACCACAGTTCAGCAATACCATCGTAGGGCTCGGGAGATTGGCGAAACTCAGCGGCTTTGGTGGTTAGCTTGTCGAAGCCTGCGTGAAACTGCACGTAGCGTTTAAACCTTATCGCGGGCTGAAAGCTCATCACCAGGTCGGCGTGCTGATTGCGCCAGTAGTCCTGAAAAGCGTCACGGCTCATGCCCGGTAATCTACGAATACAAAAAGCCAGTTTGATCATTGTCGATACTCCTTTTTATAAGATTTGACGCCATGCTAGCATGAGGGGCTATACTTAAAATTCGCAAAAGTTAATTTCAGGCAGGTGTCAAGATGGCTACTCCATTAAAAATTAGCTCCCGCTCCATACAAGACCAGGTATCCCCGGAAGAATGGGCAGCCCGTGTAGAACTTGCGGCATGCTACCGACTGGTGGCGCATTTCGGTTGGGACGATGTTATTGCAACCCATATTTCCATGCGTGTGCCCGGCCCTGACGAACATTTTCTGCTTAATCCCCTTGGCTTGATGTTTCATGAAGTCTCGGCATCGAGCTTGATAAAAGTAGACTTGGCTGGCAATTTGTTGAGCGAATCTGAATACGGCGTCAACAAGGCCGGGTACATTATTCACAGCGCTGTGCATGAGGCTCGCGAAGATGTCACCTGTGTTTTCCACACCCACTCGACCACCGGTATGGCTGTATCAGCACATGCTGACGGCTTATTGCCGGTTGCACAAACCTCTCTGGTCGCCTCGAGCTCGCTGAGTTATCACGACTATGAAGGGGTGGCATTGTACGAGGAAGAAAAAGCCCGGCTAGTAGCTGATCTGGGTGGCGAATGGACCATGATTTTGCGCAACCACGGCCTGCTGAGCTGTGGCATCAGTGCCGCTGATGCATTTAATCGGCTATATTATTTAGAACGTGCCTGCGATGTGCAGGTGGCTGCTCTGGCAGGTGGTGCACCTTTGGTGTTTCCCACCGACGATGTACAGGCGCTGGCCAAAAGCCAGAGTGACTATATATTTGGCAAGGGTTCAGATCTTGCCTGGGATGCGTTGAGAAGAGTTATTGATGAAAAGGATAGCTCTTATCGAAATTAAGAGCCGAAATTAAGAGCCGGAATTAAGCAGTCGGAACATAAGCACTAAATTCTCAGAAGGAAGCACTGCGGACAATATATTCACTACCTGGCTTTACATTGCCAGGCAAGTTTAATCATTTCTCAACTTTATTTATCACCTAACAAGGGAAAACTATAATGGCACGAGTTCGAATTGATGAAACTGGCTCGGTACGCACAGTCACGCTGACACGGTCAGACAAACGTAATGCCCTGGATAACCAGATGCTCGATGAACTGGAAGCGGCATTTGCTTTGACGCCGCCTGATAAAGAGCGCCTGACTGTGATACGTGCCGAAGGCCCGGTTTTTTGTTCGGGTATGGACCTGAAGGCGCGGCAGGAAACCGTTGGCGGCATCGCGCCCATCGAAAGCATGCTTTACGCGATCGAAACCTACCCCTTGCCAGTGGTTGGGGTTGTACAGGGCGATGCCATCGCTGGTGGTAACGAACTGGCATTGCACTGCGATATTGTTGTCGCCGTAAGCACCGCACGCTTTGGTATGTCGCTGGCGCAGATCGGCCTGGCGCCGACCTGGTTCCTGGCCAAGAAATTGATGGAAGTGGCTGGGCCAGTAAAAACCCGCGAATTCCTGTTTCTCGGCGACCCGTTCCCCGCCACGCAAATGTTTGATATGGGCTTGATTGCCCGGGTGGCTGCGCCCGAAGCTTTTGAAGCTGAAGCGCAAAAAGTGATTGATCGTCTGGCCGCCAATGCGCCTTTGTCGTTGAAAGCCATGAAGGGTTTACTGGTTCGGCAGATGTGTTTCCGCGATGGTGTTTACCACAAAGATGTCGACAAACTGGTTGAGGCAGCGAGCGCCAGCCAAGATGGCCGGGAAGGAACGGCGGCGCGTCTCGAAAAGCGTGTTCCCGTCTTTAAGGGTAAATAGATAATAAATAAAAGGTAAATAGTTTAAGGGCAAATAGCGTAAAGGCCGCCCATTCTGGAGTTAAGCAATGTCGATTCGACTAGAAAAACCTTTTCAGGCTTTAACATCTGAAAATTTAGTGCCTATCCAGGGCCAGCTCGGTGTTTACCAGCTGGCCGATGCCAATGGCGATATTTTTTATATTGGCTACGCCGGCGGTCGTTCCCTTTTTGGCCTGCATGGTGAATTGACCCGGGAAATGGAAGAGCAGGGCGACGGCACCCAGTTTCGTTGTGAGGTTAATCAGCAATATATAAGCCGCTACGAAGAGCTTTTAATGTTGCACAAACATGATTTTGGCAACTTGCCCGAACGGGTGCTTAGTGAGTACCCCTATAAAATTGGGGTGCTTTCGCCAGGTAATTAAGTGCAAGAAAAAATCAAATAGCAATGTCCAGGTTGGATTGAAAGAATCGGATCGTATTTAGGTATTTTAAAGTTTTGGGGGAAATATGGATTATCAGTTAACCGAAGAACAACAAATGCTCGTCGATATGGTACGGCGATTTGTGCGCACTGAGATTTGTCCACTTGAAGACAATCTCGATCCAGACGCAGGCGAAATAGCACCTGAAGATAGCGAACGCTTAAAGGAAATGACTCGAAAAATGGGTCTCTATGGTCTTGGAATTCCACCGGAATTCGGTGGCCCTGATGTCGATGTCACCACGCAAACGCTTTTGTCTTTTGAAATGGCACAACACCGAGCGGGGCTATATAACCCTTGTTACAACGTCTTTGGTGGCGCTGGCCTGGCCCAGCTCTACGAAGCCACGGATATGCAAAAAGAAAAGTATCTGTTCCCGGTGCTGCGTGGTGAGAAAACTTCGTTCTTTGGTTTGACTGAACCTTCCGGTGGTTCTGATCCAGGCCGCGCTATTCAGACCCGTGGAGTCCAGGACGGTGATGACTGGATACTCAATGGCGCAAAAATATTTATTAGTGGTGCCGATCATGCGGACTTTGGTATTTTGTTTGCCCGTACCTCTGAAGATAAAACCCGTAACGGTGTGACCTGTTTTCTGGTCGATACTGACATGCCCGGCTTTCATGTTCGCCGTGTCGTCCATACCTTGCGCTCCACTAAGTACGCCACAGAAATTCAAATCGAAAACCTCCGGGTGCCCAAAGAAAACATCCTTGGCGAATTGAATAAAGGTTTTGCTATCGCTAATGACCGGCTGTCACGTTATCGCATTCCCTATGCTGCCGGTTGTATCGGTGTTGCCATGAAAGCTCAGGAAATGGCCATTGATTACGTGAAGATACGGGAAACCTTCGGTGGCCTACTGGCTTCTCGGCAGGCGATTCAGTGGATGATTGTCGATAACGAGATGGACATTCGGACCTCCCGTCATGTTTGCCTGGAAGCCGCTGGCCGCGCTGACCGAGGCGATGATTTCCGCACCGAAGCCGCCATGGCGAAACTGCTGGGCAGTGAAGCTGGTGGTCGAGTTGTGGATCGGGTCATGCAGATTCATGGTGGTTATGGCATGACCAAGGATTTACCCCTGGAGCGCTGGTATCGAGAAATGCGCATTCGCCGTATCGGTGAAGGACCCAGCGAAGTGCAGCGGCTGGTGATGGCGCGGAATTTGATTGGTGGCTCATTTCACTAGGCTAAAGGAGTCCTTGAATAGACTGGTTCAATTCAAGGCGCGAATTAAAAGGGCTAAAGATATTGAAGCAATCCTGGTACACCATAGCGCTTGAACCGGGTATCCAAAAACGCTCGTGGATAGCAGCCATTGTCGTCGGTTCGATTCTTAATATCATCAATCAGGGTGATGCGCTTTTTAACGGCGATGCCATTGTGATCTGGAAACTCGCATTGACTTTCTGCGTACCTTATTGCGTTGCGACCTATGGCGCGGTGTCTGCGCGGGAGGCTGTATTGAAAAGTCAGATTGAGAGCGATGACTCCGGCGTGTAAGCCTACTTGCAGCTTAATATTCCCCCTGGGCGCCTAAAAGAATAAATATTATTGAGGGGGAAGCTAAGTGAAATTTTCTACATTCTATGAAATGCAATCACCCAAGCCCTGGGAGGATGGTGCCGAGGCGCGCATCCTTAAGGAAGCTCTGGAGCAGGTCGAGTTGGCGGATCGCCTGGGCTTTCACTATGCCTGGGAGGTCGAGCACCACTTTCTTGAAGAATATTCTCATTCTTCCGCCCCTGAAGTTTTTCTCGCCGCCGCCAGTCGGAACACCACGAACATTCGTCTTGGCCACGGCGTGGTGCTGACACATCCCAAGTACAACCATCCAGCGCGGGTCGCTGAGCGTTTAGCGACGCTCGATATTCTTTCCGATGGTCGGGTCGAGTGGGGCACCGGAGAGTCGTCGTCCAATGTTGAGCTGGGCGGCTTCGAAATAGATCCCGAAACCAAGCGCGATGCCTGGCAGGAGGTGGTCGAGCAGACCGCCAATATGATGGCCATGACGCCGTATCCGGGTTTTAGTGGCGACTTCTTTTCCATGCCCTGTCGCAATGTGGTACCTAAACCGATGCAGCGGCCGCATCCGCCGATATGGGTGGCCTGCTCTCGACGGTCGACCATTCAACTGGCCGCTCGCAACGGTGTCGGCGCACTGGTGTTTGGTTTTATCGACCCGGACGACGCCAAACACTGGGTGGATGAGTATTACAGCATCATCAAAAGCTCCGAGTGTGTACCGATTGGACACACTGTTAACGCCAATATCACCATGATTGTTGGCTTTGCCATTGATGATGATCGAGATAAAGCCGCGCAAAAAGGCCAGGAAGGCTATGAGTTTTTCAGTCGGGCTGGCGCGCATTACTACGTTAAAGGCCCTCATCAACCATCCAGGGCTAATTTATGGGAGAACTTCCAGGCGACCCGCGACAAGTGGCGATTGCCGGTGTCTCCGGGTATCGGCACACCGGAGGACGTGCGTGGCACTATGCGCGAATATCAGGCCTCCGGGCTTGATCAAATCGGTTTTGTGCAACAGTGTGGCATGAATCGACACGAAGATATTTGCGAATCCCTGGAGCGCTTTTCAAGCGAGGTGATGCCTGAATTTGTCGAGCATGAAGCAGAAAGAGAAGCCCGTAAGGCAGAAGATCTGGCGCCTTATATCGAGCAGGCCATGGCGCGCAAGCAATGGATGGCGCCAATTGCTGAGAAAGCTATCCCACTGATTGATACTCGCTCTAGCGATATTATTGCGTCAGTAGAGGAGGGTGGTCTGGCCTCTCTGGCAGTGCCAGGCCGTAATCCCGATGCCTAACCGAGACGTCTAGTCCAGAAGGCTAATCCAGAAGCCTGGGCCCGATCATCAAATCGAGGCCTGCACGCATTTTAGAACGCCATAGTCATACTGTTCCTCCAGCGCGTCATAGACGGGCTTGAGGCGACCTTTCTCTTCATCCTCCAGGGATTCAATAGTTAGCACGATTTCCTGATATTCAGTTTTATCTAAATTGAGTACGTCGAGGACGTCCAACAAGCCGATCTCGATGGCATCTGCAAGGTGGTTATAGACGGTACTGATTTTGGCATCGCGTTGTTGGGCAATTTGCTCAACGGGCAAGCCTTGTTGGTAGAGAATCAGTGTTTCATTAACCGTGGCGCTGAGGCGATTGTCGAGTAATTCGGGCAGCGGGTGCAGGGCGATTTCATCGAGAAACTGCTGACCGTAGCGCTGTAGTTTTTGCGCGCCGACACCGGAAACAAGGCCCATGTCGTGACTGCTTGTAGGCCGACGCTTAATCATCTCCTGCAAAGTAGCGTCGTGAAAAATCACGTAGGGCGGCACACCAAATTCGGCAGCCAGCTCGCTACGCAGTGAGCGTAGCGCTTCCCACAAAGCTTGATCCTGAGGCCGCACCGGGCTTTTGTCTTTTTTGCCGGTAAGGGCTTTTTCATCTTTGGCTGGCTTTCTCAGGCTAAGCTTTTGTTCGCCCTTTAAAAGAGGGCGACATTTTTCTGTCAGTCGTAAAGCGCCATAGCCATCGGTGTCGATATCAAGAAAGCTCAGGGCGATCAGTTGGCGGAAAATCGTTCTCCATTCGCTGACCGAGAACTCAGCACCGACACCGAAGGTGCTGACCTGATCGTGACGATTATGCTGAATCCTCTCGTCGCTTTTACCCAGTAATACGTCAACCAGGTAGTTCACACCAAAGCGCTGATCGGTTCGATAAACGCAGGACAGGGCTTTCTGAGCAGCGACGGTGGCATCCCATTGTTCCGGTGGGCTCAGGCAATTATCACAATTACCACAGCGTTCGTTGCTATGCTCTTCAATACTCTTATCTTCCAAGCTCTCATCTTCAAAATAGGTGAGTAGAGCGTGGCGGCGACAGGTAATTAATTCACACAGACCTAGCATGGATTCGAGCTTGTGATGCTCCACCCGTTTCTGGTTTTCGCTGGCCTTGGAGTTCTGGGTGAATTGCCGCAGTGTGATCACATCCTGCAGACCGTATGCCATCCAGGCATTGGCAGGCTCGCCGTCGCGCCCGGCGCGTCCGGTCTCCTGATAATAGGCTTCAATACTTTTTGGCAAGCTCAGGTGGGCGACAAAGCGCACGTCGGGTTTATCAATGCCCATACCAAAGGCGATGGTCGCAACAATAATGACGCCGTCTTCCCGGAGGAAGCGTTGCTGATTGGTCTGCCGTAGCTGACTGGATAGCCCAGCGTGGTAGGGCAGGGCGACTCGGCCCTGGTCACTGAACCACTCTGCAGTGGCCTCGACTTTCTTTCGAGACAGGCAATAAACAATGCCGGCATCCTGGGGGTGGTTTGCCTCGATAAATCGCCACAGGCGCTGCCGTGGATTATTGCCCTCCGATATGGCGTATTGGATATTGGGGCGATCAAAGCTGTTAACAAAAAGCTGTGCATTTTCCAGATGAAGCTGGCTGACGATTTCATCGCGGGTGCGCCGATCGGCAGTGGCGGTCAGGGCAATACGAGGAACGCTGGGGTAGCGATCATGAACAATGTTGAGTTGTTGGTATTCAACGCGGAAATCATGGCCCCACTGGGATACACAATGGGCTTCGTCGATGGCAAATAATGATAAACGACAGCGATCCAGCAAGTTGAGCATGCGATCACTTAGCAAACGCTCGGGGGCTACGTAGACAATGCTTAGCTCATTGTTAAGCAGTTGTTGCTCAATGGCATAGGCTTCGTCGCCGCTTAAACTCGAATTAAGAAACGCGGCTTTGATGCCGAGTTGCTGCAGGGCATCGACCTGATCCTGCATCAGAGCGATCAAGGGCGATACCACGATGGCAAGGCCATCGAGCACCAGGGCCGGAATCTGGTAGCACAGTGACTTGCCACCACCGGTGGGCATCAGTACGAAAGCATCATCACCGTCCAGCAGCGCCTGAATAACCTCTGCCTGTGAGTGACGAAAGGCATCGTATCCGAAGGTGGATTGAAGAATCGATAGAGTGCGGTTCTCAGAAGCGTCCCCAGTTGAGTTCACAATAGCTGGGTCGGTAAGAGTCGGGTCGGTAATAGTTGGTTCCATAGCAGTTGGTTTCACAACAGTTCTGTTCATAATACAAATCGTCCTTGAGTTGTAAGTCTGGTGAACATAGTGGGGGAATTCATTGGCGGGATAAGAAGTGATTCTAGAGAGGGGGGTGGGGTATTAGCAAGGTAAAAAGCCAGCGAGTGAGTGGTGTAGTATAAATAGCGTCGCTGGCTCGGGTGAATGCCTGGGCGGCGTCTGGGTTACATAAGCGCTTGAATAAAGGAAGAATGATGAAAATTGGCGTGAGCATTCGAACCATGGGTCCGCAGTCAACGCGGGGGATCATCACTGAGTGTGCCTTGCATGCGGAACAAGTGGGTCTGGATTCCATCTGGCTTGCCGAGCATATTGCCATTCCGCCGGAAGATTCAGAAGGCTCTGATGGCCGCTATCTGGATCCACTCATCACACTTTCTTACCTGGCCGCGAAGACCCAGCGCATCAAGCTGGCGACAGGCGCTTTAATTCTGCCCTACCGATCACCGCTGGTGACTGCCAAATTGGTGGCGACTCTACAGGAGCTGGCTGAACACCGATTGATACTAGGGGTGGGCATCGGCTGGATGCGCAGTGAATTCAAAACCTTGGGTTTGAATATGCGCAAACGGGTGAGTGACTCTGAAGCCGTGCTGGAATTTCTTCACCAGGCTTTTGATAATGATGTTGTAGAGCTGAATGAACAGCAATTCCTGTTTAGACCACGACCGAAACGGCCACCGATTCTGGTGGGTGGCGCGCCGCCTCATGCGATAGAACGGGCCGTTAAATATGGCGATGGCTGGTTGCCCATGGGAATGTCACCGGAAGAGTTAAAACCCTGGATAGAACACTATCGGGAAGCTGCCAATGAGGCGGGCAAAGACGAACCTGAAGTTGTTGCCATTAGCGTGCTGCCGACAGATGATGTGGCTCAGTGTCGTGATCTTTGTGGGGCGTATAAATCGGTGGGTGTGACGACCTTAGTCCATAGTCAGAGATACGATGAGGCTGCAGAATTAAAAACCGTAATGGACAAATTGGTACCTGAATGACAGTAAAAAACAATAAGCTATTTGCGCTGTCATTGTCATTAAATTGGTCTTTCAAAGGCGAATAACAATTAGGATGGGTTATGAACTGGGATGCGATAAGTGGCGAGTCGTAGCTGGCGGATATGAACAGTTTGTTCAGTCGACCCTGGCAGTTCAGCGCATGTGGAGCTACTGCGGACATGTATATGATCCAGACTTTAGAGTACACGTTGAATCTATTATTGATCAGTCAAAAAGTGGTGGGCTGAAGATTCACGATATATAGTATTAAACAAAGTATTTGGTGGCGTATTCGGATGATGGTTGATGATTCAGGCAAAACTAAATCCCACATAGAAAGTATCAGCGCCATCACATTGGTAACAGCCGATATGGCCACCAGCGTAGCGTTTTATAAAGCGCTGGGCATGAAGCTTCGCTTTGGTGGTGAGCTGTCTAGCTTTACCAGCCTTCATGCTGGCACCTGTCATGTAAACCTGGTGGTTAATGATCGGGAGCGCAGCGACTTCTGGGGCCGGGTGATTTTTTATGTTGATGATGTCGATACCCTATATGAGCAGATTCTCACAGCAGGCTACGCCACCGAGACGAAACCGGCAGATGCCAATTGGGGGGAGCGCTATTTCCATATTCGCGACCCGGACAATCATGAGTTAAGCTTTGCCCGCCTGTTGCACAGCAACAGGTAGAAACCCTTTTTGATCCGGGAGAGAGTTCGCCAGCTCTCACGCCTGATTACCGTTTTATACCTCATCCTATAGAGAAAAGTAGCTTATGTCGGCCAGTGACCTGCAATTCGATCCCACCATTCGCGAGACGATCGACAATCCCTTCCCGCTGTTTGAACGACTGCAACGGGAGATGCCGATTCACTGGAGCGACAAGGCGCGAGGCTGGGTGGTGACCCGCTTTGAAGACTGTAAGACCATATTGCTCGACAAACGCTTTTCTTCAGAGCGGATGAAGCCGTTCTTTGAATCCCTGGGCGAGGAGCAGAGGACGCGTCTGAAAAACATCGAATCCTCCGTGGGTCTGTGGGCGGTATTCCTTGACCCACCCGATCACACGCGTCTGCGTGGTTTGCTGAACCGAAGTTTTACCTCACGGGCGGTGAATGATATGGCGCCCAATATCGCCGAGATTGTCCACGATTTGATTGATAGCGTTTCCCAGCGCGCACAGATCGATTTTATTCGCGATATTGCCTACCGCATTCCCGCTGCGGTGATTATGGAAATGCTCGGTGCGCCGCGCTCAGAAATCGAGAACTTTAAAACCTGGTCCGATGATCTGGGGCTTTTTGTCGGCAGTTCGCGGGTTACGCCGGACAAATATGAGCGAGCAGAAGCCGCCGTGATACGCATGAGTGATGCCTTTCGCGATTTGATTGCTGAGCGGCGGGCTAAACCGAGAGCCGACCTGATTACCGAACTCATTCGCGCTGAGGAAAATGGCAAAGTACTGGATGAGCAGGAGTTAATTGCCACCTGTATATTGTTGCTTTTCGCTGGTCATGAAACCACCGGCAATATGCTGGGTACCGGCATGTATTATTTTATGAAGCATCTGGACCAGTGGCGGGATTTGCGTGAGCATCCTGAGCTGGGCGAGCAGGCGAGCGAAGAGGTGCTGCGTTACGATGGCCCCAACGCGGCGGTGACCCGTGTTGCGAGTCAGGATATAGAGGTCGGTGGCCATGTTGTCAAAAAAGGTCAGCGGGTATTTGCCATGATCAATGCGGCAAATCGTGATCCTGAAATATTTGCTGATCCCCAGCGTTTTGATATTCGACGCGTGGCAAGTGGCGGCACAGCCTTAGGTCAGTTTGCTTTTGGTCATGGCATACATTTTTGTATTGGCGCGCCGCTGGCACGGTTGGAAGGACGAATAGCTTTCCCTATTTTTGCCCAGCGCCTGCTGAACCTAAAAATGCTGGGCGGGGAACCTCGGTGGTTTGATAGCCTGAGCTTTCGCGGCTTGACAGAGCTGCCTATGAGCTGTGATTTTGTTGCGAGAGGTGATTCTTGAACCGTCTACTTATGCGACAGATTATGAGATAAAATTTTCACGAAGCTATTTTTACCGGCTGTCTTTGATTTAGACCAAGGCTTTTGGTTTACAGGTGCATATCATCTCGTAGGTGGAAGTTGCCGTATGATTTTATATCATCGGATAGCAGCATCATCCGATAGCAGTAATTCATCTGACTGGTCGAAAGGACTTAAAGCCAGCATGAAAAAAATAAACGGAACAAGGGGAGTAACAGCAATGTATCCAGGTAAATGGGCTCAGGAGTTCCCAGACAAAGCGGCAGTGATTCACTCTGTCACCGGTGCCAGCACGACTTATAAAGAGTTAAATGATCGTTCCAATCAACTGGCCCAGTTGATGTGGGATAAAGGTCTACGCCCAGGCGACCACGTGGCGATCTTTATGGAAAACAACCTGCGCTACTTTGAGGTGATCTGGGCGGCGATGCGTTCCGGGCTGTATCTGACCACGGTTAATCAATATCTCACCGATGAGGAAGCAGGCTATATTGTCGATAACTGTGGTGCTGTGGTTACGGTGTCTTCCACGGCAATGTCCGAGGTGGCAAACACGCTGCCGCAGTTCGCATCAAACTGCCACACCTGGCTGATGGTTGACGACATTGTCGATGGGTATGAGCTCTATGAGGACTCCATTGCTCAATATCCGGCCGTGCCTCTGGCTGACGAGCCGGCGGGCCAGTTTATGCTGTATAGCTCGGGGACTACGGGGCGACCCAAAGGCATTATTCGACCCATGTCCAAACAAAAAATTGCCGACAATGCTGGAGCGGTGGGTGGCATGCAAAAAGCGCTGTGGGCGGTTACTGAGGATTCTGTTTATCTGTCGCCAGCGCCTTTGTACCACTCCGCGCCGCTGTCCTTTTGTACTGGCATTCAGGCGTTGGGCGGTACGGTAGTGATGATGCCCAAGTTCAACGAAGAAGGTGCGCTGGCCGCCATCGAAAAATATAAGGTAACCCATAGCCAATGGGTACCGACCATGTTTACCCGCATATTAAAAATGCCTGTCGAGCTACGGACTAAATACGATTTATCCTCTCACAAAGTGGCAGTTCACGCTGCCGCACCTTGCCCAGAGGGGATCAAACGGCAGATGTTCGACTGGTGGGGGCCGATCATTTACGAATATTATGGGGGTACCGAACTGAACGGACTGACTCACTGCCGCCCTGAAGAATGGCTTGCCCATCCGGGTACCGTGGGTAAACCGATACTGGGGGTGCTTCATATCTGCGATGAAGAGGGTAAGGAGCTGCCCACCAGTGAGGCCGGCTTGGTTTATTTTGAGCTGCCAAAAATGTCGTTTAAATATCACAACGACGAGGGTAAAACCAAAGAGTCTCAGCATCCACAACATAATAACTGGAGCGCGCTAGGCGACGTCGGTTATGTGGATGAAGATGGCTTTTTATATCTCACTGACCGAGCCACCTTTATGATCATTTCCGGCGGCGTCAATATCTATCCACAGGAAATTGAAGATGCTTTGGTGATGCATGAGAAGATTGCCGATGTCGCAGTAATTGGTGTGCCCAATGAAGAGATGGGCGAGGAGGTAAAGGCCATAGTGCAAACCGCCAACGGCATTACCGGTGATGATGATCTTGCTGCTGAAATTCTGGCTTATTCGAGAGAGCATATCGCCCATTACAAATGTCCGCGAAGTGTCGATTTTATGGAAGAGCTGCCGCGCCTACCTACCGGCAAACTTTACAAGCGGCTGATTAAAGATCGCTATTGGGGCAAGACGAATTCGCGCATTGTTTAGAGCAGTTTCACTGTAACGACGTTTTACGGTTCCATTCGTTTAAGGCTTCATGAATTCAAGGTTCTATAAGCTTGCGATAAAGATGCCACGTAGCATGCCCCAGAATAGGCAATACCGCCGCGAGACCCACCAGCAAAAACAGCGCACCGATCGCTAGAAGCACCACCACAATCAGACCCCAGATGGCCATCACGAACAGATTTGCAGTTACGGCCCTTAGGGATACGCTCATTGCAGTGAGCGATGTTACTGGCTTGTCCAGTAGCAGTGGAAACGCAACCACTGAAATAGCCAAAGCCGTAAACGCGAACAATAACCCGAGTGCGTTGCCGTAAAGCATTAGCCCGGCACCCTGTTTGGTGGTCATCAGTTGGTTGATGAACTCAGCCATAGAAACCGGAGGTGAAGCGCCAAATCGATCAAAATACAGATTCTGCGCGGTAAACATCCAGATCACATAGAGTACGGCCATTACCATCGAAAGGGCCACAATAGGCGCAAACGAAGCAGAGTGAACAAAATCGAAGGCCGAACGCCAATTGAGCTCGAGGCCCAGTTCTCGACGTCTACTTGTATTGAATAGTGCGACGCTTATTGCTGGACCGATAAGAGTGAAACCAACAACCATCGGAACTGCAAGATAGAGCAGACTATCGGTTAGTAATAATAAGGTGAATAGTAATGCTGATAAGGGATAAATAAGGAATAGAAATGCGCCGAAACTTGGCCTGGTGTTGAAATCGTCGTAACCTTCTCGTAGCGCCTGCCAAAGATCCTGCAGCCCAATTTTGCGGATTGCTATATCGCTGGATGAAACCTGAATCTCTCGGAAAGAGCTTTCTTGTGCCATGACTAAACCCTCCATCGCAAAGGTTATGTAGCCACGGTAGCAGGAACTCAGTTTACTGCTGCTCCAGATGCTGGTGGCCGCCTGAGTGTTCTGTGCTTTTGAGTATAGGTCAATTATTCGTCAACTGCCGAGCGACGGTTGGCGCCGGTGTTTCTTATCTATGTTTTTGCAAAAAACTGCACCAAATATTAGCGGTGCGCTCGTTTTAAAGGTGCGTCACGATTTTGCGAACAAGCCTTGAATTGTTTTATCGCGGTCTTGAAGGCAATAGCATTAGCCGGGGTAGACCTTGACGCCTTTTTGGAAAATCGTGAATTGGCCTTTTTTCATTCCATGCCATTCTTCGTTAGAGGTTAGTGCCTGGGTGGCAATGACTGTAACAACATCGTCTGGTTGTGTTTCCTGGGCAAAATCGACGGCCATATCGGCATCCAGTAATTGTGCGTTGCCAAACGGTGCTTTGCGGGTAAGCCAGGCGAGTTTCGTGCTGCAATAGCTATAGAGCGATTGTGAATCGCTCATCAAAATATTGAAAACTCCGAGCCGGGCGATCTGCTGCGTGAGGATCTCAATAAAGGGCCACAGCAACCGGCGATTTGTTGGTGGCGTGGGATATTCCCTGCGAATCTGGTCGAGCAACCAGCAAAACGCATATTCGCTGTCTGATGTGCCCACTGGAAAGTAATGCTTAAGTGGCCATCTTTTAATGCCTTTGAGTTGGCCATTGTGAGCAAATGACCAGGTTTGCCCCCACAATTCGCGGGAAAACGGATGAGTATTTTCCAGGCAGACCCGGCCGCGATTGGCCTTGCGAATATGGCAAATGACGGAATTGCTTTTAATGGAATAGCCCTGCACAAATTGAGCGATTTCCGAATTGGCGCTGGCACCTGAGTCATGAAAAGCTCGATAACCCTTGCCCTCATAAAAAGCGATGCCCCAGCCGTCCCGGTGAGGTCCGGTGACGCCACCTCGACGCATTAATCCTGCGAAGCTAAAACATATATCGGTGGGGACGCTGGCACTCATGCCGAGAAGTTCGCACATGGGTATCTTTGCTCGAATCATTGATTATAGGGACTCTCGATTATAAAGGTTTATCGACTGGATAAAGAATATCGTTAACCGACTAGCAGTTGCCTGATGCAGGCTTTTACTTAATTAGGGTGTATTTTTCGCCTACGGGTTTGTAGCCAATGTTAGGCAGAATCGTCTTTGTGTAAATGAAGGTCTTGAGATACTTGTCAACTAACAAAGTGGCTTTTAATTAAAGTATTGGCCGTAAAATATACAAAAATAAAGTGACAAAATATTAGGAGTTACATGGTAAAGAATGTCTAAATACCTAAATTGGTATATCAGAAATACATAAATCTAAAAATAATTAGGCCATGATATTCATGAGTTTATTACCTATCGATATATTGCGGGTATTCCAATAAATTTTAATGTGCTAAACGGTTACCTATATAATCAGTTAGTATTATCACAACCCTAGTTTATTAAGGGTAGAAGCTATAAAGCTTGATTAACGCTAACAATGTCTATTGTTATAAAAAAAACAACTGATTTATAAGAAAAAGTATTTATAGGCTAATTATTAGCAATAAAAAGAATAAGGGTTTTATTTTTGCTGGATAACTTCCCTTATAAACAGATTTAGCAGATATGCGGGGAATATGGCGATGGCGATAGCGATTGCGGTAGTGATCTTAATTATCGGTTCAGTACTGTTCCACTTCTGGAGTCCTTGGTGGCTAACCCCCATAGCGTCTAACTGGGGCATGATCGACGACACCATAAATCTCACCTTTGCAGTCACAGGCTTCGTATTTGTTGCGGTCAATGGTTTCCTTGCCTACGTGATTATTCGTTACCGTCACCGCGACGATAAGCGCGCTACTTATGAGCCCGAAAATAAAAAGCTGGAGTGGTGGCTGATTGGACTCACTACTGTGGGTGTTGCCGCCTTGCTGGCACCCGGTCTGGTGGTCTGGGCAAAATTGGTCGATGTTCCTGAAGACGCAGCACAGGTAGAGGTGGTCGGTCAGCAATGGCACTGGAGTTTTCGCTATCCCGGTGCAGATGGCGTACTGGGCAAAGTAAATTCTCGCCTGGTTAATGAGGATAATCCCTTTGGCATGAACCCCGATGACCCTGCGGGTCGGGATGACATCCTGGTCAGGGGCAATGAATTACGTCTACCGCTGGACGAGCCGGTCAAACTGTTGCTGCGCTCTAAAGATGTTTTGCACAATTTTGCCGTCGCCCAATTTCGCGTAAAAATGGATCTCGTACCGGGCATGGTGCCCTATCTCTGGTTTACGCCAACCCGCACCGGTAAGTTCGACATTCTTTGTGAAGAGTTATGTGGTCTTGGTCACTTCGCGATGCGCGGCCATGTGGTGATCGATGAGCGTGACGACTACGAAGCCTGGTTAAGCAAGCAGGTGACCTTTGCCGATACATTAAAGCAGACCAAGGGGGACGCCGTGGCAGGGAAGATTTTGTACGGTACCTGTGCAAGCTGTCACGGGCAGGGGGGGCAGGGTAACGTCGCCTTAAATGCGCCTAAATTAAGTGGTCAAAGTGGCTGGTATATGACAGGTCAACTTAAAAACTTTAAGTCCGGTGTTCGTGGTGCAGACGAGAATGATCCCTACGGTCAGCAAATGGCCCAGATGACAGCGTTATTATACGATGATAAGGCCATAAGCGATGTGGCTGCCTATATAAGAACTCTGCCGGATACACCGGCGCCGACAACTCTTGAATCCGCCGCGGCCAAAGGGGCTCAGATTTATAGCACCTGTGCCGCATGTCATGGCAGCAATGGTCAGGGTATTAGTGCGATGAACGCGCCTCGACTGGCAGGCATGAGTGACTGGTATCTGGTGACCCAACTAAATAATTTTAAGGCCGGTGTCCGCGGTAGCCATGAACAGGACAAGTATGGCCCACAAATGCTGTTGATGACGTCTATGCTAAAGAATGAGCAAATGGTTACTGACCTGGTGGCTTATATCAATACGCTGGGTAAACCGGAGTAGCCAAATTGCTAACTGAAGAAACCGGACGGATAGACGGATAGATGGTTGCGATCTAAGCTCTGTTAAGCACTGCTAATAAGGGGAATTATAAATGACACAAGTCGCCCATGATGAAACTGCCTTCGCGCCCCCCGCTGAAGTCGAAGAGGTAGAGCTTTATCACCCCAAAACCTTTATCGGCAAATACATCTGGAGTCAGGATGCCAAGGTAATCGCCATCCAGTATTCGATTACCGCTATCGGCATTGGTCTGGTAGCGCTGGTATTGTCGGGCATTATGCGATTGCAGCTGGGCTTTCCTGATACATTTTCGTTTATCGATCCGAGTTCATATATCCAGAACGTAACCATTCACGGCATGATCATGGTTATCTATTTGTTAACCGCGCTATTTTTGGGCGGCTTTGGTAACTACCTAATTCCACTGATGGTCGGTGCCCGGGATATGGTTTTCCCCTACGTCAATATGATCAGTTACTGGGTATATCTGGCGGCAGTGCTTGTCCTGGTGGCCAGCTTTTTTGCCCCTGGTGGAGCCACCGGGGCCGGTTGGACGCTGTACCCACCACAGGCAATTTTGCCGGGTACTCCTGGCTCGGACTGGGGCATTGTGTTGATGCTGATCTCCCTGGCCCTGTTTATTGTTGGTTTTACCATGGGTGGTTTGAACTATGTCGTCACTGTATTGCAGGCCCGCACTCGGGGCATGAGCTTAATGCGAATGCCGCTAACGATATGGGGTATCTTTATGGCGACGATACTAGCGCTGTTGGCATTTCCTGCGCTTTTTGTTAGCGCCATTATGATGATTCTGGATCAGACCATTGGCACCAGCTTTTTTATGCCAGCGGTCGTTTCTATGGGTGAACAGCTTGATTACGATGGCGGCAGTCCCATTTTATTTCAACATTTGTTCTGGTTTTTTGGCCATCCGGAAGTTTATATCGTCGCGCTGCCCGCTTTTGGTATTGTCTCCGATTTAATCAGCGTCCATGCACGAAAAAATATTTTTGGTTACCGGATGATGGTATGGGCCATTATCGCCATTGGCGCGCTCAGCTTTATTGTTTGGGCTCACCACATGTATGTCAGCGGTATGCATCCCTACTTTGGATTTTTCTTCGCGACAACGACATTGATTATCGCCGTACCCACTGCGCTGAAGGTTTATAACTGGGTGCTGACTTTGTGGAAAGGCAACATTCGTCTCACAGTCCCTATGCTTTTCGCCATTGGCTTTATCTTTACCTTTGTTAACGGTGGTATCACCGGTCTGTTTCTGGGTAATGTGACAGTCGATGTGGCTTTGTCAGATACCTACTTTGTGGTGGCGCACTTTCACATGGTGATGGCGGTGTCACCGATTCTGGTTGTGTTCGGCGCGATCTATCATTGGTATCCAAAAATCACCGGGCGAATGCTTAACGATACTTTGGGTAAGACCCACTTCTGGATTACGTTTCTAGGTACCTATGCTATTTATTATCCAATGCATTACCTGGGTATTCTCGGTGTACCAAGAAGATATTACGCCAACGGCGTTACGGATTTTATTCCTGAATCAGCGCAGAGCCTGAATGCGGGTATCACTGTTGCTGCATTAATTGTCGGTGTTGCCCAATTGATTTTCATATATAACCTGATTATCAGCTATTCCAGAGGGAAAGAAGCTGGCGGTAACCCGTGGGAGGCTACAACACTAGAATGGCAAACGCCAGACACGCCACCAAAGCACGGTAATTTTGGCGATGAGCTACCGGTGGTGTATCGCTGGGCCTATGACTACGGTGTTCCGGGTGCGGAGCTTGACTATATTCCCCAAAATCAACCGCCCAGGCCTACGTCGACTGATTCGGAGGCCTAGATTATGACTGTCACCTTGATATTACTGGCCGGCATGATGGCCGTGATTGTTGGTTGGTTGATTAGGCAAACGACCAATGTTAGTCCCTGGGTTGCCGACACCGGTGTTCAGGAGTATGACAATAACCGTAACAACCCGGATCAGCTACAGGCTGATTCGGTAAAAATTGGCCTGGGCGTATTTCTTGCCGTCGCGACATCATTGTTCGCGCTATTTATTAGCGCCTACATGATGCGTATGGAGCTAGCCGACTGGAGTCCACTCAATGACCCCGATATCCTCTGGTTCAATACCGCATTTTTAGTGGTCGCCAGTGTTTATTTTCAGCTCGCACATAACTCAGTTAAACGCCTGGACGCAAATAAGGTAAGAACCTACTTCCTGGTCGCTGGCATTTTTACCTTTATATTCCTTATCGGTCAGCTCGAAGCCTGGCGTCAGTTGAGCGAAGCCGGTTATTACCTGTCAAACAATCCTGCCAACGCTTTCTTTTATCTGTTTACTGCAGTACATGGTTTGCATCTGTTCGGCGGCTTATGGGTTTGGTGTAAAACCACATTAAAATTCGCTGAAGCTAAAGGGAAAGCCCCCGAAGTCGCAATAGTGGCTCGTAGCGTCGAACTTTGTACCATTTATTGGCATTTTTTACTGGTTGTTTGGCTGGTTTTATTCGCTTTGTTTATTTATACGTAGCTTCACAAAGATACCTATAGGCAGATATAGAGCAGGAAATTAACATGGCATCGACGACCACGGCAAACCCCGAAGATATCCCCAGCGATGGTCTAGAAAGTCTGATCGCCGATTGGTCATCCGACCAGCGCGCCTTTAAAAAGGTGCCCTGGGGCAAGGCCATGATGTGGATATTTCTGCTCAGTGATACCTTTATTTTTACCTGTTTTCTGACCAGCTATATGACGGTGCGCACTACTACCACAGTGCCGTGGCCGAACCCCAGTGAAGTGTTTGCGCTAACCATTGCTGGCAATCATGTGCCCTTACTGCTTATCGCCATCATGACATTTATTCTGATCAGCAGCAGCGGGACCATGGCCATGGCTGTCAAGTTTGGTTACGAGAAAAACCGCAAAGTTTGCGCTTATTTACTGATCGTCACTGCCTTGTTTGGTGCGTCTTTCGTGGGCATGCAGGCCTTTGAGTGGACTAAGCTGATTGTCGACGAAGGCGTCAGACCCTGGGGCAACCCTATGGGTGCGGCACAGTTCGGCGCCAGCTTCTTTATGATCACCGGGTTCCATGGGTTTCACGTGTCGATAGGCGTTATTTTTCTGATTATTACTGCCACCAAAGTATGGCGAGGCAGTATAGAACTGGGGCGGCCGGGTTTTATGACTGGCCGAGCCGGCAGCTACGATATGGTTGAAACCATGGGCCTCTACTGGCATTTTGTGGATTTGGTTTGGGTCTTTATCTTTGCATTTTTCTATCTTTGGTAGGGGGTCGATATGTCAACAGCAGAGGGTCAGCAACATCCCATTAGCGTATATTTATGGATTTGGGGACTGCTATTTGTTCTCAGTGCCTTTTCATACATGGTGGATTATTTTCAATTCCAGGGCTTATCGCGTTGGTCGTTAATCCTGCTATTTATGTTTTTAAAAGCCGGATTGATTGTCAGTATCTTTATGCATATGGCCTGGGAGCGGATGGCGCTGGTCTGCGCAATTTTAGTACCACCTGGATGTCTGATGGTGCTAATTGGTTTGATGTTTGTCGAAGGTGATTATACTTTTTTTACTCGTGATACTTATTTTATCCTGAAGTAAAGTATTCCTTTATGACCAAAAATATTTAATGCAAAATATTTAATGTTAGACGATACTGCTGGAGAAATAAGCCAGTGAAATATAATTTATTGATCGTTACAAATTCATATCTACATAAAATAAAAAAGCCAGTTCCCTGGCTTTTTTATTAAATCAATCACGCTTATCAAAGACTATAAATTACAGACTTTGATTTCTTAAACGCGGATTCATGTTTCTTGATATAAGCTCATCCTTAGAGCGGCTTTTTAACTTGCCGAAAGGTTTGATGGGCTCTAACAAACCAGCCAGCCGTACCTTTGGCTTCACCACCGTATGACAGGCGAGGATGATTGCTTATAACTCGGTCGAGTATTTCTTTTTGTTGCCCTTCGACATCGACAAAGAACACATGCTTGCCGTCAGCTAAATCTTGTTCAAATTGCCTAAATTGGTAATGGGGTACCTGAATACCAAAAAAACCACCTTCCCAGGTGCAAAAACCTAGCACCACAATAGCTAGAAAGATAAAGGGCACCCAGGTGTATTTCTCGGTGAGACCAAAATAATAGGCAAGTACTAACACCGTCGGCGCACCGATAATACCGATAATGGCACCTCGCTTCATTGAGCGAACCACATCCGTGCGCATTACCGCTTCAACTTCATGGAGGTGTGGATGGTGAGCTACGCCCGCGTCATCCCGACTTAAGACATGGATTTGTGGTGTTACCAACCCATCATGTTCCAGTTCTTCTTCTACGTGCTCAAGATCGTCCAGGTCATCACTTATAAAATAATGGCGTTTCATCGCTAACCCCTTTTAATTATTTGCTTAAGCCTTGGTCAGCCAGTTGAGCTGTACTACCTGCAACCAGCTACAACTAAAATATAACGCGTTTTAAATGAATCATTTAGTAGGATTTATTCTATAAATATCACGTCATATAATAAAATGGCTGGTGCTAAGATGATTTTACAAGCGGAGTGGAAGTTATAAACAGGATGAAAAAAACCTAGAGGTAAGCTGTTTTTATTATTTGCTAATAGATTTTTTATCCAGCATCACAGAGACGTTTGCCCGATTATTTAGTGTTTGGCTTGTCCTTGAGATGAGTGTTCGTCTGGTCAGCTGGCAAAGTTGTCATCAGAGTTTAGCTTGGCATTTATGTGAGCTACAAAATCTGGATCAAAACATTCTTGATTTCGCTGCTGGCGCCATAGTGCATCAACACCAGCAAACGACATATATTGGGAAAACCCTACATCGAACATTTGCCAACTTGCCTTACCAGTATAGCCACGTTTATTGTGGAGAAAAGCATTTTGACAATATCCAAAACATGCGAACCAGTAGCTATCGTAGCGCACACGCTCCAGTGAGTTTAATTCGTTGCCCCGGTTGCCCCGGTTGCCCCGATAGATAATGTCCGCTAATTCGGAATTCTGGGCCAGCATCGTGAACTGCCTGCCGCTTTGATCGGTTGCAGCGATTTCTGCTGCGGAAGCAACCGCCGATGTATGCTGGTCCATCGTGCGGCTATTTTGACGGATCTGCATCGCCAGATAAGCCAGGGTGATAATAACGCCCAGCGCTCCAACAGCCTCACTGATGGCTCCTATAGCATCCCAGTTCATAGCATCCCAATTCATCGTCTTAATTCTTTAATTTTGCCAGGTTTTATTTTTTGGCCACTTCTTCGGTGGCTAGTTCGGCATTAGTCCAGGCTTCAAAACCGCCACCGATATGACAGATGGATTCAAGGCCCATATTTTGTAAAGCCTGGGTAGCGAGTGCTGAGCGATGGCTTTTGGCGCAGTACAGCACCAGTTTTTTCCCTGAGGAGAACACATCTCTGTGGTATTCGCTTTCCGGATCGGCCCAGAATTCCAGCATACCCCGGGGTGCGTGGGTGGCGCCGGGTATCTTGCCCTCGCGATATAGCTCGCGAATGTCGCGAATATCAATTACCACGGTATTTTCGTCGTCGAGGCTAGCTTTGGCTTGTTCCACGCTAATAGTTTCAATTTCTTTCATGGCCTTGTCGACCAGTTGTTTTACGGTAACTTTCATTGAGATTTCCTTTGGCTTTGCAGTTGTAGGATGTGTGGCGGCAGGAGATGCAGTTTAGCGTGCATGCTTTTTGCCAGTTTAGTCATCAGCCTGATCAGCTCCTAATCTAGGCTCATAGTATCTGAATTGCGTTTGCAGGCAACTGCTTGCTCGGTGAGCACAGGTAACCCGAATAGAGACGCCTTGTCGCCTAGCCCTGCGACCCGTGAGTGAGTAAACTTGCTCATCGAAATTACATTCACCCACAAGAAGGGGCGCAATAATGGAATACCGAAAACTCGGCAAAACAGATCTCGACGTTAGCGCTATTTGCCTGGGCACAATGACCTGGGGTGAGCAAAACAACCTCGATGAAGCTCTGGAGCAAATGGACTATGCTGTTGCCGAAGGGGTGAATTTTTTTGATACCGCAGAGATGTATCCGGTGCCGCCCAAAGCCGAAACTCAGGGAGCAACCGAGACCTGTGTTGGCGAATGGTTTGCCCGGCGGGGTCAGCGCGATAAAGTAATCCTGGCGACCAAGTGTTCTGGACGCTCGGATGCAACCGGTGACTGGAAGCATCTGCGCGGTGGTCCGCGTCTGAGCCGTGAGCACATTAATCAGGCAGTGCGGGATTCTTTAACGCGTTTGCAAACCGACTATATCGATTTATACCAGGTGCACTGGCCGGAGCGCACTACGAACTTTTTTGGTCAGCTGGGCTATAAGCATCGTCAGCAGGACGATCTGGTGGCCATCGAGGAAACCCTTGGTGCGTTATCTGATCTGGTGAAGGAAGGCCTGGTGCGCCATATTGGGGTGAGTAATGAAACCCCCTGGGGTGTGTCTGAATATTTGCGCGGCGCTCGCGAGCGTAGTCTTGAACGAATTGTCAGTATTCAAAACCCCTATAACCTGCTTAATCGAAGTTTCGAGGTGGGGCTGGCAGAGATGGCCATTCGTGAAGATGTCGGTCTGCTGGCGTATTCGCCGCTGGCTATGGCAACCTTGAGTGGCAAATATATGAATGGTCAACGGCCAGAAGGTGCGCGGCTCACCGTTTATAAACGCTTTCAGCGCTACTCCAGCGAATATGCGGTGGCGGCTTCTGAAGCCTACGTAAATCTTGCTCAAGAGCATGGCCTGGACCCTGCGACCATGGCTTTAGCCTTCGTTAATTCCAGACCATTTGTGACCAGTAATATTATTGGCGCGACCAAATTGGCGCAGTTGAAAACCAATATTGCCAGCATCAATGTCGAGTTGTCGGAAGAAGTGGAGAAGGGCATCGATGCCATTCAACTACAGTTTTCGAACCCTGCTCCTTAACTGATAGGGCGCCTCTTAGGTTATTGGTTGCACCGTAGGTATAGGGTGTATAGAGTAAAATAGGCCAGACAAGTATGTTCGACGCGCTTTAATGTCCCTTCACCATCATCGTCAAACGCGAGACGCAGACCAGGCGTTCCTGATCATCACGAATAATAATTTCCCAGACATGGGTTGAACGACCCAGATGGATGGGCCTGCCGGTGCCATAAACGTAACCTTCGGACACCGAGCGAATATGATTGGCCGTGATATCGAGACCCACACAATGCACCTTTTCAAGGTCTAAACACAGCGCGGCGGCGTGGCTGCCAACAGTTTCTGCGAGCAGGCAGGACGCGCCACCATTAAGAATGCCCATGGATTGCCGAGTGCGGTGATCCACTGGCATGCGGGCGACGATATAGTCATCACCGCATTCAATAAATTCAATACCAACATGGCCTGAGGCGCTATCGATAGAACTTTCGTTGATAGCATCCAGAGATACTTCGCTGTGCCAAATACTCATTGCCTGGATTTCCAATTGTTTAGGGTTTAGGGTTTAGGGTGATTTTCCTGTGCGGTTTTGACGTGTTTACGTGCGCCATTTAATTGTATTGACTACTGGGGATAGAGCGGCCGTAATTCTGTCAGTCTGGATTCCTTATGGTCAACGGGTGTTTGATGGATGGCTGCCAGGTGTTTTGTTAAGGTGTCAAGATCAGGCTGGTTAGTACCCGTTTGTGCAATCTCGCCACTATTTTGTTCGGTTTCGTTTTTCATCTTGCTATATAAACAATTATCCAGTTGTTGAAACAAAGGCTTCAGCGCCGGATCCTTTGCACGCAGTGCCACCTGGTCAAGGGTGTGTATGCTTTGGTCATGCCAATGGCTGCGCGCCCACTGAATAATGGCTTCCCGCAATCGAGCGTGGTCTTGGTTGCTGGCGGCAATACGGATCGACTTAAAGCTTGCGTTGTTGCTGTCGGCTTGCCCGTGGCCGGTAGTCACTGCTGAAAAATCGTAAGAGCCGGAGCCTCGGCCACGCCACCAAAGTATGGCGAATGTGAGCGCTACCAGTGTAAACAAGATATTCGTCGTCACTAGCAGGGTTGTTACCCAGGTGACAGTAGGAGCGCTGTCACTGATCATTCCATTGGATAATATGGGCCTTGAAGCCACGTCGGTGGGAGGTGGTACCGGCTGAGTACTTTCCGCGAGGCTAGTTGTACCGGGTAATACCTGAAATGTTTCGCTGGGCAGGATGCTGGTTTGCATACGGTCATTGGCAATATCCCACCATTGGATTTTTACTTCCGGTAAGGTTAACGGGCCAGGGGTGCTAGGCACGATAGCCATGGACTCAGTACGCCTACCCATCAGGCCTTTGGGGCTGGTGTTATCTTCTAACTGGGGTTGATCTTTGTATAACTTAAAGTCCGGCTTCTGCTCTAACTCTAGAGGGGGCAGCTGGGCAGCGGTCAATCCCAATGCGGTCAGATTGATGGTGCGGGTCACGGGTTCGCCCACGGTCATGGTGGGTTTCTTGTCCCCCCAATTATCACTCAGAGTTACCTTGAGCGCCGGTAGCCAAAGCGTATTTGACGCTTGATCAGGTCCTGGTTTAATCGTTAAAACCAGGGCTTCGGTAGCAACGGCGATACGTCGCCGATTGTAGTCGATACGAGCGACACCTTGATGCCGCACCGAGGGAATAGTCAGCTCGCCACTTTTTTCTGGAATAATCGCGTATTGGTTTTCGACGACAATATAGTTTTCGCCACCCAGCTGTTTTTGATATTGGCTTTCATTGAGGGGGATTACCTGGGCATTAGCAATCTCCAGTTCACTCATTTCAAAATTACTCAGGGGCACCGCAGTATAGAGCCGCAGGGTTAGTAAAGCCTGTTCCTGGACATAAACACTGCTTTTCTCAAGCGTTGCTTCAGAATAAATTTGTGCGCGGGAAGCCTTGCTATAGATTGGTTTGCTGACAATTATTTCAAACGCGTCGCTCACCTCACCCTTAAAACTGAAACTGGGAATAATGAGATTACCTGCCTTTTTAGGACTCAGTGTCAAAATCCAATGGGTATAAGATTCGCGCTTGCCGTTATTGTTAGAGAATCGACTTTGCCGATTGCGGCTAATAATCTCGAAGTCTGTTTCAAGGTGTGTAAAGTCCGGTTCCCCAAACAGCACTTGTTTATCGAAAGAAACCGTTAACCTCAGTGTCTCTCCTAGAGTTATTTCCTGCCGATCTACCTGGGCTACCAAATTACCAGCGTTCAGAAAAGCGCTATATAAAAGTAATAAGCCCACCAGGCCCGAGCGCACGAGATTCCGATAGATATCCTTTTCGCTGATCAACTGGCAAAGCATGCCTACTACCACCGTTGGCTCTCCTGTTTGTTTTGGCGCTGATTCGTAGATTGTTTATTCAGCTGGGCTTCGTAAGCAAACTTGCGACGTAGCAGACCGCCGGGATCGTCGGGTACTCGGCGCAGCATTTGCTCCAGGGCCTGGCGTTCTTCGTTGGAAAGATCCGATGGCGGCTCTGATCCTTGTTCTGCGAGGCTGGGTGGCTTTTGTTCGCTTTGTTGATCATCAGGTTTTGCTTGATCCTGTTGTTCATCTTTTGCTGAATCAGCGTCAGGATCAGCTTTGTTTGTTTGTGAGGGATCTTCGTTCTCAGCTGGATTATTTGAATCCGAGTCCTTTGATTCAGAATTCTTTTGTTCAGAGTCTTTTGATTCAGAACTCTGGGATTCAGAACTCTGGGATTCAGAACCCCGGTCTTCTGACTCTTGCTCATTTTCAGAGCCTTCCTGATTTTGGTCCTTCTCTTCATTTTGGCCCTGGTTCTGATCTTGCTGCTGTTGTTCCTGCTTTAGTGCTTCTTCGACCAGTTTTTTGTTAAAAGACGCATCTTGATGGTCAGGTTGTGCGGTTAATACCTCATTATAGGATTTTAAAGCCTCTTCAAGTTGACCTGTCCTGGCAAGACTATTGGCCAGGTTATAGTTGTTGGTGGGATTGACATCTTGTCCAAATATCTGCGCCGCAGCATCGAAGTTTTCATTACGATAAGCGGAGGCGCCTTTCCAGTTGGGATTATTAAAAGTTTGCTCTGCCTTCTCCGTGTCGCCCCCTTTAAAGGCTTGGTGGGCTTGTTGATCGGGGGTTTGCCAGAGATCTTTCCATTTTAGGTTCTGCCACTCAAGCGCGTCACTAGGTTCACTGTAAAAAACTGCAGGAGCGATCAACAGCAGGGCGATAAGATTGCGCCGAAAGCCAAAAAGCGCAATGGGCAGGGTCAGTAGCACGAGCCAGAAGCCACTATCCTGCCAGGTATCAAAGGTGCGTTGCAGGCGCTGGGTGTCGGTGTTCGGTGAAGTATCAAGACCGGCGATCAGTATATCGAGGTCGATGCCATTCGCGGTGAGTTTGGCGTAACGCCCGGCGTTATCCCTGGCTAATTGCCGTAGCGTTCGAGCGTCGAGCTTGGCAATGACGATATTGCCCTGCCGATCTTTAACAAAGCCACCCCCCTTGGCGGGGATAGGCGCACCATCGGCGCTACCCAGGGCTAACACCGATAGCCGGAATCCCGCCATGCTTTTTAGCAAGCTACTGATACCGTCGGCATCGCCTGGGGTCATACCATCGCTGATAAGCAGCAGGTCACCTCTTTGATGGCCCGCTTGAAGCATAATTTCCAAACCTTTTTGCAAAGCAGCGATGGGCTTGCTGCCCGCAGCGGGCATGATATTTGGGTGCAAGGAGGGAACCAGCGAGATAATGGTTTCAGTATCGTCTGTCAGCGGTGTCACGACATGGGCATCGTTAGCATACGCGATTAACGCGGTGGTGCCTTCCCGGCGCTGGGTTAGGAGATCGGTGAGCTTTAGGCGGGCTCGGGTGAGGCGATTGGGCTTGATATCTTCAGCCAGCATCGATGGCGATAGATCCAGCAAAATCACCAGAGGTTTTTGTTGCTTGTGGATGGGCAGGGGTATCTGTGTCCAGCTGGGCCCCGCCAGAGCGATAGCACAGGCAACCCAGAATAGTAGGCTCCACAGGTGGTGTCGGTGCTTTTTCTGGACTGCTTCGCTATCAAGTAAATAGGGCAAGAGGTCAGCGGAGATAATGTTTTTCCAGCTTCCGGCTTCCTGGCGGTGGTTAAATAACCACCAGGCAAGCAGCAACGCTGGCAATATAGAGAGTAACCACCAGGGCCGAAGCCAGTGGAATTCGTTTAGAGTGCTCAGTCCGGCCAACATTTTGTCAAACATCTGAAGCCCCACTGCGTCTTAACCCAGCCAGTAAAAAACTGGCAATCAGGGCCAGGCCAAGGGGCCAATAAAACAATGCTTTGGTGGGGCGAAAAGTTTCGGCATCTTGAGCAACGGGTTCAAGCTCATCAAGTCTAGCGTAAATGCGGGCCAGGTCTTCTGGATTACGGGCGCGAAAATATTGACCGCCGGTCTGCTGGGCGATGCCCGTTAAGGTGTCCTCGTCAAGATCTACAGACGGGTTGATGCGGCGAGTGCCGAACAGGCTGCGACGTAGTATCTCATCGGCACCGATACCGATGGTATAAATCTTAACGTGATAGGCGCTAGCCAATTCTGCTGCTTTGAGTGGTTCGATCTCGCCGGAGGTATTGGCACCATCGGTGAGTAAGATCATCACCCGGGCATTCTCAGGCCGATCTTTGAGCCGCTTGACGGCCAGGCCGATGGCATCACCAATGGCTGTACCCTTACCAGCAAAACCGATCAGTGCCTCCTGTAGTAGTGTATTGATGGTGATGCGATCAAAGGTTAACGGTGCCTGTAAGTAGGCATTACTACCAAATAATATAAGCCCTAATCTATCACCACTGCGCCGCTCAACAAATTCGCCTACCACCGTTTTAACCACTGAGAGGCGGTCGACCAAATTGTTGCCAACTTTCATATCAGCCTCTTCCATGCTACCCGAGATATCTACGGCGAGTAGGAGATCGCGACCGCTGGTGGGCAATGCAATTGGCTCGCCTATCCATTGTGGCCTGCTGGCGGCGATCACTAAAGCCAGCCACAATGATGCCAGCAGCAACCAGGTGAGCCAGTGTTTAAAACCCGTGCTGCCAGAAGACAGGGCTTCGCTAAGCTCTGCGTAAGCAGGCACAAGCAGGGCCGCACTTTGCCTGGCTAGTGGTTTGCGCCACCAGCGATACAGCCAGGGTAGCGGCGCCAGGGCCAGGATCCAGGGCCAAATCAGGGTCATCATTGATGTACACCTTTTTTCAACCAGCCAGCGGCAGCACGATGTAGTTGCATACTTTGTTCTGTTTTTAAAGCGACAGGGTTTTTCTGGTAGAGCAAATTATCGATATCCATCCGATTAATATGCTGCGCCAACTGACCACCCGAGCAGGTATCGAGCATGGCAAAGAGCTGTTCTGTTGGCATAGCGTCTGATTCGGATTTGTTATTGAGCAACGCACTGTTATTTGCATTGGGGGAATTACCTTCCTCAGTCGATAGCGAGGGACTTCGACTGATCGCCGCACGCCGCACAATGCCAAATAAAGTCTCAACAAATAAACGATCGTCATTATTGTGTTGATAGTTCTCCCAACACTGTTTGATCAGGCTGTTGGCTTCTCGACGGAAATATAGGTTTTGCCGCCGCGTTAATAAGTAACGGACGGTAAACGCTAACGCCAGGATGAACAGTAAGGTCAGTAGCCACCAACCTGGCGCCGGTGGCCACCAGCCAATCGCTTCAGGGAGATGAATATCTCGTAATTGCGCCAGCGGATCAGGATTCACGAGGGCCGCCGCGCGGTTTTTTTGCTGCTATAAACTGTTTGTAAGAGGGGTATCACGGGCTGGGCGGTGTCAATGCTCAGGTAAGTGGCGCGTAATTTTTGCGCAGACCCTTGCAGGGCATCGCATTGCTGTTGCCTGCGCAGTTCGTAGCTTTTGCGAATTTTTGTATCTCGGCTGTTTAGAATGAAACGACGTTTGCCGTCGCTCACTGAGTAACTGCCCGCAGGCGGCAGGTGACTATCCAGGGCGTCGCGAATATGGCACAGGGTGAGGTCGCAGTGGCGGGACAATTCAAAAAGATGGCGTTCGCTGTCGTGATCAAAATCATAGAAATCACTGATGATGACAACGGTAGAGCCGGGGTGAGCGACGCGGCGACTGTATTCAAGAATTTGTCGTAGTGAAAAAATATCAGACTGGCGATTTACCAATGAAACGCTGGCATCGACGAGGATTTTTATTAACTGGAGCACACTGTGGCGACTGCGCCTGGCTCGGATATCCCGCTGCTCCGTTGCAGCAAAGACCAGCCCGCCAACCTTATCGCCAGCATTGAGAGTCGCCCAGGCGAGGGCTGCTGCGACTTCACAGGCGGTAACCGCTCGGGTTTTTTGACTGCCAAAAAACATGGTCTGGCGTAAGTCCGTGACCAGCAATACGGGGCGTTCCCGCTCTTCACGAAACAGCTTGGTATAAGTCTGAGTGGAGCGGGCGGTGACGCGCCAGTCAATGGAGCGGCCATCATCACCGGGCTGATAAGGTCGTACTTCGTCAAAGTCCATGCCGCGACCGCGCAGCCTTGATCGATGTCCGCCTGACATCACCGCTCGTGGTGACTGACGCGGAAACAACGTGAGTTTCTTTGCCGCGTGGCGAAGACCCACCAAATCTTCTGTGCTGGCGGCGACATTGGCTGGTAGCTTACCGATTAAATCGCCAGCTAAATTGCCGACTGATTTGCCGACCGATGTATTAGCGACAATAGTAGTGTCGGAGAAATTTTTGCTGGTTTGATCTTTAAACATACTAAGCGGAAGGAACGCTCGCTATTAGTGCATCGATGACTTGATCGGCGTTGATGCCGTTGGCCTCGGCCTCGAAACTGAGTATTAGTCGGTGCCGAAGGATGTCGGGCATGACTGCTCGAATGTCGTCTGGCGTCACGAAGTCCCGACCATCGAGCCAGGCCTGGGTTCGGCTACAGCGATCAATGGCAATAGTCGCCCGTGGGCTAGCGCCATATTCCAGCCATGAGCCCAGCTCGTCGCCATAGGCTTCAGGCTTACGGGTAGCGTTGATCAACTGGACTAAATATTCTTCGATGTTGTCGGCCATATACACCTCCAGCACAGACTTTCTTGCCGATAAAATTGTTTCGGCACTGACTTTAGGTGGTTCGGGTAATGTATTTCCCGATGCTTCGTTACGCGCTAATTGCAATATCTTGTGCTCGGCCTCTGTGCTCGGGTAGTCGACTTTGACATGCATCAAAAATCGATCAAGTTGTGCTTCTGGCAGGGGGTAAGTGCCCTCCTGTTCGATGGGATTTTGTGTCGCCATAACCAGAAATAATTCGGGTAGGGGATAGGTTTTACTACCGACACTGATCTGTCTCTCCGCCATGGCTTCAAGCAGGGCGGACTGAACCTTGGCTGGTGCGCGATTGATTTCATCGGCGAGGATCAAGTTATGAAAGATGGGGCCGGCCTGAAACTCGAAGGTGCCATGCTCAGGGCGATAAATATCGCTGCCGGTAATGTCGGCGGGGAGCAGATCGGGGGTGAATTGAATACGATGAAAATCCCCCTCTATGCCATTGGCCAGGGTGTTAATGGATTTGGTTTTGGCCAGGCCGGGGGCTCCCTCTACGAGCAGGTGACCATCGGCCAGCAGCGCCATTACCAGCCGTCGAGACAGAGTTTGCTGACCAACGATACAGACATCGAGATAGTCGATTAGAGACTGAATTTGTTCGGCGTGGTTAGATTCATTCATTACTGGTTTTTTGGTCCATTATCTGCGGGTTTTAGTTGCTGCCGTTTGGTTGGCTGTTGACGGTATTTGTCGTGCCAAAATTTTCATGCGCGATTGTAATGTTTCTTCGCGCTGGGATGGAATACTGTTTGATGGTTTATTTAGCGATTGATTCACGACTCTCTATGATGAAATTACTTAAGGCTGGTTCCATTGGTATCGACAAATTTCTAGGAAGTGGCACAGGTATAGTTAGAAACCAAAGCCTTATACTTTGCGCACAAGGCCGGGCTGCTTAGGTGACTTACGTAGCTTAGGTGACTTGGCGCAAGCCATCATTTATCCTTGCCAACCCAATTTTTCGAACATCCTATGTACCGTCTTGCCCGCGCAGCGCTATTTCGGTTGCCGCCTGAAGTCTCTCACCATGTGTCGATGGCGAGCATTGCTAGCGCCGAGCGCATGGGCTTGTTGCGGGGTTTTACCAGGCGGCGGCCAGAACAGCCGGTAACGGTGATGGGGCTGGATTTTATCAATCCCATAGGATTGGCGGCGGGTCTCGATAAGAACGGCGATTATTTTGATAGCTTAGGTGCTCTGGGTTTTGGTTTTGTAGAAATCGGCACCGTGACACCACGGCCCCAGTCGGGCAATCCAAAGCCGCGTTTATTCCGTTTGCCTGAGCACCATGCCATTATTAATCGGATGGGCTTCAATAATCTCGGTGTTGATCATCTGGTGGAGCAGGTTAAACGGCGCCGTTACGATGGCATATTGGGCATCAATATTGGCAAGAATTTGACCACGCCCGTCGCTGAGGCGATTGACGATTACAGCATTTGTATGGCGAAAGTCTATGAACATGCGGATTACATCGCCATTAATATCAGCTCCCCTAATACGCCGGGTTTGCGGGGTTTGCAAAATGTTGGGCAATTGAATGCGCTATTGAGTCGTCTTAAGCAAGAGCAGGGTGAACTAGCCGATCGGCATGGCCGCTATGTGCCGATAGCGATCAAGATTGCACCAGATCAGAGTGATACCGCTTTGCGGGAATTAGCCGGGGTGTTGCTGCAGCATAAGGTTGATGGCGTCATTGCGACCAATACGACGGTGTCACGGGTGGGGGTTGAAACGCATCGCTATAGCGATGAGAAAGGTGGTTTGAGTGGTGCACCTTTGGCTAAACGTGCAACGGAAGTCGTTGCACGTTTAGCCAAAGCTTTAGACGGTGCGTTACCTATTATAGGCGTGGGTGGTATCAGTGAGGGCTGCGACGCCGCTGAGAAAATCGCTGCCGGTGCCAGCCTGGTACAAATTTATAGCGGCTTTATTTATAGCGGCCCCCAGCTAATCAATGATATGGCAAAGGCGCTCGCTTAACTGTGGTCTAGCTGGGGGATTAGTTGGAGTGTAGCGATGCAATATCACGGCCGTTGTATTTTGCCAGACTCGGCTTTCGTTGCTCTTAGTGAGAAGTCGGGCGCTAATCCAGAGGCCGCTACCAGGCGTTAACAATGGTGGCGTGGGCGGCCAGCCCGAAATCAGGTAAAGCGCAGCGTTGGTTATAATTATAAAGTGTTGGCAGCGTTAGCGCATCAATGCATAGCCATAATTTTCTGCTGGCTAGCCTGAGTGTTCATGCCGTCACAACGGTCGTCATGGCCCTCCTGCCAACCTTTGAGCCATTCCCGCGCGGTGTTACTGTTGCCCTGATGGGGGCAATTATCTTCCGATCTGCCCTGGTAACCGAGTTGGTAACCTTTACTGTAGGCGCGCTGGGATATGTCTCGTTTTTGACTCTTCATGAGGCCGTGCTCCGGTGTTTTAAAAGGTAAACTGCTGGTTAAAATAGCCATTGGTTTTACTGCTCTGGAATTTGCAGCTACAGGTTTTAAAAAAGAGGTGTCTGTGGATTTTAAAAAAGGGGCGTCCATTGAATTTAAAAAAGAAGCGTCTATTGATCTTAAAAAAGCGGTGTCGTTTATATTGATAGGAATGGCTGTTTGGAGCGTGTTTGTTTCAGAAATCGGCATGGCTTTAGTTGAGCAAATAGAACTCGATCTGTCGAATGTTTTGTTAGTCTAAGCGCCCTTGCTTTAATACCGTAGAGTAATTGATAACGTAAAAGGTGGGTATGTTACCTAGATGGTTTGTTAGTTGTAGCAATGGCTTACAAGGTCTTCTTAAAGAAGAGCTTGATAGTTTTGGTGTGAAGAATACCCGCGAAACGGTTGCCGGTGTTGAGTTTCGCGATGATCAAAGTGCAGCTTATCGGGTGTGTCTGTGGTCGCGTCTGGCTAATCGGGTGTTCTTGCCGTTGACCACCTTTCCAGTGGAAGATTCGGACGATTTATATGATGGTTGCCAGGCGATTAGCTGGGCTGAGCATTTTGATGTGACGGCGACTATCGCCGTGGATTTTGTCGGCACCGGGCCGGGTATCGATAACACTCAATATGGCGCTCAGCGGGTCAAAGACGCGGTAGTTGATTATTTTCGGGCGCGCTGTGGCGAACGTCCCAGCGTTCAAATTCGAAATCCGGATATTCGTCTAAACGCCCGTTTTGCCCGTGGCAAGGTCGTACTCAGCCTGGATTTCTCCGGAGAAAGTTTACACCGCCGAGGTTACCGACGTATCAACACCAGAGCACCGCTTAAAGAGAATCTCGCGGCGGCGCTGTTAGTGCGAGCTGGTTGGCCTGATCAAGCTTTCGGTGCGCTGATCGATCCCATGTGTGGCAGCGGGACCTTGCTGATAGAAGCGGCAATGATGGCTGCGGATATTGCTCCGGGTTTAGCTCGGAGTCAGCATGGATTTGATCATTGGCGGGGTCATCGTCCAGAGCTCTGGCAGGCTTTGCTTAGTGAGGCAGAAACTCGCCGAGACCACGGGTTGGCGAGGGGGTTAATGAGAAAGTTACCAAGCATTACAGGCTATGACCAGGACGAACAGGCCGTTCGCGCTACAACAGCCAATATCGACGCTGCGGGGCTGAATGACCACATTCGGGTGCATCGACAAACCCTGACAGATTTGACAAATATTGGCCTGGAGTCGGCGCATACCACTGATGCCAATAAAGATATGCGTGGCCTGGTGATTTGTAACCCGCCCTACGGGGCGCGTATGGGCGAGCAGGAACAACTCAAACCCTTATACGGGCGCTTAGGCGAAGTTTTAAAAGCTCACTTTGGCGGTTGGCGCGCAGCGGTTTTTTCGGCCAATGAAACACTGTGTTTTGAATTGGGTCTGCGTGCTGACAAGCAGTACAAACTGTTTAATGGTGCGCTACCGACTAAATTATTGTTATTCGATGTGTATGGCAGTGGCGATGATCAATCTAGTAAAGCTAGCCAGACAGAGCGACATAAGCAAAATAATTCCCGAATAGAAATCGACGCTCAGGCTAATCAGCCAGCGCTCTCAGAAGGCGCGATGATGCTGGTCAATCGTCTCCGTAAAAACCAGCGCAAGTTACGCGGCTGGTTGCGAAGTTCCGGGATCGAGTGTTATCGGTTCTACGATGCCGACCTTCCCGAATACGCCGTCGCTATCGATTGCTATGGTGAAGCCGTGCATATTCAGGAATACGCGCCCCCGGCAACTATTGACGCAGCCAGCGCCGAGCGCCATATCGATGAAGTTCGTCAGGCTATTATGGCCGTCTTGCAGCCCTCAGAAGGCCAGCAGTTTTTCAAACTACGGCAGCGTCAGCGCGGCGAACAACAGTATCAGCGTCGGCCTGCTGGGGCCGGGTCTGGTGTATACACCGTGCGAGAAAATAGCGCGCTATTTGAAATAAATCTCAGCGAATACCTGGACACGGGTTTATTTCTTGATCATCGGCCGGTACGCAAAATGCTCGGTGAGATCTGTGCAGGTAAACGATTCCTGAACTTATTCTGTTATACCGCCAGCGCCACGGTTAGCGTGGCGCTGGGTGGCGCGACTGAAAGTCTTAGCATAGATATGTCTAATACTTACCTTGACTGGGCAAAACGGAATTTTACTTTAAATAAACTGGATGTCAGTCAGCACCGTCTACTGCGAGAGGACTGTCTGACCTGGTTGGCCAAAGGTGGCGATGGGACAACCTACGATGTGATATTCCTCGACCCGCCGACGTTTTCCAATTCCAGAAAAATGGCTGATGTGCTGGATATTCAAAAAGATCACGAGTCCTTAATTCGACAGGCGATTAAGTTGCTGACGGAGGATGGTTTACTGGTGTTTTCCACTAATTTGCGCCGCTTTAAAATGGCCGAGGATATTTGCACGGATTTTGTGGCGAAAAATATCAGTGCAGAGACTATCGACCGAGATTTCGCACGACGCGCCAATATCCACCAATGCTGGAGTATTCGGAATAAGCCCAAAAAAATGAAGCTGTCGGGGGTAGGGTTGATGGCAGATAGCGGTATCCCAAAGCCTCTAATTCTTTACACTGGGATAGATTGCCATTTGTGTGAGCAAGCTAAAGAAATTCTCGACCAAGCGCTTGGCCAGGACTTGTATGAAACCATTTCCATTACTGGTAACGAAGCGTTAACGGAGGATTACGGATTACGTATTCCTGTGGTGCTAGCTGCTACGGGCCAGGAGAAGAGCTGGCCATTTACGGCTGCTCAGATCAAACGAATGATGTCGGATTAACTTTCCAGTACCAGTGATTTTTTTATCAGTGTAGTTGTCCGTCGCCTAAATTTTGTAGCTTAGCAATTTTGTCCCGGATCGATTCGCTGGCTTTGGGCGGTGGGTTCAGGCTAAGCAAATATTCCAGGTCTTCCGCAGCAGCAGCATGACAATCCATTTGTTCCAGTACGTGAGCACGGTCGATGATGTCTCTGGGCGAATCTCGGTTAATTAGCAGTAGCTGGTCGCATATTGCCAGAGCTTCATCCAGTTCCTGACGGCCCAGATAAATGCCCTTTAGATTGCCCAATATTCGCCTAACCACTTCTTTATTACTAACCGTATCGAGATGTTCCGACCTAAATGTAACAGTGTCTTGAGTGCAGGTTTTCAGCAGCTCGCGGCAATCGTCTTCACTGAGTACCTGGCCGGAAAATGGATCGAGGATTACATCGCCAGCGTCATGGTTTTCATCATTGCCTACCAGCTTGACCAGAAAGTGTCCAGGAAAGCCGACGGGTTCTATCTGTAGACCTAATTGTTTGCCGACGCTGATATAAACCAGCGCCAGAGTGATAGGGATGCCTTTACGGCGTTGTAAGACGCGATCAAGGTAGCTGTTGTCGGGGTTGTAATAATCACCATGGTCACCGCTATAGGCGGCCTCACGATAGAGGAAATTACACAAATCCCGACCAATTTCTTCGGCGGTCTGACCTAGCTCAACATGGTTTTTAGCCTGATTGGCGAGGTTCTGTATTTGTGTGTGGCAGCTCTCCAGGTCAAACTCGGCGTGATGTTCAGCCGCGATCAGCAGTGCTGCTTCTACCAGGTCAATATTTTGTTCGTCGCCTTCAAAGAGGTTCGCAAATTGTGTGCGAGGGTCGTCACTTGAGAGGGTCATAACGGGCCACCATATGAATTATTAACGTGTGTCGTTATTGGGCTATGTGTTTTAGCCATGGATTAGTTGGTTGTAGTTTAAATGAAACCATTATAGGGCCTCAGAAACAATATCTATCATGCGGAGATGGTAGAACAAGTTCGGTCTTCTTGCGATGGTTTGACATTGCCTGGTTCAAATAGTGGTTTCTGAAGCGTCCATAAGTTCTAACGAAACGTGTCGGGTAGCTGGAAAAATTCAATCGCGGTGCGGCTGGTCGCAGCGGAGATTTTTTCGGCACTTTCATTGCGATGGTCGGCGACACCCTTCAACACCCAGGGCAGGTAGGCGGGTTCGTTGCGCCTTGAAGAGGGTTTTGGTCGGATGGTTCGCGGCAACAGGTAAGGGGCATCTGTTTCCAGCATTAAGCGATCGAGGGGGATATCTTTGACCAGGCTTTGTAATTCGTGGCCCCTGCGCTCATCGGCAATCCAGCCGGTGATACCAATGTGCAAATCCAGGTCGAGATAATTGTAAAGACTGGTTCGATCGCCTGTAAAGCAGTGTATAACGCCCCTGGTAAATTCATTCCGATACGCACGCAGTATTGCTAGCTGTCGCTGATGAGCATCTCGTTCATGCATAAATATGGGTTTGCCACTGCTTGCAGCGAGTTCGAGCTGGGCTTCAAACACCTTCTCCTGGGTGGGGCGGGGTGAGTAGTCTCGGTTAAAATCTAGACCTGCTTCACCGACGGCGACAGCTACATTTCGCGCTAATAACTGTTTAAGTACCGTTGCAGTTTCCGGTCGCCAGTCGCTGGCATCGTGAGGATGAACGCCAACCGTGCAATACAGCATATCGGGAAAGCGGTCGTCATATTGTTGGCATAAATCGAGCACCTGCTGGCTGCTTTGCTCGCTAGTAGCAGTAAGAACGCAGGCTTGCACATTGGCAATTTTAGCTCTGGTCAGCACCTCAGCGGTATCATGATCGAACTGCTTATTGCTCAGATTAACGCCGATATCGATAAGGCTATGGGTGGATGGAGTGTCGGTCATGGGGTACTTTGAGGGTTTGGTGATTCGCGAATAGCGAGTCGAATTGGATCCTTAAACCCCTTGTCTAGAATAAGCGGGCCCGTTCTTCAGTACTCAAAATAGAATAATCTTGCTGCAGATGATGGCTATAGATGACCGCAAAAGCCAGTACGCTTTGCACATAATGCCGAGTCTCTTTAAAGGGGATGATTTCGACCCAGGCATCAAAGGGCAGGTTGCCACGGCTTTTGTCCAGCCAGCGCTTTACGCGGTGTGGGCCGGCATTGTATGAAGCAGTGGCGAGAATGCGGTTGTCGCCAAAGCGCTCCAACATATTGTGATAATACTGGCTGCCCAGACGAATATTGAGGTCGGGGTTCGCGAGCTGAGCACTGCTGCGATAACGGATATTGTGCTGGCTAGCCACCTGGGTGGCGGTGGCGGGCATCAGTTGCATCAGGCCTCGGGCACCAGCCGGAGATTTCACGCGAGGTCGGAAGGCGCTTTCCTGCCGGGCGAGTGCAAATATCAATGGCAGCGGAATACCCTGCTGTTTAGCATGACTTTCAAACTCTTTTTTAAAAACCAGCGGGAAGCGTAGGTCAATGTCGTCCCAGTACTCGGCTCTGGTCATAGCGAGAATGGTTTGTCCGTGCCACTGCCACTGCCGCGATATGTGGGCAGCGGTCTGCCACTGTCTGGATGTGAATGACTTGCCAACGAAATACCATTCCCGGCGGGCGTCTAGATATTGTTCGTGAAAGAGTAGTTCTTGAGCTCGTCGAATGCCAGGTAGTGCGGCGAGATGATTGATTTCGTCGGACGAAATGTCTAGCGGTTGATGCTGCATGCTGTAGGGATTGTCGACCCAGTCGCTGGCGAGAAAACCATAAAAACTACGGAATCGAGAGAGTTCCCGCAAGGTGGTTTTGGCCGCGTTAATATCGTCTGGGTCGGTGCTATGTAAAAGCAATGCTCTGGCCTGCCAATAACGCCACCTCTGATCCTGGCCGGTCTCGGGCGGCAAGCCGGCGATCAAAGCAATGACTGCCTGCCAGTCGGTCTTGTTAAGAAGATTGCGTAACTGCCACTCCAATAGGGCTGTGTCGGCATAGGCAACGTATCGCGCAAGATAACTTGCAGCCTGTTTTTCATGACCTTGCCGGTACAGGCCTTTGACGAGCGCGGTTAGCACTTTCCGTTTGGTGGCGTCATCAAACATGTCTGCGGCCGCATCGGTGGAAATGTCGGTGGCTACCTCGGGCGCTACGTCGGTGGAAATTTGGCTGGCAAGGTAATAGTCCCAATGTTTTTGTGCCAGTATTGCGTTCTGTTTGGCGAGATGGCGGATAGCATGGGCGATGATCTTGAGAAACTCAGGCGATTTATTTGCCGTTAACCGCTTGTAGTCGCCAACACGTGTCGGTTTTTGATCGATGGACAGGAATAGTTTGGCCTGTTCGCGTTGTTGCTTCGACGTAAAAAAGCGTTCTACATACTGCGCTAATCGGTACTTATGGTTGAGAATAGCGAGAGTGTAGCGCTGCCAGGCTTGCTGATCGGTGATGCCCTGTTGGTCAACCAATAACTTAAAAAGCGGGTCGCAAGTTTTGGGTTGAGATTTGCCTACCGTCCAAAGGGTCAGTGCGCCATCCAGCGCCGGTTGATGCTCCCCGATTTGATAACGAGCGAAATTCGCGCGACAGCGTTGTTTTGTGCTGGCCGACGATTTTTTGTCGCGCTTTAAGTCAGTGTCTTTTAGGTCGGTGTGTTTTAAGTAGGTGTACTTTAGGTCATAGTACTTTAGATATTGTCGCCATTGACCTCGCTGATAAAGCAGTTTTAACCAGCTGCTGTGTAGTCGCTTAGCTAATAAAGCATCTGGGTAATCTTGTAAAAACTTGTCTACATCGGCCTGACTATTGAGTGATAGGTTGCGGTGTAGTTGTGTGTATTGCAGATAAGGCAATAAGGGGTAGTCTCGCAGTTGCTGTTGGTGTTGCTCGAAAAGCACCGTTGAACCGCGATCAATAAGTTTCTTGACCTTGATGTAGAGGGCGCGCTGGGCAGCTAAGTCCGGATTGTCTGAAGCATAGGCCTGGACTAAGACAAGCTGCAAAACACACAGGTAAAGAGCAAGTTTTAAGGGCGAAGCATAGGCCATGGTTTCTACAACGTTATCGGCGAAAACCGGCAAGCTAAACCGGTTGAATGCATTAAGAAGGGTTCACCATAGTTACATGGTGAACCAGTAATATGGTCGGAGCCGAGACGGAACTATTGCAGACTCCAGTCAGGCTTCGAGGTTTATGGATATTGCCTAACTCTGTTTTGAAATCCGCACCGCCAACACATCGCAGGTAGCCCCGTGTAGCACCCCATTAGCGGTGGAACCAAATACCAGAGCCAGGCCATGTCGGCCGTGGCTGCCCACCACCGTCAGGTCGACGCCATTCTCGCGGGCAAAGGTGTGCATTTCCTGAGCCGGTTGGCCTATCAAAACGTGGCGATCCGCGGAAGTAAGACCTAATTGTTCACAAAACTGATCCAGGCGAACCCGCGCCCGCTGCTCCATTTGCGTTTGCACTTCGCTGAGATCCATAGGGATATCGCCACCATAGGCAAATGACAGCGGCTCTTGTACGTGAAGTAGGCTGATACGAACGTCTCGGTCCTGAAACAGCTCCTGTACATGATCGACCACCTGTTTAGATTCTGGTGATAAATCCAGTCCAACGAGAATATGGCGATAATATGACATAGTGATTTAGCTCCTCAACAACTGATTCTAAATTAGCATAATATTGACAGCTTAAATAACTTTTGTAACTGGAATATTGTTGATTTTTACCGGTTTGGTATCAACAGAGAATTTATGTGGTGGTGATTGCGGTGTTGATTGCATAGTGTCGCCAATCGAGCATTGTATTATGCTTTTTTCAGGGTGGTTGAAATCAATGGGCCGCCGGAAACCTGGGGCAGCATGAATTCAAGAGGCGGTATAAATTCATGCGAAAGAGACCAGCCGTGGATTATTTGATAATTGCCGTAGTTATTGCCGCGCTTATCTCGCCGTTACTGGCGCTCAAGCCAACGCGACGCCAAAAGCATATTTTGAGCCTGCGGGAAGAGGCGCGAAAGCGCGGGTTGCAGGTTCAGGTAATGACTGAGTCGATTGTGGATGAAGACGGTGAGAACTCGACATCAATCCGATATTTTGTGCCATGGCTAGCCAAAGACTTGCAACAGGTGGGTTCTGATCAATGGCTATTAGTGCGGGACCGGGGTCGTGGGCCACCATCAAAATGGGTCGGTTGGCGTTGGTTTAAGCAAGAGGCACCTCAGCATCATCAGGTCGCCATTGACAAAATGGTGTTTGACTTGCCCAATGAGGTCAACGCACTGTCCGTCAACGGGCAAGGGGTGGGTGTTTATTGGCAGGAATCTGGGGACATCGATTTGCTCAGCAAAATTGATAAAAATATAAAAAATATATATAGTAATATCATATAGATAAATATTATATCTAATCTAATATATAACTGTTAAGTTATGGTTGTTGGCGGTCAACAGGCCGAGATTATTTTAAAGATATTTGCTAAATACCTTGACCGATCAAATCGCAGGCCTTATATATCCGCCACCTGAGCTTCGGTCTTTGGGCTTGAGCCGTTAATTTAATGGCCTAACTTAAAAGCACTAAACTCAGCACTCAACCTCAGCACTCAACCTCAGCAAAGGAATTCATGGGTAGATCACTGGTAATTGTCGAATCTCCGGCAAAAGCAAAAACCATCAACAAATATTTAGGCAACGATTACATCGTTAAATCGAGTATAGGGCACGTAAGGGATTTGCCCACCGGCGCCAGCAATCGTCAACCGATAGATGCAAAAAAAAGGGCTAAGCAGGCGGCGGCGACGCGGAAAATGTCGCCGAAGGAAAAGCTCGAACATAAAGCTCGCCGAGCCAAAGCGCAATTAATTACCCGCATGGGTATCGATCCCGACAAAGATTGGGCGGCTAACTACCAAATATTACCGGGTAAGGAGAAGGTGGTTGCCGAGCTGCAGAAGCTTGCGGCCAAGGCGGATACCGTTTATCTCGCGACTGACCTTGACCGCGAAGGTGAGGCGATTGCCTGGCATCTTAAAGAAACGATTGGCGGCGATGATGGGCGGTTTAAGCGCGTTGTCTTCAATGAAATCACCAAAAAAGCGATTCAGGAAGCGTTTGCCCAGCCAGGGGAACTAGACACCAATCAGGTGAACGCCCAGCAGGCTCGCCGCTTTCTTGATCGCGTCGTCGGTTTTATGGTCTCACCATTGTTGTGGGAAAAGGTCGCGCGGGGTCTTTCGGCAGGTCGAGTGCAGTCGGTTGCCGTTAAGCTGGTAGTGGAGCGCGAGCGAGATATTCGCGCGTTTCAACCCGTTGAGTACTGGACCCTACATGCGGATCTTGAGGATAAAGTAGAAAACCAGGCCCGTTTCGAAGTGCGGACATTCGACGGCAAAACTTATCGACCGGATAACGCCACCGATAGCGAGCAGGCGGTCAAGCAGCTAAACACTGAAACATACACGGTCACCGAACGTGAGGCGACACCTGCGCAGACCAGGCCGCCCAAACCATTTATCACCTCTACCTTGCAGCAAGCCTCAAGTACACGGCTGAGTTATGGGGTGAAGAAAACCATGATGCTGGCTCAGCGTTTGTACGAGGCTGGTTATATCACCTATATGCGAACGGATTCGCTAAATATTAGTGGAGAGGCTCTGGCTGCCAGTCGGGATTTAATAACGGCCCGTTACGGAGCAAATTATCTGCCTGAACATGCCAATATTTATGCCAGTAAAGCTGGCGCACAAGAGGCCCATGAAGCCATCAGGCCTTCAAATGTCGATATTGGTGTGGCTGATTTGCAGGGCGTAGAAGATGACGCCAAACGGCTATATGAAATGATCTGGCAGCAATTTGTTGCCGGTCAGATGCTGCCAGCGCGGTTTGATACTACCACGGTGAAAGTCAAAGCGGGTGCCTATGAGCTTAGGGTCAGAGGTCGGATCATGGTTTTTGACGGGTTTTTGCGCGCTATCCCGGCGTTGCGTAATCAGGAAGATGTCGAGCTGCCCGAATATCAGGTCGGTGATGAACTGAAATTATTGCAACTGATTCCTCTGCAACATTTCACCAAACCACCACCGCGCTTTAGTGAAGCCGCTTTGGTTAAAGAGCTTGAAAAAAGAGGCATTGGTAGGCCCTCTACCTACGCGAATATCATCTCGACGATTCAGGATCGTGGTTATGTACGCATGGATAAAAAACGCTTTTACGCTGAAAAAATAGGCGAAATCGTCACCAACCGCCTGGATGAGAATTTCACCGACTTAATGGATTATGGCTTTACTGCTGCTATGGAAGAGCAGCTCGATAGCATTGCCACCGGAGAGCTGGGCTGGAAAGAAATACTGAATCGGTTTTACGACGGTTTTACTGAACGGCTGGATAAAGCCAGAAGTGAAGACGCTGGTATGCGTCTCAATGATGCCACTGAAACTTCAGTGAGCTGTGACAAGTGCGGCCGACCAATGATGATACGCACTGGCAGCACCGGCGTTTTCCTGGGTTGCTCGGGTTACAACTTGTCCCCCAAAGAGCGATGTAAGGGCACCAAAAACCTGACGCCCGGCGATGAGGCTGTAAATGTTGAGGAGGATTCCGAGGGCGAATCCAGATTATTGCTGGCCAAGCATCACTGCCCGATATGCGGCGTGGCCATGGAAGCCTACCTTATTGATGAACAACGCAAGCTTCATATATGTGGTGATAATCCAGATTGCTCAGGTTTCGAAGTGGAGCAGGGCAGCTTTAAATTACGAGGTTACGAAGGGCCGATCCTGGAATGTGATAAATGTGCGGCCAACATGGAGCTGAAGTCAGGTCGCTTCGGCAAATATTTTGGCTGTACATCCGAAGACTGTAAAAACACCCGAAAGCTGTTGCGCAGTGGACAACCTGCGCCGCCAAAAATGGATCCGGTCGATATGCCGGAATTACCCTGCGAAAAAGTTGAGGATCACTACATTCTGCGCGATGGCGCGGCGGGATTATTTTTGGCTGCCAGCCAGTTTCCCAAGCATCGAGAAACCCGCGCACCACTATTATCCGAGTTATTGCCTCATAAAGATGAAATTGATCCTAAATATGCATTTTTAATGTCGGCGCCTGTGAAGGATCCTGATGGCAATCCAGCCATCGTTCGTTATGCGCGCAAAACCTCAGAACAATATGTGCGCACTGAAATAGAGGGCAAAGCCACAGGCTGGAAAGCCTTTTACAAAGATAACCGCTGGCAAGTCGAAGATAAACGTAAGTGATATTGCTGCGCTTGCAGGGCTAGATGACACAAAATGCTTACACAGGGCCATGTCAGCAACGCTGTGTGGCCGCGGACACTCTGCTCAATCTGGCGTTGCAAGAAACTGCGCCGGCCCGAATTATGGCAACCCTGCAAGGGGCGCTGTGCCAGCTTTACAGTGCTTATCTATTGCATTTGCGTGAGCTGGCAGAGAATTACTCTTGCGCTTACGCATCAAAAATATCAACTATCGTAGGGCTTGTGCAGGAACTGGCGGCGAGAGATGTAGTGCCCGCTGAATCCGCCGAAATTGAGGCATTAGTAAAGGATGCAAAGAGTTGGTTGAGTCTGTGTTTGTCTGCCTACGAACAATTTCTGGCAGGACCAACCTCGCTCCACAGTGAACCGCCTGTAGGAGGCTATCGCGAAATTGAACTGCATCAGGAAGGCACTCGTACAACTTTAAGCGTGCAGAGTATTCAGGGCTGGCTAGATGCCTTGAATGAAATGTTTGAACGTCATCGAATGTTGATGCAGGAGTACTGAATATTTTTGTGGTGTCGGTGGTGGTGCAAATTGCTATACTGCGTGGTCACGACAAAATTTAGGAGAAGTTATGCCTTCATCTTTTTACGAAATAGTGATGCTTCCTGACGGGGAAGTGGTCTTGCAACGCGCCCATGAAGAGGGCGAACCACTGATACGCATAAATTTTTCGGATGAGGCAAAGTTCTACCTGAATGACACAACCATTGATATAGCCAAAGCCATGATTGACGCTGGTATAGACGCTGTCGAGCAACTCAGCGTTGACAGCTATACGGTTGAAGAGGAAGAGCTTGAAAAGCGAGTTGTGCATTAAAGAGGAAGAAAACCAAGTTCTGCGTCTGCCAATCATCTACTACAATTTAGTCTTGTTGCCTATTTCCTGTCGGTAATTTTCGATAACTTTTTTTGCATTAACAGACTTTGTTTTAAAAGCCCGCGGACATTTTGATTGGACGGGTCATAGATCAAAGACTTTTCTAACTGCTTAATTCCTTGGTTGATGTCAGTACTTAAAAGCTGACGACCAAACTTATAATAGGCCGTGGCAATATTTTTCTCAAGCAGCGCTATTCTTGCGTCGGTAGGTGTTAATTTACGGGCAGCGGCGAGGTGCGAGCTTGCCTTGTCCAGACTGTTATTCGAGATTAATTCATCAACGATCATAAAATGCGTATCCGTGACAAATTGTTTAACGTCGGACGGGAAATCAGAGTCAGGTAGAGCGTTGGTGTGGCGTAATATCTCTTCATAGAGCCCTTTGTTGGCAAGCGCTTTAAGTTGACCAGGATCATATTGTTTTAGATCACTGTTCAATGGGCGCGAGGCCAATACGCTTTGTTGCTCCTTCAAGGATTTCTTGTTTTGGGCGTTGGTCATACGAATCTTTTGTATTTCCCGAAGTTTTTGGCGGGCGCCCTGATGATCTGGCATAGCTGCGAGGCTAGTTAAAAAGTGTATCCGTGCAGTTTTGTGATTACCTGATTTGAATGCGCGCTTACCTGCTTTATAAGAGTCGTTTGCTTGACCACTAAGTTTGCTTTCCAGTAATCGTTGTTGTTTCGCCGCTTCAGGGTGCTGCGGTTCTATCAGAGTAATTATTCGCCAGTGGCTTAATGCGGTAGCGAGCTCATTATTTTGTTGATGATGATTCGCCAGTGAAATCTGGCGGTCAATAAATGACGAGTTGCTTTCCTGTCGCGTCGGTGATGTTGAACAGCCTGCAATTAACAGGAGGAGAAAATAAGCTGCTGCAAAGCGGTAATAGATGCAGGTCATCTTTTATTATCGCGACCGCTTGCCATTAATAATCTTTATAAAACTGCTCAGATCATGGTTGTTGTATATCATGGTTCGTTGTAGTAATAGAGGGTCGGCGAAAGTATTATTTGGGCCTCGTTTTACCGTTGTGGCAAGTGTGTAATTTGATTTCTTCAGGTGTTCAATTGTCTCGCTGCTGCTATTGCCGTAAGGGTAAGCTAATATAGTTGGCCTATGGCTAAGATGATTACTAATTGTGATTTCAGCGCTGTCTATTTCATTTGCAATGCGTTTGCGATGTGAACTTTGAGTCTCGGCATTTGGATCATAACTAAGACTGCTATGCGTCTTTGTATGTGACTCGATACCAATCACGCCGCTACTTTGCATTTCGTTTATTTGATCCCACGAGAGGGCCATAGAACCGCCAATGAAATCGGTATAGACAAATAGCGTGGCAGTTAAACCATACTTTTTTAATATTGGGTAAGCGGTTTCATAAACAGAACGGTAACCATCATCGATAGTTAATATAACCGCTTTGGGCGGAATCGCTTTTTCTCCAGCAAGAATCTCCGACAATTTTTTCAGTGGTATTACCTGGTAGTCGTTGCTAACCAGATACGCCATTTGCTTGTCGAACGCATTTGCAGAGACTTCTAGCTGGTTATTGGAGTCTGAGCGAGCTGAGAATTGGTGGTAGCACAATATAGGGATTCCCTGGAAGTGATTTGCGTAAACTCCGGCAGGATTTATCGGGGTAATTGGTAACGCCACAATGTCGCCGCTTTCGAATAAGGCCCGCCCGTTAAGCTCGGTAATTTGCCAGTCGTCCCAATGGTCACCGAGGTATTGTGTTGCGAGCGTCTCTGAATTTTTGGCTCGATCTATCCTTATTAGCTTAATATCTGGGTTTTGGGCGAGTATGGAATCAGCGTGGATTAAAAGTGGAATAAAAAATGAGCCGAGTACGATGCACAGCTGAGGTGCGAAACGCCTTAAAAAATAGCTTTTTTCCTTGTTAGCATCAGAAAACATTAAAGATCGTCAGGATTGTTTTCAATTATAGTGAAATCACTTAAGTTATCGTCATCGAGGTGTGCAGATTCAGCGATCTTCAAATTATCACCATTATCTTCTGGGGTTTTGTCACTGGTCCCCGGGTTTTCAGATGAAGCTTGAAGTTGCAATTTTTCGGCTAGCGCGTTGAACGCAGTGGCGAGTGATCCAAATTCGTTTTTCCATGATTGGGAAATACGAGTGCTATAGTTAGCTTCACTCAGATCCCTCAGTGAGCGCCTTATGGTTAACAAATTCCGAGCAATCAACCTGTTAACAAAGTATAAAACAATTAAGACAGCAAGCACGACCGAGAGCGCCAGAATTACCATAACTCGCCTGGTCACTGACATGACACTGTCTAACTGGTTTTGAGAGATGCCCAGTTTTAATTGTCCAATAGCTATGTTGTTAAAGCGTATTGGTGATACGAAGTAGTAGCTCTTATCGGCCTGATCAGTTGATTCGAAGACGGCTACTTCGCGTCTGGTGTGAAGTAACGTGATGTCATCGCCAGGGACCCATTGCTGTCCTATATTGGCCTTGTCTGTCGACGAGCGGATGCTCGATGTATGGTCAATAATGTCGAGGGAATCAAAAGATTTGCGTTCATATGCCTGATCGGTGAGGGAGTCAAGACCGATCCAGTCCTCGCCCAGCAGCGGGATAGCACTTTCCGACGCAATAAAGGTGGACAGCGAGACTCCGCTGTTGATGGCCTGGTCGGTGAGCAAGGTGCTTTGAATATTAAAGACGACGGTTGCACTAATGGCCATTACAATGCCGACCACTGCACTCATGATTCCTGTTGTGCGGACTTGCATAGGCAAGTAGTTTTGTTCATCTTTTTTGTCATGAAAGGTACGCAGCTCTTTTGACAGAGCCAGATAAAGTTGTTTGCCATTTTGAAAACGCCGTTCAGGTTTTTTCTGCATTAAGCGCGTGATAATACTTTGCATCCCAGAAGGTACATCGGGTGAATATTGACGAATAGGTGTGGGTTCCTTCTGGATGATCTGCATGATTAGTGTCGGCATCGATTTGCCGTCAAAGGCTTTATGGCCGGTGACCATTTCATAGAGAATTACGCCGAGCGCAAAGAGATCCGAGCGGCCGTCTACCGGATCACCTTTCGCCTGTTCTGGCGACATGTAGCGGGGTGTTCCCATGATAGTGCCAGCTTGTGTGCTGTCTTTGATGTCAGTATCAGTGTTTTTGGCGATGCCAAAATCTGCAATCTTTACCGCGTTATTGTCGCCGGTAAATATGATGTTGTCGGGTTTTATATCTCTATGGATAACGCCAGCGGCGTGAGCATAATCAAGAGCGCTGGCAATCTGCATGCCAATTTCGATGGTGTCTTCCAGCGCTATGGACTTGCCACATTTTAGAACATCAGAGAGATCCTCTCCTTCGAGTAATTCCATGAGGATATAAGGTGCGTCGTCCACCTTGCCAATATCATAGATAGTGACAATGTTGGAATGGGTGAGGGTTCCTGCTGCCCGGGCTTCTTTGAGGAAGCGATCGAGATGCTCCTTTTCTTCGAGCAGCCCACCTTTAAGTATTTTAATTGCACCAACGCGACCGATTTCGGGGTCGTACGCTTTATAGACTTCGGCCATAGCACCGGAGCCGATATGATCTCTGATCTCATATCGGCCTACCGTTTTTCCTAACAGTTCCATGGCAATATCCCTGAGTCTATTTAAAGATTTTTTTTGCTGAGGCGAATAAATTATTGATGGTTTTTTTGACGCCACCCGAGTGCTCTGGCAAGTTAGCGGGCTTGTCCATGACGATGGTATGTCTGTCCAGGTCTGGGTTTTCTGCATCGGTATGCAGGTGGGCTTGTCTGGTGATCAATGATTCTGTGATTTTGTTTTCCGGCAGGGCTTCATCGGGGTCGATAACTACAATGGTGATGTTATCGCGACCACCGCTATCGAGCGCGCCTTTAATCAACTCGTTAACCTGTGCTTCAGGTGATACGTGATGGCTGAGGATGTTTGCTATCGATGCGTCATTGAGTTCGTCATTGAGACCGTCACTACATAGCAGCAGTTTTTCTCCCCTGGCGAGCACACCGGTTATTTCGTCCACCTGTAAACCTGCATTTGGCGAGACGCCAATGGACTGGGTGATGACGTTACGTTTTGGGTGTTTAAACGCCTCTTCGCGGGTAATGGCACCTTTCGCAACCAGAGCCTCAACAAATGAGTGATCCGTGCTCAGTAGAGTCAGGGTGCCATCCCACAGATAGGCGCGGCTATCACCAACCCAGGCGATTTGATATTCCCGATCTTTGAGAGCGACGGCAATAACGGTGGAACCCATATTCGCGCCGCCTTCTTTTCGGGCTATGGCACCAAGCACCACCTGATGGGCAGACTCTATCGCGCCAACCAGATTGCCGGTATCACGATAAACAGACTTGATGGTATCGCGGGTCAGGGTGCTGGCAACATCGCCGCTGGCATGGCCGCCGACACCATCGGCAACCAGCCAAAGACCGAGTTCGGGGGCAGCGGCATAGCAATCTTCGTTAAGCTTGCGGACGTTACCCCGGTGGGTTTCAGCTGCATAATTAATCATGGAGTTTTCTTTTTGTCATGATTTATAAATAATGCCGGGGAGCGTTTTGGTTTTTTGGCTCAGGAACTAACTAATTGCTGGCAATGCCTGATAGCAATTAGCGCTCTTCTAGTGGCGGGATTTCGCGCTTTGCTGGCCCGGTATAGAGCTGCCGGGGCCGCCCGATTTTGTAGGGATTGCTGATCATTTCGTTCCAGTGTGAAATCCAGCCAACGGTTCTTCCCGTGGCAAATATAACCGTAAACATTTCAGTCGGTATGCCCAGTGCTTTCATAATAATGCCGGAGTAAAAATCGACATTGGGGTAGAGCTTTTTGCTGACGAAATAATTATCTTCCAGGGCAATCTGCTCCAGTCGTTTGGCAATTTTCAGGAGCGGATCATTATCTAATCCCAATTCGGCTAAGACTTCGTCGCAGGCCTTTTTCATCACCTTGGCGCGAGGGTCAAAGTTTTTATACACGCGGTGACCAAAGCCCATAAGGCGGAACGAGTCGTTTTTGTCCTTGGCCCGTTTAACAAAGCCATCGATATGCTTTTCGTCGCCAATTTCTTTAAGCATTTCTAGTACGGCCTGATTCGCACCACCGTGGGATGGCCCCCACAGCGCCGCAATACCGGCAGCGATGCATGAAAACGGATTGGCGCCAGAAGAGCCAGCTAAGCGTACGGTTGAAGTCGAGGCATTTTGTTCATGATCAGCATGGAGTAAAAATAATAAATCCATCGCTTTTGCTAATACGGGGCTGACACTGGGTTCGTCACAGGGGGTGCCGAACATCATATGCAAAAAGTTTTCAGCGTAGGCCATGTGATTTTTGGGGTACATATATGGCTGGCCTACATAATGTTTGTAACACATGGCGGCTAGGGTCGGCATTTTCGCGATCAAGCGGTGTGCCGTGACCATGCGGTGGGTAGGATCCTCGATGTCGATAGAATCGTGGTAAAACGAAGACATGGCACCGACCACGCCGCACATGATGGACATGGGGTGGGCGTCATAACTAAACCCTGAAAGAAATTGCTCAATCGAGCGATTGACCATGGTATGGGAAGTGATGATGCTTTCAAATTCGTCTTTTTGTGTCGCGTTGGGCAACTCACCATTCAACAACAGGTAGCAGGTTTCCAGGTAGCTGGATTTTTCAGCGAGTTCCTCTATAGGATAGCCTCGGTGTAATAAAATGCCCTTGGCACCATCGATATACGTGATCTTTGACTCGCACGAGGCTGTCGAGGTGAAGCCGGGATCAAAGGTGAATATATCGTTGGCAGTCAACGAGCTGACGTCAATAACATCCTGCCCCAAAACACCGGAGCGAACCGGCAGATCGATAGGGCTGTCAAATCCGTCTATGTTCAATACGGCTTTCTTATCTGTCATAAATTTTTCCTCAAAGAGCGATCAAACTCAAGCCGCACGGGCAGACCTGAAACTAGCAGAGGCGGGAGACTATAGCTCTCGGCAGGTGTTTGTCAATTTGGCAACGTAAACCTGTGATGTTTGCTTTTCGAGCGCATTGATCAAGCCTGTTATCAATAGCGAGCGCACGTTTTTGGTGAATCAAATAGTGTTTGATTCCATCCCCGAAACGACAAATATTGCCGTTTAAAAATTTCCTCGAAATGTCCTTGAAAGCAAGGGGTCGCGCGTTGTATTAGCATTTTAATCCACCTATACTAGCGCGGTTTTAAAACGGGCGCTCACCTTGGACTACTCGGTACTGTGGAAGCCAAGCTGGATAGTTTGAAGCGACTAGTTCATCCCGAAATCAATTCGGAAAGTGGTAACAGGCTGTCTTTATGGGTACTTTATACGTACTAAATAGTTACTTGATAGTTACTTGATAGTTACTTGGAAATTTTTCGGGTGAGTAGTTGCGGGAAGGTAGTAAGCAGTTAGTTGTTGACGGTTAACAGTAGAATCTTAGAAATAAAACCAATACCAGCGAAGTAGAAATACAAAGGTAGCCTTCACCGTGAATGATAAAAGACCTGTCAATCTTGATATAGCGACTATTAGCCTGCCCATAACCGCTTACGCGTCGATTCTGCATCGAGTGTCCGGTGTCGTGCTATTTTTTGCGGTGGGCATTTTGTTGTGGATATTAGATGCCAGTCTGGCATCTCAGGAAAGTTTTGATTCCATCAAAGAAACCTTGAGCAGCCCCATTGTGAAATTGATTATTTGGGGAATATTGGCGGCGCTGGGCTACCACCTGTTGGCTGGAGTGCGTCACATGATTATGGACTTTGGTATTGGCGAGACCCTCGAAGGCGGTGCTCTGGGGGCAAGAATCGTTATTCTGGCAGCGTTTGTGCTGGTCGGTCTGGCGGGAGTTTGGTTATGGCTGTAGGCAATGTAACAAGTTTTGGCCGGAGCGGTCTTTCTGACTGGTTGCTGCAACGGGTCAGTGCCGTGGTCATGACCGTGTATCTGGTATTCATAGTGGGATACATATTATTCAGCGGCGAGCTCAACTACGCTGACTGGAAAGCATTACATGAAAATTTCCTGGTACGGTTATTGAGCTTGTTTGCCATATTGTCGCTGGCTGCCCATGCCTGGATAGGCCTTTGGGCGGTACTGACTGATTACGTGACGGTGCGGCTGCTGGGTCCGAGTGCGACCGCTATAAGGATTTTCCTGCAACTGGGCATGATTGCTGTCACCTTAAGCTATGTGGTGTGGGCGATCGCAATCCTTTGGGGAGCCGGCATTAATGGCTAATATGCGAACCATTTCTTTTGACGGCTTAATTGTCGGCGGCGGGGGAGCCGGGATGCGCTCGGCCTTGCAGTTGGCCCAGTCTGGATACAAAACAGCTGTTATTACCAAAGTTTTTCCGACCCGTTCGCACACCGTATCGGCGCAGGGCGGCATTACCTGTGCTATCGCCAGTGATGACCCTGACGACCAGTGGCAATGGCATATGTATGACACGGTTAAAGGCTCTGATTATATTGGTGATCAGGATGCCATAGAGTATATGTGCTCAGTGGGACCAGAAGCAGTATTTGAGCTTGAGCACATGGGGTTGCCATTTTCCCGTACCGAAGAGGGTCGCATATACCAACGTCCCTTCGGCGGCCAGTCGAAAGATTTTGGCAGCGGTGGCCAGGCGGCCCGTACCTGTGCGGCGGCGGATCGAACCGGCCATGCGTTATTACACACGCTTTATCAGGGCAATCTGAAAAACAACACGGTTTTTCTCAATGAATGGTTTGCGGTCGACCTGGTAAAAAATCAGGATGGTGCCGTAGTCGGCGTGATTGCGATCGAGATTGAAACCGGCGAAGTGGTCTATATCAAATCAAAAGCAACCGTACTGGCTACAGGTGGCGCAGGACGGATTTATGCTTCTACCACCAACGCGCATATCAATACCGGCGACGGTATTGGCATGGCTTTGCGCGCGGGTTTCCCTGTTCAGGATATCGAGATGTGGCAGTTCCATCCCACCGGTATCCATGGTGCCGGGGTATTGGTTACCGAAGGCTGTCGGGGCGAAGGCGGTTATCTGGTCAATAAAGACGGCGAACGTTTTATGGAGCGTTACGCGCCCAATGCCAAAGATTTGGCCGGTCGCGATGTCGTCGCGCGCTCAATGGTACTGGAAATCCTCGAAGGTCGAGGTTGTGGGCCGGATGCTGACCACGTATTCCTCAAGCTCGATCATCTTGGTGAAGAAGTTTTACACAGTCGACTACCGGGTATTTGTGAGCTTGCCGAAACCTTTGCCCATGTTGATCCCGTCAAAGACCTGGTGCCCGTGGTGCCGACCTGCCATTACATGATGGGCGGCATACCGACAAATGTCGATGGTCAGGCACTTATGCAGGATGCCGACGGCAATGATCAGATTATTGAGGGGCTATATGCTTGTGGTGAAGCGGCCTGTGTATCAGTGCATGGTGCCAATCGACTCGGTGGCAATTCCTTACTGGATTTAGTGGTGTTTGGTCGATCCTCTGGCCTGTTCATTGAACAATCTCTCCGCGAAGGTATCGACCTGCGCGACGCTTCCGATACCGATATCGACACCGCCATGGCTCGCCTCAATGGCATTAATAATAATGCCAGCGGTGAGTCTGTGGCTGGTCTTCGCAAAGAGCTGCAAACAATTATGCACAATCATTTTGGCGTATTTCGCCGTGGCGACTATATGCTGGAAGGTGTAAGCAAGCTCGCCGATTTGCGGGTGCGTATCGAAGCGGTGGGGCTTGATGATAAAAGCAAGGCCTATAATACCGCACGCATCGAAGCACTGGAGTTGCAAAACCTGCTGGAGGTTGCTGAGGCAACAGCTATTGCGGCTGAAGAGCGAAAGGAAAGCCGGGGCGCTCATGCTCGAGAAGATTTCACTGAGCGTGATGATGATAACTGGTTGTGTCACTCCTTATATTTTCCCGATGATAAATCGGTTAAAAAGCGCTCGGTTAATTTTGCGCCTGTCACGCGAGAGGCTTTTGAGCCGAAAGCACGGGTTTACTAAGCAGTTTTGCGTGTATACATTTGCGTATACACAACAGGCGGCCATGAGCGGTCGTAACCAGATAAGTGGACCATAGAATGCTTCAAGTCAGTATCTATCGCTACAACCCAGAACAGGATTCTGCGCCTTTTATGCAGGACTTTGAGTTTGATACCGAGGGTAAAGATCTCATGGTTCTCGATGTGCTTGAGTTGCTCAAAGCCCAGGACACAACATTGGTATTTCGGCGCTCCTGTCGTGAAGGTGTTTGCGGTTCAGACGGCATTAATATCAATGGCAAGAACGGCCTCGCCTGTGTGACCCCGCTGTCAGAATGCGTTAAAAAGAATAAGCTGGTGTTACGGCCGCTACCTGGTTTGCCAGTGATTCGTGATCTGGTCATCGACATGAGCCAGTTCTACGCCCAGTACGAAAAGATAAAACCCTACCTGTTAAATGATAGCCCCCCACCCGGCATTGAAAGACTGCAATCCGTCGAAGAACGGGAAAAGCTTGATGGCCTGTATGAATGTATTCTTTGCGCCTGCTGTTCAACGAGCTGTCCATCATTCTGGTGGAACCCCGACAAGTTTATTGGCCCAGCCGGGCTGCTACAGGCTTATCGCTTTCTGGCCGACAGTCGAGATACGGCGACCGAGGAACGTTTGTCCGAGCTGGATGATCCCTTTAGTGTGTTCCGTTGCCATGGTATTCAAAATTGTGTGTCGGTATGCCCCAAAAGCCTGAACCCGACCAGGGCCATTGGCCATATTCGCAATATGTTGTTGAGTAGTGGAACCTAGTTCGAGTACATAGTTGTAGTAGATGTTTAGTTGGAGCAGATGTATAGGCATCTCTGTCCCAAGCCAATTGATTATTAAACTAACCCGGTGCAGTTAAAAACCATAAAGTGCGATTGGCAATGTTGGAGATAAAGTGATGCAAGAAAGTGTCATGGAACAATTTCTCCGTTCCTCCCATCTGTCTGGGGGCAATGCGGCTTACGTCGAAGGTCTGTACGAAAATTATCTTCACGACCCCAATGTGGTAGCGGAGCAGTGGCGGGCTTTTTTCGATTCACTGCCACGAACCAATGGTCACGCGGGAGCCGATTCATCTCACGATACCATTCAAGCGCATTTTGCACTGCTTGGCCGCAAGCGATCACGACCTTTGGCTGCACCGGGCTCCGGTGGCGTCAATGTAGAACACGAACGCAAACAGGTCAGGGTTCTCCAACTTATATCTTCCTACCGTGAACGTGGTCATCAGCAGGCCAAGCTTGATCCGTTGGGGCTTATGGTTCGCGAGGATATTCCGGATCTTAAACTGGCCTTTCATGGACTGACCGAAGCCGATATCGATACCACTTTTCAAACTGGGCCGCTCTACATTGGCAAGGAAGAAACCACCCTCCGAGATATCATCGATACGCTAGAAGCCACTTACTGCGGCCAGATTGGTCCAGAGTTTATGCACATCACAGCCCTGGACGAAAAGCAATGGTTGCAACAGCGCTTTGAGAGTATCCGTTCCCATGCCGATTATGGCGATCAGGCACGTATCTCCATACTTGAAAGGCTAACCTCAGCGGAAGGGCTTGAGCGTCATCTGGAGGCCAAATTTCCTGGCACTAAACGTTTTGGCTTAGAGGGTGCCGAAAGCCTGATTCCCATGCTGGATGGGCTCATTCAACGTGCGGGAGAATATGGTGCGGGGGAAATCGTGCTCGGAATGGCCCACCGAGGTCGGCTTAATGTGCTGGTGAATATCCTCGGTAAGGATCCGTCTGAACTTTTTGACGAATTTGAAGGCAAGAAACTCATCAACTCATCCGGTGATGTGAAATATCATCAGGGCTTTTCGTCCAATGTGATGACTCCGGGGGGCGAGCTACATTTAGCGCTTAATTTCAATCCATCTCATCTGGAAATTGTTGCGCCGGTGATCGAGGGCTCCACTCGTGCCCGGCAAGATCGACGCGGTGACAAACGTGGCAACCAGGTAGTGCCGATTATTGTTCATGGTGATGCCGCCTTTGCGGGCCAGGGTGTGGTCATGGAAACCCTGCAAATGTCCCAGACCCGAGCGTATAAAACCGGAGGCACTGTACATCTGGTGCTGAATAACCAGGTCGGTTTTACCATGAGCCGCCAGGACGATGCTCGCTCGACAGAATATTGCACCGATATTGGCAAAATGGTCCAGGCTCCTATTTTTCATATCAACGGCGATGATCCCGATGCGGTAATGTTTGCTACATTAGTTGCGATGGATTTTCGCAATGAATTTCAGAAAGATGTGGTCATCGATCTGGTCTGTTATCGCCGCAGTGGTCATAACGAGACTGACGAGCCCTCCGGCACCCAGCCGTTGATGTACCAGAAAATCCGTGAGCATAAAACCACACGCACGCTTTATGCAGAAAAATTAGTCGCCGAGGGAGTGCTTGCCGAAGCAGCATCTAAAGCGATGCTCGAAAATTATCGTCAGTCCCTGGACGACGGAAGTTACGTACTTAGCACCCTGGTTTCAGAGCCTGATGAAGCACTATTTGTCGATTGGCAACCCTACATCGGCCATGATTGGGATGCCTTGGGTGACACGCGCATCGCTATCAAGAAATTGCAGGAAGTCGCACAAAAGATCAGTCATATTCCCGATGGCATAGCGGTACAGCGTCAGGTCCAGAAAATTTACGATGACCGACGCAAAATGGCTGGCGGCGCCTTGCCTCTCAACTGGGGCATGGCGGAGTTGCTTGCTTATGGCACTTTGCTGGAAGAAGGCTATGGAATTCGTATGACCGGACAGGATTGTGGGCGAGGCACTTTTTCCCATCGCCACGCCGTCGTTCACAATCAACGAAATGCCGAAGCCTATATGCCCCTGCAGCATTTGCGGGATGGTCAGCCGGATTGTGCTATTTATGACTCCTATTTGTCAGAGGAAGCGGTGCTTGCATTTGAATATGGCTATGCGGCATCTACCCCCAATACTCTGGTGATATGGGAAGCTCAGTTTGGCGATTTCGTTAATGGAGCCCAGGTGGTTATCGACCAGTTTATTACCAGTGGTGAACAAAAATGGGGTCGCTTGTGCGGTTTGACGATGCTGTTACCCCATGGTTATGAAGGCCAGGGGCCGGAGCATTCGTCGGCGCGGCTGGAGCGTTTTTTGCAACTATGCGCACAACATAATATCCAGGTGTGCAATCCGACCACCCCTGCGCAGTTATTCCATATGCTGCGCCGGCAGGTGATTCGGCCCAGTCGCAAACCGTTAATCGTGATGAGTCCAAAGTGGATATTACGGCATAAGCTCGCCACATCCTCACTGGAAGAGTTGGCCGAAGGTAGCTTTCAAACCTTGATTTCCGACCATCTGGTAGACCCAGAAAACGTTGAACGTGTGGTGATTTGTACCGGCAAGGTGTATTACCACTTGTTCGAGGAACGGGAAGCGCGACAGTTGGAAAAAGTGGCCTTGATTCGTATCGAGCAGTTATATCCCTTTGACGATAACCGTCTGGTCGAGGCGCTGGCTCAATATAGCAATCTTGACAGTGCGGTCTGGTGCCAGGAGGAGCCGATGAACCAGGGTACCTGGTACATGGGTCAGCATCGTATGCGAGCGGCGCTCAATACCAGCCATAAAACCCTGTATTTAGAGTATGCCGGCAGGAAGGCTATGGCTGCTCCCGCTTCTGGACATATGTCTTCTCATCTTGAAGAACAGACTCAGTTTATTAATGAAGCGCTTGCGATAAAGACTTGATCGACACTTATTCAGGAAGGAACTTACACAATGCTAATTGATATAAAGGTGCCCGCGTTCCCGGAATCAGTTCAGGAGGGTGCCGTCGCCACGTGGCACAAACAACCTGGTGAAGCCGTTGAGCGTGATGATCTGCTGGTCGATATTGAAACCGACAAAGTGATGTTAGAAGTGGTCGCGCCTCAGAGTGGTTCGTTAGCAGAAATACTCCAGCAGGAAGGTGCAATTTTGGTGGGCGGCGAAATTTTAGGACGGTTTGATACTGCCGCTGAGGGTGCTGTGTCTGAAGAATCGGAGCCGTCTCCTGCCATAGACACCGACCAGGTCGATGCAACTGCGGCTATGTCCGATGTCATCGCTAGCCCTGCGGCACGCAAATGGGCAGCCGAGAAAGGCATTAATTTGGGTCAGGTTAAAGGTACCGGCAAAGATGGTCGGATAACCAAGGAGGACGTAGTTCAATTCACGCCGCCTACAACCTCGGGAGCGGATGCACAAGCGACTGTTAGTACAGCAGAGACAGCAAACATTCCAGGTTTAGCTGATATTCCTATTGGCGGAGAACGCATCGAGAAGCGGGTGGCGATGACCCGCATGCGGGCACGAATCGCCGAACGACTTTTACAGGTCACCCAAAGCACAGCGATGTTGACTACTTTTAACGAAGTCGACATGCACCGAATTATGGATTTACGTACGCAGTTTAGAGATCAGTTCCAGTCAGTGCACAATGGTACCCGTCTCGGCTTTATGGGATTTTTTGTCAAGTCCGTAGTAGAGGCACTTAAGCGATTTCCATTGGTTAATGCTTCCATCGATGGTAACGAAGTGGTCTATCACGGATATCAGGATGTTGGTGTCGCGGTATCTACAGATCGTGGTCTGGTAGTACCTGTACTGCGTGATGCGGATCAACTGAGTATTGCCGAAATAGAAAGTGGCATAGCCGAATATGGTACCAAAGCTCGTGATGGTAAATTAACCATTGAAGATATGACCGGTGGAACCTTCACTATTACTAACGGTGGCGTCTACGGATCGTTGATGTCGACACCAATTTTGAATCCCCCGCAAACTGCTATTCTTGGCATGCACAGCATTAAAGAGCGGCCCGTTGCGGAAGATGGTGAGGTCGTTATTCGACCTATGATGAACCTGGCGTTGTCTTACGATCATCGACTGATAGATGGTCGAGAGGCTGTGCTGTTCCTGGTGGCGGTCAAGGATATGATAGAAAATCCAGCCAAGATATTGCTAGAGATATAATCTATATGTAATTGAAATATATAGATTATTTATAAAAAATAAGGTGGTTTTCAGATGACAGACAAATATGATGTGGTGATAATAGGTTCCGGGCCAGCGGGTTATGTGTGTGCTATCCGGGCGGCTCAATTAGGTCTAAAAACAGTCTGCATAGAGAAGTATAAGAACGTTGCAGGCAAAGGCGTTAACGGTGGCACCTGTCTGAATGAGGGCTGTATCCCGTCCAAAGCGCTACTCGATAGCTCCATGAAGTTCCACGACGCGAAAACATCACTGGTGCATCATGGTATTACCGCACGTTCGGTTAGTGTTGATATCGAACAAATGATTGGCCGCAAAGATGACATCGTAAAGAAATTAACCAGTGGTATAGCTTCCCTGTTCAAGGCCAATGGTGTTGCAGCACTCTACGGGACGGGTAAATTGTTGGCGGGTAAAAAAGTTGAATACACTGACGCCAAGGGCAAAACCAAAGTTATCGAAGCTGAGAATGTGGTGCTGGCGACGGGTTCAGTGCCGATAGATATACCGGTTGCTCCCATCGATGACAAACTGATTATCGATTCGAAAGCCGCTTTAGATTTGACTAAAGTGCCCAAACGCCTCGGCATAATTGGTGCCGGTGTCATCGGCCTGGAGCTGGGTAGCGTATGGAATCGCCTGGGTTCCGAAGTGGTATTGCTCGAAGCCCTGGATGTGTTCCTGGCTATCATGGATAAGCAAATTGCCAAAGATGCCAGCAAGATATTCGCCAAACAGGGGCTCGATATTCGGCTCGGGTGTCGGGTCACCGGGAGCGAGATCAAGCGCGGCAAGGTTAATGTCACCTATCAAAGCTCTGCTGGTAAAGAACAGCAGGAAACTTTCGACAAGCTAATTGTTTGCGTGGGCCGTCAACCATCGACAGAAAACCTGCTGGCGGAAGATTGTGGCGTTAATCTTGACGAGCGCGGCTCCATTTTTGTCGATGATTATTGTGCGACCAATGCGCCTGGTGTCTGGGCGATCGGTGATCTGGTACGCGGGCCGATGCTAGCGCATAAAGGTTCCGAGGAGGGTGTTATGGTCGCCGAACGAATTGCCGGGCAGTTGACCGAAATGAACTACGATATTATTCCCAATGTAGTTTACACCCATCCGGAGATCGCTTCCGTTGGGCGCAACGAAGAGGAGTTAAAGCAGGCTGGTGAGCCATACAACGTCGGCATGTTCCCCTTTGTTGCCAGTGGCAGGGCGTTAGCGGCTGACGATACCGATGGTCTGGTGAAAATTCTCGCTCACGCCGAAACCGATCGAATTTTAGGTGCGCATATTATCGGCCCTTCGGCGGCCGAACTAGTGCAGCAGGTGGCTATTGCGATGGAGTTTGGTTCCAGTGCTGAAGATGTCGGTATGATGGTGTTCGCTCATCCGTCTATGTCAGAGGCTGTGCACGAAGCGGCATTAGCGGTCAATGGTCACGCGATTCATGTGGCGAACCGGCGCAAGCGCAAAGCCAAAAAGTAGTATTCCAAAAACAGCTTATCTTTGGTTATCTAATCTTTATCTTTTAATCAACAGACCGGAAAAATCGTATGAATTTACACGAGTATCAGGGCAAGCAATTGTTTGCCCAGTATGGATTGCCAGTATCCGATGGCGTTGCTGCGGCAACGGTGGAGGAGGCTGTCGCTGCGGCAGATAAAATAGGCGGTCAGCGCTGGGTGATTAAAGCCCAGGTTCATGCCGGAGGCCGTGGCAAAGCAGGCGGTGTCAAGCTGGTCGATAATAAGGACGACATCAGAGAGTTTGCAGAAAAATGGTTGGGCAAACGTCTGGTGACTTATCAAACCGATGCCGATGGTCAGCCGGTCAGTCGCATACTGGTTGAGACCTGTACTGATATTGCCCAGGAATTGTATTTAGGAGCTGTGGTAGATCGCGCCACTCGACGCATCGTCTTTATGGCCTCAACCGAAGGCGGTGTCGAAATCGAGAAAGTGGCGGAAGAAACGCCGGAGAAAATTCTCAAAGCAGCCATTGATCCATTAACCGGAGCGCAGCCTTACCAAGGTCGCGAGCTGGCATTTAAGTTGGGTTTATCCGGTTCACAAATTGGCCAGTTCACCCGTATTTTTATGGGTCTGGCTAAATTATTTGAAGAAAAAGATTTAGCCCTGCTGGAAGTCAACCCTCTGGTGATAACCGACGAGGGCAACCTTCACTGTCTCGACGCGAAAATCAACATCGATAGTAATGCCATATACCGGCAGCCAGAATTGCAAGCAATGCATGACCCGAGTCAGGAAGATGCCCGTGAAGCCAATGCAGCTGAGTGGGATTTAAACTATGTGGCCCTCGACGGTGCCATCGGCTGTATGGTTAACGGTGCGGGTCTGGCTATGGGCACTATGGATATCGTTAAAATCCACGGTGGATTCCCCGCTAATTTTCTCGATGTAGGGGGCGGCGCGACGAAGGAGCGTGTCACCGAAGCCTTCAAAATTATTTTATCTGACGACAAGGTTAAAGCGGTGCTGGTGAATATTTTTGGTGGCATCGTGCGTTGCGATTTAATTGCCGAAGGCATTATTGGCGCGGTTGAGGAGGTAGGCGTGTCAGTGCCAGTTATCGTTCGCCTGGAAGGAAATAATGCCGAAATCGGATCCAAATTACTGGCCGATAGTGGCCTCAATATTATTGCTGCCAAGAGCTTGAGTGATGCCGCCGAACAAGCAGTAAAAGCCGCGGAGGCAAATTCATGAGCATATTGATCGACAAAAATACCAAAGTCATCTGCCAGGGTTTTACCGGCTCTCAGGGCACCATGCACTCCGAGCAAGCACTCGAATACGGCACTAAACTGGTTGGTGGTGTTACCCCGGGCAAAGGTGGACAGGAACATTTGGGTTTGCCGGTTTTTAATACAGTCGCCGATGCGGTTGAGGCCACGGGTGCGACTGCTTCGGTGATTTACGTGCCTGCCGCATTCTGTAAAGACTCTATTCTCGAAGCAGTTAACGGTGGTATTAAGTTAATTGTTTGTATCACTGAAGGAATTCCCACCATCGATATGCTGGTCTGTAAGGTTAAATGTGATGAGCAGGGCGTTAGGTTGATCGGCCCAAATTGTCCAGGGGTGATTACTCCCGGTGAATGTAAAATCGGCATTATGCCGGGGCATATTCATCTGCCCGGCAAGGTCGGTGTAATCTCGCGTTCAGGCACGCTTACCTACGAAGCGGTTAAACAAACCACCGATTATGGTTTCGGCCAATCTACCTGTGTCGGTATCGGTGGTGATCCTATCCCCGGTTCCAGCTTCATCGATATTCTCGAGCTATTTGAGAAGGATGATAAAACTGAAGCCATCGTCATGATTGGTGAAATCGGTGGTACTGCCGAAGAAGAAGCGGCAGCCTATATTAAAGCCAATGTCACCAAGCCGGTGGTGTCCTATATCGCAGGTGTTACGGCCCCCGCCGGCAAGCGAATGGGCCATGCCGGGGCGATTATTTCCGGTGGTAAAGGCACGGCGGATGAAAAGTTTGCCGCTCTGGAGGACGCCGGTGTTAAGACCGTGCGTAGTCTTGCTGAGATTGGTGACGGTCTGAAGGAAATTACTGGTTGGTAAGTTTTACAGATAAATACTTTTAAAAAAAGAGTGGCAATGGCCGCTCTTTTTTTGTGGCGTTTATGACGCAATAGTTTGCTTGTGGCAACGAAGCAAGGGTCAAATAAATGGAATCCAGCACTAGACCGTATGAAACCGTTGAGCCAATATCCACGTCTAAATGCCTAAGGGCTATATTTTTGAGTACGAGTAATGAAACTGACCATTTACCAAATTGACGCATTTGCTGAAAAATCGTTCGAGGGTAATCCTGCGGCGGTGGTACCGCTAGATTCGTGGCTGCCTGATGCGACAATGCAATCAATCGCGGAAGAAAATAATCTGACCGAAACAGCTTTTTTTATTCCAGTTTCCAAAGGCTTTCATATTCGCTGGTTTACGCCAAATAAGGAGGTGACACTGTGTGGCCACGCTACCTTGGCCTCTGCTTATGTTCTTTTCAATATTTTGGGTTCTTCCAAAACATCGTTATCGTTTGAATCCTTATCTGGAAGTCTGGGGGTATCCCGAAATGGCGACCTGCTAACACTCGATTTCCCAACGCTAGTACCAAAAGAATGTGATTGCCCTTCGATGCTTTCCAAGGCCCTGGGTATACAGCCTCTGGAATGTCTTGCCAACGATGACTACCTCTTTGTACTTGAAAAGGAGCAAGATATCCTAGGCCTCGACCCAGATCATCAGTTATTAAAACAACTTGATCTTCGCGGAATTATTGCAACTGCGCCATCAACACAATATGACTTTGTTGTAAGATTTTTTGCCCCCAAATATGGAATTCCAGAAGATTCAGTCACCGGCTCGGCCTATACTCAACTAATGCCTTATTGGTCAAACAAACTCGGCAAATCAAAACTCAAGGCAAAACAGGTTTCGGCTCGGGGAGGGGAAGTTTTTTGCGAGCTCAAGGGTGATCGGGTTTTAATATCAGGAAGAGCGGTGAAATATATGGAAGGTGTGATTGAAATTGAAACATAATAATAGCTTCGCGTCAGGTAAATAAATAAGTGATAAATGTCCGAGCAAATTAACAGACAATTAGTCCAGCTTTAAAACAGGAGAACTATCATGGTTCAAAAGCAAACCGTAGAAATAAAAACTCAGGACGGCGTCATGCCTGCCCATTGGTCTGTGCCAGAAGGGGACGGGCCATTTCCCGCTGTGATTGTGCTGATCGAAGCCTTTGGTCTGGTGCCGCATATTGAAGAGGTTGCCGATCGCCTGGCGGCTGAAGGCTATGCTTCTTTGGCACCCGATGTGTATTACCGCTCGTTGCCTGACAACAAAGTCGGCTATGACGAATTGCCGAAGGCGATAGAGTTGATGCAAGCGGTTAAAGATGATGCCTTTATCGAGGATATGAAATCTGCCATCGATTTTATGGAACAAAGTGGCAAAGTAAAAGCCGGTTCCCTCGGTGTGACGGGGTTTTGCATGGGTGGACGCTTAACCTTCCTGACTGCCTGTGAATTACCAGATCAAATCGCGGCGGCGGCGCCGTTTTATGGGGGCGGTATCGCTAATCATCTGGACCAGGCGGCTAATATTAAATGTCCAATGTTGTTGTTTTTTGCCGATCAGGATGGATTCATTCCGCTGGATCAGGTTGAAGCGGTGGATGTTGGCTTAAAAGAGTTGGGTAAGGATTATCAAATCGTTCGTTACGCAGATGCTGATCATGGATTCTTTTGTGATACCCGAGCCTCTTACGATGAGACAGCGGCTACGGATGCATGGGGTAGGCTGAAAAACTTTTTGAGCACTAATCTAGTCTGAGCTATTAGTCTGAGCTAACTGTATCTGGATGCAGTCCTTTAGTGCATGAGCAATTGTATGACGGCATACGTGGGGGTTTTGTATGTGTGATCTGCATTCAGGCTATCTAATCAAGGCTGTTTGAATCCAGTAAATTAGTCGAGGCAAAGAAGAATACCCAGCTAGCCGGTTAAATTTTTTCTAGCGATATAAATTTGTTGTCTTCATCGAAGGTTAATTTAAATCGACAGCGTATCCCAGCGTGGGTGACAAATGGACGCAAACCTTCAGCGGGAAACAATGTGGTTCGGCCGCCGTCCTGAATCGTCACCTGGCTTGCCTTGCCCTGATAATATGCCAAATATTCCTTTGGCGAAATGTTTAACATGAATGTTATTGAGGCCATGATTTGTGGCGGTACTTGTTTGTAGAGATTTCCGGAGTTCTATTGACCGGTGTACAAAGGTGGCCGTTTCTCAATAAAAGACTGCACACCTTCTGCAGCATCTTCGGTATTGGATAGCTCGGTCATGATGGGTATGTAATCCGCTACCGTGGCTTGGGGGCCGTCAAAAAAATAAGTACGTGAACTTTTTACCGTGGCTCGCACTGCCAGAGGCGCTTGTTGAGCAATTAAAGCTGCAAGCTCCAGAGCGCGATTAAGTTCTTCCCCATCGGGCACTATCTCCTGAATAAATTTGTAGTGCAGGGCTTCTTCGGCAGTAAATTCATATCCCGTTAAGAGGATTTTCATGGCATTGCCCCAGCCAGCGCGCTCGACCATTCTAAAGGTGGCGCCTGCAGCGGCCATTACGCCTCGCCCCACTTCAAGTTGTGAATATCGGGCGCTCTCTGCTGAGACGACTATTTCAGTGGCTAGCATCAACTCAATGGCGGCGGTGTAGCAAATGCCTTTCATGGCAGCGACGATGGGGGTGGTGCGAAATGGTGGTTTTAGTGAAAAGGGATCGACCCCGTTGGTGGGCAGGATTGGCTCGCCAGCTTTCATGGCATCGGCAAATTTGGGCAGATCAAGCCCGGCAGTAAAGTGTTTACCGTGAGCGTGTAATATGCCGACGCGTAGTTCGTCGTTGTGCTCCAGCTCGGCATAGGCATCGGCTAGTTCTGCGAACATCTTCGGTGTAAAGCCATTGTATTTTTCGGGACGATCGATGCCGATCAGAAATATATGACTGCGTTGCTCGGTGGTGATCTGTCCGTCCGGATGTCGCTCGGTCGTGCTACTGCTCATTACTGCGTACCTGTTTTATCGAGATGTTTTGGGGTGTTTGGGTGAGCATAATTATTGCGCCTAATCAGCGAAACGAGGCCATCTAGTAATGGGTTTCTGCGGTTTCTGTATGAATATAACCCTCGTCACCGGGAATCAAGGGGATTAGCGCTTCGGGGTCGGGTCGCATAGGCAGTATGCGGGGGAATTCTTTGATTGCGGCGACGCCTGTTAATAGATCGGTAACATTTTCAAACGGACACAGGGGTTCGAGATTTTTGATGGTGGGGAAGAAAATTTTAAAGCCTTCTTCCTGCTGCTGGCGAATCGCATCTGTTGGATTAATCCAGCATTGGGATACCACCTCGTGATTATCGATAATGGGTTCCTGATTCTCGGGAGCTTTGCAAACGAAAAAGCGCGTATCAAAGCGGCGAGGCTGGGAGACCGGCGTTACCCAGTGACTGTAGTAGAACATCTGATCAGCGGCTAGTGTGAGCTGCTCTGTTTTACAGATGTCCAGCAAGCTTGAGGTGCCAGCATTGAGCGCATCGCGGTGGGCGACAAAGCGGGCTTTGGTGTCCGGGTCGTCAAAGCTGACGATATCGCCCTGCTTGTCATAGGCTAACAATATACCGGCTTCCTCAAAACATTCGCGGATGCCGCCCATCCAGTAGGCGAGGCCGTATTTGGGCACGCTGAGCAGGGCGCTGGCGTCTGCATCGGTGTGTCCGGAATAGCTGGCCTGGTATTGTTCATCGGCGTCGTGGAGGTCAACTTTGCCGCCGGGGAAGACAAACATGCCGCCAAAGGATTCGGACTTGCCGCTACGTTCCTGCAGTAATACTTCAACGCCAGTGGCGCCATCACGGACCAGAACGACTGTGGATGCATAGCGGAGTTTGGCCTGACTCATGGTCGATATTCCCCTTGATTGGCAAACGTTGTGATATGTCTGATCTGAAGTTTACCTAAATAAGCGGTGGGATTCCGCTTGAAAGCGGCTTAACTGACCCCATTTATGGTGGGTAATTATTTTATCACCCTCAGGAGTCAGATATGTCCGCAGCCATCCAGGCAGAAACCATGGGCTTTCAAACCGAAGCCAAGCAGTTACTACACTTAATGATCCATTCGTTGTATAGCAACCGCGATATATTTTTGCGTGAATTGATCTCTAATGCCTCGGATGCCTGCGACAAATTACGTTTTGAGGCGCTGGAGCATGAAGACCTCTATGAGAACCAGTCCGACCTGAAGATTCAAATTGAAGTGGATGAAGAAGCCGGAACAATTACCGTATCCGATAATGGTATTGGTATGACCCGCGATGAGATCGTCGCCAATCTGGGCACTATTGCGCGCTCTGGGACCGCAGAGTTTTTAGGTTCACTGAGTGGTGATCAGCAAAAAGACTCTCATCTTATCGGTCAGTTCGGGGTCGGTTTTTATTCTGGTTTTTTGGTCGCCGAGAAGCTTATCGTTGAATCCCGCCGGGCTGGAACCAGCGCCGAGGAAGCTGTGCGCTGGAGCTGTGATGGTGAATCTGAATTCGTCGTAGAAACCATTGAGCGGGCAGAGCGGGGCACCAGTGTCACATTGCATCTGAAAGACGACGCCAAAGAGTACGGCAACGACTGGCGTCTGCGCAGTCTGGTCAAAAAATATTCCGACCATATTGCGGTGCCAGTGGAGATGCTAAAACCGGTGCCGCCGCCGATGGAAGGCGACGACGAAACGAAAGACGGTGAAGAGGATATCGTCGATGTACCGGAATTCGAGCGTGTTAATTCAGCGACGGCCCTGTGGACTCGTCCCAAGAAAGATATAGAGGACGATGATTATCAGGAGTTCTACAAGCACATCTCTCACGATTTTGAAGATGCCATGGCCTGGAGCCACAACCGGGTCGAAGGCAAGCTCGATTACACCAGCCTGATTTATATTCCTAGCCACGCGCCCTTCGATTTGTATAACCGTGATACGGCCAAGGGACTGAAATTATACATTCAGCGCACTTTTATTATGGATGATGCTGAGCAGTTCCTTCCTATGTATCTGCGTTTTATAAAGGGCATTGTCGATTGTTCTGATCTGCCACTTAACGTGTCGCGGGAAATTTTGCAGAGCAGTCCGGCCGTGGATTCCATTCGCACCGCAGTGACCAAGCGAGTGCTTGATATGCTCGATACCATGGCAACCGAGAAGCCTGATAATTACGCCAAAGTCTGGGAAGCTTTTGGGGCAGTGTTAAAAGAGGGGCCTGCAGAAGACTTTGCTAACAGGGAGCGTATTGCTGGGTTATTAAGGTTCGCCACTACCCGTGGTGAAACCGAATCAGTGTCATTGGCCGATTACGTGGCCAAAATGAAAACTGATCAGGAAAAAATCTATTACCTGATCGCAGAATCCGATGTGGTGGCCCGTAATAGTGCTTATCTCGAAGTCTTTAAAAAGCAAGGCATTGAGGTATTGCTGCTGAGCGAGCGCATCGATGAATGGACCATGCAAGGCATCCCTGAATTCGATGGCAAGCAACTCCAGGATATTAGCCGAGGCGAACTGGATTTAGAGGAGTTTGGCGATAAGAGTCCAGAAACAAAAGATGAAGACAGCACTGAGCGCAATGAAAAAGTACTGAAAACGATCAAGTCAGTGCTTGGTGACCGGGTTGCAGATGTCAGGGTAACGAACCGTCTGACCGAGTCGCCAGCATGCCTGGTGCTGGGCGAGGGCGATATGGGTATGCAAATGCGCAAAATCATGGAAGCGGCCGGCCAACCCGTGCCAGAAAACAAACCCGTGCTGGAGATTAATGCCGACCATAAACTGGTTGCCCGTCTTGAAACGGAAAAGGACACCGAAAAAGTTGAAGATCTGGTCGGTATATTATTCGATCAGGCGGCGCTGTCGGCTGGTGAGCAGCTAGAGAATCCAGCCTTGTTTGTGCAGCGGATCAACCGGCTCCTCTAAGATTGTGCCAGGCCAGTTTGATCAAGTAGCTGCTTTTAGGCATTGCAGTAAGCGCAAGCCACTTTTGATCAAGGCAGAGCAATCACCCTATAATCAGTATTCCTGAACAGGGCCTCGACTTCGCTGTCGAAAAGGCAACGGTCAAATAGAGAATGACTGAAAATAATAAAAATGTGGTTGTATTGGGCGGTGGTAGCTTTGGTACGGCCATCGCCAATATGATTGCGGGCAATGGCCATCCAACGACATTGTGGATGCGTGATCAGGCTAACGTCACACATTGTTTGCAGGTTGGCGAAAATAGGCAATATCTGCCGGGCTATCAACTAGACAAGCGACTCAACATTACAGCGGATATTCAGTTGGCGCTTAATAACGCCTCCCTGGTCTTTTTTTCCGTGCCGAGTAAAGCCTTCAGAGATGTGTGTCAGTTGGCAGCGCCATTTATAAAGCCGGGGACGATGGTAGTGAGTACGGCCAAAGGTATTGAAGGCGATTCCTTCAACTTGATGAGCGATGTCTTGGCGGAAGAATTAGATGATCCGAAAGTAGGGGTGATCAGCGGCCCGAATCTGGCCAGAGAAGTGGCCCGCAAGGAGCTCACTGCCACGGTGATTGCCAGCGCCGATAAGGAACTCTGTGAAACTGTGCAGACGACACTAAGCACAGAGTTTTTCAGAGTCTACGCAAATAGCGATATGTTCGGCGTTGAGTTAGCTGGCGCATTGAAAAATATCTACGCTATTACCGCAGGAGTCGCAACAGCGATGCAGCTTGGTCAGAACACTATGAGCATGTTGATCACGCGCAGCCTTGCCGAAATGACCCGATTTGCTACGCGGCTGGGGGCGGATCCGATGACCTTTCTCGGTCTCAGCGGAGTGGGTGATTTGTTTGTTACCTGTACTTCACCGTTGAGCCGTAATTATCGTGTTGGTCAAGCGATCGGTAAGGGGAGTAGTCTTGAGCAGGCCATCGCAGAAGTTGGCCAGGTGGCCGAAGGCGTTAACACGACCCGTACCGTTAAACTGAAAGCGGATGAGCTGGAGATCTATATGCCGCTGGCGACGGGACTTTATGAAGTGATGTTTAACGGCGCGGCAATTAACGAGATAGTAAAAAACATGATGGTTTCCGCTCAAACGGAAGATGTGGATGTTGCGTAGGGCAGGCTATTTTCTTGCGTGTTGCAATAGTTGAAACGAAAGTAGCTGACACGAAAGTATAATGAAGCTATATGTTATGCGTCATGGGCAAGCCGCTTATTTGCCTGATGCGACAGCTGTGACGGTTGCCAGCGATGCGAAACGGCCCTTGACGGAGCAAGGTCGGCAGGATGTTGCCAGGGTTATAGAAGCTCGAAAGGCCTCACTTAGTGACCTCGATATTGTCTTAACCAGTCCCTACCGACGCGCCCGCGAAACTGCTGAGATAGTGATGCAGGGGCTAGGTTTTTCTGGGCAACTGCTGGTTTGCAATGAGCTAACTCCGGCTAGTGATCTTTCTTCGGTGGCTAAATTGCTCGACAACTTAATCGATAAGTCTGGAATAAACTCGATGTTGCTAGCAAGCCATCAGCCCCTGGTTGGGGAGGTGCTTAATAGATTGACCGGTGAGGTTCAATTACGATCAATAGAACCTGCCTGGCTGGTGGCGCTAGAAACTGAAGCGGTATTGCCAGGCTACGCAGATTTTAGGTGGCTACAAAGGCCGGGTGAGTAATCGCGACGGTAATTCGGCGAGTTAATATTTTAATGATTAATAATAAGTCGCTATTGAATTAGTGATAAGAATTCATTGCGGGTCGTTTGGCTATTGCGGAATATGCCCAGCATAGCTGAGGTTTTCATGATGGAGTTTTGCTTTTCCACGCCACGCATCATCATGCACATATGCTTGGCTTCGATAATAACGCCAACACCCTGTGCGCCAGTCACCTGTTCGATGGTGGTGGCAATCTGAGTGGCGAGATTTTCCTGGATTTGTAAACGTCGGGCAAACATATCCACCACACGAGCCACTTTGGATAGACCCAGCACCATGCCGTTGGGGATATAAGCGACATGACAGGTACCGACGAAAGGTAGTAGATGGTGCTCACATAGTGAATAGAGCTCGATACCCTGAACAATGACCATTTCGTTGGAGTCGCTGGGAAACAGGGCGTCATTGACGACTTCGTCAAGATTCTGGTGGTAGCCTCCGGTAATAAACTCAAAGGCTTTAGCCGCGCGCAGAGGTGTATCGACCAGGCCAGGACGAGCTAAATCTTCGCCGATGCTTTCGATGATTTTTGCGTATGATTTTTGTATATCGTCTAAGTCAGTCATGTCGGTCAATAGGTTTAAATTGGTCGTTGAAAAGGCCCGCCACCCTATGTCAGCTTGCGAAAAAGGTAAAGATTTTTTTTAAACAGATAGTTTCGTTGACCAGGTAATATAGTAATCTTTGAACGGCTTAACTGGTTTGCAAATTCTATGATTATTGATGCGTCGATCAGAGCAGAACTTCATACCATTCGTGATTATATTCGCTATGGAGCGAGTCTGTTTACGCGCAAAAAACTGTTTTTTGGTCATAGTACCGATAACGCCTGGGACGAGGCGGTGGCTTTAGTTTTGCACGGCGTTCAGTTACCTGTACAAAGCGGACAGGAAGTATTAGATGCGCGCTTGACCAATGATGAAAAGTTGTCGATAACTGAGCTGTTTGAACGCCGCTGTCAACATATTCCCGCACCCTATATTACCGGTGAATGCTGGTTCGCAGGTTTACCATTTCATGTCGATGAGCGGGTGCTGATTCCTCGCTCCCCCATAGCCGAGTTGATTCAAAATCGGTTTGCGCCCTGGTTACCGGCTGAACCGGAGACTATTCTCGATCTATGTGCTGGCTCAGGCTGTATTGGTATTGCCAGTGCACTGGTATTTGCTGATGCCGAAGTTTTGCTTAGTGATATATCCGCCGATGCCCTGGTGGTCGCGGAGCAGAATATCGTCCGACATGACGTGGTTGAGCGGGTAGCCGTTTGTGAATCAGATTTGTTTGAACAGATAAGTGGGTGTTTCGATTTAATCATCACTAATCCGCCCTATGTGGATGCCCTGGATCTGGCAGCAATGCCTGATGAGTTTCGTGCCGAACCCGTTTTGGCTCTCGAATCTGGGGCAGATGGCCTTGATTTCACCCGCAGATTATTAGCAGAGGCCCAACCATTTTTAACTGAACGGGGATGCCTTGTTGTTGAGGTAGGTAATAGCCGTCATCATCTTGAAGCGGCGTTTCCGCAGGTGCCGTTTAACTGGGTTGACTTCGAGCGCGGTGGTCACGGCGTGTTTGTCCTGTTTCGGGATCAACTGCTTGCCTGTGCAGATTATTTTGATTAAGGCATTCCAATAAGAATTGCGTTTACTTTGCAGATTAAGCCCTTAAAGATTCTGGTTTTGCAGGGTCAAGCCTTATAATGGCGGTGACGGAATTGTTATAACTGATCAACGGAGTTGCAGGTGTCGGGTAATACCTTTGGTAAATTGTTTACGGTCACCACCTTTGGCGAAAGCCATGGCGCGGCGCTCGGCTGTATCATAGATGGCTGCCCGCCTGGGTTGGCATTGTCGGAGGCAGACTTGCAGGGCGATCTTGACCGCCGTAAACCCGGACAATCCCGCTATACAACCCAACGCAATGAAGCGGACCAGGTGCGTATTTTATCGGGCACCTTCGAAGGCAAAACCACTGGTACACCGATTGGTTTGTTGATTGAAAATACCGATCAACGCTCCAAAGATTACAGCGCCATAAAAGATATTTACCGACCGGCACACGCTGATTACACCTATATGCAAAAGTATGGTGTGCGGGATTACCGTGGTGGAGGGCGGTCTTCGGCTCGTGAAACAGCCATGCGCGTGGCTGCAGGTGGTATCGCAAAGAAATATCTGCGTGACCATTATGGCGTCGAGGTCAGAGGTTACCTGAGTCAACTCGGGCCCATAAAGATTGAGCAGGTTGACTGGGATGAAATTGCCAACAACCCGTTTTTTTGCCCCGACGCCGACAAAGTGCCTACCATGGAAGCTTATATGCAGAAGCTTTCGAAAGAGGGTAATTCCATTGGCGCGAAAATTACCGTCACTGCTCGCGGAGTGCCGCCTGGTTGGGGTTCGCCGGTATTCGACCGTCTGGATGCGGAGATTGCCAGCGCGCTGATGGGCATTAACGCGGTCAAAGGTGTGGAGCTGGGTGACGGCTTCGACAGTGTCTGTCAAAAAGGTACCGAGCATCGTGATGAAATGAGCCAGGATGGTTTTTTGTCCAACCATGCCGGTGGCGTTATCGGCGGTATTTCCAGCGGCCAAACCATTGTTGCTCATCTGGCCTTAAAGCCGACTTCCAGCCTGCGTCTGCCGGGACAATCGGTTGATGTTGAGGGTGAATCCGTCGAAGTCTCTACTACGGGCAGACATGATCCCTGCGTGGGTATACGCGCCACACCGATAGCCGAGGCTATGTTGGCGTTGGTGTTGATGGATCAGGCGCTACGCCACCGCGGTCAAATGGGCGGAGAAAGTCATCAGCTCAAGCAAGTTCCGCCCGAGCTTTCTGACTAGGTGGTCAATGGTTCAAACGTTACTTTAAAGCCTCTCGTAGCAACTACTGTGGAACCCGTGCCGGTTCCCTACTGGCGACTTTCTGGCTTTTACTTCTTCTACTTCGCCCTGCTTGGGGGCATGTATCCCTATTGGCCGCTATATCTTCAGACCGAAGGTTTCGATGCTGAACAAATAGGTTTTTTGTTGGCTATTCCCATGGTCACAAAAATTATCGCGCCGAATATATGGAGTTGGTTAGCGGATATCAGTGGCCGTCGGCTGGGGATTATTCAGCTAGGCTCTTTGCTTGCCGTTATTTGCTTTACCGGCGTTCTTATTAATCAGAGTTTGCTGTGGCTAGCGGCGGTGATGGTGACCTACAGCTTTTTCTGGAACGCGGTTTTGCCTCAGTACGAAGTCGTTACTTTGAATTATCTCGGCGATCAACCAGAGCGATACAGCCGCCTGCGCCTATGGGGTTCGATTGGCTTTATTGTTGCGGTAGTCGGTGCTGGGCGTCTTTATGATGGTGCCGGTGTAGGCGTTTTCCCCTGGCTTTGTCTCGGCCTGTTGGCCGCTATCTTTTTAAGTAGTTTATGCATACCGAAACCCGGTTCAGAAGGAGTGCGGCCGCAACGACAAAGCCTGTGGCGGGCAGTCTTTCAGCGGCCGGTCATCGCGTTTCTGCTGGCCGGGGTTTTGTTGCAGGCCGCCCATGGTGCCTATTACAGTTTCTTCAGTATTTATATGGAGGAGCTGGGTTATACCCGCACGGCAATCGGTTTTTTATGGTCGATTGGCGTGGTGGCAGAAGTCTTAATATTTATCGTGATGCACAATTTATTGCTCAGTTTTGGTGTACGCACCGTGTTAATCGCCAGTCTGGTTCTGGCGGCGCTGCGTTGGCTGATTATTGGCTACAGTGCAGAAAATCTGTGGTTGTTGATTTTTGCCCAGTGTCTTCATGCGTTTACTTTTGGAACCTTTCATGCGGCGTCGATAGATACTATCCGCCGCTTGTTTAAACCGGGCACTCAGGGTGGTGGTCAGGCACTTTATGGTGCGGTTAGTTTTGGTGTGGGTGGCGCGCTTGGTTCCTACTTGGCAGGTCGTTATTGGGGGCAGGGGGCGGAGCTGGTGTTTGGTGTCGCGGCTATACTTTGTGTGATGGCAGCGTTGATTGCCTGGTACGGGTTTCGCGATCCGCAACTAAGATAAGCTAACTTATTTCGGCTGACCGTCTCGACTAACTATTGTTTTTGAGTGTGGCTTCTGTCTGACCACAGTGGGCCAGTTTGCCGCGACACGCTTCCCACTTTTAGCGGAAACATGTCGCGGGTGCCGCCTGGTCTCTTAACGGTATAACGGTATAACGGTAACGGGAATGGCCAATGCCGATATTAGGTCGCTACCATTTTACAACCGTGGTTCCCACTGTGCCGTAGCTGCCCATGGAAGTGATCACGTCTGCTGCATCATCGATACCGATAACATTGGTGACCATTCTACCCGGTGTCAATTTGCCAGATTCAACCATATTAAGCATTGACGGGTAACGTTGGGGTTGCATACCAATGGTGCCGACAAACTGTAGTTCTCTCGCCACCATGATATCGACCGGCAATGACACAAAGCCTTTTTCTTCCTGAGTGGTCAGGCCAATTTGCAAATGCCGGCCGCGGCTTCGCAAGCTTAAAATTGAGTTCAGGCAAGTTGTAGCAATACCTAACGCATCGATAGATACATGGGTGCCACCGCCACTGAGTTCGATAACCGCAGCAGGAGCATCTTCCTTGGCAGCGTTAACGGTGTGCAGGGCACCCATTTGTTTAGCGACCGCCAGCGACTCATCATTGATATCGACGGCAATCACATTGGCACCTAGAGAAGTGGCAATTTGCGTAGCGGCTAGACCGATGCCGCCGCAGCCATGAATGGACACCCAATCGCCAGCGCCAACCTGGGCCTGGTCGACCACCCCGTGAAATGACGTCATAAACCGGCAACCCATACTCGCTGCCTCAACAAAAGGGATGGTTTCTGGCAAAGCGACGAGGTTTAGGTCTGCCCTGGAGACACCCGCATATTGGCCGTAACCACCGGGCCTGACAAAACCCGCGCCTTCAAAATTGACGCAGGTATTCTGATGTCCTGACTGGCAAAATTCACAGGTGCCGCAGCCAAAATTGAAAGGGCAGATAACGCGATCACCTTTTTTGAATTTTGTCACCTGGGAGCCAACTTCCTCGACGATGCCACAATACTCGTGACCGATGACATGGGGTAATTCGGGCTGTAAGCCGATCCACTCCCAGTCGCCTTCGCAGACGTGCCAGTCGCTTCGACAAATGCCGTTTGCCTCGACCTTTACGATGGCATCTTCGGGGCCGCATTCTGGATCGGGCCAGTTTTCGTGGACTTTCATGGGTGTTTTAAAAGCTTCAAGTACGGCGGCTTTCATGGGTGCTCTCCTTATCTCTTCAGGTTTTAGTATCAGGTTAGTGTTATGTTTTTATCAGGGTTTGCACGCTTTCTTTATAGTACATCTAAACTTTGCAGTGACTTCTATTGTTCGTCAGTCTTTTCCTCAGTCATGCTGGGGACAGAAATTCGGGCTTCGACTGCGTCAGCGGCGTTGTCAACGGCTTCTCCCACAACTTCTTTCGCATCGTCAATGGCTTCACCAGATACTTCGGCGGCTTTCTCAGCGGCCTCTGTCGCCTTTTCTACCGCCATCGTCGCGGTTTCAGACGCTTTATCGGCGACTTTAGAGGAGGTGTCCAGCAAGGTGCCTCGGATTTCCTCGGCGGCACCGACATCTTTGGCGCTTGAGTCATCGTTATTGCCGCATGCGGTAAGGCCGAACATGATCAGCAAAATCAATACGGGGACTGCGAGTAGAGCTTTAGATACGGACATATGATCGTTTCCTGAGTGGTTCCTATGTGAGCAATCTATTTAAAGGCGTAAGCGCCTGGTCGTCAACCGGTTAAAACGGTTTTAGATATTGGATGGGAAGTGTTCTGAGGTGGGTCACTTTGATAATATTACGACTCTGGTTACTGAGTTTGCCCATGGCGTCACCGACATCGATGCAAGTCCCTTTTGAAAACCACCCCGAGGATATTTTATCCGGCCTTGGTGAAGGTAGCTCTGCGGTATTTCGTCATCACTTTAAGCAGTGGTATTTGCCCGATCAGCCCTCAATAGACCTGATTGTTGTCGCGTTGGCTGATGCTAAGTTTTCAGGGGCATTAAAAATACTTGTCTCATCAACTTATTCTGAAGCTGATTTGGATCAGCTAAACGAGACGATTACCAACGATGTACTCAATTGTTTGGCTTCGCGCTGGCGAGCGCCGCTTGTTGACCTTTCTCGGGCCCTCAAATTAGAACCTGTTTTCATTGCCAAACCCTGGGGTCAGGAAATTTGGTACTCGGGTATGGAAGCGCGGGGCATGTCCCTTGTCAGCGACGGGCAGCACGGCGTTCCGCTGGCCTGGTTGATCGGGCTTATGCCCAAATCGTTAATCGGTGAGGTTGCCGAGGGAGACGAAAGCATGTCCCCCAATTTGCTAAAAATTCTTGATCCGCTGCCAGAGCCTGTTCATGGCGATCTATATTTTGAGCTTCACGAAGAAAAACGTGAGGTCTACGTCGTCACTAGTATTGATCAGCAGGCCTGGCCAGGGGGCGTGGGCGGTATTCGTTATGGATTTTCTACGCAAATGCGGGAGCGATATCCCGACGATGAGGCTTTCCGATCAAACTATTTGGCAGCGGTCTCGAACTATCGAAAGATTCGTGGGCAAATTGATGGCTTGATTGATGAAATGCGATTGCGTGATGGCATTGATGCTAATGCCCCCGTCTCAGCTGAACAAGCCAAGCTCTGGCAGCGGGAGTTGCCTGGCGAAATACGTGATATTGAAGCATCGCTGCGGGCCGCTATGGATGCCTTCACCGCTATCAAGCCCCTAAGTCATGGTGATGTCGTTAAGGTGCCGCTGTTAATGCCCCATGCCCTGCAACATGGTGTGCGAACCGTAGAATTCCAGACGCCGGTTTATGAGCGGAAAATCCTCTCATTTGCCCAAAAGGTGTTAACCCAGGCTAGCTGGGATACTGCTGAAGCCGTTGAACTCATGTCGATTGGAACCGAGGCAGAAAGTGATATCGAATTGCTTGAGGATGGGCCAAAGGTGAAGCGCGAACAGATTGTTTGCTTTGACGATTTCCACGTCCAACGAGTAACGATTACAGCCCGTACTGACTATATTTTAGAGTCAATCGGAAGTTATTCTCTGGTGATGGTCATCCAGGGTTTGCCGACTACCAATGGGCAGGAGATAGCACCTGAAGAGGCTGTTTTTGTACCAGCAAGCTGTGGTGATATAAAGCTTCGCAATATGTCCTTAGAGCCTTGCGTGGTGTTAATTTCTCGGCCGGGTAAAGAAATTCGCCAAGTCCTGTCGGTTTAGCGACAATATTCACCCGTCGATATTACCGGTCATTTAATTGGTAACTAATACTTACTAACCAGAACAGGGTTAGCAACGGTTGCCGGGGCCTGGGCGCTGTGGCAAAATCGGCACCCTTTTTTACTGGGCAGATGCAATTTGGTCAGCCCTTAAACAAGGTATTCATTAAAAGATATCCAATAAGCGAAAGTGGCGGAACTGGTAGACGCGCTGGATTTAGGTTCCAGTGGGGCAACCCATGAGAGTTCGAGTCTCTCCTTTCGCACCAGTTATTCAGATGTTTTCAGCAGATGAATTCAATAAGCGATTTTTGACGTTCATAGGTGTTTAACGTTAATAAACAGGCAAATGAGGAACATTCATGCAGGTTTCTATCGAGACAATTTCCGGTTTGGAAAGGCGGCTAACAGTAGGTGTGGATGCCCAGGAAGTGGATGACAAAGTAACAGCTAAGCTGCAGGAATCAGCGAAATCTATTCGTTTGCCCGGTTTTCGGCCCGGCAAAGTACCCTTTAAGGTGGTTCGTCAGCGCTTTGGTGCCGGTATTCGTCAGGAGGTGGTGGGCGAAGTCATCAACCGCTCATTTTACGATGCCATTACCCAGGAAGACGTCCAGCCGGCCGGTCAGCCCAACATAGAACCGCTAAAAGACGAAGCGGGGCAGGATTTAGAATATATCGCGACTTTTGAAGTTTATCCCGAAATAGAACTTAAGGATTTCTCGACTATCAGCGTGTCTCGCCTTGTCGCCGAAATCGGTGATGAGGATGTCGATAAAGTTGTAGAAAATATCCGTAATCAGAAAGCAACCTGGGAAGTGGTTGAGCGCGTTGCCGCAGATAAAGACCGCGTTAATATCGACTACAACGGTACTAAAGATGGTGAAGCTTTTGACGGCGGTCAGGCTGAGGCTTCGGATTTGGTGCTTGGCTCAGGACGTATGGTGCCGGGCTTTGAGGATGCCATCGTAGGCATGGCAGCTGGCGACGAGAAAACAGTCCCCCTGACGTTTCCTGAGGATTATCATGCAGACGACCTAAAAGGTGCCGGGGTCGAATTCAAAATTAAAGTAAATAGCGTCAGTGAGCAGCGGTTACCTGAGTTAAATGAAGAGCTATTTTCCCAATTTGGCGTGACCGACGGTGATGAGGAAAAATTCCGTGCCGAAGTACGTAGTAATATGGCGCGAGAACTGGAAGGTGCAACGAAAGCCAAATTGAAAAGTCGCCTCTTCAAGGCGCTGAGCGACAGCCACGAGATTGAAATCCCCAAAGCGATGATAACTAGCGAGATCGGCGCACTGCGACAACAAATGCTGTCACAGTTCGGTGGTGGTCAGCAATTTGATGCGTCGATATTTCCCGATGAAATTTTTTCCGGAGAGGCCGAAAAAAGGGTGACTTTGGGGCTTTTAGTCGCCGAAGTTACAAAAGTTGCAAAGCTTGAGGCAGACGCTGATAAAGTCCGTGAAAAAATTGAAGAGATGGCTGCAACCTACGAGCAGCCTGAACAGGTACTTCAGTATTACTACAGCAATGAGCAGGCATTAAACGGTGTGCAATCCGCCGTGATGGAGGATCAGGTGGTTGACCATCTACTGTCTCAGGCACAGGTGACCGACGAGGCGGTGAGCTACGAAGATGCCTTGAGACCTGATCCCCAGGAAGAGCCCGATTCCGACGAAGCTTGATTGATCACTGGCCTGGATTTAAATCGGGTTCAGGTGGATCGATGTTCGCTATGTCATAATAGAGCTAGATCAAGCTGCCCTGGCTGCATTTCCCCGGTTAAACTTGTCTTACCGTTCTGCAAAGATACAATTGTTCTGTATCCTTACCTAGAGATTTTTTATGGCTTATGATGATTTGAAAAATACCTTAAACGTTCATGGCGCAGGTGGCCTGGTGCCCATGGTGGTTGAACAGACTGCACGGGGTGAACGGGCCTACGACATATATTCTCGTCTGTTGAAAGAGCGGGTGGTATTTGTTGTCGGTCAGGTTGAGGACTACATGGCAAACCTGATCGTCGCGCAGCTGCTATTTCTTGAGTCCGAAAACCCCGATAAAGACATTCACCTGTACGTCAATTCCCCCGGGGGTTCTGTAACTGCGGGCTTATCGATATATGACACCATGCAGTTTATCAAGCCTGATGTGAGCACCATGTGTATTGGCCAGGCGGCCAGTATGGGCGCATTTATACTGGCGGCTGGTACGAAGGGCAAGCGTTTCACACTGCCCAACTCCAGATGCATGATCCATCAGCCCAGCGGTGGTGCTCAGGGGCAAGCCTCGGACATTCACATTCATGCCCAGGAAATCCTTAAGATTCGCGAACGGCTGAATGAGAGACTAGCTTTTCACACCGGGCAAACCATAGAAAAAATTGCCTTAGATACGGAACGTGACAATTTTCTTGATGCCGAAGAAGCAAAGGCTTACGGACTGATCGATGAAGTATTGGACAAGCGTAGTTAGACGGGTTAGCATTTTCTAATAGAAATACGTTAAAATTAGCTTAAGCTGCTGTTTTAAAGTACTGAAAGGCAAGTATATTTTGTATGTGAGGGTGATGGTGTGAGCGAAGAAGGCGATGATGACAAAGAGAAGCTCCTGTATTGCTCTTTTTGCGGTAAAAGCCAACACGAAGTGCGCAAGCTTATTGCGGGGCCTTCTGTATTTGTTTGCGATGAATGCGTTGACCTGTGTAACGACATAATTTCTGAGGAGATGCAGGAATCGGCTAAACCCGACGATGTCTCCGAAAAGCTACCTGCCCCTACCGAAATAAAAGCCATCCTTGATCAATATGTGATTGGCCAGCAGCGTGCAAAAAAGGTGCTCGCCGTTGCCGTATACAACCACTATAAACGACTTCAGGTTAGCGCTAAAACGGTGCGTAGTGATGTGGAGCTGGGTAAGAGTAATATTTTGTTGGTGGGTCCGACGGGCAGCGGTAAAACGCTGCTGGCCGAGACGCTGGCAAGATTACTCAATGTGCCGTTTACCATTGCTGATGCGACAACGTTGACCGAAGCCGGTTATGTCGGCGAAGACGTCGAAAATATTATCCAGAAATTACTGCAAAAATGTGACTACGATGTTGAAAAGGCACAGCGTGGCATCGTGTACATTGATGAAATAGACAAAATATCGCGGAAATCAGATAACCCCTCAATCACGCGTGACGTATCTGGAGAAGGTGTCCAGCAGGCGCTATTGAAGCTAATTGAAGGCACAGTAGCTTCGGTGCCGCCTCAGGGTGGACGTAAACACCCTCAGCAGGAATTTCTCCAGGTCGACACGGCCAACATGCTGTTTATCTGCGGCGGTGCATTTTCGGGTCTTGAGAAGATCATTCAGGATCGATCAGAGAAAGGCGGCATCGGTTTTGGTGCCAGTGTGCAGAGTAAAACTGAGAAGCCCAATATCGGCGAGACGCTAATGAACCTGGAACCAGAGGATTTGATCCGTTTTGGATTGATCCCTGAATTTGTCGGTCGATTACCGGTTATTGCAACGCTGGAAGAGTTAGATAAGGATGCCCTTGTTAATATCCTGGTTGAGCCAAAGAATTCGCTCATCAAGCAATACGCCATGCTGTTTGAGATGGAAGAAGTGGAATTAGACATCCGACGTGACGCATTGGAGGCAATTGCCGAAAAAGCGCTGGATCGAAAAACCGGTGCGCGAGGGCTTCGCTCCATAATCGAAAGTGTATTGCTAGACACCATGTACGATATTCCAGCACAAAAAGATGTCCACAAAGTGGTGGTTGACGGTGCCGCGATCAACGGTGATTCAGAACCATTACTGGTTTATGAGAGTTCTGAACCGGCCAAGACCGCGAACGAAGAAGCTTAAACATAAGGGCCTTTTTAAAGGCCCTTTTTTTGTCTATAGAGCTTGCATTTAACTTTGGTAAGCCCCACATGTAGTCCATAGTAGTTAATCTGGTGAACCACTAAAAACGAGGTTTAGAATGACCGAGGACAGCAAGCAGGACACCGATCAGGACAAATCCATTCAACAATTACCTTTATTACCGCTACGCGATGTCGTGGTTTTTCCGCAGATGGTTGTACCGTTATTCGTCGGGCGTGAGCGATCTATTTTAGCGCTTGATGAAGTCATGTCTCAGCAAAAACAGGTGGTGCTGGTCGCCCAGAAAGATTCTGCCTGTGATGATCCCAAGCCTGCGGATTTATACAACATCGGCACCTTAGCAACAGTGCTGCAGATGCTGAAACTTCCCGATGGCACGGTCAAAGTGCTTGTCGAGGGCGCTGAGCGGGTCAATATCCTGTCGGTCGCTGACACAAACGGCTATTTCACTGCCGATTATGATGTTATTCCGAGTAAAGAACTGGTCGCTGATGAATCGAAGGGGCTGGTACGGGCGCTCAACACGCGATTTGAAAAATACGTGTCGGCCAGTAAAAAAGTCGCCTCCGAAGTGATCACTACTGTCGCAGGAATAGAAGAACCGGGGCGTCAGGCTGACACAGTTGCCACTCATATGATCCTGAGTCTAGAACAAAAGCAGGAAGTGTTAGAAATTATTGACGAAAAGGATCGCGTCGAAAAATTGCTCGTGTTTATGGAAAGTGAACTCGATGTCGCTGATGTTGAGCAAAAAATTCGCGGCCGTGTCAAAAAGCAGATGGAAAAAAGCCAGCGCGAGTATTATCTCAACGAACAAATGAAGGCGATCCAGAAAGAGCTGGGAGATATGGATGATGTGCCTAACGATATGGAGCAGCTAGAGGAAAAGCTGAGCAAGGCGGGCATGCCGAAGTTGGCTCTGGATAAAGCAAATGCCGAATTAAATAAGCTGAAAATGATGTCTCCCATGTCCGCCGAGGCGTCTGTTTTGCGCAGCTATCTCGACTGGATGGCCAGTGTGCCCTGGAAAAAGCGATCAAAAGTTCGTCATGATTTATCGAGGGCAGAACGAATTCTCGACGAAGATCATTATGGCCTCGACGAAGTTAAAGAACGCATTCTGGAATTTTTAGCCGTGCAAAAGCGGGTGAAGAAACTAAAAGGTCCGGTGTTATGTTTGGTGGGACCACCGGGCGTGGGGAAAACCTCACTCGGTGAATCAATTGCCAGGGCGACCGGCCGAAAATTTGTGCGGATGTCACTTGGCGGCGTGCGTGACGAGGCTGAAATTCGCGGCCATCGACGCACCTATATTGGGTCTTTACCCGGCAAGCTGATTCAGAAAATCTCAAAAACCGGTGTGAAGAATCCACTGTTCTTACTGGATGAAATTGACAAACTGGGTATGGATCACCGAGGTGATCCGGCATCCGCACTTCTCGAAGTACTGGATCCCGAACAAAATAACACTTTCAATGATCATTACCTTGAGGTTGATTACGATCTGTCCGAGGTGATGTTTATCTGTACCTCTAACTCAATGAATATTCCTGGGCCATTATTAGATCGAATGGAAGTTATCCGAATTCCAGGTTATACCGAAGACGAGAAGGTGAATATTGCTGAGAAGTATTTGCTGCCCAAGCAATTGCGCGCAAATGGCTTAAAAGATAATGAACTAGAAATCAACGAATCTGCAGTCACCGATATTGTCAGATATTACACTCGTGAAGCTGGGGTACGTGGTTTAGAACGGGAAATTGCTAAGATTTGCCGCAAAGTGGTGACCCGGCATGTGCAGTTGGATAGCGATGCCAGTGCGTCAGTGAGTAGTCCCGATTTGGAGGAAATGCTCGGTGTGTACAAATTTGATTTTGGTCGAGCAGAAGATCAAAACCAGATCGGTCAGGTTACCGGACTTGCATGGACTTCGGTCGGTGGTGAGCTTTTGACCATCGAATCCTCCGCTGTGCCCGGTAAGGGCAATATCGTAAAAACAGGCTCGCTCGGTGACGTGATGCAGGAATCCATCCAGGCGGCGTTGACAGTGGTGCGTGGTCGCTCGCAAAGCTTGGGTATTGAGCGCGACTTCCATCAGAAATTTGATTTACATATTCATGTCCCCGAAGGCGCAACGCCTAAAGATGGCCCCAGCGCTGGGATTGGTATGTGTACTGCGTTGATTTCGGTACTTACACAGATACCGGTACGGGCAGAAGTTGCCATGACAGGCGAGATTACTCTGCGAGGCGAAGTCCTTAAGATTGGTGGTTTAAAAGAAAAGCTACTGGCGGCACATCGGGGTGGCATTAAAAAAGTCATCATCCCTCAGGGCAATGAGCGAGATCTAAAGGAAATTCCGGACAATATAAAGGCGGATTTAGAAATATTCCCGGTAACATGGGTTGACGAAGTGCTTGAAATCGCACTTCAGGAAATGCCTAGTCCGCTCTCAGATGAAGACTATTTTAGGCCCACCGCAACTAACTTAGATGACCAGAAGGAAGGGGAATCTGGCGCGCGAATAAGTACGCATTAATCGAAGCGTCGAATAAGACATTGGTTGCTTGACCATAGATATGCAAGTTGGTATAAAACACCGAGTTGATGGAAGGTGATGTGTGGGCCTGGTTCCCGGCGTCTCTCAAGCAGGAAGACTGTCAACCGGTACTTTTAAACCGTAGTAGCAATTAACGTAATATCGGTTGACGTATTAGCCGTTAATCAAGGTAACCAACAATAAAGGGGTAAAATGTGAATAAAACTGAACTTGTAGATGCGATTGCAGAAGCTTCTGATATTTCAAAGTCGTCTGCCGCACGAGCATTGGATGCGACGGTCGATGCGATTACTGGATCGTTGAAAAAGGGAGACCCAGTTTCATTAGTTGGGTTTGGTACCTTCTCTGTTAAACACCGTGCGGCCAGAAAGGGCCGAAATCCACGTACTGGTGAAGAAATAGATATTCGAGCCGCAAATGTTCCTGGTTTTAAAGCAGGGAAGGCGTTAAAGGAATCAGTTAATTAGTTCTAATTTACAAAAATAGCATTCGATAAAGGCGCATTACAATGCGCCTTTATTTTGTGCGTTCTCTTTTTCCTGTTTAAGGCCTATTTTTAGCGGCTATTTAAACTAAAATACTGGTCACTTAACAGACCAACACAGCTTGTAAGGGTAAGTAATGCTCCAGGATTTTCGTGACAACTTGAAAGGGACCGCCTTTTTTATTGTGATACTTATTTCGATTCCGTTTGCTTTGGTTGGAATAGACCAGATATTCCAGGGCGGCAGTGCCGGGCAGATGGAATTGAGCGTTAATGGTGAAGACATTACCGGCATAGAAGTAGACCGGGCCCTGGCTCGCCACAAACAGCGGCTGGTTGAGCAATATGAAGGTCTCGATCCTGCACTTCTTGATGACGAACTGCTGCGTAAACCCGTACAGTATGGCCTCGTGCGTGAAAAGGTAGTTTCTATCCGGGCGATGGATCTCGGTATGGAGATTGAAAAAGAGGCATTTTCAAAATTGATTACCAGTGCCGAGCCTTTCCAGCAAAATGGCCGCTTTGATCGCGATACCTATGGCTTTGTACTAAGCCAAATGGGTCACACGCAAAGTACGTATTACGCTGAAATAAAAGACCGAATGTTGATTGCGCAAATGGCGTTAGGTGTCGCGGGGACGGGAATTGTGACACCTGAAGAAGCGGAGTTAAGTGCGGCGCTTATCGAACAAAAAAGAGATTATTATTATGTGACTGTGCCGATTGCGCAGGTACAGAAAACAATCAATCTAGACGATAAAGCGGTTGAGGAATACTACCAGGCGAATCAACAGGATTTCGCTACTGAAGAAAAAATTATTGTCGATTACCTCGAGTTAAAAATAGACGACTTGTTATCGGACATCGATATCGACGAGGCGACTGTTCGGGAGCAATTTGATGCAGAGCTAAAACAGCTCATCAGCTCTGCTCGTCGCCGTGTTGAGCATATCCTTTTCGCTGACGATGATGACACCGTTAATCAGAATCAACTCGCCGAAGTACAGAAGAAATTGACCGAGGGCGCTACATTTGGCGAGTTGGCACAGGTGTACAGTGACGATTTGGGTACCGCTCTACAGGGAGGCGATTTGGGTTTCATTGATCCTACGGGCTTCCCGCAAAACTTTTTGGATGTCGTTGCTAAGCTGTCCATTGGTGAAGTTTCTGCACCGTTAGAAACGGAAAGCGGTATTCATTTGATCCGCCTGGTAGATAAGGAAGCTACCACTGAGATGACGTTTGAGACTGAACGCAGTCGCATACGCCGTGATCTTGAGGGGCAATCTGCGGAGCAGCTGTTACCGGATAAGATTGATCAGCTTCGTGAGCTAGCCTACAACGCGGAGACTCTCTCTGAGGTAGGCGAAGCAATGGCTTTGACCTTACAAACATCCGAAGCCTTTCCCCGCTCGGGAGGGTCTGGCATAGCCTCTTTTCCTAGTGTCGTAAAGGCCGCATTTGATCCAGAGGTGTTTGAGAAAGGTCACGCAAGTGAGGTGATTGAAATCGGACCAACGCATATTGCCATTGTTAAACTGAAAGAGCTTATACCTGCTAGCACCCTAGCACTGGAATTGGTCCGCGATGATATAGTGACCAGCTTGAAAATGGAGCAGGCTCGCGCGATTGTTGAGGCGAAAGGTAGTGATATTTTGGAGAAGGCCAAGGGTGGGGTAGAACTAGAAGCGCTGGCTAAACAGGAGGAACTTTCCTGGCAGGCAAGCATTGATACCCGTCGTTATGGCGGTTTGGTGGATGGGGCAATTCGAGACCATGTATTTGCGTTACCAGTACGTGGAGAACTGCCTCGGGTTACAGGGTTTGTCTCCGATAACGGTGATTATATTGTCCTGTCTTTAACCAAAGTCACACCGGGTAAATACGACCAACTTGCTGTCGAGCAACGAGATAATTTGTTGGGTTCAATTCGTGCGAATGTGGGTTTGCGAGAATATCAGTCCTACCAATCGAGTCTCTTTGACGGTGCCGATATTGAAGGGTTAAATTGAGCTTCGGCGCTGGCAATTATTAAACTCGCGATAGAAGGGGCAATAAATATTTACTTGTGAATGGTAATCGCTAATTAATATCTGTTAGCAACTGCCTCTGATAAGAAAGGACCTCTGGTAAGCAAGGGCGCCGGGTAACGTAACCCATCTATAATCTTCTATTACTCGTAGTTATTAAATACAAACGGCTGGTTGAAAATCTAGTATCAGGAGTGTGGGTATAACACTAGTTTTTGACCGGGTATTAGCAGTTTGGACAAAGGCCATTTATTCCATTGAGCAAGCGCGCTCGTCGATATACGGTGCTTCGCTGCAATTCCTGACAAAGTGTCGCCCTGGCGAACGCGGTAACGGTGCTGGGCATTTACAAACGCGGGTAGCGCTGACTGGTTTGTACTAATACCCGTCGGTATCTTTAATATCTGCCCTTCCCTGATACCGGTTGACCTTAGTTTATTTGTATAAACCAAAGACTTCATTGTCAGGTGGTAACTCTCTGCAATTTCACTAAGCGTATCACCAGGCTGTACTATATGACGTTGAGCGGGTTGCCAGCTACTTTTAGGGGAGGCAGCCAGCCGAGCTCTAAAACCTGACTCTGTTCCTTTTGGCAATAAAATAATGAATGGCCCGTGTGGAGGGCTAGTCGTGCGTAAAAAGCCGGGATTAAGTTTATAAAACTCTTCAGCACTGATATTTGCGAGCAACGCGGCCTGGATTAAATCGATCCGCTCGCCTAACTTGATCAGATCAAAATTTATTTCTTCGTAAAGTTCGGGGAGCTTGAGGCCATAGCGCTCGGGTTTGCTCAGGATCTTTGTCATTGCGAGAAATCGGGGTACGTAAGCCCTGGTTTCGGATGGCAGATTTAGGGTCCAGTAGTCGGTGGGCAATCCTCTGGCATGATTGCTGCGAATGGCTTTCTTTAGCGTCCCTTCGCCGCTATTGTATGCGGCCAATGCGAGTAGCCAGTCTCCAGAAAAACGATCATGCAGATAGGTGAGATATCGCAGTGCTGCATCGGTGGAAGCAATGGTATCCCGGCGCCCGTCATACCACCAGTTTTGCTGTATGCCCAGGTATTTGGCGGTCGGACGCATAAATTGCCAAAGGCCAGCGGCGTTTCTGGAAGAATATGCAAATGGGTTATAGGTGCTCTCAACGAGGGGCAATACGATTAACTCAGGGGGCAAATTTCTCTCTTTTAACTGCGCTGCTATATATGGCATATAGCGCAAGATACGATCTTCAATATTTTTAAAATATAGTGTGTTGATTTTATACTGACTGATACAATTTTTGATGCGTTGGTGTGATATCTTGTCTGCAAAATGTTGGTCATTAGCGAGTATATCCCATATTTTACGACGTTTTAGTGGCGTGTTATTTTCAAGTTACCCACAGAAAGTAGACACCTCATTCCCATTTAACGAGGTGATATTACGATGAACCAGAAACAAAAAAACAAGTACAACCACTATACCGAGCAGTTTCGCCGAGAAGCGGTGAAACGGGCTGATGATCCCCATACCACTGCGGCTGAGATAGCCAAAGAACTGGGCATCCATCCCGGCCAGATCTATAACTGGCGACGCCAGTACAACAAACTAGCTGAGAAGGAGATCAAGAGCATGAACGGCGTTGATTATTCGAAGAACGAGACCGAAGACCTTCGCAAGCTGCGCCGTGAAAACGCTGCCCTCAAAGAAGAGGTCGACTTCTTAAAAAAAGCCACGGCGTATTTCGCGAAAGAAAAATAGCGAAATACGCCTTTATTGAATCACTGCGAGCGCAGCACGCTGTGATGAATATGTGTCGGTGGCTGTCAGTGAGTCGCTCTGGCTATTACCAATGGCGTGGCCGTGAGCCGAGTCGGCAGTCTCTTCGTCGAGAGCATGTTCGTCAGGCCGTAGTGGTGGCCTTTAATCAATACAAGCAGCGCTACGGTGCGCCTCGGGTCACCGTCGAGCTTAATGAAGCTGGGATTGCCTGTAGCTTGAATTATATCGCTCAGCTGATGGCACAGGCCGGTCTTAAGGCCAGGAATGGCAAGAATTATAAGTACTTCCCCTCCCCGAATAAATTCAATTACGTCAGTGGTAACCTGTTACAACGGGATTTCACTGCCAGTAAGCCGAATGAAAAGTGGGTCTCGGATATCACCTATATTCGGATAAAGGGCGGCCACGCTTACCTGGCGGTGATCATGGATCTGTTCTCACGACAGATCATCGGCTGGGCCATGGACATCAACATGACCGCAGACCTGATCATTGACGCATTTCAGATGGCGGTGGGAAAACGCCAGGTACAGCCGGGACTGATCCTGCATTCAGACCGTGGTGTTCAATATCGTTCCGGAGAATACCAGCGAGAACTGCTCGATAACGGCATACGTGCCAGCATGTCCAGGCAGGGTAACTGCTGGGATAATGCAGTGATTGAGTCTTTCTTTGCTCGGCTCAAAGTAGAGTCACTGTATGCAGAGAACTTCCGAGGCCTTGATGATGCTTATTCGAGCGTGTTTGAATACATAGAGCTGTTCTACAACAACGTCAGGCGGCATTCCACAAATGGTTACAAGAGTCCTATCGAGCATGAACGTATTTACTATGAACAGTGCGCGTAAATCTGTGTCCACTTTTTGTGGGTAATATCGATTTGATACAGGTAGAGCACTCTCTTTTTTAGTTTGCGGGCTGGATAGCTCAGAAGGGGCGTTATCGGCTCCAGAGCTTGGGGTGGGCGCCAGGGATTTAATAGCAGATGCTACTAGTGCAGGTGGGTTATCTTTATCATCAATTGAATGACTTGCGTACTGAGTGTTTGTGTTTGGCGGGTAATGTTGTCCGCTACAGCCATTCAATAGAGTGACTAGCATTGCTAGCATCAAGTATTTGGTTAAGATATTAACGGTAAAAATCCTATTTGAAATTACGTTGCAGGTAAACTGGAAGGGGTGTATCTAGCTATTAATAGTAGTAGGTTAAATAATTGCTCACTGTTACCCACTAATCATGTGATTGTTAATGGGATAAGTTTCTGTAGTTATTTTTCCACATAACGATAGAAAATATTGGTAATACGACACAAATTTGGGAAGGTGGTGCTTTTTTTTAAAACGAAGATAATTGGACGCCTAGTTGTAAGGTACCAGGTGCCACAACTTGCCGAATCTCAGGAGAAATTGGGTGCCTGGCTGGCAACAGCTTTTGGGCAAAGGTTGTATGCTGCAGAATTGGAAGTAATAGCTCGGAACGTTTTCAAGGTGCCAGGTTATCGGGTCGCCCAATTGGGGGTTTCTCCCACCCACAAACTAATAACAAACCTACCGCATAAGCATCAAATTACTCTGGCACCAATGATCGATGCAAATGCAGCTTGCGTATGTGAATTCCATTCGCTCCCGTTACCAACTAACACCCTGGATGCAATCTTGTTACATCATGTTTTGGACTATTCTCCAGAACCTCACAAGGTTTTATCTGAAACGGCTCGGGTAGTATCTGCCGGAGGGTATATTATTTTGGTGGCGTATAACCCCTTCAGTATTTTTGGTTTGGGTAAATGGTTGATTGGATCACTCTCCAGGCAGCCAGAATGGAGGCATAACAGTCTACGCAAAGGGAGATTGATTGACTGGCTACAGCTCGTCGGATTTCAAATAGTAGCGACCGAGTATGCCAAAAAAATATTGTTTAAGCGTCAGGAAGAAGACGGCTTGTACAGTAGGTGTATAGAATGGGTTCGATGGCGTATATCCTCCAGAGCTTTCTATGTGTTATTGGCACGGAAACAAACAATACCACTGAATTCAATCAGCCCATTTGGCTGGCAACCGGTTAACGTCTCGGGATTTTCAAGATTAAAAACGAACACTATTAATGGTCAGGGAAAGGGTCGAAGCAATAGAAGCTAAAAGTAGATTATGAAAAATGTAAAAATATACACCGATGGTGCTTGCCGAGGAAACCCTGGTCCCGGTGGTTGGGGCGCACTAATCAGGTACAACAATTTCGAACAGGAAATTTGTGGGGGCGAGCTGGATACCACCAATAATCGTATGGAATTAATGGCCGCGATTAAAGCCTTAGCGATGCTTACCGAAGATTTTCAGGTTGACCTAACATCAGATTCGCAATATGTGCGCAAGGGGATTACCGAGTGGCTACCTAATTGGAAAAAACGCGGCTGGAAAACCGCTGCAAAAAAACCTGTCAAAAACAAAGATCTATGGCAGCAATTGGAATCTGTAGCTTTACGCCACGAGATTTCCTGGCACTGGATTAAAGGGCATAGCGGACACCGCGAGAATGAAATCGCCGACCGTCTAGCGAATAAAGGTATAGATAAAATGTTGGAAAAAGCATGACGGACACTCGGCAAATTGTCCTCGATACCGAAACAACTGGTTTGGAATGGAGCCAGGATCATCGGATTATTGAAATTGGCTGTGTCGAACTGATTAATCGACGTCTAACCGGACGACATTTTCATCGCTATATCAATCCACAGCGAGAAATCGATGTGGGTGCGATGGAGGTCCATGGTATTACTCAGGAAGACCTGGAAGACAAACCTGTGTTCAATATTATCGCAGAGGAGTTTTTGGCGTTTGTTAGAGGAGCCGAGTTGATTATCCACAACGCGCCTTTTGACCTGGGGTTTTTAAATTATGAATTAGGTCGAATGCATGCAAATGATCTAAGAATAGAGGATCTTTGCGCCATTACCGATACTTTATTGATGTCGAGGCAATTGCACCCGGGCCAACGTAATAGTCTGGATGCGTTGTGCCGGCGGTACGGTGTTGACAACACCCAAAGAACGCTTCACGGCGCTCTGCTTGATGCTGAAATTCTTGCAGATGTGTATTTGTTAATGACTGGTGGGCAAACAGATTTGGGTCTTGAAGGGCATCAATTGGCGCAGATGCCCGATGAATCTGGATTTAATTTTACATTGGTGGCGAGGGATAGGCCGCCTTTGAGGGTCATATATGCCGATGACGATGAGCTGGGTTTACATGAGAAAAGAATTGCCACAATTGAACGGACCAGTGGTGAACGGGGCGTTTGGCCCACATCAGGCGATAATTAGCGGGATCTTAGGAATAATAAACTTACACTTCTGAGAGACGCATCTCAAAAGCAAATAAGTGTTTAGTACCAAGTAGTATTAATCCGCTGTACTATATCGGAACTATATTATATTTATCACTAAACCTATTGATTATAAAGAACTTTATATAAAGTCTATTTGCAATAAAAAACGAATCCGGGTCGTTAATGATTGATGAAAATACTAAATAGTCATGTTGTAGATTTGCTCAACAGTGAACTTCGATTTGTGATCGAAGATGCTCAGATTATGGCTGAGAATCTCGACATTGATCAGATGGAACCTCTCCAGGAGGCAATTAAACAAATCCGTGGCACCTGTGAGATTGCAGAGCTGGATAGTCTTCAGCGAGTGTCAGAAGAAATGCTCATCTCTATCGAAGCGGCCATTGCTGATCAGGTTGATCGCGAAGAGCTCAAAACTCTGTTGAGCAGTAGCTTGAAAGCAACAACTAAATTAGCTAGTGCCATAGTTGAAGCGAAAAAAGAAAACGCTTGTGTTTTGCTACCGGAGATGACGGCGTTGCGACGGCTTCGTGGTGAGACGCCGCTATACGAATATCATTGCTTAAACAATATCAAATGGCCCGCTTTTGATAAGCAGGTAGCGTCAAACCCTCTGGCTGGTGAACAAAAGGAGGATGTCAGACGTTTACTCCATCTCTTTCAATTTGGTTTGCTTGATATCATCCGAGACAATAACCGAAATAAGGCGTTTGTTATTCTGTTCCGCGTTGCTCAACGGCTGCAAAATATAGCTATTCTCACATCGGAAAAAGATTACTGGTGGCTAATTGGTCTGGTGGTCAGAGCCTTTGCTGAAGATAAGCTTGAACTACAGGTGGAACGCGTACGTTTGCTGGTGGCCGTGGAAAAACAATTAAGACTTTTAGCTACAGATACTCCTGGCGAAGGCCGAAACCCTTATCCAGAGGGCTTGTGGCGCGCATTTTTAAGCCTTACTGCGTTGATTGACGCAAAAGATGATGACGAACGAGAGAGAAGAGCAAGGACCGAGATACCCGAACTTGATTTTAGTGAGGAGGACATCAGCGCCATCAGAAAATCCATCGTCGAAGCAACAGAAGATGATGGCAGGGAGGCGTTCGAGTCGCTAAAAGAACTGATATCTAGCGCTCAATCATTAATCGATAAAACGCAGGATGAAAGTGCATATTCAGAATTATCGATCACACTAGAGTTGCAAAAGACGTTTGAAACGATGGGGGCGCTTTGGGAGCAAACGGGTTTCTACGGCTTGTCTCGTCGCTTCAAACAGTTTAGTGCTCGTTTACAGTCGAGTCGACCAGACACTGAGCTTCCTCTAGAAATGATTGTGGAGTTTATCGATGCTAATTTGCAAGCAGAGTGTGCGCTAATTGAGTTCGATTATGTTCCACCATTGAAAATGGATGCTAAAACCTGGGAGAAGAAACCACTCACTGAATTGCTACAGACCAGTTTGCTTAAAACTGCACAATTGGCTGTGATGGAAGAGTCAGGCTTGCACCTCGATGAAGTTAAAGAAATGTTGGACAATGTGGCCTCTGGTTATGCCGGAGATGAGGTGTTGCCTGAGCTGGAATCAGCTCTTCAGATAATTGGCGGTAGTGTGCACATCATGCGCTTGAGCCGTTTGGAAGAATTGTTATCAAGGTGTCTCGGGTTCGTTAAAAATAGGCTTTTTAGTGATCAAGTTGATCAGCTAGTTGAAAATTACTGGGATATATTTGCGGATAGCATCGCTTGCCTGGATTACTATATAGATAATTGCAAGTCAGGAAACCATCATGATGAAGCGGCCCTCGATCTTGCAAACGAGTGTTTAATGTCATTGGGCGTATAGCATTCCTGTCTGAGAGATGAGACGAACCTTCTCGTTGTGCTTGTGATCTAGATGGAAAACTTAAATACTCTCACTTTAGCTTTGGTTTTGTCAGGAGGTTTGTTGTGTTTTCTGGCACTAAAATTATTGTGGAAACGAAGGATATTTAACCATCTATTAATACTTATTGTATGTTTAGTTTTGCTCTGTGGTGGTGCGTTTAGCATCCTCGCAGGTTTGAACTTTTTGACATACCTGCCTGTTCCTAACAATAATCCTTTAGCAATTTTATATTTTAAACGCGAATATGAAAACCGATATAACCTCCGTATTAAGGACTACAAAGGGGGTGATTATGCTCAAACAATCACCGGAGATTATTGGCAGCTTGAGGCAAGAGTAGTCAGTTTGGATAAGCGGTTACCCTTGAATATTGAGCCAGTGATTCGGCTCGAACACTTATATGTAATGGAGCGAACCTCCAAAAATGGAACGAAGTTTAAAAGTTCGTCTAAAGCGCTGCATATTGGCAGCACAATCGACGTAGGGAAACTAATAGAGAGAGTGCCATGGCTCGGTCGAATGATCTCTTTTCGAGCGACACGGACATTGAACACGCCTCTTGAAGACGTGACAGTTTATACAATCACCTATACTCCCCTGGGGCTAATAGCTAAACGGACTTCGGTATCGGAAAACTCAGGTGATATTTTTGAATTCAATAAATATGATTAATGTTGGTTCACAGAGGATATTTGTTTGGAATTTATAATGAGTTATGGGCTGTTTTTGGCTAAAGTAGTCACCGTACTGGTTGGCCTGGCGGTAGCCGTTGCCCTCATTGCGGCGAGTTCTAAAGGTAAGACCAAAGACAAAGGCCATTTGGAAGTGGTTTCGTTAAACGAAAAACTCCAACACATGGGAGATGTAATCAGCAAGTCCGTTCTTTCTCCTGTAGAGAATAAAACCGCGTTAAAAGAGCAAAAAAAACAGGATAAATTATCGGCTAAATCCGAAAAGAAGAAATCCAGGAATCCTGACCACGCTGAGCCAGATAAGCGTGTCTATGTGCTGAACTTCCACGGAGATCTACGTGCTTCGGGCGTAGATGCCTTCGGCCAGGAAATTACTGCCGTTTTAGCTCAGGCAAAATCACATGACGAGGTGGTTGTAAACCTGGAAAGTAGTGGTGGGATGGTGCATAGCTATGGGCTTGCCGCCAGTCAATTGGATAGAATAAAAAAGCAATCAATACCCTTGACCATTTGCGTCGATAAAGTGGCGGCCAGCGGCGGTTATATGATGGCCTGTGTGGCTGATAAAGTTCTGGCAGCACCTTTCGCGATTATCGGATCGATCGGTGTTGTCGCCCAAATTCCAAATATCCACCGACTGCTAAAACGCCACGACGTCGACATTGAATTAATGACCGCTGGCAAGTACAAACGTACCCTGACCGTGCTGGGTGAAAATACAGAACAGGCACGGGATAAATTTCGTGAAGACCTGGACGATATTCATGCTCTGTTCAAAGAATATGTTTCTGAACGTCGGCCAGATGTGGATATTGAACAGATCGCCACTGGTGAAATTTGGTACGGTACTAGAGCCAAAGCCATTGGGCTGATTGATGATATTCAAACCAGTGACGAATACCTGACCAACCTGGCTAAAGACTGTGGCGTTTTTAAAATAAAATATATTGAAAAGAAAACGCTGCCAGAAAAATTGGGTATCGCTGCTGAAGAAAGCGGTGACCGATTAATTTTGCGTTGGCTTAACCGTATTTTAAACCCCCAGCATTATTCTTGAAATCATTCGATTAAAAATAATAAAAAGCATCAATCTCGGCGTAAGTGCTCCTTCACCGCAATGGGATTTGGAAAGCTTAGAACAACGATGTAGCTCGACATTAAAAATGTCAAAATAGCAGCGGCCTGTATTAAATGCGATGCCAGATTGCCGATCAAAGATGCACTGGTTGCGACATAAGCAATCAACAGTGAAAACTCGCTGATTTGCCCCAGGCGGAAGCCGATATCCCAGGCAAAAATATTTTTCTCGCTCTGTTGATGTAATAAAAAGCGAAACACCACCGGTTTTATCACCAGCATGCTGCCACCCAATAGCAGCGCTGGATAGATCAGTTCAGATAACAGGGCGAGGTTAAACTGGGCACCCAATGAAAAGAAAAACAGGATAAGAAAAAAATCCCGAAGGGGTTTTAAGCTCAGGGCTATATATTGGGCGATGGGACTGGTTGCGATGGTGATACCGGCAATAAATGCGCCGATTTCACGTGACAGTCCGGCCACTTCTGCCAACTCGGATATACCAAGACACCAGCCTATTGCGAGCAGGAAGACATATTCGCCCATACGATCAAACCGGGTAAATAGTGGCAGCAATATAAGTCTTACCGCGCCGATGCAGAAGCCTATTAACATAGGTAGGGCCAGCACGGCGAGCCCGATTTGCGTAAAGTCTATCTGGCCATCTTGCCCGCTTAGCAAAATAAGTAATATAAAGATGGCAAGAAAGTCCTGAACCAGCAACATGCCGATCATCATTTCACCGATATGGCGATGGTGCAGTATGGTAGTCGGTAACAACTTGATACCGATGATGGTGCTTGAAAACATCATCGCCGCACCGATAATTATGTTTTCAAGTTGGGTAAAACCAAATAGGAAACCAACTCCGTAACCGATTAAAGCGAATAATGATGAGCTGATCAGCGTCACCAGGGTGACTTTTTTGAACACGTTAAACAGCGCCTGGGGTTGCATATCCAGGCCTAATAAAAACAGCAGAAAAATAATGCCGATACGTGAAATATCAGCAATAAGCTGAACATCTGGCACCAGGCCAAATCCGAACGGTCCGAGCAGGGCACCTAAGACAATATAAGCCACCAGCATGGGTTGGCGGCCATACAGGGCGATCGATGCGAAGACGGCCGCACCGGTGAAAATTAAAAAGAAAGAATGGAATACCGCATCATTCACAGTACGATCTACTACGTGGCCTTTTACAAATTGTATTTTGCCTGTTTGGGGCTGGCAATGTACAGGGTTTAACTTAAGGGCGTTGGCTCAAAGGCGCTTGCTGAAGAAGCGACTTGACGAAAGACTTCTAGTCCGTCTTACGCACAATATTATGCTCGGCGTCTAAATAGCGGCTCGGCCTGATCTGCACTGGTCTGATAATTGACTGAGAAGTTATCGAAATACATTTCTGGCTCAAAACTCTGAGAGGAATCATTGAGCAAAAACGTGCTAAATCCGCATCGGGTTAGGAAAAACAACTGATCTGGAATAATGTGGCCAAATGCACGTAGGTCGCCCTGATAATTATGCTGTTCGCGAATAAGTCTGGCCAGAGAAAAACCTCGGCCATCCATAAACGTTGGAAAATGAATGCCGATACAAGGCCAGGAGGCCAGGTATTCCGCGACGACTTCAGGTTCTTCATCGCTATCAAACCATATGCCCAGCGCATCACGGGAGATGGCGCCGGGTTCGCTAGCCTGCCAAAACTGTAGTGGTAGCACCTGGTGCGCACCGGTGACAGGGCCACCAAAATCTTTTGGCAGGAATATCCACGGATCGTTTTCGATTAACTGGCCGGTTTTATCAAGCAGCTTTTGCATAAATGCACTCCTTAAAGGGTGCGATACCAATGCGCTTTTGTGTATCGATAAATTGCTCGCCGTCGATGCGGTGATCAACGTAGGTCTGCAGAATTTTTTCAATCACGCCCGGTACCTCGTTGGCAAAAAAGGAGGGGCCGAGGACATTGCCGAGAGCGGCGTTGCCACCAGCTTTGCCACCTAGTTGAATTTGGTAAAATTCCAGGCCTTTTTTATCGACACCGAGCACACCTATATTGCCGACATGGTGATGTCCGCAGGCATTCATGCATCCGGAAATATTTAAACTGACATCGCCAATATCATAAAGATAATCCATGTCGTCGAAGCGGCGTTGTAAGGCTTCGGCTATGGGGATCGATTTGGCGTTGGCCAGCGAACAGAAGTCTCCGCCAGGACAGCAAATCATATCGGTCAGTGTGCCGATATTGGGTGTCGCAAAACCCATGGCTTTTGCGTCTTTCCACAAGGCAAACAAGTCTTCCTGCCGGACATCTGACAGCACCACGTTTTGTTGATGGGTGACGCGAACTTCGCCAAAGCTATACCGATCAGCGAGGTCTGCTATGGTCTCAAGCTGTTGGTCGGTTACATCCCCTGGGGCTACACCGGTGGGCTTGAGCGACAGGAAAACGCCGCAATAGCCCGCTATTTTATGTTGCCTGACATTACGATCCTGCCAGCGATTAAACGCCACCGGCAGAACTTCAGCTATCGATTGATCAGCGCTCGTGCCAGAACCAACGGTTAAGCCAGGTCTCGGAAGATAATCGGGCGCAGAAAAAAATGATCTGGCTCTGGCAATTTCCTGCTCAGTTAATGTGGCAGGGCCGTCTTTTGCATGTTGCCATTCGTCTTCAACTCTTTGCGCGAAGACTTCCGGCGTCCAGGCTTTAACAAGAATTTTAATGCGTGCTTTGTATTTGTTATCTCGGCGACCGTAACGGTTATATATCCGTAATATTGCATCGAGGTAGGTGAGCAAATGTACTGCGGGAAGATACTCTTTAATCACACTGCCAATCACTGGGGTACGACCGAGACCACCGCCAACTAATACCTTAAAGCCAGTTTCACCCGCACCATTTTTGATGAGCTGGAGGCCGATATCGTGAACCTGCGTAGCGGCGCGGTCGTCATCGGAGCCGGTAATAGCAATCTTGAATTTGCGTGGCAAAAATGCGAATTCGGGATGCAGGGTGGACCATTGTCGAACAATTTCACACCAGGGACGCGGATCCTCTGTTTCATCGGCGCTGATTCCCGCAAATTCATCAGAGGTGATATTGCGGATGCAGTTACCGCTACTTTGAATAGCGTGCATTTCGACTTCTGCCAGTTCAGCCAGGATATCCGGGATTTCTTCTAAACGTGGCCAGTTGAGCTGGATATTTTGGCGAGTCGTAAAGTGCGCATACCCTTTGTCATAAGTGCGTGTGATGTGCGCTAACTTGCGTAGTTGCGCAGATGACAACATGCCGTAGGGTATATTGATGCGTAACATTGGTGCCAGGCGTTGAATATATAAACCATTCTGCAGGCGCAATGGCAGGAATTCATCTTCGGCCAACTCACCCGCGAGGTAGGATTCTGTCTGTCGGCGAAATTGTGCGACACGCTCCTCAAGCAGCGTTTTGTCGTAGTGGTCGTAAATATACATATTGTCTTGTTTACCTTATATAGCTTGCTTATCAAGCTCGATTAATACGGATTTAACTAAATATGGCTTTAATAGGGTTTGTGTATGGGCTCGTTGAATAATGTCTTGCAGCTGGTTTTGTGCCGCTTTATCTACGTTAGTTATGGCATCCAATTAGCCTGGTTTTACTGGGGTAATTTCTATGAGAGCCTGCGAGACTGTGCATCATAGCTTTGCAATGCTGAGAGGGGAAAAACCGTTTATTCATATTGTGGTTTGAATTCGGAATAAGAGGAGACAGTAGATATTCTTGTTGTTAGAATGCGCGCTTTTTTTAAGAGCGAACTAACAGAGGAGTTGATTAATGAGTAACGACAATACCAGTCAAGATATCCCTGGTCAGAGCGGGGCTATTGAGGCCAGTGCTAGCCAGGACAGTGACGGTTTCGCAGACGCGATGGCCGCTCTCGCTGTGGTTGCATTTGCTGTTATTGCAGCCGTCCTGTGGGTGAGCAGCCGGTAGTGCTTAGCTAGTAGCAGTTAGAAATAAAAATCTCAGGTAGTTTTTCCCTCGATAAAAAGTGTATGTGAATAGCTGACTCAGAATTAGTTTCTGATTAGAGTGCTTAATCGATGGTTGAATGTGTTTTTCGTTTTGCCAACATTCGGTTAAGCGTGAATTTTTTCGACTCGAGGCAACACATAATCTATCAGTTGCCGAGTTTGTTTGAGCACCTCCGCGTCATTATTGCCCAGGGGTCGCAGAATAAATTTAGGAATGCCCTGATCAACATACTTGCTGATTTGGTCGAGCAATTCATCGGTACCGACTGCTAGCAAATGATCCAGTTTTGAATCCGGTGCCAGCTTCCCGAATCTGGCCATCTCTCGTTGGCAGACATCATCGCCTCGGGAGCCAAAATAATAGAAAAATCCTGTGCCGTAGTGGTCGTCATCAATTTGTCTGCCGGTCTCCTTTAAGGCTTCGACAATCGCTTTTTTGGCGATGCCGGCGCGTTTAGGCGATTCCAGGCCTGCCTGCCAGCCTGTGCCAATGCGAGCAGTGCGGGCAACCGCTGCATCGCTGCTACCGCCCACCCAAAGTGGTAAGGGTTGTTGAATGGGCAGGGGTGAGATAACGGCATCTTTGTATTGGTAATATTGGCCGTCAAGAGTTACCGACTCTCCTCGCCATAATCGCGCTATAATTTCCAGGGCCTCATCGGTGCGCTTGCCTCGGCCTTTGGTGTCGCGGCCTGTAGCTTTCCACTCCGGTGCGCGAACGGTGCCAATACCGAAGGCGGGTAATAAACGACCCTTACTCAGATAATCGATGGTGGCACATTGTTTGGCCAGTACCAGCGGATCACGCAAAGCAGCGGAAGCCACATTCATGCCAAACTTAATACGTTTGGTGGCACCGGCAATGGCGGCCAGCGCGCTTATGCATTCCAGAAAGGGCTCGTCCGAGACCAGGCGATCGGTTTGCCACAGGGAGTCGATGCCGCCTTCTTCGCACAGTTGCACCCACTGCCAAAAGTTGTCGACATCCTGAAACGGGAAGCGGGCCATGCCCAGTCCTACACCAATAGCCAATTTTTACTCCGTCTGTCGTTAATTTGGTATTGCTTTATACACTATCATTTAGGGCCGTTATCAGGGCGAGAAATATTCCGCTGAAAACGCTTCAAAGGTTGAAGCAATGTCGACTTCGCTGGCGCCAGCCAGGGGTGAGATGATCTGCGTATCTATCCCGGCGTTCATATCTGCAATCAGTCTGTCCCGACATTCCTCGGCGCTGCCAATCACGGCGATCTCATCGACCATGGCATCGGTCAGTGCACCACCGGTTTTAGCTCGATCGCGGGCAGCCCAGCCTTCGTTTATGGTTTGCGCGGCCTGCTCAAAGCCCGCCCAGGCCAGGAAGGCATTGTAAACCGGCGTTGCGTAGTAGGGCGCAAAGGCGGCTCGGAATAAATCCCGTGCTGCGGCCTTGTCGCCAGTAACCAACACCATGGCGCGATTGACTATCTCTATATCCTGCCAGTCCTTACCCGCGTTTTGTGCCCCAGCTCGAGCATGCTCAATCATTTTGGCTAGCGCCCGCTGTGGCCATAGGTTGAAAATAACACCGTCACCGACCTCGGCGGCCATTTCGATCATTTTTGCACGTAGTGCGGCGATATAAATAGGCGGGGGATTATCGATGGCTGCCTGGCTATAGCCGTGACTACGTAGTCCATCGAGGTCAAAGTTAGTCTTTTCGCCATTCAAAATTGAGCGAACCATAATGGCAGTATTTTTAACGCGAGTGAGGGGTTTACCGAATTCCTGCCCATGCCAGTTTTCCATCATGGTCTGGCTCGATGAACCCAGACCCATGACAAAACGTCCTGGCAATAACTGACTGAGTGTATTGGCCGTGGCGGCTAAAACTGCCGGTGTGCGGGTAAATACTGGCGTAACGGCCACGCCAATTCGAATGGTGCTGGTATGACTGGCCAGCGCAGCAGCTGTAGTCAGCGCGTCGGGCGCGCCTGCATCCGCAAACCAGGCATCCGTATAGCCATGCTCTTCGGCCCACTTTACGCGGGCTATGGTATCGCTTACCTGTGGTCCAGCCGGGAGGGTAACTGCAATTCGCCGTTGTCGGAACTCTCGCTTATTAGCTTGTGGTTTACTAACTTTTGGCTTACTAGACCTGGCACCTGATTTGGTTTGGCTCATGGAATTGCTTCTTACGGGTGATTAGATAGAAGGTTTGTAGTCTGACATTTTGCGACCCTGAGATTCAAGCGTTATGCTAGCGCATAAATAAACAGCAGGTATGAACGATGAGCGATGCAGCCACAGATTTAACCGCAGTAAGAGCCGGCCATGAGTTTGATCAAAATGCGCTTGTGAAATTTATGGAAGCCAATGTTGAGGGCTTTCAGGGGCCGCTGGAGATACTCCAATTTGATGGCGGTCAGAGCAACCCCACCTTTAAACTGGAAGCTGCCTCGGGAGCTTACATACTGCGTAAACAACCGCCCGGCGAATTGCTGCCGTCTGCGCATCAGGTGGACCGGGAATATCGCATCATGAAGGCGCTGTGGGATACCGATGTGCCGGTGCCAGAAATGTACGCCCTGTGTGAGGATCTCGATGTCATGGGCGTTAAATTTTATATTATGGCCATGGTCGAGGGCCGTATTTACAAGGAAATACTGTTGCCTGGTTGTAGTCCCGAAGATCGCCGGGAAATGTATCTGGATATGATGCGGGTGATGGCGGCCATGCATGCCGTCGATTACCTGGCTGTGGGCCTCGAGACTTATGGTCGCCCTGGCAATTACTATGAACGTCAAATTTCCCGTTGGAGTAAGCAATACCAAACCACCAAAACCGCACAACTGGAAAGTATGGATAAGCTGATCGAATGGGTGCCCGCACACCTGCCTGAATCCAGTGAGGTGAGCATTGCCCATGGTGATTTCCGCATGGCTAATATGGTCTATCACCCCACCGAGCCAAGAATAGTCGCCGTGCTCGACTGGGAGCTGTCGACCATTGGTCATCCGCTGGCGGATCTCGGCTACAGTTGTATGGAATTCAGTGCCGATTTCTACGGTGAGGTAAGACTGCGTTCCCCCGAACGGGCGAGTCTGGGTATCCCTTCCCAGGAGGAGATGGTTGCCGAATATTGCCGGGCCTCTGGTCGCGATAAAATCGATAACTGGAAGTTTTATGTTGCCTACAATTTATTCCGTTCTGCCGCTATCGTTCAGGGCGTATATAAACGCGGTCTGGACGGCAATGCCAGTTCTGAATCGGCGCTGACTTACGGGGATGAATGCCGCAACCGTGCCGACCGGGCCTGGGAATTAGCCCAGGAAATCGGTGCTTAGTCTGATACGCAAACTAGTCAGATAAAAAATTAGGAGAAGCCCATGTTTGAAGGTATTGATCGTGTCGCTATTGCTGTGAATGATCTTGATGAGGCGATGGTACGTTTTGCCACCTTGTTTAACACCACGTTTCAGGAATTGCCGCCTAGCCCAGAGATGGGCATCAGGGCCTGTTACGGGGCCTCCGGATTAGAACTTGTTCAATCCACTAATCCGGACACAGAGCTGGGTAGGACAGTGGCCGAAAAAGGTGAGGGTCTCTGGGCCATGGTGTATCGCGTCGGTGATATGGACGAGGGCGTCAAGCATCTTAAATCACAGGGTATGCGGCAAATTGGTGAAATAAGAGTGGGTAAGATGCACGAAGTGATTTTTCATCCTAAAGATGCTCACGGGGTGATGATTGCCCTGGCCGCGTATCCGGATATTCATCCGGCTACTGTAGCCATTAAAACTGGATATAAAGAAAAAGGTCTGTACGGGTTATGACTCTCAGGTCAGGTACAGAATACTTTCAGTATTGTTTGTCGATTTGTTATTTTTTAATAAATCGATAAACGAAACGATCAGTTTTTCGGCGTATTTTTTCATCAAATACATTTAGCGTTCTGCTGTCGTCCGGATTTCGTAGTAGATCAGACGCCTCATCAAAAATGAAGCCAGCGCGCTCAATATCCTGTCTGGCGAACACCTCGTCGATTCGATGCAGTGCCTGTGCCGCATCAACTCCTGTGTCTGCTCTGGCAGAGTGATCGATAATCGCCAGAATGCCACCAGGTTTCAAGCTTTCTGCAATTTGTCGAAAAAAGTTGTCTCTATCGACTTTCGGCCAATAATCTGCGGTGTAATAGATATCGTGATAGGTTAATGCCATCAGGATCATATCCAGCGATGCAGATTCAAGACCCAGACTACCTATTTCCGAAGTCATGCGGTTCACATTAGCCAGGCGACCATTTTTAAAGCGAGCACTGGCTTCCTCGCCAACGAAACTCTCGTAGGATTTGTTGGTGTGAGAAATGACGTGCCCCGTCGGCCCCACCGCATAAGATAATATTTCAGCGTAATAACCCCCGCCTGAAAACAGGTCGAGCACTTTTATTCCCGGTTTTACCCCAAAAAACTGGAGCACCTGTGCAGGTTTGCTGGTCTTGTCACGTTCGCGATCAGCGTCACTTCTGGCAGGATTTTCTATGGCAGCCTTGAAAGGACTTGCTCCGTCCTGAGTTGATTGGGCCTCGGCTAAATTTGGGTAGGCCACCGCCAGGCCTGCGAGAATCAGTGCGAACGCCCTAATATTTTTTAACATCTTCTATCTCCGCTACGGTGAAGTGTTTCTATGCATTGTTCTCAGTAAATATATCAATGATTATTGAGGGAGGGGCGAGGGTCGGTACTCGATGTCGTCTAAGTACCATAACGCGGTTCCCATAAATTATTTATTCTGATGCCGTCAGCGAGCCAACAATTTCTGTTTTTGGTATCTTAATCAATAAAACCAGCAGGGTTGCCAGTAGTAGGAAGCCAGAGAAGATATAAAAAGCCTCTTTGTAACCACCGAATACATCGCCGCTGTATCCGGCCAGAACAACGCCAAACCCGCCAAACACGGTGCTAAGTAAAATGCGGTAGGAAAGCAGGGCAGGTGTGTTGGCGGGGCCATAATAATTCGCCAGCATAGTTGTTGAGCCGACCAGACCCAGGCCAAAGCCAAGACCGAAAAATATCACCGAGGTGTAAAGCACAAATGGACTATGGGCATTGATGAGCAAGACCATGCCGATAAGTTCCAGCGCCATACCGATAAAAAACAGGGTGCGTGGTTCAATGGTGAAATCACCCAGCATACCGGAGATAAATCTCCCGCTGGTGGTAAATACGCCTTGAATGCCCAGAGCAGAAGCCGCGATGATCGCCGTCATACCCATGTCTTTCACATGCAGAATTAATTGGCTACCGATCATCATATGGCCGGTCACTGCCACTGAGCCAGCAAACAGAACGATCCAGTATGTGGGTTCCCGAAAGGCTTCTTTTACCGTCCATTGCCGGGTGGTTTTATAAACTCCGACTTTATCACCAACTGCGGGTTGATCTTGTTCAGCGACACTAGCAGTAATGCCATCGATTGCCAGGCCTATATCCTCTGGATGATTGCGAACGAACAACCAGCTCAACAGAGATGAGAACAATGCCACCAGGCCGACAAAAAGCCAGACCGGCCGCCAGTCGCCCAGCAAATGGATTAGCCAGGTGAAGGTGGGCGCGCCAACCACACCGCCAAGCCCGCCTGCTGCCATAAAGATGCCCAACGCCATCGAACGGCGCTGGTTAAACCACTGGGTTACCAGCTGCGTGCCCGGTAATACCGCCTGCATAGTCATGCCACAACCGAGAATGACGGCAGCACCGTAATAGATGGGTAAGGTGTGATAACGGTAGAGGATGCAAGCCCCAATAGCCGTGACAAAGCCGCCAGCGATTATGGTCAATCGGGGGCTAATTCTTTTCATCAGACTGGTTACTAACGGTCCCGCGAGGCCAATTACCATCGCCAGAATAGCGAAGCCAGTGGTGGCCTGTGCTCGGGTCCAGCCCAGGTCGTCAATCATTTCCGGCATCATCACACTAAGGCCATAAAACACTGCGCCAACGGTAGCCATGTAGATAAAGCCAATAGTGCTTAGTAATATCCAGCCGTAATACATGGCGTGTCCGGTGTTGATTAAACCCGTGAAAGTGACTGCTTTGACGTGAAAGAGGGGTGCAGCTTAGTGCAAGTGCCCGATTCTAACGTGCCTGAGGTCAGTTAGCCCAATCATTTAGATAGCGCATCCCGGATCAGTTAATATAAATCATGACAGGAGTAGTTGGCCGCGAGTCGATTGCTTCGTTAAAAATTTTCGTCAAAAAAAGCGGCTTTAAAAAATCTCCGTCAGGAAATTCTCCAGCGCCTGCCATGATCGCCGATCCGCATCGGCATTGTATTTAATGCCCATTTTCGGCATATCGGCTTCGGGGTTGGTGAAACCATGCATAGCGCCACCGTAGGTGTGTAATTGCCAGTCAACACCGGCGTCGGTCATCTCTTTTTCTAAGGCGACGACTTTGTCATTAGCCGTCATCGGGTCATCATGACCATCCAGACACAACACTTTGGCTTTTATTTTCGGGTTGGAAATGTTACCTGGCGCATCAAACAAGCCATGGAAGCTGATCGCACCTTTTAGGTCTGCACCGGTCCTTGCCAGGTCAAGAGCACAGAGTCCACCCAGGCAATAGCCCATTACCGCCATATTGCTGGCATCCACCTCTGCTTGCTCCCCGGCAACTGCCAGCGCCACGGCCATGCGGTTTTGTAACATGGCGCGATCATCCATAAGCGGCTGCATCATCTCTGTGTTTTCGTCGGGGCCACTGCCGTAGCGTCCCTTGCCGTACATATCCAGAGCAAAGCCCACATAGCCGAGTTCTGCGATTTGCTCAGCACGTTTGCATTCGAGCTCACCTCGACCCCACCAGGTATGGGCGATGATGATGCCAGGCCCCGGCTTTTTTATACTATCGTCATAAGCGAGATAACCTTCTAGTAAAGTGTCACCGTCGTTATATTCGACCAGGCGGTGTTGAATGCTCATGGTGGTTCCCTGTTTGTATTCAGTAAAAGGTGTAAAGGTTGATAGCGCGCCACTATGACAATGCTTGACCTGGTAAGTCAATCTCGTCACTTAGTATCGCAGCTTAGATCTGATCACTATTTCGCTTCTGAACAGCACTCTGATAGATGGTATTCTTGCCGCCGTTTAAAATTTACAACAGCAGTAGAGGTTGGCTATGGGTCAAGAAGAAACAGCAGCGGGGCAGGACGAAAGGCCAGGTGTCGGTGATCAGTTACGGGCTGATCTCGCCAAATTTGTGGCAAAAAATTTTGGTGAACGCGCGCGAATGGAGAATGTCGAATCGATGCTCGGTGGTCATGCGGGGCTCACCTTCGGCTTTGATGTCCATGACGAAAAGGGCGTGTTACAGGGTGGCTATATAATCAAATTGGCACCCAAAGGCGTACGCCGCGAGGGAAATACCGATGTCTATCGAACCGCGCCCCTGTTAAACACGCTGCATGCAGCAGGTTTGCCAGTGCCCGCTGTGCCTTTCGCGTCGCCAGATGAAGATGAATTTGAAGTGCCTTATGTGGTGATGGAAAAACTCAGCGGCCGCGAGTTTTTTATCTGGGGGCCGGATGAGTCTTTCGACCTCAGTGACGACAAGGTCGCACCTCTGTGGCGGGATATGGCCGAAGTCCTGCCTCGTATCCATCAGGTTGACTGGCAGAGCAAATTGCCCAACTGGGAAACTCCGCGACCGCTGTTGGAAGAGATCACTCGCTGGCAGCCCATTTATGCCAAGGCGCTGGAGCCAGAATGGATTGTCGCAGCTGACCGCGCCCGCGAAGCGCTACTGGCTTCCATGCCGGATGAAAATCCCATCGGCATTGTTCACGGCGACTACCAGCCAGGCAATGGCCTGTTTCATGAAGGAAAACTCACCGGCGTTATCGACTGGGAGCTGGTACATATCGGCTCGGTACAACTGGATATCGGCTGGCTGATGTTCTGTGCTGACAAATCCTTCTGGACCGATAACATCATGCCCTGCGTGCCGGTCTCACCTGCTGAGCTGGCGGATATCTATCAGCGTGGTATGGGTAGACGCTTCGAAGATATCCTCTGGTACCAGGCCCTAGCGGCTTATCAACTGGGTTCCATCGCCTGCTTGAATGTGCGCTTGCATCGCAAAAAACAACGCATAGACCCCATGTGGGAGGAGTTCGCTCATACGGTTACACGGTTCTATGATCGAGCTGTTGAGCTAATAAACTAATATATAATATTTTAATAAACAGTTAGATGAAGTAATTAGTTAATGTAAATAATAGATAAATAAATCTGTAATTAACGAAAACAGGAATGAGATAGACACGATGATAGATTTCCAGTTGCCAGCCGACCTGCTGGTGCTTAAAGAACGTACCGATGAGTTCATTCGCAACATCGTTATGCCCTACGAAAACGACGCACGGCAGGAATACCACGGCCCCACTGATGAGCTGCGCATAGAGCTGGTGGCCAAGGCGAGAGAGGCCGGTTTGCTAGCTCCCCACGCGCCGAAACAATACGGTGGTCTGGGGCTGGATCATCGCAGTATGGCCGTGGTCTTCGAAGCGGCAGGATACTCAACGCTTGGCCCGCTGGCGCTTAATATCCAGGCGCCTGATGAGGGTAATACCAACCTGCTTCACCAGGTCGCCACGCCGGAGCAAAAAGACCGCTGGCTGATACCCATGGTACAGGGTCATATCCGCTCCGTGTTCTCCATGACTGAACCCGATGGTGGTGCGGGCTCCGACCCCTCCTTGATGAAGACTACGGCTACACCGGATGGCGACGACTACATCATCAAAGGCCGCAAATGGTTTATCACCGGCATGCCTGGTGCCGGTTATCACATCATTATGGCTAAAACCCTTGATCACGAAGGTAACGATGTCGGCGTAACAATGTTTATATGCGATGCCGACACGCCCGGGATCGACATGGTGCGTATGCTCGATACCATCGATAGCAACTCACCCGGAGGCCACTGCGAGGTGGACTACAACGTCCGTATTCCTGCCGGTCAGATACTTGGCGAGGTAGGTAAAGGCTTCCGTTATGCCCAGGTTCGTCTCGGCCCGGCACGTTTGACACACTGCATGCGCTGGCTCGGCGCAGCCCAGCGCGCCCACGATATTGCTACTGATTACGCCCGCACTAGACAAGCCTTCGGCAAAGCCATTATCGAACACCAGGGCATCGGCTTTCAGCTAGCCGACAACAAGATCGACCTGCAAACATCACGGCTGATGACCTGGCACGGCTGCTGGCTGCTTGATCAGGGCGAGAAGGGCCAAACCGAAACCAGTATGTGTAAAGTGCATTGTTCAGAAGCTCTGAGCAGAGTAGTGGATCGATCTATGCAGGTGCTAGGGGCGAAGGGTATTTGTACAGATACCGTAATTGAACGCATTTATCGCGATATAAGGGCATTCAGGATTTACGATGGGCCAAGTGAAGTGCATCGGTGGGTGCTGGCGCGGAGTTGAGGCGTTGCGAGGCTAAGGGACGGTGATTTCTGTGGTGAATTAATCGAGTCCAACCCACTGCTGTCCCAGTTATTTTCATGTCTCATAATAGAGCCAGCTGAGGTGTTGTAAAAACCAGATCTGGTGGCGGCTTAAATAAAGCCATCAAGTCCCTTCTAGCAAATAAATTGATGTGGATGAGGCGACTCATTTGTTG
>JAJFKC010000010.1 GCA_021773435.1 Porticoccaceae bacterium
ATAGAAAACAACTCAAAGCAAAGGTGTTATCGCATATGCGCATGTTGCAAAAGCAACCGAACAGAGTAAAGAAATATTTTCAGCATCCCAAAATAACCTATGCAGCATAACCAGCCTATTAGGAAGCCGGGTTAATAGCAGAGAGCATTGACTGTCGTGGCAAAGATAAACGGCGAATTCCAATTAGCTAACTAGACGATGCAAGGCGGCTGAGGTGGCTAACGTGGGTATAGACCCGACCACTCCAGTAATCGTCTAATCAACACTTCCTCCTAATATTATTGATTAGAGGGTTATTGATTAGAGGATTATTGCGCAGAGGATCAATGGCTTAGCAAGCTTGACTTGGTCGTCACTGATAGAATAAAAAAGTGAAGCGGTTATTAACACAATGTAAAGTGGCGATATTGTGCAGCCGACAAAAATAGTGCTTTCTTTCGAATGACCTCGCTGATCGTTTTATTTCGTAACAAATACGCGACCTAGGCTGTGTGGCCCCGAACTACGTGGCCCCGAACTACGTGGCCTCGAACGCCACAAAGGGCGCCTCATTTTAGTTTTTACTCAAGCGCTGCCGTTGCGCCCTCCTTTTCCTGGGTGCGCGCTCCTCTCAAAATGCCAGGTACGGCATGATTGCCTTCATGACAGGCAAATTCGAAGATTTGATCTTCGGTTGCCTTCATCGGGATCACGGCGGTAAAAGGCTTGGTAAAGGCTGAGGGGTTATCAACGGTGTATTCGTAAACCAAGCGAGAGTCACTGGTGCGTGTCAGCTTTTCGGTCAAGTGAAGATTCTTGCCCAATCCCACTGGGCCGCTTTTGTCCAGTGCCGCGAGGTCTAACGGCAACTGGTAGGAAGGCACTTTGTTGTTAAAATTGGTGGTTTCAATGACAAGCGTATCTCCGTCCCAATAACCGCGAGAATCCCCTGACCATTGGGTGATTCCTTCTGGCAGGTGTGCGTTGCCGTCGATAGGAATAATTCGGGCATCATGAATCATCTCAGTAAACAGCACCACATAACCAGCCGCCTGTACAATTCTGAGATTGTTGTTATAGGAACTCGGCATTAGCGGCGGTCCAGCATTAAACCCGATCAAACAGCGTTCAGAAAGACCAAGCGCTTCAGGCCCAGGTGGTCGAAAGTTATCGAGACCAATGGAGAAAAACCCGCGGATTGGAGGAATACGCGCAAAGTTTTTCTTGGCGAGTTCAACCGCCGCGGGTGTGAGTTCAGGCAAGCGACCGTTGGGTGGATCAACGATAAGCGATGTTCTGCTATCCCCGTTCATTTCAGTACCGAAATCCAGCCAAAAGCTGTTATAGGGAATTTGAACATCTACCTCAGGTGGAAGGTTTAGATCCTTTTTGTTATCAGTATCATTGATATACAGCGCCTTTTGTCGATAGGCCTCTTCCTCTTCGGCGGTGAATACAGCCTTGTCACCAAGATCCTTTGGTCGTTCGAGTGGAGTTAATGTCCGGAAATCCCAGGTGCCCTGAATGTCGGGATGGCCCTGAGCATTGCGGGCAGATTGGTATCCTGCTGAGCCATTTGTTGAGCTACTTTTGGTAGAGTCAAGAGTGGCAGAAGCCGACGCGCCATCTTCGGTTGAATCGGTACAAGAAGTAGTAGTAATCAACGCTATCGCTAGTGCGACGACGGGGAGTAGTTTGCGAGTTAGAGTCATGTTACACCGTTGTTTTAGTTATGGGTTTCAGGCCAATTAACTTATAGCACAGCACGAATAAACTGTCGCCTGATCGATAGAAAATTGTAATACCAGATTGATTTGCCGTTGGCTGATTAGTGATCCTTTTTTCCTGCCGATTATGCTTTCTCTCTTAAGCATCAAACATTGATAAATCAAGTTCAGCGCTATCACCTAACCAATAGGCATGATCAGTATGATCTTTTAAGTGCTCGTCAGTTAAGCCATGAACGAGAATAGTAAGGCCGTTTCTATTTTCATCTATCCAGGGAATCAACTCATCAAAGTCCTGATCGGTAAAAATAATTTGGCAACTCCACTTAGGGTGTGGTCCAACTGGTTTTTGATGAATGCGGCCCACCTTTAAACCAAAAAGCGTGCCGATTCGGTCGCATAAATCACGGGCAAATTCTAATGTTTTGTTATCGAAATACACGTGTGCGTGGTAGTCGTTATGGATGTTGATCGGGCGTTTTATTTCAGTCATGTTTGTCTGGCTTTTTTAGTTAGCGGCTTGATTAATAAAGGGGGCTGCGTGTTATTAGATGTGCGTCATTAATGTTAGGAGTAGAAATGTTAAGAGTAGAAATATATTGGCTCAATGGAACAATTACTGCTTTTTTAGCGGGCCTCGATAATTAAGTTGTTCTTAATTGGCCAAGAAAATCTCTTTTGCCGACAGGCACGCCTTTCCATCGTAAGATATTGTAGGTTGTAATCGCATGGAAATAAAAACTGGGCTGGGAGAAGGACAATAAAAACTCTTCCGCCAGGTAGTTCTCAACGATGTCGCCATATTCAAACCTCATGGGCTTGCCTACGAAGGCATTTATTTCTTCTTCAGAGAGCGCCTCAAGTGCTAGCTGCGCGGTAGTGAGCATGTCGCGCAAGCTGCCGAATTCCTCAAGCATTGTCCCGTCAGGCGAGAATACCCCTTTCCTCAAACCTTCAATGGCTCCCATGGAGTGATGACACACGGATGTGATTTGAAATGTAAATGGCAGCATGTCATCTGCGAGTCGCGCCTGTACCAGCTCGTCAGTGGAAACTTGATTACTGACACAGTGGATTTCGGCCTTGTTTAAGAGTGCAATAACCGACCCAATAATTTGTAGGTAGGTGGGAATTGTCGCCTGGTACAGGGATATATTCATTTTGGTTTCTCAATAAGATGTTGATTTCGACCTGTCAGACAAATTGCTCAGATTAAGTTTAGACTAATAGCACGTGGGTTTATTGTAGTCAGGTTTGGGAAGGTTGGGGATTGAGCCTGCCTGAAAAATTATCTTCAATGGCCCTGACCGTTCTGTAGGCAAACTCAGTATAGGGAACCGGAATGCCCAGGCGTATGCCTTCCCTAAAGACATGGCCGACGGTCTCTTCGATTTCAGTTTTTTTTCCAGCCAATACATCCTGAAGCATCGATGGAACAATCCGCGTGCGACCGCTCTCGGCGACCTGTTTTCCTGCATTGACGAGCATCTGTACCGCCTTATCAAAAGGGGCGTCTCTCAGTGTTTTTTGGTTAAACACGCTCCACGCATCATGGTCAGACAAAGTGATTTGTAATGCTTCAGCAACCGCTGCAACCTCCCGGTACATGTGCACGGCAAGCGTCGCCAGTTCTGGACTTGACCAAACCAGATGCACGGGCAGCCGCGTAATGGCCGCCAGCGGCGCAAAGGGGTTTTGAATGGCCTGCTTGGTCCATTCAATAGAGTTTATATTTTCAGATGCAACTGCATTTAGTCCTGAATCAAGAAAGGCCTGAACCAGTGCCTCGACACGACCAGACCGGCTGCCATCTTGTTCGCCAAAAAAAGTAATGCCATCAAGCGAGTAGTTGACCTCACCTGCTTTGACGAGAGTCGCCCCGATCATTGTCGTGGCCCCCAACACTTTGTCGGCACCAAACACCTTGGCCAGTTGTTCATTTTTAACCACGCCATTTTGCAGCGAAGCAACACAACCAACAGCTAAATGTTTGACTCCTTCTAAAGCTGTTTCCATGTCTTTAGTTTTAACGGCAACAAGCAGAACATCTGCATAATCCAGATTGGATGTATCCACGTAGGCGGGAACCTTGATTCGAAAATCAGATAATCCTGTGAGCTGTAGCCCCTGCTCTGAAGACGCCTGACAGTGCCCAGCCCGCGCGATGATGACAACATCCATACCAATTTTTGCTAGATGGCCAGCGATGACAGAACCGACACCACCTGCGCCAAGAATGACGATTTTCATGGAGAACTCCTTTTTGCTATAAGTATGGTTAGCAGGGATTGTGTGTCAATTATTGATCGATAACTTGACGGGCGGGTGATTGCTCGGGTGAAAAGCATGGATCGAAATTAACAGGTTTATTGGACGGGGCCAAAAAATAATCGAGCCGAGTCTTGACTGATTGTCCCTTATTTTCCTGTCGTCCTGCCAGCTATTTGTCATCCATACGACACACAATCGTGCTCGAAAACAGAAGGCGTGGGAAGAGATGCGGAGTAAACATGCTTTCTCTCAATACCCACTTGCAGGTAGAATAATCGCCGCTAAATACGTAGGGCCAGATAGTTTTAATTAGCTCGTTAGTTTAACCGGACCGAATACACAAACACACAAATCTCAATTTACTTATCTCTATAGCAGGAAATATTATGGTAGGAATTACAGCTTACGGTGCTTATTTGCCTCGCTTACGGCTGCAAAAGAAAGTAATCGCTGATGCCAATAGCTGGTTTGACTCGGGTCTCGTGGGTCTGGGCAAGGGTGAGAAGACCATGTGCAACTGGGATGAAGATGCCATAACTATGGCGACGGAGGCCTATGCCGATTGCATGGGGCGTGAATCTGGCCAGTCGCCAGCTGCTTTGTTTCTTGCCTCAACCAGCTTGCCCTTTGCTGACCGTCAGCATTCGGTGATTGTCGCTGAAGCGCTTAATCTGGAGACTGCGGATCTGCGCACCATGGATGTGACATCGTCCCAACGTGCTGCAACTTCTGCGCTGCTATCTGCTTTGGATATTGCTGCCGCAGGCAACGGTGCGGCGGTGGTGGTATCTGCTGAACACCGTCTCACCAGGTGTGCGTCTCGTGAGGAGATGTTGTTTGGTGATGGTGCTGCGGCGATTTCAGTAGGTACTGATGGAGTTATTGCTGAGCTGGTTTGTAGTTTTACTCAGGCCACAGATATGGTAGATCACTACCGTGCCGAGGGTCAGGACTTTGACTATGGTTGGGAAGAGCGCTGGGTCCGTGATGTGGGCTATATGGGCATATTGCGTCATGCGGTTGAAGGCCTGCTAAGCAAAGCTGAAGTCGACGCCGGCGAGATTAAACATTTTATTCTACCGACGGACCAGGGTCGCGTACCCGCTATGGTTGCCAAGCGGCTGGGTATTGCCGACGCGGCGGTGGCCGATAATTTATTGCAGTCCGTGGGAAATACTGGTACCGCGCAGCCATTATTGTTGCTAGCTCAGCGACTGGAACAGGCCGAGCCGGGTGATCTGATTCTGGTAACCGGTTTTGGTCAGGGTTGTGATACTTTGTTGTTCCGCGCTACGGACGGAATTAAAGGTAAGAAACCGCTGACGGGGGTATCGGGGCATTTAGCCCGCGGCGTCGCAGAAGAGAACTATAATAAATATCAATCGTTCAATAATTTACTCGATAAAGAACTTGGCAAGCGGGCTGATACCGACAAAACAGCTTTTCTGTCGGCTATGTACCGCAATAGAGATTTGGTGAATAGCTTTATCGGTGGTAAGTGTACCGCCTGTGACACGGTGCAGATGCCCAAGCATAATTATTGTGTCAACCCGGATTGTGGCGCATTTAAAACCCAGGAAGATCACCCAATGTCTGGGGTTAAAGGCAAGGTGGCCACCTGGACCGCCGATCGCCTGACCTTTGATTTTAATCCGCCGGCCTACTTTGGTTTAGTGAAGTTTGATGGTGGTGGTCGTATTATGATGGATATGACCGAGGTCGATCCGGATACTTTTGATATCGGTACGGAAGTGTCGGTGCATTTTCGTATCAAGCAGATCGATAGCCAACGGGGTTTCCGCAAATATTTCTGGAAAGCCGTACCTGCTGCATAGCCACAATAGCTAAATTGATAACTAAATTAGAGAACGCTCGACTAGCTGAGTAATTGAGAGGAGTCATTAATATGGCCAGAGGAATTAAAGATAAAGTTGTTATTTTGGGTGCCGGTTGCAGTAAATTTGGCGAGCGTTGGGAGTGTGAGCCAGCCGACTTGATGGCGGAGGCGTTTGAAGAATGCATTGCCGATGCTGGTATAGAAAAGAATCAGATTGAAGCTGCCTGGCAGGCCACAGGTATCGACTCGTTCAGTGTTGGGCCGGGCGCCATGCCTCTGAGCATGGCGCTGCGTTTGCCGTATATCCCGGTTACGCGCCTGGAAAATTATTGCGCCAGTGGTACCGAGGCCTTTCGCGCGGCGACCTATGCCGTGGCCTCTGGTGCCTGTGATATCGCGCTGGCGATGGGTTTTGAGAAACTCAAAGATACCGGCTACGGAGGCCTGCCTCAACGGTCACGTGGCGTGAGCAACGACATGTACTACCCAAACCTGTCAGCGCCAGGTATGTTTGCCCAGCTGGCGGCGGGGTATCGTGCCAAATACGGCACCAACAAAGAAGATCTGAAAAAAGCCATGGCTCATATCTCTGTTAAAAGCCATGCCAATGGCCTGAAAAATCCCAAGGCCCATTTACAGCGCGCGATTACCGAAGAGCAAGCGCTCAATGCACCGATGATCGCTGAGCCCATTGGTTTGTACGACTGTTGTGGCGTTAGTGATGGCGCGGCCTGTGCCATTGTTACCACTCCGGAAATGGCCAAGAGCCTGGGCAAGAAGGATTTGATCAGTGTTAAAGCACTGCAACTGTGTGCATCCAATGGCGAGGAAGGCGGTTTCGATAATTGGGACGGCTCCTACGTGGCGACGACCCGTATTGCGGCGAAACGAGCTTACGAAGAAGCGGGTGTCACCAAGCCTCGTAAAGAAATCAGTATGACCGAAGTTCACGACTGCTTCTCGGTCACCGAAATGGTCACCATGGAGGATTTATATCTGTCCGAAGACGGTGGTTCGGTGAAAGATGTGCTCGACGGCGTTTACGATGCCGACGGTGAAGTGCCTTGTCAGATTGATGGCGGCCTGAAATGCTTTGGTCATCCCATCGGTGCCTCTGGTCTGCGCATGTTGTACGAGATGTATTTACAGCTGGGAGGCCGAGCCAGTGATCGCCAATTGTCCGATCCGAAACTGGGTCTGACCCATAACCTGGGTGGTTTCCCTCACCAGAATGTGGTGAGTGTGGCGATTATTGGCCAACACGGTATTTAGTTCAGTACAGTATTTAGTAATTCGCGCGACCCCGTGATTACAGGGGTCGTGGTGGCTTGCTATAGAAGAAGCAGCTCTTTAAACAAGTCGCTGGCTGTCTGAGATATTTATATTTAAGGAGAAGGGATGGAATTCCTTGCCGGCTCTGCTGCTGCGGATCTAAAACTAGCTCGTTCCACGCTGGGTGAGATCAGTCCACTGATCGAAGCCGCATTGTTCCACTTAAACAATGAATGCAGTATTGATGGCCGTTTGTCTCCGGCGCTGCTCGATGAGCATCAACTGGCAAGCTACGATATTTCTTTTTGTGTAGCTGAGCAAACCGCTTCGCGTAATTTGCTTGATTACGCCGCAGAGGTGGTTGAGCAGGACGGACTTGCTGCCTGGGTAGCCTGCCAGTTTGTAGCGGAGTCCACTAAATCCATTATCGCCCGGCTGAGCAGTCGACCAGCGGACTACGGGCTAAGCCGTAAAACTGTCGCGGTGGCGCTGGAGAAAAGTGACGCCTCGGGATTGGCAGATTTTTATCTGGCCAGTGTGCGGATGGCAGCACTCGGCGCAAAATTGATTAGCCGCGAGGGTGACTATCTGCCCGCTAATCTCGATGAAGAAAAACTCATTATTCGCGATACTTTCCGTCGTTTTGCTACCGATGTGGTTATGCCCCTGGCGGAAGATATCCACCGCCAGGATCTGGATGTACCCGAAGAAATTCTCCAGCCCCTGCGCGAAATGGGCTGCTTCGGTATCTCCATCCCCGAACGCTTTGGTGGTCTTCAGCCTGATAACGGCGATGACAGTCTGTTTATGATTCTCGTCACCGAAGAGCTTAGTCGTGGTTCGCTGGGAGCGGCGGGGAGTTTGATTACTCGACCAGAAATTCTCGCCCGCGCAGTAGTGAGCGGCGGTACGGAAGCTCAGAAAAAACACTGGCTGCCTAAAATCGCTAGTGGTGGAAACCTGGTGGCCATCGCGTTGACGGAACCTGATTACGGTTCCGACCTGGCATCGGCAAAACTTAAAGCCACGAAAACCGACGGCGGTTGGCTGCTTAATGGCGCTAAAACCTGGTGTACTTTTGCGGGATCGGCATCGGTGATGTTGACGCTAGCGCGCACTGGCGTAGAGAGTGATGGTTATAAAGGCCTGAGCTTTTTCCTGGTCGAAAAGCCGCGCACAGAAGGCCACGAATTTGATGTCGCCCAGGACGATGGTGGCAAATTAATTGGCAAGGCGATTCCAACTCTGGGTTATCGAGGCATGCATTCCTTCGATGTCAGCTTTGACGATTATTTTGTTGCTGATGCCAATTTGGTGGGCGAAGAGTCAGGTATTGGTAAAGGTTTTTACTATGCCATGGCGGGTCTAACCGGCGGCCGTATGCAAACATCAGCCCGCGCGGCAGGCATCATGCAGGCCGCCTGTGAGAAGGCGACGAGCTACGCTAAAGATCGTAAAGTCTTTGCGCAGCCAGTTGCTGATTATCAACTGACTTTGGTAAAACTCAGCCGCATGATTACTACGCTGTTGGCCTCTCGCCAATTTAGTTATGAAGTCGCTCGCGAAGTCGATGCCGGTGGCGGCAAGATGGAAGCTAGCCTGGTGAAATTATTCGCCTGTCGGTCTGCGGAATGGGTGACCCGCGAGGCACTGCAAATTCATGGCGGTATGGGTTATGCCGAAGAGGTGCCAGTAAGTCGTTATTTTGTCGATGCCCGGGTGCTGTCAATATTTGAGGGTGCTGAGGAAACCCTGGCTCTCAAGGTTATTTCCAGAGAGTTGATTGCTAATGCCCGTGCTGAACAAGCACAGGCGGTCGTTGGGTAATATAGATTATTCCAGGCCATCTCATTTGTTATAAAGTTTAACTTCACCAGCCAAAACAGCTAAAAGAGGAAAGCGAGTCATGAGTGAAACCAAACATCTGGCCGATAAAGCCATTCTTGTTACGGGTTCCGGGCGCGGCATTGGCCGTACCATTGCATTGGAAGTGGCTAAAGCCGGTGGCAATGTGGTGGTTAACGATCTTGATCGCGATGTCGCGGAAGAAGTGGTTGCCGAGATAAAAGCTCTCGGCGTCGATGCGGTGGCCAATACTGATAGCGTGAGTGATTGGGAAGGCGCTAATAAAATGGTCACTCAGGCGGTCGATAATTTTGGCAAAATTAGCGGCGTTATCAACAACGCTGGCAACCTGCGCGATGTGATCTTTCATAAAATGACTCAGGAAGACTGGGATATGGTGATCAACGTTCACCTGAAAGGCAGCTTTAATGTCAGTCGCGCGGCGGCCACCCATTTTCGAAATCAGGAGGCCGGCGTTTGTGTCCATATGACTTCTACATCCGGTTTGATTGGTAACTTTGGTCAGGCTAACTATTCGGCGGCGAAGGCGGGTATCGCTGCACTGTCAAAATCTATCGCACTGGATATGCAGCGTTATAATGTGCGCTCCAACTGTATTGCACCTTTTGCCTGGAGTCGTATGACCGCTTCTATTCCGGCCGATACCCCCGATCAAATTGAGCGCGTTGAACTATTAAAAAAGATGGTGCCAGAGAAAGTCGGCATTGTTGCTGCCGCCCTGTGTAGCGACAAAGCAGCACACATTACCGGCCAGATATTTGCCGTGCGTATGAATGAAATCTTTTTGATGAGTCAGTCTCGTCCCGTGCGATCTACCCATTGCGGTGATGGCTGGACGATTGACAGCATTTTCGAAACGGCTATGCCGCAGCTGGAAAGCCACTTTTACAAGCTGGATCGCTCCCAGGATGTGTTTACCTGGGATCCCGTGTGACTGTAGCTACATCGTTGTCTAAACCTGACAGGGCTTAAAAATGGAAAATATTCTGTCGGGAATGCGCGTGGTCGAGGGCGCGGCCTTTATCGCAGCTCCTTCAGGTGCCATGACCCTCGCTCAACTGGGTGCTGATGTTATTCGTTTCGATTTGATTGGTGGCGGCCTCGACTACCGCCGCTGGCCTGTGGATAAGAATAACGAGAGTTTGTTCTGGGCGGGAATGAATAAGGGCAAGCGATCCATTGCGGTAGATTTCCGTAAGGCCGAAGGTCAGGAGATTCTCACCCGGTTAATCACAGCACCCGGCGAAGATGCGGGATTGTTCCTCACCAACTTTCCGGCACGAGGCTGGTTAGCCGACGAAAACCTGCGTAAAAATTGCAGTGATCTTATTTATATGAATCTCACCGGTGATCGTCACGGCGGCTCAGCGGTAGATTACACCGTAAATTGCCAGGTGGGTTTTACACATATGACTGGTGATTCCCAGGAACCGGTGAATCACGTACTTGCAGCGTGGGATGTGATTACGGGTCAGACCTTAGCCCTTGGCCTGCTAGCAGCAGAGCGCCATCGCCGCATTACCGGTAAAGGCCAGATGATCAAACTGGCTCTGGCTGATGTGGCTTTAGCCACGCTGGGCAATCTCGGCTTTATCGCGGAGGCCCAGGTTAACGGTGAGGAGCGCGAGGCCTACGGCAATTATCTATTCGGCGCTTACGGCAAAGATTTTGTCACCGCCGATGGTCAGCGAGTGATGATTGTCGGCCTCACCGGTAGTCAGTGGCGCGGCATTGTCAAATCTACTGGTCTCGATGATCAGTTTGATCAATTAGGTGAGCGCCTCGGTCTGGATTTAAAGCGGGAAGGGGATCGCTTCCGCGCCCGTGAAGAAATCAGTCTATTGCTCGCGCCATGGTTTGCGGCAAATAATTTTAAAGATGTTCAGGCTCGGTTTGATAGCAATGGCGTTTGCTGGGGTAAATATCAAAGTGTCGCTGAACTGGTTGCCAATGATAAAGAGTGTTCAACCGATAATCCCTTGTTTGAAAACGTCGAACAGCCAGGTATCGGTAGTTATCTGATGCCTTCAAGTCCGTTGCAGTTTGGCGAGTTCGCTCGGCAGGCGGTTCGACCCGCGCCCAGAGTGGGTCAGCATACCGACCAAATTCTTGCCGATGACCTGGGGATGAGTAGCGTGGAAATTGGTAAGTTGCATGACGCTAATATCGTGGCGGGAGCAGATTAGCAAGCGTCTGGTGAGTGCATCGTCTATTTGGCTGTCATGCATAAAGATTACAAAGGTGATTGTAAGCGGCCTGGATTAAAGTAGTTGCCGCGTAGATGGCTGGTCAATATGATGTCAGTCCGGGATTTGGGCGCTCAGCTTGAAATGGCTGATCTAGTCAACAATTGAGGGTCGCCGATTTGGCGCCAGACAAATTTTTTTGATCTATGCCTGATGGGCTTGGGTGATCAGAAACTTGGGTGATCAGAAACCTGGGTAATCAAATGTGATCAGTGAGGGTCTTCAGCAATCAAGTGGGAGTGGGGTGTGTAGCTATTTTAGGGTTAATATAAATTATATACTTAAAAAACATGGTATTAGAGATAGTATTTAATGTAAATAGTAACTAATGATTTATGGGTATCAATACCCGCGATGCATTTTTAACATCTTTCAGGAGTAGGTAAGTATGGCAAGCCAACACGCTCAGGCAATCGTTGATTTATATAAAGGTTGGTCGGTTGAACTCGGCGCAAATAGTGATATGTCTCTAGATGAGATACGGGAATTGTTCGACCACTGGGGCGATCTCACCAGTGAGCCTGACGGCGTGGAGTTTCACATGGCAACCATCGCAGGTGTGCCCGGGGTATGGGCGACGCCAGAGGGTGCAGATAAAAGCCGCGTGGTGATCTGCTGTCATGGTGGTGGTTTTTCTGTTGGATCTTCTGAGAGCCACAAAAAAATGTACGGGCACCTGGCGAAAGCTGTGGGTTGTCCAAGCTTTACCATGGATTACAGTCGCGCACCTGAGAACCCTCATCCTGGTATTGTCGAAGAGGCCGTCGGGGTTTACGCGCAATTACTGGAGCAGGGCTTTAAGCCAGAAAATATTGCTACCACCGGGGATTCTGCTGGCGGTAACCTGTGCACGACGATGATTTTATATGCACGGCAAAAGGGCTATCCGTTGCCCGCATGCTGCGCGCCTCTGTCGCCCTGGTATGACATGGAAGGTAAGGGCGAGACTCTGATTACGAATGCGGATACGGATGCCCTGGTGGGTGGTGATTTGCTGGCTGGTATGGTCGCTGCTTTTCTTGGCGAACATGGCTCGCCGACCGATCCGCTGACCAACCCTTTGTACGCTGATGTAGTAGGCTTTCCGCCGACTTTAATTCAGGCCGGTGGGGACGAGGGATTGTTGGATGACAGTCGACGTTTTTACGACCAGGCCAAAGCAGCAGGTGTTGACGTCGAGCTACAGGTCTTTCCTGAAATGCAGCATGTATTTCAGTTTATGGCCGGTAATGCGCCAGAGGCAGATGATGCTATTCAAAAACTGGCAGACTTTATGAGACCTCGTCTGGGACTTACATAATCGGGATTTGAAAAATCGGTTCGCATTACCAGGGGGTTCACTAGAATTTTTGTTTACATAAACATTCTCCACAAAAAAGGGTTTACGAAATGATCGAATATAAAAAACTATATATTGACGGCCAGTGGGTCGATTCATCCGGTGATGGCATCAGCCATCTGGTTAACCCCGCAACTGAAGAAGTGTTTGCGACAGTGCCGATGGCATTACCAGAAGACGTCGATAAAGCTACGCGGGCAGCGCGTCGGGCGTTTATCCCCTGGTCTCAAACGCCGTCGGCGGAACGCAAAGCCTATATTCAGGCTATTTGTGAAAAGCTCACCGAACGCAAGGACGAGCTAGCTTCCTGCATCAGTCAGGAAATGGGCATCCCAGTGCATTTTTCCATGGGTATTCAGGTCATGGGCCCGATTTCCGGGCTGGAAATTTTTGCCAATTTAACTGAAACCATGGATGAGGTCACCGAGCATGAAGGCGGTTATATAACCATTAAAGAAGCAGCGGGGGTGTGTTCATTTATTACCCCGTGGAATTTCCCGCTGTTCCAGGTTATTGCCAAAGTTGGCCCGGCCCTGGCTGCGGGTTGCACCTGTATTCTCAAACCCAGTGAGCAAACGCCCTTAGCGACCTTTATTTTTGCAGAAGTATGTGAACAGGTAGGTTTGCCGGCGGGAGTGTTTAACCTGGTTACCGGTAAAGGCTCAGTAATTGGTGACACCTTAAGTTCTCACCCCGAAATAGATCTGGTGTCATTCACCGGTTCCACCGAGGTGGGTATTGATATCGCCAAATCTGCCGCTGGATCGGTGAAGCGTGTTTGTCAGGAACTGGGCGGCAAATCGCCCTTTATCATTGCTGAGGATGCTCCAGTCGCCAAAGCGGTTAAATATGTGATTAAAGATTCCATGTTTAATTCAGGACAGATGTGTGTCCAGTTGAGTCGTATTCTGGTTCACGAGTCCCAATACGAAGAAGCTCTGGAAGTCGCTAAAACCGTAGCCGATTCTCTGGTGGTAGGCGACCCAACCGATAAAGGTACTTTCCTCGGCCCACTCAGCTCCATGCAAGCGAGAGATAGTGTCGTGCGTTATATCGAAAAAGGCCTGGCCGAAGGCGCTCGTCTGGTAGCCGGTGGGCCTGAGCGGCCTGACGGTCTCGACAAAGGCGCTTATGTGAGGCCGACCATTTTGGGTGATGTCAATAATGATATGGCCGTGGCTCGAGAAGAAATCTTCGGCCCGGTGCTGTGTTTTATTCCCTACAAAGACGAAGCGGATGCCATCGCCATTGCTAATGACACCGACTTTGGCCTGTCCAGTGGTCTGTGGGCTGAAGACAAAGCGACTCAAATGCGTATTGCCAGGCAGCTCCGTGCAGGTCAGGTGAAGGTCAATGGTCCGGCCTTTAGTTTTGCTGCTCCCTTTGGTGGCTACAAAATGTCCGGCAATGGTCGGGAGTGGGGTGCATCCGGGCTGGTTGAGTACACGGAAGAAAAAGCTATTCTGACTGGTCGGTAGCGATTGCTCTACTGCGATAGCATCTGTACTCGCGTAATCGACAAGTCTCGCCAAAAGCAGTTGTAATCAGCAAGCGGATGGTTTGATACCCCAATCATTGCTACGAAAGCAGTAAAGCTTTCGTAGCAATGATTGGGGTTTCTAGCATCTGTCAGCCCTTCAGTATTATTTGGGGGCAAAGCAACAAATTATTACTCTGTAATTGATCTGTTTTGAATAAAAGGAGATACCCGCTATGTCGGTCACCCGATTTAGATTTCCCTATGTGGAGATGCCTGAAGTCGCAACCGAGTTAAGGGTTGAGGTTAGGGAGTTCCTCGCAGAGCAGCGGGCAAACGGTGGCTTTGTGCCCATGGCCGATTGCTGGGCTTCCGGTATGAGCGCCGAGTTTAGTCGCAAGGTTGGGCAGCGTGGCTGGCTGGGCATGACCTGGGATAAACAATACGGTGGTCATGGTCGTAGCTTTCTTGAGCGCTACGTGGTCACTGAAGAGATGCTCGCTGCGGGCGCGCCGGTCATGGCCCACTGGATTGCCGACCGACAGAGTGGCCCACAAATTATCAAGAACGCTCAGCCCCATGTGCGCGATCATATTATTCCACGCATTGTTGCTGGTGAATGCTTTTGCGCCATTGGTATGAGCGAGCCTAATACCGGCTCTGATCTGGCATCCGTTGCGACCAAAGCCGAGAAGGTAGATGGTGGTTGGAAGGTTAACGGCACGAAACTCTGGTCTACAGGTGCCCACGGCGGCGATTACATGATTACGCTATTGCGTACTTCGCCAGTTGATACCAATGCTCGGCATGAAGGTTTGTCGCAATTTATTATCGACCTCAAGTCACCGGGTGTTGGGGTGCGTGGTATCGCTGATATTGGTGGCCAGGTTCACTTTAACGAGACTCAGTTTGAAGATGTGTTTGTGCCAGATGATTATGTCCTGGGAAAAGTCGGCGGCGGCTGGAAAATGGTGGTCGGTGAGCTGGCGCTGGAACGTTCCGGCCCCGAACGTTTTTTAAGCTCGTTTATTGTTTTCCAGGAGGCCATGAAAGTGCTGGTGAATAATCCCGCAGATAAGACTAAAGAGGTATTGGGCCAGGTCGTCGCGAAGATCAAAACCCTGCGCCGTATGTCTCTGGGTATTGCGGGTCTTTTACAGGAAGGCGCGTCACCAGAAATGGAAGCGGCTTTGGTCAAAGATATGAGCACCAATTTCGAACGGGAGCTGCTCGAAAAAATCCGCTCGGTATTGCCCCAGCATGCCCTGGTCTCGCTGGATAGTTTAACCGCGAACCTGTTGCGAGAGGGCATATTGCGAGTGCCTTCATCGACCCTCAGAGGCGGTACCAACGAAGTCCTTAAAGGGATGATCGCCCGGCAACTGGGTATGAGATAGACGGTGGTGGCAATGAGGGCCGCAGTTATGGGAAAAGGGGAGTAGCCGAATGAGCGAAACAGACAATATTATTTTTGACACTGCCACCCGCATTTTTGATGACCTCAGCACCCCTGAAGTTATTAATGCAGCGGAACAGGGTGAGTGGCCTGAGGCGTTATGGCAGGCTATTGAAGAGTCTGGTTTGACTTTGACCTGGATACCGGAAGCCAATGGTGGTGTCGGTGCCTCAATGCTTGATGGTTTTGCCGTTATTAAAGCGGCGGGTGGTGCGGCGTTGCCTGTGCCGCTGGCAGAAACGTTGATGGCCGGTTGGCTGCTAGCCAAAGGTGGCCTCGAAGTGGGCATGGAGCCAATGACGGTCGCCCTGTTAAGTGGCGGAGACAGGGGTGACCTAAACTGGGATGGTAGTTCACTGAGTGGAATAGCGCTAAGCGTGCCCCATGCACGCAACGCAAAATCTATTGTTGTGGTGGTAGACGATAGCGGTGATAAATCTCAGGTTCTTGAATTTGCACTTAACTCGTTGGCGGGTGGCTCGCTGGAGATTAGCCCCCATATTAATCTTGCCGGTGAACCCTGGGATACCCTGACCTTCAACAACGCTGTGCCGACACGCTGCGCAGATCTTGAAGATGGTACTGATGCTAGCAGCGCCGAAGCCCTTGGTGCATTGACACGTTGTGTGCAAGCCGCAGGTGCGATGAGCACTGCGCTTGAGCTGACTATTGAATACTCTATGGAGCGAGTGCAGTTTGGCCGGCCTATTGCCAAATTTCAGGCGCTGCAACATTCGGTCGCGGCCTTTGCTGGGCAAGTGGCTGCGATCAACGCAGCGGCAGATTCCGCCGCCGAAGCAGTTACCTTTGCCAATGTAATTGATCACGCTGCCTGGATCGAAATAGCCACCGCGAAGACCCGTCTTGAAGAAGCTGTGAATACCGGCGCAGCTATCGCTCATCAGGTTCATGGCGCTATGGGCTTTACCTATGAGCATCGCCTGCATCATCTGACGCGACGGCTTTGGAGCTGGCGTGATGAGTATGGCAGTGAATCCGTTTGGTCAGTTAGATTGGGTGAGGAAGTACTGCAATGGGGTGCCGAAGGCCTGTGGCCAAGCATTACTGCTGTGAGTGATCGGCGCTGAGTTTTTATGCCTATAAAAACAAAATTTATTATATAAATCAATATATTATGTGTATTAGTTAAACTATTTAATTAAGAGGTTTGGTGATGGATTTTTCATTAAGTAGCGAACAACAGGCTATTGTCGATAGCATCAAGGCATTGATGGAAACTTTCGGCGATGAGTTTTGGCTGGAGCGGGACAAAACCGGCGTATTCCCCGAGGAATTTTATCAGGCTATGGCTAAAGGTGGCTGGCTGGGTATCACCATGCCAGAGGAATATGGCGGTTCCAATTTGGGCGTCATGGAAGCCATGTTAATGATGATGACTGTCGCCGAAGGTGGTGGTCTCTCTGCGGCTTCAGCAGTGCATATCAATATTTTTGGCCCACACCCCATTGTCAAGTTTGGTACTGATGAGCAAAAACGCCGCTGGTTGCCGCCCTTAATTGCGGGTGAGCAAAAAACCTGTTTTGGTGTGACCGAAGCCAACGCCGGTCTCGATACCAGTCGTATTGAAACTTTCGCTAAACGCCAGGGTGATAACTACATTATCAATGGTCAAAAGATATGGACGACTACCGCTCAGCAGGCTCATAAAGTTATGTTGTTGACTCGTACCACGCCGCGGGAAGAGTGCGCCAAGCCCTATGAAGGCATCACCCTTTTCTACGCCGATATGGACCCTGATCATGTCGAAATTAAAGAAATCGATAAAATGGGTCGTAAGGCAGTCAACTCTAATATGACCTTTTACGACAACCTGGAAGTTTCAGTCGATGACCGCATTGGCGAAGAGGGTAAAGGCTTTCAATATATCCTGCATAGCTTGAATCCGGAGCGTATTTTGCTGGGCGCGGAATCAGTGGGTATGGGGCGTAGCGCCCTGGAACGGGCCAGTCAATATGCCAAAGACCGCGTCGTGTTTGGTCGGCCCATCGGTATGAATCAGTCTGTGCAGCATCCGCTGGCGGAAAACTGGATTGAACTTGAGGCGGCCTATCTCAGTCTTGCCCAGGCGGCCTGGATGTATGATAGCGGTATGCCCTGTGGTGCTCAGGCCAATGGTGCCAAATATATTGCCGCCGAAGCAGGCTTTAAGGCTTGCCAGCAAGCAGTTATGACCCACGGTGGTATGGGCTATGCCAAGGAATATCATGTTGAACGCCTGATGCGCGAAGCGATGTTACCGCGGCTTGCGCCGGTTAGTCAGAATATGGTGTTGAACTTTATTTCTACTAATGTGCTGGGTTTGCCGCGGTCTTATTAGGCTACTGAGGTATTAAAAAAGCCGCATTGAGATGCGGCTTTTTTTGCCTGAAAATTACCTGACCTTTATGTGGCTTGAATAATCCCATTTATCAATATGACTTTTAATTGAAACCTGTTGTGGTAGAGTTTTGGACACTATTATTTTCCGGACACACTAATAAGCGGTTATCGCTCATTGATGAAGAGAGGTATCAGTAATGACCAGTGCAGCAAATCAACAATTCGATCCATCAATGTTAGGCTTTGATCCAGACGTATTACGCGCCAAATATCGCTCAGAGCGAGACAAAAGAATCCGCCCCGATGGCTTTGGCCAATATCAGGCCGCAGTTGGAGACTTTTCCAATTTTATCGAAGACCATTATGTAGAGCCGGGTTTTACTCGGGAGCCATTAAAAGATGAAGTTGAGGTGGCCATCATTGGTGGTGGTTTTGGCGGCTTGTTGTCTGGTGCGCGCCTGCGCCAGGCAGGTGTTAAAGATATTCGCGTAATTGATAAAGCCGGTGATTTTGGCGGCACCTGGTACTGGAATCGTTACCCCGGTGCTCAATGTGATGTTGAGTCTTATGTGTATTTGCCGCTGCTCGAAGAACTGGGTTATATCCCCAGCGAAAAATATTGCCACGCACCAGAGATTCTTGAGCACAGCATTAACATCGCCAAAAAATTTAATCTGTATGACAAAGCCTGTTTTCAAACAGAAGTGACGGAAGTTCGCTGGGACGAAAGTATTTCCCGATGGATTATTTACACTGATCGCGGTGATGAGATCAAAGCTCAATATGTGGCTATGGCCAACGGTTTGCTGACTCGCCCCAAATTACCCGGTATTCCCGGTATCGAAAAATTCAAGGGTCATACATTTCACACAAGCCGTTGGGACTACGATTACACGGGCGGTAGCAGTGATGGTGATTTGAATAAGCTCAGCGATAAGCGAGTGGGTATTATTGGTACCGGCGCAACGTCCATTCAATGTATTCCTCATCTCGGTGCCGCCGCTCAGCAATTGTATGTATTTCAACGTACGCCCTCATCGGTTGATATACGAAATAATGGGCCGACTGATCCAGAATGGGCAAAATCCCTGGACCCAGGCTGGCAAAAAAAGCGGATGGAAAACTTCAACGCATTGGTTAGCGGTATACCTCAGGACGAAGACCTGGTTAGTGACGGCTGGACGGATATTTTTAAAAATTTACAGACTATTCTCGCGACCACCGAAGGCAATGAAATATCAAGTGACGATCAAGAGCTGGCCGCCGAAATTGCCGACTTCCAGAAAATGGAACAGGTCAGAGCACGGGCCGAACGTGTTGTTAAAAATAGCTCCACCTCCGAGGCTTTAAAGCCTTATTTCAGGCAGTTTTGTAAGCGGCCATGTTTTCATGATGAGTATCTCGATACCTATAATCGTCCCAATGTCACCCTGGTTGATACCAAAGGTCAGGGTGTCGAACGGGTGACAGAAACCGGCGTGATTGTCGGCGGCAAAGAGTACGAAATAGATTGTCTGGTTTTTGCCACCGGCTTTGAAGTCGGCACCAACTACACCAGCCAATCTGGTTACGATGTGATTGGTAAAGATGGAATTTCGCTGCGGGAGAAATGGGATAACGGGCTATCCACCTTTCATGGCCTGTATAGCCACGGTTTCCCCAACGCCTTCTTTCTGGGCTTCACCCAGACCGGACTCACTGCCAATGTTCCCCATGGTCTGAACGAACAGGCCAGTCACCTGGCACACGTGGTTAAACATGGCAGGGACAATAATGCGACCACCATCGAAGCTACGCAGGCGGCGGAAGACGATTGGGTCGCCACGATTCATAGTCTGGCGCATATGGCCGAAAGCTATTTTATCGAGTGCACACCTGGCTACTACAACAACGAAGGTAAAGCTGGTAATCGCAATGGTTTTCTCAGTGGGCAGTATGGTGGTGGCCCGGTGGAATTTTTCCAGATCCTCGAGGATTGGCGAACCGAAGGAAATTTCGAGGGGTTAGAATTTAAATAATATATCGGATGCAATTCGTGGATATTAAAGCAGCGGTTCCAGGCCGTTGTTCTTATCAAAAAATCTGTAATTTAACTGCTCCATTTAGTTAAGCTTAAAGGCAAGGTAAAAAAACCTGTAAATCGGAGGTATCCATTGTGACTCGTAAAAATGAGACGCGTACAAAACCGTTTTCGACTGACCCAGCTGAACTGGGTTTTGATCCAGTCGCCCTGCGTGATAAATACAATATGGAGCGCGATAAACGCATCCGTAAAGACGGATACGGGCAATATATAGATGCAGCGGGCAAACTCTCTGATTATATGCATGATTTCTATGCAGAGCCTTTCACGAGAGAACCACTGACCGACGAAGTTGAAGTCGCCATTATTGGTGGCGGTTTTAGTGGATTGATGGTCGGTGCCGCGTTGCGTGACGCGGGGGTTAAAGATATTCGCGTTATCGACAAAGCCGGTGATTTTGGCGGCACCTGGTACTGGAACCGTTATCCGGGCGCGCAATGCGATATTGAAGCCTATGTCTATATGCCGCTGCTCGAAGAGCTCGATTATGTGCCCACAGAGCGCTATGCCCACGCGCCGGAATTACTGCAACACAGTATCAATATCGCGAAAAAATACGACCTCTATAAAGACACCTGTTTTCAGACCGAGATTACCGAACTTCGCTGGGACGAAAGCATCTCTCGATGGATTATTCATACCGACCGTGGCGATGCCATGAAAGCCCGTTATGTGGCCCTGGCCAACGGCCTGTTGACTCGGCCCAAGTTGCCCGGCATCCCCGGTATCGAAACCTTCAAGGGCCACACTTTTCATACCGGTCGTTGGGATTATGACTATACCGGCGGCAGTAGCGCGGGCGACCTGAGTAAACTGGGCGATAAACGTGTTGGCATTATAGGTACTGGGCCGACCTCGATTCAGTGTATCCCCCATCTTGGCGAAGCATCAAAAGCACTCTATGTATTCCAACGCACGCCATCGTCCGTTGATGCCAGATATAACGCGCCCACTGACCCGGTGTGGAAAGCGAAACTAAAACCCGGGTGGCATAAAGCACGGGTCGAGAATTTTAGCATTGCCCTTGGTGGTGGTTATGCCGATGAAGATATGGTGGGCGATGGCTGGACCGATATTTTTCGAAATATTGGTGGCATCGTCACCGGTGACATTGATGAATTGTCTGACGAGGAACAGGAACAAGTCTTTGAGCTGGCAGATTTTCAAAAGATGGAGGAAATACGAAATCGCGCAGCAAGCATTGTTGAAGATCAGGCAACGGCGGAGGCACTAAAAGCCTATTATCGCCAATATTGTAAACGACCCTGTTTCCATGATGATTATTTGCAAACCTATAATCGCCCGAGTGTGACTTTGGTCGACACCAATGGCCAGGGTCCCGAGCGAATCACCGAAACCGGTGTTGTCGTCGATGGCAAAGAGTACGAAATTGACTGCCTGATTATTTCTACCGGCTTTGAGGTGGGTTCAAACTACACCAGTCAGTCTGGTTATGACGTTATTGGCCGCAATGGCACTGCGCTGAGCAAGAAGTGGGCTGATGGATTTTCCACACTCCATGGCCTACAAACCCATGACTTCCCCAATTGTTTCTTCCTGGGTTTTACCCAAACCGGTGTTACTGCCAATGCTACCCATACCCTGGGTGAGCAGGCCCAGCATTTGGCCTATATCGTGGCGCAAGCAATGGCGAGAAAAGCTGAAACAGTCGAGGCTACCCAGGCAGCGGAAGACGAATGGTGTGCCGTTTGCGACAGCTATGGTGACAAAACCGAAAGGCTACTTGAAGAATGCACGCCTGGTTATTACAACAACGAAGGCTCGGGCGCTAGCAAAAAAGGCATTTTTTCTGGCCAATACGGTGGCGGTGCTGCGCAGTTTTTCGACATTATTAAAAAGTGGCGCGATGAGGGTAATTTACGGGGTGTGGAGATTAAATAAAAGTTGGTTAATTGATCAGGTCTGGGTTTTGATCGCTTATCCGCCTTTCATCGCTGCCAGCATTTGTTTTTCTTCTTCAATAATAGGCGAAAATAACTCACTGCTTAACAGTTTGTCGACGTAGGCAGAGAGAGCAGGCCAACGTTTTTTATCACATTGGTGGTCACAGTGAAGCAGAGTCACGAACATGCTGCCGACTGCCAGATCAGCCAGGGTCAGTTCGGAGCCAAGTAGATAATTGGTTTTCAGTTCGCCTTCGAGATAATCAAAAATCGGGGGTAGCTCGGTGTTAATCGCAGTATCGACTTCGTCCTGATTGGTTTCACGTTTAAAAATCAGTGGTGCCAGCACGATTTCGGCAAACATATGGGGGCCGACAACACCACTCATATGGCCGTCCGCATATTCCTCATACCACAGGGTGCGTGCTGCTGCGACTGGATCGGCAGGCACCAGCGGTTGCTCTGGGTGGGCTCGCTCCAGCCAGGCACAGATAATCGATGAGTCTGGCAACCAGGCATCACCGACCTGCAAGAGAGGAATTTTGCCCAACGGGCTATTGGTCTTGAATGCTGCTGGTTGATCGTCGCCCACTGGAATGACCGGAACCAGCTCATAGCTTACGTTTTTGTGTTTTAGCGCAAGACGCGCTTTGCGCACAAAGGGAGAGATCGGTGCGCCGTACAGCGTGAGTGAAGTCATGGTGCGTTACCTGTGCTGGTAAAGTGTGATTGTATTTCCGGAGGCTAAATTTAATTTTTCAGGACTATATTGCTCAGGGCTATATTGCCTTGCAAAGTACTGCTTAAGCCTTGCTGCCCTATTATAAGGAAGCCCTACTTAAGGTAGTCCTACTCCAGCAGAAAGTCCAGATGGGCTTTATTGAAGGGTTCAGGTTCTTCCCACTGAGGCCAGTGGGCGCTGTTTTCGAGTACCACCATGCGCGCATTAGGTATCATTTTCATGGCTTCCTCGGCTAATTCCACGGGTTGTCCAGGATTGTGTCGAGTCCACAAAACCAGGGTAGGACACTGAATATCTCGCATCAGTTCTGGATTGATCCAGCGTTGACACCACTCGTCGTTAAGCACGCCACCCAGCACATTGCCCGCTATTTTACCCATCACGGGTAGCATGCCAGGTCGGTCATATATTTGATAGCGAACATCGACTAGCTCGTCGGTGACGGAGACATCCGGCTCCGCCATCAACCACCCCAGGCGGTCGCGCACCGTGTCTTTGGTGAGCTGACCGGAAGCTTTTTTAGAACGTTCTAGCACGTCGGCCAATTCGGCCTTACCCTTGGCATTCGGTGGCATCAGAATGCCAGTATTCTGCACCAATTTAGTGACCCGGTCAGGGTGCTTAATCGCGGTCCATGAAGCAACCATCGCGCCCAGGGATTCGCCTGACAGGTAAGCTTTCTCGGCACCGATGGCATCGAGGAAATTAACCAGATGCGCAACAAAATCATGCAAGGTGTAGTCACAGTCGGCGGGGTCGGTATAACCGTGACCAAGCATATCAATGCAGTAAACATGGAAATGCTTGGCATGGGCCGCAATATTGCGAACATAGGCCTCGGCATGGCCGCCAGTACCATGGAGAAAGACTAGCGGTGGCCCGTCACCGGCTTCAATCACGCGGGTTCGGACGCCAGCGGCATCATAGTATGTCTGGCGATATTCTACGCCCATCAAGTCGACCCAAATTGAACTCATGTTTGTTCCTTTTATGGTTAATTTATAAGCTTGCTACATGGTTAAGCATAGCCCGGGATCGACCTGGTTCACCAGCATTTTGTGTTTGTGTTAGAGATATCCACTTTGGCAGGAGTATTAATATCGTTAGGGATGCTCAGGGTTATTATAAAAATAGGGCTCATGAATTAAAGGCTGTGAATTAACGGCCATGAGCTTTTGGTCGTGCGATGCCTGGTGCTTTGTTTGGCGTAAACATGATAAATTCCAAACGTTCCCGTATCGAGAGAATTAGCGAGCCATGACTACCATGACAACGACTAGCAAACACACTCTACACCCACTGTCCAATTTTGATACCAGTACCATTGAGTGGATGGACTTTGGGGAGGACCCAAATTTCGACTACCCGATAAATTACTCTATCGGTATTCTTGGTGCTTCACCTGAAACGGGGACTGTAGATTTCCTTGGCCGATGGGCACCCAATGCCTATTGTCATTTTCATCGACATCTGGGCGATACCACCTCGCTAATTCTGCAAGGTGAGCATCACACTGTTGAAACAGTTGATGGCGAGTCCATTCATAAAGTCAGGAAGGCTGGTGATTACTCACAAAAGGCAGGCGGTGAAGTACATATGGAATACGCAGGTGCCGAGGGGTCGCTGGTGTTTTTTAGCATGAAGGCCATGGATGGTAAGGTCTTTGAAGTTCTGGCTAATGATGAGACCGTGCTCAATGCCACCCGTTATGAAGATTTTATAGTGGGCAAGCTACCCCGCTAACTAGATTTGTAGATGTACTACCTGGATGTACCTGTATCAGCCGGTATTAGTTGGAGACAGGCAAAAGTGCCGTCACCATTGCTGTCATAGCTTTGATACCAGTAGTAATACTTGCCTTTGGCTCCGGTGCAAAAAAAGGTGAGTGCAAAGAGGGCAGGTTTGAGTTATTTGCTCTTGTCCGTTCCAGAACATCCGGCGCAACACTACCCAGTTTAAACATGTGGCTGGGAATAAGTGGTTCCTGGCGTCCGTAGCGAGCGAAATCCTCACCGCCCATAACGGGCGGTACTTCAAGCACGGCCTTTTCCCCTAGCGCTTTGCGCAATACCGGTAACATCTGCTCGGTTAATTCGGGGGTGTTGTACATGGCTGGGGTGTAATAGTCTCCGTTGGTAATAACGGGTAATAGACTGTCGGGTAAGCCATAGCTACGCGCTTCGGCCTGGGCGATACGGGCGATGCCATCGAGCAATTGCTTCCGCACTTCGTCGCTGTAGGAGCGCACGGTGAGTTCAAGCTTGACCCAGCTGGAAATCACATTGCGTTTGGTGCCACCATGAATTGAGCCAACGGTAATAACACCCGGGTCCAGGGGAGACAATTCGCGGGATACCAGAGTTTGTAGATCACTGATAATGCGTGCAGCCAACACCACGGGATCCTTGGTTAAATGGGGGTATGCACCATGCCCACCAATGCCTTTGACCAGAATATCCACTGAGTCGACATTAGCCATGGCATAGCCTCTGGTATAAGCGATAACACCTGCTGGCAAGTCAGCTGATACATGTAGCGCCAGATTGTAGTCCGGTCGCGGAAACCGTGTGAACAGACCATCCGCCAGCATCGCTCTTGAACCTGCGCCACGCTCCTCGGCAGGCTGAGCTATGATAACTACGGTGCCCTGCCATTGGTCACGATGAGTGGATAACCACCGAGCCGAGCCAACAGCCGTGGTCATATGAATATCGTGGCCACAGGCATGCATGACTGAAACAATATTGCCGCCTTCATCGACGGTTGTAGCAGTACTCGCGTAGGGCTTGCCAGTTTGCTCCTTGACCGGCAGGGCATCCATATCGGTACGCAGCATCACTGTGGGGCCCTCGCCATTTTTTAGGAAGGCTACAACACCGTGACCGCCAACATTATTGGTGACGTCAAAGGCAGCATCGGTGAATTCGCTTGCAAGCCGCTGCGCGGTTTTTTCTTCCTGGAACGAAATTTCAGGGTTGCGGTGTAAGTCTTTGTATAGACTTAAGAGGTCGGTTATCTCTGCATTTTCCGCAGCCTTCACAGTCGCCTGGCTGAGGGATAGAGCGAGCCCTAGCGACACAATTAATACTGTTGAATATCTCATTTAGTTATCCCTAAAAAGACGCGAACAATAGCAGACTCAGCTTTGAACAGGGCTTTGCTCTCAACCCTATGAAAACGCACCACATGGTTTCGTTTCCACCCCTGTGTTTCCCAGGTGGTCTGGATAGGTTCACCTCTGGGAGGGCGTCAAACCATGATATAGTCCATCGCTGCCCAGCTTTTCTTCGATTCAATTCTGATTATTAGTAAACACTCTAAAGATCTGATTATTAACAAACACTCTGAAGGCCATGGAGATCATCAATGACGAGCGCCATAAAATTCACCACCGATCCATCGGAACTGGATTTCGATCCAGAAGCACTACGAGAAAAATATCGCCACGAGCGTGACAAGCGCATTCGCAAAGATGGTATGCGTCAGTTTCAGGAACCTGAGGGCGACTTCTCCAAATACATTGATGACCCCTACGTTGAACCTGGGTTTACCCGTGCACCGCTGGCCGACGAAGTTGAAGTGGTGGTTATTGGCGGTGGTTTTGGCGGCCTATTGGCTGGCGCTCGCTTGCGTCAGGCCGGGGTCAAAGATATTCGCATAATCGAGCGCGCCGGTGATTTTGGCGGTACCTGGTACTGGAATCGCTACCCCGGTGCGCAATGTGATGTTGAATCTTATGTGTATCTGCCCTTACTGGAGGAGCTGGGTTACATCCCTAAAGAAAAATACTCCCACGCCCCGGAAATTTTTGAACACAGTAAGGCCATAGCCCGGCATTTTAATCTCTACGACAACGCTTGCCTGCAAACCCAGGTCACCGAGATGCGATGGGATGAAGACAGCGCTCGCTGGATCATTGAGACTGACCGGGGCGATAGTATGAAAGCCCGTTTTGTCGCGATGTCCAATGGCCCGTTAAGCCGACCCAAGTTGCCGGGTATTCCTGGCATCTCCACATTTAAAGGCCATACCTTTCACACCAGCCGCTGGGATTATGACTACACCGGCGGTGATGCTACTGGTGATCTCAGCAACCTTAAGGATAAACGCGTTGGTATTATTGGCACTGGTGCGACGGCTGTGCAGTGCATACCTCACCTGGGTGCCGCTGCCAAAGAATTGTATGTTTTTCAACGCACACCTTCGTCTATCGATGTCCGCAACAATCGCCCTACTGATCCCGAATGGTCAAAGACTCTAAAACCGGGTTGGCATCAGGCGCGCATGGATAACTTTAATACCCTTACTGCGGGTGGCCAAACCGAAGAGGATTTGGTTAGCGATGGCTGGACCGATATCTTCCGTAATCTGACCGGTGTAAATGCCCGGGAGCAATTGCCGGATATGCGCTCTTCTGAAATTGCGCTGGTCAACGAGCACGCGGATATGCAGAAAATGAATCAGATTCGAGCGCGGGTCGATACTATTGTTGAAGATTCAAAAACGGCAGACGCGCTTAAACCCTGGTACAGACAGTTTTGCAAGCGCCCTGGTTTTCACGATCAATATTTACAGACCTATAACCGGCCCGGCGTGACCTTGGTTGATACCAGAGGTCAGGGCGTAGAGCGTGTCACCGAGACCGGTGTGGGGGTCGAGGGGAAAGAATATGAATTAGATTGCCTGATCTTCGCCACGGGCTTTGAGGTTGGCACCAATTATACCAAGCAATCTGGCTACGATCTTATTGGCCGAAACAATGTCCGCCTCAGCGAAAAATGGGCTGATGGATTGTCGACCTTCCACGGGTTGCATAGCCATAATTTTCCCAACTGCTTTTTTATGGGCTTTACCCAAAGTGGCTTTACCACGAGTGTGCCGCACACCCTCAATGAACAGGCCAAGCACCTCAGTTATATCCTGAAACACGTACTCGACAATGATATAAAGACTTTCGAGACTAGTCAGGAGGCGGAAGATGAATGGGTTGAAATCATAAGAAGCAAGGCTCACCTAGGTGAACGCTTTTACGCGGAATGTACGCCTGGTTATTACAACAACGAAGGCAAGGGTGGGGGTAGTACTGGCTTTTTAAGTGGGCAATATGGTGATGGCCCGGTGGCATTTTTTAACGTGCTGGATAAGTGGCGCGAGGAAGGCAGCCTTGCCGGCCTAGATATCACCAGTTAGCGAACTAAAATAGAAACCTGTTCTGAGAATAAAGTATCCAAAGTAAATAAGGACCGCCCAGGTTTGGGTGGTGATAACTTGTCGCAAACGCAACGCACTTAGGAAACGCTCCGGCCGAGCCGGATTTTGACCCGGAAGCCCTGCGTGCAAAATACTGCGAAGAGCGGGACAAGCGTATCCGCAAAGATGGAGACCCAATATCAGGAGGTGAAGAACATCCTTTAACAGGAGCGGCGCTTAACAGGACGCGCAGGCGTTCCTATCACAGTTATATTTGCTGAAATATCGGTCGTTACGACAGCTCCGGCCCCAACTGTGGTCCAGGCCCCAACATTTACGCCCGGCAGTACCGTGCTATGTAGACCAAGAAACCCGCCTTCCTCGAGGCTTGCACCACCAGCTAGGTGGGCGACAGCGATATGTGAAAAATCGCCAACGTATGCGTGATGATCTACACTTGCTTTAGTATTGATTATTACGTGGGAGCCAATGGTCGCGCTCGCCTGGACAATAGAGCCAGCGCAAACTATGGTCCCCCGTCCTAATTTTGCGCTTGGATCCACGTACGAGAATGGATGAACAACGGTTATCCAATTGAGTGAGAGTTCGTTGGCAAGTCTTTTTCGAGTTTCGTTCGCACCAATGCCCAGGATCGCCCCTGCACAATTGTCTCGGCTTAATGTATTGATAGGGCCTTTGACAGGTATTCCGAGTATTTTTATGCCCCTTGCTGTTGGATTGTCATCATAAAACCCATCGACGTCATGTCCGGCCGCGAGAAGCGTGCTGGCAACAATTGTGGCATGTCCTCCTGCGCCGATGATTGCTATTGGCCCTTTTTCGATGTCTTTGTTCATAGGTGATAGGTACTTACAGTTATTTGAGTTTGTATAAGGAAGTGAAAAACAGCTTCAGTGGTACATCGTTTGGGCATATCAATATATCCAAACACACGTCGTTGTGGCCGCGATCTGTGCCGCTGGTCGTGGTGATCACCAACTCAGTATCGAGCATTTCTTAGAAAGTGTCAGCACCAATCTTTTTTTGGAATCGTGCCTATAAGTTTTATAGAGTTTTATATGTGAAGTTTTATAGAGTTTTATATGTGTGGTTATGTGGATGCGCCTTAGTGGTGACGCATCGCCTGGCAGTACAGTGTCGCCTAATAAAAGTATCGGTTAAACTATAAAACCATAGTGGGTCCGGACAGGCCCACTGCTATCGGGCAGGGTTGCACACTTGACTTTCTTTTTCTCTATTCTCCATATAACGGCTGGCTGATTACTATGCAGATATTCGTCTGCGCCAGATGGGATTATAGTTCATTTTGATCTGCCGATGTGATGTGATGAGAATTATAAATGCTACGCCAGTGTCGATGTCTGATATTGGTAAGATCGGTATAGATTTAATGGGTGTATAGCTAAAATAATCTTACACTTTTCAATTTTAAAAATGCCCTTAGTAAATAATATATTAATTAATAAATGGAATATTTTCAATGAGTGTAAGTTCGCTAATTAGCACTAGTGATATCAAATGGTCAAATCTCCTTAAAAAAATAGACCATAATTTCTATCAAACCTCATTTTATACAGAGATAGAAGCAAAATTAAATAATTGCATACCAAAAGGAATATACTTTGAAGCTGATGATCTCCAGGTAATCGTTCCAGTGATGCTTAATTCGTTAGAAGTGGATTGGAAAAAATACAAATTTGATGCTAAATGTCCTTATGGCTACCCTGGAATTATATCAAATAGAGAAATTAATAAAAATGAATACGAAAAATTTATATTTTCGTTACAAAATTTGATGAAGGATCAGGGCATCTTAACCTTGCTGTCCCATTTGCAACCATTTAATAATGAATATTTAGAAAAATATGTTTCTCCCGGCCGCTTAGATGTTGCTTTGCTTAGACATGGCCCTATTGTAAACGTGCCGCTTGGCAATAGCATTGAGAACATTAGGAGTATGTTTTCAACAAATCATCGACGAAATATTCGAAAACTAATAAAGCTTGGTTATTACGTAAAGTTTAATGAGTGGGGGAAATGGCAGGATTTTAAAAACCTATACGAATCAACTATGTCGAGACTATCCGCGACGGACTATTATTATTTTAGTGACGAATACTGGGACTATTTACATTTGGTTTTTCAGAAGAAAGGGATGCTTTGCCTTGTTTATGATAATGACGATAAGATTTCATCTGGCGGTCTCTTTACGGTGGGCAATAATGCCTCTTTTTATCATCTCGGCGGAACACATTCTGCGGATTTAAAGTTTGCTCCATCAAAATTAATGTTTTTTGAAATAATAGAGCACCTTCAAAATATGAATTGTAAAAATCTGATACTCGGTGGAGGTTTGGGGCTCAAGAAAGACAACCTGTTTAAATTCAAGGCTGGGTTTTCTGATGTTAAATTAACCTTTATGTCACTTGCTTTAGCTGCCGACAAACAAGATTACATAGATTATTCTCACCACACAAAGGGTGAGCTGAAAGGTAATCCTGGGCTTATTAAATCATTTTTCCCCTATTACCGATTGTAGAATCGTATCATCTCGATAGACGCCTTTCAGTTATATATAATTTTTATATATAACTTTGCCTTAAAGCGCAATCGCCGCATCATGAACTGTCCTGAGTTTGGCAGAGGGTCTATTTCTTGAGAGGATAGACCAATGAACTGAGCCTGCAGATATTCCCCGGAGTTTCGCGAGTGCGCTGTGAGTATGTTGTTTGATCAGCAAGGTAGACCAGTGATACCACCACCGCTCCCGCACCGAGAATCTCATCTATTGCACCAATTGCATCCCAGTTCATTGATGTTTTTCCTTTAGTCTTTCCCCCAAGTGTTTATTAGAACGGTCTTCTAATTCCACCGGGATAATAGCCGCGCAAACTAATCATCCAGCTTTAGCACCTTGTTCATAGTATCTTCATAGACTCGCATAATGGCGGTCGCGTCATCCTGCTCATAACCCAGACCTTTGGCCATGCGCATAAGATTATGAACGGTTGGGCTTAGCATTAATGGCACGCCCAATTCGTCGGCTAACTCCAGAGCCAGGTGCATATCCTTGTAGGCAAGATCGATGGCAAAGCTGGCGGTCCAGTCGCCGGACTTGGCATTTTTGGCCACAGCTCGAAAAGTCATACTGTTGCCGCTGCTATTTCTTATTACCTGGTTTAATACTTCCAGATCGATGCCGGCGGAGACCCCTAGCATTAGCCCCTCAGCGCTGGCGGCCATATTACAAAAGGCGATCAGGTTGTTGGAGATTTTGGCGACACAACCGTTACCAATATTGCCGCAATACACCACGTTTTCACCATAGGATTCAAAGAGGGGTGTGAGTTTATCGAAGGTGATTTTATCGCCGCCGACCATAATGGCGATTTTGCCTTTTTCGGCCAGCACCACACCGCCACTGACCGGTGCATCGAGCATGGTGACACCTTGTTTATCGAGGTGAGCCGCCAATTTGCGAATTAAAATGGGCGAGTTGGTGCTGAGGTCACAATAGATCGAACCCGGCTTGATGCCTTCAGCAATGCCATCTTTACCCAGCACCACCTGTTCTACATTTCTTGGGTGGGGCAGGGAGGTCATGATCACATCCACTTCTGCGGCGATGGCCTTAGGCGACGTACCCGCCTTTGCGCCCAGCTCGGTACAGCGTGCAACGGCCTCCTTATCCAGGTCTAAAACAATCACTTCGTGACCACTATTTTTAATGATATTGCGACACATGGGACCGCCCATGTTGCCGACCCCTATAAATCCAATTTTCATAGTTTGTTCTCGATTTTCGTTTTTAAGCTTGTTGAAATTTGCCGTCCGTTCCCGGACTAATCAGGAACGGGTTCAGACCCCAGTACCCCGTCGCTTTTCAGTTTGGCTATTTCTTCTGGAGACATAGACAGGTATTCGGAGAGTACTTCCGCGTTCTGCTCGCCGAGGTAAGGCGCTATTAGAGGCAGGTGGCCGGGAAATTCCGAAAACTTTAAGGGCATGCCCGGCACCTGGAATTCACCGAGACTGCGATCAGTAATAGTTCGCACGGTTTCTCGCTGAATTAGATGTGGATGTGCCATGGCCTCTTCAACTTCAAGAATAGGCGCCACGGGAATGCGATGGTCTTCGAGGATTTTTTGTACGGCGTCATCGCTTTCCTGCTCAGCCATCCAGGCTTCAATTATTTTAGCCAGTTCAAAGCGGTTTTCAATCCGAGTATCGGTTTCCTTAAAGCGTGGATCCTCCATTAACTCTGGTTTGCCAATTGCATTACAGAAGGGCTCCCATTGATGGGTGAGGGCGATAATAAAGAAATAGCGTTCCCTGCCTTTGAACATGCCGCCAGGGGCGATGACATTGTGGTGGGTGCCCAGTCTCCTGGGTAGTGATTTACCCTTGCTTGCGCTGTAGTCCTGGACGTTGACTTCGTGGTGGTGGAAATAAGTATCCAGCAGAGCGATATCGAGATATTGTCCGTTGCCGGTGCGTTCACGGTGAAACAATGCGTAGCCGATGGCGGTTGCCGCGTGGACACCGGTAGAGACATCGCCAATGGCAAGGCCCACTAATGACGGCGGGCCATCGGATGGGCCAATCATCGCGGTAACTCCGGAATAGGCCTGGGCGATATAGTCATAGCCAGGTAAATGTGAGAGCGGCCCAGTTTGGCCGAAAGTGGATATCGAGCACATGATCATTTTTGGATTAAGTTTTTTTACTTCTTCCCAACTGAATCCCAGGCGGCCGATGACCCCGGCGGAATAATTTTCGATAAGCACATCAAACTGAGGAATCATTTTTCGAATAATGTCTTTGCCCTGTTCCGATTTCATATCGATGGCAACCGATTTTTTACCCCGGTTTTGTTGTACGTAATAAGCGCTACGACCATCCGGTGCCTTGTAGGGAAAATAACGGGAGTTATCGCCAACGGTTGGTTCTTCAATTTTGACGATCTCCGCACCCATCTCGGCCATTAGGCGCGTAGCCGCAGGTCCAGCGAGAAATTGAGTGAAATCGAGAACTTTGATGCCATCGAGCATATGTTTGGGATTCATTTGCCGTACTCCTGTGCTTTCTTATAAGTGATATGTGCGTCTAATAAAGCATACGCATACAGACCGATGCAATGTTTTGCTGTTCGTTTGTCGTTTTGGTCCCGACTATTTGAGCATGCGAGCAGGTGTCGGCTGTGAGTGACCAGCAATGGCATGGGGTCGATAAGGTGTCTCCATAGTGGCAATTTCTTCACCACTGAGTTTGATATCCACGGTGGCAAAGATTTCCTGAAGATGATGGATTTTGGTCGCGCCGATTATTGGTGCGGTAACCCCTGGCGCCTGTAATACCCAGGCGCAAGCAGCTTGCGTGGGAGTAATGTCATGATTCCTGGCGACTTGTTGGGCCGCTTCGGCAATCTTGTAATCGTTATCTTTAAAATACATGGTGCGGGCCATATGGTCAGTTTGAGCGCGCTTGGTCGGGCCTTCACCTTTTTCGGCGCTACGGTTGCCATCGAGGAAACCGCGGGCTAGTGGGCTCCAGGGAATAAGGCCAATGCCCCGGTCGATACACAGCGGGATCATTTCCCGTTCCTCTTCGCGATAGATCAGGTTGTAGTGGTTTTGCATGGATACGAAGCGCTGCCAGCCGAATTCTTTCGCCGTGTACAGGGCCTGAGAAAACTGCCAGGCGGCCATACTGCTAGCACCGAGGTAACGCACCTTGCCAGAACGCACCAACGTATCGAGGGCATCCAGAGTTTCTTCTATGGGGGTGCGGAAATCCCAGCGATGAATTTGGTAAAGGTCGATATAGTCGGTGTTTAAACGACGCAGGGAGTTTTCGCAAGCCTCGATAATGTGTTTGCGGCTTAAGCCCTGGCGATTATGGTTGGTCGCTCCCGAAGCCCCCGATTCATAACTCATTGGGCCCTGTACCTTGGTCGCGATAACGATATCATCGCGGGCAGCCATCTCGCCTAGCCAATGCCCGGTGATTTCTTCGCTGCTACCATTGGAGTAGACATCGGCAGTGTCGAAAAAGGTCACCCCAGATTCCAGCGCAATGGCGAAATGTTCTCGGGCCGCAGTGGTATCCAACGTCCATTCCCGCCAGTCGCCCTCGCCGTAACTCATGCAACCGAGACAGATACGCGACACGGTTAGGCCGGTATTGCCAAGCTTGGTGTATTCCATAGTTTTCTCCTTAATTAGCTTTACCCTTAAATTTGCGATGTTGGCTAGTCCGTGCTATTTACTATAGACATTTTTCGCAAACACGTGGAATCAATATCAGTTAATCGAGGAGTAGACCATGGCATCAGTAATGATCAAGCGAGATATTAAAGCACCAGCCCGTGAGGCCTGGAAACTGTTGTCCGACTTTGCCGGCATCGGCAATATTATGAAAGGCATGGGCCCGGATGATATCTCCATGGAAGGCGAAGGCCTATTGGCGATCAGGACTATCAAAACACCCACCGGCACCGTGCAGGAACGCTGCGAGGCTCTCGACGAAGAAAATATGATGATGAGTTATTCTATTCTGGGTGAAGCGCCGCTACCGATTACCCATTACCTGTCGACGTTTCGGGTTTTTGAAACCGGCCCGGATAGCTGTCGTGTTGAGTGGGGCAGTAGTTTTCAGCCCGACGGCACGGTGCCACTACCAGAGGTGGTCCCCATGATCGAAGGCATCTATAAAAGCGGCATTATCGGCACCCAAAAAAGATTGGGGGTATTCGAAAAAAATGCCGGTTAGAATCAGATTCTTCTCGGCGCTAAGGGGGGTTTTGGTTATACCCCTGTTTATTTTAGTGCCATTAGGCTTTACCGAAGGTGTGCCCTGGCAAGCCCCTGAAGCTGAAGCGGCAAAGACCAATCCTATTCGCTATGATGTTGAATCTGTCAGTCACGGCAAAATGCTGTTTTCGAAACACTGCCAGGGCTGCCACGGTTATTGGGGCGAAGGCGACGGCATTGTTGGACTCACGCTGAATAACAGGCCGGCGAACCTGTTACGTATAGCGGGCAAAAAAACGTCCGGTGAATTTGCATGGAAAATTGCTGAGGGGAGAGATGTAATGCCTTCATTTCGCGACACCTTGAGCAAGGGAGATATTTGGCATGTCGTCAACTTCATTGAATCACTTGAAAATGAACTGGGTTCTGAAGGGCAGTCAGCTGTTGTTCGACACTGCGCGATGTGCCATGAACTGGCTGGAAAGGCTTTTTATGACGAGTGGCCGGATTTGCGTGACATGAGCCAGCAAGATATAGAAAACAAACTGTATGCCCATCGCAGTCAGGTAATTGCAGACAGCACGATGTCGAAAGTAACATTTAATTTAACGGACGATGAAATAAAAGAAGCGGCTCGATATTATTCATCTTTAAAGCAAGATGCACCGCTTATCGAAGAACAGTAGAGTTAGCAGACAGAAAGGCTCCTTACGAAATTTTCCTTGTCGAGTTTTATTACGTTACTATTTTTTCAGGCCAGGTAGTGCTCTTATGTGGCCAAGATGCTCGCCACCCCAGAAGAGTTCATCGCCCACTAAAAAACTGGGCACACCAAAAACGCCGTTGGTCTCCGCCTCATGCTGAATTTTCAGCAGGTCAGCCCGACCCTGGCCATTGAAATAGTCTAAAAACCCACTGGCATCTATCTCGAAGCGTTCAAGGGTGGCGGCTATTTCGGTAGGATCTTCAATATTTAACTGGCGTTGCCAAAACTGCTCGTAGACGAAATTGTGATAATTCTTGAAGTCTCCATTTCGTTTGGCGTACAAAAAACCGATATGAGCGATGGAGCTATCAAATATTTTTTGAGGGCCACGGATGGTCAGGCCGCGACGGTTGGCTTCACGACGACAATCCATATAGGAATACCTGACCCGACGCCACTGATGATCGTTGCGCATGTTTAGTGAGTCCTGGCCGGAATCGTCTAGTTCTACAGCACCTAAAAAGCTGGGGATGTCCAGAGTGTATGGTAGCCATTCGACTGATTGATCAGTGTCAGCATGCAAACAAAAAGTTTGTTTCTGGGCAAGATAGGCGTAAGGACTTTTGTAATCGAAATAATGGATGATTGTAGTCATAAACGAAACCGGTTGGTTAGGGCTTTGTTAGATTGAGCACTTAAATGCCGGTGATTACCTGTTATTAAAACTGATATAAAAAACGCTCAACCGATGTTCCAGGCTGATTTTGTATTCTATATAGAGTGTAAGAGCTAAATAATACAAATATCCAATAATATTTTTCGACGCTTTAAAAGCTATTTTTGGTAAACTCCGCGCTGGTTTTAAGCTCTTAAAGCCAGCCAGTATCACAGTGTAAGGGTTTAGCACAATGTCCGAGGCAGACATTCAGGGCGCTTATTATGCCGCCACTGATGATGGATTGTTTCAAAACATCAGCAGATTTATATTTGTTTTATTTTAAAGGTATTTAATGGCTAATTTCTTCATTAATCGTTTGCCCAATTTAAAATTCGGCGCTTTGCCAATCTCAAGCATCGCTATATTGATTCTGCTTAGCCTGGGTGTTGCCTGGCAGTTGGCCATGGCGGCAAGTGGGGCAGAGAGTTCAACGGAAAGTCTGGCAGAAGGAAAACTCTCTGGCAATCTGGTCGAGCATAACCAATTAACCGTCAAACGACAGGCCGTTGCCGATTTGAAATCACTATTTGCTATGGTGCAAACCGTTGATGTGACCACTGCGAGGGCGCGGATCGGCGGTACTCTTGTGGAGCTGTTAGTCGATGAAGGCGATACGGTCGAGGCCGGGCAAAAATTAGCTCGGGTTCGAGACCCGAAACAGCGTCTCCAGATTGCTGCGACCGAATCTAAATTGCGCTCTCTCCAGGCGCAACTAAAGCTTGCGCGAACTACCTTAAAAAGAGTCTCAAAACTCTACGCCTCGGGCAAAATTAGTGAGGCTAAGCAGGATGAGGCGCAAACTCGGGTCGATGTGGTGTCGGCAGATATCGCTGCCCTTAAATCCGACCAGGCAGTGATTCGGCAAGCTCAGATTGAAGGTGATGTATTGGCGCCCGCTACCGGTAGAGTGCTCAATGTTGGTGTGACCCAGGGCGCAGTGGTTTTGCCTGGCGAGCCCATTGCTCAAATAGCGGCTGAAAGTTATATCTTGAGGTTAACTCTGCCCGAGCGCCACGCACGCTTTATCAAGGAGGGCGACACGATTCTGGTTGGCGATAGAGGCATGCTGGATGTGGAGTTTGAAGCGACCAATAGTCGCCGCCGCGATGGCCTGATTACCCAGGTTTACCCTGAACTGGACAATGGTCGTGTGGTAGCGGATGTCTCGGTCGCCGGGCTGGGTGATTTTTTTGTCGGCGAGCGTATTCGGGTTTGGGTGGCCACCGGGCAACGTCAGGCCTTTGTTATTCCCATGGAATATCTGCATCGCCGCTATGGTCTGAGCTATGTGCGGCTGGTGAACGGTATAGAGATAGTGGTGCAACCGGGTATCCCCGTTGAGGGGGCTATCGAAATATTATCCGGTTTGAGGGAAGGTGATGTTCTGATCCGTCAGTCCACCGAAATTGGGACAGAGGGCTAACTATGGCTCTCGGTATTGCTGGGCGAATCGCTCAGGGCTTTGTTCAATCGGCGTTGACACCGCTGGTTCTTATTATTTCTATCGTGCTGGGCGGCATGGCTTTAGTGAGCATGCCCCGGGAAGAAGAGCCCCAGATCACCGTGCCTTTTATCGACATCTTTGTTGATACGCCGGGACTCAAGGCGGAAGACGTGGTCGAGCTGGTCACCAAACCTTTTGAAGATATCCTTAAAGGCATCGATAACGTTGATCACATCGTCTCCATGACCCGAGACGAAGGCATCGCCATCAGCTTGCGTTTCGATACCGGCCATGATGATGATTCAGCGATTGCCCGAGTCAATGATGCCATCGAAGTGAATCGCCATATGCTACCAGAGGCCATTGCTCAGCCTCTGGTAATTGGCCGCAGCATCGATGACGTCGCTGTGGTTGTTCTGACAATTTCTCCGCGCCCCGGCAATGAAGGTAGATGGCGCACAGACGCACTCTATGATCTGGCCGAAGAGTTAAAGCATGAGCTCGTCAAAGTTGATGATGTCGGCCTCACTTATATTGTCGGCGGTCATCCCAAAGAAATTCGCATCGAACCAAACCCTGAATTGCTCACACTGTACGGCGTGACACTAAATCAGGTTGTGGAAAAAGTTCGCAACGCTAATCGTGCTTTTCTGGCTGGCAATTTAAGAAATAAGGATCAATCTACTCCGGTTTTTGTCGGACGAACTTTACAGGGTTCTAAGGATATCGGCTTGCTGGTGATTACCACCTATGATGGCCGACCGGTCTATCTGCGTGACGTTGCCAGGGTGGTGGTGGGTGCTAGCCTCGGCGAGCACAGTGTTTGGCAATTATTGCCGATCACCGATGCCAATGGTGAAAGAAGCTTTGAGCGATTGCCCGCGGTAAGTTTGGCGATTGCTAAGCGTAAGGGTGCCAACGGGGTGGAAATCAGTAAGGACGTGCTAAAGCGTCTTGAATTGATTCGCGGTAGCCTGATTCCCGATGAAGTGATGGTCGAAGTCACCCGTGATTTTGGTAAAACTGCTGAGCACAAAGCCAATGAATTGATCGGCCACCTGCTGCTGGCGACAGGCGCTATTGTCATCATTATGTCACTGTTTCTGGGTTGGCGCGAAGGCCTGGTGATTCTGGTCGTTATCCCCGCGACTATCCTGCTGACCTTTTTTGTCTGCTGGTTACTGGACATCACCTTAAATCGGTTGACCATGTTTGGCTTGATATTTGCCATCGCTATTTTGGCGGACGATGCCATTGTCATTATCGAAAATATATCGAGACACTGGAAAATGTTACACGGGCGCAGTTGGCGGCAGGCAACCATAGATGCCGTTTCGGAAGTTGGCAATCCGACCATCATCGCCACCTTTACGGTGGTTGCCGCCATGTTGCCGCTGCTATATAGCACGGGTTTTAATGGACCGTTTATGAAGCCGATCCCGATTTCTTCGTCGGCGGCGATGATATTTTCATTATTCCTTGCTCTGATCGTGGTGCCCTGGGCGATGTTGAAGCTCCGTCACGGTGGCGAAGATACTATGGCAGAACATTGGGAAGAGGAAGATGAGACTGACGAACAGACCGCTCAGGGCGGCATATTCGGCTTTTATTATCGCAAGTTTGCCAGCGGCATGTTGCTAACTCCAGCGCGGGCCAGGTTGATAATCGTTGCAGCAGTGTTGCTTACGCTGTTGTCGTTTCTAATCCCATACAACAAATTAATCATCTTGAAGATGATGGTTTTCGACGACAAGCAGGATGTCCAGGTGCTGTTTGATCTGCCTGAAAACTCTGCTCTTGAAATTACCGAGCGAGTGTTACTGGATGCCGCCACTCTGGTCGACGATATTCCCGAAGTTGAAAATATGCAGCTCTACGCGGGAATGGCGGGACCATTTCATTTCTACGGACTGGTGCGCCAGGACTATATGCGCAATCTGCCGGAGCAGGGTGAATTACGCCTGAGGTTAAGTCCCAAGTGGGAGCGAGAACGCCATAGCCATGAGATAGCCCTTGAAGTTCGGGCAAAGTTGAAAGCCCTGGATATGCCTGAGCACACCTCAATTGAATTGGTTGAAGCCCCGCCAGGGCCACCTGCACCTTATATTATGACCGCCGAAATATATGGCCCCGATGCGGAGACTCGGCGGGCCACTGCGAGAGGCGTTCGCCAGGCAATTGATCAGGTTGAACAACTTACCGAAAGTGACGATTCTTACGGCACACCGGCGATGCGTCTGAGGATTGCTATTGACCAGGAAAACCTGGAGTTCCATCAGGTTGATGAAAGTGTCGTCTATGACACACTCTCAGCCTTACTGGGCGGTGTTAGTTTGGGCTACTCCCATAGGGGCGACGGTAGAAATCCGATTCCCATTGTTGTCCGTCAGCCCAAAGCATCGTTAGTGCTCAGTGAGCGAATATTGTCGACACCGATCTCTACTTTAAACGGCGATATTCGTGAGTTAGGCGATGTGGTTACGATCAGCAGTGAGCGAGCTTCATACCCTATCTATAGACGCGATGGCCGCTTTGCTGACCTGGTTACCGCTGGCACTCGAGGCTGGGCGAAAGATGCGCCGGCTTATGCCATGGTTGAAGTGGGTGACATAATTGACAATATGGAATGGCCTTCAGGCGAGGCACCCGAGATTCGATATTCCGGTCAACCAGAGGATGAAAGCAAAACTTCATTGCTGTGGATGGGTGAATGGGACGTGACCAACGAAACATTTTCCGATATGGGGGTGTCCTTTAGTATTGCCCTGGTGGGGATTTATATGTTAGTGGTTGGCCAGTTCGGTAGTTTTAGAACACCGTTGGTGGTGCTGGTGCCGGTGCCTTTAGGTTTTTCCGGGGTTCTTATTGGTCACTGGATATCCGACTCTACATTCTCGATGCCGTCTATGGTCGGTGTGATTGCCTTATCCGGCATCGTTGTACGTAATTCAATATTGCTTATTGAATTTATTCATAGCAAAAATAAAGATGGTATGCCGATTCGTAAAGCCGCTATTGAAGCCGGGGCGGTTCGTGCCAAGCCTATTATTCTTACCGCGATTGCGGGGATGGTCGGTTCAGCATTTATTTTGCCTGACCCGATGTTCCATGGTATGGCTATTTCGCTAATATTTGGCCTGGTGTCATCGACTATATTGACGTTGATGGTAATCCCCGGGCTTTATGTGTGGTTGCGTGACGATGAGGTCGATATATCTGAGGATTATTCAAATAACAATTAGCTGTATTTAAAGTGCGATTATTACTTGAAAGCACGTAGAAATATAATCGATGATATTTCGAATACGGTTTTTATGTTGACCTAGGTTCCGGATTTAATAATATTTCTGAACGCGGCGTTATCCGGATATGCCTTTAGAATGGCGTCTTCGAAACGATACCACTTACGTTTTATTTTCCTGTCGCCAAGAGTTTTGCTGTAGTTAGCAATGGGGATGTAGTCAGAATTACCAATATTATCGACGATAATGAGTTTGCCCGCATCATCATTGATTTCCTGGTAGAGCACATTTTTTGGCTTAATGGTCATGGTGATAATCTGCTCATTGAGCAAATATTTTTTCAGGGCAAAAAAAGCGCTGGCCAGACCCGAGTAACAACGTTCGGTTTGTTGAATAGATTTAAGATAAAACTCCAGGGTTTTAGATACGCTGCCATCGTGATTTCTGATCATCTCAAAAACCGCACCGGAGCCGAGATTGGTGTCCATATTGCCATAATACTTCGGCAACATATCCCAGCAAATTTGTCGTTTTTTTAATAGTCGATAATACTTTTGTTCGCGACGCGTCTCTTTTACGTTTTCATTGACGGCAATCTTAATACATAGATTCTGATCTTGAGGGTGGCTATAGCATTCCCGGTGTAGTCCTTTTCCGATCATGTCAGTGGCGTTGATGGTGAGCATTTGTTATCCGTAAATAGCTATTATTTAAAAATAATTATTATAGTTGCCAGTAGGAGGCTATTTATTAGAAAGCCAGGCAATAAAAAGCCGAGAGAAATTTATCTCTCGGCTTTTTAGCGGTTTACTGAAAAGCGGGAATCGGCACAGTTTCGGTATCCCGACCAGAGCGCATCACAACGCCTGGCTTGACGCCGGTTAATTCATTATCCCGGATGATTTCCTGGCCATTGACGAAAACCCGATCTATGCCGTTGGCTTCACAGTACAATCGGCCTGCATTTGCTGGCAGGTCATAACGAGTGTGGATAGGACCTTTGCCGACTGTTGCCTCGTCAAAGATGACCACATCGGCATGCCAGCCCTCCTGTAAACGACCGCGCTCAATTAAGCCCATGTATCGCGCTGGGGTGTCGGTGATGGCACACACCGCTTCTTCGAGAGTCAATAATTCGTGGTCCCTGACCCCCTGGGAGAGCAGTGTCGTGCTAAAGGCAAAGGTATCGATCATATCCAGATGGGCTCCGGCGTCAGATGCGCCCACCAGGGTGCGAGGGTCTTTCCAGATCTCACCGCGCAAAGCCCAGCTTTCTTCATCGTTACCGCCAAGATTAGGTAGGAAAGTGGTTTTTAGATTATCGGCGATGGCGATGTCGAAGAACAAATCACTGGGTTCTTTGCCCATCTCTTCTGCCAGTTCGCCGAGGATTCTGCCCTGGTAGTCAGCCGTGGCATCGGAGAAGGTCTCTTCCACCAGCATGCGTTTGAAATTGCCAGTGGCGCGTAAAGCCAGGGGAATATCTGGGTGGGCAACGCCGCGCACCAGGTTTTCTCGCACGGCGGGGTCGGCAAAGGCGACTTTTCGCTCGTCCATGGGCAGGGCCAATATTCCAGCCCAGCCGGGGAAGGAATCCAGACCAAAGCCACTCCATAGATTGATGCGCAATGACACCGGTTGGGCAAACGTCAGTGCTTTCACCTGGGCACCACGCGCGGCCGCGTAATCGCTGGCTTTGAGTTGTTCTGTCACAATTTCTCGGGTGCCCCGGGTCACAATCATGACATTCCAGTTGAGTGAGCGTTGCGCTGCCAGCGACATATTGGTCATTAGCTCCATCTTTTCTTCACTGAAGATACCGACGGAAGGAATAAATTCGAGCAGGGTGCCAGGATAATCTTTCAGACAGCCGGCCAGCTCAATCAGCTCCTCAGGTTCTGCTGCGCGTGACGGCACCGGTTCGCCTGCGCCGTCGTTATGAGTGGGTGATTGTGAGGATGAGAAGCCCATGCCACCTTCAGCAAGGGAAACCTTTAGAAGATCTTTCATGGCTTCAAGCTGCTCGGGTGTTGCGGGCTGGTCAGAACCCTCGCCCATTACCACGCGCCGGAGCGCGCAATGGCCGACCAGAAAGCCAATATTGATGGCCATTTTGCCTTCGAGTAAATCCAGGTAACTACCGAAAGAATCCCAGTTCCAGTCCACGCCTTCCTGCAAAGCGTTTAAGGGCATGCCTTCTACTTTAGCCAGTAAACGCATGATGTAATCGCCTGCTTCTGGTACCAGGGGTGCGACGGAGAATCCGCAGTTGCCTGCAAATACAGAGGTGACGCCATGGTAGGATGAAGGGCTGATGTTTGGATCCCAGAATACCTGGGCGTCGTAGTGAGTGTGGATATCGACAAAGCCCGGCGAGACGATCTTGCCAGTGGCATCGATGGTTTCTTTAGCGGCTTCATCGACATCGCCAACAGCAGTGATGCGTCCGTCTTTGATGCCGATATTGCCCAGGCGTCTAGCGCTGCCAGTGCCATCGACGAGGGTGCCGCCTTTAATCAGATAATCAAGCATGGTTTTCTCCCATTAAATGTGTGAACTAAGCTGGATTTGAATTAATACTGTGAATCTATTGGTCGCTTTATTGCTGATAAAGCGGCTCGCTAGTGAATTTTATTTGCTAGCTAAGCCCTATTTTCTTGATGAACGCTATTTTTTCATGAAAGTAGCGATTACTTAGCGGGCAACTTTGATAACCAAGCATAAACCGCTTTTAGGATGTTGAGAAGAAGTTTAGACCAATTTGGCTTATTACATAGGCTTTTGACTGGACATGAGTCCGTCTATTCTGACAAGCTATCTCGCTGAACAATTTTTAAACTACATCTGAATTACGTCTTAATAATACATATTTTGTCTTAACAACCGGGGGAAAAATGAAAGCACTCGTCGTAGGTGGTACCGGGCCAACAGGGCCTTATATTGTTAACGGTTTGCTGGAAAGAGGTTACGAAGTTGCTATTTTTCATCGTGGCACCCATGAAATTCCTGAAATTCCACCGGAGGTTGAGCATATTCATGGTGACCCCCACTTCCTCGAAACCATTGAGACATCACTAAAAGGACGAACCTTTGACCTGACCATTGTCACTTACGGTCGGGTGCGATTTTTGGCCGAAGCACTGGTTGGCAAGGTGGGTCGCTTTGTCAGTGTCGGCGGCGTGGCCAGTTATCGTGGTTATATGCATGCCGATCGCCTCAGTCCGGAGGGTATGCCCATTCCGGTGCGTGAAGACGACCCGCTTGTGAGCAGTGAGGAAGAACACCGGTTTTCCTATCTTATTGCCCAGACTGAGCAAGCTGTTCTGGATCACCATCCGGAGGCAGCGCACTTTCGATATCCCTATGTTTACGGCCCGCGGCAACTGGTGCCACGAGAGTGGGCGATTATGCGTCGGGTGCTGGATACACGTCCGCACATTATTGTCCCCGATGCGGGCCTCAATCTATCAACCCACGGCTTTGTCGCTAATCTCGCTCACAGCGTTTTATTGGCTGCGGACAAGCCCCGTGAATCAGCTGGCCAGATATATAACTGTGGTGACGATACCCAGCTAACGCTTAGCCAGGTAATCGAGCTAGTGGCGGCAAAAATGGGTCATAAATTTGACATCATTAGTATGCCCTATGAGCTGGCCCTGCCTGCTCGCGCATATACCATGGGGCCGTCAACCCATCATCGACTGATGGATACCAGCAAGATTAAACATCAGCTAGATTATCAGGACATTAATCCGGTTGAAGAAGCGCTTGGCCTGACCGTTGACTGGTTGCTGGAAAATAGACCTGAACCCGGTGGTGATCTTGAGCAGGGTTTGCTGGACCCGTTTAATTATGAGGGTGAAGATCGTCTGCTAGATGCCTGGCAGCAAAGTATGGCCAAGGTTGCTGAAATACCCTTTGAAATTGCCAACCACCGACCTCACCCCTATGCACATCCGAAAAAGCCGGGGGAGAAAGATCATCGGAATAGGTAGAAATTAATGAACCACACCCGTGGTCCGCACCCGTTTCGCCCCTTTTACAGGCCTTGCCTTGAGCGCATCGCGGCGTTGTTTGGCCCGCGTGTCGAGAGCATTTTTTACCGCGATCAACAGACCGGTAATAATAAACGCGCCGGGCGGTAGAATGGCGACCAGGAAACTATAGCCGCTACCAAACACTTGTATTGACCAGTTAGCGGCAACCGGGCCAAATAATAAATCCATATTCGCAAAAAGAGTGCCGCTGCCCAATACTTCGCGAATCCCACCAAGTACCAGTAATACCGCGCCAAAGCCCAGACCCATAAGCAATCCATCGGCGATTGAGGGGATAAGGGCATTCTTGCTGGCAAAGGCTTCAGCCCGACCCAGTATCGTACAATTGGTAACAATCAGCGGAATAAAAATGCCGAGGATTTGGTATAGCTCATAGGTGTAGGCCTTCATCAACATTTCGGTGCAGGTGGTGAAGGTGGCGATAATCATGACAAAGGCTGGAATACGCACGGCGTCGGTGACGCGGTTGCGAATCAGTGACACCACAGCATTTGAGCCGACCAATACGGCCATGGTGGCAAGCCCAAGCCCAAGTGCATTGACCACTGAGCCAGTGACGGCGAGCAGGGGGCATAAGCCGAGCAATTGCACCAGTGCCGGGTTGTTATCCCATAGGCCGTTGCGGCTGATTTCTCGGTAGGAGACGTCACTCATCGGTAGCTTCCTGTTGTTTAGTTGCACTCGATGCTGGCACAGCTAATTTTAAGATTCGCGGTCTATCTTCAGCAAAGTATTCCAATACTTTTTTCACCAGAGTCACCACGGCACGCGGTGTAATAGTGGCACCGGTAAATTGATCAAATTCGCCGCCATCTTTTATTACCTGCCACTTTGATGATACCGGCTCGGTCAGCGATTTACCCTGGAAGGATAATATCCAGTCATCCTTTTTCAGATCTATTTTATCCCCCAGCCCCGGCGTCTCGGTATGGCTTAGTACTCTCACACCAGCCACAGTGCCGTCCATATTGACACCAGCAATGAGGCGTATATCGCCGCTATAACCATCGGGTGCGACCGCGGGCACAATCACAGCTTCTATTTTCCCATGATTGCGGGCGATATTAATTTCACCACCTTTATGCAAGCCGAGCTTGCTCCAAAACTGTTGTGGAATTGCTAGCGTATCGACCAACATATCGTTGCTGTGTCGTTCGTTGGGGATAATTTCCAGCAGCGCTTTTTCAGCAGCCTGTCGTTCAGATTCTGCTATTTGATCTTTGGTGCCCAGATAAGTGCTTGCCAGCAGCAGCGCCGTAACGAGTGCAAACGCGGCTAACACCAGGCTGTTGAATCCAATTGATTTTGTTAACAAGGGGCTAATCCTTGTCCAGTGATTGTTGGCTGGTTGATGCCTTTTTGCCGAGGCCGTATTTTTCGTGACCATAGGTGCGGGGCAACGTGTAGTAATCAATAAAGGGTGCGGCGAAGTTCATTAATAAGACTGCAAATGCCACTGCATCCGGGTAGTTCCCCCAGGCGCGAATAACAAAAATTAGCACACCTATTAACGCGCCATAGATAAGACGCCCGGTATGAGACACAGCGGACGTAACAGGATCGGTGACGATAAAGAAAGCACCTAACATAGTGGCACCACTCAGCAGGTGCATGCTTGCGGAACCATTACTAACCGAGCTGCCGCCGTCGAAATTTAGCCACGCCATTATGCTTAAGGCACTCAACATGGCGACCGGGGCGTGCCAGGTAAAAATTCGTTGATATAGTAGGTAGCAACCACCGGTGAGAAACCCCAGGTTAACCCATTCCCAGCCGGCACCAGCCCATCGGCCACCCACAAACCAGGCATCTTGATCGTAGAACTGTTCTGCCAGCAGACCGTTGTTGTGCTTGAATGAATCCAGTGGTGTTGCGGCTGTATAGGCGTCTATTGAATGGTAGGCCGAGCTGTACGAATCAACGGCGCTGCCAGAGAACTGGAAAACCACCTGAATAGATTCCCATAATCCCGGCGTACTGAGACCATCGGGCAGCATGCTTTGTGCGACGGGCCAGGTGGTCATCTCAACGGGAAACGAAACCAGCACAACCACATAACCGACCATGGCCGGATTAAAGGGGTTGTAGCCCATACCGCCGTACAGGTGCTTGGCAATGACAATGGCAAAAGTGGTTGCTACGACGACTACCCACCAGGGCGCCAGCGGAGGCAGGGCGAGACCGATGAGGACGGCGGTCACCAGCGCGCTGCAATCGCGCAAATAAAACCACGCGGGACGCTTTCTTAAGGAGACGATAGTGGCTTCACAGGCCAGCGCGGTACAGCTTGCAATCACAATGTTTATTAACGAACCCCAGCCAAAATGCCATGACAGGGCGATCAATCCTGGCACTGTGGCTAGCAATAATTGTTGCATTACATGCTGGGTAGTTTGTGGTCCATGGAGGTGGGGCGACGTGGTGCGGAGCAGTGCCATTAGTTATGTTGCTCGCTGTCTTCAATATGGAGGGTGTCAGATGTTCGGTCGTCGGGAACAAAATTGGCAATAGCAGTTTCGGAATTATTTAATTTGATATCGAGCTTTTCGACCGCGACTCGGTAGGCGTCGATATTGTCATCGTTATCAGATATGGCTTGTTCAAGACGATTGCGGGCTTTCTCCACACGTTTTTGCAAACTATCGTGTTGGTTTTGCAATTTTTCCAGTTCGGACATATCCGCCTGGCGGGCGGCTTTCAGTTGGGCATTTTTTATGGCGAGCGAAGCGCGGTCTGAGGCCAACTGATCTTTATCGGTCGGGTCATCGGCAAGCTTTGCTGAAGCGTTGGCCGACTGTGTTTGCTCGCTGGCTATATCCGCAATTTTAAAACGCGAGAGCTTATTGACCGCATCATCATGACGCAAGCGGGTTTGTGCCACAGCGGCTTCCAGCACTTTCTTGCGTGAATCATCATCCGGGCATTGCCGGAGTTTTTCTTCGGCTTTCGCCAGACGATTTTCGGCGGCAGTGACAGCTCTTTCTAGTCGTTTTAATTCCTGTTCAGGGGAGTTTTTAGTGGCACTTACTCGAGCCAGCGCTGCCTGGATCACCTCAGAATCGACATTAACATCGCTCTCATCTGCGCTGCTACTTTCTGAGTTGTTTTTTGCCAGCTCAGCCGCTTTTTTTCTGGCCTCTTCTCGACGGGCTTCGCGCTTCGCCGTTCTATCTTGTTCGGCTTTAGTGAGTCGCTCCTGGTGATATTCAAATCGCTGGCGGGCGCGGTCAGAGACGATAACTTCCTGCTCGATCAGGCGGATTTCACCTTTGGCTGCGCGGTAATACTGCACCAGCGGAATTTCGCTGGGGCATACATAGGAGCACGCACCGCATTCGATACAGTCGGCGAGATGATGGTTGGCGAGTTGATCGTAGTCCCTGGCTTTTGCATACCAGTAAAGCTGTTGCGGAAGCAAACTCGCGGGGCAGACTTCTGAACAATGCCCGCAGCGTATACAGGCCTGGGCTGGGTTGCCGGCAGGGCTTTCGACAATGTCAGCGGCCAGTAGGCAATTGGTCGATTTGATGACCGGCGCGTTTAAGTCATTGAGTGTATAACCCATCATCGGGCCACCCATAATGAGGCGTTGGCACAGAACCTCGTCGAAGCCCGCTGTGCCCAATAGATGATTTGTTGGCGTGCCAAGCAGCACTTCGTAGTTGCCCGGTTTTGTGCAGCTATTGCCGGTCACGGTGGTAATCCTTGAAATCAACGGTTCGCCCAGGTAGACCGCCCTGAACACTGCGTAAACGGTGCCTATATTGTGACAAACGATGCCCAGCTCGGCGGGCAGCTTGCCACTGGGCACCTCCTGGCCAGTGAGAATCTGGATTAGTTGTTTTTCACCGCCCGAGGGATATTTGGTGGCGAAACTAACCACCTCGATGGAGCTTGTGATTGCGCCATTTTTTGCTGCCGATTCACAGGCGTTAACGAGCGCAGTGTAGGCCTCCGGTTTGTTATTTTCGATACCGATCAATATTTGTTGGGGATTACCCAGTATCTGGGCGAGGATATCAATGCCGATAACAATCTCGTCGGCACGTTCGCGGATCAGTCCGTCATCGGCGGTAATATAGGGTTCACATTCCGTTGCATTGATGATCAAGGTGCCGATGCTTTGCCGCGGCTGCAACTTAACGGCGCTGGGAAAGCCCGCGCCACCCATGCCGGTGATGCCAGCATCTCTAACCAGGTTGAGCAGTTGTCTGATGGTGAGTGCGCGATAATCGCGATTAGGATGAAGATCAACCCAGCGGTCTTCGCCATCGGTGCGAATAACAATACAGCTAGCGTCCATAGCCGAAGGGTGGGGGATCGCGCGGTCTTCAATGGCTTCGATGGCGCCCGAACTAGGGGCGTGCACGGCCGCACTGACAAAACCGTTGGGCTCGGCGACAAGCTGGCCTTTGAGCACAGTGTCGCCGGGCTTGACGACAGGCATTGCGGGCGCGCCGATATGCTGATTTAGGGGCAGGATCAAAATGTCGGGTAGGGGTACCTCGGCAATGCCTTGCTTTAGGGATTGCAGTTTGTTCTCCGGCGGATGAATGCCGCCAGGAATATCCCATGTCTTGTTCATGAAATTTTTCTCATGAATATTTGCTCATGGAAGACTTTTCATAGCGGGCTTTCACAAAGAGCCTTTTCACGCCGCAACATCGGGTTCGCGGTCAGTGGCGATCAGCTGAGTATTTCGGCGCGTTGAGACGGCCTGGTCTGGGGTGTCCCAATGCCAATCAGAAAGGCTTTTCGGAACAGGTAGCATGTCGATGCAATCGACAGGGCAGGGTTCAACGCACAGATCGCAACCGGTGCACTCATCAGCAATAACCGTGTGCATTAACTTTGCAGCGCCAAGGATGGCGTCCACCGGGCAGGCGACAATACATTTGGTGCAACCGATGCATTCAGCCTCGCGAATATAAGCGACGGTTTTGAGCTCGGCTTCTTCGCCATGCTCTTCGTCCAGCTCGGGGGCGGGTATATCGAGCAGGTTTGCCAGGGCGTTAATGGTGGCCTGGCCACCGGGCGGACAGTGATTAATCGCCTCGCCCTCGTCGACAATGGCCTGAGCATAGGGCCGGCAACCCGGATGACCACATTGGCCGCATTGGGTTTGTGGCAGCAGCGCGTCAATCTGCTCGACCAGGGGATTGCCTTCCACTTTAAAACGGATCGCGGCAAAACCCAGGATTGCTCCGAACACAGCGCTCAAAACCACCATGGCAATGACGCCAGTCAGGAGAAGTTGTAAGGCAGACAGTTCAGGCATAACAGTGAATCACACTAATCCTGCAAAACCCATAAATGCCAGGGCCGCGAGACCGGCGGTAATCATGCCGATAGCAGCACCCTGAAAAGGCATGGGAATATCGGCGACGGTGAGTCGTTCGCGCATGGCGGAAAATAATATCAGCACCAGCGAAAAGCCCAATGCCGCGCCAAAGCCGTAGAGGCCCGATTCCATAAAGGACCGACTTTTCGCCGTGTTTTGTAATGCCACGCCCAACACCGCGCAGTTGGTGGTGATCAGGGGCAGGAAGACACCCAGAACGCGATACAGCAGTGGGCTAGTTTTTTCGATAAACATCTTGGTGAACTGCACAACGACGGCGATCACCAAAATAAAGGCGATAGTCTTTAAATAGGTTAGCCCAAGTGGCATAAGTATCCAGGTATTCACCAGATAGCTGGAAATGGCGGCCAGTGTTAATACAAAGGTTGTCGCGCTGGCCATCCCGATGGCCGTTTCCAGCTTATTGGAGACACCCATAAACGGACACAGGCCTAGAAACTGAGCGAGCACAAAATTATTGACCAATATGGTGCTGATAAGGATGACCGTAAATTCTTGCATGATTTTGGCCGTGTATTGAGGCGCCTGGACGGCTGCCGTTGGGAAGCTATTATCGAACATCGAATAATCGACGTTAAATAATAAATAAACCGTGTTTTAGGTCTTTTAGTAATATATGTGTGGGCTGATCTGAATTGTCAGGCTGGTTTATGAGGTTAATTTGTTAAGTGGCTTTATATACGTGGTTTTCATAAGTGATTTTATTAAATGACTTTCATTGAGCTATTTTATTAAGTTACGCGTTGCCCTGGCTGTGCGCCGCTGTCTGGTTCGAGTAAATATATGCCTTCATTATTGCCGGTGCCATCAGCCGCAGCTAGCACCATGCCTTCGGATATACCAAAGCGCATTTTTCGCGGTGCCAGGTTAGCGACCATTACTGTCAAACGGCCTTCGAGGTCTTCGGGCTTATAAGCCGATTTGATGCCGGAAAACACCTGACGAGTCTCGCCGCCGATATCCAGCGTTAACTGCAATAATTTACCGGCACCTTCGACATGACTAGCGGCGACGATGCGAGCTACCCGCAAGTCGACTTTAATAAAGTCATCAAAGCTGATTTCGTCAGCCAGTGCCTCGACCGTTTCAGAGCCTTTTTTAGCGGAATCATCAGTTGAATCTGGACTGGCGGGGGCGGCCTCTCGACTCGCTTCCACCATCGCTTCAACCTTGTCTTTCTCGACCCGTTTGACCATGGGCTTAAAAACTTCAATTTTATGATTGCTCAAGGGCTCGATTGTGCCAGCCCAACTGAGATCATCATTTAGAAAAACCTGGGCTTGTCGAGCCATGTCTGGCAATACCGGTTTCAGGTAAATCATCAAGACTCTGAACAGGTTAATCGCCAGCGAGCAGGTGTCCTGGACGTCGGCTTCGCGGCCTTCTTCCTTCGCCATTTTCCATGGCTCCTGGGCGGCAACGTATTCGTTAGCGGCATCGGCAAGGGCCATGATTTCGCGGACAGCTTTGCCGAAGTCGCGGGCTTCGTAGTGAGCGGCGATGGTTTCACCGGCCGTGACGGCCCGCTGCCATAATTCTGTATTGGTAATGCTCGCGGCCAGTACGCCGTCGTTACCATTTGTAACAAAACGCGCACAACGGCTGGCGATATTGACCACTTTGCCGACCATATCGCTGTTAACGCGCTGGACAAAATCGTCGAGATTCAAATCGAGATCTTCAATGCTGGAAGATAATTTAGCGGCGTAATAGTAGCGTAGATATTCCGGATTCAGGTGATCGAGATAGGTGCGGGCATTGATAAATGTGCCTCGTGATTTGGACATCTTTTTCCCATTGACCGTGAGAAACCCGTGTACGCAGACTTTATTGGGAGTGCGAAAACCGGTGCTGTGCAAGATGGCAGGCCAGAACAGGGCGTGGAAATTCACGATGTCTTTGCCGATAAAATGATACAGCTCAGTGCTGGCATCTTTTGCCCAGAAGCGGTCGAAGTCGATATTTTCTCGGTCGCAAAGATTTTTAAAACTGGCCATATAACCGATGGGGGCATCCAGCCACACGTAAAAATACTTGCCTGGCGCATCGGGTATTTCAAAGCCAAAGTAGGGGGCGTCGCGGCTGACATCCCATTCTTTTAGTCCGCCATCGAGCCACTCGCTGAGTTTGTTGGCGATTTCATCACTGACATGACCGGCTCGAGTCCAGTCTTTAAGGAAGTCAGTAAACTCCGGCAGAGTGAAAAAATAATGGGTCGATTCTTTGGCGATGGGTGTCGCACCGGAGATGGCAGATTTGGCATCAGTTAAATCAGTGGGTGCGTAAGTCGCTCCACAAGCCTCGCAATTGTCACCGTACTGATCTTCGGTTTTGCAGCGCGGGCAGATGCCTTTGATATAACGGTCAGCCAGGAACAGGTTTTTTTCCGGGTCGTAAGCCTGGGTGATTTCCCGGGTGGCGATATGGCCATTGGCGCTAAGTTTGCCGTAAATATCCTCGGCCAAAATGCGATTTTCCTCGGCGTGAGTCGAGTGATAATTGTCGAACTCAATAAGAAAATCGCCGAAATCTTTTTCGTGCTCGGCCTTGACGGTTTCGATGAGTTGCTCAGGGCTAATCCCAAGCTCCTCAGCCTTGAGCATAATGGCAGTTCCATGAGCATCGTCGGCACAGACGTAGTAACATTCGTGCCCCCTGGCTTTCTGGTAACGAACCCAGATGTCGGTCTGAATATATTCGACCAGATGCCCCAGATGAATGGCCCCGTTTGCGTAAGGCAGAGCGCTGGTAACAAGTATCTCTCGACGGTCAGATGGTTGGTCAGAGGGCATAGGTAAGGGGCAATAATCAGGTGATTTTTAGGGCCGCAACTATAGCGGTTCTGGAATAGTTTTTCATTAAGTGGATGGTGACTAAGGCATGGCCAAAGCGATGGTAGAAAGCGGTTTGAACAAAGTGAAATACATTGTCGCGGTAGCCTCTGGCAAAGGCGGTGTTGGCAAATCGACCACGGCGGTGAATTTGGCTCTGGCACTCTCTTTATCGGGGGCGAAGATGGGGAAAGCGACAGGCGCAAAGGATGGTGGGTGCGAAGTCGGTCTCCTCGATGCAGATATTTACGGCCCCAGTTTGCCCAAGATGCTGGGTATTGCCGATTCGGTGCAACCCCGGGTGGTTAACGGCAACGCCTTTGTGCCGGTGCCTGCTCACGGACTTAAGACTATGTCTATCGGGTATCTAACTACTGAGGCCACGCCTATGGTGTGGCGCGGGCCGATGGCTGGAGGCGCCCTGGTGCAAATGATGGATCAGACTATCTGGGGCGAGCTGGATGTGCTGGTGGTCGATATGCCGCCGGGCACGGGCGATATCCAGCTGACCTTATCCCAGAAAGCCAAAGTGTCGGGCGCGGTGGTGGTGACTACACCTCAGGATATTGCTTTGTTAGACGCTCGCAAAGGCATAGAAATGTTCCGTAAGGTGGAGGTGCCGGTGCTGGGCATTGTTGAAAATATGGCGCTGCATATCTGTTCAAACTGTAGCCATACTGAAGCTGTGTTTGGCGAAGGTGGTGGCCAAAAAGTCGCATCAGAATATGACACGCGGCTATTGGGTTCGCTGCCACTAGACAAACGTATTCGCGAAGAAGGTGATCGTGGCACACCGATCGTCATTAGTGATGCAGAGGGCGAAATCGCTGAATGTTACCAGGTTATTGCGGCAAACCTTATGAATGCCTTAGCCGAAAGTACCGTGAAGGCACCGATCATATCTATTGAAGATTAAATATTTTCATACAACGTAGGAGCAAAGATTGAGTATTAAATCAGATAGCTGGATTCGCCGTATGGCACTTGGCCAGGGTATGATTGAACCCTTTGAAAGCAGTCAGGTTCGCGACCCGCATGGTAATGGTGAACGGGTAATTTCTTACGGATTGTCCAGCTACGGTTATGACGTACGTTGTGCCAGAGAATTCAAGATATTCACTAACGTCAATTCGGCCACGGTGGACCCTAAAAACTTCGACCCCGACAGCTTTGTCGATTTCAGTGGTGACAGTTGTGTGATTCCGCCCAACTCGTTTGCCCTCGCCAGCACAGTGGAATATTTCCGAATCCCCCGCAGCGTCCTGACCATATGCCTGGGGAAATCCACCTATGCCCGCTGCGGTATTATTGTCAATGTGACCCCATTAGAACCGGAGTGGGAAGGACATGTGACTCTGGAGTTTTCGAATACCACCAGCTTACCCGCCAAAATTTATGCCAACGAAGGTGTCGCGCAGATGTTGTTTTTTGAGGCGGATGAAGTATGTGAAACGTCTTATAAAGATCGAGGTGGCAAATATCAGGGTCAGCAGGGCGTGACTCTACCTAAGGCCTGACTGTTAGTGCATTGCTATTCAGGTTTGCCCGAGGATTCTTTTAGCAGGGCCTGCTTCAGCGACCTTAACCACTGTTTGATAACAGCGCGATTTTTAGGCCCTATCCGCAACAATAATTTTTGTGAGTCGGGTAGGGCTTCCAGTGCGGGGTCGGCGAAATGATAGTAAACCGATTCACGTTTTAGTTTAATCGGTGTCTCAATATCTGGGCTTTTCAGGAGTATATCGAGGCCGATTATCAATCGGTTTCCCAATTGCTCAGCGGGCTGCCCTAATTCCCCATAAGCCCTTTCAAGCAGGGGGCGCAGCCAGTGAAATGCGCCGGCCAATTTTGTCGGTTCAATGGATAGTAAAAACTCAGTGAACTTGCTGTAACGATCGAAATTGGCATCATTGAGCCAAAGCTCGCCATCGCGCTGGCTTACTTGAAATGTCGCTTTGGGCCGAATGTCAGCGGTCTCGTTGCTAGTTAAAACGTTCAGAGGCGTCAGCTTGTGGAGCAGCGCGCCATTGGCCAGACCATCGATAAAGCTAACGGCGCGTTGAATAATAAACTCACCGAGTAACCAGGCTTCTGTGCTTGCGGGCAAACCGCGTTCCGGCCAATGTAGGCGAAGATATTCGTCGCTATCGCTAAGATTGGGCAGCTCCGGATTTCGTGGTTCGTCGACTAGTGGAATGTCTGGGGCAAGGGAAACAGTGTCGATGACTGGCTCGCTTGTGGATTGATCAGGTTCTGTATTGCTACTGATTATTGGTGTTTCGGGGGGTGATGAAGAACCCACCTTCCGGTCAACTTGCTGCCAGTAAAGATAATAAGCACCTACCGATGCCAGGCAGGCGAGACTAATAACGATCAGTAGGGGTAACCATTGGCGAGTGGATTTCTGCGTTGGGGGCATAGATTCGGCCATCGTTTATTTAGGAAAGGACACTAATTGACCGTTAATTGAAGCTGTTTCGAGCAACATTTCATAGTCCTCGCCACCTTTTTCCCGTTGCTTAATTTTAACGATCAGAAAATCCCAGGCCGGTGCCATCCAGAAAGTGGTTTGTCGTTTGCCGCCTTTCCGGACCCGACGTACTTTGATGGTGGCTATTTCGCCAACCCTGGTTTTAATTGCTTCTTCGCCCAGAGTTTTAAATTGATAATCTTTGATTCTGCCCCGTGACATGACTTTATAAAGAGGGTGTTGGTCAGAAAGTGCTTGTTCCGGGACTGCGGAATTAGTAGATGCCGCCATCGCTGCTTTAAGGTCATTGCGCAATTGCAGCTGATAACTGACCGGGCCGAGCAGATCGTCAGAGAGGTGTATCTCTTTGCGCTTTTTTTTGCGGGTGTATACGGCTTTGTTGGCGGCTTGATCAATAACTAGTTCTTCTTTACTTTCAATACCAAAAAATGACTTCTCTGCCAGGTAGTGATCGGTATGAATATGTCCCTGATCATCAATATTAAAATCTTCTTGTTCGGTCATACCGCCGAGCATTCCCTTGACCGTGGAAATAATCCGATAGCCATGCTCCGTTGCCTTTAACTGACGATGGGCTTTTACAGCCATACCATTATATTTAGCACTGTAGGTTACCTGGTACAGGTTTGGAGTTTGGTCCGAGAATGTCTTTGGCACCGGGGCCAGAAAAATTATGAGCAGCAACAGACTCGATGGTATTTTTAAGTTGGGTGACGTTTTTAAGCCTGATGATAATTTAAAGATGGTTTAGCTCCACAAAGTTAAATAACAATATTTACTGGCTAGTTAGAGTCGTTATTATTTGAGACGTTCCAATATTTGGGGCGTTCCTGTGCGCAAACGTTTTGTTGTTACCCCAAGGCCATCAGTTCCGGGTCGATACTTAAGTCAATATTTCTATACTTGCTGGATTTCTATGCTTGCTGGCCCCTGGCAGGATTCAATTGTGCCAATAACGGTAGCGGTTTCGCCACTGTCTTTGAGTTGAGTCAGAACATTATCGGTTTCAACTGTAGGCACACACAGGACCATGCCAATGCCGCAATTAAAGGTCTTATACATTTCTTCAGTACTGATATTGCCGCCTTGCTGAAGCCAGTCGAACACTGCGGGCATGGCCCAGCGATTTGGATTGATGACCGCTTTGCAATTCTCAGGCAGGACGCGGGGAATGTTTTCTAGCAAACCGCCACCGGTGATGTGCGCCAGGGCGTGGACGGGTGTTGATTTAAACAACTGTTGAAGCGATTGCACATAAATTCGAGTGGGAGCCAAGAGCAGGTCGGCCAGGGGTTGCTCGCCCAATAATGTCGATGAGGGGTCGGTGTTGGTGACGGACAAAATTTTGCGGATCAGGGAAAAGCCATTGGAGTGGGGGCCGCTGGATGCCAGACCGATTAAGGTATCCCCGCTGGCGACTTTGCTGCCGTCAATTAATTCACGACTTTCAACGATACCGACACAAAACCCGGCCAAATCATAGTCCGAACCTTCATACATCCCTGGCATCTCAGCGGTCTCGCCGCCGATCAGAGCACAACCCGAAAGCTCGCAGCCCTTGCCGATTCCTTCAACAACAGATGCTGCGATCTCTATATCCAGTTTGCCAGTGGCATAGTAGTCGAGAAAAAATAGCGGCTCGGCGCCACAAACGACCAGGTCGTTAACACACATGGCGACCAGATCTATGCCCACGGTATCGTGGCGCTGTAGATCTATAGCCAGGCGCAATTTGGTGCCAACACCGTCGGTGCCCGACACCAACAGCGGTTCTTTATAGCCGGTCGGTATTTTGCACAGCGCCCCAAAGCCGCCCAGTCCGCCCATTACTTCTGGTCGTCGAGTTTTCCGCGCCACATGCTTGATACGCTCAACCAGCGCGTTGCCTGCTTCAATATCGACGCCGGCATCCTTATAGGTAATAGAGGGGGTGTTGGAGTTGGTCATTGGTGGGTCCGTGTCTGCAAGCGGGTATTTTAACTGGAGCTCACTGGAAAATCAGGTGGAAATTGGTAGATAGTCAAAGTGCCTAATAATCAGGGTCGCCTGCTGGCTATTTGTCGATGACTTGACCACTCGTGCCATGACGGAAGGGGGTTCGATTAGCTGGCTAGTCTTAACTGCTGATACAATTGCACCATGATAAATCGAGTCCGAATCAGTAAATTAGTGTTGATGGCAATACTGTCGACAACGCTTGTTGTGTGTGGCCATGCCCATGGCGTAATTGTTGAGGACTTGTACTCGGCGACAGTGCCGGTTGCTGATCAAAGTGAAAGACTTCGCGGCCAGGCGATACAACAAGGGCTTGGGCAGGTTCTGGTGAAACTGTCGGGATCGAGGGCAATATTAAGTGATCCTGGGGTCACAGATATTCTCAAACGGGCGCAAAAATATGTGCTTGAGTATGGTTATGCTGACTATGTCGTCGATAGTCCGGCCATTCTGGAGAATATGGCCCAGGAGCATACGACTCAGCAGAATACAGGCGATGAGCGGCGGAATATCGCTTCAGAGCCATCTCCCCTAAAGGTGCTCAAGGTAAAGTTCGAAGCCACCGCGATCAAAACGGTGCTGCGGGATCTTTTTTTACCCCTGTGGCCTGCCGATCGACCTTTTGTCCTGTTATGGGTGGTCAGCCAAACTTCAGATGGTTATCAATTTATTGAATCGGAAGACAACGAGCACTTATTAAAGAGCGCAGAGGCGCTGCTTGAACAGCGTGGCATTCCGTTTAAATCGCCGCTTTATGATTTGCAGGATCAAATGGCCATTACCCCGACTCAGGCCTGGCAGAGCGGTGCGGATGCATTAGCCACCGTTTCAAGTCGTTACGGCGTCAATAACTGGTTGCTGATCCGTAGTTCAGGACAAAGAGGCGGCGGGTTTCATGCTCAGTGGGAGATGGCCAGACATGGTGAGACACATTCAGGAATGACGTCTGCCCAGTCTGCATCAGTGGCCATCGAATCGGCCATTGATGAGGCCGTTGATCAGTTTTCCCTGGCCTTTACCTATCGGGCAGGGCAGCCCGGTGAGAGCGTTCAACTGGTGATCAACGATATCGCTAACTACAGCGATTTTAATGCCTTGATGACCTTGTTAAGTGGTTTAGAGGTGGTCAGCTCGACCAAGGTTAAACGCATTGTAAAAGATCAGCTTTATCTGGATCTGATGACGGAAGGTGACGCCCAGGTTCTGGTCCGTGCCCTTGAGGGCCATGCCAATTTTTCTCGTATTGTCGATATGGGTGACCGTGGCGCAGGGTCACTGTACCGATTTCAGTGGCGAGCAAGCGGCCGGTGACGGAGCAGATGAGCCTGGCGCTTTCGTTGCGTGATGATTGTCGGTTTGATAACTTCCTGGCGGTTTCAAAATCTGGCGAACACATTGTTAGCTTTCTAAAAGAGCAATTTAATGCCGAAGAGGAAAGTTTGGTCTACCTGTGGGGTGCCGACGGTTGCGGTCGTAGCCATCTTTTGCAGGCGGTTTGTCACGGCTGGGTGGCCGAGGGCCGGAGTGTCCAGTATTTGCCCCTCTCTGAACTACGCGATCATTCATCTGAGCAGGTGGTGGCGGGGCTGGAATATATAGATCTGGTCTGTATTGACGAGATTAATCTGATTGCCGAGCTTGCGGATTGGCAGCAGGATTTGTTTCACTTTTTTAATCGCAGTCGAGATCGTGGTCGCTGTTTGCTGATTTCTGCGGATCAACCGCCGAGCAAATTGTCGATGGGTCTGGCCGATTTGCAATCGAGGTTAAGTACGGCGACGACATTTCAGATGCCAGGTTATACCGACGCCGAAAAAATTACCGTGTTGCAATTTCGGGCGCGCCGCCTGGGTCTGCAATTGAGTGATGAGGCGGCACAGTTTTTGTTGAATCGTGCCCCGCGTCGACTGGAGGATCTGATCGACAAGCTGCGGGAGCTTGACCGCAGCAGTCTGATTCATCAGCGAAAATTGAGTGTGCCGTTTATCAAGCAGGTCTTTAGTTGGTAAAAAAGGCTAGTAAAAAAAGGCTGGTAAAAAATTCCGCGCTACTTTTTTAGAATGACCAGGCTCTAGAATGACCAGGCTTTAGATTGATCAAGCTTCGGTTATTCGCGGCATTCAAAATGTACGGCATTCCAGACATTCGAGATACAAGCCACCGGGATCATTGGCAGTGCGAAGTAAACCCAACTGTTCGGCAAATTTGTGCAGTTGTTGTTTGACCAGTGATTCCACAGAGACATTGCCTCCGTGGACAGAGTGTCGACTGAGATTCAGCTTAAATTTGATTTGTGCAACCCTTTGACTGAGTTGCTTGAGCACTTGCTCCCGAAAGTCTAATTCTCTCTCTATCAGTTTCACCTCATAGTCTTCCAGCTCGGCCAATTTGGCGGCGGAATCAAGCACGGCTTTTAAATCGCCCAGCTCGTCGACCAGGCCGAGCTGCCTGGCCTGTGTTCCGGTCCAGACTCTGCCCTGGGCAATTTGATCGACTTTGCTCACTGGAATGTCCCGGCCGGTCGCGACCAATGTCAAAAACTGCTGATAAATATTGTTGACGTTGAGCTGGATAATCCGTTCCGCTTGCTTGTTCATCGGCCGGTCGAGGCGATAAATATCAGCCAGACTTGAGGTGCCCACGCCGTCGCTGTGAATGCCCATTGAATTCAGCGTTTTTTCAAAGGTGGGGATTAATCCGAACACGCCGATGGAGCCGGTGATCGTGGTCGGGGAGGCCCATATCTGATCAGCATTAGCGGCTATCCAGTAACCCCCGGATGCGGCAACAGAACCCATCGAAATAACCACCGGGATGCCCGATTCGCGCGTCAAGGTGATTTCCTGGCGAATAACATCGGAAGCAAAAGCGCTGCCGCCGGGGCTATCGACGCGTATCACCAGGGCTTTTAGGTTTTTATCTTCACGGACTTGTTGCAGAAGTTTGCTGAATGTTGCACCACCAATATTGCCTTCAAATTGCTCACCGTCGTAAATGGTTCCGCGAGCCACAATGAGACCAATATTTTCTTCAATTTGTTCACCTTCAGGTTTCAGGTGCTGATGAAACAGGTACTCCTGATAGCCAATTTTCAGGTAGTCCTGTTTCTCTTCAGGATCGATGCCAGCCAGCGATTGCAGATGTGCGACCAGGGCGGGGCGGGTACTGACGTGATCAATTAACCCTTTATCGAGAGCCAGTTTGGCGATACTGCCGCCCGCTCGTTCGAGGTTTTTGTCCATATTAGCGATGTATAAATCGATACTGCCTTTGGCCAGGGTACGATTGGCTTCGACCCGAGATGTGTAAGCCAGCCATAGCTCATTAAGCCATGACTGCGTCTGTTGTCTGGAGTATTCTGACATGTTGTCGCGTATAAAAGGCTCAACCGCGTCTTTAAAGTCACCGACTTTAAAGACATGAAAATTAACGCCGAGCTTTTCCGCAGCCTCTTTATAGTAAGAGCGATAAGCGCCGTAGCCAGTTAACAGGACTATACCCATAGGGTTGAGGTGAATTTCATCGGCAAAACTGGCCAGATAGTATTGTTCCTGGGACAAATTGCTGCCGGTCGCGACAATGAGCTTGCCGTTGGCCCTAAAGCGCAATAATGCTTCGCCCAATATGTTTAGTTTGGTAATGCCGCCACCAGCGAGATAATCAAGTTCCAGGATCATGCCTTTGATGCGAGGGTCGGTGCCAGCGTCGTCTATGGCTTCGATTAAATCTGACAATAATGTTTCAGCTGCGTGGGCAGCGCTTTGCTCCATCATCTGCGACAGCGGGTCGTTATAGCTGAGTTGCTCGACCAGGATGCCCGATGGTGCAACTTGCAAAAATGCCTGTTCAGGCAGGGGCCGTATATTACTGACAAACATGCTGCCAAAGATGATCAGGAAAAAGGCCAGGAACAAAATACTAAGTGCTGAGCGCAGGAATCGACCAACGCCACCAAGGAAGGAAAAAAAGCGTTTGAAAATTCCAGGCTTTTTACCTGCTTTACCATCTGTGCTGACATTTCTTTCAAACATACAATTTATTCTCCACGGGAAAGGTGGTCAGATTTATTTTCAGCACTTTGATTTAAACGTTCAGCAGCCCTCAACCAACGGCTATACATCATTGCTGTGATAAAGAGTGCAACGACGGAAACTAAAGCGACGATACCGAACCCTGATTTATCAGGTTCAAACAGGTTAGTCACGACTACGGTGAAGTAGAGTAAGGCTACAAAACACAGTAAAACCATGCTGCGATGGTCCTCACGAATTAGACCAGGTAAGAATATCAATAGCGGGGTGATGGCAAAAATTAACAGGATTACCTGGGTATCGGCGATTAAGCCATCGGCCAATAAGCTGATTATCAATGTCCCATAAGAAATTCTGCAGGCGAGTTTTGCGATACGCAAATTGCGCTCAGGGCTGGCAAACAGGGCTTGGGGGAGCAGGGCGAATGGCAATTTGATTCCTGGTCTAGCTGGCTAATTGAAGATGTTAGATATGTCAGGCTGCAATTGTTTATACCTAACAGGCCTTTGGTGTGGTTTTTTAAAGAATACCAAGCACCGCTTCTGGCGGTCTGCCGAGCACAGCTTTGTTGCCCTTAACGACAATGGGGCGTTCAATAAGCTTGGGGTGTTTGACCATAAAATCGATGAGCTGGTCATCATCTAAATCAGCATTTTTAAGATCATTTTCTTTGTATGCAGCTTCACCTTTACGCAGTAACTGACGAGCGCTGAGATTGAGTTTGCCGAGCAAGTCTTTCAACGTGGCTTTATTGAGAGGAGTATCCAGATAGAGAACGATATTGGGATCGATGCCTTGTTCTTCGAGTAATTGCAGAGTTTGCCGAGATTTTGAGCAACGAGGGTTGTGATAAATAGTGATCATGGATTCCTGCACAGCAATGTGATATTTAAAAGCCATTGTAATGCTTACATCCGCTCACATCCACGCTCACAACTAATAAGGGCCTGAAATGCCGAACCTCCTGGATACCGTAAAACCATGGCTTATCGTTAGCGGACAGTTTCTCAGGCATCTAGCCCACGGATATAAGACTGACGGTTGTCGTGAGAGTGCGGCGGCACTGACCTATATGACGTTGTTTGCGGTGGTGCCGTTAATGACATTGATGTATGCCATGTTCTCCATAATTCCTTCCTTCCAGGGTTTGGGTGAGCAGGTTGAACAGCTGCTATTTGAAAACCTGATTCCACAAAGCGGGTTTGAGGTGCAGCAATATCTGCGCGATTTTTCCGGTCAGGCGCGATCGCTGGGCACGGTGGGCGGTTTTATTTTGGTCATCACGTCCTATTTGATGCTGACCAATATAGAGAAAACATTTAATCGAATTTGGGGAACGGTTGGTGGTCGTCGTGGCCTGCCAGGCTTTTTGTTGTATTGGGGGGTGTTGAGTTTTGGTCCCTTGCTGGTTGGTGCCGGTTTGATCATGCACACCTACCTGTTGTCCCTGCAGTTGATGGTCGATGAGCTGGACTCATTGGGTATCACCGCTTTGTTGTTAGAATATTTGCCCTGGTTAATGACCTGGGTCGGCTTTACCTTGCTATTCGTGGCGATGCCCAATTGCCGGGTAGTCAGGCGATATGCCATTGTCGGCGGTCTTTTTACCACCGTGTTATTTGAACTGGCGAAAGGTGTGTTTGGCCTGACGGTGACAAACTCTAGTTACCATACAGTGTATGGTGCTTTTGCTATCGCGCCGCTATTCCTGTTCTGGATTTACCTGTGCTGGATGATTATTCTCGGCGGAGCAGAGCTGGTGCGTTCAATGGAGACATTCGACACCGCCGCTGCCGGTAAGCGAATACCCGATCTGATAGCGTTAATCCTAATCTGCGCGGAATGTTTGCGTCGTCAGCGAAAGGGTGACACGGTCAGTGATCGAGATATGATCGGCTTCGGATTCCATCAGGAGCAATGGCGCAAATTGCGCACACTGATGTTAGCGAATCAGGTGCTAGTCACAAGTGACCACAATACCTATGTGTTGGCCCGCGACCCCACGCTGCTAAGTGTGTGGGATCTGAACCGTTTGCTAGATGGACCTAACCAGAGCATTGGTTTAGGTAATCACGTTTTCGCCGGTCATTACCCATGGTATGGCAAGCTGGAACAAATGCTTGGTGATGCCGGTCAAAGCACACAAGCTTTATTCGACATTTCCTTACAGGAGTTATTTGATGAGCAGGCCAACGCTGATTCAAAAAAGTAGCATATTAAACTTGTGCGTGGTCGTGGTCGCAGCGCTGCTATCAATGGTTAGCTGTACACCTTCAGATCAATCAGAATCGATTCTGATTGATGGACCGGTAGCATTGGCAGACTGGCACGGCAAAGTGGTGTTTATAAATTACTGGGCGGAATGGTGTCATCCCTGCCGAACAGAAATTCCGGAGCTAAACGCCTTTGCCGAGCAAAATATTGAAAACGTCAAAGTGTTGTCTGTGAATTTTGACGGTGTTAGTGGTGAGGCTTTGTCCGATCAGGTCGCCGCCCTGGGAATAACGTTTGACACTTTGCTTGAAGATCCGCGCGAGCTATTGGCTGCCCCGCCCAGTGTCGCGTTGCCTGAAACTTTGGTGGTAAATCGAGACGGCAAGTTACATCTGGTTCTGCTTGGGCCGCAGACCATAGAGAGTCTTAATGAAGTGCTGGCGGGTGTGCCCTGATTTGCTGACTGGTCTGCTGTCGACTCGTAGAGGGCATTTTTAATTAGTCTGGTCAATGTCAGTTATCAAAAATAATGATGATGATGGGAGCGATTGCTGTGACTGCTGATCTTGATATGGCTAATAAAACCAACGGTATAATTTCGTTGATTCAACTGGATGACCTTGCGCCGGGGTCAATGGCAGGGGTTAATGCCAATGGCGTTGACTTGGTGGTCATTAATACGGGCAGTGAAATAAACGTATTTGAGGGTCGCTGTCCTCATATGGGTACCTTATTGAGTGAAGGTGATCTGGAGTTTGATCAGGTGGTCCAGGGTCAGGTGGTTCAGGCCCAGTTAGTTTGTCGTGCCCATCAATGGCGTTTTGATTGCGCGACTGGACAGGCCATCGGCGATAAAAATAGTTGCCTTGCCAAATTACCAGTACAACTTAGCGAAATAGCGGTGCTGGCTGACATTTCAGATATTCAAAAGCTGGCAGACGACCATCGTCCGGTAACTGCGGTGACAGATGCTGGGCGCAATAACGAAGCTTTGTCTGACGACGACGCTGTGGCGAATGCCGAATTATCCGGATTCAGAGGTGCTGATCAAGTAGTGGGCGACTCTGTCATCAAAGCGATCGATGAGCTACCCGGCCCTAAAGCCTGGCCACTGGTAGGCAGTCTATTTAGCATCAACCGGCGTGCTTTTCACTCAAGCCTGGAGCGTTGGGCAGATGAGTTTGGTTCTATATATAGAGTTAAATTAGGCGCGCAATCTATAATTGTGGTGTCGGATGCACCATTGGCGAATGCGATTCTAAAGGCGCGACCAGATGTATTTAGAAGGAATAGCCAGCTCGAAGTAGCCAGTGTCAGCGACATCAATACTCACGGTTTGTTTATGGCTGAAGGCCAGCGGTGGCGTAAGCAACGTCCGGTCATCATGCAATCGCTGGATACTCGCCACCTTAAACAGTTTTTCCCTCTGCTAGTGGACGTCACCGACCGCTTGCTGAGACGGTGGCAATCGAGTACCGGTGAGGCTATTGACGTCCAGTCAGACTTGATGCGGTTTACAGTGGATGTCACCACTTCATTGGCTTTTGGGCAAGATATTAATACCCTCGAATCAGATGGCGACATTATTCAGGAGCATCTCGATAAATTGTTCCCGATTGTTCAACGCCGGTTGCTAACGCCGTTTCCTTATTGGCATTATTTTTTATTACCTGCCGATAGAGAAGCAGAGAAGTCTGCCGCCATCGTTTATGACGCGGTAAAGACGTTTATTGCCGAGGGCGAAAAGGAGCTTAATAATAACCCCGCCCTCATTAACAATCCGCAAAATTTGCTACAGTCTTTATTGGTTGCGGTGGCCAACGACGAGGTTGGCGGGGCTAATCTGTCCGGCAAGTTCAGTGGCAAGTTCAGTGGCAAGTTCAGTGACAAGGAAGTCGCAGATAACGTGACAACCATGCTCCTGGCAGGCGAAGATACCACGGCTAATTCCCTTGCCTGGACGATTTATTTTTTGGTCAAATTTCCAGAAATACAGGACAAGCTGCGTGATGAAATTGTTGCTGTGCTGGGAGGTGAGTCTCTATCGGCTTTTGAGCAGATCAAAACCATACCTTATCTCGATGCAGTGATACATGAGTCCATGCGCCTGAAGCCGGTTGCGCCAATAAATGGTGTTGAGGCCCTTGCCGATTTTTCTTATGGTGAAGTTAGCTTTAAACAAGGTGAGACGGTAATCGTGCTAGCCAGGGTGATGGCGATGAACGACAAAGATTTTGATAAGCCGAAAAAATTTAGACCCGAGCGATGGTTGGGTAAAGAAGAGGTCAGGCAGGCTGGTAATATGGATCAGACTGGCAGTAGTAATGCTGATTACCAGCGTCAGCAAAACAGGCAGGTAAATCAAAGAGCGTTTATTCCTTTCGGATCGGGGCCGCGATTGTGCCCTGGTCGTAGCCTGGCGCTACTTGAGATGAAAATGGTGCTGGTGATGATTCTGCAAAACTTCAATATTCGGTCAAGTGTGGATTTAGATAATGTTCAGGAGGACTTCAGCTTCACTATGAGTCCGAAAGGCTTAAAAGTCTCGTTCACACCACCTGGCGACTAGGCTTTATGAATTAATCTGCTGAATTTTGGCTGGACGAATAATCAGAGTTTGTATTTAGAGGTCGTTTAAAGAAACTGGCAGAAGAGTAAAAGCTATTTGTAATCGAAGCGCAAATAGACAGGCTCAGGCATTATCTTGGGTGCGCAACCACGCCATTAATTCCGCCGGGCCGAGCGGTTTGCTCAGGTGGTAGCCTTGCAATGTGTCGCAATTCCATTGCAGTAATTGCTCGGCGGTTTTTTCGTTTTCGACACCTTCAGCAACTACCTTCAAACCAAAATTATGGGCAAGCTGAATAGTAGCGCGAACAATCATGGCGTCGCTTTCGTTGGTGAGCATATCTTTAACGAAACTCCGGTCGATTTTTATTTCGCGGGCAGGCATCAGTTTAAGGTAGGTTAACGATGAATAACCGGTGCCGAAGTCGTCAATGGAGATTTCAGCGCCGAGGCCAGTTAGTGCATTCAAGACTTGTAGACAGCGAGCTGCATCCGTCATGATGACAGTTTCGGTTACCTCTATGGCCAATTGTCTGCCGGAAATATCGTGATTGGTCAGGTAGGCAGAAACTCGATCGGGTAACTCTGGATCAAGTAAGGTTTGGGCGGATAAATTGATCGCGACCTTTACTGACAGGTTATGGTCGGTTTTCCACTCAGCAGACTGTCTTAATGACTCATCAAGCACCCAATAGGTGATGTCGTTTATCAGACCGGTGCGCTCAGCGAGGGGAATGAATTCTTCTGGGGGGACCTGGCCAAGTTCTGGATGATGCCATCTAATCAGCGCCTCGACGGATAATACTTGGCGGGTGTGTGCGTCCACTTTAGGTTGGTATTCAAGGCTAAATAGACCAGAGTCCGCCGCTTGACGTAATTCTCCGACCATTTTTAACTGTCGAGTATCTGGTTGAGCCATCGTACTATTGAAAAAAGCGAAACGTCGCTTGCTAGTTTTAGCTGAGCGCATGGCCAAGTCTGCGTAGAGTGTTAAGAGCTCGATATCTTCACTCTGGTCTGGGTACATTGCCGCGCCGATACTAACTTGTATAGCCAAAGGGAAATTGTTGATGGTGAATGGGCTTTGTAAAGATTCTTCTAGCTCGCCAACCAGGTTTTGCACGTTCTTTTCGGTGCCAATGTTCGGTACGACGATGGCAAATTCGTCACCGCCCACTCTTGCGAGCATCATTGGATAGGGGGCGATTCTCACCAAACGTTCGGTAATTTGTTTAAGAACCATATCACCGTGAGAATTGCCAAGTGTGCGGTTGATTTCTTTAAATCGATCGATAGAAATGACTAAGAGCGCGAGTTTTTCTGAATTATTTTTGGATTGCGTAATGCCAATGTCCAATAAATTAGACAATTCAATACGGTTAGGCAGGCCTGTTAGATTATCGTGAGTTGCGTCGCGTGCCGCCTTTTTTTCAATAGATTCTGCTTTGACCCTCAGACCTTCAGTCCTATCAAGTACTAGCGCGTCTGCTTCTCTAGAAACCACCAGACTCATGCGCTGGCCCCAGTATGAAAATATAAAGGGCATAGCATCGAGAATCCACAGCACGAAATTTTGTTGCTGTGCGTCTATTAGGGATTCGACACTGATACTTCCAAATTGAATGTAGCCGACTAATATGGTGGCTAGAACTACTGTCGCGAAGGCGATTGCTACGCCCGTGATAGCGGTGTTTGTGGCGCTAGAACGTAATGTGTTAAGCGTATTTTTGCTTGAGGGGCTTGTAGCCATCTTTGCGTAGCCAGGCTTCCTTGCAGGTTTTATCCAGGTTAATTTGCGAGCATAAAGTTTGGATCCCGCAGCTTATTCATCCTAAGAGGGTGCCGACTGAAAGTCTAGCTATTTAGGATCGATAAACCGCACTGCTTTTTCTTCAGGATCCCGCGTCTGACCGGCATTATTAAGCTTTTCCAGGTATAACTGCCACAAGGTGTCATGGTTTTCGTGTAGCTCACGTAAATAAGCCCAGCTATAAATCCCGGTGTTGTGACCGTCATCGAATTCGATCAGGATTGCATAATGTCCTGTGGCTTCAAGGGCAATAATTTTGGTGTATTTTTTGCCGTGTTGGAGAACCTCTTCGCCGGGGCCGTGTCCTCGCACCTCGGCACTGGGGGAATGGATGCGCAAAAATTCAGCGCTGAAGATGATGACCTGATCATCGGCATAGCGCAGTTCCAGGCTGCCATCATGCTTGTGCAGCTTAACCTCTTCTGGTGTTATGCCTTCCTCGGTCATGGCGCTTGCCTAAAAAGTTAAGCTGAAATTAAAACTAAAGAATAAAGCGTGATAGGTCTTCATCTTTAGATAATTCTTCCAGATGTTTATCGACAAAAGCACCATCAATTACCACCGGCGTGTTATTGGCGGCCTGATCGGTGGCACTGAACGAGACATCTTCCAGCAAGCGTTCCAGGACTGTATGTAAGCGCCGGGCACCGATATTTTCGGTGCGCTCGTTGACATGCCAGGATATCTCGGCGATGCGTCGAACGCCTTCTTTCGTAAACTCAATGGCCAGACCTTCGGTGGCGAGAAGTTCGCGGTATTGCGTGGTCAGCGATGCTTTTGGTTCGGTCAGGATTCGTTCGAAATCTTCTGCATTGAGTGATTCCAGTTCCACTCGTATGGGCAAGCGGCCCTGCAATTCGGGGATTAAATCAGAGGGCTTGGAAAAGTGGAAAGCACCGGAGGCAATAAACAGGATGTGATCGGTTTTAATCATGCCGTACTTGGTGGAAATAGTGCAGCCTTCTATGAGTGGTAATAAATCCCGTTGCACGCCTTCGCGAGAGACATCACTGCCGGAAGTTTCGCCACGCTTTGCCACTTTGTCTAATTCGTCGATAAAGACGATGCCGTTTTGTTCTGCGCAGGTAACGGCTTGGGTTTTAATATCTTCGTCGTTGACTAGCTTACTGGCTTCTTCATCGACAAGAATCTTCATGGCCTGAGCAACAGTAAGTTTTCGCGACTGGGTGCGACCGCTGCCACCCATGCTGGAAAACATATTCTGCAGTTGGTTGGTCATTTCTTCCATGCCCGGTGGTGCCATAATTTCTACGCCTACCGGTGCCGCACTAAGTTCGATTTCGATTTCTTTGTCGTCCAGCTCTCTTTCACGTAACTTCTTACGGAACAATTGTCGAGTGCTGGATTCCTTGTCTGCGTCTTCGTCGCCCCTTGCGGGTTGTAGAAGTGCGTCGAGAATGCGTTCTTCCGCTGCATCCTGTGCCCGTTGTTGGACTTTATCTACTTCTTGCTCGCGCAGTAGTTTAACGGCAGTTTCTACCAGGTCGCGAATAATGGATTCGACATCACGACCCACATAGCCAACCTCGGTAAATTTAGTCGCTTCCACTTTGATAAAAGGCGCGTTAGATAACTTTGCCAGACGTCGGGCGATTTCAGTTTTACCGACCCCGGTGGGGCCGATCATCAGTATGTTTTTGGGTGTAATTTCAGCGCGCAGTTCCTCTGGCAACTGCATTCGTCGCCAGCGATTGCGTAGTGCGATAGCCACGGCGCGTTTGGCATCGTCCTGGCCAACAATATGCCGGTCAAGCTCATGGACAATTTCTCGGGGGGTCATATTGGACATTTATTGCTCTCTATCGGTTATCGCTCTCTCCATGGCTCCCTACAACGGTTGGTCATGGATAGCGGTGCGAATATTATCTCTTGCTTATAGCTGGTTATCGTAAGTACTTAAAGCTGCTGGAATTAATCGCAGTCTAGCTCTTCAATGGTGCGGTTTTGGTTAGTGTAGATACAGATATCACTGGCAATCTGAAGCGCTTTTTCGACTATCTGGCGAGCATCCAGGTCGGTATTTTCCATCAAAGCCTGGGCCGCAGACTGTGCAAAAGGGCCGCCTGAGCCAATCGCGATAATATCGTTCTCTGGCTCGATAACATCGCCGTTGCCGGTAATGATCAGTGAAGCCTCCTTGTCGGCTACCGCGAGTAGGGCTTCGAGGCGACGTAAGATTCGGTCAGTGCGCCAATCTTTGGCGAGTTCAACAGCAGCGCGGACCAGGTTACCGCGGTGTTGTTCGAGTTTGCCTTCAAATCGTTCAAATAGTGTGAACGCGTCTGCGGTACCGCCAGCGAATCCGGCGATAACTTTGTCATGGTGTAGTCTGCGCACCTTGCGCGCATTACCCTTCATAATGGTGTTACCCATGCTGACCTGGCCATCGCCGCCGACAACAACCTTGCCGTTACGTCGGACAGAGAGAATGGTCGTGCCTCGATATTGTTCCACAGCAAGCTCCAATAGATGGGGATGCACCTATGGTGGGGGCGATACATGGATATTTCAACGACAATGATGGTCGATCTTGGCGCAATTACCCTGCGCCGTTAAACTGACGGAATATAACCGGGAGATAGTTCAGTGATTGCTATATCGGGTCGGTCTGGAAACATGCGTTGACCGACAATAATACAAACAAGGACGAGGGTTCTGGGCCGCGCCGAGGCTTGCTCGGCTCTAGTGTCATGGTCGGCACGATGACGATGCTATCCCGGGTGCTGGGCCTGATTCGCGATGTGGTTTTTGCCCGGGTTATTGGCGCCGATGGTTTTGCCGATGCCTTTTTTGTCGCTTTTAAAATACCAAATTTTTTGCGACGTTTGTTTGCCGAAGGTGCGTTTTCCCAGGCCTTTGTGCCGGTTCTCGCTGAATATCGAGAAAACGGCGGTACTGCGGCGGTTAGAGAGCTGACGGATCGTGTGGCGGGTGCTCTGGGTTCAGTATTGATTTTCCTCAGCGTGCTAGCTGTCGTCGGTGCTCCAGTACTAACTGCCGTATTCGCGCCAGGATTCTGGAATGACCCAGTAAAGTTCCAGGCCGCTAGCGATATGATTCGCATCACTTTTCCCTATCTGTTGTTTATTTCTTTAACCGGGCTGGCAGCCGGTATTCTCAATAGCTTCGACCGATTTGCGGTGCCCGCATTTACTCCAGTCTGGTTGAATGTCTGTTTGATTGGTGCCGCGCTGGTGGCAGCACCAGGATTTGAACGACCAGTTTATGCTTTGGCCTGGGGGGTGCTCGCTGCGGGCATTATTCAGCTGCTGTTTCAATTGCCGTTTCTGGCAAAAATCCATCAATTACCTCACCCTCGGCTAGATTGGCAACACAGTGGCGTTAGAAAAATTCTGAAATTGATGGCCCCGGCGATATTTGGTGTCTCGGTAAGTCAGATCAATTTGCTGTTCGACACGGTCATCGCGTCTTTCTTACCCACCGGCAGTGTCTCCTGGCTGTATTATTCTGATCGCCTGGCAGAACTACCCTTAGGGGTGTTTGGTGTAGCAGCGGCAACGGTCATATTGCCCAGCCTGTCCCGGCAACATATCGCTCGGTCTCCCGCTGAATTTAATGCCACCCTCAATTGGGCGATGGGCTTTGTGTTGTTGATCGCTGTCCCTGCGTCGGTGGCGTTGGCCATTATCGCGGAGCCTCTGCTTACTGCATTATTTTATGACGGCGTGGCATTTACCCAGCGCGATGTAGCGATGTCAGCGTGGAGTTTACGTGCCTATGCCCTGGGTGTAATCGCATTTATGCTTATTAAAGTATTGGCACCTGGTTACTACGCTCGGCAGGATATCCGTACCCCGGTGCGTATTGGGGTGATCGCCATGGTGGTCAATATGGTGTTGAATATTGCTTTTGTACTCCCATTGCACCACTACTTTAGCCTCGGCCACAGCGGTTTGGCGCTAGCGACTACCGTTGCCGCATTTTTGAATGCGAGTTTGCTGTATAGGGGTTTACGCCGTAGTCAGGTGTTTAGTCCTGATCATCGCTGGCCTAAGCTATTCCGTGGTCTGGCTTTCGCCAATGTAGCGATGGCTGGGCTATTGGTTATGGGACTTCATCAGCTGCCCAGTTTATTTACACTCTCAATTGTTGGGCGTTTGGTAATAATCATCGGTTTATGCCTGGCTGGGCTGGGTGTATATCTCGCGGTGCTGTTCCTTTTCGGTTTGCGTATTAAAGATTTTCGTCAGACTACAGCCGTACAAAAGTTATAAATCACCGGGTGATGAGCATTTTCCAGCCGGTGGTCCGAGCCTGTTTTCGAGTTGGGGCCTAAGGTATAATTCTCAGGTTATTCTGGTGGGAAATTCCGGTTATTAGTTGTTGCTACAAGTTGTTGTCAGCGTATTGGTTTGGCTGGCCACCAAACTCGAGTTTAATCGTTGCCTTTCACTGTGACTATTTATCGTGATCTTTTATTGTGACCTTTTATCATGAAGTTGCATAAGAACTTGTTTATTCGCGGTGTGCATAATTTACGTGCAGAGCATCGCGGCAGTGTGGTGACCATCGGCTCTTTCGATGGCCTGCATCTGGGCCACAGGGCGATTATTAAGCAGGTGAAGGAGAGAGCAGCACATCACACTGTGCCATCCGTGGTGATGATGTTCGAACCCCAACCCAGGGAGTTTTTCTCCGGTGAACAGGCCCCGGCTCGCTTAATGCGTATGCGGGAAAAGGCCGACGCGCTGGCTAAAATTGGGGTCGATCGGGTATTTTGCGTGCGCTTTAACCGTGCGCTATGCGATCTGTCGGCTCAGGAGTTTGTCGATACCCTGCTAGTTGAAGGCCTGGGCGTAAAATGCCTCGTGATCGGTGATGATTTTCGTTTTGGCTGCGATCGCAAAGGTGATTTCGCCATGTTGGCTGAGCAGGGTGAGCGTCATGATTTTGAAGTGGTCGATACCCATACGGTGAGCATTGATGGGCAGCGGGTGAGTAGCACGCGTATTCGACAGTCGCTCGAAGCTGGAGATTTTGCCGGTGCAGAACGCCTGCTTGGTGAGCCATTCCAGATCAGCGGCAAAGTGGTGTACGGGCAACAGTTGGGTAGCCAGTTGGGCATTCCCACCGCCAACGTGAATTTAAATCGTTATCGAGCGCCCCTACGCGGCGTGTTCGCGGTTGAGGTGCTACTCGATGGCAAACGCATAAAAGGCGTGGCCAACGTTGGTGTTCGGCCGACCGTGGGCGATCTTATTAAACCGGTGCTGGAAGTGCATATGCTAGGTTGGCACGACGATATTTATGGGCAACGTATTGCAGTGGAATTTAAATGCAAACTCCGTGAGGAGCACAAGTTTACCAACCTTGATGATTTGGTGAAGAGTATTCGCAAAGATATAGTCGATGCTCAGCGCTATTTTGGTCAGCAAGGCTAGGTGCTGTATGAGTTGCTTGGCGCTCCAGTTATAAAATTTAAGCGATAAAACTAAACCGACTCCTTATTAACTTAATGGTCTTAACGATAACAATCTGTGATTAATATAAGCGACTCATGACCGAATCAAAAAAACCAGACGCCACTAACCTGGACTATAAGGCGACCCTAAATCTGCCCAAAACCTCATTTCCCATGAAAGCTAATTTGGCTCAGCGGGAACCCGGCATACTTAAAGACTGGCAGAAGAATGATTTATACGGAGCTATTCGCAAAGCGCGTGAGGGACGGGAAAAGTTTGTTCTTCACGATGGTCCGCCCTATGCCAACGGCGATATTCACATTGGCCATGCGGTTAACAAAGTGCTCAAAGACATCATTGTCAAAGCGCGAACTCTGGATGGCTACGACGCCCCTTATGTGCCGGGCTGGGATTGTCACGGTTTACCCATTGAGCATCAGGTCGAAAAAAAGCATGGTAAAGCCGGAGCAAAAATTGATCACAAAACCTTCCGGCAAAAATGCCGAGAATACGCTTTGCGTCAGGTTGATGGTCAAAGAAAGGATTTTATCCGCCTCGGTATTTTTGGCGAATGGGAAAACCCTTATCTGAGTATCGACTATAAATACGAAGCCGATATTATTCGTTCCCTGGGCAAAATTATCGCCAACGGCCATCTGGTTAAGGGCTATAAACCGGTGTACTGGAGTGTGGTTGGGGCCTCGGCTCTAGCTGAGGCGGAAGTGGAATACCAGGATAAAGAGTCGTTCTCCATTGACGTGAGTTTCTCGGTAGTTGACGAGGATTCGTTTGCGAAAGCGATTGGTGGTTCTGGCGGTGCTGACCTTGGCGGTGCAGGAGATATCGCGGTGGTTATCTGGACCACAACACCCTGGACGCTGCCCTCTAACCAGGCAGTCTCTCTCCATCCGGATATCGAATACAAAGTCGTGCAATGCCTGCAGGCGGGGCGCCAACAGCGCTTTGTCATCGCTAGTGAGCTGGTTGAGTCAGCTCTGGCGCGTTGGGGCATTGAAGATTATTCCACTGTGGGAAGTTGCACCGGTGCTCAGTTAGAAGGCCAGTTACTGCAGCATCCATTTTATGGCCGGCAGGTGCCCGTGGTGATCGGTGATCATGTCACCACGGAAACTGGTACCGGTGCGGTGCATACGGCTCCCGATCACGGCGTTGAGGATTTTGTGGTATCCAGCAAATATGATATTGGTACTTTGAACTATATCGACGACCACGGGGTGTTTCGGAGCAATGTCGAGATATTTGCCGGGGATCATGTCTATAAGGTCGATGAAAAAATTGTTGAATTGTTGCGAGAGCGAGGACACCTTCTAGCAGACAGCAAAATCACCCATAGCTACGCCCATTGCTGGCGAACCAAAACGCCGTTGATTTACCGTGCCACACCGCAATGGTTTGTCAGTATGTCGGCGAATAACCTGCTCAAAGACGCCAAGGCGGCGGTACGGGATGTGCAGTGGTTCCCCGATTGGGGGCAGGCGCGTATGGAGTCGATGTTGGATAACAGCCCCGACTGGTGTGTGTCGCGGCAACGCACCTGGGGTGTGCCGATCACCTTGTTTGTCGATAACGTCTCGGGAGAGTTGCATCCCGATACCAACCGCCTGATCGAAGAGGTCGCATTACGTGTCGAGCGTGATGGTATGGATGCCTGGTCTGAGCTGGATGCAAAAGATTTGCTCGGTGACGATGCTGGTCGATACAGCAAAACTACCGACACACTGGATGTCTGGTTCGATTCTGGAGTCAGTCATGAGGCGGTACTGCGCCGTCGTGATTCGCTAACTTATCCGGCAGACCTTTATCTGGAAGGTTCCGACCAACACCGGGGCTGGTTTCAGTCTTCCCTCAAGACCGCCATCGCCATGAATGGCGGCGCGCCATACAAGGCAGTGTTGACCCACGGTTTTACCGTTGATGCCGACGGCCGCAAGATGTCCAAATCGCTGGGCAATGTGGTCGCGCCGCAAAAAGTGATCAACGAGCTGGGCGCGGATGTGTTGCGACTCTGGGTGGCGTCGACGGACTTTAGCGGTGAAATGACCGTGTCAGACGAAATTTTGCGTCGCACAGCTGATTCTTATCGACGTATCCGCAATACCGTGCGATTTTTACTCGCTAACCTCGATGGCTTTGAACCGACCGAGCACCTGGTGCCTACTGAGAAAATGCTGTCTCTGGATCGTTGGATACTGACGCGGACGGGACAGCTGGAAAGTGAAATCACCACCGCCTATCAAGCTTATAATTTCCACCATATCTATCAAACTTTGCACAATTTCTGTGCAGGAGATCTGGGCGGTTTTTATCTGGATATTATCAAAGACCGACAGTATACCTGTCAGGCCGACAGCCTCGGTAGACGCTCCGCACAAACTGCCCTGTTTCATATCGCCGAAGCATTGGTGCGCTGGATCGCTCCGATTCTAAGTTTTACTGCTGAAGAAGTGTGGGCGGCCATGCCGGGGCAGCGCAGTGATTCAGTGCATGTTGCTGAGTGGTATGCTCTGCCAGCCGACAGTGGCGACGATGCCATCAGCCGCAATGATTGGCAGACTGTTTTATTAGTCAAAGAAGCGGTAAATAAAGCACTGGAAGATGCCCGCCGCAACGATCGGATCAAAGGTGCGCTGGATGCTGATATCACTTTGTATGCAACGCCTGAGATTGCCGAGGTGCTGGGCAAGATGGAGGATGAATTACGTTTTGTGACCATTACCTCATCGGCCGAAGTGGTGGCTCTGACTGAGGATGACTCGCGGGGTGTCGATACCGGTATGTCGGGTTTGCGTATTTCTATCAGTTTGTCGGCGGCCGCCAAGTGTGTCCGTTGCTGGCATCATCGTGATGATGTAGGTAGCAGTGCCGAGCATCCAGAGTTGTGTGGCCGCTGTATTATCAATGTCGCGGGCGACGGCGAACTGCGTCGTTTTGCTTAATCACGCCTCTTCAGTTGTGCAAGTATCCTCACTGAGGAAGACAGCACCCTGGTATTGTCTGGCCATTGTGTTAGCTGTTATTGATCAATACTCAAAAACCCTTGCAGTAGAGGCGCTTGCCTATGGTGAGCAGCTATTTGTCACAAAATATTTTAACTGGACCTTACTCCACAACACCGGTGCAGCCTTTAGTTTTTTAAGCGATGCAGGTGGCTGGCAAAATGGTTTCTTTTGTACTATCGCGACAGCGGTGAGTGGCTATATTATTTATTGGTTGTACCAAACGCCAGGCTCCGCTCGTTGGCAGGCATTGGCCCTGTCATTGATGTTGAGTGGCGCGCTGGGCAATCTATATGATCGATTAACACGGGGTTATGTGATTGACTTTATCCAGGTTCATTACCAGCAATATTATTGGCCGGCTTTTAATGTGGCTGATTCGGCTATTTGTGTGGGCGCGGGAATCTTGATTGCAACTTCGCTATTTTCAAAGCCTACGAACGTTGATGGCAATGATGGTGTGAAATCGAATGACCCGGTGAAGAAAGACTAATGGTGCCGGGACTCTGTGATAAGCATAGTTGTCAGCACGGCGGTTAGTATGGCTACTAATTTGACAAATAGCCCAATTACAAAACAGAGTACCGTAACCCTGCATTTTTCGCTGGCTCTGGAAGATGGCGCCATTATTGATTCAAACTTTGACAAAACTCCGGCCACGTTCGCCATGGGCGATGGCAGCCTGTTGCCTGGTTTTGAAGAGGTATTGATTGACCTCCGCGTTGATCAGCGACGAGATTTTCTGATTAATCCTGAGCAAGGCTTTGGTCAACACAATCCGTCAAATATTCAGACCTTGAAACGAAAAGAGTTCGCCGATGATATGGCGCTGAGTGTCGGTTTGGTGGTGTCGTTTGCCGATGCAGCGCGGGGTGAGCGACCCGGCGTCATTGCTGCGATTAATGATGATGAGATTATTGTGGACTTTAATCATCCTCTAGCCGGTAAGTCGATTATCTTTGATGTGCAAATCCTTGATGTTAAAGCTAGTGATGTTGAGGTTGACGCAGAAGGTCCGAGTCGGGTGCCGCTTTAATGAAAATACAACTGGCCAAGCCCCGGGGCTTCTGTGCCGGTGTTGATAGGGCTATTGATATCGTTAATCGGGCGCTGGAATTGTTTGGCGCGCCGATCTACGTGCGCCATGAGGTTGTGCACAACAAATTTGTTGTCGATGACCTGCGCGATAGAGGCGCGATTTTCGTCGATGAATTAAGTGAAATTCCCGATGGTATGGTGGTGATTTTTAGCGCTCATGGCGTTGCCCAGACGGTGCGAGCCGAGGCAAAAAACCGCCAGCTAAAGGTTTTCGATGCGACCTGCCCACTGGTGACCAAGGTACACCTTGAAGTGGAAAAGTTCGCTCGTAGCGGCATCGAGTGTGTGTTGGTTGGTCACAGTGGACATCCCGAGGTGGAGGGCACCATGGGCCAGTATGATCGCAGCCACGGGGGTGAGATTTATCTGGTGGAAAACGTTGCAGATGTCGAAAATTTGCACATTAAAAACCCACGGAAAATCGGCTATGTGACCCAAACGACCTTGTCGATGGATGATACGGAAGAAATCACCGAGAGCCTGCGCAAGCGTTTTCCGACTATTGAAGGGCCCCGTAAAGACGACATCTGCTACGCCACACAAAACCGTCAGGATGCGGTAAAACAACTGGCGCTGGAATGTGATGTGGTATTGGTGGTGGGTTCGCCCAACAGCTCCAACTCTAACAGGCTGCGGGAATTGGCAGCGCGTTGTGGTGCCAATGCTTATTTAATCGATACCTACGCAGATGTGCAATTGGACTGGCTCAGTAAACAGTCAATTATCGGCGTCACGGCAGGGGCTTCCGCGCCCGATATTCTAGTGTCGGAGCTGATTGATTATCTGGTTGCTGAAGGCGCTGACCTGGTCAATGAGTTAGATGGTGTCACTGAAAATATTCGGTTTTCTTTACCTTCAGAATTAAGAGCCAATTAAACCTGCTTGCGCTTCAGATCTCGAATAATAAAGCGACCTGGATGCAGGGCAATCTGTAAATCTCGAGGTAACGCGGGTGGCTCGTTATTCATTATTCCTGCTAATAACTCAGCGGCCAGTGGCGCGTAGGTAAAACCCCGTGAGCCAAGTCCACAATGGATATACAAACCTGGCCAGTAGCTGCCAGACTGCGGGATGTTGGCGCGGGCGTCGTCACGCAGAGCAGCAAAGTCGTCGAGGAAGTCATCGAAAACTGGGGCTGGGCCAACAATAGGCAGATAGTCTGGCGTGGCGCAACGAAGGCTGGCTCTGCCTGATAACTGAGCAGGTTCGGGATTATTGAGCAGGGTAGGCAAAGCCGGGTCAGTATCTGCCAGGGTATTAAGGTTGAGCTGGTGATCGCTATCGCGTAACTGTTCGGTGTTGGTATCCAGGTTATAAGTGGCGCCAAGCGTATGAGTGGATTCATCGCCAGGTGCAATGTAGCCGGCACCACAAATAACACTTCTTAAGGCCGCGCTTTTCTGGCTTGTTGGGGCAATGGAAATTTGGCCGCGGATGGTTTTAAGCGGCAGGTGACTGGCTATTTCAAAATTACTAGTTCGGTGACTAGTTGCTAGCACGACTGTTTTTGCTGAATAGGTAGTGGTGTTACAAGCGACTGAACTATGATCACTTGTTTGTGCTTTAAGAGACCAACGGTTGCTCTGCGAATTCCAGTTCACTGCTTTGATCTCAGCATATTCAACCTGAATATTAGGGTGCCCGGCTAAGTGCTCGCAAATTTGTCGTGGCTTAATCCAGCCCAGAGTTGGAAAATACAGCGCTAGCTCCGCGTTAAGCGCCACACCACTGACTGCACGCAGCTGTTTGTTGTCAAGGAGGGACACAAATTCTTCACAACCACGGAAATTATCAGCAATGTTTGCGAACGTTTTGTGGTTAGTGCTTTGCTCCGGCAGTACCAAAACACCGCAACGCTGGCCGACAGAATGCCGATCAAAACTATCCCCCGGAGACGAGTCGCGAGCTGACCAGTAAGGCTCATAAAACCGCGCTGCATAAAGCAGAGCGCTCAGGTTGAAGCGGCTAAGCGGTGATGCCCAGGGGGATAGCCGCGGGTAAATAATGCCCTGAGGGTTTCCTGACGCGCCATCAGCCAGGGCCCCAGCACTTTCATATATGGTCACTTGCCAGCCTCTCTGGGCCAACGCATGGGCGGTAGTGCATCCAGCGATGCCGCCACCAATAATGGCGACCTCTTTGAGTGGAGATGGTTGCTCGGTTTGCCGGTCAGTTGTAGGGTGGCGGTGGTCGCCAGATATGGCTTCTACTGTTTGTAAAGCATCAATATGCCAGGGTGGTGGAAATTCAGCATTACCTTTCTGTGCGACGATCTCGGTGGGTGTGGCACTGTCAGGCAGGTTTGTAGCCCGAAATTCGCCGATCAGCATGTTCCGTTTGTTGCCAAAACCAGGAACTTTACCAACTGCGAAGCCCGCACTTTGTAAGCCCCTCCGGACCATGCCGGCAGCGGTAAAGGTGCTGAACGTCGTGCCCTCACCGCTTAGGCAGGCCATTGATTGAAACACCTCCTGGGTCCACATATCAGGATTTTTTGCCGGTGCGAAGCCATCGAGAAACCAGGCGTTGGCGGTGAACAGATTATGGTTGTTGAATCGGGGGTGATCGCTGCCACGCAACTGCTGTAAGGCTCTTTCAACATCTTCAAATATCAGTGTCAGCGTAATACGGCGCCGATTGTTTTCACCCATTAGGTAAATTTTGTGGAAGCCTGGGGTGGGTGGCGGGTAGGTCGCTAGTAATTGTTTCCCCAGGGTAGAAAACTGGGGCCAGACCTTTAAAGCCCTGCTTAAATCTTGTCGAGAGAGAGGGGATTTCTCGACTGAAGTGAAGTGCAGTGTGCCGCAGTCAGGCCCTCGTTCAAGCCACAGCTGTGCGGCTGCGAGAAAGTTTAAGCCAGTACCAAAACCGGTTTCGACAATCGTAAAGCTGGCTTTCTCGTCCAGTAAATCCCAGCGCGTACTCAGCTGATTGGCGTTAAGAAACACGTATCGAGTTTCGTTAAGTGCGCTGTCTGGGTGGTCGGCCAAATCGTCAGTAAAAGGAGAGCTTCCAGAAAAATAAATATCTGAGAATTCGGTGGAGTGGGGCACCTCGCCGTGCCAGCTTATGTTCGCTGTTTTGACGGCGGTTAATTTGCCTTGTTGGCCGCTATGTTTTTGGCGCAAAGCTAATCTCCGGGCTTATGTGTCGCGATGGCTTAGCAGCAGTTCAATAAAAGCTCGGGCGGCATTGGAGAGGGTTTTGTCTCGATGGTGGATAAGCCCTAGTTGACGCTCTATTTCAAGTCCTTTGCAGTTGAGCGCACACAGTGATTGATCAAGCATTGTCGCGGGTAACATACTCCAGCCCAGGCCGACGGAGACCATCATTTTGATGGTTTCGAGGTAATTGGTCGCCATGCTTGCGTCAAGTTGTTCCCCGCGATCAAGAAAAAATTTCTTGATCATCCTGCCCGTGTAGGTGTTCAGCCCAGGCAGGATGGCCGGGTACACGGACAGCTCGCTGATGTTCAGATTATTGATTTGCGTGAGTCGATGATCCGGAGCTGAGATCAGGCACAGAGGGTCTCGCCAAACGGGTGTGGCAAGAATTTTTGGGTGATCGTCCGGCGCCAACGTGATCACCGCTAACTCAAACTGACCTTGCCGCACGGCTTCGTAAGCGACCTCCGAATCCATAAAATCGATATCTAGTGTGACCTCGCCATGTTCATTGTTAAAGGCTTTGAGCACTGGCGGCAATCTATGTAGACCAATATGGTGACTGATGGCCAGGCCTAGTTTGCCGGACACAGCGCCCGATAAGTCGCGGATATGTTGTCGGGTATTGAGCAATTCCTGGAGCAGGTTTTTCGCCCGCGGCAAGAGCGCGTCTCCCGCCTCGGTGAGATTGACGTTGCGGCCGATACGGTCAAAAAGTCGACAGTCGAGCTGCTCTTCTAGCAGGGCGATACGTTTACTGATAGCCGGCTGGGTCAGGTGGATAGATTCGGCTGCTCTAGAGAATGAACCGGTTTCGACCACGGCGATGAAAGCTTCTAATAATTGGGTATCCATGTTGGTATTTTACATTCTAATCTGGAATCCAAACAATAAAAAATATGAATTTGTTTTATCTAAAACCCAACAGTAAACTGTATTTCCTAAGACAGATTGTTTTCCTGTATGAATGAACACCAAAGGCAGTTTGCTGGTTTTTTAATAACGCAATGAATGAGGGTAGCGATATGGCGGGGAAAACGCTGTACGACAAATTATGGGATTCCCACCTGGTTAAGGCTTTGGACGATGGCTCGGTGCTGTTATATATCGACCGGCATTTGCTCCACGAAGTGACTTCGCCTCAGGCTTTTGAAGGACTGCGTCTGGCCGATCGTCAGCCCTGGCGGATTGATGCGAATCTGGCCACGGCCGACCACAATATCTCTACAGAATTAACCGAGCGCATGGGCGGTGTGCAGGCCATTGCCGACCCGGTGTCGCGAATTCAGGTGCAGACGCTGGATGATAATTGCGCAGAATATGGCATCGTCGAGCATCGCATCAATGATGTGGGGCAGGGCATTGTGCATGTTATTGGCCCCGAGCAGGGTGCGACACTGCCGGGTATGACGGTTGTGTGCGGTGATTCCCATACGGCGACCCATGGCGCACTGGGCGCGTTGGCCCATGGTATTGGCACCTCAGAGGTCGAACACGTATTGGCAAGCCAATGCCTGGTCAGTCAAAAGATGAAAAATATGCTGGTGCGGGTCGATGGCAGTCTGGGCGAGGGCGTGACACCTAAAGATGTTGTGTTGGCAATTATCGGCAAAATTGGTACCGCTGGTGGCACCGGTTGCGCCATTGAATTCGGTGGTGAGGTGATCCGTAATATGAGCATTGAGGGCCGTATGACGGTGTGCAATATGGCCATCGAAGCAGGGGCCAGGGTCGGTATGGTGGCAGTGGATGAGCAGACCATCGATTACGTTAGAGGTCGTCAATACGCGCCTGCTAATGAGCACTGGGATGCGGCAGTTGCCGCCTGGCAATCATTGCACAGCGATGCTGATGCGGTCTTTGATATGGTGATCGAGCTTGATGGTCGAGATATCGAACCCCAGGTTAGCTGGGGCACGTCGCCAGAAATGGTTTTGCCTGTGAGTGCCAGTGTGCCAGATCCTCAATACATTGATGATCCAGGTAAGCAGGATGCGGCAGTAAGAGCCCTTGAATATATGGGTTTGAAGGCCAATCAACCTTTAGTGGATATTCCTGTGGATCGGGTTTTTATCGGCTCATGTACAAATTCGAGAATTGAAGATTTACGTGCTGCAGCGGCGGTGGCGGAAGGTAGAACAGTGGCCGATTCGGTCAAGCAGGTATTAATTGTGCCTGGTTCTCAGGCCGTAAAAAAACAGGCCGAAGCAGAAGGGCTAGATAAAATTTTTATCGCCGCAGGCATGGACTGGCGAGAACCCGGTTGCTCAATGTGCCTGGCCATGAATGCGGATAAATTAGGCGCTGGCGAGCATTGTGCGTCGACATCGAACCGGAACTTTGAGGGTCGTCAAGGTAATGGTGGCCGCACGCATCTGGTCAGTCCGGCAATGGCTGCTGCAGCGGCAGTGGCGGGGCATTTTGTCGATGTCCGAGAACTGATGTCGGGAGCACAATCATGAAGAGTTTTACCACCCACAGCGGTTTGGTTGGGCCGATGGATCGCGCCAACGTCGATACCGATATGATCATCCCCAAGCAGTTTTTGAAGTCGATAAAACGTAGCGGTTTTGGGCCGAATTTGTTTGATGAATTGCGCTACCAGGATGAGGGCTTTCCCGATCAGGACAACAGCAAGCGGCCTCTGAATATGGATTTCCCCCTCAATTGGCCTCGGTATCAGGGCGCATCTATCTTATTGGCACGGGAGAATTTTGGCTGTGGGTCGAGTCGCGAGCACGCTCCCTGGGCGCTGGATGATTACGGATTTCGTGTCGTGATAGCACCCAGTTATGCTGATATTTTTTATAATAACTGCTTTAAGAATGGTCTATTAGCTATTGTTTTAAAAGAATATATTGTTTCTAATCTGTTTGCTGACATGGAAGCGCAGGAAGGCTATTCGTTGACGGTCGATCTGAGTAAGCAAACTGTCACTAAACCGGATGGCGAACAAATCACTTTTGAAGTGGAAGCCTTTCGCAAGAACTGTCTGCTCAATGGTCTCGATGAAATTGGTTTGACCCTGCAGCACGCCGATGCGATCAAGGCCTTTGAGCGAGATTGGCAAGAGGCCTGTCCCTGGCTATTTGGCGCTGTGAAATAATTCCCTGCCCCTGGTCTTGAAAAGTTAATTTGGTCTCTATAAAGCGTGCACCTCCCCATTCTAATCAGGAGTAGATAGTGAGCACCGATTCTTCGATAAATGATTCTGCAATAGGCAGTTCCACGACAAAGAAAATACTAATACTTCCTGGTGATGGTATCGGCCCTGAAATTGTTACCGAGGCAGTTAAAGTTCTTGAAACGGTTAATGACAAGTTCGCACTCGGTCTTGTTTTTGAAGAAGGCTTGCTCGGTGGTTGTGCAATTGATGCTACCGGGGTGCCGTTCCCGGATAAGACTTTAGCTCAGGCCAAAGCCGCAGACGCTATTTTGCTGGGCGCCGTCGGTGGCCCGAAATGGGATCAGATCGATCGGTCTATTCGTCCTGAAAGAGGTTTGTTGGCTATCCGCTCTGAACTAGAGTTGTTTGGCAATTTACGGCCGGCCACCCTTTATCCGCAGCTGGCAGCGGCGTCTTCACTCAAGCCCGAAGTGGTTAGCGGTCTGGATATTCTGATTGTCCGCGAATTAACTGGCGGCATTTATTTTGGTTCCCCTCGGGGTATAGATGAAACCGACAGCGGCGAGCGTCGTGGTTACAATACCTATGTTTATACCGAATCTGAAATTCGTCGCGTCGGTCATCTGGCCTTTGAGTCCGCGCGCAAACGGGGCGGTAAAGTTTGCTCGGTCGATAAAGCCAACGTGCTCGAAGTCACCATGTTGTGGCGGGAAGTGATGACCGAGCTGGGCAAGGACTATCCCGATGTCGAACTCAGTCATATGTATGTCGATAATGCCGCCATGCAACTGGTTCGCGCGCCCAAGCAGTTCGACGTGATTGTCACCGGCAATATGTTCGGCGATATTCTGTCGGATCAGGCATCGATGTTGACCGGTTCCATCGGTATGTTGCCTTCGGCTTCTCTGGCTATTAATGGCAAAGGGCTGTACGAACCCTGCCACGGTTCCGCACCCGATATCGCCGGTCAGGGACTCGCCAACCCTCTGGCGACGATACTCTCTGCTGCCATGATGCTGCGCTATTCCCTGGATATGAGTGAGCCAGCGGATACCATCGAGGCTGGCGTGGGAGCGGTGCTCGATCAGGGCTTACGGACGGCGGATATTGTTAGCGACGGGATGAGACAAGTGGGTACCCGAGAGATGGGTAGTGCGGTATTATCTACTTTACGATAATCCTGTAATATATTGAAACATAAAGCATTAAAGTATAAAAATTTGAGAAATTTTAAATGAAGAGAGTTGGGTTTGTTGGCTGGCGAGGGATGGTGGGTTCGGTGCTCTTGTCTCGGATGCGAGAAGAGGGCGATTTCACCACTTTTGAACCAGTGTTTTTTACCACTTCTCAGGTCGGTCAGGCGGGGCCGGATATTAGTAGCGATGGCAGTGCGGGCACCGTCTTATTGCAAGATGCTCATGATATAGCTGCTCTACAGAGCCTCGATATTATTATCACCTGTCAGGGCGGTGACTATACGAAAAGTGTCTTCCCACAGCTTCGCGCTAACGGCTGGCAGGGTGCCTGGATTGATGCGGCTTCAGTGTTGCGGATGGCTGATGATGCCTTGATTGTTCTTGATCCCGTAAACAAAACAGTTATCGAACAGGGAATAAGCGCTGGCATAAATAATTTTATCGGTGGCAATTGCACTGTTAGCCTGATGTTGATGGCCCTGGGTGGTTTGTTTAATGCGGGTCTGGTGGAATGGGTCAGTGCCATGACCTACCAGGCTGCGTCGGGTGCTGGTGCGCAAAATATGCGTGAGCTTATCGCGCAGATGGGGGTCATCCATCAAGCTGTGGCGGAAGACTTGAACACGCCGGGCTCAGCTATTCTCGATATCGACCGAAAGGTCTCCGATACGATGGCGAGTGAAGGTTTTCCCAACCAGCAATTCGGTTATCCGCTGGCTGGTAACCTGCTACCTTGGATCGATAGTGAGCTGGATAATGGCCAGAGCCGCGAAGAATGGAAAGGCCAGGCCGAGACCAATAAGATTTTGGGTCTTGAAGACAGGCCTATCCCCATCGACGGCACTTGCGTGCGGGTGGGGGCGATGCGCAGCCATAGTCAGGCGCTGACCATAAAGTTGACGAAGGACGTGCCGATCGCTGATATCGTAGATCTGTTGGCCGATGCCAATCCCTGGGTCCAAGTCGTGGCAAATCATCGTGACGACAGTCTCTCTAAGCTTACCCCAGCAAGAGTGAGTGGTACGTTACGTGTGCCAGTGGGCCGCTTGCGTAAAATGACCATGGGGCCGACTTACCTGTCTGCGTTTACTGTCGGTGACCAGTTGTTATGGGGCGCGGCCGAGCCGCTCAGGCGAATTAATAAACTGTTGCTAGGGCGCTAGATGAATACAGTCAATGTAGTGGTGGTCGGGGCGACGGGCGCCGTCGGTGAGGCGTTGATAGATGCTCTGGATAGGTCTGAATTTACCAGTGGTGAGATGTATCTGGTGGCCAGCGAAGCGTCTATCGGTGCAAGCAAGCTCTATAAAAAGCGACCGATACTGGTTGAAGACCTGGCGGATTTTGACTTCTCCCAGGTGCAGCTGGCTTTTTTTGCGGTCCCAGATTCGGTCAGCCGTGATTACGTTGAACAAGCACTCTCCTGTGGCTGCAAGGTCATTGATTTTTCTGCCTGTTACCGCCAGGAAAATACAGTGCCATTACTGGTAGCAGGGGTTAATTCAGCGCTGCTTGAAGAGGACGATTACCAGCTGATTGCCTTGCCCGATAGCCTGGCAGTTGATTTAAGCCAGGTATTACAGCCAATACACTTAAATACTGAAATAACCCGAATCAACGTTGCCACTTATCAGCCCGTATCCAGCGCTGGCAGAGAGGGCGCTAAAGAGTTGGCGCGTCAAACCTCTAATTTGCTAAATGGCTTGCCTATTGAACCGCAGATTTTCCCCCACCAAATCGCCTTTAACATCCTTCCTCAAGTAGGTGAACTTGAGCCATCTGGGCATTCGAGCAGCGAGCTAGGGCTGGTTAATGAATTACGCAGAGTTATGGATGATGTGTCGCTTCAGATAAGTGCTACCTGTGTGCAGGTACCGATCTTTTATGGTTCCTGCCAGGCGCTCAATATAGAGACCCGATATCCGATAGATGTGGACGAAGTGATTGGGTTGTTGCGTGAAAATGCCAATCTCAAAGTGTCGAAATCAGATTCCCTTCCTAACTATTCGGCTCCGTTGGCGGTCGTTGATTCAGACCTGGGGGACTGCTATGTAGGCAGGATCCGTGCAAGTGTCGGCATCGAAAATGGACTGGATTTGTGGATTGTGTCTGATAGTGTCCGTAAAGGTGCAGTTAATAATGCACTTAGGGTCGCAAAGCTATTGCTAAAAAGTTCTTTATAATAAATACTTACGCGCAATATCTATGTAAGTTGTATAGGTTTGACCGCGAAGCATAGTAAGCTCGAATTTGGCTGGCGTTTATTAAGGTTTGCTTATTAAGGTTTGCTTTTTGTGGTTTAGCTAAGGTTTTATGTTCAGAACATGTGTTTTAGTTAGTCCGTGAAAAAAACTGGGTGAAAGAGGGAGCATGATGTCTCATTTAAAAACGTTAATTTTTGGGTTGATGGCGTTGCTGTACTCGACCTGGGTTTCAGCACTAGGTCTGGGCGAAATAGTACTTAACTCATCGCTCAATGAGCCACTGAGTGCCGAAGTGGCTTTGCTAAATATCGGCGATTTAGGTGAGGCCGAGATGCTTGTTAACCTGGCGTCGAAGGCGGATTTTGTGCTTGCCGGGGCAGATCGGGATTTTTTGCTTCTTGACCTAAAATTTAATATCGATTTAAGTAACAAAACCAAACCCATTATTCGGATTAGTTCCTCCAAGCCCATACGTGAACCCTACCTTGATTTTCTTATCGAACTACAATGGTCTTCAGGACGATTGCTGCGAGAATATACCCTATTCCTGGATCTGCCAGTTTTCGCGGATGATCGTTCATCAAGCGTTGTCAGGACTAGTAACCGTAATAATTCTAGCTCTGCAAAAAAAAAAACCAACATAGCACCGGCTAGCGCGAAAACCTCAGTCAAAACACCCGCAAATGTAACCACTAATAATAATTTTTCGGTATCCGCGGATAGCTATCGCGTACAAAGTGGCGATACTTTGTGGGGTGTCGCTAGTAAAAGTCGTCCTCAGGACAGTTCCCTTCAACAAACCATGCAAGCCATTTACGAACGCAACGCACATGCATTTGTAAAAGGCAATATGAATGTGCTCAGAAAAGGCGCATTGCTTGATATTCCCGGCCCTGGAGCCATTCGTGCGGTTGACGACCAGACGGCCAGGCGACGGGTGGCAGAGTCGGCAGAAGAGTTGCAGCGTCAGGCAGAGGCGCGAGCCCTGGTTGACAGTGGGCAGGGTGTCGCTGCAGCAGCGGAGCCAGCCGAGTCAGAAGGTGTATTGCGACTTTTATCACCGAACGTAGCGGGGGGATCTAGCGGGATTGCCGGGCTTGGTGAGCAAACGAATGGTGAGCTTATCGAGAACGAATTGGCCATTGCCCGTGAAGAAGTGACGAAATCTACTCGAGAAAACCTGGAGCTTCGCGAAAAAATTGTAAAACTAGAAGAACAACTGGCGACGATGGGCCGGTTGGTTGAACTAAATGACGACCAACTTAGTGCCATGCAAGCCGGTCTGGGTAAAGAAGAATCGACGGACCTTGGGGTGGGTGTTGAAGAGCTGGGTCTCGATTCAACAACTGTCGAAGCCCCTAACCTTGGTGAAGAAGGCCCTGGTGAAGACTTGATCGAAATAGATGATGAGGCAACTGTAGCTGATAATACAGGTGTAACTTTGGCGGAGGGGGAAATAGAACAAGCAGACGATCTCAGTTCTGAGTTTGCCGATGCCGATGCCGAAGCAGTGGTTATCGGCGATGAATCTAGCTTAGGTGGTACTGGGATCGTACAGGAAACAGCCGAAACAGGCCTAATTGCGACGCTCAGAAATAATCTTGTGGTTATCGCGGGTGTGTTACTCATTATCGTATTAGGTGTGTTTTTCCTGTTGAGCCGCCGTGATGCGGGTACGGGGGAAAACCAGCTTCCTAGCCTCGAAGCTGCTCGCTTGGCATCTGTTGGTGCTTCAGCAGGCGCTGGTGCATCCCTATTGGAAGAGACTGCACCTTTAGAGGTGGTTCGAGATATTGAGGAGGTCGAAGCGAATGATAACGTTCTAGCCGCTTTACAGGATGAAATTGATTCCATTGGTGAGTCCGACGTCTCCGAAAACCTCAGAGAATTAAACGTTCAGGAAGACAGCTTAGATGAAACTATAGAGTTGTCAGTCGAACCCACGGAGCTTGATGAAGACCTGGATATCAATGATGGTTTTGATCTGGAATTAGACCCCTCTATTACGGATGCCTTTGATGCTACTGATGAAGAAGTTGCACCCGATACCGTAATTGACCTGGATGACAATCTCCAGGTTTTGGCGGATGAAGACCTGGATATCAATGATGGTTTTGATCTGGAATTAGACCCCTCTAATACGGATGCCTTTGATATTACTGATGAGAAAAGTGCGCCCGATGAGGTAATTAGTCTGGACGACGGCCTTTCGGATCTAGGGGATGTAGAGCTTGATCTCGAGTTAGAAGCAGTCGATGAAGACGTTGAGGTAGAGCCGAAAACGGTCGGCGAGCTTTCAGAATTCGATGACTTTGATATTGATGCCGACCTGGATTCACTGATTGAGGGTGATGAAGTGTCTACGCAGCTAGAACTTGCCCAAGCTTATCTTGATATGGGTGACAAGGATGGCGCCAAGGATATTCTTAATGAAGTCATGGGCACCGGTGATGAAGGTCAACAGGCTCAGGCTCAGGAATTAATCAAACAAATATCATAAAAATATGACCGCAAGCCAACCCTGGCAATATCGCACTAATTGCCGAATGCCCGAAGCAGAAACACTGCCTTCGGGCATTTTTCGTTATGCCGCAGCGATTGAGTATGACGGTAGCAATTACTGTGGCTGGCAGAGACAGCCACATTGTTCCAGTGTGCAAAGTGCTGTCGAGAAAGCATTATCTGTTATCGCTAATGAACCCGTCGTTGTGGTCTGCGCAGGTCGAACGGATACGGGTGTCCATGCGACCAACCAAATTGTCCACTTTGATAGTCATGCAATCCGAAGTGCACACAACTGGGTGCTGGGCAGCAACGCGAATTTACCTGATGATGTGCGTTGTCAATGGGCTGGAAAAATACAAGCGGGTTTCCATGCCCGGTTTAGCGCGCAATCAAGAACGTACCGCTATGTAATTTTGAATACGCCACGACAATCGGCCCTGATGAAGGATGCTTTGACCTGGGAAGGCACGCATTTATCTGTGGCCGATATGAATAAGGCCGTGACAGCTTTGATAGGTGAGCATGATTTTAGCGCTTTTAGGGCCGCGCGTTGTCATTCCACTACGCCGTGGCGGTGTATTTATTACATAGATATATTCAGAATTAACGATATGATCGTTTTTGAGATTTGTGCTAATGCCTTCTTATTGCACATGGTGCGGAATATAGTTGGTGCTTTGATGGTTGTTGGGCGAAAACAGCAAGATCCTGCCTGGATTGCTCAGTTACTGGCTCAACGAGACCGAACTAAAGCGCCAAAGACTGCGCCGGCAATGGGACTTTATCTTGTGTCGGTAGGGTACCCTGCTAAATTCGGCATCCCTAAACTTGGGGCTGGGCCGAGTTTTGTGGGCCGCGAATTGAGTAGCTTGGCAGCCGGCAAAGAATCTGAAACAACCTCACTCACAATGACGGACGTTAAACGTGCTAACGAAAGTTAAAATTTGTGGTATCACCAGCATTGCGGATGCCAACGCCGCGATTGACGCTGGAGCGGATGCTATCGGCCTGGTTTTTTATCGCGAGAGCAAACGGTTTATAGAAATTTCAGAGGCAATAGAAATCGTTCGTGCGGTAGGGCCCCTGGTGACCACCGTGGGCTTATTTGTTAATGAGCCAGCAGAGTCAGTCGAGCTGATTTGTCGAAAAGTTGGCATCCATTTAGCGCAGCTTCATGGCGATGAGGATTCAAACTATTGTGCAAAGTTATCCATCCCCTACATAAAAGCAATACGCATGGCGCCTGATATTGATTTACGCCAGCAGGCTCTTGAATACCCCAATGCATCCGCATTTCTATTTGATGCCTGGCTTCCTGATCAGTATGGAGGTACCGGAACCAGCTTTGACTGGCGGCGTATTATCGATATTGACGATAAGCCCACTATTTTAGCCGGCGGTCTTAGCGTAGATAATGTCAGAGAAGCAGTGGCATTAACAACGCCTTATGCTGTCGATGTTAGCGGCGGTGTCGAGTCATCGCCTGGGTGTAAAGATAAAGTATTGATGGCACAATTTATCAAGTTAGCGAAGGCTATTTAATTCTATTGAAAAATTATCTAGCGGTATTTTTCCGCACCACGATTGACTGACAGGTTAGTATGTGTAGGATTCGCTTTTTTAAACCGTAAACTATTCACAATGTCATATTAGGCAAATATCAGGGTAGAAGATCGGTAGAGAGCTGATTTGAAACCTCTGGATAAAACGGGATACATGAATGAGCTGGCTTGACCGAATAAGACCCACCGGGTTGGCGACTAAGAACAAAGAAGGCGGCACGGTGCCGGAAGGTTTATGGGAAAAATGCCAGCGGTGTAGCGCACCTTTGTATCGACCAGAGTTAGAGCGAAATTTGGACGTTTGCCCCAAGTGTGATTACCACCTACGCATCGGCGCGCGTCGTCGCATCGACATATTTCTTGATAAGGACAATCGCGAAGAGCTAGATGCCGACATCGAACCAGTTGATCGCTTAAAATTTAAAGACGTCAAAAAATATAAAGACCGCCTCACAGCCGCTCAAAAATCTACTGGCGAAAAGGATGCTCTGGTGTCAATGCGCGGTGAGTTAAAAAGTGCTCCGGTGGTTGTGGCGGCTTTTGAATTTGCTTTCCATGGCGGTTCTATGGGCCAGGCGGTTGGCGAAAAGTTCGCGCGGGCTGCAAAGCTTTGCCTGGAAGAAAACATCCCGTTAGTCTGTTTTTCTGCGACGGGTGGCGCGCGTATGCAGGAAGCGCTAATTTCATTGATGCAGATGGCTAAGACCAGCGCTATTCTTGAAAGGATGAGCCAGCAGGGCACACCTTATATATCGGTTATGACTGACCCGGTCTACGGTGGCGTTTCTGCGAGCCTGGCAATGCTGGGAGACATTAATATTGCCGAGCCGGGTGCCAGAGCCGGTTTTGCTGGCCCTAATATAATAGAGCAAACGATTCGGCAGAAGTTGCCGGAAGGTTTTCAACGCAGTGAATTTTTACTCGAACACGGCTCAATAGATATGATCGTCTCGCGTCTTGAATTAAGAGATACAATTGCAAGCTTGCTCAGTAAGTTGACCGGCCGCACCCAGCCAGGTGAAACACAACCCGTTGTGCCTCAAGCAGAATCGGCACTTGATACAAACCCTGCGAGTGGCGAGGATATTTCTGAAACAAACATCACTCAATGAATGGCTGGAATTACTGGAGACGCGCCACCCCAACGCGATTGATTTGGGCTTGGATCGAGTATCTCAGGTAGCGGAGCGGCTTAACCTTATAAACCTGGATGCTACGGTTATCAGCGTTGCTGGTACCAACGGCAAAGGCTCCTGCATCGCGACAATGGAAGGCATGTTATTGGCGGGTGGAGTCCGCGTTGGGTCCTACACCTCTCCCCACCTGGTGGCCTACAATGAACGTATTTGTATTGCTGGCGAGCCGGTTGGCGACCAGGATATCTGTGCCGCGTTTGCCCACATTGAGCGAGCAAGGGGCAGCATTAGCCTTACTTATTTCGAGTTTGGGACGCTGGCAGCACTATGGGTTTTCAAACACCAGGTGCTCGATGTTGTTTTACTTGAAGTCGGTCTTGGCGGACGACTGGATGCAGTGAATATAGTCGATGCAGACGTTGCAGTGGTGACATCAATTGATCTAGACCATCAAGAATGGCTAGGTGACGACCGCGAATCTATCGGCGTTGAAAAAGTCGCAATTGCCAGGGCAGGAAGACCATTAGTTTGTGCTGATGCTGAACTCCCGGCAGGCGTCCTGGCTAGTATTAAAAGTATTAATCCCCGTGAGTACATGCTTGGAAGCGAGGCTTTTAATATTTCTGAGAATGGTCAGGCGCTACATTTAACCTGTACAGATCTGTCTGGGCGGAAAGTTACTTACGTGGATTTGCCCCAACCACAATTACCCCGAGCCAGTGCACTAAGCGCTGTGCAGGCATTAGTTTGTGCCGGAAGGCCCCCGAGTCCGGAGCTAGTTCACAAGACATTCGTTGAGACCGGTCTTTCAGGGCGATTTCAAACGGTTCGGTTTGGTCATCACGATGTGATCCTTGATGTGGCCCACAACCCGGCCGCAACTCAATTACTGGCTAACAAAATAAATTCCCGTACTCATAAAGATGGTCGTGGTGAAGGCCATCGCAAGATTCATGGTTTGTTTGGTGTGCTAGCGGATAAAGATATAGGTGGCATGATTAAGCCTTTGTTATCAGTGATCGATGTATGGTATCTCTGTGATATGCGCAACGTATCGAGAGCAGTGAGTTCTGAGGATGTGGCCAGACGATTTTGCACTTATGAAATTTCAGTGCGGACTCACGCCAGTGTTGCCCTTGGCCTGAAATCCGCTATCGAGAAAATGGCTGATCAAGATGTGCTACTCATATTTGGGTCTTTTCACATCGTATCTGAAGCGTTGCACTTAATGGATAAAGAAAATGCCCGAACCGGATAATACCGTAAAGCAAAGATTAATTGGTGCACTAGTCCTGGTTTTTTTGGCTGCAATTCTATTACCGCTGGTGCTAAACCTTGATGGAGAATACGTGGTTGATACCCGTACCCATATTCCCGATAGGCCGGATATAGTGCCAGCGGAGATTGGACTGCCTAAACCTGTAACGAACAATTCTAGCTCTAAAACAGCTGATCAAATGTTTCGATTTAATGCCAGCCGTGATGATGTCCAAAAAGATAACGATGGTGGCATTGAGCTAAAGGCTGAACCTCCTGGGTTGAGTGAACTAGGGGTGCCGAAATCCTGGATTCTGCAGATTGGTAGTTTTTCTGAACCCCTGACAGCAAAGCAACTTACTCAGAAATTGTTAGCCGACGGTTATCGCGCCTACTCGAGGCAGTCTACGACTCAGGGTAAATCAATCTACAGGGTTTATGTGGGGCCAAAAATTCGCAAACAGGATATGCTTGATGAGAAAAATGCTATAGAACGAAAGCATAAAGTAAAGACGTTGTTGCTTCGGTTTGAACCCTGAGTACCACGCCCGGTTAGTTTGTGAATTAATACTGAATGCCAGAATTAAAGGTTGACACGCGTATAACGCTGAGTTCCGTTATCAGCGAACCTGATCGTCGGTAAAACTAAAATTAGCAGAACATCCTTATACTGTCAGACAAGTTTTTATTTATAATTAGGCGAGCTGAACCAACGAGCACTCGGGATAATGAATTGGGTTGATTTCGCAATTATCGCAATATTGGGTATTTCCATGCTGATCAGTGTTATCAGGGGCTTTGTTCGTGAAGCTATGTCTCTGGTGGTTTGGGCCACCGCACTGGTGGTGGCGATGCTGTTTTATCAGCGTGCTGCCCCCTGGTTGGTCGACCTTATCAATACACCTTCATTACGCTTACTGGCCGCCTGGCTGGCACTGTTTGTCACGGTGCTAATTGGCGGTAGTTTAATCAATTACATACTTGGCAAGGCGATTCTAGCCAGCGGTTTAAGTGGTACCGACCGCTTTCTGGGAATTCTGTTTGGTGCTGCGAGAGGAGCACTGGTGATTCTTGCCGTATTGATTATGTTGCCAGGCATACTCCCTGTTGAAGAAGATATATGGTGGCAACAATCTGTGTTGATCCCCGAGTTATTGCGCTTTGAGGGTTGGGCAAGAGAGCTGGCATCAACGGCAGCTAATTTTTTTAGTCGACTGTTTTAGAGGTTATCCCAATGTGTGGAGTGGTTGGAATTGTTGGCAATAGAGATGTCAATTTACAACTGTATGATGCCTTAATTATGTTGCAACACCGTGGTCAGGATGCGGCTGGGATAATGACCTGCCAGAATGGCCAGCTTAACCAGCGTAAAGATGTTGGCCTGGTCAGTGATGTATTTAAGCCACGCCATATGGAGCGGCTGAAGGGCAATATTGGTATTGGTCATGTCCGTTATCCAACGGCTGGCAGTTCCGGGCCCTCGTTAGCTCAGCCGTTTTATGTGAATTCCCCCTACGGCATTTGCATGGCCCATAACGGTAACTTGACGAATTCTCGCGAATTACTTGAGCATGTATTTAAGACTGACCTACGTCACGTCAATACCGATTCAGATTCAGAGATTTTGCTCAATGTGTTCGCCCACGAATTACTATTGCAGGATCAGCTTGAACCCGGTGCTGAAGATATTTTTGCCGCTGTCAAAAGGGTACATCGCCGCTGTCGTGGTGCCTATGCGGTGGTCGGTATTGTCGCAAATTATGGTTTGTTCGCGTTCCGTGATCCGTTGGGCATTCGACCCATGGTCTTGGGAAGCAGGCAAACCGAGCATGGTATTGAATATATGGTGGCATCGGAAAGTGTTGCTTTTGACACCCTGGGTTACGAAATAGAAAGAGACTTGCAACCGGGTGAAGCAATATTTATCGATAGCAATGGGCGATTGTATGCTAAGCAGTGTGCAGATAAGTTCTCGTTAAGCCCCTGTATTTTTGAGCACGTATATTTCGCTCGACCAGATTCTCTGATAGATAATATTTCAGTCTATAAAGCGCGCTTACGTATGGGCGAAAAACTGGCGGAAAAAATATTGAGAGAAAGACCGGATCACGATATTGATGTGGTCATTCCCGTGCCCGACACCAGTCGGGTAAGCGCCCAGTCAATTGCTGAAACTTTGCAGTTAAAGTTTCGCGAAGGCTTTATGAAAAACCGCTACATTGGCCGGACTTTTATTATGCCGGGACAAACCCAACGCAAAAAATCAGTGCGCCAAAAACTCAATCCCGTGAAGCTGGAATTTAGAGGTAAGAATGTTTTGCTGGTGGACGATTCGATCGTGCGCGGTACCACGTCGAGTGAAATTATCCAGATGGCCAGAGATGCCGGTGCCGCAAAAGTATATATGGCATCCGCGGCACCACCCGTGCGCTACCCCAACGTGTACGGCATCGATATGCCTGCCGCGACGGAATTGATCGCACATAACCAAACAGTCGAGCAAGTGGCGCGTGCAATAGGTGCCGACTGGCTCATCTATCAGGATATCGAAGACCTAATTGCCAGTGCGCAGGAAGGCAACTCTGCAATCGAGCAGTTCGATTGCTCGGTATTTACCGGCGAATATATTACTGGTGACGTGGATAAATCCTACCTGGACAGTTTGGCTCAGGAACGCAGTGATAATGCCAAGCAAAACAATAACCGTGAGCTTGATGATGGGTCCGATGAAGTTATCGGGCTACATAATTCAACCCGGGAAATGGTTCGATGAATAAGCCGCCAAATACCGGAAAAAACGATAGTGCCATCGATGGTGGTAAAGATTCTCCTAAAAAAAATGTCCTTGAAAATCCCGTAAAGCAAGCCCTGGAAAATGCCTCGATGGATACCCTGGCGGTCCGTGCCGGGCAACGCCGTAGTGCCGAGGGTGAGCATAGCGAAGCTATATTCATGACCTCCAGCTACGTGTTTGCCAACGCAGCCGAGGCCGCCGCGCGATTTAGTGGGAAACAAAAGGGCAATGTATATTCCCGTTATACCAATCCTACCGTGCGCAACTTTGAGGAGCGCATTGCCGCACTTGAAGGGGCCGAACAGGCGGTGGCCACATCATCAGGTATGGCGGCAATTCTGAGCACCTTTCTAGCCTTGCTAAAAAGTGGTGATCACATTGTCTGTTCTCGCGATGTATTTGGTACCACAACCGTGCTGTTAAATAATTACCTGGCTAAATTTGGCGTAAGTTCTACGGCGGTTCCGCTGAGTGATTTGTCCGCGTGGGAAGCAGCGATTAAGCCTGAAACTAAAATGTTGTTTCTTGAAACGCCATCTAATCCTCTGTGCGAAGTGGGTGATTTGACTGCTCTGGTAAGTCTTGCAAAAAAAACCAATACCCTGCTGGTTGTCGATAACTGTTTTTGTACGCCTGCTCTGCAACGACCCTTCGATTACGGCGTGGATATTGTGATTCATTCAGCAACCAAATATCTGGATGGTCAGGGTCGAAGCATGGGCGGCGTGGCACTGGGGCGAGCCGAGTTAATGGAAGAAGTGCTCGGCTTCGTGCGTTCTGCGGGGCCCACCATGAGCCCCTTTAATGCCTGGGTTTTTCTTAAAGGGCTAGAAACCCTGCGTTTACGGATGGAGGCACATTCCGCGAGTGCTATGGCGTTGGCGCTTTGGCTCCAGGAGCAAGCGGTGGTGGAAAAGGTATTTTATGCTGGACTCGAAGATCATCAGGGCCACAGTTTGGCCAGGCAACAACAAAGAGCTTTTGGTGGGGTATTGTCATTTCGGGTAGCGGGCGGAAGGCAGGAAGCCTGGCAGGTCATCGATAGCACGCGGATCTTGTCTCTGACAGCAAATCTGGGCGACGCGAAAACAACCATCGTCCATCCCGCGACTACCACTCATGCGCGATTAACAGAACAGGAAAGATCCGCCGCCGGCATTACCGAAAACCTGATCAGGGTGGCAGTGGGGCTTGAGGCTATCGAAGATATAAAAGCCGATCTGGCCAGGGGCTTTGCGGGAGTGTGAGTGCCGTAAAAAAAATCAGCGATGCTCTGGTTGCGCGCATTGGCGATATTCTTATCGGCAAAGACCAGGAAATTCGATTAGCACTCGCCTGTCTTTTTGCCCGCGGTCACCTGTTGATCGAAGATTTGCCGGGCATGGGTAAGACCACTCTGGCCCAGGCTTTGGCCGGTGCATTAGGTCTAAGTTATACCCGCATTCAATTTACCAGTGACCTGTTGCCGGCAGATATCGTCGGTGTGTCGGTTTATGACCGTGACAATGGAAGTTTCGAGTTTCATCCAGGACCGATATTTAGTCAGCTTGTGCTGGCAGACGAAATCAATCGCACCACACCAAAAACTCAAAGTGCTTTGCTTGAGTCCATGTCCGAAGGCCAGGTTAGTGTCGAGGGTGAGACCAGGCAACTACCACAGCCATTTTTTGTGATTGCGACACAAAACCCGGTAACTCAAGCTGGCACTTTCCCGTTGCCAGAATCACAATTAGACCGTTTTTTAATGCGCATAAAACTGGGCTACCCTGATCCGGCCGCTGAGCGAAAATTACTGGCGGGAGATGATCCACGCACCCGTTTAAAAAAGCTCAAAGCCTGTATTAACGAAAAGACTCTGCAACAGATTCAGCAGCAAATTACCAGGGTTAAGGCATCTGATAGTTTGATCGATTATCTACAACGGTTGTTGCAACAAACGCGATCCATTGCCGAGCTAAATGACGGCGTGTCTCCTCGCGGTGGTATGGCTTTATTACAATGTGCTCGGGCCTGGGCGTTAATGGATGGTCGGCAATATGTGATTCCGGAAGATATTCAGGCCTGTCTAATTCCGGTTTGCGGGCATCGCTTGACCGGTGCTGGCAGTGATCAGGAGATTATCAGTCTGATGCAGCAGGTTCTCAACACAGTGGATATCATTTGATTCATCCAGGGTGAATTATCAATGTCTAAAACGTGGCGAGCCTGGTTTAAGCAACGTTATCACCAATGGGTTAACCGACGCCTCCCCGCCGCCCGGAAAATCCGCCTAAACAACAACCGATTATTTATTTTTCCTACCCGGGCCGGGTTTCTGTTTGGCCTGGTTCTATTGTTGCTCTGGTTAGTCGCCACTAATTTTGAGAATAATCTGGTATTCGGCGCGACGTTTTTACTTTCAGCGATGTTTGTTGTGGCGATTTTTCACACCTTTTTGAATTTATCTGGCCTGCTTATCGAAGCCGGGCATAGCCATCCCTGTTTTTGTGGCGGGGCGGCGGAATTCGGTATTTTACTCAGTCAAAAGGGTCATCGTTATCGGGATAATATTTTGCTTCGATATCCAAAATCCGATCAGAAAACAGTATCACTGCCGGGCACCGAGTTAGCTGCAGTGTCACTGGCCGTGACGGCAGATAAGCGTGGCTGGTTTGAACCGGGCAGAGTGACACTTGAAACTCGATATCCACTTGGCTTGATTCGTTGCTGGACTTATCTCGATTTGAATATGCGTGAACTGGTGTATCCGCGTCCCATTAATGCGCGGGGTCAGCCGATCAGTGTGGCATCGGGTCAGGGCACAAACGAAATTGCTGGGGGCCGTGAAGATTTTCGGTCTCTCGAAAAACATCGGCCTGGCGAGCCGCATAGCCATATCGCCTGGAAGCATTACGCCCGTGAGCAAGGACTGCATACCAAGCATTTCGCCGATCCTATGGACGAGGAGGTGTGGCTTGATTGGGAGGCTTTTCAAGGCATGGATGAAGAAGCGCGCCTATCCCGTTTGTGTGGCTGGTTGCTGGAACTTTCCGCCGGCACAGCTTTATATGGCTTGCGAATGCCTGGTGTCGAGATTCTGCCCTCTCGCGGCGAAATACATCGCGTTAGCATTCTCAGGGAGTTAGCCCTTTTTAACTTGCCGGATCAGGTGCAAAGTTGATGCAAGCTGATTGGCAAATACCCCGCATCAGTCTGCTCTGGCTGTTAGTCAGCATGGTGGTGGTAATTGGACTACATGTCGAACATTTGCCGATTTGGCTACTGTCGGCTGCGCTTCTCGCAGTCGTCTGGCAGATACAGAATTATCGGGGTGCCTGGGGTCAACCCGGCAAACATTTAAAAGTGCTGCTGACCGGATTGTGTTTTGGCGGGGTACTCAGTAGCTATAGCACCATGCTGGGTCTCGACCCGATGGTGGCTCTACTGGTGAGTGGCTTTGTGCTCAAACTGTTGGAGATTAACCATCGTCGCGATGCTCTGGTTATTGTCTATTTAGCTTATTTTGTCGCGATTGTTCAATGTCTATTTGAGCAAACCATGATGACGGCTTTGCCAGTGTTTATTGCCATAATGATTGTGACTGCTGCTTTGGTTGGACTTCATCAAAGCAATCAAGACCGTCGGGCCGGCAATCGCAAGTATTGGTTTAGACCTTTGCAAACCAGTGTCGTATTGGTGATCCAGGCGCTGCCTTTAATGCTGGTGCTATTTATAGTGATGCCGAGAATTGGTGCTCTGTGGTCGGTGCCACGGCATCAGGATTCTGGAATTACCGGGGTTAGCGATAGTATGTCGCCGGGGGACTTCAGCAACCTGAGCGCCAGCAGGGAAGTTGCTTTTCGCGTCGAATTTGAAGGTGACATTCCGCCGCAGCCGTCATTGTACTGGCGAGGACTGGTGTTTTCAGAGTTCGATGGTCGTCGATGGACACAGTCGGGACCCTGGGGCTATCGAGATAAAAATTTGCTGCAGTGGCATGGAGATCAACCGGCAGAATGGGATAGTCAGGTGTCACGGCACGGTCAGCCACTGGCTTATACGGTTATGCTGGAACCGACCAATAGTCCCTGGCTGTTTGCGCTGCCAACTGCGAGACCAGATTCTTCCGGTGTTGCTTTAACCAGAGACTTCCGACTTTATAACAAACTTCCGGTCAATTCTGAAAAGCAATATCGTGTTAGGTCGTGGCTGGACTACGACCTGGAATCTGCTGGATTAACGCCATTGCGACGCAGGTTAGAGCTGGCTTTACCGGATGGTTTTAATCCCGAAACGCGGCGAGTCGCCAAACGTTGGCGGGCAGAAAACCCAGACCCCGTGGCCTTGATTAACCGGCTTTTAAAACAGTACAACAGTGAATTCATCTACACATTAAAACCACCTTTACTAGGCAAGCACACCGTAGATGAGTTTTTGTGGGGAACGAAACGTGGTTTTTGCGAATTTTTCGCCAGTAGTTTTGTGTTTTTCATGCGCGCGGCGGGTATACCGGCAAGGGTTGTGGTTGGCTATCAGGGTGGCGAACGTCATCCCAATGGCGATTACTTATTAGTACATCAGTATGACGCCCATGCCTGGGCTGAAGTCTGGCTCAAAGGTCGAGGCTGGCTGAGAGTTGATCCAACAGCTGCGGTAGCGCCGGAAAGAGTTGAAATGAGTTTTACCGATTTATTCGGTAAAAACAAAGATTTTTTATCTGACTCGTTGCTTTCACTGGAACGCTATCAGCACATAAGTTGGCTTAATAAACTGCGATTAAACCTCGATGCTCTGGATTACGCCTGGACCAAGTGGGTGCTTGGCTATGACCATGTTCAGACGGATTTGCTGATGCGCCTATTGGGCCGGATTGATCCTATGCGTATTGGAATGTTGCTGGTAATTGCCGGGGCCATTGCCCTGGCGCCGATGGCAATTATGCTATTTCGGGCGCGCGAGAAACACTACCGAGATGAGCTTGACCAACAATATGTTCGTTTTTGCTTGCGTATGGAACGTGCTGGGTTGGCAAGACTGTCAGGAGAGGGACCGAGAGATTATGCTAAACGTATTGTCTCCATGCGGCCGGAACTGCAAGGCGATGTGACTGCGATTACCGATCTTTATGAGGCGCAACGGTATAAAAATGAGCAGTTTAATGCCGGGCTTTTACGCCAAAAAATGCGCCGATTTTATCCGGGCCTACGTCGAAAAGTTCGGCTTTAGTTTCGATTAGGGGCATGCCCAAAGTTTTCCAGGCGGCGGGTTCGTAAAAAAGCACTAATCAAAAATGCATGTTGTAGCAAAAGGTATAACTATTGACAATGCTCTGGACAGAATCGTGGATATTTAGTTTGCCAAACCATTATACGAAACAAGGCCAAGAATGCGATTTATTATTTATGGTGCGGGCGCGATTGGCGGAGTAATTGGCGCCAAACTCTACCAACGGGGCTTTCAGGTACTGCTGATTGCCCGTGGAGCACATATGGAGGCGATCCAGTCTCAGGGGCTAGTGCTGGAATCTCCCAACGAAGTCGTGACCTTGCCGATTCCTGTTGTTGGCCACCCGTCCGAAATAAATTTTGAACCCGATGATGTAGTGATGCTGGCGATGAAATCCCAGCACACTGTTTCGGCCCTCGAAGCATTGCGTAATAGTGCCGGTGACAGCGTGCCAGTGGTTTGCTGCCAGAATGGTGTCTTCAATGAACGGGTAGCAGCCCGACAGTTTCAGCGAGTCTATGGCATGACGGTCTTAATGCCGGCCGCTCATCTAGAACCTGGTGCGGTGCAAAGTACCACCACCGGTATAACGGGTGTGGTTGACTGTGGTCTCTATCCTGACGGTGTTGATCAAACCATTAGTGCCGTCGCCGTGGCGCTTTCCCAGTCAAACTTTGTCTGCCGTGCCGATTCGACAATTATGCGTATGAAATACGCGAAGCTCTTAATGAACCTCGGTAACGCCCTGCAAGCAGCATGCGGCTCGCCGCCTGAGACTCGTGAATTGATGCGTTTGGTTCGTAACGAAGCGCTCGCCTGTTATGCCGCGGCACAGATCGACTGTGCGGGGCGAGACGAATTCAAGGCGCGGTTTCTCGGGCAGATAGAAGAAGCACCAATTCGGGGAGCCGTGCGGGGCGGTGGTTCTTCATGGCAGAGTTTGCAGCGCGGCGTCGGCTCAATTGAGAGCGATTATTTAAACGGTGAAATTGTACTTTTGGGTCGCCTTCATCATGTGTCAACGCCTGTTAACCACGCGCTCCAGCAAATCGCTAACGAAATGGCGCTCAGTCGCGCAGAACCCGGTAGTGTTGGCGTCGATGTCGTGCGCGAGCGTATTCGTATGCTTGACCCTGTAAACAATGGTTCTGATAAAAATTGAGCAGTACTAATTCTATGCAAATCTGTGTTTTTGCATTCAGATGCGATCTTAGCCAAACTGAAATGCAGATACGGTTGCGCCGAGTACGTTATCTTTAAAGATTGCTTTGCCCTTATCTTCACCGCCTGCCCCGGCCATGACCATTAGCGGAATTAAGTGCTCTTCGCGAGGGTGGGCTTGCAGTGCGGAGGGCGCGGATTTCCAGTTACTCAGATATTGATTACGCTCTTTTGGCGACGCTTCACATGCTTCGCTAAGCCAATGATCAAAGGCGTCGGACTCTGCTTTGGCGCTCGATCCAGAACCAGTCATTAGTGCTGACATATTGTGGTAGCTCAGGCCACTGCCTACCAGTAATACATTTTGTTCGCGCAGCGACGAAAGTGCCTGACCTATTGCGATATGCTCGGCGGGATCCAGTGAGGTGGTGAGTGAGACCTGGACGATGGGGATATCAGCCTCCGGGTAGATAAGCAGAAAGGGGATAAATACGCCGTGGTCAAAACCGTGATCCGGATCCTGCTGGCAGGCAATGCCAGCTTTTGTCAGGAGGTTTTCAATGGTGTTGGCTAATTCTGGATGCCCGGGTGCCGGATAACTTAGCTCGTAGGTGTGAGGTGGAAAATTGTAATAATCGAAGTACAGCGGTGGCTGGGCTGAGCTGTTAATCGTAACAACCTCATTTTCCCAGTGGGCGGAGAACACCACAATGGCATCAGGCTTAGCCCTGGATTCCGAATCGGTCTGCCTATAGACCGCAGTGCTTAGTTGGCGCAGCCAGGCTTCCATCTTATCCCAGGTATCCGCTGGGCCCATGGTCCAGTCCATAAAAAAGCAGGGGCCGCCGCCATGAGGGATATAATAAGTGGGCAGTGGATTTTGCTGTGATTTATTGGCGACCATGATCGAAGCTCTACTTGTGAGAAGATAGTGGCGGTAACGCTACTGTTTTAGGGGGGCGCTGTAAAGCGGTAGGAAGTGATAGAAAGCGATACAGTGCGACTCGCATAAAAAAGTCAAATAAGCCTGAGTAACGCTTCCAGGAGACTCGGCTTATTTGACCGTTAAGCAATCGGTTATTGAGAACCGGCTGTGTTGCTCGCGGTACAAGCTGTACAACAAGTGCTACAAAAAGCTAGCCTCTCGATCAGGCGGCCAGTAAAGACTGCCCAGGTAGCTTCGTCACTTCAGGCAACACTTTGCGGGCAAAGAGCCGTAAGCTTTTTTCGACGTCAGCATAGGGCATACCGCCATAGCTGAATACGCCGTTATAAGAACCTGCACCCGTGCGTTCGGTAAATTCCTTGATGGTTTCGAAGCATTTTTCTGGCGTACCCCAGACTTGGATGCTCATAAAAAACTTGATGGCATCCTCAACGCTTTTACTGACATGCTCTTGCATCGCGCCATAAGCCTCGTAGCCTTTGGTGTGTTTCAGGTGATCGCCTGCCATTTCGTAATGCTCGATAACGGAGCGGTAATAGCCACCGATGTATTTATAGGCCATTTCTTCAGCGCGGTCGGCGCTTTCGTCACAGAATGTCCAGCCAGCCAGGATTGGCGGAGGCGCTTCAGTACCATTAACTTCAAGGAAAATCTTCCGGTAATCGGCCAATTCTCGATCCACATGGGCCCAGGGCTTTTGCGGAATAACCAGTATGCCAATACCAAGTTCAGCCATAATTTTTGATGATTCAGGTGATACGGCTGCCGCGTAGGTTCTGCCCTTAAAGCTTTTATACGGGGCTGGGCGGATGGCGCGACGGGCTTGTTGGACCTGTTTGCCGTCATACTCGCAAACGCCGGTTTCGAGACCTTCAAGAATCATCTTGGCGGATTCGGTGAAGTGGTCGCGGCTTACATTCATATCCTTGCCAAAACCTTCAAATTCAATCCGGCCCAGACCGCGGCCTATGCCGAGAATGACCCTCCCATTGGACATATTGTCGAGCATCGAGATTTCTTCAGCAACACGCATAGGGTCGTGCCAGGGCAGTACCACAACCATGGAACCCAGACCCAAATTCGGGTTGCGCCCAGCCCAGTAGGATAAATATTGCATCACGTCTGGACACATAGTGTAATCGGTAAAATGGTGCTCTACACCCCAGATGGATTTAAAGCCCAATTCTTCGGCTAGATCACCCATACGGAGATCATTGGTGTAGACCTCGTGATCAGTCATGTTGGGGTCGAGGCCCTGAAATATTAGCGATAATCCTACGTCCATTATATTTGTCCTCTATTCATGTAGTCAGTGAAAAATGCTATTGTCGGGAATTTAACAAATTAGCCAGGTGTGGCGTAATTGTAGTAAGTACTGCTGCGTTGTATCGCTGCTATCAGCGGTGAAATAGCAGGATGGGATGATTGTTTTTCTTTAAAGTCGCTCTTAGTGAATCAATTATATGGCTAAGGTCCAGCCGCCATCAACGACCATGATTGCACCAGTAATAAAGTCTGAAGCGCCGCTCGCCAGCAAAATAGTTATGCCCTGAAAGTCCTCTGGCATGCCGTGGCGGCCCACGGGCGTTCTGCTCACCACATAGTCAACGGCTTTGGTTTTATTGGGGCCAAAGCAGGGCACCATTTCAGTGTGAACCAGGCCGGGTAGCACGGCATTGACATGAATGTTGTGTTTCGCCCAGCCCTGAGCGAGGCTTTGGGTCATATGGTCCATGCCACCCTTGGCGGCGGCGTAATGGGTCAGTCGGCCAAAACCCATTTGTGTGATCACTGATCCGATATTGATTATTTTGCCACCACCCACTTTGACCATTTCAGGGAAGCAGGCCTTACTGGTGAGAAAACATGAAGTTAAATTGATGGCGATGAAGTTGTTCCACTCTTCCAGTGTCGTCTCTTCTGCCAGGATGCCCCAACTGATGGCGGCATTATTGACCAGAATATCTATCCGGCCAAAGTGGGCGACAGTCTCACTCACCATTCGACTAACATCATCTTCAAGCGATACGTCGGCCTGAATACCCAGGGCATCGGCGCCGCCGTCTTTAAGAACCTGGACTGCGTTATCGATTTTGTCCTGATTACGGCCGACGATAGCTACTTTGGCACCGGCAAGCGCCAGGCCCTTAGCGATGCCCAGACCGATACCGCCGTTGCCACCGGTAATGATGGCGACTTTATCTGCAAGGTTGAATAATTCCATAGGCGAGGTGTTTATTTTTATGGAGAAGTTATTGGGGTTATCGTTGAAGTATTGAATCAAGGTGAGCAAGGAGGAGCGAGGCATTACGATCGGTGCCCGCTTTTGCTTCGATTACTTTAGCGAGCCTGAGCGCAACAATCTTTACCATGACAACCTTAGCAGAGGGATCAAAAAAACGCTATTTTCTGATCCCTCGTTATTATTTTTGCTAAGTAGTGTAGCTATTAAATATGCATCGACTAGATAACCAACGAAAGTCCGCCGTCCATAACAATAATAGAACCAGTTATAAAGTCGGAAGCAGGGCTGGCCAGTAGAATTGACATACCATACCAGTCTTCTGGCACACTATATTTCCTGACCGGCGTTTTCTTGACGATGCTGTCGACCAGCCTGTTTTTCTTTGGCCCTTCACAGGGCATCATTTCAGTATCAACCAGGCCAGGCAGCAGCGCGTTTACATGAATATTGTGCTTGCCCCAACCCTGGGCCAGACTCTGAGTCATATGATCCATGCCACCCTTGGCTGCCGCGTAGTGAGATAGCTTGCCAAAACCCAGTTTGGTGACAATAGAACCGACATTGATGATCTTGCCACCACCCGCTTCGACCATATGAGGAAAACAGGCTCTGCAAGTCAGGAAACAGGAGGTCAGGTTGTTAGTAATGAAATTATTCCATTGATCCAGGGTCATCTTCTCAGTGGCAATACCCCAGCTTATTGCAGCGTTGTTGACCAGAATGTCGATGCGGCCAAAATGTTCAGCGGTTTTTGCGACCATGTTATTGACCTGTTCTTCGCTGCCGACATCACAGGATAAGCCGATGGCATCGGCACCCTGGTCTTTAAGCTCCGCAACGGCGCGGTCAATTTTTTCCTGATTGCGACCAGCTATGGCCACTTTGGCACCGGCCATAGCAAGACCTTTAGCCATACCCAGGCCCAGCCCACCGTTACCGCCAGTAACAATGGCTACCTTACCCGTAATATCAAACTTGTCGTTCATTAACCTTCTCCGGAGTGTGTATGCGGATTGCCTGTTTAATAGAAACTGACGTTATATTATTGATACGGTCATACCGCCGTCGGCGACAATGATAGAGCCGGTGATAAAGCTTGATGCTTCGCTGGATAACAGTATCGAAATGCCCTCAAAGTCTTCCGGCATACCGTAACGGCCCACCGGCGTTTTTTTCTCGATGTAGTCAACTACCGGGCCAATCTTGTTGGGCCCAAAGCAGGGCATCATTTCGGTATGCACCAGGCCAGGTAGCAGGGCATTGACCTGAATATTATCCTTACCCCAGGCGCAGGCCAGGCTTTGAGTCATATGATCCATGCCACCCTTGGCCGCCGCGTAATGCACCAGCTTGCCAAAACCTTTATTGGTGGTAATGGCCGAGCCGACATTGATGATCTTGCCACCACCGGCCTTGACCATTTCGGGATAACAAGCTTTGGCACAGAGCCAGCAAGATGTGAGATCGATGGCAATAAACTTGTCCCACTCTTCCAGGGTCATTTTCTCGGGAGGAATGCCCCAGCTAATCGCGGCATTGTTAAACAATATATCGACTCGACCCAGTTGATCGGCAGTTTCTTTGACCATACGATTAACATCGTCTTCGCTGGATACATCGGCCTGAACGCCGATGGCCTTTGCTCCCAGGGCCCCCATTTCAGCGACGGCCTTGTCGATTTTTTCCTGATTGCGGCCCACTAGTGCCACGGCGCAGCCTTCCGAAGCCAGGCCTTTGGCAATGCCCAGTCCTAGACCGCCGTTACCGCCGGTGATAATTGCGACCTTGCCGGTCAGATCAAAAAATTTCATGCTTTGTCTCCAGTTAATTCTTCATTACAGTTTTCAGTAGCTAGTGTGGTGTTAGTTAAAGGGACAGACAAACACCCCCGTCCATGACTATTATTGAGCCGGTCATAAAGTCAGACGCGGGGCTTGATAGAAGGATGGAGATGCCGTAAAAATCTTCTGGCACACCATACTTACCCACTGGCGTTTTCTTTACTGCGATGTCCACCAGTCTGTTTTTGTTCGGCCCGGAACAGGGCATCATCTCGGTATCGACCAGACCGGGTAATAAGGCGTTGACCTGAATATTATGCTTGCCCCAACCCTGGGCCAGACTCTGGGTCATATGATCCATACCGCCTTTGGCCGCGGCGTAATGGGACAGCTTGCCGAAACCCAGTTTGGTGACAATTGAGCCAACATTGATGATCTTGCCACCGCCGGCTTCGACCATATGGGGGAAGCAGGCCCGGCAAGTTAAAAAAGTGGAAGTGAGATTGTTGGTAATAAAATTGTTCCACTGGTCAAGGGTCATTTTCTCGGTAGCGATACCCCAGCTTATTGCAGCGTTGTTAACGAGAATATCGATGCGACCAAAATGTTCAGCAGTGGTGGCGACCATACGATTTACATCGTCTTCACTCCCTACATCGCAGGACACGCCGAGAGCTTCAGCGCCCTGGGCTTCGAGTTCTTTTACAGCCTTGTCAATTTTTTCCTGATTGCGGCCTACTACAGCGACTTTAGCTCCAGCGAGGGCGAGGCCCTTGGCGATACCGAGTCCGAGTCCACCGTTTCCACCGGTGATGATGGCAACTTTGCCGGTTATATCAAACTTTTTGTTCATTTACTTACTCCGCATTGAATACTTAACGTTTTGAGAGTGCTTAACAAATTAAGCGTTACGATTCTGATTGTTTTAGGTTCTGGCTGTTTTAAATGACACTACATGATGGAGACGGATAAGCCGCCATCGGCAACGATGATAGAGCCGGTGATAAAGCTTGATGCTTCGCTGGATAACAGTATCGAAATACCCTCGAAGTCGTCGGGCATGCCGTAGCGACCAACAGGGGCTTTCTTCACCGCGTAATCGACCAGTGGTCCGATCTTGTCGGGCCCAAAGCAGGGCATCATTTCGGTATGTACCAGGCCAGGTAGCAGGGCATTGACCTGAATATTATCCTTACCCCAGGCGCAGGCCAGGCTTTGAGTCATATGATCCATGCCACCTTTGGCCGCCGCGTAATGCACTAGCTTGCCAAAACCCTTATTGGTGGTAATGGCCGAGCCGACATTGATGATCTTGCCACCACCCGCTTTAACCATTTCAGGATAACAAGCTTTGGCACAGAGCCAGCAGGACGTTAGATCAATGGCGATGAACTTATCCCATTCTTCCAGCGTCATTTTTTCTGGGGCGATGCCCCAACTGATGGCGGCGTTATTAAAGAGGATATCGACTCGACCCAGTTGATCGGCAGTTTCTTTGACCATACGATTAACATCGTCTTCGCTGGATACATCGGCCTGAACGCCGATGGCCTTTGCTCCCAGAGCCTCCATTTCAGCGACGGCCTTGTCGATTTTGTCCTGATTGCGGCCTACTAGTGCCACGGCGCAGCCTTCTGAAGCCAGGCCTTTGGCAATGCCCAGTCCTAGACCGCCGTTACCGCCGGTGATAATTGCGACCTTACCGGTCAGATCAAAAAATTTCATTGAATACCTCTGAGTTTTTATTGGAGCAAGCTTTCACAAGATTGTACGGAAAGATTAAATCGCCAGAGATAAACCACCATCGACAACAATGATCGATCCGGTAATAAAGTCGGAGGCCTCGCTGGACAACAAAATGGAAATACCAGCGAAGTCATCCGGTGTGCCATGACGTTGACACGCAGATTTATCAATAGCGTATTGAACCAGAGGTTGGCGATCACCTGGGGGGCCAACAGGCATCATTTCGGAATCCACCAGTCCGGGTAATACCGCATTGACCTGAATATTTTGGGGACCCCAGGCCCGGGCCAGGCTCTGGGTCATATGATCCATGCCGCCTTTGGCGGCTGCGTACTGAATCAACTTGGGATGGCCGAGCTTGGTAACGATTGAACTGATATTAATGATTTTGCCGCCACCAGCTTTGACGAATTCTGGATAACAGGCCTTGCTGGTTAAAAAGCAGGAAGTCAGATCGATAGCAAGAAACATATTCCACTCTTCGAGGGTCATTTCTTCCGGGCGTATGCCCCAACTGATGGCGGCATTGTTTACGAGGATGTCGATGCGGCCAAAACGTTCTGCAGTCTCCGCAACCATGCGGTTAACATCGTCTTCCAGTGAGACGTCGGCCTGCACAGCCAGCACTGTCGCGCCGCCCGCTTCCAGGTCCGCCGTGGCAACCTTAAGTTTGTTAGTGTTTCGGCCAACGATGGCGACTTCAGCGCCGGCCGCAGCCAGGCCTCGTGCGATACCCAAGCCGAGACCGCCATTACCGCCGGTGACAATGGCTACCTTTCCAGTTAAATCAAATATTTTCACAGATTAATTCCCAATTGTTGTGCTAGCCCGCAGGCGGAGCAACTACCCCAATTTATTTTCTTGCACCAGCGTTGTGACAAGATGCAGACGCAAGGACTCCACCAACACCAAGACTGATTTTCGGTGTTATACGAGTGATGTGAAGTAATCTTTAAGTATACGAATCACCGCAATTTCATTGTTGGCGGTGAGGTGGAAGCTACTTCCGGTCTCCGTACGTCATCAATTTAAGTCAAAACGTTGGTGAATATATGTCAACACGTTGGTAAATATATGTCAACAGGATGCGTATATTCGCACCATTTAATTAAAAATGGAACAATTTTTAAGGCTGCTGCGTGCAATCGGTGCTTCAGCTGGTGCATCTAGTTTTTAGATGCGGCATGCTATGGTTGGCTGGGTATTATTTCGTTACTGAGTAATTCAGCCTGGTTGATTCATCGGAACCGGCCGCTTTTTAGATCAACGCAAGGTTGGATAAGCAGCTGTCGACACGGAATTGTGGAAATTAGACGTGTACCGGCGGAAGCTGGTTTTACGGTCGGACTTTTGCAGTTATAGTCTCGCTCCCGGGTCGGCCAAAGTCCGGGCAATATGCAAGTAATTTCTTGATTAGAATATACAAAGCCGGGCCGGCGCTGAGTCAAAATCATGCATGGGGTTTGGCTCCAATTGAAGACGTACCTATTTTAAATAACTTATTATGATCATAAGGAGCCCCGATGACTGGCTATCGACTAGACACAGCTGATGAATATAGTCATCAACCTACGGCAGAACAGAACTTTAACGAAAGCGTCTACGTCAATGGCTGGGATAGCCGACATAAGGTGGGACTGTGGTCCAGGATCGGCAATCGCGTCAATGAGGGACATGCCGAGATGTCGGTTTGTATATATTTGCCGGGTGGTCGTGTTGCGTGCCAATTCCTGCGGCCGGAACTGGCCAGCAATGATAAACATGCTGCAGGTGGACTGGCCTATCAGGTCAACGAGCCTTTCAAATCAGTGACCATGCAGTATTCGGGCGAAGTCATGGTGCTTGACGATCCCCAGATTTTACGAACACCCCGAGAAATGTTTAAAACATCACCGCGGGTTGCCTGTGAATTTGAATTTAATTCTACCGGCCTGTCGCCCATGAATGGCGGGGAGCCGACCGATCCGGGTGCAGAAACCATGTATGGCCGCGATTTTTCGCTAGGCCATTTCAATCAACACATGCGTACGGTGGGCAGAATCAAAGTTGATGACGAGAGTTGGGATATAGATGGTCATGGTTGGCGAGACCACAGTTGGGGGCCACGGTTCTGGACCAATATCTACTTCTATCGACTCTTTATCGCCAATTTTGGTGACGATAGAGGTTTGATGATGCTCAAGCGCATTGATCGCCAGGGTGTGACCCATCGCCGCGGCGTATTGATGTTTGATAATCAATATGAACAGATTGTCGATATGGATGTGATGACTGAATGGAATGACAACAAGGACCCGGCCGCTGTGCAGTTAGGTATTCGCACGGATAAGCGCAAGGTCAGGCTCGAAGGAAAAATATTAACCGTCGCGCCGCTTCGCAATCATCGGGAGGTCAATGGGGAAAGTCTCGAGACGAGTATTGTTGAAGCGTTTACAGAATGGACCTGGGATGATGGTCGCCCCGGTATCGGTATTACCGAATATATAGAGTTTATGGAGGATGGTCAGTTGGTGGGATATCCTCTTTGAGGATCGGGCAGTCTTTTTGCAACAGATGAGCGCCCGACCCCATGCTGTTTCAGTACTTTCTATTCCAGAGCCTTCTAGTCCAGCGCTGTCGGCCCCAGTACCGTCTATCTCAACACCTTATTATCTCATGCAGGGAAATCTGTAAAACGTGAGTGGCTCCGATGAACAGGTTATTATTGACGATATAGTTGGCAAGTTGGGTGTTGCTATACAGAGGCGCTATGGCAGGACGGCGTCTGTTGAAAATGTCACCATTGCCACACTTGGTGCCTCTAACCGCACCTTGTTATTTGATTTGGTTGAGGGCACTCAACGAAGACGTCTGGTGTTACGCCAGGAAACCGTCAAGTCTGAATTTTCACCGTTTATTTCTACCGCAGATCAATATCGCATCCTCGGAGTGGTTTACAGCCACGATCTACCTGTTCCTGAACCGATATTCGAGTTAGAGCCCACCGACGGTCTCGATAATGGTTTTGTTGTTGCCTGTGTTGAGGGTGAGACATTGCCGAAAACACTGCTGACTGATCCGACACTTGAAAAGGCACGAAATCGTTTCGCCGCACAGTCGGGCGAAATCCTGGCTCGGCTCCATGCCATCGACCCGGCAGAAGTTGGCTTTCTTGAAAGCACCAGCGACAGTGTCGATCCTCTGGCAGCTCAGGTGGCCCGTTACGAAGGTTATGGAAACTGTTTTCCTGGTATCGAGGTCGGTATTCGCTGGCTCGAAAATAACCGTCCAGCCCCGAGCCAGCGTAAATTTATTCACGGTGAATACCGTAATGGTAATGTGATTTTAGGCCCGGACGGCATTCGTGCGGTGCTCGACTGGGAGTGTGCCCATATCGGTAGCGCCATGGAAGAGTTTGGCTGGTTATGTATGCGCTCATGGCGTTATGGCAATATCGACCAGCCGGTCGCTGGTTTTGGCCCTCGCTCCGAGCTGTATAGCGCTTATGAGGCTAATGGTGGTGAGACAGTGGACGAAGAAGCCGTTCGTTGGTGGGAGATTTTTGCGACCTTGCGCTGGGCGGTGATTAACATGATGCAAATCGATGGCCACATGAGCGGTGTGCGGCGCTCGCTACCCTTTGCCTGCTGCGGGCGCAATATCAGCATGGTCGAATACGATATGCTGATGGCTATCAAGGGTAACTATAAATAATAGGCTAAGTTAGGAAGCGATAGATTTGAGTCAGGATAATCCCGGTATTGAACAAATACTCACGACGGTCAAAGAGTTTGCCGAAGGTGTTGCACAACGATCCATTGGCGCCGAGCGTTACGATGCGCTTTGTGCAGCTTTTTTAATGGGCGTGGTGCAGCGAGAGTTGCAACTGGGAGATGATCAAAACAATAGCCAATTGACCCAGTTGCAGGGCATGCTTGGCAAGCAGGGCGATCTTGCCGAATTATATCGAGAGTTTAGTAGCAGAGTTCGTGAAGGCCAATATGATGAAGATTGGCAGACCGCCCTGGATTTTGCCTTTAGCCAGGTGGTAGACAAGGTGAAAATTACTAATCCCAATCATCTCGAGACGGAGCACCGAAGCAGTTAGATCAGCTAATCGAGACAAGCTGCGCATATCAGGCTGACCTAAATTCAAGAGTAATTTTGGAGTACGACAATTTTTAAGTTTCATTTTTAGCTAACCCAAGCAAGAGGAGAAAAATATGAGTGGCATAGTAGAAGGTAAAGTAGCCGTGGTAACCGGTTCTGGTAGTGGCATTGGCCGGGCGGCCAGTCTGATTTTCGCCCGCGAAGGTGCCAGCGTTGTGGTAGCAGATATCAACGTCGAGGGCGGCGAGGAAACGGTAAAACTAATTCAGGATGCGGGCGGCACAGCCACGTTTTTGCGCTGTGATGTATCAAAAGCAGCGGATTGCGAAGCCCTGGTAAATACCGCAGTGGTCAACTATGGGAGTCTGGACTGTGCATTTAATAACGCCGGTGTCGAAGGTGAGCCGTCGAAGTTGGCTGACGCCACAGAAGAAAACTTCATGCTTAACTACAACGTTAATATTCTCGGTGTCTTTCTGTGCATGAAATATCAGATCAAACAGATGCTGACACAAGAAAATGGCGGTGCCATTGTTAATACCGCGTCAGATGCGGGCTTAATTGGCGTTAAAAATCTGGGTCAATATTCAGCAGCCAAGCACGCCGTTGTTGGCCTGACCAAATCCGGTGCTCTGGATTACGCGCCGAAAAAGATTCGTATCAATGCAGTTTGCCCCGGACCCATTCGAACCCAGATGTTGCAAAGAGTCTTCGACGAAAACCCGAAAATGGCTGATGCTATGGTCAGCGCTCAACCTATCAAACGTCTTGGCGAGCCATCGGAGATCGGTGATGCTGCGGTATATCTATGTTCAGATAGCGCCTCTTATATTACCGGTCATGCCTTGCCCGTTGATGGCGGCTATATGGCGACTTAATCGGCAATTAATTGTCGCCGGTTTGATTAAACAAATTTCGACTTCCCAGGGCCTTCTATCATTGTGTAGTATGGCTCGGGTTTTTAACTAAAGAATGTCCCCAAATTACTAAGGGCAGGAGGATTTATGAAGATTAAAGCTGCGGTATTGCGTGCCGTTGATCAGCCGTTTGAAATTGAAGAACTGGAACTTGCACCACCCAAAGAGGGTGAAGTGCTGGTTAAAACTGTCGCAAGTGGTATTTGTCACAGTGACTATTCTGTTCAACACGGTATTTTGCGCTCCCCTTTTCCTGTGGTGCTCGGCCACGAGGGTGCGGGCATCGTAGAAGAAGTTGGCCCCGGCGTATCCAATGTAAAACCTGGCGATAAAATTATCGCCTCACTCAGCCCTAGCTGTGGCAAATGCCGGATGTGTAAAGAATCAAAAGAGTATTTGTGTTCACAGATGGGCAAACTGCTGAATGACTGTACCCAACTGGATGGCACCACCCGGCACAAGACCGCCAGTGGTGAAGATGTCTATGCCCTGTGCGGCGTCGGTTCCTTTGGCGAATACATGGTCATGCCCGCGGGTTCGGCCATCAAGGTTGCCGATGACACCCCACTCGACAAAGCCTGCCTGATTGGCTGCGGCGTGACGACTGGCACGGGCGCTGCGCTTAATACCGCCAAGGTGCAGTGGGGCGAATCATGCGCCGTCATCGGCTGTGGCGGGGTCGGGCTCTCCATCCTGCAGGGTGCGCGCATCGCTGGCGCCAGCATCATCATCGCCATCGATCCGATGGAAGAGAAGCGCGAGCTGGCGGTGGAGCTGGGCGCTACTCATACCATCAACCCGTTTGAGGAAGACGCTGAGGCCAAAGTCAAGGAAATCACCGGCGGTGTCGGTGTTCATTACGCGTTTGAGGCCCTGGGCCGAGTAGAAACCATGTCCCAGTGCTGGGGCATGCTCAGGCCCACCGGTAAGGCCATTATCGTGGGTGTGGCGTCGCTCGACCAGTCGGTGAAGATCCCTGCTGCCGGCCTCCTGGCCGAATACGAAATCCAGGGTTCCTGTTATGGCTCGTCGTCGCCCAAGCGCGACATTCCCCGTTTTGTCGAACTGTACAAGTCGGGACAGCTGAAACTCGATGAAATGATCACCCAGCGGATCGGGCTTGGGGACATCAACCGTGCGTTCGAAGAAATGGGGCGCGGCGAAGGTGCTCGCTCAGTGATCATGTATTAATGATATGAGGCATTGAAATAATTTATTTGAGTGAACATTTCGCCATTTTGTTAATGGGCGGGTTCGCGAACTATAAGATTTGGAGAACATAGCATGAAGACAAAAGCAGCAGTAATGTACGAAGTCGGGAAACCTCTGGTTATCGAAGAACTCGAGCTGGAAGGCCCAAAGGCCAATGAGATATTGATCAAATACACCGCGAGCGGTATCTGCCACAGCGATTATTCCTTCCGCGACGGCGTTATCGAAAGTGAATTCCCCGCGGTGCTGGGTCACGAGGGCGCCGGAGTGGTGGAAGAGGTTGGCCCCGGTGTCACCGATCTCAAACCGGGCGATCACGTTATCGCCTCGCTGACCCCAGCCTGCGGCAACTGCCTGTTCTGCCTGGAACGCAAGCCGTTCATGTGTGTCGAGATGGGCAAGGTCATCTGGCAGGGTTGCCTGCCGGACGGCACTACACGGCTGAAGAACTCGAAAGGCCAGGCGATTCGCCAGTTGGTGGGCGTCGGCACCTTTTCCGAACGGGCGGTGATCCCCGCAGGCAATGCCATCAAGATCGATGACAACGCGCCTCTGGATACCGTGTGCCTGATCGGTTGTGGCGTCACCACCGGTGTGGGTGCCGCCCTGAACACTGTAGATATCAATCCCGGTGACAGTTGTGCGGTGATCGGCTGCGGCGGCGTAGGGCTTTCCATCATCCAGGGCGCACGCATTGCCGGTGCCACAATGATCATTGCCATCGACCCCGTACCCCAGAAGCGCGAGCTGGCGATGAGCTTGGGTGCCACCCACAGCATCGATCCCACCGATGTCAATCCTGTTAAAGAAGTGCGCAATATTAGCCGTGGTGGTGTGCACTATGCTTTCGAAGCCCTTGGCTTGAAAGCGACCATTGAGCAGGCCTGGTCTATGCCACGGGCCACCGGTACGGCGGTGATCGTCGGCGTGCCCTCGGGCGACACCGAGATCGATTTGCCGGTGCTGGGCTTCTTTGGTGAGAAGCATTTCAAGGGCTCCGCCTATGGCACCTCGGTTCCGTCCAAGGATATTCCCAAGTTCGTTGATCTGTACATGAAGGGCGACCTCAAGCTCGATGCCATGATCACCAAACGCATCCAGCTCGAGGACGTCAACGACGCCTTTGATGAAATGAGCCGAGGTGAAGGTGCACGTTCGGTCATTATGTACGACTAGTACCAGAGCAGGTAAACACAGTGATCAAAACAACGGGCGCCAAGCGCCCGTTGTTTTGATGTCAGGCGATTAATATTAGGAAGGAAATTATGAAAGAGCTAACAACGAAGCCTCTGGCTGATGATTTTGTTTTTCTCGAAGGCCCCCGCTGGCATGATGGCAAACTCTGGGTCTCTGACATGTTTGGTAATACGGTGTACACCGTTACGCCGGATGGTAAGAAGGAGGCGGTCGTGGAACTACCTAACCGACCATCGGGTATGAATTTTATGGCCGATGGCTCGGTGGTGATCGTTTCCATGACGGATCGCAAATTAATGCGTTTGCAGGACGGTCAGTTATCTGAATACGCTGATCTTTCTGATCACCTGCCCTACGATATTAACGACTGCGTTTGTGCAAGTAATGGCGATATTTACGTTGGTACCTTTGGCTACGATGTCTTTGGCGGGGGGGAGGCTAAACCAGCGTCATTAACACTGGTGAAACCCGACGGCACGATTAAGACCGTTGCTAAAGATATTCAATTCCCCAATGGCGCCGTTATCACTAATGGCGGCAAGACCCTGGTGCTGGCTGAAACCTGGGGTTGTCTCTTGTCCGCCTTTGATATCGAAGCGGACGGCTCATTGAGCAACCGCCGGGTCTTTGCTGAATTGGGAGAATATACGCCAGATGGCATCTGCCTCGATGCAGAAGGTGCTATCTGGGTGTCAGCTTTTGATCAGGGTGAATTTATCCGCGTGCTGGAAGGTGGGGAGATTACCCATAAAATCAATACCGGTGGGAAGCGAGCTGTAGCCTGTAATCTTGGTGGTGTTGATGGAAAGACTTTGTTTTGTCTGATCTATGACGGTGACCTTGGCGATATCCCAAAAGGTGCTCGAAACGCAAAAATTGAGACAGCAACAGTGGAAGTAGCTGCTTCTGGATCTCCCTGATATTGTTTGTTGTTCGAAAAAGCCGGGTGATCCCCCGGCTTTTTTTGTCACTTTTTAATGGTTTTTTGCGTGAGAGAATAACTGGATATTGATGAAAATACTTTGTGCTTAAAATCGGGTATTTCAGCATTTACATGGTATTAAACAGGTACAAATAATGGCGAATGATTTCTCATTCGCCATTATTAATTTCGAATTAATAAACTTTTCAGCTTGTTTTTATTCAGGCCGTTTTTGCGGCAGCGATGGCTTTGGTTGGTAGATTAAATAAATCGACACAGTTCATACCAAGGATTTTATCTTTGACTTCCTGGGTAACACATTCCGCATGCTTTTCGAGCATGGGCATGGAATCAGGCCATGTGGAATCGCTATGTGGGAAGTCGTTAGCCCAGAGCAGACGATCAGAATTCATCCGGTGTGAGCAACCAAAAGCTTCCCAGTCGTCCTGGAAGGTCAGCCAGACATTTTCGCGAATATATTCGCTAGGCATGCGAGGCAACAAGCGACCATTTTTGCCATAGCCGTGGCGCTCGACAGCGTGATCCATGCGCGCCATATAGTGAGGCAACCAACCTGCGTCGCCTTCAGCGCCGACAAAGCGAAGTTTGGGATTGCGTTCAAAGACGCCACCCAAAGTAAATAAGCCAATTAAGTCCTGAATGGCCCGGATCAACTTCATAAAGCCATTAAGTCTGTGGCCACGAAATTGGGAAATGCTCGCGGCGCTTTCTTTCGAGGTGAGAATGTGGAAGCAAATGGGCAGTTCAAGATCCACAGCGCACTCCCAAAGAGCGTCATACATGACGTGGTCGTAGTCTTCCTGAATGGGCTGGCCAGGCATCATGACGCCAACAAAGCCCTGTTCTTTGATGCGGCGGAAGTCTTCAATGGCCGAATCAACGTCGAGAATCGCCGTTTGGCCGAGACCAAAAATCCGCTCCGGCGCGCCACCGCAGTAGGTTTCCAGCCAGCGGTTGTAGGATCTAAACAGTGCATCTTTATACAGAGGATCCTTGGCATTACAGAGCACCATGCCAACAGAGGCATAAATAATTTCCGCATCGACGCCATCTTTATCCTGGTCGGCCACTCGAGTTGAGGAGTCCCAGCCACTGCGGTGTAAGTCGGCAAATTTACGGTTTGGCCCTTCTTTAGGCATTATCTCTTTTGGAATACCAGCAGCCGACATAAGACCGAGGTCTAGAGGGCGTTTGATACCATCCCATAAATAACCTTCGCCGCCTTTTCCATCAGGAACAATATGAGGCAAATTATCGCGATATTTAGGGTCGATATGTTTTGAGTAGGCTTCTGGTGGTTCGACGATATGTGAGTCTGCTGAAACAACTAAAGCAGTCATGATTTACTACCTCCTAATGGGGTTGAAATAATTTAGTGTAATAACCTTGCTATGAAAAAATTGGTCAGTCCGCTAGTGGAATGGATTTGACGTTGAAAATCAAGACTTAAAGCACAAAGGGTTGAGATGACCTTTCTTCCTCACAGTCCTATTTAGCCAAATCCACACTACATCATCGCGGGCAGTCCAGTGTGAGCCGTAAGACCACCATCGACAATATAAGCAGCGCCGGTAATAAAAGATGCTTCGTCAGAGGCGAGAAACAATACGGTGTTGGCAATCTCCACAGGTAAACCAAAGCGCCCGAGCGGGTGGGCCTTGGCCATTATTTCGCGCACTTGCTGGCTCCTGGCGGCATCCATTTTGGGTAATTCACCAACACCGGCTACCGATAAATGTGGGATCGGTTCGGAACTGCTGCCGGTCAGGCCTTTCATGGCAGGTGTATCGATGCCGCCGGGACAAACACAATTCATGCGTACACCAAAGCGTGCATTTTCGATAGCAGCCGAGCGGGTGAAGTTGATAATAGCCGCCTTGCCGGCGTTGTATGCAGCCAAACCATAATCACCTCGGGTGCCTGACACTGATGCGGTGTTAACAATAGCGCCGCCACCTTGTTCGATCATAATTGGCAGGACATGTTTGGTCGCTAGAAAAGGTGCAGTGACATTCACCGCCAGCGTTTTGTTCCAGCCCTCTAAGGTCAGATCTTTGACCCCACCCATCTCCATAAAAGTGGCGTTGTTGTGGAGAATATCCAGACGTCCGAAGGTGTCGACAGCGTGCTTGATCATGGCGATGGTCGATTCTTCATCGGCGACATCAGCGACAAATGCCGACGCACTGCCACCTCGGCCGTTAATATCCTCCGCCACTTTCAGCGCTTTTTCGCGGTTGATATCCACGACCACGACTTTGGCGCCTTCCTCATGCATGCGTATTACCGTGGCCTCGCCAATGCCCGATGCGCCGCCGGTGATTAATGCGACTTTGCCTTCTACTCGCCCCGTCATAACGTTCTCCTAAAACTTAAACTATATTGTTATATTAATTCAATAACTAATTGAATTAATTCATTTTGTATTATCATTTATGAATTCGCCAATACGAATAATAGCGTCTCGGCCTTCGGGCAGCATCGGTGCAAATAGATGCCAGACATGAACCATTTCGTCCCAGACTTCGAGGGTGACATCAACGCCTGCAGTTTTGGCTTTCTCAGCAACCCGGGTGGCATCGTCATGCAGGGTTTCCAGTTCGCCGACCTGAATCAACATGGGCGGTAAGCCTGCGTAGTCGCCATGGAGTGGCGACGCGGTAGGTGCCTGATAGTCGCCATCGCCCATATAGAGTTTGGCCATACCCATTAAGCCACCGGGTTCAACCATGGGGTCGAGATCGACCTTGGTCTTCATCGATTCACCGGTGCCTTCCATATCCGTCCAGGGTGAAATTGGTACAGCTGCACCGGGCAGCTCTTCATCGGATTCCTTCAGCGCCAACAGTGTAGCGAGGGTTAAACCGCCGCCAGCAGAATCGCCGGAGATGGCAATGTTCTTCGCGGCAATACCCTGCTTTAATAACCAGCGATAAGCGGTAGTAGCATCTTCAACTGCCGCAGGATATTGATGCTCTGGCGCGAGTCGATAATCCAGCGCCAGAACTCGGCAATTTGCGGTGACAGATAAGGACGCAGTCAGACCACGGTGTGTGGCGATGGAGCCAATAACATAACCGCCACCGTGGAGGTAAAGCAGGACTCGATCTTGATCGACACCGGGGGCACTCAGCCACTCGGCTGGAACGCCATCCACATCGACCGAGTCGATTTGGACATCGTCGGGGGGCGTCGCAAAGTTCTTTGTTGCCATAACAAAGTTATTGCGCATTTTATCGACCTTGTTCTTCATCTTGTCGTAATCCGAGGGGCCGGGATAGTTCTTCCAGAGCAGTTCAAGGAGCTTTTTGCTTTCGGGGCTGGCCATAATGCAGTTTCCTGTTCTAAGAGTGAGAAATCGTTTTAAGCCTTGCGGCGCGCAGATGCTTTTCTAACAAGGAGCTTGTGACCACGGTATTAAAGGTCGTCAGGTAATAATTACTTAAAAATATCCTTCAGGAAAGCGCCAATTTTTTCCACCGCTTCCTGGGCTTCTTCCAGCATGGGTGCAAAGGCATGCCAGACGTGGAACATTTCTGGCTCATCCAGCAAGGTGACTTTGACGCCAACATGACTGGCTTTGTTGGCAATGGTGATGGCATCGTCATAAAGAATTTCGCGGCCACCGACATGGATACACAGGGGGGGCAGGCCGTTCATATTGGCAAACATCGGCGACACCAGCATGTTTGTCGGATCCTCGCCGTTGAGGTAATGAGCACCCAGTGTATATAAACCATCGGGTTGAATCATGGGGTCGGATTCGGCACGAGACTTAACCGATTCAGACTCACCAGTCAGGTCGGCCCAGGGAGAAATCAGTACTCCAGCTGCTGGCAGCGGGTCCTTATTTGCGCGTAGGTTCACCAGGGTCGCGAGGGTCAGGCCGCCACCGGCGGAGTCGCCACCAATGGCAATATTTTCTGGCTTGTAACCCTGGGCCAGTAACCAGCGGTAGGCGGTAGTGGCGTCATCCAACGCGGCAGGGAAGGGGTTTTCGGGCGCGAGCCGGTAGTTAATACCCAGGGTTTTCGCCCCGGAGTGTCGAGAAATATTCTGCATCAAATAGCGATGGCTGGTGATTGAACCAATGGCATAGCCGCCACCGTGCAAATAGAGCACGACTTTGTCGTCACTGGCACCGGGGGCAATCAGCCACTCGCCGGGCACGCCGTCAACATCGACCGGCTTGAGAGTGACATCTTCGGGCACCTTAAAGCGCGCACCGCCTTCGTCGAGATTGGCGCGATCCTCCTCTAACGACAAAGTCCCCAGACTGGGCTGCTTGGCGAATATAGCTAATATTTTATCGAGTTGTTGTTGCGACATAATTTTATACCTTTACATAGTTGGCGTAGTGATTGGAGTTTTGATGCATTGGGGAAAGCATTGGTAAAAGTTCGCCGTTTGGTCTTTATTTATTTCAGCCAGTAAACGCTTTGCGTAGCGCTGCGGCAGCCTCGCGAAGAAATTGCTTACCTTCGTCCACGGCACCGGCCATGGAAACAAAGCCGTGTATTTGACGTTCATAACAGACATAGTCTACGGCGACACCCGCTTCTTTTAGTCTATCGGCATAGGCTTTGCCCTCATCGCGAAGCGGGTCGAAGCCAGCAGTCATTATAAAGGCCGGTGCTAAATCACTGACATCGTCAGAGAGCAGGGGTGAGGCCATGGGGTCATCCCAGTGCTTGGCCTTGCTTAAATAATGATTAAAGAACCAGTTCATCGCCTGACCGGTCAGGAAGTAGCCGTCATTGAAATCTTTATAGGACTGAGTCGATGCGCCCATGCGTGTGGCCGGATAAATAAGCAACTGCAGGACCAGCTCAGGGCCCTTATTAGCTTTGCTCATCTGGGCGACCACCGCCGACAGGTTGCCCCCGGCGCTGTCCCCAGCAATGGCTATCCTACTGGCATCACCACCTATTTCGTTGGCATTCGCTGCGGCCCACTCCAGCACTGCATAGCAATCCTGGGGTGCCGCCGGGAAGGGGTGTTCCGGCGCCAGACGATAGTCCGGCACAATGACGATGCAGTTGGCCTCATTGGCGTAAAAACAGGTTTCGCCAATATAGGTTTCAGGACTGCCGATTACCCAGCCACCGCCATGATAGTAAATCAGGATGGGCAAACTTTCACCGTCACCGTCACCGTCGATGGAACCGGCTGGAAAAATAATATTGCTGCGAATATCACCGTTTTGCCCGGGAATACTAACCTCACTAATGCGCCCAACTTCCGGCGCTGGCAGGCCGAGCAAAGCGGTAGTGGCCGCCCATATTTCACGGCCTTCGGCCGGAGTGCCAGCGTCGAGGCCAGGGGCGTTACTTTCGGCAGCTCTTTTTAATATCTCAGCAGTCTGTGGATCCAGGGTCATGGCGGACTTCCCTTATTAAATTTCAAAGGTTTAATAGTTGCGCGATTACGGTTTTATGATTTGACCGATAATGCTCGATTGATAGGGGTCGGGTAATCTATCAAGCTTGGGCGGCGAGGGAAAGGCGCTTTATTATCGTTAGCTTAGTTGCTGCCAAAATACCGAAGATTAGCGACGGCGCATTTTCAGGGCGGAGTGATCTACTGTGTTAGGTGGTGTCTTGATGAAAGTGGCATCTTATGGAAAATGGTATATTGGTCTGCAGCTTCATATAGCTAGCGCCCTGTTGCCAAAATCAAACCGGAGATAATCATGGGAATATCCAGAACAGGTCTGCCATCGGTGGCGGACGCCTTGCCGGGCCGATCAGCCACGATGCGTGTTCCCCCGGAGCATCATGTCAATGGTCAGCCTTTGCAAGGCCCATTTCCAGAACAAATGGAGCGAGCGGTGTTTGCCATGGGCTGCTTCTGGGGTGTTGAGCGCCTGTTCTGGCAGCAGGAGGGTGTTTATACCACTGCGGTGGGTTATGCCGGTGGTGTGACGCCAAACCCATCCTATGAAGAAGTTTGCAGTGGCATGACCGGGCATACTGAAGTGGTGCTGGTGGTTTACGATCCGGCTGTTATCAGCTATTCAGATTTACTCAAACTCTTTTGGGAATCCCATGACCCTACCCAGGGTATGCGCCAGGGTATGGATATGGGTACGCAATATCGGTCGGCTATTTATTGCTATGGCGAGGACCAGCTTAAACAGGCCCTGGCAACACGAGATACATATCAGTCAGCCCTGAAAGAGAGCCGCTACCCTGATGTGACCACAGAAATCTGCGAGGCACCTGAGTTTTACTACGCTGAACATTATCATCAGCAGTATTTGTCGAAGGTGCCCGATGGTTATTGCAGCCTGCGCGGTACCGGTGTGAGTTGTGTGTAAATGATGATTGTCGAAGACACCTCGTAAGGAAATGAAAGCTGGGTCGGATGTAAGCCCTTGCGGTAAGGGTGTCCCGATAGAAGAGCCCGGTATTGTCTACGATGGCGATTGCCCCTTTTGCTCATGGTACGTTGATCACCTCGCGGGTAGCTGCGATCTGCGAAAGATTGATGCGCGCACTCGCAGCGATGTGGTGGAACTATTGGATGGCATGGCTATCGACATTGATCGCGATATGGTGCTGCTTGAACAGGGGCAGGTATATCGGGGCGCGGAGGCGCTTTATCGGCTTGCGCGGAAAGAGAGTGAGGGCCCTGGTCGTGGCAATCGCGGGTTTGATTGGCTGCAAGGTGCGGTGTTCAGATGGCGTCCGCTAGCGATCATGCTTTATCCCATACTACGTTTGTTGAGAACGCTCTACCTTCGCTTGTCTGGGCGCGGCAGAATTCATCCCAGCGTAAAAAATTAGCGTGACAGTATGAACCTGCCGCCGATCTCATCGCAAAATAGTATTTGCTTTCGGAACGGAAAATCGCTGATTGTATAGGTAGATTGGTAGACGAGAGGATAGATGGGAGATTTTTTTAGAAGCAATGCTGATTAGACCGAAAACTCGAATCTGTACCTGAGGCCGCCTGATGAGAATAACAACAAATGAGCGGATGCGCGGGTGAACGGGTTTAACGATACGGGGCTTGAGGGCAGTGCGCTGGTGCTGTTGTCGCTCGGCGCAATATTTCTCCTCGGTCTTGCTACTGACCTGCTTGGTCAGAGAACATTTTTACCGCGTGTAACGTTGTTGTTGGTGTTTGGTGCGATTATTGGGCCAGCGGCATTAGATTTGATCCCTGACGTTATTATCCACCGGTTTGAATTAATTACTGATATCACGCTATTAATGATTGGTTTTTTGCTCGGGGGGAAATTAACGCTCACCTCGATCCGCGAGATGGGTTCGCAGTTGTTATGGGTGTCTTTAATCGCTGCTCTGGGCGCAGCTGCGGTCGTTTTTATTGGCTTGTATGCCATAGGCTTGCCTTTGGGTTTGGCTATTTTGTTGGGCTGCATCGCCGCAGCTACGGACCCCATCGCTACTCTGGATGTTATTACTGAATCGGACAGTCGAAGTAGCTTCTCAAAGCTATTGGCCTCCATCGTTGCAGTTGATGACGCCTGGGCGCTAATTATCTTTAGTCTTGGCTTGACGTTTGTGGCTTCGGTAAATGGCGGTACCGAGATGTCACCGCTGTTAGCAGGTTCGCGCGATATTGCTGGAGCTTTGTTACTGGGCGTCTTGCTCGGTTTGCCGGGTGCTTACCTGACGGGACGGGTGAGGGATGGTGAGCCTATGCTCACCGAAGCACTGGGCCTGGTATTTGTCTGTGGCGGTTTAGCTATCTGGTTTGATGTGTCCTTTCTGCTGGCATCTATGGCAATGGGCATGACGGTCACTAATCTGGCGAAACACCACGAATACCCGTTCCACGCAATCGAAGGGATCGAGTGGCCCTTTATGGTGATTTTTTTTATCCTCGCCGGGGCCTCACTGGAATTCACTTCAATCGGCCAAATTGGATTTATTGGCGCGGTTTATATTACCTGCCGAATTGTCGGTAAGGTCGCTGGCGGCACCGTGGGAGGTGTAGTCAGCAAGGCAGATAACACAACGCAGCGCTGGATGGGCCTGGCCCTGTTGCCGCAGGCAGGCGCCGCGATGGGTATGGCCCTGGTGGCAGCCAACCAGTTCCCTGAGTACAGAAACTTGCTACTGACGGTCATTATCAGTAGTACGGTGCTGTTTGAACTTGTCGGTCCAGTGTTGACACGTATGGCACTCCAGCACACCGAAGCAAAGTAAATCACCGAGCAGCTTCTGTCCCGCCGCTACATAATCTAGGAGCGGTATATTTGCGCAGTCTTTAATGGAAGGTCGTTACAGCCAGGAATCCGTTGCGACGAATTTAACATTAGGGCTAGGGCTTCGCTGCAATAAATTCAGCGCAACGAGACTTTTGTCGATGGGTGTGGATCGGGCAAAACGTTGACATGTCAACTAAATATCGATAGACTCGCGTCGCCTTATTATTGACTACTTCCACTTGTTCGGCCCCGGAAATCTTTTCCTGAATGGCCCCATCCAGGCTTTAGCGGCTTAAATTCATTTATGACGACAACGACGACTCCCTCGGTGATGGACGGGCCTCGATTGCCTTTAATGCTGACCGCATTTGCAATCACCGCCGCCAACTTTATGAACGTTCTGGACCTCACCATCGCAGTGGTTGCGGTGCCGTCTATATCGGGCAGTTTAGGTGCATCTCCCTCTCAAGGTACCTGGGTATTAACCACCTACAGTATTTTGCGTCCTTTATCCAAAGCCGAACTTAAGCCAACGAAACACGCGCCATAAAGTTTATCCTTATTTACTCAGGCACCTTGAGATTAGCCGAGTCCATCAAGTCTGGACTATGGACATCATGTACATTGCTATGAGCAGTGGGTTGGTGTGTCTGACGGTGGTGATAGGCTGGTACAGTCGTAAAATTATGCCCTGGCGGCTTTCAAACAGCCGGGATATCAGTTTCTGCGTGGATGCGCTGGAAGACGCCCTGCACTGCTACGGCAAGCCAGACATCTTTAACACAGATCAGGGGTCACAATAGAGCAGTAAAGTTTTCACCCAGGTACGCAAAGCCGAGGGCATTCATATCAATATGGACGGCAAGGGTTCATGCCGAGACAACGTGTTTGTAGAGCGACTATGGTGTAGCGTAAAGTGCGAAGAAGTCTATTTGAATGCCCATGAATCCATGGATCATGCGAAACAACGGCTGGCGAAATGGATTGATATTTACAATCACGAGCGCAAACATCAAACGCTGAAAACAACATCGAATCAGATGTATGGCATCGTCGAAGACTTGGAACAAACAGCGCAATCTAGGCGAAAATAATGCCTAAGCGACCTGTCCAAATATCGGGGGATACTTCTAACCAACCTTCACCTGTGCGCAGGTACGTGATGTCCCCGCCCAAATCTCGTTGGTGGCAACAGGATTAAAGTTTTGATTCAGCAAATTATCAGCCACTTGATCGCTGTGTTTTCGCTTCGTGGTCACTTTATAAGCCACACGCTGTATTACTTTAAGATTTAACTGCCGCATTTGTTTGTGTACGGTCACGACCAACCTTAAAGCCTTCTTCACGTAATTTCCTGGACAACTCACGACTCTACTACCAAAGCTGCTTCTACCTGCCTTAAAGAGCGCTTGTGCGCGCCGACACAGGCGCAGCTCATCAGCCGAAATAACCCTGATTGGCCGCTTACGCCAAGCGTAATAGGCAGCTCGACAGACACCCATTACGCGGCCCACGGGAAAATTCGTCGACTGTCCCCAAATGAAACGAGACCTTACTTCATTTTTTTCGCGAAGAAGGTATTAGCCCTTTTTAAAAATATCTTTTTCCAGCCGCCGGTTTTTAACTTCTTTGCGCAGCTAGCTCAGCTCTAGGCGTTCATTCCCCAATAATGACTTGCTCTCTTGCTTCTGCTCTAACTGCTGTTTCCAGCGAAAAATCATGTTCGGGCGAATATCTAAAGAATCAGCAGCTTGCTGCGTGCTATAACCCTGATCAGTGACTAACGAAACCGCTTCCTCTTTAAATGCTTGTGGATACTGCTTGTAACTGCGCTTCTCGCTCATAAGTACCTCGATAAGTGACTTTGTTCTTGTCTCTTATTGAGGTGTCCAGGGACATTAGGCCGGAATGCAATTATCTAATAATACATTTGTACTTTTGCTATAAACGAATTGCACTTACTACTTGAGTTCGCGGGTTTTATAACCGCAGGAAGAAACGTAAACTGGACAACATTCATCACTCCGCCCTTAACTGACGATCCATTAGTTCGAGGTAAAACCAGTTTGATGATTTGTGTTATGGATATTTTAATGCCAGGAAATATATGTGATAAAAATTAGACAACTTCAGTTTACTTATCAAGGAGCTGATCAACCGGCACTGGCAAATATTAATCTTTGCGTGAAATCGAAAAGTATATTTGGCTTATTGGGCCCTAACGGCGCGGGTAAAACCACGTTATTGTCGATGTTAAGTGGCTTGTTACCACGCCCTGCCAGGTCGATTTTTATCGACGATTGTGATTTATCCTCAGGCAATAATCCGTGCAATTCAGGCCTATCGTTAGTGCCGCAGGACTACGCTTTTTATCAAAACCTGACGGTCAAAGAAAACCTCAACTTCTTTGCAGGTGTGCAGGGCATGGCGAAGCCAGTTTTAAAGACCAGGCTTGGGGAGGTGTCTGAAATTACCGGGCTTCAACAACGTCTCAATCAAAAAGCAACAACGCTTTCCGGTGGCCTTAAGCGGCGCTTAAACCTGGCTATTGGTTTATTAAATAGCCCTAAACTATTACTGCTGGATGAGCCAACCGTTGGTATTGATCCTCATTCGCGGCATTTTATTCTCGAAGCTATCAGAGAGATTAACCGACAGGGCACGACGATTATTTATACCTCGCATTATATGGAGGAGGTGGAAGCGCTGTGTGACGAAATTGCAGTCCTGGATAAAGGCCAGGTGGTGGTCGAGGGCTCTTTGCAAGCGCTATTGCAGGCCCAGGGCAAACGTTCGCTTTGTGTTGATCTCATTGATTTACCTGAAGCACAGCAACTTGAAGCACTCGGTAAAATGCCGGGTCTTACCCATAACTCGCTACGGCTCGATATCCCTGTCAGTTCCGAGGTGGAGATACTGAAAGCCCTCGAAACACTACAGGAGCAGGAGTTAGGCATCGGTCGTATCCATTATGGGGCACATAATCTCGAAGAGTTGTTTCTGGATATTACTCAGCGCACATTGCGGGATTAACATGAAGCGTCTCTGGTATTTCATACACAAAGAGCTTTTGTTATTAGGGCGAGATCTGCACGGTTTGTTGCTGCTCTTTGTTATGCCCGCCGTGTTTATTCTTATTATGACCTTTGCCTTGCAAAATCAGTATGCCGATGAAGGTCAGGTAAAAATTGACTATTTCCTTCTCGACCAGGACGACAGCCCCTTAAGCCGAGAGCTGATCGAGTCATTGGCTCAAATCGATAATCTGCATCGTTTGTCTACAGCTATGAATGAGCAAGCGCTTCGAGCGGCGACCGCCGAGGATGACAGCAAATTCTTAATGATTATAAATAAGAATTTTGAGCAGCAATTACTGGCTGGTAAGTCGGCCTTGCGACTGGAGATTGCTCCCGGCACCAAGCCGGTGATGGTGCACTTAGTCAACGCGCAATTGCAAAATATCCTGGGGCAGCTGTCGCTAAAAATACAGTTGCAAGCCTTATTGGCGATGGGTGATCCGGGGGCGGTAGAGACGCTTACGCAAGTTGATGGTAAGGCTTTGGTTACGGTTCAGTCCCTCTATAAAGGTTCTTCAGCTGATAAAGATAGCCAGGAGAGGCCGTCTTCGGTACAGCAAAATGTCCCTGGCTGGCTATTGTTCTCGATGTTTTTTATTGCCATTCCTTTGTCGAATACACTAATAAGTGAACGCAGCCAGGGTACTCTGGCACGTTTGCAGAGCATGAACTTTCCCTATTACACGATATTGCTCGGCAAGCTCATCCCTTATTTTTTGATCAACCTGCTACAGGTCGTCGGTATGTTATTGATAGGGGTTTATCTGGTGCCAATGCTGGGTGGTGAACGCCTCAATCTTGGTAATAGCTTTGCTGGCCTGGCGGTGATTTCTCTTAGTGCGAGTTTTGCTGCCGTTGCCTACGCATTATTTATAGCGCAATTAGCCAGGACTACGGAGCAAGCTACCATTTTGTCTGGGGTATGTAATATCATCATGGCCGCTCTCGGTGGGGTGATGGTGCCACGGTTTGTTATGCCCCCGGTGATGCAGGACTTGAGTGTTTTTTCGCCCATGGCCTGGGGCCTGGATGGCTTTCTTGACATATTGCTACGCAATGGCGGTGTAAATGCAGTGCTTCATGAAGCGGCTGCTTTATCGATCTTTGGTCTGGGCCTGTTGTTGTTATCGGCATTTTTATTCTCCCGACCAGGCAAGCACTAATATTAATGAAGTTTTTCTATTGGACAGATGTACATGAATCTTGATGAGCTGAAACAAACACTTAAAGAGCTGATAGTGGAAGAGTGCGATGTTGATTTAGAGGCCCATGAAATTGACGACGATGAACGTTTGATCGGTAGTGATGGTCGTATGGATCTGGATTCCCTCGATGCTCTGAGTATTGCTCTCGAAGTCAAAAGTCGTTACGGCAAGCGCATTGACGGAGGCAATGAAACCCGTATGGCCCTGGGTTCGATCTCAGCGCTAGCCGAATTTATTCTGGCCGAGTGAGTCTCGGTGACTAAGCTTGCCAGGTTAGTGGGCGTGGGTGTGATTAGCGCACAGGGCAAGGGCTGCGAGAATAATTTGCGAGGCCTGAATGCAGGTGAAGGTCTTTATCGAAAGCACACGCTAGATAACTTTGATGAGATCGTAGAGGCACCTTATTTATCCGCACATCAGGATAGCTTGTCGTCAAATAACGACGAGGCTAATCAAAGCCAATCAGCGATCAAGCATCTCGAATACTTACTTGATTGCGCAGTGCAAGAGGCATTAAGTGGCGTATCTCTTACCGACGAGGTCCGCAAAACTATACCCCTGTTTATCGGCTCATCGTCCTACGGTATCGGTATCGGTGAAGCGCTGTATCAACAAGCTCTTAAGCAAGGTGAAGCCGGTACCCCGGTACCGTTGGATGGTTTTACGCAAGTCGGTCATCGCCTGCGCCAAGGTTATGGTCTGCTAGGGCCGGATTACGCCTATAACACTGCCTGTACCAGCAGCGCCAATGCTTTACTCAGTGCTGTTAGTAGTATCGCCCAGGGACACAGCGAATACGCTTTGGTGATAGGTCTTGAAACCTATAACCTAACGACCCTCGCTGGGTTTTACGGCATGCAATTATTGGCACCTGAAATGATGCGGCCTTTTGATAAACATCGGCAAGGTTTGGTCCTGGGTGAAGGCTGTGGGGTTTTACTATTGCAGGCCGCTGAAGCAGGCAGTAAGGGTATCACCATTCGAGGTGGTGCCAGTCGTTGCGATACTCACAGTATTGCCGCGTCAAATCCCGATGGTTCAGCCATCGCTGCGGTGATGGAGGACGCTCTTGAGCAATGCGGTGTGGATGCTGAGGATATTATAGCCATTAAGGCACACGGTACTGGAAGCCCCCTAAATGATGATGGTGAAGCAGCGGGGATGAAACGGGTGTTTACGAGGGTGCCGCCGTTTTTCTCGCTTAAATCCTATATTGGCCATACTTTGGGTGGCTGTGGTGCTATTGAAACTGCGCTTACAGCGGTTTGTCTGGCTGGGCAAAAGATACCTGCGAGCGCGGGTTTTGAATGTGCCGACGAAAACCTGGGGCTTGCGCCCATCCACCAGGCACAGACTGCGGGGCAAGGTTATTACATGCTTAACTTTTTTGGTTTTGGCGGTAACAACTGTAGTCTTATTATGCATATTCAATGACGATGCTTAAGGCCGACACGCAGGGAGTGAACTTTTGATGTTGGAGGTGATATCCCTGGGTGACCATTACGCTCCCGTCGATGATTCGGAGGGTTTGCCCGAATTACGAGATGAAGTTAATCGTATCTGCGGTGAACGCTTCCGTCGGATTGATCGCTTTATTCAGCTGTGTTTATTAGGCTCAGCTCGTTGTGTGAAAGGGCAAGCTTTGGGTAGCCAGACGGGACTTTATATTGGCTCTCGATTTGCGGCTATATGCAATACGATCAAGGTGCAGGAGCAAATGTTTGTCCATGGTCAAATTCCGAAGCCGGCAAATTTTATCAATACGCTGAGTAATTCGGCAGGCTACTACGTAGCGCGAAATCTTAAGTTGCAGGGCAAAAACATTTTTGTCTCCCGTGGTAATAATTCTCTGGAAGCCGCTCTGCAATTAGCTCAGCTGGATTTGCGGAGCGCTCAAGTTGATCAAGCGCTGATTGGCGTGGTTGATGAAGGCGTCCCGGGGCAAGCTACTCATTGTCGACGTATGGGTATTGCCGAGGACACAGCGCTTGGCGAAGGGAGTCAGTGGTTTTTAGTTCGTAGAGAGTCTGACTCACCGTGCCTGGCCAGGATTATCGACGCACGGACTTTGAGTGATGAAAGTGCGTTACGAGACTGGTTAAGTAGGTATCAAGCGCAGCATGAAAACACCTATATTTATTTGGACAAAATTGCTGAACTTCCTGTCAACGGGTTTAACCTGGATATTGAAGCGTATGAGCTGCCGCTAAACTATTACCCATCGCGGACGGCGGGTGTTTTATCTCGTTTTATAAAGGAAAAAACCGGTCGGCAAGAAAAGGCTGCGCTCATTACCTTGTGTGGTGATGATGCGGGGCGCAGTCATGTCACTTATACGGTGGTGGGCTAACTTTAGAGAGGTATTGGTAGTACTTGAATCTGCGGGCGCTATCTAAAAGGTCTGGCCGCCCATTTAGGTAAAAGTGTGCAAAACCCGCTATTGCCGGATAGCCTGGCGTAATTGTCGATAACACTCGCCTTCCATGTCGGCGACCAGTAGCAGTTGGTCGGCAAGTTTGTCGTAATCGAGTTCAATTCGACCCTTAAGCATTTTTGCAGAGAACAACGCGAACCGACGCCACTCATCCCCGGTATCGGTAAATCGTTTCGAGACCTCATCGAGTTTATTGTTGTCCATTAGGGCAGCGCTTTCCTGCAAGAAAGAGGCATAGAGAAAGCGAAAACCGGCTCCGCCAGTACCAATTTCTTCCTGCATCCGAACCATATGGCCAATCACCAGTTTGTTATAGCTTTCCTTTTTTTCGTGGCTATTGCCCATGGCCCGCAACTTTCCAGCAACACAGCGAATGCCGCGCACGCCGATAACGGGTAAGGGTGTGCGCAACATCATATTCACGCTTGAGTTAATGGCTTTGCGAATAGCTCCGGGTAAATCCCTTTGAGTGGGAATGTCTTTGGGGTAATAAATAAGACCTTTGGGTGCCAGCATGCCTTTAACAAAACGGGCCTTTTCAAGGGCCTGGTAACTGCTCTGTACAGGTGTCTCGAAGGTGGGGTCGCTGAGCAGGTAGTTTTCACCTTCATAACCATAAGCGACTAAATTATGGGCATTAAAATGAAAGCGCATGTCTTTTGGAAAATAAGGCAGCCAGTAAACAGAGGCCTGCATACCCACAGGACGTCCCTGATCGAGATGATCGTTCAACGTTTGCATACCTTGTTTGCTGTCTCGAAAGCGCTCGAATTGCATGGTGATACCGAGCCGGGAGGCAGCACCTTTTATCAGACGCCCCGGGGGCATGCGGTAAGCGATCATGGGCATGCCGCTGATCTTGGCTAAGGGGATGTAAGCAAAGGTCAAGGCGTTGGCTATACCAAAGACCATGGGTTCAGAAATATCGAGGCCGTTATGGCGCAGTAATGCCGACATAGCACCGCTTTCGCAATGGGCGGTCTGGCGGTGATCGAAATTGATTTCGGGCATGCTTATGAGTCTTCTTTGGGCATAGATCGTAGCTCTGCGGCACTTAAACCCAGCGCTTCCTGGTATCGAGCGAGTTTATTATCCGTTAGCCTCGAAAATGGTTCCGGCTTTATATGACGCCTTACCTGCCATTTAAAAAACCCGGTACTTTGTGCCAGTACGGAAATGTCCATGCGTTGGTGATACATGTGATATTCCAGGGGGGCGCTTAAGCCTTGTTCGACGCGACGGCGAGCATCTTTATATAAGGTTTCAAATTGGGCAATGGCCTGATCCAACACGACTTCTTCCGCCTCCCAGCCACTGGACAGGGCGACCGTATATTCGCCATCTTCATCGATGACGTAGAGCGGTTTCTTTTGTCCTTCAAAAGCTGCCGACTGATCCTGGGGGACTTCGTCCTGCTTCACTTACTCGGCCTGCTCGCCGGTCGATTGACTATCGCACACGGTCAGCAGCATAAAGGCGGTCGAAAAACGGCCACTTTCTGGCACATAGCAAAGGATGGTCTGGCCCGCTTGAAGGCGCCCCGAATGGTATAGCTCATCCAGAATAATATAAATCGACGCTGAGCCGATGTTGCCTTTGGTGGTGATATTGGTAAACCAGCGCTCGAACGGGATTTCGAAATTAACCCGCGCCATACCATCATAGACTTTTTGGCGGAAAAACTTTGATGAGTAATGAGGTAGAAAATAGTCTACATCGTCGGGTTTGAGCGACTTGGTCGTCATTATTTCTACTAAGGGCTTTTCAATCGTGTAATTAATAATATGCTCGTTGAGCAATTTTACGTCTTGTTTTACGGCGAAAACAGAATTCGGAAGCCAGGTATCTGGTGCTAACTGCTGCCAGCCGACCAGCTTGCCATCGGCCGTTTTCTCGGCACCACTGTACATGCAGGTGTCCATTTCGTGGGCATAGGAGCGTTGCACCATCCATTCAATACGGAGGGACAGGCCCTGTGGTTTTGGCTGAGCTTGCAGTAACACCGCGCCGGCTCCGTCGGAGAGCATCCAGCGTAAAAAATCTTTTTCAAAGGCTAGTTCCGGTTGTTTCTCCAGGGCTTCAATATTGCCCGCGACCTCCTGTTCATACATGGCAGCCCGCATCATGGTTGATGCGGTTTCTGATCCGGTAGCCACGGCATTTGAAAACTCGCCACTGGCAATACCCAGGTAGGCATATTTCATGGCGGTCATACCTGCCACGCAAACACCTGCAGTTGCGACGACTTCACAACAAGGTTTGCCCAGTTCTCCGTGAACCATCACTGCGTGATTGGGCACCATCTGGTCTGCTAACCCGGTGCCACAAACCAGGCATTGCATTGTGGCTAAATCGAAATCGTCGCTTTGCAGTTTTTCTACCGCTTCGGCAGTCAGTTGGGCATTGGTATGGGTTGGCTGCCCGGTCGTTCTATCGACAGCATAGTGGCGGCTTTTTATGCCATTGCTGCGGGTCACAATGGCTCTGGCTCGCGAAGGTTTGCTACCCACCTGACCGAGCACAGCTTCCATTTCGGAGTTGCTGACGGGGTCGTTAGGTAGCACGGCGCTTATATCGGTAATGTAAACAGACTTCATAAATGTACAGCTCTATCCCTGGGCCAGGATGTATAGATTACATCAGTTTAAAAAAGCAGCGGCATTATATTAAAAATGGCAGCGCCACTATAGTAATGATCATTGAGATCAGGAGCCAGAAGGTTCGCCAAAATAGGCTTTTTGCTGGGCGATGCGTTTTTTCGTCAGGGGTGTCAGGAGTTTTTTTAGCACAATACCCAAGGGTACAACCGTGACAATCATGGTGCCTAAAAATACGACGTAGATTAGCAACACCGGTTTGCGTTTAATCGATCCGCTGGGGCCTAAAGAGCGTAATAGCTTTCCCCATAGCAAAAAAGCCCGCCGAGCAGTTTTTTCACTGGCAATCAGTGTTTCATTGACGCGTACCGCGTTTAGGCCCTGTAATAAATCTCGTTCTAGTGGCTCACCCCTGGCCCATGTGTCAACGATACGTTGGCCAAAGCGCTGGCAGCAAACGATGTCATTATCCGAAACACCGGCCCGGGGAATTAGCCCGCCCAGGTGAGGGCCTTTGTCGCCACTCAGCACCCAGGCTGGTGTTGCCAGGAAGCTTCCGATACTGCCAGCTTCATCCACTAAAGCGACGTTGCCGATCAGGTGGGCATCAAGGCCGGTGAGGAGTTTTTTCATTTCTTCCTGGGCCATAAGCCACATATCGCGGCAGGCAATTAGCGTGATGACGGGTTTGTCCTTCAACAAACGTGCAGCGAGGGGGCTTTTTAAAAACCCGGTGGTCGGTAGGGAGGGCGACAGAAACCAGACCTGATAAGCGAGGATAATCAAATCAAAGTCTTCATCACCCTGTAGGCTTGAGGGCTGCATGGGAGGAGGGTCTAGATAGACCGACTCAGGGAAAGTATCTAAAAAACGGAAAAACGGCCAGGGGAAGGGGTAATCATGCTGTGGCAAAATATTTTCGAAGGTGACCGAAATATCTGGCAAATTAACTAAGGGCTGAGTGAAATGTTCAACGACACTGCTGAGCTGACCGCTTTGAGAATAGTGGATCACCAGAATTTTCTTCATCGTGAGATTCCAGATAAACTGTTTTCGATTGCTAGCCGACTACTGCTCAGTTCAAGGGCTTGTAGTTCAAAGCTTATTGGTGAGTTTGATTGCTAAGAACTCAACCTGCGCTGTATTATTTAACAGTCAAGACAAGAAAAATTATACCATATCCCTGTTGTCGTCGAAGCGGAGCCTTGTTTTTCCCGTTAGAGGATTGCCATTATTTTCGAGGCCTGAAGGCCGTTTCGATAACCGCATAACAAGCTGAATATGTTTTTTGAATTCACTATCTCAGATCAACATCCAGCGCTATCCGGGCATTTTCCGGGTCGGCCTATCGTCCCCGCTGCCTTACTTATCGATGAACTGAGCAGGCGAATGGCGCAGGATCTTGATCAAGTATTTTGCTGTGCAAAGCTGGTTCGATTTGTCGCTGCGATAAAACCTAATCAGACAATAAAAGTCGAATACGCCCGAAAAAATACTCACGACATCCGTTTTCAATGCAGCGTCGCCGGTGAAGTGCTTACGCGAGGGATGTTGTCCACTCAGATAGATTATCCCGTTCCTGATTTACCTTTGAATGGCGAGACCGGGCACCTTATTAATATCGATGATCTCTATCAAAATTTGCCCCACGGCGGCAGCATGTGTCTGCTGGACCACATTGGCAGCTATGATCGAGAGAGTATTCACTGTGTGGCAGTTCGATCATCGAATAACCCTTTAAACCGTGAGGACCAGTTGTCGAGCTGGGCATCCCTTGAGTATGCGGGTCAGGCATTTGCCTGTCATGGTTTGCTTAATGCCGCCACTGATGTCGATGTCGATATTAATGTGAATGTTGATGTGAATGTAGAGCGACAAAGTGGCCCTGGGACTAGAGAGATACCGAGAGCCTGGGTGATAGGTATTAAATATCTGGTCTGCCACCGGCAATTTTTGCCGGAGCCTGATCAGAACTTGACTATTGTTGCGCGCATAATTGCCCATCAACAGGGCGCAGCAAGTTACCAGTTTAGCCTGGGTAGTGATAATAAAATATTTTGTTTCGGTCAGGTCAATGTTGCTTTTGACCTTACAGAATAGCGCTGACTTAGGTCGTCGGGGCTTAGGTTGTCAGGACCTGGGTTGTCAGGACCTGGATTGACCGGGCATAGAAAGTTGCGGCTATCAGAAATATTCTAGAGTAACCACGGTATAAACATACGCGTTCGCCGGGCGTAGTCTTTGTAGGCTTCACCGAAAAATAAAATGTTCTCTTTCTCCTCGACCTTTGCGGTAAGGCTTAACAAGGCGCTGACGGCCAGAACCAGACTAATTGTTAAGGGCGTAACATGCTTAAAGAAAGCGCCCCAGGCCAATAAAAGCAGGGAGCTGTACATGGGATGGCGGACATAGCGATAGAGTCCGTCCTGGACAATATGAACGGTGTTTTCAAACGCAAAATTTTCAGATGCATTGTCTCGCACTTGATGGCCGCCACGTGTTTTCAGCATGATTAGGGCATGGACAACAAAAATAATGGATGTCAACAAAAGCAGCCCGGAAAGAATATGCAGCGGGGTGAAGGGCTCGGCAGTCCAGTAAGGGTGATTTAGCAAGATGATCAGCAAAATCCCTTCGAAGGCAAAAAACCGATAAAACCCGTGTTTATTAGGATTGCTTAGGGCTCTGCGTGAGATCAAAATTAATAGCAGAGTAAAAATAGTAAATAGAGGAATATTTATCACAATAAGTATTCTATCTTTCCTGGATCTTTGCTATTGCCATTCTATAAATACTTTATCCCCAGCGCTTAAAAATAAGCGATGTATTGACGCCGCCAAAGGCGAAGTTATTACTCATAACATATTGAGCATTGATGGGGCGAGGCTCCTGGCGAATATAATCCAGATCACCGCAGGCGGGGTCGATGTTGTTTAAGTTTGCAGTTGCATGTGCCCAGCCTTCATTCATCATTTTAATACTCACCCAGGCCTCAAGCGCTCCACAGGCACCGAGGGTATGGCCAGTAAAACTTTTGAATGCACTGATGGGGGTTTGATTGCCGAAGATATTATGCGTCGCGATACTTTCAGCAATATCTCCCCGGTCGGTGGCTGTGCCATGAGCACTGATATAGCCGATGGCATCGGCCGATAAGTCGGCGTCATCAAGCGCCGCCTGCATGGTGCTTTGCATGGTTTCGTATTGGGGCTGAGTGACATGGGAGCCATCGCTGTTGCTACCAAAGCCGACTACTTCTGCATGGATGTCGGCCCTTCGTGCTTGAGCGGATTCTAGCTCTTCAAGAATTAAGCTGCCGGCACCTTCGCCTATCACCAGACCATCTCTATCTGCATCGAAAGGACGTGGTGTGCTTTCCGGATGGTCGTTTTTGGTGCTAGTAGCATAAAGCGTGTCAAACACCGCTGCCTGGGTGGGATCTAACTCGTCAGCGCCACCGGCGACCATCATCAGTTGGCGGCCAAAGCGAATGGCTTCGTAGGCGTAGCCTATGCCCTGACTCCCGGAGGTACAGGCGCTCGATGTGGTGTATATCCGGCCTTTAAGACCAAAAAATACGCCGATATTTACTGGTGCAGTGTGGCCCATCATTTTGATGTAGGAGTTGGCGTTTAAGCCATCGGTGGTGTGTTGAAGTAACATCTTGCCAAATTCGGCGATGGCTGGAGGCGAGCCAGACGACGAGCCATAGGCGACACCCATTCGTCCATCTTTGATCGATTCATCAGTTAATAAGCCAGCATCTTCCAGTGCTAATTCAGTGGCTCGGGTGGCAAGTAGCGCGACACGGCCCATGCTCCGAGTCGCCTTTCGGGAGTAGTGTAAGGGTTTTTCGAAGTCGCTTATGGGCGCTGCGAGTCGGGTATTGAGACCTTCATAGATCTCCCAGTCAACCATGTACCGGATACCGGTTGTCATCCCTTTCAGCTTAGCTGAAACAGTTTCCCAGTCGAGCCCGATGGGCGACAGGCCCGCCATCCCCGTGACTACTACACGTTTCGTTAACACATTCCACCATTCACAGAAATTACTTGCCGGGTGATGTATCCGGCTTCTTCGGATATTAAAAAATTAACCGTTGCTGCGACTTCCTCGGTAGTCCCCATACGTCGCGCCGGTATTAGCTTCATGGCTTCTGCCATGGGTACATCGGCCACCATATCGGTTTCAATGAGTCCGGGGGCGACACAGTTGACAGTGATCGAGCGCTTGGCCAATTCCAGAGCCAGGGCCTTACACGCACCTATTAATCCCGCTTTCGAGGCGCTGTAATTGACCTGGCCGCGATTCCCCATCACCCCTGATACCGAAGAAAGCGCCACGATACGTCCCGGTTTACGCCTTCGAACCAGGGGCATAGTGAGTGGATTGATGACATTATAAAAGCCATCCAGATTGGTGTGTAAAACAATGTCCCAATCTTCGCCACTCATGGCCGGAAAGGCGTTGTCACGGGTGATACCGGCGTTGCATACCACCCCGTAATACATGTCGTGTAGTTCTATATCGGCTAACAGCGTTTGCCTGGCGGTATCACGATCGCCGATATCAAATTGCAGAATGCGAACCTTACGGCCCATGGTCTGAATTTCATCCATGACGGTCCTGGCCTCGTCTAATCCGGTACGACAATGCAGCACGATATCGTAACCTTCTCGCGCCAGGCGCAACGCAATGGCTTTGCCTATACCTCGACTTGAACCGGTAATAAAAACAGTTTTATCCACTAATTTGTACCCTATTGGTGGCTTAAAATCTGGCGATTTAAAAAGTCGTCCAGGTTTTGAGGTTGAAAGACACTCAGGCTGGCTTTGGCTTGAATATCACTGACTTCAATATTTTTGACTTCGATGTCATTGCTTTTGTCAGTGGCCACGCGACTGTTTAAACCCTCGGCAATGATTTCACAACGGAAAACGCCGAGGCCATTATCACCCCGTAACTCCTCATAGACAGATACTTTGAGTCTTGCCCCGACCGGAAAGTAGGCTCGGTTGCAGGTGTATTTTCGTGTGCCGAGCAAAAACCCGACCGAGACTTCCTGTCCTGCATTTTTAGCCATAAGACCCGAGTAGGCGGCAATAGCCTGAGCCATATACTCGATGCCGACCCAGGCTGGAACACCGTGAGGTTCTACAAACAGGCTATTTTCAACAATAGTTACCTCAGCACTGAGTGACTCGGCGTTATAGTCAAGTACCTCATCAAGCAGGGACATAAGGCCTGAATGGGGGACTACCTCGCTAATATCGAAGCTTGACTTCACTCGGTGATTTCCAGAATCAGTGAAATATTGTTACCGCCAAAAGCAAAGGAGTTGCTCATGGTACGCCGCAAGTGGTTTACCCGAGTGTTCGGCTTAACCAGGTTAATGTCGGCTAATGAAGGGTCTTGTTGGCCATCCCATAAGTGCTGGGGCAAAGTGCTGCCGGTCTGGGAAGATTGTTCAGACAGGCTCAGCCAGCAAATACCGGCTTCAATGGCACCCGCCGCGCCGAGGGTATGTCCGGTATAAGGCTTTGTTGAGCTACAGGGCACCTGAGTTCCGAGTATTCGTTCGACAGCGAAGCTCTCCATTTTATCGTTTTGAGCTGTCGCTGTACCGTGAAGATTGATGTAGTCGATGGCTTCAGGCTGTAACCCGGCATCCTTTAGAGCCAAAGTCATTGCTGTGGCCGCCCCTTTTCCTTCGGGGTCGGGTGCTGAAATATGATGGGCATCTGAGCATTCTCCGACACCGCTCAAGCGTATCTTTCCCGGCTTTCGAGTGAGCAGGAACAAAGCAGCACCTTCGCCGATGTTAATGCCATCTCGCGACACGCTAAAAGGTTGGCAGGGTTTGTCACTGACCGACTCAAGCGCTGAAAAGCCGTTCACCGTTAACTGACATAAAGAATCGACGCCGCCAGCAATGACCAGGTCACACATATCCATGCGCAACAGGCGTCGGGCACTGGCCAAAGCCTTGGCGCTGGACGAGCAGGCTGTAGAGATCACATAGGCAGGCCCTTTGGTGTTTAACCAGCGTGCCAGGCTATGAGCAGGGCTGATCATTTCCTGGCGAGCATAATGAAAATCAGCGGGTAGCTTACCCTCAGCATGCCAATGGGCGATGGCTTGCTCACCTTCGGCGATACCGCTGGTGCTGGTGCCCAATACGATGCCAATACGCAGGGGGTCGAGGTTTGAGGAGGCTTCGTCATAGGCCTCGCGGATTTTCAGCATCGCCGCCATCAAGAGCTGATTGGTGCGAGTTTGTTCGTCTTCTGGGAATTCATCGAGGGCGGGCAGGGGAGTATTCACCGCGCCTAGAGGTAGGGGTTGTCCAGGGCTGAAAACATCGGTTTCTGTCAGGCAGTCAGTGTGGCCAGTCGTTAAGCGTTCAAAAATAGTCTGGTGCTGGTCACCCAGGGCACAGACGATGCCTAAGTGATTTAGATAAACCGGCAGTGACTTCACGGCAATACAGTCCGTTCCAGGGTTTTGATAATCAGGCGGGAGTGCAGGATGGCGTTAGTGATCTCGATGATTTCTCCGGTGCCAGTTGCTTTATCGGCTGGTGTGATATGGATGCTGAATACTTTTCTCTTGCCCAAATATAAATCGCGGTTATCCTTACTGGCAATGAAATACCAGGGGCTAGACTTTAAGTGTTGATTGATGACATCTAAAGGCCAATAACTTAACTGCAATTGAGCCAGAATCTGCCGTCCCGGCAGGGATGTCGGTAAGCGAGGCGAGTAGTCCTCGAAAAATTGCTCGCCATCATACCCTAGTGTCATCAGGGTCTGCCCCGAAGGGCTCAAACCGACCAGGTCGAGTCCCCGTTCACTAATCGACCATGCTACCAATAGTGATAGCGGTGCGCCGGGAATGACTTCGGCGGAACCGTAGTTTTCGGCGCTATTAGTATTGATGCCATTAGCGTCAATGCCTTTAGCTTCAATGCTTTTAGCTTCAAAATAAAGGGTCACAGACTGAGTAAGTTGCCAGTGCTGGCCGAGGCTCTGGGGCGGCAGTAGGGGTATTGATGGGGCGAGACTTATTTTTTGCGCCGTACTGCAGCCCCATAGAATCGATAAGCTCAGTATTGCCAGGTATTTAGTGGCAAGGCGATAATTAACCAGGCGGTGGTAAAAAGACATATTGACGGGCCTAGTCAGCGGGTCTGCATAGTTCTGCCAGAGTATTTAAACGGCGTTTGCTATCTTTGACATAAGGGTTGTTTTGATCCCATGCATAACCGGCCAGGATCGAGCAAATCATCTCTCGTACCTGTTTGTTGGCGCTCCCGGGCGCGAAGATAACGTCCTGAAAGCGCCCGTCATACCAGGCCTGGACAAAAACTCTGAAGGTGTCCACGCCGCCCTGTAAGGGTGCTGCATAATCTGCCGCCCAATCGACCCTTTCACCCTGCAATTGACGATCCAGAGCTGCGGCCGCGAGGCTGGCCGACTTCATGGCAATGGTCACACCGGAAGAAAATACCGGATCTAAAAATTCACCGGCATTGCCGAGCAGTGCATAGCCTGGCCCCCATAGATTGGAGACGGCGCTAGCGTAGCCACTCATTTGTTTCGCCGGAGTGTCGAATTTAGCTCGGTCTAGCAAGGGTGAGAAGGTGGGTTCATCGGCAACAATAGTTTGCAGTTGCCGATTGATATCCTGGTTGCCACCGCTGAAGAAAGCATCGTGGGCAACAACGCCGATAGAGCTACGCCCGTTGGCGAAGGGAATCAACCAGAACCAGACGTCGGTATTGGCATGCTGAATGGTAATCCGTATTTTATCGCGGTCGAATTGCTCAGCGTCGATATTATCTTCGATGTGAGTAAATAAAGAGGTTCGGGACGGAAAGTCACTGGGACGATCCAGCTTGAGTAAACGTGGCAGAACCCGACCAAAACCACTGGCATCAAGGATGAAGCCTGCATGGACTTGGTAGGCTTGCTTAGTGCTGTTGAGAATACTGAGTATGGGTGTCGGGCCATTGAGATCGACATCAACTAATTCGTGGCCCCATGAAATAGTCACTCCTTGCCGCTCGACTTCCTCTGCGAGAATCTGATCGAAAGGTGCGCGCAGCACCTGATAGGTGGTTCCCCAACCCGCTGAAAATTTTTCGCGAAAGTCAAAATCAGAGTATTCGTCGCGGCGCACAAAAGCGGCACCGTGTTTAAATTGAAAATGGCAGGTACTCGCGGCGGCGTGTACTGCATCAAGCAAATTAGCTTCTGCCAAAAATTCCATGCATTGGGGCAGCAGGCTTTCACCGATCGAAAAGCGGGGAAAGTGATCCCGTTCAATAATATGTACGCGATGGCCTTTTGCATGCAACAGGGCCGCTGCCACACAACCGGCTGGCCCGGCACCGATGATAACGACGTCATAATCCATTTTGCCTCCACTCATACGGGCTTGCTGTCTTCTGTCTGGCTCTGGTCACCTTGACTCCGACCATGTTGCCCCCGATCTTGATGACCATGAGCCTTAATAAAACAAGGCGCTAATAGCCATACGCAGATGATACCCAAAAGTACTGTGACACCAAAATAATGTAGCACCGGAGTGGAACTTAGGGCTAACAAACCAAAGGCTAACAGAGTGGTCAGCGATGACAGAGTAACGGCCAGCCAGGTATAGGGGCTGCTGTTGCCCGTTCGTGAATCGTCCTGTAAAAAAATACTGGCATCGAGACCAATACCCAACACCAATAGCAGGGCCAGGCTGTGGAAAATTGTAATGGCCGCACCGGTAATTTGTAGCAGGCTCATTACCAGCAAGCTAGCCAGAGCAGGGGCCGCGAGTACCCGCCACGCGTCGCGACCATAGCGTAATGTGGCAAGGACAAGTACCAGACCGTAGGCGAGTAGTAACCAGCGCAGCAATTGTTCTCGATAATCGCTGAGTAAATTGGAAATATCGCTTACCCGATCAACAAGTTCTACTCCATCAAGCGTGTTTGCCATTAGCGCTAATGCTTCGATGGCACGGGTATCTCTGATGCCAAACAGAGTGATGGTCGAATAATAATCGCCTTTGAATTCACCGATCCACAGGTGAGCGGCGAGTTCACCGATGTCACTGTCCTGCCAATCTTTAACCCGTAGCAGCGTTATCGGTACATCGTGATAACTTTGCCGCGCCTGGGATTCCAGCGCCGGGAAATTTACGCTGTTTACCAGCCGATGCAATTGCCCCTGAGGCGCGTAGACTTTGGCGTCTAGCAGTGCCCGGTTATCGAGCTGCCGTTGTTCAGAGGGCAGATATTGGGAGGTGGCCATAAAGCCGGTGATTAAGCCTTTATCGATAGCCTGGGAGAGTTTTTCTGAATAAGACTCTTCGCGTTGCAGGAGGGCTTCTTCGCTATCTGCCTTTAGTACCAGGTATTGGGCTGGGCTGGCAGCTTTTAGTAAAGTTTGAACAGTAATGTCTTCTTCCAGAAGCTCAGGCGGTGATGTCTGTAGTAGACGAATATCGTCATTCGTTTTTATGTTGGCAACAACAACAATTAAGCCAATGCTCAAAATGGTCAGGACAATCTTTACCCACATCGAATCCACTTTTGGCCAACGGCTTTGCCACTGACGCAGTTGATGGATGAGCACGGGATTAAAATTGATGGGCTTTCGGCCTTGTAATAAGGGCAACCAGAACAGCACGGTTAGCCATGCTCCGATTAAACCAATCACCGAAAAAACTGCCATTTGACGGAGACCCGGAAACGGGGCCATACCCTGAGCGGCATAGGCTAAAACACTCGATACCAGACCCATAGTCAAGCTGGGTAGAATAATGGGTAAGACGGGGCGGCACAGACCCTGATTATATAGACCCTTATTAGACAGATCTTTGCGATCGGTATTTTCATGATTGTGTGCACATAAAAAATGCAGGACATAATCAATGGCAACACCGACCAGACCAGCACCAAAGGCCAGGGTAATCAGGTGTACTCTGTCGAATAAAACCAGGCTCAGTGTCAGCGCAATAAGGCAGCCGACGACGAGGGGAACAAACGCCAAAGCAACTGTGCGGACGCGCTGAAAACAGACAAAAAGTAATAATAGAATACCCAGGGCAGAGCCAATGCCGATGGTGGATATTTCGCCGATGGCTTGTTCAGCTCCGTGGGCGGCATGCAAAATCAGACCGGAGCTTAATAGCTGGCTTTCTGGTGGCAACGCGGTTTGGGCCTCAAGCAATGTGGCCATAACCTGCTGTTGATAACCTATGTCATAAGGGTTTTCTGACAACTCGGCGGATATCAGCCGATAGTGCTGAGCGGCTTCGGAACGGGTCAACCAGCCGTCTTCCAGAGAGAAGGGCAGTCTGGGCGTCACCGCTAAGCGCCACTGGAAAAATAGCTGTAGGGGATCTTCAATTAGCTGGGCACCGACCACAGATGCCAGAGGGCTGTACAGGCGGCCCAGACTCTCTTCAACCAGCGATGGGTCATCGGCCTGTAAACGCCGGCGACTTTCGGCGCTGAGTAATTGATAGCGCTGATTCTGGTAGAATTGTTGCCATGAGTCCTTCGGCAAAGTGGTAATTTTCCCCTGTACTCGAGAAAACAGTTGGCTGTTTTTCAAGGCTTCAGTAAAGGCCTGTGCCGCGTCGGCGCTGCGCGATTTATCACTATCCTCAAGCAGAAACACCATTCGCCGATCCGTGGCGTCGGTGAGATGCCTGGTCGCCAGGGATTGGGCTATGGAATGCTCACTCTCTGGCAGTAGCGTCATGACACTGCTATCAAATTGGTAACCCCGGCTCAGGGTCAGGTAAAGATAAATAAGGCAAGCGAGTACCACCATCGTCCACAACGAGAACAGGCGTTTAGCGTTTTGATGGCTGGGTGCTGGGGGCATTTTTTCTTATGCTTATTGTTTGAATATGGCTGTAATAAATTGGCGTTAAAAATCAGAGCATGGTAAATGCCAATTCGGTACGCTCATTGGCGGATTCAAACATGACCAGTTTTTCAAGCTGGTTTTGACCTTCGAGAGTAATACGTTTAATCATCTCTTTGAGCACCTGATCCCTGGGTGTCAGTGTTAATGTCCAGCGCATATTTTTGCCGGCATCATTATTCTCAGTAATCTGCTTATTGATGTGCCCATCCATGTGCTCGTCAATATGCGTATTAATAGCCCCTTCAATAAAAAAATAACTTTCCAATGATGGCCAGTCAAAGGATAAAGCCGCCTGTATAACCTGTCCGATAATAACGACTCCGGGCTGGTCATTGCTTATCTGCCAAACCTCCTGGCCATTTTGATTTTGACGTATGCCTTCGTCGTCAAAGACCATGCGGCTTGCTAGCGGCTCAATCACCAACCATTCGAGGCCCGACTTTTTATCCATACGGAAACGGCCGCTGGAGAGTAGAGGTTGGGGAAGTACGGCGATAAATTTACGTTGTTCAAATAGCCCTGCGATACTTTCTCCAATATCAACCTGGGCGGTGATGGCGTTTAATAAAGTTCGTTGCTCTGTCGTGTCAGCAATGCTCGGACTGGTTGTGGCGGGACTAAGTCGAAGGGCTGCATCTTGAGTTGGGGCAGTGTCAGCCCTGGCGTATTGAATAGCACCAACATAAGTGGTTAAAACCATAAAGCCGATCAGGTGAAAAAATCTGAGCGTAAGTAAATTGGCGTAGAAATTCACGCCATGAAACCCAGTTTTTCAAACAGAATGGCTGGTGATTCGAGACACATTTCTTCGGTGCTCATATCTACAGCTACCTGGATGGTATAGCCTCGGGTCAGACGTTTTGAGGTCAGGCTGTCGCGGATCTCGTAATCTATTTTGAGGCGGTTTTCCCATTCACTGATCGCTGCTTTTACGGTGATTTTCTGGTTGAAAACAGTGGGTCCTGGATAGCGGATACGGAGATCGATGACCGGCCAGGCATAGCCTGAGTTCTTCATTTGCAAGTAGTTGTAATCAATTTTGTCAAAGAGCACACAGCGGGCCAATTCAAAATATTTTACATAGTGGCCGTGCCAGGTAATGGCCATCATGTCTACATCGTGAAAAGGAATAGTGAGTTCGACCTCAGCTTCATGCATCGCCAGTCTCCGGGTAAAGAACCCATGCCTGACCCTGGATGGCCTTAACGATGGCGTGTAATTCTGTGTCCAGGGCGCGATCCTCATTTAAAAATGGGCTGATGTCTCGAACCGATTTGAACATGCTTAAAATGTCCGGGGTGAGTGTGTCAAAGGACAAGTCTTTTTGTCGAATTCTGAGTTCAAGGCCCTGGCAGGCACTTAATAAAGCAGCGCTTGCGACCTGTTCAGTGAGTTGTAAAACGCGTAAACAGTCCCGTGCAGCGATGGTGCCCATACTGACTTTGTCCTGGTTGTGGCACTCAGTTGAGCGGGAAAACACACTGGCAGGCATGGTTTGTTTGAGTGCTTCGGCAGTCCAGGCTGATGAGGCGATTTGCACGGCTTTGAAACCATGATTAATGACACTCCGAGACCCTTCGGCCCCGGATAGATTAGCGGGCAGACCATGATTAAATTTGGTATCGACCATCAAGGCAATTTGTCGATCCAGTAAATCAGCGGTATTGGCGGTGGTGTTTTTAAGGGTGTCCATGACCAGTGCAATATGCCCACCATAAAAGTGGCCGCCGTGGAGCACGTGTTCGCCTTCGCTATCGATAATAGGGTTGTCGTTGGCACTATTGAGTTCGTTCTCTATTAACTGCCTGGCCCAGGGCGCGGTGTCTTCCATCACGCCAATAACATGAGGCGCGCAACGCAGGGAATAGCGATCCTGCAAGCGTTTCGGGTTTCTGGGTGATTCGCCTACGGGTAGATCCTGACGCAACCAACTAGCGACTTTTTGTAAACCGGGGTGGGGTTTGACCCGAAATAAAATATCGTCAAAGTGGTGGGCATTACCGTCGGTCGCCAGTGTTGTTATTGCCGTAAGCCGCGTGGCTAATTTGGCCAGGTAATCAGCACGGTTATAGACCATGCAGGCCAGGCCAGTCATCACGGCCGTGCCATTCATAATGGCCAGGCCTTCTTTAGGTCGTAACACCAGTGGTTTGATCGCCAATGTTCTAAATATTTCGTGAGCCTCTTTTATTTCGCGCTGGTAGAGGACCTTTCGTTCGCCACAAAGCACAGCGGCCACATAAGATAGCGGCGTGAGATCGCCACTGGCACCCACTGATCCCTCTTCAGGAATCAGTGGCAGTATGTCGTGCTGTAATAACAGAGTGAGTTGTTCGAGGAGTGCATAGCTGACCCCCGAATAACCCCGGCACAGAGATGCCAGGCGTGTCGCCAATACTGCCCGGGTCATTTCTGGACTCAGGTAGGCACCCATACCGCAACCATGGAAGGTGTAGAGATGTTTCGGCAGTTCGCCGACCAGATCCGGGGGAATGGTGACCGTGCAGGAATCACCATAACCGGTAGTGACACCATAAATTGCACCATCTTCGATCAGTAAGCGGTCGAGAAATTCACTGCCTTTGTCAATGCGTGTCCGAAATTCCGTGTTCGCGCTAAGCTGTATATCGTCCTTCGTCAGGGCGATGGCAACAATATCCTCTATTTGCAGGGGTGAACCGTCAAAAGTGACCATATTAAGTGTTGTTTATCTCTAGTTTAGTGAATGGAAAAACCTTCAAAAACGGATGGTCGAGCTTAGCGTGTGCTTTTTTCTCAAGGCCAGCTTTCTTTATTTACGGGCATTATTATAAATAAGGTTTCGATTAGCGTAGCACTGGGCTGAAGATTATTCAGAGTTTTCAGATTGAGGCTCCCAATAATTATAAAAATTATTCCACTGCAAAGGAAAGCGGGTGGCGTAATGAGTCAGGCGTTCAGCGTATTTTTGTGCCCACTGAGACACATCTGCCTCTCTGGTTTTCCGCGATAACCGTATTTTTTCGGCAAAGGCTTCAAAAAATATTTGATAGCCTTTGCAGTCTCTTACACAAAACATTAAATATACCGGACAACGCAATACCGAGGCGAGAATATAAGGTCCCTGGGGAAACCGGGCCAGGCTGTCTAAAAAATTAGCGCTAGTTTGCCTGCCGCCGCCTATGGGTATGCGATCCCCGGATGTGGCAATCACCTCTCCGGCATCGATCTTTTCCTGTAGCAGTATGGCTGTGGCGGGTGTGACTTCAGTCACCTGAATCAGGTTGAGGTGATTGTCGTTATCGATTTGTTTCATCAGACGGTTAAATTTTTCTGCTTCTGTAGAGTGCACCAAAATATTCAATTTGACCGCGTGACTGGCGTTTAACAGGGCACGACATATTTCAAGATTGCCGAGGTGGGAAACGATGACCAGTGCCCCGCAGCCTTTATCCATCAGCTTTAAGAAATCATCTCGCTGATGAAAGGCGACGTTGTCGTAGTTAAACGCGCCACTCCAGGCCGCTAATCTGTCGAGTAAATTGCGCGTGAATTGTAAGAAGTGTTTGAAACTCCAATAGCTTAAATTAGCATTTTCCGGAATGCCGCCACAGGCTTTGACTCGATTGAGATAGTCCAGGGAGGCCTGGCGAGCAGACTTTCTAGTCAGGAAGAAATACAGGACGACAGGATAGGAGCACAGCTTTAAGGCCCACCAGCCGATCCAACGGTGGACGAAGAACATAAATTTTAAGCCAACAACAGCGCCTGCTTCCTGCACTTGAGACCAATGCCTGGCCATTGCTATCTCCTCTTAGTCGGTCTGTAGTGGGCGCAGTTTGCGCTTTGTTAATTTACGGGCGACTAAGCGTGGCAAACGCCGCAACATACCAAAAAATAGGGTGGCGTGCATTTTGCTGATAGCGAGATTATCTCGCCAGGGAGAAAAATGGGAAATACCATCGACAGGGTAGGAGACCTGGGTGGGGAGGTTGATGACTTCGCCGCCACACCAGACCCAGTGGACCGCGATTTCTGATTCGAATTCCATGCGATTACCCATGGCTTGCTCATCAATCAGCGCCACAGTTTCCTTAAGTGGATAAAGCCGAAAACCGCACATGGAGTCTTTCACTGCCAGAGACAGGGAGTTGATCCATACCCAAATATGCGTCAGGTAACGGGCATAGTAGCGATGTGCCGGGACACTGCTATCGTATATCGGACAGCCGCAAATCAATGCGGCGGGCTTGTTCTTGCCCATCGCCAGAAAACGCGCCACATCTTCAGTGGCGTGCTGGCCATCGGCATCTATCTGCAAGGCGTGGCTGAAACCCTGGGTTTTGGCCTCTCTCAGTCCTGCTTTCAGAGCCCCGCCTTTGCCCCGATTGGTGGGCAGTCGAATGATTTCAGTGCCTGGGTCATCACTGGCTAGTTTTTGCAGTACCTTAGCGCAAACTGAGTCGGAGCCATCGTCCACCAGGATGATGGGTAATCGCGCTGTCAATAAGTGAGCCATGGTGGCGGTGATAGCCTGCTCGTGATTGTATACCGGCACGATAATACAAGGCTTGAAGTCTGGATCGCTCACGTATTTTGACCCAGTACAATACGGCCAGTGGCATGGGGGCCGAGATCGGAATAATAAGTAAAGTCGATCTTTTGTTTGGCTGAATCGTATTGTAGTTCGAGGGTGATTTTCTGACCCGGATGGATGATCTGTTTGAACTTGATGACTTCAAGGCGCAGGAAGTCTTGCTTCAAAGTAAACATCTGGCGGGCATAATGATTTGCCCAATGCACTTGAACAACGCCCGGTAAAATGGGGGCTTCGTCAAAGTGACCATCAAAAAATAGCAGGTCTTCCGGTACCTGTAGTTGCAAGCATAGATGTTCCGCGCTGGGGCTGTGGCGTTCCAGCTCTACAGGCAGCTGCGGGCGTGCTTGCTCCGTTGTCTTGACGAACAAATCGAGCAGCGTTTTTTGTTCCAATTTGCCTTGCGAGTTGATCGGGAGTCGTTCTACATATCGCCACCGACGGGGTAGCAAAGGTCGCTCAAAGCTTTGTAAAAGGTGTTCTCTGAGCGATTCATTGAGGTGGCGTTTACCTTTGTCGCTCATAAGTTTTTCTGCTGCAGTGGACAAAACCACCACAGCGGCAATTTCTACCCGCTGACCGTCAAGCATCAAAAGGCGAGCAGCCTTCACAAAAGGGTGTTCGAGCATGCAGGTTTCCATTTCATCCAGAGAGGTACGCTTGCCTTCGACTTTGACAATACGGTCAGCCCTGCCGAGGAGGGTAAACTCGCCGTGATTATTAAAACGCACTCGGTCTGCAGTCTTCAGCCACTCGACCGAGTCTGGTAAGTGATCTGAGCACACTGCAAGGGTGTCATCACTATTGTTTTTACGCACCTGAACCCCTGGCATAGCTTGCCAGAAGGCTTCATCAGCGGGGTTTTGTTGACGCCAGGCAATACCTCCGGTCTCTGAACTGCCGTATACCTCGGATATAGCCACCCCGAATCGCTCTCTGGCAAGCAGACTGGCGTCTCGGTGTAGCGGTGCCCCGGAGCTGAAAATAGCCGACATTTTTTTTAGGGTATCGCCATCAAGCTGAGCTGGAATCCGCGATAAATGGGTGGGGCTTGAGATCAGAGCCAGGGGCCAATCCAGCCGAGCTCGGAATTTGATTTCTTCGAGGTATTCACAGGCCTGGGCATCAAAGCAGTGGCCCGCGGCCAAAGGCCAGAGTACGCGAAACAGCAGGCCATAGATGTGTTGATGGCTCACCGTGGCCAGCACCAGGGTCGGCGACGCAGGACGGGTGGCAGATGGTGGCAGGGTAGAGCATAAGTCATTACCCCAAAGTGTCTGTAAATGCGCAACTTCGCTGCTTAATTGTTTGATGGTTTTGGGAATGGCCTGAGGCTCGCCGCTGGAGCCGGAAGTGTAGACTTTCAGTAATACGGCGTTGGGATCAATTCTGATATGAGTTAATTCGCTCAGTAGTTGTGGCTTCAAGGCATGAGGCAAAGGCGGTGTTAGTGTAGGCGTTGTCACCAGGTCATCAAAATCACCAATAAAGGCATCTACCTGTTTAGCCAGGCCGGCTACCAGAGCCGGTTGTCGGCTACCCGGTAAATAAGCAGTTTTACCCAGGGACCAGAGTGCAAACAGGATGGCCGAAAACTCTCCTGCATCGTGGTGGTACAAAGCCCAGTCTTGCTCGTCCCGCTGCTGTAAGAGCTGCCGCCAGGTGGCGACTCGGCTTAACCAATCAAGCCAGCTTGATACAGTACCGTTATTGATAAGGACTGGCCAACTGTCGTCACGGACTGCACCCAGTAAGTCTTCGATCGCGATGAAATTAGTCATAGATATTGATTATCGGGCATCGCTTCGGGCATCAGGCATTTCTCATCACCCGCTGCCTCACTAGCCACTCTGCGGCGAAAAGTGTGCCCATGCACAAATAGGCGACCAGGCCATTATATAAAGCCCACTGCGCATCTGTACCGTACAGAGTGATGGCTAAGGCGACACTGCCATTTAAGCCAAAAAAACAGCACCATACCTTGGTTACCTGGCGGGTATAAATCACGCCCCGTTCTGGTAATTGAGGGTCCTGGAGACGGGCAATTCGCTCAATCATTGATGGTGGGCTTTTTAAACTCCAGAGAAATAACCCCAGGAAGCTGACACTCACTAAAACCGGATAGAGCTTTAGTGCCAGGGGACTATTGAGCAGCCAGGTCCATACGCCCAACAGCGTTAATAAAGGCAGCCAGAACCAATGATTTAGAGGTGATTCACCTAGACTCATCATACGAATTCCGGCGATAACAATGAGCAGTAAAACCAGATGCCGTGCATCAAAACTTTGCAGTCCCATATAGACAGCCAGGGGATAGAGCAGGGTGATGATCACTAGCACAACGCGTTTAGCCATGGCTGTTTTAAGGGTTTATTGAGATTTCGATATCAGGCTTTCGACGGCATCGACGATATCATCAACGGTGCGAACACTTTTGAAATCTTCGGGTTTGATTTTCTTGCCGGTGAGCTTTTTGAGCTCTACGACCAGATCAACCGCATCGATACTGTCGATATCGAGATCTTCGTACAGATTCGACGCCAGGCTAATATCGGCTTCGTCCAGTTCAAATAACTCTACCAAAACTGTAGTGATTTTGTTTTGAATCTCATCTCGGTCGAGCATTAGTGTTCTCCTTTCCCGTCAGCCTGGGTCGAGGCCTGAGTTTTGACGAAAAGAGCCAGATTATGCACACAGGCAAAGTGTATTTTAATTTGCTCTGAGTCGGCATCACCCTTGACCCCATAACGCTTTTGCAATGCCAGACCCAGCTCCAGTGCATCAATCGAGTCGAGCCCCAGGCCCTCCACAAACAGGGCCTCATGACTGTCAATGTCGGCAATGGCGATATCTTCAAGGTCGAGGGTGTCGATAATCAGTTGCTTAAGCTCCTGCTCTAGTTCATTCATGTAACACTAACTCCTGAGTGAAGTATTGTTCTAAAAAACGCGTCAGCTGACGGGCAGCTCGTGCAGGGGTAGCTAGATTTCGGAATTCTTGTATATCGAGTGTTGGCCGCAGGATAAGGGAAAAATGCATGCGTCGCTCAGGAATTTGATACCACTTAAGATCTTTGGTCAACGTACTTGGCCGGCAATTGATGATGGCCGGGGTGACATCGCTACCCGAGCGTAACGCAATATTGGCTGCACCACGGCGCATTGACAGCGCTTGACCAGGGCTTGTCCGTGTACCCTCCGGAAAAATTATCAGTGTGTTACCGCGTTTTAGTGACTCGGCCGCTAAGTCAATCACTAGCTCGGGGCTGTCGTTGGCGATGTACCCTGCCATTTTAATGGGGCCTCTCCTGAAAGGGTTGCTCAATAAGCTACTTTTTACCACGCAGTCGGCCCGTTTAATAAAGGCAATCAGAAATACCACGTCAATTAGCGAAGGATGGTTGGCAAAAATAAGTTGGCCTGGGCGATTAAGCTCGCTGCGATCGGGCATGGAGTAAGTTAACACGCCCAGGCCGCGCATCATCTCAACAAAAGCGCGGAAGCTGTAGTGGACTAAGGCTTTGGCCCTACGTTCTCGCTTTAAAGCCCCGCCGGGCAAGAGGTATAGCAGAGGTATCGCAAGCCAGGGCAGGATTAACCCCCCAATGGCGAAGACCAGAAAACAAAGGCCCGTAGCCGCCATGCGCCAATATTTATTGACTAGCGTTAACATCGCTAGACTTATTTGTTTTTGTCCAGCGCCAGGCATGACGGTCTCCAGAGACAATGAGTTCATTATCTTCTGGACTTAGCAGGTACTTCAAAAGGGCTAAGGCCTGTGGTTCAGGTATCTGTTGATTGAGTGCCTGTTGGTCCAGTACTGGTAGCTCAGGAGCTTTATTGGCACGATCGCCACGACGACTGAGGGGCGCTGGATCGCAAATTGACAGTGTCAGCTTCTGAGGAGTGTAGCGGTGCGCCTCTTCGTTCAGCTCTGCACTTATCTCAAGGTCAGGGCTTGAAGCCTCAGAACTCAACAAGAAAGCGATGGCGTAGGGGTATTCAGGTCCAGGATCGTTACCTGTGTAGATCGATGGAACCGGTTCATCGTAAATAATACACAGGATTTCTGAGCAGGATTGCTCATCCATAATGGCGGCAGCTTCGAGTAATGTCGTGCCGATATCGCCCGCGAGCGCGGTAATGCTGCTTGGGTCCTTTCTGGCAATGGACATGACGCCGCCAATGGCATTGTGTACTGACAGGCTGAAATGGGTGGGGGATAAAGGTTCTTGCGCAGCCAGCGATTGGAGCAGCCCGACGGTGCGTTCAAGCTCCCCATGGCGACTGCTGAACACACAGGGGATTTCAATATCGCTACCTCGCAGCAGCGGGAAGGCTACAGACAACGCCATTTTACCCAGTGAGCTGAGACGACGTCGCAGCATGGGCGGCACATCGGATATATCTGGAGTACTGCTCACTTCGGCTTGTTTCTGACCCGATGCCCATTGCTGCCAATCTTCCAAAGAGTGAATGCCGGGCATCCATGCAGACCAGTCTTTAACGGTTAAAACAATAGAACTCATGGGGCCTCGAAAGCACGCGATGTGCTTTTATATACAAAGCAATATGTCTACAAAACAGCGTGCGCCCTATGCCGGAGAAGGGCGCGATGTCTGTATTGAAATGATCAATAATACTGATGCTACGAGCCAGCAGACAAAAGGAATACAATTGCGTGCATATTTTACTGGCAAATAAGGTTCAGGCAAGTGTGCTTGAGATCAGTTGCCAAGCGTTAACCTTGCGCTATAATCAGCTTTTACTAAACACCTGGAGCGGACAAAGGATATGAAAACGCGTTCAATGATTATGATATTCACTATGCTGGTACTTTCAACGGTGGCTCAAGCCCGGGATACTAAACACCTGTTTCCGATTGCTGAAGCGATGAACAGCGCTGCTGCACAGGAGCAACTTAATAAGAATATTAAATTCTACTTTGGTAAGAATTCGGCAAAATATCAGAAGGCCGTGGGTACCTATACCGCCAATCGAAAAACCAACGCCTTTAATAAATCGGACGATGAAGCCTGCAGATGGGTCTTTCTGTCCGCGTTAGTGGCGCTCCAGGATCGAGCTATTGCTGAAGGCGGCAATGCGGTAGTTGATATCCATAGCTATTATAAAAAAGATGCGATGCACAGCGCCGAAAGTTATGAATGTCACGCCGGTGCTTTTATGTCCGGCGTTGCTCTCAGAGGAACAGTCGTTAAAAAGTAAACTGACATGGGGGCCTCAGTCGCCCTGTGGCTTTGGCCTGATGTAGACCACCTGTCGAATCTGCAAGTCGAAGAATATGTGCCTGGGTTTAGTGCAAGTGAAAAGCGCTATCTCAATAGTATTAGCGCTAGACGTCGAAGACTTGAATATATTGCTGGTCACCACTTAATCCGGCAGATGCTGGTCGACCTTATTCCTCTCTGGGATCAAGATCACAGCATTGAGCACCACAAAGGGGCTGCGCCATTCTTGAGCGGCCCTGACCTCGACGGTATTTCTTTTAATCTCTCACACAGCGGTAATAGGGTTTGTTGCGCTGTCGGGCTTCATTGTGAGCTGGGTTTGGATATAGAGTTACCTCGAGAGCGTCGTCGAGGTCAACAGATTGCAGAGACTTATTTCACTGAGAAGGAAGCAGAGCGGATAGCCAGGCTACCCTTAACTGAGCGAGGTGGTGAGTTCTCCCGGGTCTGGACCTTAAAAGAAAGCCTGCTCAAAGCCAAAAGGGAAAGTATTACCAGCAAAAATATCGCTATCGAGTTTCAGCGCCAGATCGAAGCTCCAGCCAGTGCGAGTTGGTATTGTTATAGTTTTATGCTGGATCGTCTTTATGGTGCGCTGAGCCTCTCATCGCCATTGACCAGGCCTCTTCAGGTTCAGGTTTACCGTCCTGCCATGATCTCAACGACAATTATTAAGCCCGAAACAATGCTTTATACCCCCCGGTTTTAAGTGGAGTTTTTACTAAACGTCAGCGGAAAGGGGGTAAGGAAAATGGCTGGTGGAGGGACTGTGTTCTAATCCCCAACATTATCGGCATCGACCTGGCCGCTGAGCCTGCGCCGCACATGAGACCATGACATACCGATAGCGAGAATCAGGCATAAAATAATAATTGATTGCCGTTGAGTTTTCAGAGTATTCAACAATTAACTTTCGCCTTCTGTATCGCGCAACTGCGCGATACTATAAGCTCTTCTGCCAGGCTCTACTGCTTAGGTTTTGAACTTCAATTAAAGCTGTTTCGCTATCTGCCGGATGTCTTATTCTATTTGCATCCAGCCGCGGTACGCAACTTGCGTTGTAGTGATCCACTATGCCGAAACTGAAAGGTTACCCTTCGCTATAATTTGTAGGGCGACTCGCGTCGCCAAAGCCTGAATAACGATGGTGGGGTTTCCTGCAGTTGACGTTGGGAAGAGAGAACCGTCAGCGATGTATAGCCCAGAGATATCGTGGGTTTCACCGTAAGCGTCGGTCACCGACGAGTTGGGATTCGCACCCATTCGACAAGTGCCTAGCAAATGGGTGCCCAAAAAACCGGGTGCGAGGGCTTCGTGAATATCATTAGCACCGGCAGCACTTAAGACGTCATGAACGGTTTGTTTCATATGGTGCAGCATAGTTCGATCATTATCGTGAATATTAATTTTGATACGGGGCACAGGCAGACCAAAAGTGTCTTTTACCGCTGGGTCTAGACTAATCTGATCTCGCTCCGTTGCGAAGTGTTCACCATATGCTGATATTGCAACCGAATGGCCAAAGTTTTTCTCGATATACTCGACAAGCTCTTTTCCAAAGAGGTTTTTCGGAGCTGCCATTTTGTCGTAGAAACGTACTGGTCCGCCTTCGGCATTGCGCAGCGCTAAAATATAGCCTCCTGCGAAATCTCGTTTGTCATCGTGGTCATAGTAGTCCTGTACCATGCCATTGATATTCGGCCCCTTGTATGCGTCTATTCGTTCCTCGAAAAGTCCACGTGCACTGACCACGGTGTGGCAGGAGAAGTTTTTGCCGACCAGGCCGGACGAGTTAGCAAGTCCATTAGGATGATCGTAACGCGCAGACATCAATAGTAAACGCGGTGTTTCAACAGCGTTACAACAGAGCGCTACAACTTTGGCTCGTTGGAACTGCAAATTTTTTGACTCATCGAAGTACTCTATACCCGTCACGCGCTTTCCGTCTTTCGCAAGCATAACTCTCGTCGCCATCACTCCAATGCGGATGATGGCGCCGGATTTTTCTGCTTCGGGTAGATAAGTTTGAGCCATATTACTGATGGCGCCCATAAAACAGCCTGACCAACAACCCCCACAAAAATTGCAGGGTGCACGGGTATTAGTAGCACGTGAGAGGATGGCCATTGGCGCATGGGCAGCGTTAAGACCTAAGGCATCGCAGCCCTTTTTCACACGTTTCACGGCACAGCTCATTTCGATGGCAGGGTTAGGATACGGGCCGCGTGGTGGCTCGAACCGGTTGTCCAGCTTGCCGGAAACCCCAAGCATGGCTTCAACTCTCTCGAAATGGGGTGTTAATTCGCTAAAAGGTATAGGCCAGTCGACCGCTAGCCCGGTCAGGGAGTTGCGCTTTAAGTCGCCTGGGTGTGGGCGTGCACAAAAGCCCTCGTAATGCATGGTCGAACCGCCAACCGCCTTGACACGAGAAAGTACAAAGCTGGGATCGCTATCGGGTGCATAGGTGACTCGATCTCGTTGTGCATCTTCATCGACATTATTACTGGAAAAATATTGGTCGGGGCGCAGCTCCCAATGAGGCAAATTGGTAGGGATTCGCGAACGATCGAGCCGCTGACCAGCTTCGAGGACGACGACTTTTAAACCTTTGAGAGCGAGCTCCCGCGCCAGCACACCGCCGCTGGCACCCGAACCAACTATGCAGACATCTACCTCATCTGTGCCTGGCATCAGCTATTCGTCATTTTTGTTTTCGTATCTCCACAGTGAGATGCATAGTCGGCGTATCCCTGTGGTTGGGGAGTACGGTAACCGATTGATGGCCAGGATTGAGGGTTAGAATAATAGGCGTGGGCGCAGTGGGTAAGCAAGCTGCTCAGTTGCTCTGAGAGTTTACCTCCTTCTAACTGCTCTTCCAGTCGCTTGATCTGTTCATCGTGAGATAGCGCGAGAAATTGTTCTCCAAGCCCCGTTACGATATTCTTGAACAGCGTGCGTCCATACGATGTTTGTACATATATGCTCATTAGCTGATGACCAAGTTCCACATCTTTTGCGCCCGGTCCGGTATCGCTTGCTGGAATAAAATGATTACAAACCAAGTGAAAAATTTCAGTTCCGTTGCTGACGGTATCGATTTTTTTTGCAAATAAGGCCTCACATGGTGTGAAAATCAGGCTAATTAATGCAAGAAATTTCCGGCGGGACGATTTAGCAACTGTCAGCATGTCAGATCCTTTCGATACCAAATGTTGCTTTGGTGGCTGGTTGTTGAGTATTCGATTGAACAGGTGTAAGAGCATTGCTGGCCTTCCATTGGCAGGGGTTCCTTTATTGCTGATAATTATTCCATTTTGTCATTTGAGTAATGATTAAACCAATTCTTTGAATTATGGATCCATTATAGAACCATAACTAAATTTCCATTTCGGGGATGGTACCACTACTCATTGACGCTGCTTGACTATATGTCACTTATCAAGCGCGGCAAAATCTGGTGGGTCAGCTTCACGGCGCCGAGTGGGCGGCGAATACGCCAATCTGCGGGGACTGAAGACAAGAAGTTAGCTCAAGAATATTATGACAGGCTAATAGCTAAGTGTTGGAAGGTTCATCATCTCGGTGACAAGTCAAGGCGCACCGGCAAGAAGCTGCGGTGCGTTGATTTACGGAAAAGGAACACAAAGCGGATCGCGAGAAGGGCACCGGTAAGCTGCGCTGGTATCGATAATTTTCGTTGGCATGACCTGCGCCACACCTGGGCTTCGTGGCACGTACAGCAAGGAACCTCACTCCAAGAACTATGGAGTTGGGTGGTTGGGCATCGTTTGAGATAGTGTTGCGCTACGCCCATTTATCGGGAGAGCGTTTACGCGGAGCGGTGGACCGCCTGAGTGGCACAATTCTGACACAGTCAAGGTCGAAACAACATTTAAAATTGGTTGTAACTAGCTGATTTTATTGGTGCCCGGGGGCGGAATCGAACCACCGACACGAGGATTTTCAATCCTCTGCTCTACCGACTGAGCTACCCGGGCTGGAGAAGGCGCGTATTAAACCGTTTAGGTGTTATATCGTCAAGCCGAAGAGGCTGTTTTGTGCTGATTCTTATTTGGCTTTGGTCGGACTCATTTTGCTTCGGGCACATAGCCCTCGGCCTCGTCAAATTCCTCGCCAGCAAGAAACTTGCCGCGTTGCTCCGCAAGGTAAGCGCGGGCGGTCATATCCATCATGTTTAGCTGCTTTTCATTGATTAGCCGGGTTTGGTGCTCCATCCATTCCTGCCAGGCCTTGTTTGATACATTGTTGAAAATTTCCTCGCCCTTGGAACCCGGGAACGGCGGCGCATCAAGCCCATCCAGTTGTTTCTGATATTTGCTACAAAATACTGTTCGACTCATTTTCGATCCTCAATTGCGGTGCCCAGCATAAGAACTTATTGGGGTTGAAACAAGTCGATTTCACGGCCTTTCCTCAATGGCTAAAGTGTTTAATTTGCTGTGTTAGCGTTTTTGTTTATGGAATCAAACAAATTGTTTAAACACATGTCGCTGAGCATTTTTTCGACTGGACGGGGCAATCCCAATTTGCCTGGACAATCGGCGGCAACCCAGGTCATCTGCTGTCCAGCAATTTGTGATTTGAGCGTCACGCTGAGGTAAATAGGTGTGTAATCAAGATGATAATGACTGAAGGTATGGCGTTGCTCATCGCCGTACTGATAGTCGTTTGTTGTTGGCTGGTTCTTCTGGTTGGAAGTATCAAGTGTATCCAGTGGCGTGACGTCGAGTTGCGCGCACACCTCCTGGATTTCTGATTGGTTTTCACATTCAGGAAAACTCCACAAGCCGCCCCATATTCCGACGGGTGGTCTTTTTTGCAGGAGAATATGTCCTCGATCATCAGCCATGACTAAAAAGAAGGTCTTGCGCGTGGGCAGTATCTTTTTGGGTTTTCTGGTGGGGTATTGGTTTACTGCATCGTTGGAGTAGGACTGGCAGCTGGGTTGTACCGGGCAGGCAGTGCAGTTTGGTTTGCTGCGTGTACATAATGTAGCGCCGAGATCCATAATCGCCTGGGTATAGTCAGCGCAGCGAGATTCAGGCGTGATTGCTTCGCTGATTTGCCAGAGTTGCTTCTGAATTGTGCTTTGCCCCGGCCAGCCTTCAATGGCGTAATGCCGACTTAACACGCGTTTTACGTTGCCATCAAGTATGGCGCGGGGTTGATCGTGGGCAATAGCGCAAATGGCTCCGGCAGTTGAACGTCCAATACCGGGCAATTGTTGAAGTTGCTCTGGATCTTCGGGGAGTTTCCCAGCGAACTCTGTACAGACAATGTTGGCGGTCTTGTGGAGATTCCTTGCCCGGGCGTAGTAGCCAAGTCCGGTCCAGAGGTGGAGCACTCCATCCAACGGCGCGTGGGCCAGAGTGTAGATATCTGGGAAGCGTTCCTCAAAGCGTTTGAAATAAGGCAGCACAGTATTAACCTGGGTTTGTTGGAGCATAATCTCTGAAATCCAAACCCGATACGGCGTTATATGCTGCCGCCATGGCAGGTCAGCACGGCCATGCTGGTCATACCAGCCTAATAGTTTGTTTGCGAAGTCGGCGTTTTTAACCATTAAGGCGGCCCGTTTAGCGTCCAAACAAGCCTTTTAAGAGGCCATCGATTGCCTCGGCAGCATCGTCATCCAGATTTATTTTATCGCCAATTTTGTCGAGCACTTTGCTTTGCAGGAGCTGTTTGACGAAATCACCATCGGGACCACAACTCTTTGCGCCAGCATTTGCGAAGCTATCTTTGCAGCGTATGGGGATGTCTTTGTCTCTTATGGTTTTACTTTTCACAAGACACCCGTTTTCACTGGTGCGATCACCGTTCAAACGAGTGATAGCCAGTGCATTAAAGGCCATTTTTTCGGTGTCGATAACGGCATTGCCGCGAAACGATAAACTGTTTAGTCCGGTGGTATAGGGGTCTAGAAGTATTTTGTAACCCTTTAGTGTAAAGCTTGCGTCGAGATCCGTGAGTTTGCTACCCGTCGGCCATATTTTTGCTGGTTCGGATTGCGCCTGAGTTGCTTCGGCTTTTTCCACCCTGGCGGCGATTTCACAATAGGCCCGTTCGATATTAAAAGTGGTGATGGTTGGCTGTTTAATTTGTAACTGACCGGTGCCAGTAAGATTCGTTTGCAGCTGCGCCTGACTCGAGCCTCGAGACTTACCTTTCACATCAAAATTCAGACTGCCGGTTATATCGTCGCCACCCCCGAAAGCGGTGGCGATCTGCTCAACGGAGATGGCCTTAATTTGTTGGTCAAAAGATATCTCTGGTTGCTTTGGCTTGAGGTTGATCTGGGCCGTGGTCAGCAGCGAACCGCCAAAGGTATTGGCAGATAAGTGGGTGAGCTTGAGCGTTTTGCCGCGAACTTTAGCCTGTAAGGCAATATCTTTTATCGAGATGTTTTTTAGCTCAGATGTATTAATAGCTAATTCATCAAGTTTTATATCGATATCACCGCTGCCACCTTCAAGCCATACAAGGGGTGCCAGCAAAGGCAAAAACAGATTGCCAGTAGGCGCTTGTTGCGCGGTAGTTTCCGTATCGCTGGTTTCGGCGTCGTCGTTTGGTGCCAGGTAGCGGCTTACATCAAGCTTGCTGCCGGTTAGCTGCACGTTTAATGTTTTTGGGGCCGTGAGTTTCAGTTCTATATTACCGTCCGCAGTAAATTCGTCGAGCCGGAGAGATAACGCTTTCACGTTAATTTTATTTGTTGAGCCTTTAATCTGAGTGCGCAAGGCGAATTTTTGTAAAGCCGTGGTGGGTAGCGATGTCAAATCAATCCCCCAGTTATCTAGCGTCTCACGTAAATTCATGGTGGGGATATCGATCTGGACTAGCCCCTGTATATCGCCGCGTAGGTCGCTTGCATCGATCTTGATTTCTGCGTTCAAGTCATTGCTGGCAACCGTCAGCAGGGGCACTTGCAGGGTGTCTTTTTTGCCGTCGACCAGCAACTCCAAATTGATTTTCACCGGAGGGAGATCACGGATGGATAATTCTACCGTGGCCTTGCTGATTGCTAATTGTTCGTCAGCCTGGTTAATGGCGGCATAGGTATGCAGCGATACGCCGAGCGGACCGGGCAGGGAAGGATCCTGGTATTCAAAAGCTGTATCCACGGCGAAAGGCGTCCCCTCCAGGTTTAATTCCCTTACCGAGAGATCAAAATGCTGGAATTTGCTTCCGGAATTTGATCCTCCTGGTGTATCACCGGAGGCTTGGCCCCCAGGTAAAGTAATAGTGCTGTCAGTAATCTTGAGCTCGTCGATGGCGAGGGAGAAAGCTTGACTGGTTGGTTCGGAATCTTCCGCCCCAACCGCAGCAGCGACGGGTGCTACGGCCACCGCAGCCGCTTGCTGCCGGTTATCGAGATTGATATTGGCCTCGTCAATGCGGATAGATTGCACAGCAATTTGGCGTTTTAAAAGGGCCATCCAGCTCAGGCTCAGGCTGGCACTTTTGAAGCGCGTATCGGGGATGCTCTGGGTGATGCTAGACACCTGAGTTTCACCGATCTGGATGGCCAGGTTGGGCAAAAATTGCCAGCTCAAACTGCCGCTGATTTCCAACGAAATGCCTTTTTGTTCGGCCAGCTTGGTGATTTCAGGTTTGTAGCTATTGGGGTCGATACCGATCACCACATACATCAATCCGGCAATGACGAGAATCACAATCAGTGCAAGGGTAGCGCCAATCCATTTTGCTAAATTCATATATCTCTCTAAGTGAAGTATGAGTGTCAGGTAGCTCAATATGCCACTAAATAGCGGCTGCAGTTGATAGCTTTAAGGTCGCCGGTTTCATCGGGAAGGCAGCTGGCGAGCTGCTTAACGTCCCCGTATAATGGCGGCCTCTTACCGTAGGGCCATAGCCTTAAACGGTATCGATAGTTGTAAGAACGGAGAATATCATGGCTGGGCGAACGGCGACGGTGAATCGCGACACATTGGAAACGAAGATCACAGTGAGTGTCGATCTCGATGGTTCCGGTCAGGCAGAATTTGACACTGGCGTGCCGTTTCTTGAGCACATGCTCGATCAGATTGCCCGCCATGGCTTGATTGATCTCTCAGTTAAGGCCACTGGTGATGTCCATATTGATGACCACCACACGGTCGAAGATATTGGTATTAGTCTGGGCCAGGCGATAGGCAAGGCGCTTGGTACTAAGAAGGGCATTTACCGTTATGGTCACGCCTATGTGCCCCTTGATGAAGCGCTTTCGCGAGTAGTGATTGATTTTTCGGGAAGACCCGGGTTGATTACCGATGTCTCTTTTACCAGAGACCTGGTGGGTAAATTCGATGTTGATCTGGTCTTTGAATTCTTCCAGGGCTTTGTCAATCACGCTGGTGCTACCCTGCACATTGATAACTTACGCGGCGATAACAGTCATCATCAGGTCGAGACTATCTTTAAAGCGTTTGGCCGGGCCTTGCGTATGGCGATGGCAATGGACGAGCGAATGGGCGATGTAACACCTTCGACTAAAGGTTCTCTGTAAGCAGCGGTGTTCGGTTAAGTGGGCTTATTCGGTAACGGTTAGGCCAGTGTTATTCCTGGATAAATTTCCAGACAAACCTGTATAGCCAAAGTGTGGTTTCTAATTTATGAGTGATTTTCGCAATCGCATCGCGGTGCTCGACTATGGCATGGGTAATTTGCATTCAGCGGCCAAGGCACTGGAGCATGTTGCACTGGACAGTCATGTCGTTGTCACCTCAGATCCCATGGAAGTAGACCGGGCAGACAGAGTGGTGTTTCCGGGTGTCGGCGCGATTCGGGACTGCATGGCGGAAATTCGCCGCGCCGGTTTTGATCAAGCCGTGGCCCGAGCGATAAAGGAAAAACCCGTACTGGCCATCTGTGTCGGCATGCAGGCGCTTGTGACTTCGAGTGAAGAAAATGATGGAGTTGCCTGCCTCGACCTCCTGCCGGGCAAGGTGCGCTACTTTGGCTCGGATTTGCGCGACCAGGATGGCGAGCGCTTGAAAGTACCTCACATGGGGTGGAATCGAGTTCATCAAACTATTGACCATCCGTTGTGGCATGGTATAGAACAGGGCACCCGCTTTTATTTTGTCCATAGCTACTACGTTGATGTTGACGACCAGTCGTTGGTTGCGGGTCGTTGTGAGTATGGTCAAAGCTTTGCCGCTGCGCTCGCTGAGGGCAATTTGTTTGCTGTGCAGTTTCATCCTGAGAAGAGTCATACTGCGGGCCTTCGATTACTAAGTAACTTTATACAGTGGGATGGCTCGTTATAATTATTAAGCCATTAAATATCAAATAGATATGGTCTGTAGTTAAAGGCATTAGTTAATGTTAATTATTCCAGCAATTGACCTTAGAGATGGCCAATGTGTGCGCTTAAGGCAAGGTCGAATGGAAGACAGCACGGTGTTTTCAGATGATCCTGTTGCCATGGCTGGGCGTTGGGTGGAGCAAGGTGCCAGACGTTTACACCTGGTGGATTTAAACGGTGCGTTTGCTGGAAAGCCGATTAATGGTGAGGTGGTTAAAGCCATCGCCGCGAAGTATCCGAGTCTGCCGATTCAGATTGGTGGCGGCATCCGGACGGCTGAAACGATTGGCGCTTATCTCGACGCCGGGGTTGAATATGTAATTATTGGTACCAAAGCGGTAGAAGATCCGGATTTTGTTACCGAGATGTGCCGTACCTTCCCCGGCCACATAATTGTTGGCATAGATGCTAAAGCTGGACAGGTGGCAACGGATGGCTGGGCAGAAATAAGCAGTATTAAAGCCATTGATCTAGCGCATCGCTTTGCCAGGGATGGAGTTAGCGCGATTGTTTACACCGACATTGATCGTGACGGCATGATGCAGGGCGTCAATGTAGAAGCCACTGTGGCGATGGCCAGGGCCTCACCCATTCCGGTGATCGCCTCCGGTGGTATTACTAATATCGATGATATTGTGCGACTACAGGCCGTGGCTCATGAAGGTATTCTTGGCGCCATTACTGGTCGGGCAATTTATGAGGGCACACTCAACGTGCGCGAAGCGCAGGAGCTGTGTGACTCAGATGTTATGTGACCCAGATGTGATAATAAGGCTGAATAATTAACCAGGCCGGTAGTTCGTTCTAACCGGCACCTTTTATAGCACCCTTGCTGTGCAGTTCGGTAATTTCATCCGCAGAATAATTCCACTCAGCCAATATCTCATCGGTGTGTTCACCACGCTGAGCCGGGGGGCGTGAAATTCCTCCAGGTGTTGCACTGAATCTTGGTGCCGGCGCTGGCTGGATAACCCCATCAACTTCAACAAAGGCCTCCCGCGCTTTATTGTGAGGGTGCTCCGGAGCTTCTGCGAAGCGTAAAACTGGTGCAAAGCAGATGTCACTTTGCTGCAAGAGCTCACACCACTCATCCCGAGATTTACTGAGAAATACAGCTTTTATTTTGGTGCGCTGTTCAGCCCAGCGTTTTGGATTCATTTGTTCGCCAAATTCCTCCTCGCTAAGGTTTAACAGCTCTTTCAATTCGGCATAGAACTGCGGCTCGACGGATGCAATAGAAATATACTCACCGTCGGAGCATTCAAAGGCGTCGTAGTAATGGCTTGCGCCATTCAGCGGGTGCTCGCCGCGTCCTTCCCTGAGTTTGCCTTCCGCAAGCTGCCCGAAGAATGAAGTGCTGAGAATAGACGCGCCATCAACCATGGCAGCATCGACTACCTGGCCAGTCCCGGACAACTTGGCTTTTAATATCGCAGTGACCATGCCAAAGGCCAGTAGCAAACCGCCACCGCCGAAGTCACCAACCAGGTTAAGCGGTGGTGCAGGGGGGCCGCCTTTAACACCAATATTAAACAGAGCACCGGTGAGTGCGATGTAGTTAATATCGTGGCCGGAAACATTTGAGATAGGCCCTTCCTGGCCCCAGCCAGTCATTCGTCCAACGACAATCGCTGGGTTTTTTTTGAGAAGAATGTCGGGGCCGATCCCAAGCCGTTCCATGACTCCAGGCCGAAAGCCCTCAAGTATGCCATCGGATTTCTCGACTAAGTGTAAAAGGATTGCTTTACCTTCATCACTTTTTAAGTCCAGACGCATAGAGCGCCGACCACGGGCGAGAAGATCATACTTTTCGGCCCGAGGCATGCCACCCGCTGCACCGGTGCGGTCGATACGGATGACTTCAGCACCCATATCAGCCAGCATCATGGCGCAAAACGGGACAGGACCAATGCCCTGTAATTCTATAATTCGCAAACCTTCTAATGGCCCCATGTCTGTTTCCCCTAATTTTTTAGATAATTATTAAATAGCTTTGTAAATAGTTTTATTAATGGCCTGATAAACAGGTTTTTAATGGCTATTAATATTTTTTAACTGGTAGTGATTGGCCTCAAATTTGCTGAACAGTTTTTCTACCTGTGGATGACGCACCGGCTTGCCGCTAGCGTCCGACAACAGGTTTTGCTCGGAGACATAAGCGATGTAATAAGATTCTTCATTTTCGGCAAGCAGGTGATAAAACGGCTGATCCTTTTTTGGACGAATATGTTCGGGGATGGAGTCCCACCACTCTTCGGTATTATTGAAGGTGGGATCGACATCAAAAATAACGCCGCGAAAAGGAAATAGCCGGTGTTTTACCACATGGCCAATTTCAAATTTTGCGGTTCGATTAATTTTTTCAATCATTGTTTGCGTTCCTAAATATAGCTTGGCCGATTTGGATTTTGACTGCTTAAGTTAGCCAAGGTTTAACGCATAGCGCCATCAATCTGGATGGTCTCGCCATTGAGCATACGGTTTTGGCAAATATGTTTGACCAGCTCACCCAATTCTTTTGGATCACCCCAGCGTTTTGGAAAGGGCACCAGGGAGATAAGTTTGTCGGTATGTTTGGCGTCAACGGTCTCGGCGAGTGGCGTTTTAAAAAAGCCTGGCGCAATAGTCATTACGCGAATCCCGTAAGGGGCAAGGTCGCGTGCCAGCGGTAATGTGGCTCCAGCAACGGCGCGTTTTGATGCCGCGTAAGCGGATTGCCCCGGCGGGCCATTAAATGCCGCTCCCGATGCGATGTTGATAAGGACACCTCGCTCACCGTCTTCAAAAGGTTCCAGGTCCATCATCCGTTCTGCGAATAAAGCACAGGCGTCGAGAGTTCCAATCACATTTATGTCGATTTGTCGTTGCAGCGATTCGATGGGGTGAGCACCCTGTGATCGACTGGTGATTTTTCGGCTGACATCAATGCCCGCAAAATTAATCGCAATGCGTGGCGGCCCGATAGTCTCGCAGGCCTGGGCAACGGCGGCGCTCAGGGATTCATGATTGGCAACATCGCATTCGACAGCGACGCCGTGCAATTGTTTGGCCAGGGCTTGGGCCAGAGCCATATCCCGATCCAGCAAAGCGACTTTTGCGCCAGCTTCGGCGAGTAAAGTGGCGCTGGCCGCGCCGAGTCCTGATGCCCCACCGGTTATAAATGCTGTTGAGCCATCGAGTTTCATTGCCCGCCCTCGTTGCTTGTAATCATAATGTTGTAGATTGGATTGTTAGCGTAAACCTGGATGGTCATCATTAGAAGAACCCTGCGTCAATGCGTATGGTGGCAGCATTGAGCATCTGGTTTTCGCAAATATGTTGTACCAGTGAGCCGATTTCTTCGGGCCTGCCTTTGCGCTGGGGGAACAAGGCGCGGCGCAATAATTGCCCGGTCATTTGTTCGTCCATTGTGCCAGCTAACGGCGTATCAAACAGTCCTGGAGCGATGGTAACAACGCGAATACCGTAACGGGATAGATCGCGAGCCATAGGCAATGTTGCACCAACTACCCCAGCTTTTGAGGCAGCATAAACTGCCTGACCATTGGGGGCATTAAATGCTGCAACAGAGGCTATATTAATCAACACGCCTCGTTCGCCATCGTCATCCAGAGCCTCAAGATCGAGCATTGCCGTTGATGCATGGGCGCAGCAGCTCAGTGTGCCGACCAGATTTACATCGATCACTCGTTGCATCGGGCCAATGGCATGGGCACCGGATTTGCGACTGGCTATTTTGCGTGCGGTATCAATGCCAGCGCAATTAACCAGAATGCGCGCCGCGCCGTGTTCCGCTTGGGCGTTGGCAAAGGCCTGTTGTACGGATTCATCATTGGCGACATCGCAAGCAATGGCTATGCCGCCGACCTCTCGAGCTGTGGCTTCGGCAAGCTCCAGGTTTCGATCAAATACCGCTATTTTGGCACCGGCCTGAGCCAGCACCCGTACAACGCCAGCGCCAATGCCGGAAGCTCCGCCAGTGACGACTGCGCTTAAATCCTGAATTTTCATAGTTGATCCTGGTTGGGATTAATAACTTGATTGTTTTCTAGAACGTCCAGGCTGGGGTGTCTAGACTTAACTACTCCGTGTGCGCATAGCTTAGTTGCTAAGGTGTTGCTAAGGACAGCTAAATGTCACTCAATATTTAGTTTTTTAAGTTTGTACCGAAGTTGCCTAAAACTAATGCCGAGCTTTTCAGCGGCGGCGGTTTTATTCCAGCGTGTTGCGTCAAGGGCCTCCTCTAGCAAACGCTTTTCTATAGTCGCTATGTATTCGTCGAGATTGCCGTCAATATAAGGGGGCATATTGCCATTGGTTGATGGGACGACGACGTCGAGTTGTTCAGCTGCGGAGTTAGCGGGGGTGAGGGGTGCAGTCATTGCTGTTTGTAGCTGCAAATTTTCTGCGGTAATCATCTCGCCATCGCAAAGTGTAAAGGCTCGCTCCAGAGTGTTTTCCAGTTCCCTTACATTGCCGGGAAACGGATGGTTGATCAGTGCAGACATGGCCGAGGAGTCTAGTTTTGGCGATCTAATGCCTGATTCGGTAGCGTTTCTATCGACAAATAATTGTATCAATTCGGGGATATCTTCCGGACGTTCGCGTAGGGCAGGCACATGCAATTCAATAACGTTAATTCGATAATACAAATCTTGGCGAAAGTGATTAAGTTCTACTTCCCGAGACAGGTTTTTGTGGGAGGCACTCAATATCCGGATGTCGACCGGTATTTCCGTATCAGTGCCCACGGGACGAATGGATTTTTCCTGTATGCCACGCAACAGTTTTACCTGCATGGGCAGGGGTAGATCGGCGACCTCGTCAAGAAATAAAGTACCCCCGTCGGCGGCCTGGAACAGTCCTTGTTTATCCTGAAAAGCGCCGGTAAAACTGCCTTTCTTATGGCCGAAAAATTCGCTCTCCATCAATTCGGAGGGAATCGCGCCGCAATTGACCGGAATAAAAGGGCCGTCTGCCCTCGGACCCTGATAGTGGATTGATCTTGCAACCACTTCTTTACCGCTACCGGATTCTCCAGAGATATAGATGGGTGCCTGACTGCGGGCGACACGGCCAATTTGATTGCGCAGCTCTGCCATAATCGCTGTGCTGCCAATTAACTGATTTTGCTGTGTGCTGGCGGGATTTTGTTCGCCGCTCAATTTCAGCGCAGCGTTAACCATTGCTCTGAGTTTAGGAAGCTGAACGGGCTTGCTTACAAAGTCAAAGGCGCCGCGTTTAAGTGCTTCTACGGCGATGTCGGTATTGCCGTATGCGGTGATCATCGCCACCGGTAGCTCCGGGTATTTTTGCTGAATGTGTTCGATCAAGTCCAGGCCGTTGCCATCGGGTAGACGCATATCGGTGAGGCAAAGATTGAAAGTGCTATTGGCGAGCTTTTGGTGGGCGGCGGTGATGTCCGGGGCTTCTGAGACGTCGATACCGAGTTTGTTCAGGGTCATACCAATCAATTGGCGGATATCGGGTTCGTCATCGACGATAAGTGCGCGTGGTTTGGTCATGAATTCTTTGCCGGTAGTAATTGCTCGGGGTGGGCGAAGACTATCCTGAAAAAGCCCTTTTTTGTACCAGATTTTGTATCGGCTTGGTTAATCGAGTGATTGTTGGCGAGACCACTGTTGTTGAGACCTTGGTTGTTGTCGAGGCAATAGCTTAGTGTGGCATAGTTAAATTCACAGCGCTCTTTGGCAAGGTAGAGGCCAAGCCCGCTGCCGGTATTTGATGTGGTGAAAAAGGGTTCGAATATCTGGCTGCGATATTTAGCATCGATGCCCGAACCTTTATCGTAGATTTCAATGCTGGGTAGCCCGGACACCGGATCGAATTGAGCACTTATTTTTGCCCAGGCCTCGCCCGTCTCGTTGGTGCTATATCGACGCGCATTATCAATGAGATTGGTGACGATCTGATTTAGATGAATCGGGTCAAAAAGTACCTGGAGGTTTTTGTCGAGCATCTCAATGACGATAGTCGTGGTATCGATATGGGCGTCGTTATACTCCTTACAAAAGTTTTTTAGCCACTGGTCCAGGTGCAGCTTTTGAAAGTTCGGTGCCTTCTGGCTCGACAACTGCAGGATACTATCGACGATAGAGTTCACTCTCGCGGAATGTCTATTGATGATGTCAGTAAATTGGGTGGTTATTTCTGATCCCTCACCTTCCTCGGCCAGCATCTGTGCTGCGTGACTAATCGCACCAAGTGGGTTTCTGATCTCATGGGCAATACTGCCCGCCAAGCGGCCCAGAGAGGCAAGTTTTAGCTGTTGAGCATTTTGTACGATGGAGCGCGTGTCCTCTATAAAAATGATGGTATGTCGTTCCTCCTGTTCATCCAGCCTGGCGAAATTACATTGAATTTCTGCGTTTGTGTTCGCGATTAATATGGGTGGACAACGTGACCAGGGATAAGCTAGCCAGCGATCATAAAGTTTAAACAGTTCTGGTAGGGACTTTAAAGAATGTCCGATGACCAACGGTGCGCTGGGTTTATGTCCTCCGAGGTGCTCTATTGCAGCACTATTTATAAGTTTAATGTGTGCTGACGTGTCAATAAGTACAATGCCGGTCCTCATACGGTTGACAATTAGTTCGTTAAGTTTTTGTAAGTGTGCTGCCTGGTCGGCACCTTTTATTGCGAGGTTTTGCGAGGCCAACAAATTACGATTTAGCCCGCGAAAAAGGAATGATGTCAGAAATAACAGTATGCCCAGCAAACCAGTTGGAAAAAGCGTTGCATTACTGTTGCTGTAGAACGCTAATGAGACAATAGTCCCTGCCATTACCAAGATACTCGCAATAGCGGCTAGTAAAATGGCTAATTGACCGGTAAAAATAAGCGAGCTGGTTGCGATCGTTACTAGAAGGAGTAAGCCAATGCCGCTGCTGGTGCCCCCGCTGGCGAAAATCAACAGATTTAGACAGATGATATCTATCAAGAGGTAGATAAATAGTACGTAGGGTTCGCAGATGAAACTCCTAATAATTAGCCACGCAAGGCCCAATGTAGTGAGCGTGACAAAACCAACGGCAGTAAAGAAGAAAATATTCGGTGACAAAGTGGCGAAGATGCCATCGGTAAACTTGGTCAGGTACATGCCCAGTATTAATGCAGATAGCAAAAATCGATAGTAGGCATATACCCTTACCAGCCCGACGGGCGAGGACGATAGACTGCTCTGTTGGTTGAACTGCGGCATAAAGTAGAATCTGTTTTGCTATGGCTTAAATTTTAGCTGAAAATGCGCCCCCAATTCACTGCTTACTTGATGTTTTATGAATACGCTTTCATTAGTTTTGGCCCAGATCAATCCTGTTGTCGGTGACATTCCCGGTAACACCGAGAAGGTTATCGCAGTTGTACAGGAAGCACGTGATCAATTCTCTGCACAAGTGGTGGTATTTCCGGAACTCGTGTTGTGCGGTTATCCACCAGAAGATCTGTTGCTTCGACCCAGCATGCAGACCCGTATTGAACGCGCCCTGGGTAAACTGGGAGACGCATGCAGCGATATTTCGGTGATATTGGGTTACCCGTGGCGAGAAAAAGGGGCTTTGTACAATGTCGCGGGACTTATCCAGAACGGTAAAGTAGTCGCCCAATATGCAAAAACCTGCCTGCCCAACTATCAGGTTTTTGATGAGAAACGCTACTTTGAAGCGGGCAATGCCGCCTGCGTAGTTGATATTTGCGGCATCAAAACCGCCCTAAGCGTGTGTGAAGATATTTGGGATGACAAGCCCATGGAGCAGGCAAAACAGGCCGGTGCCAGATTGATGATTAATATCAATGCCTCACCTTTTCATAAGAATAAGCAAACGGCGCGTCAGGAAACAGTTGTCCGGCGAGCACGACAAGGGGCAATGCCGGTAGTCTATGTCAACCAGATCGGCGGTCAGGATGAGCTAGTCTTTGACGGCGGCTCTATGGTGATCGATAGCAGTGGTGAGTTGTGTGTGCAGGCACCTTTGTTTGAGGAATTGCTTATCCCGATCACGCTGGAGTTCGATAATAATATTATTCAGGTGGTTAAAAAGTCGATAACCCCCGCACCCGATGTGTTAGTTGCGGTTTATCAGGCCCTGGTGGTCGGTGTTCGAGATTACGTCAATAAAAATGGCTTTCGGGGCGTGGTGCTGGGTTTGTCAGGGGGTATTGACTCGGCGCTGACCCTGGCGGTTGCCGTGGATGCTCTGGGGGCGGACAGAGTCGAAGCGGTGATGATGCCGTTTCGTTATACCTCTCAACTCAGCCTGGACGATGCTCAGGCAGAGGCAAATTCACTGGGTGTTAATTACAAAATAATCAGCATCGAATCGGTGTATGAGTCTTTCTGCAGCGCTCTGGAGGAAGAATTTAGCAATACTGAAAAGGATAAAACCGAGGAGAATATCCAGGCCCGCTCACGGGGTGTGTTGTTGATGGCAATTTCAAATAAAAAAGGTTATCTGGTGTTAACAACTGGAAATAAAAGTGAAATGGCAGTTGGTTATGCGACTTTGTATGGAGATATGGCGGGAGGCCTTGACGTGCTCAAGGATGTGCCCAAAACCATGGTGTTTGAGCTGGCCAGATATCGAAATACTATCTCACCGGTCATTCCAGAATCTGTGATTACCAGGCCACCTTCGGCAGAGTTGGCGCCGGAACAAAAAGATGAAGATTCTTTGCCACCTTATGATATTTTGGACCAAATTTTGGCGCTGTATATTGAGGAGGATATGGCGGCACAGGATATTATCAATCGAGGATTTTCAGCCGAAGACGTCAATCACATTGTCCGTTTAGTTGATTTAAACGAATATAAACGACAGCAGGCAGCCGTAGGGATACGTATTTCAGAGCGAGGCTTCGGCCGGGATCGGCGTTATCCAATCACCAATGGCTGGCGACCTGGCGACTAGCGCTGATGTGGACTGTGCTTTGGTATTGATCAGCAGCGGTATTACTCGCCAAACAAACCGAATGATAGTCGATTCAGCCAGGAGCGGGGCGGTTTGCCAGACTTAACAGTTGGTAAGGTCCCATTGCTATCGCCGTTCAGACTTGCGGGAACCTCATTTCGAAGTACGGCTATATTGCGGTCTATCGGATTGAAAATATTGCGACTATCAAAAAATGGTGTTTTTTCCGGCTTAAAGTAACCAAATGTAAGACGACTCTGCCAGTGTTTTTCGTCTTCAATGACGCCTTGCTGATAGTTGAACTGACCTTGTTCGTCGAGGGCCGGATGGTTAGAGTAGTTTGTAGCTAGAACCCTGGCAGCATCATCGGCCAAATCCTGATATCCGATCAAATAATAACCCTGCGCCATAACCGCTAGTCCATCGGGTACCGCAGGTGTTTGCTGAAAATTCTCAACAACATAGCGACCACGATTTACCGCCGCAAGATACGCGCCACGTTTAAAATAATAGTTGGCCGCCTGGATTTCGTGGCGTGCCAGTGTATTGCGCAGGTATACCATCCGTTTGCGCGCGTCAGCCGCGTAAGCGCTATTGGGATAGCGACTGATTAACTGGCTAAATGTCGCAAACGCCTGCCGCGCTTCTCCCGGATCGCGGCGTGTTTCGTCAACCGGCATGATGTTGGAGAATATGCCTTTGGTTTGCGCGGTAGCTGCAAGCCCTTTGATGTAGTAGGCGTAATCGACGTTAGGGTGACGGGGATGAAGCCGGATAAAACGTTCCGCCGATGCCACCGCGGCCTCATGGTCGGCTGATTCAAAGTAAACATAAATCAGCTCTAGCTGGGCTTGTTCTGCGTAGTTACCAAATGGGAATTGCGATTCAAAGCCCTGCAGGTTTGTAATCGCATCGGTCCAGTTTTTAGCAGTTAGGTTTTTTTGTATACGGTCATAAAATTGCTTTTCATTTAAGCCTTTCAGTTCTTCCTGTTTGGCTTTTTCTGCTTTTTCGTCGGCTTTTGAATCGACAAAAGGCATCCATGAACAGCTTGAAATTAACAGTGACGCTGCAGCAAAAAAAATAACTAAACGCATGATTGAGGAGGTTCCCGGTGTCTGTCGGAGTGTTGCCTGGAGAGCATGGCCATGTAGAATCGCCATTTAAACACAGCCATCAGGCAAGCTGAATAGCAAATGCAGCAAGATCAGGCCGTCACCCCCGTCAAAAAACGGGTGCCAGAGGGATTACAAGGTTGTCGGCTGGATCAGGCCGCCGCCAAAGTGTTTCCCGAGTATTCTCGGTCACGATTACAGCAGTGGATACGGGACGGTCGCTTAAGCGTTGATGGTAGGTCGGCGACTGTTCGCGAAAAGCTAGTGGGTGGTGAGTATCTGAGTTTGACCGCTGAGCCTGAAAGCTCAACCGAGTGGCAAGCGCAGCCATTGAATCTGGCAATTGTCTATGAGGACAGCGCCATCCTGGTGCTGAATAAACCGGCCAGTCTGGTGGTGCATCCCGGTGCCGGCAATCCCGATCAAACGCTGCTTAACGGATTGCTGCATCATTGCCCGCAATTAGCATCGATACCCCGCGCAGGCATTGTTCATCGCCTGGATAAAGATACCACCGGCCTGCTGGTCGTTGCCAAAACGCTCATTGCCCACAATAGCCTGGTAAAACAACTTAAAGCGCGTTCAGTGTCCCGCGAATATGAAGCCGTCGTGCAGGGCGAGCTATATCGCAGTGGCAGTGTCGACGAGGCTATCGGCAGACATCCGGTGGCAAGGATTCGTATGGCGGTATTACCGAGAGGCGGTAAAGCGGCCAAAACCCATTATCGGGTGCTGACGACATTTCATGGGTACAGCCATCTCAGAGTCATTTTGGAAACCGGCCGAACCCACCAAATTCGCGTGCATATGGCACACCTTGGTCACCCTCTAGTAGGTGATGCACTATATGGCGGACGTCTGCGTATACCGGCTGGTATTGACGAGCAACTGGCGAGCGCGATACGCAGCTTTGATCGTCAGGCGCTCCATGCCACACAACTAGCCCTGACTCATCCGGAGTCTGGTGAGCCAATGACCTGGCAGGTACCGTTGCCCGAGGATTTGGCTGATCTCCTGGCGCATTTTAGAGTAGACAATGATCGAGCCTCTCAGTCGTGAATGTCGCTGCAGGTGACGCTTTCTCGATTCTAGACCCCACCTGGCCACTGGCCACCGGCGTGCGAAGCGTTATTACCACACGTCATACGGGTGTGGCTGGGAGTAACATTTTTGATGAAAAGTTGCTGGGATTATCCGCATCAATTCCCGATGATTCTGACGAAGCCCACACTGTGCAACAGGCACGCTCGCAGTTAGCCGGGGATCTGGGCCTGAATTTGCCACCTCAATGGTTGCAACAGGCGCACGGTGCCGAAGCCATAGAAGCATCTGCAAACGGCAAAATAGCGCTTGCCGATGCAACTTTCACTCGCGAAACAGGTTTGGCCTGCGCGGTGTTGACCGCTGATTGTCTGCCCATATTGGTCAGCGCGAAAGACGCTTCAATTGTGGCGGCCATCCATGCCGGGTGGCGGGGACTGGCTAGTGGTATTGTCGGAGCAACACTCTCCGAGTTAGAGGTCGATGCTCGGGAACTGATGGTTTATCTCGGCCCCGCCATCTGCGCACAACACTTTGAGGTTGGTCGGGAAGTTCGACAGGCGTTTTTAGCTGGCTGCATGGCTGATCTTAAATCGTCTCTGGTGAGCAGATGTTTTCGGCCATCAGATGTAAAACCGGGGCATTACTTTGCAGATCTTTATGCGTTAGCACGTGCCCAGCTTCGCGCTTTGGGTGTTATCGATATATATGGCGGCGGATATTGTACCTTCGACCAGACCTCGTTGTTTTATTCCCACCGGCGGAGTGGTGATGTCGGCAGAATGGCGAGTCTTATCTGGATTGAATCTTAGGATGGCTCGAAACTAAGTATGAATCTAATGTTAGATTGCCAGGTATTTATGGCCTAGCGTTTATGGCGACGAATCAGATCGGTTCTCACCGGGAATATACCGGCCTTCCGGTCGGCAAAGAAATGTTCCAGGGTCGTTTTTACAGACGGAAAAGCGATGTCCGACCAGGGGATGTCTTCCTCACGAAACAGTTCAACCTCAAGGGATTCTATACCTGGTGAGAACTCGGGCTTGGCCAGTTGGCCTCGATAAAATATATAGACCTGATTAATATGGGGAATATCAATCATGGTGTAAAGTTCAAGGGCATGCAGGGCTACATTGGCTTCTTCCATGCTCTCCCGCTCGGCACCTTCCAGGGTTGTCTCACCGTTTTCCATAAACCCGGCAGGTAGTGTCCAGTAGCCATAGGCAGGTTCAATGGCGCGCCGACAAAGCAGAACCTTATCGTCATAAACCGGCAAGCTGCCGGCTATAATGCAGGGGTTTTGATAGTGCACCGTATCGCAGACATTGCAGACATGACGGTGCCGATCATCTCCCTCGGGAATTCGTTGACTCACGGCCTCGCCGCAGGCGCTACAATATTTCAAGGTCAGGGTTTCCCTGATAAAGACAAACCATTTAAACAATATGAAGATACCTTGTACAGGCTGTCAATGTGCAAGTGTTCAATTCGAAAAAAGCGTGATTAGCACGGCTTGAAAGGTTTACCATTCGATGCTGCGATGGCTGGCTATTTTTATGGGTGCCCACAGACTTGATTTGTGGGATTTATCTTCGGCAAGCAGTTGTTTCACGTTGCCTTGCCAACATACGCTTATTAAGGAGCGATAAATGATTTATCAGTTCGAAGATCGAGTGCCGGTGATTGGCAAAGATGTATTTGTTGCCGACAGTGCAGATGTCATAGGCTTGGTCGAATTGGGTGACAATGCCAGCGTCTGGTTTAACGCTGTGCTGAGGGGTGATACCGACCTGATTTCGGTAGGTGCGGGCAGCAATGTTCAGGACAACGCGGTTTTACACACTGACCCAGGGATGCCGGCAATTATCGGAAGTAATGTCACCATCGGTCACTGCGCCATGGTGCACGGTTGCGAAATTGGCGATAACACTTTAGTTGGCATAAGTTCGGTCATACTCAGTGGTGCTAAAATTGGCAACAACTGCCTAATTGGCGCTAATGCCCTGGTGCCGGAGGGCATGGTGATATCGGATAACTCAATGGTCCTGGGTACGCCTGCCAAAGTAGTGCGGGAGCTGGACGAACAAATGGTCAAGATGTTACGGGGCTCCTCACAAATATATATAGAAAAAGCGGCGCTGTTCAGAACTCGGCTTAAAGTAATTTCAACTAGCTGACTACTTATTAGCATAGGAGTTAGCTTATGAGCGAAAACCCCACAATACCGTCACCCTGCGTGTCGATTTGCTTGTTGGACAAACAAGACATATGTCGAGGTTGTTATAGAAGTGGCGAAGAGATTCGCGGCTGGATAATGATGTCCGATGTCGAGCGTCTCGAAGTATTAAACTTCGCGCGCAAGCGTAGTCAGTATGGTAACCCCTTTGCGGCTGGCTGAAAGCGTTGAAATTGTAGTGGCTGAATACTCACATACACTGTTTGAAACTTACATACACTGAAACGACAAACACTTTAAAATTAATCGACCATGTGTGGTGCCGGTTCTTTGCGCCAGGCTTTGATAGTAGAAACCATTTTTTCTGAAAGCGCCAGAATTTCAAAATGGTAATTGCCCAGAGTAAAGCTGGCCCTCGCATCGGGGAAGCTTTCCAGTTGCTCAAGGGCGAGACCGTTGAGTGTTTTGGGGCCATCAAGGGGTAACTCCCAATTGGTGGTTTTGTTAATTTCCAGAATAGTGACGCTGCCGTCGATTACAAAACTGCCATCCGGCTGGAGGGCGATTTCGTCCTCTGGTTGCATTTGGTTAGTTGTATATTCGCCGACAATCTCTTCGAGAATGTCATCCAGTGTTGCCAGCCCATCGACCTCGCCATATTCATCGACAACCAGGCCAATCCGGCGTCTGTTTTTCTGGAAATTAATCAACTGCAAATTTAGCGGCGTTTCAGCGGGGATAAAATAGGTGTCCCGTGCAAAGCGCTTCAGCGATTCTTTCGTTAGCGAATGCTCGCCACCACGTAGTAGACGATTGACCCGGCGCATATGCAAAAAGCCGTGAACCTGGCTGATATCGCCACTGTATACCGGCAGCCGCGTGTGTTCAGTGTTAACAATTTGCTCAATCAGTTCGTCCAGAGGGTCATCCAGATTCAGGCCGATAATTTCGTTACGTGGCACCATGATGTGATTAACCGTAACCCGCTCGAGGTCGAGTATACCGAGCAACATGTTTTGATCGCGAAAGGGGATATCTTCATCGGTGGATTCGTCAACGACGGTTCTTAACTCATCGCTGTTGAGACTATCGTTAGCTTTTTTATTCGGATTAAAACCCAGTAGACGAACCAGAGCGTTGGACATGTGATTGACGATCCAGACCAACGGGTAAAAAAGCTTCAGCAAAGGTTTAAGCACATGACTGGCTGGGAAAGCCACCTGTTCAGGATGCAGCGCCGCAATAGTTTTTGGCGTTACCTCTGAAAAAATAAGTATAGCCAGCGTCAACGCCACCGTTGCTACTGCGATACCAATCTCCGGCCCAAATAGCCGGGTACAGATAATAGATGCGGTGATGGAGGCAAGAATATTCACAGCGTTATTGCCGATGAGAATAATGCCGATTAATCGATCAGGACGCTTTAACAGGTGGCGGGCACGGCGGGCACCGCTATGTTTTTTTGCGAGGTGTTTTAAGCGATAACGGTTGAGCGTCATCATGCCGGTTTCTGAACCGGAGAAGAATGCAGAGACGATCAGTAAGCAAACCAACAGGCTGGACAACAGCCATAAAGGAGCATCGTTCAAAGCGGGGCGAACCTCGCGCAGTTCAAGACAGCTTATGGTGTATCAGATTGTGCTTAATAACAACTGGTGTGTGGTTGGTTTTATATGGGCGTAATATTATCTGCTTTTATGCCGGGTACCTACCTGCTTTGGCGGCTAAGATGATCACAGTAAAACTTCGAGAACAAACTTTGATCCCCAAAAGGCGAGCATCAGGGCAATAAAGCCCGTCAGAGTCCACAGGGCGGCAGTTTTTCCCCGCCAACCCAGCTTGAACCGGCCCCACAATAATGTCGCATAGACCAGCCAGGCGACCAGTGAAAACACGGTTTTATGGGCCAGGTGTTGGGCAAAGAAATCCTCAATAAATATAAAGCCTGTTACCAGTGCCAGGGTCAGCAACACAAAGCCAGTGGCAACCAGGCTGAACATCAACATTTCCATGGTCTGCATGGGCGGCAATACACGTAGCAAACCGCCGGTGTGATGCTGGTGCAATTGATGATTTTGATAGGCCAGAAACAACGCTTCAAGGGCCGCAATTGTCATCAAACTGTAAGCCACAATAGACAGCAACACATGGAAACCAAGGCCCAGGGTGAGTGCCTTGCCGGGGTGGGTGTTATCGATAAAAAAAATCGAGATCAGGATCATCGTTACGGTGGCCGGAAACAGCAGTAAAAACAGGTTTTCCAGGGGTTGGCGAAGGCTGCCGATAATGACAATCAAGTTGATAACAAAAAGTGTTGCCAAAGAGATAGGCATCAAACTGAAGTCGAGGCCCTCATGGCTTATCAACTGACCCCAACTGAGGTTAAAGTGAGCAAGCAATGCACAGACGGCCACTGCTCCACCAACAAAGCGGCTAAGCCGGCCGCTCAAATCTTGATCAGCGTCAGTGGTTAACCCCAGGTTCGCCTGAGGTCGCAAGACCTGCGCCAATTGCAATGCGAATGCGCACAGGTACAGCACAACAGCGAGTATTCCACTGATCAAAACAGTCATAGTCCAGCAATATTCCAGTTAGCGGGGCAGTTTGTCATACAAATTAGGGGCAGCAAAGCGTGGACCTGGAGTATACTCTTGAGCCAATCAATCTGCTGGATTTGAATAGTTATGGCAATGTTCGAAAGTCTCAGTGATCGGCTGTCGCAAAGCCTGCGTAAGGTAACTGGCAAGGCGGCACTGAGCGACGATAATATTCAGGAAACCCTGCGTGAAGTACGCATGGCCTTACTGGAAGCTGATGTCGCGCTGCCCGTCGTCAAGATATTTATCGATCAGGTCAGAGAGCGAGCTATAGGCCAGGAAGTCGCCAGAAGCCTGGACCCCGGTCAACAGTTCCTCAAAATTGTTCAGCAACAACTCGAACAGGTTATGGGTTCGAGCAACGAGAGCCTCGATTTAGCCGCTCAGCCGCCAGCGGTAATTTTGATGGCAGGGTTGCAGGGTGCGGGTAAGACTACCTCCGTTGCCAAGCTAGCGCGCCATCTTCAGGAGCGCGAAAAGAAAAAAGTCATGGTGGTCAGTGCCGATGTTTATCGCCCAGCCGCTATTGAGCAGTTGCGCACTTTGGCTGAAGAGATAAATGCCGAGTATTTCCCCAGTGACATTGAGCAGAAGCCGGTCGACATCGTTATTGCGGCATTATCTGAAGCGAAAAAACGTTTTGCCGATGTCCTGATTGTCGATACCGCCGGCAGGCTTCATGTCGATGATGTGCTGATGGATGAAATCAGACAATTACACGGTGCCATCCAGCCTGTCGAAACCCTGTTTGTTATCGATGCAATGATCGGCCAGGATGCGGTCAATACTGCTAAAGCGTTCAACGATGCGCTCCCCTTGACCGGCGTTGTTCTCACTAAAGTCGATGGCGATGCACGGGGCGGCGCGGCGCTATCGGTTCGCCAGGTCACCGGTAAACCTATCAAATTTCTCGGCGTCGGTGAAAAGACCGACGCTTTGGAGCCATTTCATCCCGATCGTATTGCCTCCCGAATTCTGGGTATGGGTGATGTGCTGTCACTGATTGAGGATGTAGAGCGTAAGGTCGATCAGAAGAAAGCCGAAAAGCTGATCAAAAAAGTCCAGAAAGGCAAGAGGTTTGATCTGGAAGATTTACGCGATCAGTTGCTGCAAATGCAAAACATGGGCGGCATGACCTCCATGCTCGATAAATTGCCGGGCATGGGCAATATGGCGCAAATGGCTGAGCAGGCCAATGTCACCTCACAATTTGGCCGCATGACGGTGATAATCGATTCCATGACCCCTGCGGAAAGGCGCAACCCGGCCTTGCTCAATGGCTCGCGCAAACGCCGTATCACGTTGGGTTCAGGTTCGACCATTCAGGATTTGAATCGACTGTTAAAGCAGCACAAGCAGATGAGCAAAATGATGAAACGTATGAAAGGCAAAGGCATGGCCAAAATGATGCGAGGTATGGAAGGTATGTTGCCGCCAGAGGGAGGTATGCCTCCGGGCCGTTTTTGAGCGTCTTTCTGGAATGGTAAGGTTTGGTCATTGCTGCAATATCCGGCACGGACATTGAGGCACCCAAAGATCGCACAATGCCCTGTTAGCATAACCGTTAGGTTAGCATTATTTCCCGACTCTAAAGCAGTACAGAAAAATAGATGTTTCAGGGGATTTTCATTAAGCGCTTATTAACGTAGAATACCGCGCTTTTTTAGGGTCAGTGTTCAGTTACAGTGTTGAGGGTGGTTGGCTTATCAATAGGTAGCAGGTCGACAGATAGCAGGTCGACAGACACTGGGCTTTATAATAGGAATACACTGGCTAAAACGCTAACGGCGCATTTTGTAATTTAGCAATCGGAAGAAATATTTCATGGTAACAATTCGTTTGGCACGGGGTGGTTCAAAAAAACGCCCATTTTATCATCTAACCGTATGCGACAGCCGCAGATCCAGAGATGGCCGATATATTGAGAGGGTGGGATTTTTTAATCCCGGGGCTCGAGGTCAGGAAGAACGCCTGCGTATAGATACGCCGCGCGTAGAACACTGGGTTAGTCAGGGCGCTGAACTATCTCAGCGCGTCGCTAGTCTGGTTAAAGAGGCAGGAGTGCAGACCGCTTCAGCCTGACTGGGCACTGTGCGAATTGCTTGAAAGAAAGTGTCTATCAAGACAGACCGTAGTGCTAAATCGCTGAGCTTACCTGATCATTTGTTGGTGGTAGGGCGAATTGCCGGGGTTTACGGTATTAAAGGTTGGGTCAAGATAGATTCATCGACCCAGCCAAAAGAAAATATATTTGGCTATCAGCCCTGGTATGTGCCAGGCAAAAATGGCAAGCAGGCGTTGAAGATTGATGAATATCGCGCCCATGGTAAAGGCTACGTTGGTCATATCGTTGGTGTTGATGACCGTGATATTGCCCAGGGCTGGTGTCGAAAGGACATTTGCATAGAAAAAAGCCAGCTGCCGGATCTTGTTGATGATGAATGGTACTGGCATCAGCTAGAATACATGAAAGTTTACAGTGTCGGCGTTGCGCTAGACGTGCCAGGCCAGCGAGTATTATTGGGCGAGGTTAGTGGAGTAATGGAGACCGGCTCCAACGATGTGCTGGTATTAAAAAGTTGTCCAGGCAGTATTGATGACCGAGAACGCATGGTTCCGTGGCTTGATGAGTTTTTACACAACATCGATATTGACCAGAAAGAGATTGAGGTCATTTGGGATCCGGATTTTTAATACCGGTGCCGGCCTGTCAAGAACGTTAAGTCAAGACCATTTAGTCAAGACCATTTAGTCAAGACCGTTAAATTAAGAGTGGCTAAGAGTAGCTAAGCGTGAAACTAGCAATTGTCACTTTGTTTCCGGAAATGTTTGTCGCGCTGACTGACTATGGCGTTAGTGGTCGAGCCATCAGCAGGGGCATAGTGGATATCGGGTTATATAATCCCCGGGACTACGCAACGGATAAACACCAGACAGTGGATGACCGACCTTACGGCGGTGGTCCTGGCATGGTCATGACTATTGAGCCTTTGCGCCAGGCGATAACGGCTGCTAGAAACTGGGCCGAGACTGATGTTAGTTATGGTGTAGAGACAAGAGTTATTTACATGTCACCGCAAGGCCGTTTACTCGATCAGGCGGCAGTCACTCACTTCGCTGAGCAAAGGTGCAATTGGGTGTTGGTAGCAGGACGCTACGAAGGAATAGATGAGCGTTTATTGGCCATGGAAGTCGATGAAGAGTGGTCAATAGGCGATTACGTGGTTAGTGGCGGTGAGCTGCCAGCAATGGTGCTGATTGATGCATTAATGCGTCAATTACCGGGGGTTTTGGGTCATGATCAGTCGGCGGTTCAAGATTCATTTACCCAGGGCTTATTGGATTGCCCGCACTACACCCGGCCGGAAGAGTATCGGGGGCAGCGAGTACCAGATGTGTTGTTGTCGGGCGATCACGAACACATAAGACGCTGGCGTTTAAAGCAGTCGTTGGCCCGGACCAGACAGCGCAGGCCGGATATTTTAACTGACATGTCGATGGATCAGGAGCTGAGTGAGCTATTTTCAGAGCTTCGTATATCAGAGCTTCGTAGCGAATCGGGCGAAAGCGAATAGGAAGGCGAATAGATCGGAATAAACAAGAAAACGAAATTAATATGAAACAAAAAAGAATAATATTGGTACAGAGTCAGTAATAGCAATAAACAAACATCAGTAAATTGGTCAAAATATCGACCATCGACCCAACCAGGAGCAGGTCATGAGCAAAAACAATATTATCGCCGCGCTAGAAGCAGAGCAGATGAGTAAGGAGATTCCTGATTTTCGTCCCGGCGATACGGTGGTGGTCCAGGTTAAAGTGAAAGAGGGCGACCGGGAGCGCTTGCAGGCTTTTGAAGGCGTCGTTCTGGGCATACGTAAGCGAGGTATTAACTCGGCTTTTACCGTACGCAAAATTTCTAGTGGTATCGGTGTCGAACGAACGTTTCAAACCTACAGCCCGTTGGTCGATAGCATTACCATCAAGCGTCGCGGCGATGTTCGTCAGGCCAAGCTATATTATCTGCGGGAGCTTTCCGGTCGTGCGGCGCGTATCAAAGAAAAACTCTGATAATGTTGCCGGTATGGTGAATGCCAATATATTTTGGTCTATAAAAAAGCGGCTTAGGCCGCTTTTTTATTGTCAGCGAGACGGATCGAAATCATTTGGCTTATGTGTTTTGGCTGATGGCGATGCGTAGGCCATATTTATAGATTGGCATCGACAGACTTGAAAATATCTAAAGGCGAGGAGCTTTCCCAAACTGTCGTCGCTCTGGCATAGTGAGTCTGTCATATTAACGTCGGCATAATGCTACCTGTGCAGAATTCACCGCAGAAAACCATACCCACCGATGACCGGATACTTATCACACGCTACCTCGATGCCATGTGGTTAGAGCGTGGCCTTAGCGATAACACCTTGTCGTCCTATCGCCGGGATTTACGCGCCTACAGTGTCTGGTTGAGCGCTCAGCAACGGCATTTGCTGAGCGCTGATGAAGCGTCTGTTCAAGACTATTTTGCTTCGCGATTTAAGCAGGCTGTCAGTCCTCGTTCCGTCGCCCGGGCGTTGTCTTGCCTACGCGGATTTTACAATTATTGCCTGCGTGAAAATAAAATAGAGCACAACCCCGCTGCGATGATTCAAAGCCCGAAACTGGGTCGACCATTGCCGAAAAGTCTGACTGAAGAAGAGGTTGATCGCTTGCTGGCCGTGCCCGATATTGATACTGCCATTGGGCTACGGGACAAGGCGATGATGGAGCTACTCTATGCAACCGGGTTAAGAGTGTCGGAGCTGATAGGTTTGAGTTTGTCCCAGGTGAATTTGCGCCAGGGGGTGGTGCGAGTAATTGGTAAAGGCGACAAAGAGCGGCTGGTGCCCATTGGTGAAGAGGCACTGGATTGGCTTATTCGTTATCAACGCACGGCTCGTATGGAGCTCCTGGGTGATGCCCAGACTGGTATATTGTTTCCCAGTAGTCGCGCCCGTGAGATGACTCGACAAACTTTCTGGCACCGGATAAAACATTGGGCGAAGGTGGCAGATATCACCAAGCCGCTATCGCCCCATGTGCTGCGTCACGCTTTTGCGACACATTTGCTTAACCATGGTGCTGATTTACGTGTTGTACAAATGTTATTGGGCCACAGCGATCTGTCTACGACGCAAATCTACACTCATGTTGCCCAAAGTAGGATGAAAGCTTTGCATGCTCAGCACCACCCTCGCGGCTAGGCGTTGTCATGCTGACCACGATTTCAGGCTACCAGGGAACGCACTCGATCGTTTACACTCAAACCCACAGGATTACTCAAATAGAGAGACATATGCTTAAGCGAAGTAGTGCCGCGATTGCGGTGTTAAGGGTTCGATTTTTAGTGGCGATAATTTTGTTGGCTGGGGGAATCACCGTCCGAGCTGAATCAGTTGCCATTGCAGCGGTTGATGAAACTGTCAGCAAGACAATTATTGCTCTGCTCAAATCGGCACGACCCGAGTTGGATTATTCGGATGTGGCACCTAGTCCTGTAGAGGGTATGTATCAGGTACAAGTAGTTGGTGGGCCAGTCTTATATATCACTAAAAATGGTCAATATTTTTTCGATGGGGAGCTTTACGAGGTTACGCCCAATCGGTTTGTTAACCTCAGCGAGGCGGCAATGAACCAGACGCGGAAAAAACTACTCGCCGAATTAGACATCGGCGATATGATTGTATTCTCACCGGCCGGCCCGACCAAAGGCGTGATCAGTGTGTTTACTGATGTAGATTGCGGTTTCTGCAGAAAGCTCCACAAAGAAGTGCCAGAGCTTAATAGCCTGGGTGTTGAAGTTCGCTACCTGGCTTTCCCACGGGCTGGTATCGGTTCGCCTTCCTATGAAAAAATCGTCAGTGCCTGGTGTTCGGATACCCCGGGTGAAACACTGACCGCGCTCAAAAACGGTGTGCCTGTCGAGCCGAATGAATGTGCCGATAACGCGGTTGCTGAGCAGTACGAACTTGGTCAAAAAATGGGGGTCAACGGTACCCCTGCAATTGTACTAGCTGATGGCACAATGATACCCGGCTATCGACCTGCGGAGGGGATAGCGCGCATTTTTGGGATTTCGGTAGACACCGATTAGAAACCGTAAATAGTTTGTTAATAATCTACTCTGTTGGCAATACTTTTAAATAATGAATTTTTGAATGACAGATTATTTGGTTAAAATTTGTCAAATTTGTGAGCAATAAGTCAGATTGACAGACACCAGTGTCGCCATTAAGGTGGCCGACTAATTTTTATCTCTGCGAGGCACAGTTGAAGTCTGTAAATATAGGTATCTGTGGGCTTGGTGTGGTCGGTGCCGGGACCTTCAATCTGCTGTTTACTAATCGCGACACGGTAAATGCCCACGCTAATCGGGATTTGCAGGTGAGCAGGGTTGGTGCCAGACGTGATAACCCTGCCTGCGATCTGGGCAATACGGTTGTTGATAGAGACGTGCTGGCTGTCGCCGACAGCGATGTCGATATTGTCGTTGAATTAATTGGTGGCACTACTATCGCGAAAGAGCTGGTATTTAAAGCCATTGCCAACGGCAAGCACATTGTCACGGCCAATAAAGCCCTGATCGCCGAATATGGCAACGAAATATTTGCCGCAGCACAGTCTAAGGGTGTTCAGGTGGCCTACGAGGCGGCCGTGGCAGGTGGCATCCCCATTATTAAAGCCTTACGAGAAGGGCTGGCGGCTAATCAGGTTGAATGGTTGGCGGGTATTATTAATGGCACCGGCAACTTTATTCTGACTGAAATACGCAACAAAGGACGGGCTTTTGCCGACGTACTTACCGAAGCGCAGGCGCTCGGTTATGCAGAAGCCGATCCAACGTTTGATGTAGAAGGTATCGATGCCGCCCATAAACTGGTCATCCTGGCATCTCTGGCATTTGGTATGCCGCTACGTTTTGATGCGGTTTATACTGAGGGTATCGCCGCAATCGATTCCGTCGATGTGGTTTACGCAGAAGAGCTTGGTTATCGCATTAAACACTTAGGGCTAGCAAAGCGCAGCGAACAGGGCATTGAGCTTCGCGTGCATCCCACGCTGATTCCCGAGAGCTGCCTTATCGCTCAGGTCGATGGTGTGATGAATGCGGTGATGGTTAAAGGTGATGCCGTCGGGCCGACTTTATATTACGGCGCCGGAGCGGGTGCTGGACCGACAGCCTCTGCGGTGGTCGCTGATTTAATTGATGTAGCACGAAGTCTCGATGCGCCCTCGGATCAACGAGTCTCGCACCTGGGTTTTGCCGAAAATGCATTAAACGATTTGCCGATTCTCGATATAAAAGCGGCCGATACCGCCGCCTATTTTCGAGCGTCGGTACTCGATAAACCGGGTGTTTTGTCATCTATCGCGCAAATTATGAGCAATCATGGCATTAGCATTGAAGCGATTATTCAGAAAGAACCCCATGCCGATGAAGATCATGTGCCTCTGATTATGTTGACCAATCAAACCAGTGAAGAAAATTTACTTGGTGCGCGAAGAGATATCGAACAATTAGATACCGTTAATGGCAAGCTGGTTTATATTCGAGTCGAATCCCTGCATGATTGATGGCTGGGGACAGGGCGAGAACTTTGCATGCTTAATACCCTTAGTACTTAGCACCTGGATCAAATGTTTAAGCCATTCAAATCTGTCAGGCTCTGAATTTTTCGAGCTGAGAATCTAGCTGGAGCGATAACCAACACCCGTGAAATATATCAGTACCCGAGGAGTTTGCGCTCCCCAGACCTTTGCCGATGCTGTACTCACGGGGCTAGCTCCGGATGGTGGCCTGTTTGTGCCGGAATCTATCCCGCATTTTAGCGAGGATGAAATATCCAGCTGGCGGGGTTGGTCCTATGAGGAGCTGGCCTTTCGAATTATGTCGCCCTATATGACTGGGGATGTGTCTGAACAAAAATTGCGGGAAATAATAGCCGCTGCCTACAGCGGCTTCCGACACCGGGCTATTGCGCCGTTGGTGCAGACAGGCCACAACGAATGGGTGCTAGAACTTTTTCATGGGCCGACGTTGGCGTTCAAAGATTTCGCGTTACAGTTTCTCGGCCATTTGCTAGATCATCTGCTCGAAGAACGTGAACAAAAAGTGGTCGTTATCGGAGCCACCTCTGGTGATACCGGCTCCGCAGCCATCGAAGGTTGTCGGCGCTGCAAAAATATCGATATTTTTATACTGCATCCTCACCAGCGCATATCCGAAGTACAGCGCCGTCAGATGACAACCGTGGTGGGTAGCAATATCCACAACATTGCTGTCGAAGGGAATTTCGACGATTGCCAAAATATGGTTAAAGCCAGCTTTGGTGATCAGTCATTTCTACCCGAAGGTCGTCAATTGGTAGCGGTTAACTCCATAAACTGGGCGCGCATAATGGCTCAGATTGTCTACTACTTTTGGGCCGCGCTATCTGTCGGTGGCCCTCAGAGGCAAGTGTCATTTTCTGTGCCGACCGGTAATTTCGGCGATATATTTGCTGGTTACCTGGCAAAAACAATGGGCCTGCCTATTGAGCGTCTGATTATCGGCACCAATGCCAACGACATATTACATCGTTGCATTAGCGGCAACGACCACAGCAAAAAACCGCTTGTACACAGCCTGTCGCCGAGCATGGACATCATGGTGTCCAGTAACTTCGAGAGGCTGCTGTTCGATCTTTATGGGCGTGACGGTGATGCCATTCAAGAATTGATGGAAACGTTTAACAGAACCGGTAAATTTGAGCTGGATTCAACAGCACTTGAGGATGCTAAGGCATTATTTTCGAGTTGCCGAGTCGATGACGAGCAGACCCTGGCGACTATTCGTGACGAATATGCTGTCAGTGAATATTTGCTCGATCCTCATTCCGCCATCGGTTTGGCGGCAGGGAGACAATGTCGAACAAGCGCTATTGACCCTATGATTTGCCTGGCAACAGCGCATCCTGCGAAATTCCCGGATGCTGTTCGTCAAGCGGGCTACCCCAATAATCCTCCATTACCGCAGCATATGTCAGATTTGTTTAAGAGAGATGAAAGTTTCGATATTCAGCCTAACGATCTAGCGGCCGTGCAAAAGTTTATCGCGGCTAATATCTCGGTATAAAGACGTGGCAGAGCAAAGTTCGGTCTCAGCCCAAAATAGTCAGGCCGCCCAAAACATCCCAGAAAATATTCATACGCGCACAGCCGATCTCGATGTCTGTCAGTTTGATAAACAGCTACCCACTTTATTGCAGCGAATTTATGCCGGTCGGGGTATCACTCATCAGCAGCAATTAAATACCGGGTTAGGTGAACTGCCGGACCCCGGCAGTTTAAAGGGCGTTGAACAGGCTATAGAGCTACTTATTGATGCGTTTACAAATCATTTGTCGATTCTAGTGGTTGGCGATTTTGATGTTGACGGTGCGACGAGTACCGCGCTTTCGATTCTTGCAATGAGATCAATGGGCCATCAACGCATCGACTTTCTGGTGCCAGATCGATTCCAATATGGCTATGGACTAACGCCGGGCATCGTCACACTTGCCCGTCAACGACAGCCGGATTTATTGATCACTGTCGATAACGGCATATCCAGCAATGCTGGCGTGACTGCTGCTAAAGCACTGGGCATGCGTGTGTTAATAACCGATCACCATTTGCCGGGCCATGAATTACCCGAGGCCGATGCCATTGTTAATCCCCACCAGGCGGGATGTTTGTTTCCGGGTAAAAACTTGGCCGGCGTCGGTGTTATTTTTTATTTGATGAGCGCGCTGCGCAGTCGACTCAGGGATATCGGCTGGTTTGCCGAGCAGGGTGTGGACGAGCCAAATATGGCACGTTGCTTAGACCTCGTCGCACTGGGAACCGTTGCCGACGTGGTGCCTTTAGATCAAATTAACCGAGTGTTTGTGGCCCAGGGTTTAGCCCGTATCCAGGCGGGGCAAACTCGGCCTGGGATCCTGGCCTTGTTGGAGCTGGCAAACCGCGATCATCGGCGTCTGGTCGCGGCTGACCTTGGTTTTGCGGTGGGGCCACGGCTAAATGCTGCCGGGCGGCTGGATGATATGACCCTCGGCATTAATTGTTTGTTGACCGACGATGTTGTTGAGGCGCGAAAATTAGCCGTGCAACTGGATGAGCTGAATGGCGACCGCCGAATTATCGAAGCCGATATGGAGCGAGAGGCTTTGGCCATCGTCAGCGAGTTAAACCTTGATCAGTACACCATGCCCTGGGGTTTGTGTCTGATGGACGAACAATGGCATCAGGGCGTTGTGGGTTTGCTGGCATCGCGGGTAAAGGATCGCTTTCATCGACCGGTGATTGCCTTTGCGATTGGCAAATCAATAGCAGATGAGGACAACACTGTGTCGGCTCGCGAATTAAAAGGCTCAGCACGATCAATCCCCGGGCTACATATTCGCGACGTTCTCGATAGTATCGCTGCGCAAAACCCCGGTATGATCGATAAATTTGGCGGTCATGCTATGGCAGCAGGCTTATCGCTTGCCGAGCATAAATTTATTGAATTTTCGGTCGCTTTCGATGCAGAGGTGCGTCGCTTACTATCTGTTGAAGATCTTCAGGTCGAAACCTTAACGGACGGAGCATTGGGTAGTGATGACATGAACCTGTCCGTCGCCCAGACCTTGCGACAAGGTGGCCCCTGGGGGCAGCATTTTCCAGAGCCAGTTTTTTACGGTAAATTCAACATTATTGCTCATCGCATTGTCGCCGAAAAGCATCTGAAGCTCACCCTGTCGCATATCGATGATGAGCTGCAATATATCGATGGGATTGCCTTCTTTGTTGTCGATAAGCACGACCTGGACCAGCTGCCGCAGCAACTGGAAATGGTTTATCGGCTGGATGTAAATGAATATCGGGGCCGGCAATCGGTGCAACTGATCATCGAAAAACTATTGCTGCCAGAAATTAACCAGGGCTCTTTATAGTGAATAGATGAGAAGGGTAGAGACTAAATAAGAACGATAGAGACTACATGAACATAGTAGAGAATAAATGAGCGCAAAAAAATACCGTACTTCTCGATGCATATTAAAAGCTAATGACGAGTTTTTGCTCGTTGTGCACAACAATTATCACGGTACCAACGACGGCATCTGGGGCTTGCCCGGTGGCCGAATAGACTGGGGAGAGCAACCGATACAGACTGCCCGCCGTGAAATCTACGAAGAGCTGGATACCGATCTCGGTGAGCTTCACGATGTAGGCGAGTGGTCTTATAAAGGCTACCAGCACAAAGTTTTCGGCACAGTTTTTGACGGCAAGATTGGCCGCATCGATGATAATGAAATCCTTGAAGTTGACTGGTTTACTCTGGACGGTGTCAGGGCGTTATCGGCAAAAGATAGTTTGCATACCGGATTTGAGCTGGATTCTATTGAACAATTTTTAACCTTGTTGGGCGCGATTTCTGCCCATAGGAAGACCAGGAAATATAAGAAGAGAAGATGAAATAACCGTATCGATAAAGTTTTTGTAGTTTTTGACGTTAAGTTACAGGGGAAATCAATTCCTGCAGTCACTGGAATAACAACAAAATCAGGATGTTCTATGTCAACCAATCACGTGGGTCAATTGTCTTTTACCGATAGCGTTAATCATATGGCCGACCGGGCTATTGAGGTTCTCAAGATAGACTCTGGTATTGCTAACGCCATAAAAGCTTGCTCGGCTACTCTCGAAGTCAATTTTCCTGTCGAAATAAATGGCAAGGTAGAAGTATTCACAGGTTGGCGCTCGACACATAGCACTCATCGTCTACCGGCAAAGGGCGGTATTCGATTCGCAACGATTGTTAATCAGGACGAAGTTGAGGCATTGGCTGCGCTGATGACCTACAAATGTGCGATTGTCGATGTGCCTTTTGGTGGTTCTAAGGGTGGCTTATTAATAGATCCCGCCAAATATTCCCGCGATGATATGCAAAAAATTACCCGCCGGTTTGCGCGGGAGCTGGTGCGTAAAGGCTTTCTAAGTCCCGCAACCAATGTGCCTGCGCCAGATATGGGAACGGGTGAACGAGAGATGGCCTGGATAGCGGATACTTATAAACATCTGCACCCTGAAGACGTCAATTATGCGGGTTGTGTGACGGGAAAACCGGTCGCTCATGGTGGTATTCGCGGTCGTGCTGAGGCGACTGGTCGGGGAGTTGTGTACGTGATGCGCGAATTTTTTCGCCACGCGGATTGTGTCGCATAGGTTGGTTTCGAGGGTGGTCTGGCAGGTAAAACCGTCGTCATGCAGGGGCTTGGCAATGTTGGCTTCCACGCTGCCAGGTTGCTGCAGGAAGAAGATGAGTGTCTGATAACCGGGTTACTTGAACGCGATGGTGCTTTGGTTAATCCCGAAGGTCTTGATATCGAGAGCATCCGAAATTACATCGTTGAACAAGGCTCGATTAAGGGTTATCCGGACGCAACCTTTGTTACCGATGGCATGAGCGTTCTCGAGATGGACTGTGATATTTTGATCCCAGCAGCAATGGAAGCTCAAATAACGCTAGTAGAATAAAAGCTCAACTAATCGTAGAAGCGGCTAATGGTCCGGTTACTTTTGAAGCAGACGAAATACTCCGCGAGCGAGGGGTAGTAATTTTACCTGACGCTTATGTTAATGCGGGTGGTGTTACGGTCTCGTATTTCGAGTGGGTTCGCAATCTTGCGCATATTCGGTTTGGACGTATGGAGAGACGCTATGATGAAATGCGTGGCTCGCACATGCTTAAAGCGATCCAAAGTATGACGGATCAACCCATTCCCGACTGGATTCGAAAAGAGCTAGTACAAGGCGCGGACGAACTGGATTTAGTGCGTTCTGGTCTTGATGATACGATGCGACTGTCTTTCCAGCAAATCAAAGAAGTCTACGATAGCAACCGTAAAGTCAACGACTACCGCACAGCATCCTATGTGGTCGCTATTGATAAAATATCCCGCTCTTATCTGGATATCGGTATTTACTGACCAGGCTTGGTGGTGCCCTGACTATCATAAGGGTGAGGGCGGTCTAATACGTCGGTAATTTGTCGAAAGGTAGTAATTCCCCTGGCTTTATTTGCTGACGACAACCTGTTGGCAATTTCACCCAACGAATATCTATAAAAAACTAGTTGACCATACAGTGGCTAGAGGGTTTAAAGTGTCCTTAATGAACAAAGTTAAGGGTGCAAAAAATGAATATTAGTGACGTCGCTGAGCAAACCGGCCTTAGCGTAAAAACCATTCGCTACTATGAGAGCATCTCCCTGGTAAGCTCGCCTGCCAGAAAAGCCAACGGCTACCGCGATTATGCAGCCGAGGATATAAAACCGCTCAAGTTTTTGCGCCAGGCGCGACAACTCGATTTTAGCATTGACGAATGCCGACAGTTGCTCAAACTATATATGAATCCACTTCGGAAAAGCGCCGAGGTGCGTCTCCTGGTCGAAACCAAATTACAGCAGGTTGATAGACAAATCGAAGAAATGGTCGGTATGCGGGCCTTATTAGGTGAGCTGGTGGCATCTTGCCCCGACGACGACAATCCTGATTGCGCAATTATAGATACCATGGCTAGCGATGATGATGTCGTTGCTTCTATGCCTGCTAGCAAACAAGGTAACCGGCCTAAAAGCAGGGCGGAGGCGTAGATTGATGAGCGTTAATTGCCATGACCCCGAACCGGCTGTGACATCGGCCTGTTGTGACACGCCCAAAAATAAGCCCGATTATTTGCTCATTGTCTCGGGCAGCATTGTGTTGCTTTGTTACTTCATTGCGGCCTATGCGGATTATTGGCCCGCGATGCCCCAATGGTTAAACGTGATGAGCAGCGGGATTTATGAACTGGTCAATAAAATGTGGTGGGGTTTGGTTGCCGCCGTGGTTTTTGTTGGCTTGCTTGATCGGGTGCCACGCGAGGTCGTCACCTCAGCATTGGGCGAAGGCCAATCTTTTCGAGGAATAGTGCGAGCTACCATGGCTGGTGTGCTACTTGACTTGTGTAGCCACGGGATTTTAATGGTGGGCACCAAGCTTTATGAACGGGGTGCGAGTCTGGGGCAGCTTATTGCCTTTTTAGTGTCCAGCCCCTGGAATTCCCTCTCGCTGACCATCATCATGGTGACCCTAATTGGTCTACAGTGGACATTGGTGTACATCCTTCTGTCCATGACGATTGGTGTTATCAGCGGACTTATCTTTAATCGGCTGGTTGCTAGAAGAACCTTGCCCGACAATCCGACTCGGACCACCAATCAGCAGCCGATGCGGGTCATTCCAGAGCTAAAAAAATTACTGGCGTCGGCAACATTTACGCCAGCGAGTATTGGATCAGTGTTACTGAATGGCCTAAGAGATTCAAGAATGGTGTTCCGCTGGGTATTCTTTGGTCTGGTGCTGGCAACAGCGATTAGAGCCTTTGTACCGCTAGAGACTTATGCGGCATTATTTGGCCCAACCATGGCAGGCTTACTGATGACACTGGTCGCGGCAACTATTATTGAGGTGTGTTCAGAAGGCTCGACACCAATCGCAGCTGACCTGGTCGCCAGGGCAGGTGCTCCCGGCAATGGTTTTACTTTTTTGATGGCAGGCATTGCCACGGATTACACCGAGATAGTCGTGTTGCGTGATCTAACCCGGTCCTGGAAAATTGCCTTATTCCTGCCTCTGGTGTGTGTGCCCCAGGTGCTAGTTTTAGGTTGGTTGCTCAATCAATTTGGTGGCTAGTTGGCTGGCTAGTTTGGTAGTTAGCCAATGCCTATAGAGATTGTAGTGAGGACAAGCATAACCACTATTAAAGTGCCTATAGTCAGGCCAACTCGGATCCAGGCTTGTTTGTCTGTGATTGTTTCTGTCATTGCAGTTTCCCACTGATAATTAAGCTACCACGTTATCGTGGGTGGACGATTTTTGTATTGACGGAAGTCAATCTCGGTTAATTTCTTTCTAATAAACTTATGTTTGTGGATTTTTAAAGTCTCGAATATACACCACTTTTGGTGATCATATTACCAATATCAAAGGTCTCTATTTTAGAAGCGCCACGGTTAAACCAATGCGTTGCCAACAGCGGATCTGCTATTTCAAATAGCACTATTTCGCTTTTGATTTTATTTAATCGAATATTGTTGGGTACTTTTTTGTAAGAGCAAAATATTGTGTCGGGCCTTATCGACTGAACAACCGGAGTCTCCAGGTCACGCCATTTTTTCAATATGACACCACAAAGCTCCCAGCCTTTGTCTCGAACATATTTCATAAAATCATAGTCGTAGCTAAATAGATAACATTGGGCTGCTATGGGTGATAGATATCCGGTAATTGCCGTATAGGCCTTATCAAAACCCGCGAAATTTATGGCTTCCTTTTTGATTTCAATGTAGGCCGTTACGTGGGAGTTATTTCTTAATAGTTGGACGAAGGAGGAGAGGGGTGTGATCTTTTCGTCAATAAATCGCCGACCCAGGCGACGAGGCTCGTGAGCGGATATTTGCAACAGCTTCGCTAGATCAATTTCGTTAGTCTTGCCTCGTCTGCCACTGACTCGTTTTAAACTGGCTTCATGATAGAGCACCGCTTGCATATCAGCGCTCAATTGAATGTCCGTTTCCAGAAACAGGGCACCCGCGTCGATGGCTTTTTGGTGGGCAAGCAGGGTGTTTTCTGGGTAGAGCTTTTGGTAGCCCCGGTGGGCCACTAGACGGTCACGGTAGTTTTCTGCTGTTGCCACTGATTGCTCTCTTCACTGACGGCTCTCCTCATTCACGGCTTTCGCCACTCACTATTTTTACCAGGCGCGTTTATATATCTTCGGGCAGTGTGTGACCCTTATCCCGCTTTGAGCGGAGATAGCGAATATTGTATTCATTGAGTCCGGTCACCAGCGGTTCTATAGCAGATACTTGCTGCCCACCTAGTTCCAGATGTTTACGTTTGTGGGGATTGTTGGAGAGCAGGCGCACCGCTCGCCCCGAAAGCAGGTAGCGCAATATGACCGCAGCGTCTGAAAAGTCTCTGGAATCTTCGGGTAGCCCCAATGACACATTGGCTTCGAAGGTGTCCTGCCCGGCGTCCTGGAGAAGATAGGTGATCGCTTTAGCCCATAAACCGATGCCGCGGCCTTCGTGTCCCGACATATAAACCACCGCACCGCCGCCAGCTTGTTTCATTTGCCGGAACGCCGCAGATAACTGGGGGCCGCAATCGCAGCGCATGGAACCAAATATATCGCCAGTCAGGCAGCAGGAGTGAACCCGTACCAGGGGATTATCCTGGTCGCGAAAGCCGGGCAGGGCAAATACTGAGCTGACCGACATATTGGCCTGCAGTAGCTCACGAAACGCATCGCTGTCTCCGGAGCTGACATTATTGGCCGCATCGAGTACATGGGATAGCTCAACCCTGCGGACAAAGGGATACCACTCCAGCGGCACCGTCTCGTCGTCAATTTCCCGGGGGATGGTGACTGGGCCTAAAACCGAAATATAGGGTGTATCGTCGCCGGTGATCTCAGTGCCATCATCAGCCAAATCAATCCATTGATGATTGTTAACCAGCTGCTCACGGATGTTCTTATCTACATAACTAAACACAAATCAAAGACCTTATGATTGTTGTGGATGAAATCGCGAGGCGATCACCCAGTTGCTGCTTCAGCTGCTTCGAGGGTTTGCATAATCAGTGTGTTGATAGTCATCGGGCCGACGCCTCCGGGTACGGGTGTGTAAGCGCTGGCCCGATCACTTATCGCCGACAGTTCGATATCCCCGATACCGCCGGGATGGAACCCTGCATCGACAACTACGGCATTATCCTTGATCCAATCACCTTTAATGAATTCGGGCTTACCCACCGCGCCGACTACGATGTCAGCCTGTCTGACAAGATCCGGCAAATCGCGAGTGCGGGAGTGGCAGATGGTTACGGTAGCATTGCTGTTTAACAGCATCATGGCCATGGGCTTGCCGAGTATGGGGCTGCGCCCGACCACCACTGCATGTTTACCTTCGAGGGCAATCTCGTAGGCATCTAGCAAGCGCATAATCCCCTGTGGCGTCGCTGACCCGTAAGCCGGTTCAGTCATGACCATACGACCAAAGCCGTGACAGGTGACGCCGTCAACGTCCTTGGCCAGTTCAATCGCGTCGAAACACAGGCGCTCGTCTATTTGTTCGGGGACGGGATGCTGTAGCAAAATACCGTGACAGTCTGGGTTGCCATTTAACTTTTTAATCCTGGCCAACAACTCTTCAGTGCTCGTTTCAGTCGGCAGCTCAACGGCCACCGAAGCCATGCCAACCCGTTTACAGGCGTTTTGTTTCATCCGCACATAGGTGGCGGATGCGGGATCAGCACCGACCAGAATGGTGGCAAGAATAGGTGGACGATTCTGATTTGCAGCCTTCAGGGCCGCAACTCGCTGAGAGAATTCTGCTTCGCTTCGTTGTGCTAAGGATTTGCCGTCAAGAATAATGCTTGTCATAGTCTTCCGATTTGTTTGAGGGTACGTTTACATTAAAGGGTTGGGCATATTAAAGGGTCGAGGAGCAGTACATTTTGTCACGCTAGCGCGACCATGAGAAGGCTCGGCAAGAGACGTTTCATTGACCCTATACACGTCGAACGGTATTATGCGCGCCTCTTTTCTACATGGCTCTTCCCCACGCACAATTTTGTAAATGTGGCGCTGAGAGACTAGCCTTGAGAAAACAGTTTTCGGGGAATAGCGCAGTCTGGTAGCGCGCCTGCTTTGGGAGCAGGATGTCGGGGGTTCGAATCCCTCTTCCCCGACCAGTTTAAGGTCAGCTTGGTATCGATTTAACGTACGGTTTTAAGATGCGGTTTTAAGATGCGGTTTTAGGATGGCCGTGTGGGTGTAAGGTCAGTAGATAACAAGTTATGCGCCCGTAGCTCAGCTGGATAGAGCAACGGCCTTCTAAGCCGTGGGTCGCAGGTTCGAATCCTGCCGGGCGCGCCAGATAATAGAGTAGAGGCTGGTAGCGCGATTATCGCCAGGTAGCGAATGTCCGATAGCTTTATTAAGAAGGCTTGATAAGATGCCTTGACAGGAAGATTGAAAACCTAAAAATAAAAAGCTTAAAAGATCAATGGTGGCTGTAGCTCAGTTGGTAGAGCACAGGATTGTGACTCCTGAGGTCGCGGGTTCAAACCCCGTCAGCCACCCCAATTAAATCAATGAGTTAAGTTATATACTTAAAGTGTATTATATGCCGACTAATTTCATCGGCATTTTTATTGCCAAGCCAATTAATATTAAGCCATTTTCATCAATCTCAGGGTGAGCCGCTACCCGGCACATCGACATAAACCGTCTCGATACGCGATGCGGCTTTACCTTCGCCAACATCTCGGATGGAGCCCTGGTAGGTTAGGCCGAATAGTGTGCGGCCATCAGGGCCGCCAAGCGTGCAGGCGACCGGGAAGCGATCCACGACTTTGACTTTGTGAGTCACTTCACCGCCTTCTAGCACCCGCAAAAAATGATCCTGATTAAATGCCGCCAGCCATACCGCGCCCTCCGCATCCAGACAAATTCCGTCCGGTGCAGCATCGCCCAGGTTGGCCCATACCCTGCGGTTGCTGAGTGAGCCATCAGCTTCAATATCAAAAGCCGTCAATTTTTTAGCCCAGGACTCTGCCACTATCAGTGTTTTGCCGTCCGGCGTAATCACCGGGCCGTTGGGAACACCGAGGCCAGTGGCAACTTCACGGGCAGTACCGTCAGGTGTGACCAGCACAAAATTAGTTGGTTTAAATTTTTCTTTCTTGAATAAATCAAAACCAATATTGCCGATATAAGCATTACCTCGCCTATCGACCACCATGTCATTGATTTCGTAAGGGCAAAGCTCAGAGATATCCGCGTGTAATTCGAGCTTGCCATTGACCAGTTTCATCAATTTGCGATCTTGCATGGAAACAATCAGGAGCGTGCCATCGGGTAAAAAGCCGAGACCAGAGGGTTGACCCGGTACAGCAACCACTTTTTCCCGCTTGCCGTCCATACCTAGTGTGTAGACCACGTGGCCGTGCATATCAGATAGCCATAATTTATCGCCTCGCCAGCGAGGGCCTTCGAGGAATACAAAGTCTTCTGCAAATACCGTGGTGGAGAGTTCTTTCATGATTTCACTCCTGTCGTTTGTGTCTTGTTTTATCAATGGTATAAAAGTCGTGTAAACAGCCTAGCACCACCTCGGCTAGTCGTCTGCCTACTCTGGCAAAAAAGTTAATTCCGTATCTCAATGAATGGGGTGGTGGTAAACTGCCGCCCTGTTTTTGCGAACACCCTTAATAGCAGATAACTGGAGAGCGCTAGATGAAAACAATGAAAGCTGTGGTGGCCCGTGGATTAAATGATTATGCCGTAGAGGAGGTGACGCTTGACCCACCCAAGGCTGATGAAGTGCTGGTTAAAATCAAGGCGACGGGCATTTGTCACTCAGATCTTTCGGTGATTAACGGTACTATCCCGGTGGCTTTCCCCATGGTGCTCGGTCACGAAGGTGCAGGTGTGGTTGAAGAAGTTGGCGAAAATGTCACCAATGTGAAGCCGGGTGATCATGTCACTCTGTCATTTGTACCCAATTGTGGTGACTGCTATCACTGCCTGCGTAGCGAGCCTTATCTGTGTTTGAAAAGCACGCCAGACGGCAAAATGATGGACGGCACAGTCCGTGTTCACAAAGATGGCGAAGATATTAACGTTATGCAGTTTTTGGGCAATATGGCTGAATACTCGGTCGTGCCTTCCATGTGTCTGGTGAAAATCGACGATGACATCGATATGAAAGCAGCGGCTTTAGTCGGCTGTGGTGTGACCACGGGTGTTGGGGCGGCATTGAAAACGGCCGAGGTTAAACCGGGTAGCACAGTTGCCGTATTTGGTGCTGGTGGTGTTGGCCTGTCAATTATTCAGGGTGCACGTATTGCCGGCGCGGCAAAAATTATCGCGGTGGATTTATCCGACGACAAGCTGGCTATTGCTAAAGAAGTTGGCGCAACGGATGTTATCAATGCCAGTGGTGATGCGGTCAAAGAGGTGATGGCTTTAACCGGCGGTATCGGTGTTGATTACGGCTTTGAAGCCATCGGTATTCCTGCCGTTGTTGATCAGGCGCAAAAGGCCACACGACGTGGCGGTACGATGACAGTGGTGGGTGTGGGTAAGCTTGACCAGAAGCTGGAGCTGAATGCGCTGATGTTCCCCCTAACCTCCAAGACTTTTAAAGGCTCTATGTACGGCGGCGCAGAATTTAAGGTCGATTTCCCTAAATACCTTGAGCTTTATAAACAGGGCAAACTGGATCTGGATCGTATGGTGACCCAGACTTATTCTATCGATGAAGCGGTTCAGGCTTTTGATGATCTTGTAGCCGGCAAAAATGCCCGGGGTGTGATTGTTTACGATTAAGTTGTTAAAGTTTTTTCAAGGATGTCTTTAAACCCGGTATTCGCCGGGTTTATTTGTTATTGGCGCCTGCTTCATAAGCCGTGCTCGGATCGCTAACCGGGCTGCCAATAGCGTTTGCAACGATTGCTTTGATATTTGAACCGGTCAGGTTTTTTAAAAACGCCACCAGGGATTGTTGTTCATCGAGATTTAAATTAAGCGCTTTTATCCGTGAATCCTGATTCTCATTGGGAAAACCGCCGTGGTTATAAAATGCTACTACCTCCTCTAAAGTGTTCAGAGAGCCATCGTGCATATAAGGCGCAGTCAACGCTATATTGCGTAAGCTCGGTGTTCGATACTTCCAGCGATCCTCGGGAGATTGGGTGATTTCGTATAGCCCAAGGTCATTGGACTTCGGTTCTGAAATCGAAGCCATCGCTGCCTGACTTAATTTTACAAATTGTCCTGGAGCGACCTCCACCATGGTGACAGCTTTCGGACCTTGCATAGCAGCTTGATAGCCGATGCCAGTATTGTGCAGCTGGCTATCAGTAAATAAAGCATGTTGCTGGGAAAGGCTATGGCAACTACTGCAGTTTCCTTTACCAGTAAATATTTTAAAACCCGCCTTGGCATTGGCAGAAAAAGTGTTATTTACTTTCGCGAAATACCAACGATCAAAAGCTGAATCTGCGGCATTTAAAGTCCTCTGATAAGTTGCCAGTGCCATACCGACGGTTTGCATATTTACAGCTTCGGTATATGTAGAGAAAGTATTTGAGGAGAGAGTATTTGAAGGGGCAGTAGCCAATTTAGATTCAAAGGCGGCTTCAAAAAGACCTTTGTAGTCAGGCAGTGAACGAATCTTTTCTAGAACATGACCAATTGAAGGATTTGCCATTTCATTGACGGCCAGCAGTGGTCCCCAGACTTGCTGTTCCAGCGAATACTCCCGCCCATCATGGAATAAGCGACTTAAATGACCGACGTTATAAAGCGTTGGGGCGTTGCGTCTTACCGTACGACCTTCGACACCCACAGAGGTCGCCAACTCATTATTGGTAAAGCCCTGTTCAGGTATATGGCACATGGCGCAGGACATGGTGTTATTCAATGATAGCCGCCGGTCGAAAAAAAGTTTGTGGCCCAGTTTTATTTTTGCGTCGGTTACAGCGTTATTTTCAGGTATGCGAAGTGGTGGCAAGCCTAGCGTTGTTTGTGCTGGCTTATGTGATTGCGGCATGTGCTGATCAGAGCTTTTCGGATCAGCCAGACCGTTATTTTCTAGGCGTAGGTTTTGAATGTCACTTAGCAGGGTATCCGAGTGCAGAAAAGCGGTGCTGTAGATATTACGAATGCTTTTATTTTTATCAATTAAAAATACACGCAGAATATGGGAAAAGCGGCCGCTATCATTACCGCTTTTATCTGTCATCTTTATAACGGTTTGGCCGAAGCCTTTGAGAATAGGGAGCAAGTTTTTATCATCGCGAGTAGTAACGAACTGCCAATCAATTAGTCCACCGCGAAAATACTCTCCATAGCGTGTCATCACCTGGGGCGTATCGTGTGCGGGGTCAAAACTCACGGTGATCATTTTTATGTCGGCGGCAAGTGCCGTTTGCTCGGCGAGGTTTCGTTTAACTTTGTGTAATACCGAGGTCGCCAGTGGGCAGCCATTAACATCGTCACAACGGGTATAGATGAAACTTAATAAAACTATGCGGTCGTCAAATAAAGTGTGCAGACGCGTAATTTTACCGTTGCTGTCTACGACGGATCCGTCAGGCGCGGCTCCAAGGGACGGTAGTGAGTAGCTGTTGGGAGAAGGAGCAGGAAATTCAAGTGTCCGGTAGCCGGGTGCTAATATATCGCTTGCGCTGTAGGCCTGAGTACAAACCAAAATGGTCAACGTTACAAACGTTCTTCTAATCACTGGCGGATGCTAGCCCGGTTATTTTTAAGGAGGGGGGTTTTCAGCTATTTGTCTTTGGCAAAATTTGCTACGGCAAAATGCGGCTATCGAGTGGCGCTATTGGCTATTAGTCGTTAGTCATCAGCCTTAAACTATCAGCCACGCCCTATCGTTTCATCCTGTCATGTTCGGCTAACGATCTTAATTCTGCGCTAAGGGTCTTAATTTATTATCAATTGTTTGGGTGCCGTATAAGCTATGTGCCCCGAAGCGCATTTGATGGGCGCGGCCCAGTTTTTCAGCTACGAAGTCGATGGAGAATTGTTCTTCGAGGTTCTTACCATCCCAGCTATACAGCTTGAAATATTGATCATTATCTTCACCCTTTTTATCCCAGTTAGCCAGTAGCGACGAGGTGTAGTAAAGCCGCTTCCCATCCCAACTGGATGACACCATATTGACCTGGGCGCCGATTTGTTTTTCATAAGTTTGCACCGGTTTATGGGGATCGGAGATATCGAAACTACGGGTTTTACCGTCCATAAAGGTGTTAACCCATAGCACCTGATCATCGCTCTGAATGGAGATATCAACGGGGAGGGGGATTTTGGCGGGGTCGCCGATGTCGGCAACTTCTTTTGCCTGCCATAGCTGATCTTCACCTTCGTAGATCAGCCATATTTTCGATGTCAGCGCGGTGCTGGTGAAACAATAGTTATGATCGTTTCCCCAGGCGCATCTGATTTCGAGAGGCGCGCCGGGCACATCAAAAACCTGCTTTGGCTGCCGGGTATGGAGATCCCAGACCACCACCGTATTGCCAAAGCGCTTCATGGCTTCAGGGTCGCCCAACATTTTGCCGAAGTCCATCATGTAGTTAGACCAGCCGGTAAACGAGGAGGTGATCATTACATTGCGCCGAGGTAAGGCGCGTAAGTCATAACCGTAACCATCGGCAAATTGCCCAGTTTTGGTGGCCCCTTGCAAGTCACTGTCTGTGGGCATCCAGTGGCTGGCGACATATTCACCACGGTTGGTGTATTCAACCAGTGCGGTGCGACCGCTGTGATCTTTGTTGTTAGACAGTCCAGTAATCATCATGCGGCCGGGCAGTGCATAGGTGGTGTGGGGGCCGACCACGCCGCCGCTCTTCGCCACAAAATCGGTAATCACTTTGTGCAGTACCGGTTTCGCTGGATCGGTGTGAACATCAAAAATAAATATTTTGTTGGTGTCCAGGCCGCCTGCCCATAAGTATTGTCTGTCGTCGGTAAAGCCAGAGTGGTGAGCTTCGTTGCGACCACCTACCGACAGGCTATTGATTACTTTGCCGTAATTTTTTGACTCTGGATTAACAGCGACCGTGACCAGTTTGTCCTGTTCGTCGCCGACTCCCTGCATACCTAGAGTCCAGATATAAACGAAATCTTCCTGGCCGGTAATTTTGACCATATAGGGCGACATGCAGGTTTCATCTGCCCTGGCGTTGACTGCCAAGACCAGAACACTGGATAAAAAGCACAGTCCAAGGACAGCTATAAAGTTAGTTTTGATCCTGGTGTCGGTGTCGTAACATTTCATAGCGTCGTCTCGAAAATGCAGGGTTTTTGATCTGGCCTATCAGCACAATACACTGATTGTAGTTGCGTGCTCAAAAAAAGATCAATCGAGGCCGTTGGCCGGAGGGTTTCTTGCAATTGCCAGGCACAGTAAACCCGACACAGAGTCGGGTTTACTAGCGGGCTTATTAGCAGGTTTTTATATGGCGCACTCGGCAGGATTCGAACCTGCGACCGCCCGGTTCGTAGCCGGGTACTCTATCCAGCTGAGCTACGAGTGCGTGAGGGCGGCCACTATATTTAGTTGGCTCTGGTGAGTCAAGGTAAAGACGCTGGCAGTGATTAAATGACTAGCCGACCTGGCGGTCGACGCCTTCCCAGTAGGGCGCCCTCAGTTCCCTGCGCAATATCTTTCCGGATGGGTTTCTAGGTAGTTCGTCAATTAGGTCAATGGATCTGGGGGCTTTGAAGGCAGCAATTCGTGTTCGTGCGTAGTCGATAATGTCTTTCTCGCAGAGTTCGGACCCGGCTTTAAGCACAACAACGGCCTTTATGGTCTCGCCCCACTTGTCGTCGGGTATGCCAATAACGGCGACATCAGCAACTTCAGGATGACTGTGCAAAGCATTCTCAACTTCAGCAGGAAAGACATTTTCCCCGCCAGTGATAATCATATCTTTGACGCGGTCCTTGATATAAAGAAAACCTTCGTCGTCAAGACAGGCTGCATCGCCAGTGTGGTACCAACCACCGGCTTTCACCTCTGCTGTCTCTTCGGGCTTGTTCCAGTAGCCTTTGAGTATACAGTCGGATTGGATCAGAATTTCACCGACCTCACCGGTAGGGAGGGTGTTGCCTTCGGTGTCGATAATTTTCACAGTGACCCCGGGGATTGGCTTGCCACACGAACGCAGTTTGTTTCGCTCAGGGGCATGGTCTTCCGGCGCCAGCAAGCTGACCAGGGCGTAATTTTCTGTCGCACCGTAGATTTGCGCAAACTTGCAGGCAAATACGTCTACAGCTTCCTGAAGTACGGATTCCGAGATCGGTGATGCGCCGTAGTACATATATTCGAGGTGACTATAGTCGCGCTCTCGTACTCTGGGTTCCTGTAATAGCATTTGAATCATTGCCGGCACAAACAAGACGTTAGTCACTTTCTCTTCGGTGATTTTGTCGAGCACCTGGGTGGGCTCAAAATCAACCATCAAATGGAGTTTGGCACCTTTTAATAGTGGTATGACTGTCAGGTTCACCCCGCCGATGTGAAATAGCGGCATAACATTAATTAACGTCGTCGTATTATCGAAATCGAAACTGCCGGTATTGGACAGGGTTTCAAGGGTGTTCATGTAGCCCTGATTGGTAAGCTGCACCCCTTTGGGCAGCCCGGTGGTACCACTGGTGTAAAGATGTAAGATATCGTCATCGCCCTTTAGCTCGATGGCAGGTTGAGTATTTGATTGCTGATCCCGCCAGCTTGGGTAATCTGTCCAGCGATCATGGCCACCATCCAGGGCAATGATATGTTCGACATGGGTTAAGTTGGCTTCAATGGCCTCCACCGTCGCGTAAAAATCTTTGCCGACAAAGAGCACGGAGTTACCGGTGTAATTGAGCAATTGCTCGATCTCTGGTTCAGCCAGGCGCCAGTTAATAGCCGCCGTTGCGTAACTCGATGCGCAGGCACCGATAAAAATTTCGAAAAATTCGGGGGAGTTTTTGGCCAGATGAGCAACCCGTTCCTGGCGGGCGATGCCGAGCTCAAGCAGGCCGTTGCCTACTTGCCAGCCTCGGCTGATCAGCTGATCAAAGGTGATAGTTTGATCTTGAAATATGATGGCTTCATGGTCTGGTTGGGAATTCTGAAGGTCAGCGAAACAATCGGCAAAATACATAATATTCCTTACAGCATTGGTTGGGCATTATTTATGGAGCATTAAATGCCGGACATTATTTATAGGGCACTATTTATGGGGCATTGTTTTATGGGACATTGTTGTTCAAGGAAGTCACGGATTGATAATCCTTAATGCGACCATTGGTAATGCTTTAAATTACTATAAAGAATGATGTGTTTGAGAGCAACAGGTGGGATCTTACCGGGGAGATTTAGCGGTAAATATTGCTCTAATCGGCGCTTGATGACCCTCTATCGTCAGGTTTGCGTGGCTGGTATTCAGAAAGTCAGTCAGGGATTCAAACGTCATCCATTCGGTGGATCGTTGCTCGTCCGTCGTGGTTGGGCTGATATCAATACAGCGTTCGTTCTTAAAGCCGCATTTGCGTAACCAGCCGAGTAAGGCGTTGGCTGTGGGAATAAACCAGACATTGCGCATTTTCGCGTAGCGGCCTTCGGGCACCAGGGCATGGTTCTGGTCCTCGCTATCAATGACTAAAGTTTCCAGTACCAGTTGCCCGCCGGGTCGAAGCAGGTCTTTGAGTTCACGTAGATGATCCAGTGGCGAACGACGGTGGTAGAGCACACCCATTGAAAATACGGTGTCAAAGGCTTCGAGATTATCTGGCATGTCTTCGATTCCCAACGGCAGGACATCGACCGCTACCTCTGGCTGTGCTTTTTCGGCATAGTATTTCAGGGCATAAAACTGATGGATAAACCTTGGTGATGGGTCGATGCCGATGACCTGGCGGGCACCTTCACCCAGCATTCGCCAGCAGTGATAGCCATTGCCGCAGCCGACATCGAGTACCAGGCGATCTTCCAGTGGCTCAAGCCCCGGCAGCAGCCTTTGCCATTTCCAGTCCGAGCGCCACTCAGTGTCTATATCCAGACCAAATAGCTCATAAGGGCCTTTACGCCAGGGGTGAAGACCCATGAGTAGTTTTTTTAGCGCCTGGCGCTGCTCTTCATTGCAATCGGCGGAGTCGCCTATTTGCATTTTGTCTTTGAATTCCAGGGTGCTGGGAGAGAGATTGGGTAACTTCTCTAAAACCTGCTGCCACTGAGATAGATCACCCCAACGAGACGAGTTTAAGCCCTGTTCAATTTGCGCGGGCAACGCTTTTGCCCACAGGCGCAAATTCGTTTCGCTTTCGAGGGACGTTAGGAGTGTTTGATAGTCGATCACTTTATCGCCAGTCATTTGATGGCCAACAACGAGACAAAATTAAAGCACTGAAACCAGACATCTATATTGTCAAAGCCGATCTCGTGGAGCCTTTGCTTATGGGTCCCAAGAGTTTCTGGTTGTAGAACATTTTCCAATGCAGTTCTTTTCTGGCTGATTTCTAGATCGGAATAATCGTTGGCGCGCTTAAAGGCGTGGTGAAGGTCGATCATCAAGTCATTGAGATGATTGTCCGCAAAAGCTATTTTTTCCGACAAAATTAGAATGCCACCGGGCTTTAAACCCTGGTAAATATTCTGGATTAGCTCCTTGCGATGATTTAAATCGATAAATTGCAGGGTGAAATTCATGACCACCATCGTTGCGTTGGTGATCTCGGTGTCGAGGGCATCGCCACAGATTAAGCTTACTCGCGGTTGGTTCGATACTCCGAGCTCATCTTCAGCTATGATCTTTGTACACCGCTCGATCATTGCCTCGGAGCTATCCACTGCAAAAATATTGCAGCCCTCGGCCTCAATGCCGTGACGCATGGCGATGGTCGAGGCACCGAGAGAGCAACCCAGGTCGTAGCAATTACTTTGTGCCTGGACATAACGTCCGGCGAGAGTCTGGGTCATGGCGATGATGGTTTGATAGCCCGGCACTGAACGCTGGATCATATCCGGGAAGACGCTTACCACTTTGTTATCAAAACGGAACCCGGAGATATTATCTCCCGCGCCGGAAAACAGGGTATCTCGTTCGCTCATTGTCCTGAACAGTTGTGGCTATGAATCGATATCACAGGAATCAATGCTCCGGGAATCAATGTCGCAGGAATCAATGCTCCGTGAATCAATGTCGCAGGAATCAATGCTCCGTGAATCATTAACAGGGACATGAGTGCAGGGTGAATGGGCAGCGCCACGCTGCCTGGCTAAAGCGATTCAACATCCAGACCCAGATGACTTAGCTGAGGGCCCATATCCGCGCTGGTGATTATGGCCGTGCTGCACTGCTCTTCGCTCAGGTAGATGTTAGCGACACGCAACAGGTCGTCGAGCTGTACGGCACGAACGCGGTTGCGAAATTGCTCTCGTAGCTCACGGGTTCGTCCGTTAAGTTCAGCATGGAAAGTGCTTTTTGCCTCTCCCGCCGGAGAGCCGGGTTTGTCGATGGATGACACCACACCGAGGATGGCTTCTTCAACTGGTTGCCATTGGTGCTTGTCCTGCTTGAGCCAGTCGAGGGAAGCGCGAAAGTCGGCCAGGGTTCCTTCGGTCCGTGGATCGCGGTAGGAGAAAAATCGAAAAGCGGCGATGTTGTTGTCCTGTCCAGCACCGCCGCCGTAGGCGCCACCCTGTTCCCGAATCGCACGGTGTAAATAGCCGTTGCGCAAAAAACCGCCGAGCACATTAAGCGGTGCTGCGTCGGGGTGAGCCATGGTAACTGTTGGGTAAGCTTGCGCACAGAAATTCACCTGCGTGCTGGTTTGCCAAAGCTGTCTGGTCGGCGCGCAAATTTGTGGTCGCGTAAATGGATTGAATGTCTTCGCTGCGCAGTTGCTCAAGCTTGATGCGATGGTTTCCCGGTAGGCGTTTAGGTGCTCCTGTTCGCCGACCAGCAAAAACTGCCGTGGTGTTGAGATGATCAGTTGGTGGATGGCCGCTAATTGTTGAGCCATTTCGCCGAGTTTTTTCTCTTCATTTAAAGCAGTATCCAGGGCTTTGATTTGACGTATGCCTTCAAGACCACCCCATTGATGGGCCAGTAGAGCGCCGGGGCTGAGGCATGCTGCGGCAGCGGTCATAGCCAGGCTATGACCGCTGCCCGTGACGCTGTTTTCGCGTCGTGCACGGGATTGGGCAATGAGTTCCCGAAGCCGGGGTAATTCATCGAAACGAACGCCATCCAGGGTTTGCTCCATCAATTCGCACAGTGCTTGCTGATTGCTGGCTAGACCCTTGGCAGATAGCACAAGATGGCCGCTCAAAGTTTGTGCATTATCCGGCTGGCAGCGGGTCGAGGCATAGGCGTGGATCGATCCGCAGACCTGAGATTGCCACAATTGAGTTTCAAGGTAAGAGCGTTTGCCCACGCCAAGCTCGGTCAAACAGGAGGTGTATACCGGTAACAGTGCCACCTGGGTCTCAGTGAGTTGCGGCAGGGGCATGATGATTTGCTGATAAACCAGGCCATTGCTACCCACGGCATAAGAGGTCATGTCCTGGGGTGAAGTCTTATGGGCGTTTACTGTACCGGGGGCCGTTTTACTCCCTGCTTTGGTACCCTCTGCTTCTGTATAAGACATCTCCGGCGCAACGTCGCTGAGCGTCACTTTGGGTAATACTGATTCATCATCTTGCTGGATTTGTCGCTCTGCCAGGGCTTCGGCCTGTTCAGTAATTTTAGCTTTGTCGTCGCTGGACAGGTGGGCTCGGATAGTGTCGAGAGCGGCTTTTTCGGCCTGTTCCTTACGGGCGGACAACTGTTGATCCGGATGCATAACCAGGCGCACGCGATGGTTATTATTTATGAGCAACTCGCGGGTCAGGTTCTGAATAAAGTCAGGGTCTTTGATATCTTCACGCAGCTGGGCCAGCACGGGTTCAAGATCGAGCAGCGCAATGGGATCACCTCGATGGGTGGCGTTGGTCAGCGAGGTGAGTATTAGCTGCAAACCATAGGGGTAACCGTCGCCACCGATTTCACGCTGGCGTAATTCCAGCTGGTGTAGTGATGCCTCAACTTGTTCCTGCGGCACACCGTTAGTAGCGACACCGTTCAACACGTCGAGCACCAGTTTTTCAAAATCTGCCGCTTTATCGGCCTCGCTACCTTCGATGCCACATAAAAAACACACTTCTTTCTGCGAGTCTTCCAGGCCACATAAAGGCGATGGTGAGGCGCCGAGGTCGGTGGTCTCCAGTGCTTTGAGCAGGGGCGAAGCGCTGTTGTCCAACAAAATGCTGTTTAACAGATGGGCACGCATGGAGGCTTGCAAGTCGGTGGATTTGCCGAGTAGCCAACCCAGCACAATATGAGTTTTGCCATCGGTGGAACCGGGTTCGTCGTAGGCGTAGGCTTCCTCTACAGTGATGGGAGCCAGATAGCGTTTTTCATCGCCTACAGAAATAGTTTTGTCTAGCTTCTCAAAGCGATTCAAAACCTCAGCTTCAAAGGTGGTTTGATGCTCAATCGCGGGAATATCACCAAAGGTCATAAAAATCGCATTGCTGGGGTGGTAGTGAGTTCGATAAAACTCGGTTAGCTGCTGATAACTCAGGTCCGGAATATGCTCCGGATCACCGCCGCTGTTGTAGTGATAGGTCGACGTGGGGTATAGGTATTTGGTCATGGTGTGCCACAGGGTTGATGGCACAGAACTCATGGCGCCCTTCATTTCATTAAAGACCACGCCTTTATAGACCAGCTCGGAGTCCGCTTTATCGGGCTCCGCAAATTCCAGGCGATGACCTTCCTGAAGAAAATCCAGTTCATCCAGGCGAGAAAAGAACACCGCATCGAGATAAACGCTTAACAAGTTATTGAAATCTTTTTTGTTCTGGCTAGCAAAGGGGTAGGCAGTCCAGTCAGAGCTGGTGAAGGCATTCATAAAGGTATTCAGCGACCGCCGGATCATCATAAAGAAAGGGTCGCGAACCGGATATTTTTCACTCCCACAAAGGGCGGTGTGTTCCAGAATATGGGCAACACCTCGACTATCTTCAGGCACCGTGCGCAGAGCCACCAGAAACACGTTCTCGTCGTTGTCGGTGGCAATGTGAATATGCTGCGCGCCGGTGTTGATGTGTCGGTACTCGCTGACATCAAGATTTAAAGACTCGATTCGCTTGGTGCGGATAAACTCAAAAGCGGGATTCACCGGGGCATTCATACTGCGTTCACCTTAATTGGGGTAGGTAGTTGGGATAATTTAGTTGGGCTATTCAAACAGGGCCGCTATTCTAACCCCGAACAGGCTGGTGTTATAGCGCTGGCAGTAAGCTTCTGTCTCGGCTAAATTGTAACGGTAGGTAAAAAACATAGTGAACACAAATTAGAGGAAAAAGCATGAATCGAGTAGATGGGAAGGTGGCCATAGTCACCGGTGGCGCACGGGGTTTGGGTGCGGCATCGGCAAAAAGATTGGCAGAAGGTGGCGCGCAAGTGGTGCTCACCGATCTGCGTGAAGAGCTGGGTGCAAAAGCTGTCGCCGAAATTAACGAAGCGGGTGGCAGCGCGATATTTCTAACCCAGGACACCGCCAGCGAAGAGCAATGGATCGAAGTCGTCGCAAAAACGAAAGAACATTTCGGTGGTGTCGATGTGCTGCTTAACAATGCCGGTATCGGCACCGGTGGGCGCATCGATAAGATGGAGCTAAAAGACTGGCAATACATGATGGGCATTAATATGGAAGGTGTGTTTCTGGGTATGAAACATTGCATACCGCCGATGCGTGAACGGGCCTCGAAATGGGAAGGCGGAGGCTCGATTATCAATATATCGTCAATTATGGGGTTTATCGGCGCGCCGGGTTCAACCGCTTATTGTGCGTCCAAAGGCGGTGTGCGACTCGCCACCAAAGCCGCCGCGCTGGAATGCGCTCAGCTGGGCTTCAATATACGCGTTAACTCAGTCCACCCCGGCTATATGGAAACAGAAGGCCTGCAAAGCGCCCTGCGCGCCATCGCCAAAGGCAGTGGTGACGAGGCTAAAGAAGCCGCACGTCAAACTATGATCAAGGCAACACCCATTGGCCGTTTGGGCAAGCCTAAAGATATCGCCAATGGTGTGCTGTTTCTCGCTTCGGATGATGCGTCTTTTATTACTGGCACCGAGCTGGTGATTGATGGCGGAGCCTTGGCGCAATAGCCTTGGTCATTAGGTAAATACCCAGGATCACGAGCCGCTGGCTCTATATCACGAGAATATAATTGGTAACTCATTGATTTTTATAGATACTCGAATAGGATAAGTGGCCATGGAAAAACATAAGTACAACAAAGGGCGGCCCTATATGTTCGTTTGTAAAATATCAAAAAAATACCAACCTGTTGTTTTTAAAGGTATTAAACTCAAGTGCTTTGCTGGACGCACTGGGATAGAGTGCCAAAGAGATATAGTGCCAATGGCTTTACAATTCACTGTTATGTGAATTGACCATGAAGAGAATCGAGCTTGCCAGAAAATATTTGAAGGTGTTCTTCGAAACACAGGGGCTTGATGAGCTATACGATTTATTTACAGACAAGCTTGATTTCCAAGGGCCTTTTTTACAAAGCAATACAGCCGAGGAGTATATTGATTCTCTAAAGGAGTCTCCGTGGGAAAGCTGCAACTATGAAATAGTGGAAGAATATGAAAACGCTGATTCAGTGTGCATAACATATATATTTAAAAAAGAGAAAAAGTGTGCGCTCATGTCGCAACTATTTTGGTTCTCAGAAGGTAAGATTTCTAAAATAAGGCTTATATTTGATGCAACAGACATCACATAACAAGCGACTGTGATTAAACACTGATCTTCCCCCGCTTTAACGGACACCAACATCTAACAGATGAGGTGTCCAATGCCGAAATACACAAAACCCAGAAAGACGTGGCAGTACTCAAATGAATTCAAAGTTAAAGCTGTTCAGTTAAGCCTGATCGACGGTGT